>NZ_JASISW010000016.1 GCF_030063335.1 Rhodococcus sp. G-MC3 | reverse complement strand
AACGTCAAGCGGCTTCATTCAAGCATCGGTCACATGCCACCGATCGAATACGAAACGCTCCACTACGCTGACCTCACCACCGGGGATCAGCCCACATTGGAGGCGGCACAAAACCTAGGGTGATTCAAACAGCCGCTTCGCGGCCGCATCGAACTCCTCCGGACCCAGCTGCCGCGCCAACTCCGCGAGCTGCCGGTCCGCGTTCTCACGGGTCTCGATGTCGATGTCGCGGCTCAAGCTGGTGAAGAACTTCTTGACGATGACCTGATGTTCCTCGTCGAGGACACCATCCACAGCGGCCGCGGCGGTCGCCGCATGCTCCGGAACGAGTCGCTCCCCGGACATCGCCGAGCGGTGACCGAAGTGATTCGCGAGCCGGATCCGCTGCCCCGCACGTCTCGAGGAAAACCGCATCACACTCGACAGTGCGTACGGGACCGAGCCGGGAATGTCGTCGAGCCCGTGCTGAGCGATGACATCAGCGATCCAGGTGTGCGAGAACCCGAACAAGGCCCGCTGCACCGCCTCGGCCCGCACCAGCAGGCCACGACGATCCGAATTGCACAGTACGACGTTATCGATGCGACCGAGGATCTCGACCTGCTCCTCGATGATCGCGACGACCTTCGCGAGATAGGCAGCCTCGATCACCGGCACCGACGGATCAACCACCCCGACCGGTTCGACACCCGAATCATGCCCAGCCGCAGTGTCGAACGGATCGACCTCCAACGGGAAGCTCTCGAACCACCGCGCGAACTTCTCCACCTCGAACTCGGCATCGGTCGGCGACAGTTCGCACGGGGGATGCAGATTCTCGAACCAATCCCCGGAATCACCCCAGTGCCGTTCAGGGTCGAGCAGCGACAACACAGCATCAGCTGTGTCGATCGCCTCTGCGTGCCCATCCCCCGAATCCATACGAGAAACATAACCCGACCCACCGACAGAAACTCGAACACCAGTTCGATGACATCAATCGAAGTCTTCCGAACCACCGGTACGGTGTTCGAACTAGGATCGAACACCGCGGGGTGTCATCTCTAATTCTTCGACGCGTCTGCACGCAAGCCGAATTCGAGAATGCGAGCGCGGCTGCCGAAACGATCTCGAGGGGGACGATCATGTCGGTACAGCGACGTATCGCGCGTCATCGGACGCTGTCGCACATCATCGACAGCGCGGGTGCGCTACGGGTGATGAACCGGTCGGGGCTGGTGCCGTTCCCCCGTATCGATCAGGGAATCGCCGCCATCAGAGCGGTCGGAAAATATGGCCCCTTCGCCGGCCCGGTTCACGCGCACGCAACCGCGGGTATCACCACGCCGGCCATCGTCGATGAACTAGGAACCCTCACCTACGGTGACCTGGAGGCACGGTCGAATGCGCTCGTTCGGGGTTGGCTCAGTGACGGGGTCGGCGCCGGATCGGTTGTGGGCGTGATGGCTCGCAACCATCGCGGGCTGGTCCTGACGATGCTGGCAGCCGCCAAGGGCGGGCTCCGATTGGTCATGCTCAACACCGGCTTTGCGCCGCCACAGCTGGCCGACGTTGCTGCACGCGAGCAAGTCCGGACATTTGTGTATGACGAAGAATTCGCGACCCTTGCTTCGGCGCTTGCTCCTGAGGTCAAACGCTACCTGGCATGGTCGGGAAACTCGGATACCGCGATACCGACTCTCGACGACGTCCAGAGCACTCGATCGACGGGCGCGGTACAGGTACCGGCCTCTCCTGGCGGATTCGTCCTACTGACGAGCGGCACGACAGGGACCCCGAAGGGCGCACCACGCGATCACACGTCGCCGCTGGCATCCGCTCAATTCCTCGACCGCATCCCGCTGCGTCGCGACCAGACAATGATCATGGCCGCTCCCATTTTTCATGGAACGGGCTTGTCACAGTTCGCTTTGGCTCTCGCACTGAAGAACACCGTAGTGATGCACCGCAAGTTCAATGCGGAGAACACGATGCGGCTTGTTGCCGACCATCGGGCCGACTCGCTGGTGTTGGTGCCGACAATGCTGCAACGAATCGTCGATCTCGGCCCCGAGGTACTGGCGCAGTACGACACGTCGGCCCTTCAGATCATCTTTGCTTCCGGATCAGCGATGTCGCCCGACCTCGTCCGACGAGCAGCGCGGCAGTTCGGCCCCGTTCTGCACAATCTGTACGGCTCCACCGAAGTCGCCGTTGCCACCGTCGCCACACCGGAAGACCTCGCACTCGCGCCTGATACTGCCGGCCGCCCTCCCGTCACATGTCACGTGGAATTGTTCGACAACGATGGCAGTCGCGTGACCACAGTGGGCACCGTCGGCCGGATCTTCGTTTCCAGCGGACTCAGCTTCTCGGGATATACGGACGGACGAGACAAGGAACGAATCGACGGAATGCTGTCGACTGGCGACGTCGGCCATTTCGACCACCACGGCTTGCTGTTCGTCGACGGACGTGACGACGACATGATCGTGTCCGGCGGCGAGAACGTCTACCCGCTTGAAGTGGAGAACCTGCTTGCCGACCATCCCGACATCGTCGAGGCCGCAGTGGTCGGCGTCGCCGATCCTGAATTCGGGCACCGATTGAAGGCGTATGTGGTTCCAGCGCCGCTCTCCCCGCGAGACCCCGACGGCATCAAGGATTTCGTGAAGGCGAATCTCGCGCGGTACAAGGTGCCTCGGGACATCGTGTTCGTCGACGCGTTACCCAGAAATGCAACAGGCAAGGTTCTACGAACCCAACTCGTACACAACGACGAGATGAGTACGACGAGCGACCAGACCGCCGACCAGTCCGTCGAGTAGACCTGGTAGATAGGTGAGGTACACGTCGAAGCGGAGGAGAGCAGAATAATGTCCGATTGGGCGAAAAAGATCAAGGACGAGGCGAAAGGCTTGATAGCCGAGGCCGAACAGGAATTAACTGTCCTCGAAGGCGGCGACACAGTCGATCTCACGGCCAAGGCGAGCGATGATGTCGAGGAAAGTACCGACGATTCTTCCGACCGCGGTAACTAGTCGATCCGTAGTTTGGTTGGGTCGCTCGGAAACGATGTGAGGCCAGGGCGTCGACGACACGGCGTGCGTTCGACCTACGGAAATGCCAAAAAGATCAGGCCCGACTCCCCTGAAGGGACTCGGGCCTGATCTGTAGTAGCGGGGACAGGATTTGAACCTGCGACCTCTGGGTTATGAGCCCAGCGAGCTACCGAGCTGCTCCACCCCGCGCTGCAAAAGCTAAGTTACCCGACGGTGTCCGGTGAATGCAAATCACATGTACCAATCGGAACGAGCGCGCGTTACACAGCGCTCGGATCAGATAGTAAGGAACGCGAATTACTGCACCTCGGGTTGTGATTTCAGTGCCCTGGACCACACTTTACTGGTGATACATCCCACATAACAAGGGTGTAACGAACTGGAAACGAAAGCATCCCAACACTCCCCCACCTGCAGAAACAGCCTGAACCATCCCACAGTGTGGACGGCCAACCACCAAAACCTTCGTGTGACGTCACGAAAATCCTCGACTACCTTCACGGACGGCCCTACAACGCAGGGTCAGTACCTCCCCCGCCGCTGCATCGCTCTGCCCCGCGGGAGATGGTTCCCCGATACGCACGGGGGCAGAGCCGCGACACGTACGAGCTCAATTTCGTACACGGTGCCGGGACACGTCCAGATACGACGTGCCCTACGGCTGGTCGTGACAGGCGGCGCGGAGAGGATTTACCCCGCATGACCAAAGAAACAAATTTCGGTAAGCGTGCACTCGGATGGGCCGCCGTCACCGGCGCAGTCGTAGCAATTCCCCTCGGCCTTTCCACCGGCACCGCAAGCGCAGCCGAGCACAACTGGGACGGCGTCGCACAGTGCGAGAGCGGCGGCGACTGGAACATCAACACCGGTAACGGCTACTACGGCGGCCTGCAGTTCACTCAGAGCACATGGAGCGCCAACGGTGGTTCCGGCTCGCCGCAGAGCGCTTCCAAGGCCGAACAGGTCCGCGTGGCCGAGAATGTTCTGCAAACCCAGGGCGTCGGCGCATGGCCTGTCTGCGGACAGCAGCTGACTACAGGAGCTTCCGAGGTCGAGGCCGCTCCCGCTGCCGCGGCACCGGCACCCGAGGCCCCGGCACCTGAGGCCCCGGCACTCCCCGTCGCACCTGAGTACCAGGCACCCACGCAGCAGGCCGCCGATCAGGCGACCACCGCGGCTCAGCAGGGGCTCGACGCGGCGTCCAAGCTTGCAGATCAGTTCGGTCTGAGCGCACAGTTCCAGCAGCTCGTCAGCACCAACCCCGTGCTTGCCTCGATCGGACAGTAAATCCCGATCTGGGACATTCCCAGCATTCGTAGCAGAGAAGCGGCACCGTCACCTCGAAATGAGAGGTGACGGTGCCGCTTCTTCGCGCTGAGCGTAGCCGGCCGGCTACTGCTGGTACGCGTCGATCGCTTGCTGCAACGCGTTGAACGCTGCGCCCAGTCGACTCAGATCACCGCTGGACTGCGCCGTCCTGACGTCGGCGAGAGCGGAATTCAGTCGCTGAACCTCTGCGGCCGTCGGCTGGTTGGGCGTTGTGGCCGGTGGCACAGTGACGGTGCCACCCGTCGTCGGTGTCTCGGTTGGTTGCGGATCAGCCGCGTCGCCACCAGGAGCTGTAGCAGCCGTGCCTGTTCCGGGACCGAAAACCTGATCGAGCGCTTCGGACAACCTTGGGGCATACCCCACGCGTACCCCACCGTCGGCCCCCGGTTCGCGATAACTGACCAGAACCTTGGTCAACTGCGGGAATGTCGACGTCGCAGCGTTCTTCCGAGACGTGTACAACGGCTCGACGTACAGAATGCCGCCATCTGCAATGGGCAACGTCAACAGATTGCCGTACTGGAACTCGTTCGACTGCTCCAACAGGGTCCTGTCCGACGCCACGCGAGCATCCGAGACCATCGAGGTCTGCGCCTGCTGCGGACCCTGCGTCTGCGTGTCGGTGGGAAGCTGCAGCACCGTGAACTTGCCGTAGTTGTCTGGATCGGATCGCACAGATATGTACGCAGACAGAAGTTCTCGATTGAAACCGACCATGGCACTGGTCAATCGGAAAGACGGCTTTCCAGTTTCCGGATCACCGATCAACACGTAGTACGGCGGTTGATTGAGTTCGCTGCCTGTCCCACCTTCACCTGTCGGGTCACTGGGAACAGACCAGAACGCATTGTTGGTGAAGAACTCGTTCGGGTTGTCGACGTGGTATTTCGCGAGCATCTCGCGCTGAACCTTGAAAAGGTCCTCTGGGTAGCGAAAGTGCGAACGCAGTTCGGATGGAATTTCGGACCCGGGCTTGACCGAGTCGGGGAACACGCCCATCCAGGCGTTCAAAACGGGGTCCTTGTCGTCAACCTGGTACAGCGTCACCGACCCGTCGTACGCGTCGACGGTCGCCTTCACAGAGTTTCGAATGTACGAAACCTCTTCCTTCGGGAGCGCCCTACCCGTTGTCGACTCCACGCTGTCGGCTGTCAAACCATCGAGCGATGCCCGTTGCGCATACGGGTAATTTTCCAGCGTTGTGTAACCGTCGACGATCCACACGATCTTTCCGTCGACTACTGCCGGGTAGGAGTCACTATCCGTAGTCAGCCACGGCGCCACCTTCTGGACTCGATCACGTGGGTCACGGTTGAAGATGATTTTGGAGTCATCGCCGATTGCCCCCGAGAACAAGATGTTTCGCTCGGCGTACTTGGCGGCAAACGCCAGACGGTTGAACCAGTTGCCAACCGATACCCCACCCGCGCCCGTGTACGTGTAGTTCGAATCGTCAGTGTCGTACTCTCGGTCGCCCGCCCCGGCTGCACCGACTATCGCGTAATCGGGATCCGCTTTGGCGATTACTTCGCCGTAATAGATCCGAGGCTGATCGACGGGTATCACCTGTTTGGTGCCCTCGGACGCAATGTCGCTGACGGTGTAGATCGGGTAACCGCTGTTACTGCTGGCCCCTTCGGCTGCAGGATCCTGCACCGCAGCATTCACGCGATTGGCTGGAGCGGCTACAAAACCGTTGCCGTGGGTGTACACCGTGTGACGGTTGATCCAGTCCGTCTGGTTGCCGGTGAGACTTTGAGGCGCGAGTTCACGCGCCGCGACGACATAATCCTGCAGTTGGCCGTCGATGTCGTAACGGTCGATGTCCAATGTGTCGGGAAAGCCGAAAAAGTTCTTCAGCTGCTGCTGCTGCGTGAAGGTACGCGACAGAATGTTCGGGTCCAGCAGACGCGTGTTGGCAATTGTGGTGATGTCCGCGGGGCTTTCTCGAGGGTTTTTCGAGCTCTCACCCGAGTAGTTCTGGTACTCGACGACGTCGTCGCCGATACCGTACGCATCTCTGGTAGCTGCGATGTTCCGCTCGATATACGGGCGTTCTTTCTCCGCAGCGTTTGGGCGCACCGAGAACTGCTCCATGAGCAACGGGAATACGGCCCCGACCAGAATCGACGACAGGACCAGAAGCGCAGTTGCCAGCGCTGGAACGCGCAGATCGCGGAGAAAGATTGCCGCGAAAAAGGCGGCAGCACAGATCAATGCGATCGCAAGCAGAATGAGCTTCGCGGGCAGCACTGCATTGATATCCGTGAAGCCGGCTCCGGAAAAGATCGGTTCCTTGCGGCTGCTCGAGAGGAGCGAGTATCTGTCGAACCAGTAGGCGATTGCCTTGAACAGCACGAACGATCCGGCCAACACTGCCAACTGAATTCGAGCGGCCCGAGTGAGTGCGCCTTCACGGCCCGCCAGCCTGATACCGCCGAAGACGTAATGGGTGACCAGGTTCGCGAAAAACGCGATCAGTGTGCCGACAAACAACCAGTTCAGCACGAAGCGGTAGAACGGTAGATCGAACGTGTAGAACCCGATGTCCAAGTTGAACTGAGGGTCGGCGACGCCGAAATCGCCGCCGTGCAAAAAGAGTTGGACCGTAATCCAGCTCGTCTGCGCGACGAGACCCGAAATCACTCCGAAAACAAGAGGTATTCCGATGCCGAACAGTTTTAATCTGCTCATCACCGTCGTGCGATAACGAGCGATTGGATCGTTCGGGCCCGCAACGGGAACGAAAACAGGCCGATTGCGGTATGCAAGCATGAGCGCGAGAAAAACCACGACCCCGACAAACAAGCCCACGAGCAGGAAGAGCACCAGGCGCGTCAGCAGTGTCGTGGTGAACACCTGCCGAAAGCCGACTTCCCCGAACCACAACCAGTTCGTGTAGGTGTCGATGACGCGAGGACCGACAAGCAGCAACGCTGCGAGGACCAAGGCCAGAACAAGTAAAATCCGGCTCCGCCGCGATAGCGACGGTAATCCGGTGGGGGCCCTCATGCCCACGTGACACACTCCAACTTCGGGCGACACCTTCAGGTATCGCTGATGGGTTCGGCGACACACGATGTGCGCCGCCTGTCCGATTTGGGAACCACTGTACGGAACAGCTCACCCTTCCGCTCACACCCGTCACCCACTTACCGCGGCCGTGCACGACCGGCAGGACCGTCGATGGGAGGATGAGCGCGTGAGCGATTTCAACGAAGACCTGTTCGGCGACGACACCGACCCCGACGGACACACGAGTTCCCTCGGTGGCGCGGCGTCCGTGCAACATGCATTGGCTAGGTGTGCCCGCGAGGTGGCCGACTTCGTCGACGGCGAAGGGTGGGGGCAACGCCCGCAGCTGTTCGCACTGGTACCAACCGCTGTACTGGCCGCCGCGGAACCGGGATTGCTCGACGATCTCGCCGACGGTTCGGCTCTCACTCCGATCCAGCAGCATTCGCTGCCGGAGGACATCGGCGGCGGGTCACCGGCTCTCGACGAATTCCTCGCCACCACCACGTGGCCCGAAGGCGTCGTCGGATGCGCCCTCGTGCAGGAAATCGTAGTGCTACCACCCGCTGCGGAATCCGCGCTCGACGACGCGCTGGTCCCGTTGTTGGCCGATCGAGATGCCGCCGACGATGCCGCACGGCACGCCGCGCAGTCCCATCCCGATCGCAAGGATGGGCGTCTCATCGCAGCGATAGTCAAGGACGGCCCGTCGTTGACTCTTCTTCAGATGCATCCCGACGACGACGCAGATCCTTTCGGTCCCGTCGAACTTCTTGTCTACGAGAACTTGGCACCGGGAATCGTCGAGGGTTTGTACGCGACTTTCGATGTCGTGGACGACGACTGATCCCGACACGATCAACAACTCGGTGCGTCTTGCCCCCTGCCGAGCGACTGCAGTGAGTCGATAGCGCTGTCGAGAGTGTCGACCTTCACGAGCCGAAGTCCGTCGGGGACGTTCTGCAGTGCCTCGTCGCAGTTGCGTGCGGGCACCAGGAACGTCGAAGCGCCTGCCTCACGCGCTGCGATCAGCTTGTACGGAATCCCGCCGATGGGCCCGACTGCACCCGTCGAGTCGATGGTTCCGGTGCCTGCCACGAAGTCGCCGTTGCTCAGTTCGCCTGGACTGAGCTTGTCGACGACGGCAAGACTGAACATCAAGCCTGCCGAAGGGCCGCCGACATCGGCGAGATTGAACTTGACGGTGAACGGCACGTCGGGCTCCTCTGCCGGTGTCACGCCGAGGTAGCCACTTTCGGGATCATCGGGCCTCGCGCCCAGCACGACGGATTCGGTACGCGTGACGCCGTCCTTCTCCACGACGATATCGATCGACTCGCCGGGCGCCCGTGTGCTCACTGTGTCTCGGACGCCAGAGACCGTCTCGACAGGATCACCCGCGACGGAAATCAAGCGTTCGCCCGCACCGAGCAGGCCCGCAGCAGGCCCGTCCGGCGCGACAGCCCCCACGACCAGGACGACGGGTAGACCGAGGTGGTGCAACGCTGCCAGTTCGGCACTGTCCTCGGACTCCTCGAAGTCTGCTTGATTGCTCTGCTGAACCTCTTCCTTCGACTTGTCCGCCGGGTAGACCTCTTCACGGGGCACAAGGCCCTGGCGACCGCTCACCCAGAACCCGAACGCTTCGAAGATGTTCAGTTGATCCCTTACCGCAACGGTGGTCATGTTGAGATGACCGGTGGTCGGGTCGACATCGGCTCCATCGATCTGCACGACCGGCACACCGCCGGCGTCACCGAGTGTGTTGTAGGTGGGTCCTGGGCCGAGGGCGGCGAACGGCACGGTGATCACCGAACCCACGACGCCGAGTACGACGACCGGCACGAGAGCGGCGACCAGAGTGGCAATCCTACGATTCACCCGACAAACATTAGAACCGGCGGCTGTGCGCCAGATGTGAGACCCCCTCGTTACCGGCACACACCCCCCGATGCGCGATGTTCGCCACCAGCGTGATCTCGAGCGGTGCTCATCGCGTCTACGCCTTGTACCGTTGGCGGTATGAGCAATTTTGGTTTCCACAGCTCCGACGAGGATCCGGACAAGAAGGATCAAAGCGGAGACGGCACTCCCGGCGGATTCGGATTCGGCGGTGAGGGTTTCGACCCCGCCGCACTGGGCCAGATGCTCTCCCAGTTCGGGCAGATGCTCAGCGGAATGGGCGCAGCGGGTGCCGGTGCAGCTTCAGCAGGGCCCGTCAACTACGACCTTGCCAAGCAGTTGGCGCGCCAACAGATCGGAAACGTCTCTCCCGTTTCGGCGGGTAAGTCCGAGGCGGTGTCCGAGGCAGCTCACCTCGCCGAGTTGTGGCTCGATGCTGCAACGACGCTTCCCGCAGGAGCGTCCAAGACCGCGGCGTGGACCGCCGGAGACTGGCTCGACAACACCATCGACACCTGGAAGCGATTGTGCGATCCAGTCGCCGAACAAATCTCGGGCATGTGGACGGCAGGACTTCCTCCCGAGGCCCAGCAGATGGCAGGCCCGATGATGGGGATGCTGACGCAGATGGGCGGCATGGCATTCGGTTCCCAACTCGGCCAGGCTCTCGGACAGCTGTCCAAAGAGGTGTTGACCTCCACCGACATCGGCCTTCCTCTCGGTCCCAGCGGAGTCGCGGCACTGCTCCCCGAGGCAATTGCCGCTTTCACCGAAGGCCTCGAACAGCCTGAACGCGAAGTGCTCGTCTTCCTCGCCGCACGCGAGGCCGCGCACCAACGGCTCTACAGCCACGTGCCCTGGCTTCGGCAGAGGGTCCTCGCCACGGTGGAGGAGTACGCGCGCGGCATTCGGATGGACTTCTCGGCAATCGAGGAAGCCGCAGCCGGACTTGATCCGTCGTCGCTGACCGATCCGTCGAAGATCGAGGAGATCCTGCAGCAGGGTGCCTTCGAGCCACAAACGACGCCTGAACAGAAGGCGGCGCTGGAGCGCCTCGAGACTCTGCTGGCCTTGGTCGAAGGTTGGGTGGAGACCGTCGTGTCCGACGCTCTCGGTGATCGCCTGCCCGGCGCAGGTGCACTCGGCGAGACAATCAGACGCCGACGTGCTTCGGGTGGTCCTGCAGAACAGACGTTCGCGACTCTCGTCGGGTTGGAACTTCGTCCCCGCAAGGTCCGCGAGGCAGGCGATCTGTGGCGGCGTCTCACCACGGCGGCAGGTATCGACGGCCGCGACGGAGTGTGGGCTCACCCGGACCTGCTGCCGGTCTCGGCTGATCTCGACGATCCAGCAGGATTCATCGACGGAGTCGTCGGTGGAGGTACCAGTAGCTTCGACGACCCGATCGCACAGCTCGAAGCGACCGAGGCGCAGGAACGATCCGAGCGCGAGAAAAAGGGCGAAAGCGAGTGAGATATGGGGTGTACCGAAAAATTGTCGGTACACCCCATATTTTCTAGATCCCTGCAGCTCAGCCACCACACGAGGCTGTGGATAACTTACATCTGACGACGGCCTCGATTCACCGAGCCTGACATCGTGCGCTGCATGCCTACATCGCCGGTACGCCGACCCAAGCTCGATATCCCCGTGTTCGCTCAACGGGATGGGAACGTCCGTCTCGGTTGGCATCCCGAGCGTTCGTTTCTCGTAGCCGCCCCTCCCGGCGTCGAGTCGGAAGTGCTACTGGAGTTGCTCAGGCGTCTCGACGGAGTCCACTCACGTGCACACATGATCTGGTATGCGGGAACCGTGGGACTGTCCGCCAACTCGATGTCCACTCTGTTGTCGGAGCTCGACGAATCGGGACTGTTGACCGAGGGAGGCGACCCCTCGGCACCCCGACCGGCCTCGTCCACGTCGAAGGTGACCGTCGTGCACGTGCTCGGACGCGGACCGATCGCAGACGCCGTCGTCTCCGGAGCCGTACCGTCTTCTACTCTCGTCGTACACCGATCGACGTCGACACGACGTCAGACAGCGGAGCGCGAGAGCAGCCAGTGCCACGTCGTCCTGCTGACCGACGACATGGTCCCCGATCCTCGGGTAGTGACGAGTTTGGTGCGCACGCGAACCCCGCACCTTCAGGTCCGACTGCGCGACGGCCGCGCAGCTATCGGCCCTTTCGTGCTGCCAGGGGTCAGCAGTTGCCTGCGCTGCGCCGATCTCGTCCGCTGCGATCTGGATCCTCAGTGGCCGCATATCTCGGCTCAGCTGCTCGGGAGGGTGGGCCATGCGAGCAAGCCCACAGTTCTTGCCGCTGCGGCGGTCGCGCTGGCACAGGTCGAGGCATTCATCGACGGTCGGCGCGTTCCCCTGGCCGACATGACGCTCGAAGTGGACCTGAGAGACCACACGATGACTCGTCGCACATGGGGCCGTCATCCGCTGTGCGACTGCACTCATTGAGCGCGAGACCACCGGTTTAGGTCGCTCTCACCTGCGCTGTGGGCACGAGGGCGCTCGGTCAGCCATGATGGTGGTGTGCCAGACATTCCTCGCCGGGGTTCAGCCCGCACCGCCAAGCTCGCTCGCATCCCCATCGGCATCGCCGGTCGGGCCGCTGTCGGCTTCGGAAAGAAGTTGGCCGGTGGCAATCGCGACGAGATCGACTCGGAATTGGCGGCGAAGGCCGCCGAACAGTTGTTCTCGGTTCTCGGCGAGCTCAAGGGCGGCGCAATGAAATTCGGGCAGGCACTGTCCGTGATGGAAGCCGCCGTGCCCGAGGAGTTCGCAGAGCCGTACCGTGAGGCGCTCACCAAACTCCAGGCGGACGCGCCGCCGTTGTCGGCAGCGAAAGTTCATCGTGTCCTCGACCACCAACTCGGAACCGCGTGGCGTTCCCGGTTCACATCCTTCGAAGACACACCGGTCGCTTCGGCCAGCATTGGTCAAGTGCATCGGGCGGTGTGGTCGGATGGGCGCGATGTTGCCGTGAAGGTGCAGTACCCCGGTGCCGACGATGCTCTGCGTGCCGACCTCAAGACGATGTCGCGTTTCGCGAACACGTTCAGCGCCATTTTCACCGGCGCAGACGTCAAACCGGTGCTGGACGAATTGATCGCGCGCACCGAGGACGAGCTCGACTACCGCATCGAAGCCACCAGCCAACGCGCCTTCGCCGCGGAGTTCGACAAAGATGCCCGCTTCGCCATCCCCCGTGTCGTGGCAAGCGCGCCGAAAGTTTTGGTAACCGAATGGATGACGGGCACACCGCTCTCGTCGATCATCTCGAATGGATCGGTAGACCAACGCAATGCCGCGGGCGAGCTACTCGTTCGGTTCGCCTTCACTGCGCCGGCACGCGCGGGTTTGCTGCACGCCGATCCACACCCAGGAAACTTCATGATGCTCGCCGACGGGAGACTCGGTGTCATCGACTTCGGTGCCACTGCCCCGATGCCGAACGGACTACCGCCGGTGCTCGGTAGGATGGTTCGTCTCGCCCGCGAAGAACGCTTCGACGAGCTGGTGGCACTCTGCACCGAGAGCGGTTTCGTTATTCCTGGACGGACTGTTACCGCACAGGAGATTTCGGACTACCTGCGTCCGTTCACCGATCCCATTCGGGCCGAATCCTTCCATTTCACTCGTTCGTGGCTCCAGAAGGCCGCAGGTTCCGCGACCGAATTCGACAGCGCTCAATTCCGTACTGCGCGAGCACTCAACATGCCGGCCGAATACATCATGATCTTTCGCGTTCTCGGCGGCCTCGTAGGCATCTGCGCGCAACTCGATGCCTACGCCCCCTACATGTCCATCCTCACCGAGTGGATGCCCGGCTTCACGGACGAAGATTGATCTGCTTCGTCAGAAAAGCCAGGCCCCACTGAGCTTTCCGGCACCACTGGCTTCAGTCGGCTGCGCGTCTCGATCGGATAAAGCCTCACGCAACCTGCTGATGCTTGCGCGGCCGTCCACGTGGACGCTTGCGGGCGATGACGACTCCTTGGTCGAGGATTTCGCCTCCCCATACACCCCATGGCTCAGCGCGATCCAGCGCTGCACTGAGGCAGGTTCGACGGATGGGGCATTCCGCGCACAGCTCCTTGGCGCGTTCGAGCTCGCCAGGATTCTCGGCAAACCACATATCGGGATCAGCTGCACGACAGGGTACTTCGAAGCCTGCATTCTCGGCTGCGCTGATCTGCGCGTCCATCGGGTACTGCGCAGTGTCGTTCGGCGCTGAGTCGGACTGGTATCGGCATGTCGTCCGGACCGTGACGGTTGACACGTCGGTCTCCTCTACTTTTCGTACGGCGTGTTTACAGTTGGCGGAAATTCTGCGAACCAGGTGAGCCGAACGTTCGAATTCGAGGGGACTCATCGAACGAAAAAGGCCACGGTCCGCGTATGCGGGTCCGTGGCCTGGAAGGCGAATCGAGTATCGCTACCGAGAACTCTCTCGATATCGATCTTCGATCACGGACGCCACGTGTGCGCGGCGACGACGTGCTGCGGGTGCTGCCGGATGTGCTGGCCACTGCTCGGCCGCGGCCTTCTCGGCAGCTCCTGCTGCTTCCTGCGCCTGCATTGCACTATTCGACGTGGAGCCCGTCGTGGGTGCAGCAATGAGGCTGGAGGCGGCCGGAGCGGAGGCGGCGGTCAGGAGAGCGTTACCGCCGACGTAGCTGGAAGCGGAGACACCGAGCACGGATTTGGTGATACCCAAATCTGCACTGATCACGGCAAAGCCGAATAGTTGATTGTTCATTTTTCTCCACCTCCAGTTCTCGAATCGAATGCGGGCAATTGTCTTGTATCTGCTCACACCTACCCTTTCGGGCACGTGTACTGCTCGCGGTCTCCCGTTAGCAATGAAAACAGACTAAACCTGTTGGTCGAAACTGCACAAGTTATTTTCTACCTGCGGTTATGTCGAAATGTCTACCTGCGGTTTCGACGGAAAGCGGGGTCAGTCGCTCGAAGAGTCCCTGACAACCGTCAACACGTCCTCGCCGAAGCGCTCCAGTTTCTTTGCCCCGATCCCAGGGATCGCGACGAGCCCCCTGTCGTCCTGGGGCTGCTGCTCGGCGATCGCCGTCAACGTGGTGTCGCTGAATACCACGTACGCGGGAACCTTCAATTCGCGAGACTTGTCGAGACGCCACGACTTCAATGCATCGAGCAATCCGATGTCGACGTCGGTGGGATGGCTTTCGCAGCGGCCGAGCATGGTTGCCGCAGTGCCGAGCAGCGGCTTCCCACACAGCCTGCACTTCGGCCCGGACTTCTTCGTCGACGGAGTCGTCGCGATGCGCGAGGCAGGTGACTCCTCCGGAATCAGACCGTTGAGAAACCTCGATCTGCGACGAGACTTCCGCCCGCCTTCGTTGCGGGCGAGCGCCCACGACAGATGCAAGTGCTGCCGCGCTCTGGTGACGCCGACATACAGCAGTCGTCGTTCTTCCTCGATGGCCGCATCGTTGTTCGCACTCGGGTCGTTGCCGAGCGCGTGCGAGATCGGCAGCGTACCGTCCGCAAGTCCGACGATGAATACTGCGTCCCATTCGAGACCCTTGGCCGCGTGTAAAGAAGCTAACGTCACTCCTTGGACGACGGGTGGGTGTCGAGCCTCGGCGCGCGCGGCCAGTTCCGTCAGAAGGCGATCGAGGTCGATCTCGGGATCCTGCACGACGAGTTCTTCGGCGACCTGAACGATGCCTCCAAGCGATGACCATTTTTCACGAGCCTGAGCACCGGCGGGTTCGGTAGCCGTCAGCCCCAAGGGTGCGAGTACCGCCCGCACGAGCGAGGGTAGTCCATCTCCGACTTTCGAGGCCTCCGGCAGATCGCCGCGACCGGAAGCTGTTCGTAGAGCCGAAATACCCTGCCTCACTTCGGGTCGGTTGAAGAACCCTTCTCCTCCGCGCACCTGGTAGGGGATTTGCATCCCGGTCAGCGCCTGCTCGTGCACCTCCGACTGCGCGTTGATACGGTAGAGCACTGCGATCTCCGCAGGCGCAACACCTTTCGAGATCAGTCGCTTGATCGCACGCGCAACACCATCGGCCTCCGCAGGCTCGTCGTCATACTCGAAGAACTCAGGCTCAGGACCCGGGGGCCGCTGCCCGATCAGCTGCAACCTCGTACCGGCGATTCGGCCACGAGCTGCTCCGATCACACGGTTGGCAAGCGAAACCACCTCGGGTGTCGATCGGTAGTCGCGCTCGAGCCGGACGACCGTCGCATCGGGGAAACGCCGAGAAAAATCGAGCAGATAGCGCGGAGTCGCACCGGTGAAAGAGTAGATCGTCTGGTTGGCGTCACCGACGACAGTGAGGTCGTCTCGTTCGCCGAGCCAGGCGTCGAGCACACGCTGCTGAAGCGGGGTCACGTCCTGGTATTCGTCGACGACGAAACACCGGTAGCGCTCGCGAAACTCGTCGGCAACGGCCGAATGTTCCTCGAGTGCAGCTGCGGTGTGCAGCAGCAAATCGTCGAAGTCCAGCAGCATTCCGTCACCGCCGTGCGATTTGAGATCCTCGTACCCCGCGTACACGGACGCGACCTTGGCCGCATCCATCGGTACTTCTCGACGCAATCGCGCAGTGATCGCCGGGTAATCCTCCGGCGCGACGAGCGAGCCCTTGGCCCATTCGATCTCCCCGGCAAGGTCGCGGATCGAATCGGTGGCCGTGGAGATGCCTGCCCGATTCGCGGCTTGACTCACCAACGCAAACTTTCGGTCGAGCAGTTGCCAGCCGGTGTCTCCCACGACCTGCGGCCAGAAATACTTCAGCTGCCGTAGCGCCGCAGCGTGAAAGGTCCGAGCTTGCACGGCGGGGCCATCACCTCCGACGCCCAGCGCGCGTAACCGGCCGCGCATCTCCCCCGCCGCGCGAGCGGTGAACGTCACGGCCAGCACCTGCCCGGCCGACACGTGGCCAGCAGAGACGAGGTGCGCGATACGCCTGGTGATTGTGCGCGTCTTGCCCGTACCTGCTCCTGCCAGAACACATACGGGCCCGCGCGGAGCGGAGACGGCAGCGGACTGCTCGGGATCCAACCCGGTGGTCATCGAATCCACAGACATGGCCTCCATCTTGTCAGGCTGCTCGGACACTGTTCTTTCCCGGCCACGCACTCAGCGGATCCATCCGAGCCACACACCCGGTGGAACAACAACACGACCCACGACGTTGACTGTTGTCGTGACTACCATCGCGAACACCGCCGACGACACGGCCGCCTTGACCATCTACTCCACGACGTGGTGTGGATACTGCCGCAGGCTCAAGACCCAGCTCGACGAAGCGGGAATCGCCTATGCGGAGATCGACATCGAGGATGATCCGAAATCCGCCGAGTTCGTCGGAAGTGTGAACAACGGCAACCACATCGTGCCGACCGTTCGCTACGCCGACGGCACCACCGCTACGAATCCCACCCTCGCAGCAGTGAAGCGCTCGTTGAACCTGTAGCGGCTCAGCTCTCGGCCGCAGCCCACGCTTCGAGCATTCCGCGGGCAATGGAGATGGATCCCGGCAGCAACAGCCGGGTATCCGAATCGCTCGACCAATCGCCGAGTTCGAGTGCGTCCCGCACTTCGTCGCGGCTGAACCAATGTGCTTCCGCAATCTCGCCGTCGAGAAATTGCAGCGGAACGTCCGGGTCGGCCACAGCGGAGAATCCGATCATCACCGAACGTGGAAACGGCCACGGCTGACTGCCGAGATAGGTGATGTCGGTCACGGCGATTCCGACTTCTTCCTTGATCTCGCGAAGAACGCATGTCTCGAGCGACTCGCCGGCTTCGACAAACCCGGCGAGCACCGAAAACCTACGTTCCGGCCACGTGGGGGCGCGCGCCAGCAAAATTCGATCGGCGCCGTCATGCACCAGGCAGATGACCGCGGGGTCGGTGCGCGGAAACTCCTCGTGCCCGTTGGAGGTGCTGATCCTGGACCAGCCTGCCGACGTAGGTGTCGTTGCCGCACCGTCCAGCGCACTGAAGCTCGAACGTGCATGCCAGTTCAGAATTGCGAGCGCGCTCGTCAGAATCGACAACTCGACTTCGCTCAAGCGGTCGCCGGTCGTGCGCAGATCGCCCAATTCACCGGCCAGTACACCGACTCGCTGCGCCCACAGATGCCGACCACCGTCGATACCGAGGAAGACCGCATCCAACGCCGGTTCCGCGGCCACGTCTGTCGCAGGCACGTACACCAATCCCGAATCGTCGACACGCAGCCTGCCGCGCTGGTCGACCTGAAGGATGTGTGCGGTGGACCAGCCCGCACGTAACGCCTCGGTGTCCTTCCGCAACTCTTCCGCTCGGTTCAACGGAGAGCGCGAGAGCAGGGGCGGTGTACCGAGTTCGAATCTTCGCACGAGTACGAGCCTACTGCGCGCCGATCACTCCCCGACGCGGCGGATGTAGAGCAGCCGGTCGGTTGCCTCGATTGCGTCGACCTCGGGTGAACCGACCCTGAACAACTTTCCGGCGCGAACGACACCGAGCACGATGTCATTGAGATGTCGCGGTGACCCACCCACCTCATCACGCTCCACTTCGCGTTCCGCAATGGCGAAACCGGCCTCCGGAGTCAGCAAGTCCTCGATCATTTCCACGACATTCGGTGTCGTGGTTGCGATGCCGAGCAGACGACCAGCGGTCTCCGAGGACACCACAACCGAGTCGGCACCGGACTGCCTGAGCAAGTGAGTGTTCTCAGCCTCCCTGATCGCCGCAACAATTTTTGCCTTGGGCGCGATCTCCCGCGCAGTGAGAGTCACGAGCACAGCAGTGTCGTCGCGGTTGGTCGCGACGATGATGGCGGCGGCATGTTGAGCTCCCGTCAGCCGGAGCACATCGGACTTGGTGGCCGACCCGTGGACGGTCACCAGCCCCATGTTCGATGCAGAATCGAGAACTGCCTGATCAGTGTCGACGACCACGATCTCGGAGGCAGGCACACCGTCTCCGAGCATCGCGTCGACGGCGGTGCGGCCCTTGGTTCCGAAACCGATAACCACGGTGTGATTGCGCACGCTGCGCCTCCATCGCTGAATTTTGAATGCCTGCCGGGACCGCTCGGTAAGAACTGCGAGCGTGGTGCCGACCAACAAGATGAGGAAGAAGATTCGAAGTGGGGTGATGACGAGAATATTGATCAAACGGGCCGACGGCGTGATCGGAGTGATGTCTCCGTAGCCAGTGGTCGAGAGCGACACCGTCGCGTAATACAACGAGTCGAGGAACGACAGTTCGTTGTCCTGTGCGTCCCGGTAACCGTCGCGATCGAGATAGACGATGATCGCGGCGAGCATCAGAGCCGCGAGTGCGATGAGAATTCGCCGATAAATCGCCCGCCACGGACTGCTCTGCAGTTCCGGGATCCGTAGAACTCCGACGAGTGCGAAGTCTGGCTTGTCCGCGAGTGTGTCACCTTCGCTCAACCGAGCGCGCAATCTACCTGCCACGGTGCCTACTCCGATTGTTCACGGCTGGCAGCGTAACCCGGTCGGACCGGTTGGGCACCCACGACACTGCTACTCGATGCCACACCGGAGAACACGCGTCCCCTCGTGTGGCACGGTGTACCCCATGACACAGCGCACGAGTCAGGCAGCCGCAGTGAGATTGGCAGTGTTGTTGGGGGGCGCGGGCGCACTTCACTTCGCCACCCCGAAGTTCTTCGACATGCAGGTTCCGACCGCTCTGCCTGGTTCGGCCCGCACCTACACGCAGGTATCGGGTGTTGCCGAGCTCGCCGTTGCGACCGCCCTCGCCGTGCCTCGGACCAGACGAATCGGCGGTGCGTTGGCGGCAGTACTGTTCATCGCCGTCTTCCCTGCAAACATCGACCTTGCGCGCCGAGTCGTGGCAAATCCCAAAACGTCGCCGGCGGTGAAGGCCGCGTTGCTCGCGCGCCTGCCGCTGCAGATTCCGTTGGTGACGGAATCGTTGAAGGCAAGACGAAACGCCTCGTAGGAGGAAATCAGTCCTCCTGTGAGAACCCGACCTCCGGCACCGCGGTGTCGGGGGAGGTGGTTGTGTCCATAGGCCAGCTCGTGCCGGGTGCAGCAGCCGTACCGTCGATCAGGGCCGCCAGCGCGTGGACATCGGGTAGGTCGACAGGCGCGATGGTGCGTCCACTCCGCACGTAATGGAATGCTGCGCGAACCTTGTCCAGAGGGACCGGCTCGGTGCGCGACACCGACATCAGTTCGGCCCACGCAATTCGGTAGGCAGCCAACTGCATTACGACCGACTTTTCCTCGGTTGCGCTCGGTTCGGCACCGGTCTTCCAGTCGATGACCGTCCAACCGCCGTCCGAGTCGGCGAACACGGCGTCGATTCGACCACGCAGAACGGTTCCGGCAACCGAAGTTTCGAAGGGCACCTCCACCTCGATCGGGCTGCGTAACGACCACTCGGAATCCAGAAACGCCTGCTGAAGTGTCTCGAGGTCGACGTCGGCTGCAGCACCGGTGTCAGCCGAGCCCGGCAGTTCGTCGAGGTCGAGCAGTCGAGTCGCACCGAATCGTCGTTCGATCCAGGCATGGAAGGCGGTACCTCGTCTGGCCAGCGGGTTCGGTGGGTACGGCAGAGGACGGCGCAACCTTGCGGCCAACGCATCCGGGTCCGCGGCAAGCTCGACGAGCTGACTCACCGAGAGATTCTCCGGCAGTGCAACATCGACGGTCAACCTGGACCGTCGCTCACGTTCGGCCAGCAGAGCGTCCACATCCGCTGCCCAGCTCTCGGGATCCCCAGCGTCGTCGTCACCAGCGTCAACGAGGGTATTGGGCTCGGTAGGAACACTGGGCTCAGCGAGGGCATCCAGGACGGCTCGAGCTCCTGCTTCGACGGCCATCCGTCTCGACCCCAGTGGATCACGCGGCCACATGGCCGAATGCGGCTCGGAAGCAAGGGGATTGGCGATCCCATCCTCGGGTACGCGCGCCCACTCCTCGATCCGCGCAACCGGATCCGCACCGGTCTCCGAGTGCTCGTCCACGAGTGTCTTCAGTTCATCCAAGAATTCGGACGGTCCACGCGACTTGGTCGAGGATTCGTCCCAGTGGTGGGCAGAGACGAACAAGGCGCGTTCGGTCCGCGTCAACGCGACGTAGAACAACCTGCGATCCTCGGCCAGTCTCCGGCGCGCGAGCGCATCCTTGTGTCGGTCGATGGCGTCCTGCAGATCTTTTCGGTTGTACAGATCGTTCAGCTCGAGAATGGGAACACCCTCGGACATAAGTCCGTCGGCGTCGACGACCGAGCGGTCCCCTCGCAGCGACGGCGGTAGTTCTGCCATCGCACCGAGCCACGTCGACGACGAGGTGGACGAGGGAAACACCCCCTTCGCTACGTGCGGCACCGCGACAACTTCCCACTCGAGGCCCTTCGCCGAATGGACCGTCAGTACCTGCACTCGGTGCAGCGCGACCTCGACCTCTCCTGGCGCCAAACCGTTCTCCACAGTCTCGGCTGCGGCAAGAAACGACAGAAATCCGGTGATGGTCGCGCTGGGGTTGTCCGCGTAATCGGCCACCACGACGGCGAATTCGTCCAAGTGCTCACGTCCGACGCCGGCGGAAGCGCCGACCGTCGTTCGCGCCTGGGCTTCGATACCGATCCCCATTGCCCGCTCGATATCGGTGACGAGTTCGGTGAGGGGCTGACCGATCCGACCACGCAAAATCTGCAACTCCGCAGCCAACGCCGATATTCGCCGGAACCCAGTTTCCGAGTACCGTTCGGCAGATCCGGGATCGGCGATCGCGTCGGCCAACCCGGCTTGCTCTGACTGTTCGCCAGGCAGCGAACCTTCCAATGCCGACTCGAGCGCAGCGGGATCGTCTACCTTGCCCGAAGTGCCGAAACCACCTCTGATTCCAAGCTCTCGCGATCGTTGTGACAACGCGCGAAGATCTGCGGCCCCGATTTGCCAGCGGGATCCGGTCAGGATGCGCATGGCGGCACTACCTGCCACAGGATCTGCGACGAGCCTGAGCATGGAGATCACATCGGCGATCTCAGGGATGTGCAGAAGCCCTCCAAGGCCGACAACCTCTACGGGCAGGCCTCTGCTGCGGAGCGCCTCGGCGATCGGTTCGGCGTCAGCATTTCGGCGCACCAACACCGCAGCGGTAGGCGGGGGCCTGTCCTCGTCCCTCGCACGACGATATTCCGCAGCAATACGATCGGCGACCCATTCTCGCTCGTCGATCACGGTGGCCGTCACCGCCAGCCGCACATCGCCCGGCGTCGCGCCCGGCCTTGCCCGCAGCGTCGGCACGGGGACACCGCTCTGTCGCAACGACTCGGTGATCTTGTTGGCGAGAGCCAGCGCCTCGGGCGGATTCCGCCAACTCGTCAGCAACTCGAGGCACGGCGCCGGCGTACCGCCGGCAAGAGGAAAGTCGGTCGCGAACCGGGGCAGGTTCGCCGCCGAAGCGCCGCGCCAGCCATAGATGGACTGCATGGGATCGCCGACGGCGGTGAGTGCAAGCGACTGGTCCGATCCCCCACCGAACAAGGAGGACAGCAGCACTCGCTGCGCGTGGCCGGTGTCCTGGTATTCGTCGAGCAACACGAGACGAAACCTCTCGCGCTCGGAACGACCTACATCGGCATGCTCCGCCGCGACGCGTGCGGCCAGTGACATCTGGCTGCCGAAATCGAGAGCACCCTCTCTACGCAACGTCTGATCGAGCCGCTCCACCAACGGCAACAACGCGACTCTCTTGTGCTGAGCATCGAGAATATCGAGAAGTATCTTGGACGGGCCGCCCCGCTGTTTCGGACCGGGCCCGAGCATGTGCACGAGTTGATCGAGATCGGTGTGCGCAGTGCGAAGATCGTCCGGGTCGACGAGGTGCTCGGCGAGCTGCCCGGACAGCGCGAGCACCGCTTCTGTGATGGACGTGGGATTGCGATCGGTGTCGAGGTCTCCGTCCCAGGTACTGACGACGCGGTGCGCGAGCTGCCACAGTTCGGTTTCGGACAGCAGAGTTGCCGACGGCTCCATCGGGAGCAGCAGCCCATGTTCGGACAGAAGCCTCCCCGCATAGGAGTGATAAGTACTCACTTCCGGCTCACCCGAGGTGATGCGGTCACGAAGTTTCAGACTCGGGTCGAGGGCTCGAACCACGTCGGAACCGGCCAGCCGCGCCAACCGCACGCGAATTCGAGTCGTGAGCTGCTGTGCGGCCTTTCGCGTGAAGGTAAGACCGAGGACACTGTCGGGATCCACCAGCTCGTTGGCAACCATCCAGACCACACGCGCTGCCATCGTTTCGGTCTTGCCTGCTCCTGCACCCGCCACGACCAATGTGGGGCCGAGTGGCGCTGAAATCACCGCCGCCTGCTCGGGCGTCGGTGGATGCTTCTGTCCGAGCGCACGTGCGAGTTCTATCGGATCGATGCGGGGCTGACGAACGGCAACGTCGCTACGCGGTGGAGGTGCTGTGCGGGTGCTCAATTCTCGGTCACCTGTCTACCGGTTTCGTGTGCTGGGCAACTCGACTTCACTGGGCAGTGTCTGCACCCGTCGTTGACGTAGGCCTCGAATGACGGGCCCTGGGTGGACGCGGCCGCCTGATGGACGATGTCACGCCACTCCTTCAGTTTCTCCGGCGTCGGAGCTTCCTGAACGCGTTGGGTAGCGCCCTCCTTGTTGTGAGGCTTGGCGACGAAGACCAATCGAGCACCGCCAGGTTCGCCCGCAGGCTCTCCTTCGATCGCACCCGCTGCTGCGGCGACCTGGTAGGTAGCGAGCTGATTATGGCTTCGCGCATCCTCTTTGGACATCACCGTCTTGGCGGTCTTCACATCGATGATCACCGGACGCCCGTCGCGATCGTGTTCGAGCCTGTCGATACGGCCGCGCAGAGCAACCGATGGCTCGTTCTCCGTCCTGGCCTCCAGCACTCCTTCGACTTTCACTTCGACGCCGGCCTCGGTCAGTTCGCCGCGGCTTCCGCGAAGCCATGTCTCGAATGTCTCCAGCATGGCGCCGGTACGGTCGAGCTCGTGCCGAGAAAACCACTGAGATCCCAGATCAACTGCATCCCAAGCTGTTTCAAGGGCTCGACGAACCTGCTCCGGTGGCATATTGCCCGCAACGGCCTGCACGAGGGTATGAACCAGCGTTCCCGTCACTGCGTGAGTAGTGGCGCCATCGTTTCCCCCGTGCCGATCGAGCATCCAGCGAAGCGGGCAGGTGGTGAGCTGCTCGACGGTCGACGGCGACAGTGGAACAGGCCCGTCGTCCGGGGCCCAGAGCGGTGCCGAGGTGCTGACGCCTGCCACACCGAACCACTCGTCGGGATGAGCGCCCTTCACACCTGCAGCTGCAAGTCTCGCGAGCTGACGGGCAGCCCGCGTGCGTTTGTCCGGGTCTCCCTCGGCGACCGCAGGATCACACACGACGCCACGCAGTTCCGCGACCAACATCGGAAGGGCGAGCACGCGCCCGTCCAGTGGGGCCGCAGGTTCGGCGGGGGGCGCCGCTTCGGAGTCCCCGTCACGTCCGGACAACTCGTCGAGAAACCGAGACCGGACGAGATCGGTGTCGCCTGTGTTGGAATCGACGGCCGTGACGAGCAGAACGGATCGAGCGCGACTGCACGCGACCATGAACAACTTTCTTTCCTCTGCCAGTAAGGGCGCAGTTTTGGACAGTGTGCTGTCGATCAGTTTCCCGGCCTCGGCCATCCCCGATGCGAGGTCGACAAGCGATTCGGTGCCGAGCAGACTTCCGCGTGCGCGCAGCCCCGGCCACAGTCCCTCCTGCACGCCGGCAACGGCAACGAGTTCCCATTCACGCCCTGCCGCCGAATGCGCGCTCAGCAACGTCACGGCGTCCGGCACCGTGGACGACCGTAGCGAGTTGGACGTCGGAATCTGCTGCTGTGAAATATATTCGACGAATCCGCCGAGCCTGGCTTGCGGAAGCCGGTCCACATACGACGCGGCCGCATCGAACAGCGCTACCACCGCGTCGAGATCTCGGTCGGCCTGCGCCCCCGCCGAGCCGCCCAATGCCGATGCCGAAGACCATCGGCGTTCGAGACCGGACGCTTGCCACGCTGCCCAGAGCACATCCTCTACGCCGCGGCCTCCGCGAACGACGGCATCTGCCCTACGCATCACGCCGAGAACTTTGCGCAAAGGCGCCGATTCGACGTCGGACAGTTCAGAGATCAGATCCGTGCGACCACGTCCGCCCCACTTCGTGTTCGGGCCGGTTCCGACGATCGCTGCGCGCAGAAGCTCCGACGAATCTCGTTCTCCGCCCGCTGCCAGTTCGATCCGGCGAACTCCTCGTCGGAGTCGGCGCAAACTCACTGGGTCCGCGCCTCCGATCGGCCCGGAGAGAAGTGCCAACGAATCCTCTCCGTCGAAGGACGGATCCACGAGTGCGCGAAGAACCAGCAACAAACCCACGGCTCCGCGTTGGCGGTGCAGCGGTAATTCCGATGCTGGTGTCACGAGAGGAACACCCGCGCCGTGCAGCGCACGGCGCAATGGCGCAATTACACGCGGAACCGATCGCACCACGACTGCCATGTCCGACCAGGGCATACCGTCCACAAGATGCGCGCGTCGCATCACGTCGGCAATGAGCGCGGCTTCCTTCGCCGCCGATCCGAACACCTGCACAACCGTTCTCGCCTCGCCGTAGCGTGGTTCGGCGACAGGCTCTGCGCCGCGGTGACGATTGCTTCCGGGAATGCGGCCGGCGATAATTCCCGTGATCTTCGCAACCGAAGGCGCACTTCGAAAATTGTGCGTCAACACGACGCGACGGGCGTCCCCGGGATCGGCGAGATCGGCCACGAACGTCGGATCGGCGCCGCGGAAGGTGAACACCGACTGATCCGGATCCCCCGCGATGATTGTCGATTCGGTATTGCTGCCGACGAGCCGAACCAGCTCGGCTGCTTGCGGATCAAGATGCTGGGCATCGTCGACGACCAAATGCCTGATGCGCGTACGCTCGGCATGCAAAAGATCGGGGTCGGTCGCGAACGCCATCAGTGCGCTGCCGATCAGCTCCGCGGCGTCGAGGCCGGGCGCGGACGCACCTGCAGCTTCGACACCGACCGCACCTCGTAGCAACATCGCTTGCTCGTACCGGCTCGCGAACTTGCCGACGGCGACCCATTCCGGACGTGAATGCTTGCGCCCCAATTTGACCAGGCCCTCCGGCCCGATCCCACGCTCGGAGGACCGCAGCATCAAGTCGCGTACCGCGGTGACGAATCCAGCCATTCCGAGGGCGGGCCGGAGACGATCCGGCCAGTCGAGAGCGCCGTCTTCGATGTCACCGTGGAGCATCTCACGCACCACAGCGTCCTGTTCGGCTCCGGTGAGCAGACGCGGTGGCGGGTTGCCGTACACCGCTGCCTGCAGTCGCAACACAGCGAAGGCGTAGGAGTGCACGGTGCGGACCAGTGGTTCCCGAGTTGCACGCACCGAATGCTCGCCTGCAAAAAGACCGCTCGTGATCTGCTCCCGCATCGAGATGGCCGCAGGCTTCGACTGGGTGAGCACGAGAACCGACTCGGGATCACCGGACACGATTCGCGACACCGCGTAGTCCGCCACAAGAGAAGATTTTCCGGTACCCGGTCCGCCGAGTACCTGCCACGGACGCCACCCCGGTGCACCGTCCGCGGCCGCCGATGCGGCATCGGCCTCACTGGCCAGCAGAGCCTGCGCCGCGCCCGTCCAGGTCCGAGAGAGACTCGCCACGCGCGGGGACCGCACGAGAGTTGCAGCGTTGCCGTGCCTACCTCTCGAGGTGCCCCTTGCCGTGGTTTCTCCCACCGGGCCGCCTGTATTCATTCATCGATTGCATCACGCCCCACCGACAGACTTCGCCTGGAGCCAGGCGACACGGCAACGCAGACGCCGATACGGCATAGTCGAGACCATGCCAGAGCTGAACTTCTTCACCTACGGGCCCGCCGACGGTCCGGAGATTCTTGCAATTCACGGGATGACGGGTCACGGTGCTCGCTGGGCCGATCTTGCCGACAATTATCTTGCCGAGGCCCGCGTGATCGCTCCCGATCTGATCGGCCACGGTCGGTCGCCGTGGACTCCGCCCTGGGACATTGTCACGCAGGTCGAGAGTCTCGCAGCACTACTGACCAGCCAGGCTCGTGGACCGGTCCTCGTTCTGGGTCACTCCTTCGGCGGCGCATTGGCGATACACCTGGCATTGCGGCACCCGGAACTCGTGCGTGCGTTGGTCCTACTGGATCCAGCAATCGATCTGGACGCGGCGGATCTTCTCGAGGTGGCAGGCCTGACTGCCAAATACCCCGACTACACCGATGCCGACGAAGCGAAGTCCGAGAAGATCAACGGCGCATGGGCCGACGTTCCGATCGAGTTGCTGGAGCAGGAAGTCACCGACCATCTGATTCCCGCCGACAACGGACGGGTCACATGGCGGATATCCACTCCGGCGGTGGTCTCGTCCTGGGGCGAATTGGCTCGGCCGCTCGCCGTGCCTCCCGCGGGGACTCCCACCGTGCTGGTCCAGGCCATGCGGGTCCAGCCTCCGTATGTCGGCGATGAACTCAAATCCGCGCTGAAGGAACGTCTGGGAGCCGATCTGAGCATCGTCGAGCTCGACTGCGACCACATGGTCGCGCAGGCGAAACCGACGGAGGTCGCCGAACTGGTGCGCAGGTTGCTCTAGATGGCTCGAATTACGGACGAGCAGGTCGAGTCGGTACGTCGACTCGTTGCATCGGTGCCGGTGGGTAATGTAGTCACCTACGGCGACATCGCTTCCGCCGCAGGGTTGTCCAGTCCGCGGATCGTTGGCTGGATCATGCGCAACGATTCAGCCGATCTTCCGTGGCATCGAGTGTTGTCGGCAAGCGGCAAGCCCGCCGCTCACCTCGCGGCGAAGCAACTCGAACGGCTTCGAGAAGAAGGTGTCCTGGCCAGCTACGGGCGGGTGAACCTGCGAGCGGTGAGGTTCGGTTTCGAGTAGAACGACCTAGACCACCACCTCGGCCGGTTCGACGGTATGTCCCTCCCCTGCCGCGCCCGAGAACGTCTCCGCCAGAACTCGCACGGCAGCACCCAACTCGACGGCGGGACGCGTGAACGGCAGTCGCAATCGATCATCGAAGGCGTACCCGGTTCCGAATCGAGTACCTCTGGCCAACAGTAGATTTTGTGTCGCGGCTCGCCGAACGACATCCTCGGACGTGATGCCCTCCGGCAACGAGCACCACAGCGACAAGCCACCGTCAGGAACTCGGAACGTCCATCCCGGAAGATCGGCGCGCATGTGCGAGACCAGCAGATCTCGCTGTCCCTGCAGCCACGTGCGGCGCGCCGCGAGAACGTCGTCGTAACGCGCTAGCACATGCAGTGCCACAGCCTGTTCGAGTATCGACACCGACAGCTGCCTTTTGGCATAAGTTCTCGCCATCCGAGCAACGAGTTCGCGATCGGATCGGACCCACCCGACTCGAAGTCCGCCCCACACCGTTTTACTGAGGGAACCGATCGAAATAGTCGCTGTCCCAGGTGCCGGAACCCCGAACGGCTCCAGCATGGGCGATCCGTCCAGCACCAGATCGGCCGCAACTTCGTCCACGATCGTCAGAATTCCGTGACGCGCCATCGTCGCCGAAAGCCTTCGTCGACCGGTCGCCGTCATCCTCGCTCCCGTCGGATTGGAGAAATCGGGCATCAGGTACGCCAGTGTCGGTGCGTTCTGGCGCGCGGCACGATCCGCCTCGTCGACGAATGCATCGGGATCAGCGGCATCCACCGGAACTGGAACAGCCAGTGCTCCTACACTTTCCAGAGCCTCTACCGCGCCAGGGTAGGTGGGATGTTCGATGAGCACCCTGTTACCCGGCCGTGCGAACGTTTCGAATGCCAGGTGCGCGGCATCCCCGGCACCCGAGGTGACGACGATCTGGTCGGGGTGGGTCGGTGAACCCCGTTCGGTGTACCGCGCGGCGATCGCCGTGCGAAGTCCATGGGTCCCCGACGGCGCATATCCATGTCCGGCCAGCGCCGAGTCGACCGTGGTCAGCGCATCCGTGAACGCCGCTGACAGAAAAGGCGATGCCTCCGGCGCTGCATTGACGAAGTCGAGCACACCGGGGGATTCCGCGCGCATCATCGCGCCCCACGAGGTTTTTTCCACAGGGATCGCGACGAACGTCCCCGCACCGTGCACGGCCTCCGCCCAGCCTTGCGCTTGCAATGCTTTGTAAGCCGAGGTCACAGTCACGCGGCTGACTCCGAGGGCGTTCGACAACGCACGCTCGGGCGGCAACCGACTCCCCGCTCCAGCCGCTCCATCGGAGATGATGCGCCGCAGGCCATCGCACAGCGCGCGGTAGAGAGGCTGCCCGTCCCCTTCCACTACTCCGAGCAATGCGGCAAGCGCCACAGCATCGAGTTCGGCGGATGTCTTGTTGAACGAGACCATCAGACCACTTTGCCACAGAGGACTGAGCTATCTGCACCAATAGCAGTCCATTATCTATGAATGTTGATAACAGGACTGATTTTTGCACTGGCCGTCGCATCATTGGCCTGGCTTGCGTCGATCATTCGGGGAGGAGGTCGATGCGGCCCCGAAGGACCGCCGAAAAGCCATCGTTTCTCGGACTGACGTGTACCGGACCGACCCCACGCACTAACCTCGTCAGGTATGAACCTCGGACAGTTCGATCCGCGACCGACCGCGAAGTACGAACTTGCCAAGGCAAGCCCGTTCGTGGCCGCAGCAGGACTCGTCGTCGACGAAGTCTCCGGCACCAAGGTGTCAGGACACATCGAACTGACGGAGGAACACCTCACCCCGTGGGGAGTGGTACACGGCGGTGTCTACACCACCGCAGTCGAATCCGCGGCCAGCATCGGCGCAAGCGAGGCAGTCAAGGACCGCGGCGAATTCGCCGTCGGCGTCCACAACGGTACCGACTTCTTGCGCGCCAGCAAAGGCGGCCGCGTCGATGTGATCGCAGAACCATTGCAACAGAGCCAGGTTCAGCAATTGTGGCTGGTAACCATCACTGCATCGGACAGCGGCAAAACGATCGCACGAGGCCAGGTCCGGCTGCAGAACGTCCCGCTTCCGACGTGACACCTCACTCACCAGAATTCACAATCGATGCCATCATCCTCGCCGGAGGTGGCGGTCGCCGAATGGGCGGCGTCGACAAGCCGGCTTTGACCGTCGGAGGGATCAGCCTGCTACAGCGCGCAATCGACGCTACCGCCGTGGCACGCCGCATCGTGGTCGTCGGCCCGCACCGCGACGATCTGCGTCCGGATATCGTGCAGGTCCGCGAAAGTCCGCCGGGTTCTGGGCCCGTGGCGGCCATAGCAGCAGGATTGTCGGCGCTTGCAATTGGAGGTTCCGCGGAGGTCATCATGGTTCTGGCATCCGACCTTCCCTTCGTCGACGAAGGGTCCGTCGACACCGTTCTGTCAGAGCTTCTCTCGCACCCGGCAGTTTTTGCCGCCGACGACTCCGGTCGGACACAGTATCTGTTCGGAGCCTGGCACGCGGGAGAGCTCCGCCGGCGCATAGCCGGCCTCTCGGACACTGCGAACAAGTCCGCGCGGTCGATAGTTCCGGACGACCACGCCGTAGTGAAGATCCCGAACATCGGCGATTGCGACACGCTCGGTGACCTCGCGGCAGCTCGCGAAAGCGCCGCAGCCGACATACCGGATGAGCCGACCCCGACAGCCGACGAGGCCCGCGCCGACATCCGCCGCCACATTTCGCCGCTGCCCACCCGCTCGGTGCCGCTCGCCGGGTCCTTCGGCTCCACCCTGGCGCAACCAATCTTCGCGGCCACTCCCCTTCCGCCCGTAGATATCTCGGCAATGGACGGCTACGCCGTGGCAGGGGACGGACCATGGACGATACACAGCGAAATCGTCTACGCGGGAACCACGCTCGACGAGACGCTCGGCACCGGGCGTGCGATCCGCATAGCAACCGGAGCGCACGTACCAAAGGGTGCGACCTCGACAGTGCGCGACGAGCACGTTGTGCGCGACGGCGCCACGCTGCGTCTTCGCGACGGTGTGCTCACCCGAGACGACACCCGCCGTGCAGGCGAAGACTGGTCTGCGGGAGTGGAATTGGTGGCCGCCGGACGAGAGGTATCGGCTGCAGTCGTGTCGGTTGCGCTCAGCGGCGAAGTGCGCGAACTCACCGTTCGCGGACCGGTTAGTGCCCGAGTGGTGCTGAGTGGGAGCGAGATTCGCAGCGAAGGACCATTGACCCGGGGGCAGACCCGCGACAGTGTCGGTCCTGTCTTCACGCATTACTTGGCAACCTGCGGCATCGCCCTCGTCGACACCGTGTACCTTCAGGACTCCCCTGGCGCGTTCGAAGATCTGCTCGCGCAGTCGACGACCGCCGACGTCGTCATCGTGGTGGGCGCAACCGGCGGTGGTGCTGCCGACCAACTCCGCACGGCACTCGTTCGGGCCGATGCGAAGGTCATCGTCCGCCGCACACAGATTCGGCCGGGCGGTTCCCAGATCACTGCGGTACTGCCCTCGGGAACAGTCGTACTCGGGCTGCCGGGAAATCCTTTGGCCGCGGTGTGCACGCTGATGCTGACCGGGCCCGCCATTGTCGACGCACTGACCTGTCGGACACCGCGGGCGCCCATGATGGGACTACTGACCGGCGAACATTCGGCGACATCATCTGTTGCTCGCCTCGTTCCCGTGAAATTGGACGGGACGCACTGGCGAGTTCAGGAGCACGTTCGTACTGCACATCTGCTGCACCTGGTCGACAGTGACGCGTTAGCGCTGATTCCCGCAGAGTTCAACCCCGGCGTGCCGGTTGAGTTGCTCCTGCTGCCTCGTTGACGAGTCTGGCGGAACCCTCATAGAAACGCTCGGCTACCAAATCTACTATGCCGGAATGCAATCCGATCGGGTCGGCCACCCCGTCGCTACCGGCGTCGGCCAGGCGGGTGTGAAAGAGACCTCGTGCCAGGAGATACGAAGAAACGAACACTCGTCGATGGCCCTCGGCCCTGAGTGTCTCGACTGCGACGGGAACCGCCGGTTCGGCGGTGGCCACATATCCGATTGCGACTCGAACGCGGGTGACCTCGGCGAGCATCGCAGCGGCACGGCGATGCTCCAGAAGTGCTCGTCTGTCCGAGGATCCGGCGGCCGCGAACACGATGGCGTCGCCCGGACGCCAACCGGCCACGACGAGACGCTCGAGCATAACCGATGCAAACACCGGATCCGGCCCGAGTGCACACGTCACCGTCACACTGCGATGACCACTGTCGGCCACCTCTCGCGGAACGTCGGTGTGAACGTGGTATCCCGATGCCAAGAACGCGGGAACAACCACGGCGGGACCGTCCAGTTCACGCAGAACTTCTTTCGGAGTCGGGCCGAGGACGTCGACGAACGCAACGCGCGTCGTGCCAACCTTCAGGCTCACTGCATCGGCGAGTTCGGCGATCATTTCGACGCCGCGTGGATTGCGCGTACCGTGCGCGACGAGAACGAGTGATGCTTTTCCGGGGTTGGTCATGCTAGTACTTGCTCCCTTCGGGGATCCGAATCGGCGACGCATGGGACACCGTGGCAGCCTCGGCTTCGGCAGATTTCTCAGTCACCTCGACGGGATCGACCGCCAGACGGTACCCGCGCTTGACCACTGTATGGATGACCTTCGGAGCGCCGAGCGAAGAGCGAAGCCGTGTCATTGCAGTCTCGACGGCATGAGTGTCGTCACCGCCTCCGGGCAGAGCGGCAAGGAGTTCGTCGCGAGAAACCACCCGTCCCGGCCGAGCTGCGAGTGTCTTCATCAGCGCCATACCGGCAGGCGACACCGAACGCACGACACCGTCGACGACAACACACCTGCTTCGGACGCTCAGAGAATGCCCACCCGCGTCCATTGGCGCGCAGCGCCTCGGAAGCTCCTCCGCGATATGACGAGCCAGTGCGCCCAGACGTGCGCGCGCCGGCTGCGTGGTGGGAACCTTCAGTTGTTCCAGCGGCGCCGCAGTCACCGGGCCGACGCACACGGGAAGCACCCTGGTGCGCATAGATTGCAGCAGAGGTTCGAGTACGCCGTTTTCGTCGGCTCGCATCAGCAGTGACGCCACCGCAGGCGCACTCGTGAAGCTGATTGCATCGAGGTCGCCGACGACGACGGCTTCGATCATTCGATCCATGGGCGCACCGTCGTCCGGGGCGGTCCACCGATAGACGGGAACGGGAACCACGTCGGCGCCCGCCTCGCGCAGCACCTCGCAGAAATCCGGGACAGGCTCCCATTCCGTCGTCGCGCCGTGCAATTGAACCGCAATCCGCTTTCCGTCGACCCCTTCTCGCAACAGGTGCTCGAGAACTTCCGCCGAACATTCCGACGCCGGGCTCCACTCCTCGCGCAGGTCCGCCGCACGAATTGCGCCCTTGGCCTTGGGACCTCGGGCAAGCAATCTGGACGATGCCAATGCGCGTCCCAAATTTTCTGCCTGCCCCCAGCCCTCCGCAGCCTCGATCCACCCACGAAAGCCGATACCCGTTGTTGCAATGGTGATCTCAGGCGGTGCGGCGATTATCGCCTCGGTGACACGTTCCAACTCGGCGTCGTCGGCGAGCGGAATGATACGAATGGCAGGGGCATGCATCACCGACGCACCGCGCCGAACCAGCAGCGTTGCAAATTCCTCGGCTCGACGTGACGCCGTTATCCCGACGGTGAATCCGGCCAGAGGCTCAGTGGCCTCGGCGGGTTGTGTCATGTCGATTCGCCACGCACGAAGATCACTCCGTCGACGATCCTCGTCTCGAAGGATCCGATCGTCGTGGACTCGTCGTCGAGACAGCGGCCGTCGACGAGGGAGTAGACCTGCTTGAGCAGCGGCGAGGCGATCGTCGGCTCGCCTGCGCGGTCGCCGACCAACCCTCGCGACATGACCGCGGCACGGCCGAACGGATCGATGTTGCCGACCGCGAACAAATGACCCCCAGGTAGCAAGAACAGGGCTGCCTGTGTTCCCCCGTGCAACAACACCGCCACGCCTCGGCCAGGGACCAGTGAATCCACAGCGCACGCTGCGGTCCACTCGGGAGCTGTGTGAGTGGCCGAGGCCTGCCCGGTCGTGCTGGCTGTGGTGGTTCGAGAATCGATGACAGTCATCTGTGTACCTCCTGGTGCTATTGCACGTTGCCGATGTTTCTTCGTCGTTAAGTGGCGATTACCCGGGTGTACACATGCGTTCAGTTTCGTGACTGAGCCGTTGTCAGGCCCCGATGGAGGGCATTCCCATCAACACGGGAACTTTGCGTTCTCCACTTTCATCGAAAGTGATCGTCGGATCTGATTCTTCGGGCGCATTGACGAAGGATACGAAGCGGCCCAACTTCTCCTCGTCCTCCAACACTCCGGCCCACTCGTCCTTGTATCCGGCTACGTGGCGATCCATATCGGCTTCGAGTTCTGCGCCGATCCCGAGACTGTCATCGCAGACGACTGCTTTCAGGTGCTCGAGTCCGCCGTCGAGGGAATCGAGCCAGGGCGCCGTCCGCTGGAGACGATCGGCGGTTCGGACGTAGAACATGAGGTACCGGTCGATGTAGCTGACGAGCGTTGCGTCGTCGAGGTTCGACGCCAACAACTGCGCGTGCTTGGGCGACTGTCCGCCGTTTCCGCCGACATAGAGATTCCAGCCGCCCTCGGTGGCGATGATGCCGACGTCCTTGCCGCGAGCCTCCGCACACTCGCGAGCGCACCCGGACACACCGAACTTGATCTTGTGAGGCGACCGCAGGCCCCGGTAACGATTCTCGAGGTCCACGGCCATACCGACAGAATCCTGCACGCCGTAGCGGCACCAACTCGAGCCGACGCAGCTCTTGACCGTTCGCAGCGACTTACCGTACGCCTGACCGGATTCCATGCCGGCGTCCACCAGACGTTTCCAGATAGCCGGCAGCTGCTCCACCCGAGCACCGAACATGTCGATGCGCTGACCACCGGTGACCTTGGTGTACAGACCGAAATCGCGTGCCACCTCACCGATGACGATGAGCTGCTCGGCGGTGCACTCCCCTCCCGGCATCCGTGGAACGACGGAATACGTGCCGTTCTTCTGAATGTTTGCAAGGAAGTGATCATTGGTGTCCTGCAGCGATGCCTGCTCACCGTCGAGGATGTGGTCCGAGGACGTCGATGCCAGAATCGAGGCGACGACGGGCTTACAGATGTCGCAACCACTTCCGTTGCCGTACTTGGCGATCAGCGAGGAGAACGTGCGGGTATTGGTCGCCCGCACGATCTCGAACAGCTCGGCACGTGATTGAGAGAAGTGCTCACACAGCGCCTTCGACATCACCACACCGGACGCTGCGAGTAATTGCTTGATCGACGGGAGGCATCCTCCACACGTGGTTCCGGCGGAGGTGCAATTCTTTACCGCGGCCACATCGCATGCGCCGCCTTCGATTGCGCCGCAGATTGCCCCCTTGGTAACGCCGTTGCACGAGCAGATCTCCGCATCGTCGGGCAGGGCGCCCATACCGACCTGCTCGGCCGCAGGCGAGATCAACGAGCCGGGATCACCGGGAAGTTCACGTCCGACAAGAGGTCGGAGCAAGGAGTACGCAGTGGCATCGCCGACGAGGATTCCACCGAGCAGAGTCTTCGCGTCGTCGGACACGACAAGCTTGGCGTACGTTCCCTTCGGTGCGTCGCTGAAGACGACCTCCAATGCTCCTGGCGTCGCGGCCATGGCGTCGCCGAAGCTGGCGACGTCGACGCCCATCAACTTGAGCTTCGTGGACATGTCAGCGCCGGGGAACTCGGCTTCGCCGCCCAGCAGGCGATCGGCGACGACCTCGGCGGTCGAGTAGCCCGGAGCGACCAGGCCGTAGCACCGGCCTTCGACTGCGGCGCACTCGCCGATCGCGTAGACATCGGGATCTGCGGTACGGCAGCCGATGTCGACCAAGATTCCGCCGCGCTCACCGACGTCGAGACCGCAGTCGCGTGCAAGCTGATCCTGCGGACGCACACCCGCGGAGAACACCAGAAGCGCTGCGTCGATGACGCTACCGTCGGAGAGCTCCACCGCCAGACCAGCTCCGTCGGGGTTCTCGGTGATCGACGACGTTCCGACGCCCGCGTGCACGTGCAACCCCAGATCGGTGACCAGACGTGCCAGCAGCGCGCCGCCACCTTCATCGACCTGCAACGGCATGAGTCGCGGAGCGAACTCGACGACATGCGGTGTCATGCCCATTTTCTTCAGCGCATTGGCCGCTTCGAGCCCGAGCAATCCTCCGCCGACAACGACGCCGACCGCCCCCGGACCTGCAGCGTCGGCGCGTGCCCTGATCTCGTCCAAATCGGAGAGGGTGCGGTAGACGAAACACTCCGGGCGATCGTGGCCGGCGATCGGAGGAACGAAAGGATATGAGCCGGTGGCGAACACGAGCGCGTCGTAGTCGACGATGTCACCGGTCGAGGTCGTGACCGTTTTCCCGGCCCGATCGATACTGTCGGCTCGCACGCCGAGCCTCATGTCGACGATGGCGTCACCGGGATAGTCGTTGCCCGCGAGAGCAAGTTCTTTGTGATCCCAGGCGCCGACATAGGACGAGAGTCCCACGCGGTCGTAGGCCGGCAGTGCCTCCTCGCACAGCACCGTGACCTTCCAGTCGGAAGCGTCGTCCCGTGCGCGAAGCGCCTCGACGAATCGGTGACCGACCATTCCGTGTCCTACAACCACCGCGTTCTTCACGTGAGGTCCTTTCAAAGTATTTGTCGATCGAAGCTCGAGAGTTGTCGAGTCAGACCGCGACGGATGCGTTTGTCGCCTCGTCTGCAATGACACGAGGCTTGCGGAGGTAGACGGCCCAGGTAACCAATCCGCACAGAACGTAGAAGCCGAGGAAAACCCAGAAGGCGTTCGTCGCAGACTTTGCGGAGCCCGTGTACGAGGCGCGCAGAACCAGATTGATACCGACACCGCCCAAAGCGCCGATGGCACCGGCGATTCCGATGAGCGCTCCCGACATCCGACGCGACCAGTGCTGCTGCTCATTCGTTGTCATGCCTTGCAATTCGACCGACTTGGCAGCGAAGATCGCAGGAATCATCTTGTAAACCGAGCCATTGCCCAGACCGGACAGCAGGAACAAGAGGATGAATCCTACGACGAAGAGCGTCATCATCGTTCCGCTGGCTGCACCGGCTGTGCCGTCGTCCCAGGTGCTTGCGGCAACCAGAATTCCGGTGGAAAAGACCATCGCGACGAAGGTGTATAAGGTGATCTTGCCGCCGCCGATCTTGTCGGCGAGCTTGCCGCCGAAGGGACGCGAGATCGATCCGAGGAGAGGTCCGAGGAAGGCGATCTGCGCTGCGTGCAGCGACGCCTGCGCCTGCTGCGGCGGCGTGGCAGGAGCGCCGTCGGTGAGGCCGGCCAGGAAGTTGATCTGTAGCACCTGACCGAACGCGAAGCTGAAGCCGATGAACGAACCGAAGGTGCCGATGTAGAGGAACGCGATCCACCATGCGTCGGAAAACTTGAGAACGTCGATCATCGAGCGGCCGTTGGTCTTCTGGTTGTCGAGGTTGTCCATGAAGAGGGCCGCACCGACTGCTGCGACGGCGATGAAGACGAGGTAGATGGCACAGACCAGCTCCGGGGCCGTGTTGCCGATCGTGGCGATGACGAGTAGGCCGATCAACTGAATCACGGGCACACCGATGTTGCCGCCACCTGCGTTCAGCCCTAGCGCCCAGCCCTTTTCGCGTTGCGGGTAGAACGCGTTGATGTTGGTCATCGACGAGGCGAAGTTGCCACCACCGAGACCGGCGAACGCGGCGACCACAATGTAGGTGGTGTACGACGCCGGGTTCAACATGAAGTACATGGTCAGAAGCGTTGGGATCAGCAGCACCAGCGCGCTGAAGATCGTCCAGTTGCGGCCGCCGAACTTCGCGGTCGCGAACGTGTACGGAATGCGGAGGATCGCGCCGACCAGCGTGGGCACCGCGACCAGGAAGAACTTACCTGCAGCGTCGATGCCGTAGACCGAGACCGGCATGAACAGAACCATGACGGACCAGATCGACCAGATCGAGAAGCCGACGTGTTCGGCTACGACGGACCAGATCAAGTTCCGTTTCGCAATTGCTTTGCCGCCGCCCTCCCAGGCCGCTACATCCTCGGAGTTCCAGTGACTGATGCGATGCTTGATCGACACTGGAACCGTCCCCGGCTCTGGCGTCGCTGTCGAAGCAGTTTCGGCTGATGGTGCCTCGGGTGTGCTGGTCACGTGGGCCTCCTGATCGCGTGGGAGACCCAAAGATAGAAAAACCATGTTGCGCGGGCGCTGCCCGCGGTGACCTGTGGATTAACTTGGTCTCACGTTGCCAATTCAGCATTCGTGAGACGGAGGAAGCACGACCTCCGCGATGATCACCAGGTGTCTTCCAGCATTCGCGGCCTGCAGCAGAAGAATCCGCCGACCAGAAGAACTGCGACACAGCCGGTCAGGACGAGAATCGGAACGGCCCAACCGCCGGAGAGTGTGTGCAGCAGACCGAACGACAGCGGACCGGTCGCCGACACCACGTAACCGAGGCCCTGGGTGAAACCGGACAGACCCGAGGAGCCGGCAGGTGTACGCGTCCGCAGGTTGATGAGCGTCAGCGACATCGGGAAGGTCATCGTGCCGAGACCGATGAAGCACACCCACAGAACGGTACCGCTGGTCGGTGAGAAATACAGGCCGGCGAAGCCGACGAGGTAGAACACCGCTGCTGCAACGACGAGTCCGAATGGGTTGCGCAGGCGGGCACACAACGATGGCGCAACCAGCGAGGAGATCAATCCCATGGCTCCGAACGCCGCGACCGAGGCACCCGCGAGAGCTTCATCGATCCCTGCGTCGGTGAGAATCGTGGGTAGCCAGGTCAGCATCGAGTACGTGATGAAGGAAGTCATCGCGAACATGCAGACCATCCCCCAGGCCAGGGACGAGCGCCAGATTTTGCCGGGCCCGGCCTCGTGCACCGCAGCCGATCCTGCCTCGGCGGAGACGTCTTCGGTGTCGCGACCGCGGCGTGCGAGAACTACGCCGAGCCACGGCACCGCTGCTGCCACGCCCACCAATGACCAAACACCGATCGAGATGCGCCATCCGTGCGCTTCGGCGACGGGAACGGCCAGCAGCGGCGGAACCATGGTGCTGATCTGCAGCGCACAAATGTAGAGAGTGCTGACAACAGCCAGCCGGTCCGAGAAGTAACGCTTCACGAGAGGCGGGATGACAACATTTCCGATGCCCATACCCGCAAGGGCGATCGCCGAGAGACCGAGCAGCGATGCGGTGCCCGGCGCGAACGCACGCGTTGCCATACCGATCGTCGTCAGCGTCATCGCGATCAGCGCGGCGCGTTCGAGTCCGGTCCGCTTGACGATGATGGGTGTCAGGAGACCGAACACGGCAAACATTGCCGGTGGCAACATGCCCACCAGTCCGACGACGGCGGATCCGAAGTGCAGGTCTGCGCCGATACGACCGAACAGCGGGCTGATCGAAGTGACTGCTGCACGCAAGGTCAGCGCCGAGACGATGATGGCAGCGAAGACCAGTACGCGCCCACGAAACAGGTGTGGCGCGCGGGAACGGACATCGGCCTCGGTCACGACGGTAGAACTCACCCCTAAATCATAGGATGACCGGATCATCTGGCGCAAAGCAGTAAACTGGCGAGCACAACGGGAAGCCAACAGGAGAGTCACGCGTGCAACACGTCCAGCGGTCCAGCCTCATTTCACAAGTGACGGCGCAACTTCGCGAGGAAATTGTCAGCAAACGCTGGTCCGTCGGGACGCGTATTCCGACCGAGCCGGAGCTCTGCGAGTTGACCGGAACCGGAAGAAATACGGTGCGCGAGGCCGTGCAGGCCCTCGTCCACGCTGGCATGGTCGAACGCAGGCAAGGGTCGGGCACGTTCGTCATGGCCACCTCCGATCTCGGAGGAACTCTCGGAAAATTTTTCGCCGACTCGCAGGACAGAGACGTCACCGAGTTGCGGCGCACCCTGGAGGTGACGGCAGCCGTCCTCGCCGCCGAGCGAAGAGACACCGAGGACATCCGCGCACTGACCGAGGCCCTAGAGAACCGCAACCACTCGTGGGCGAACGACACTACCGAGCATGCGATCGCCGTGGACGCTCGGTTCCACCGCGCCATCGTGGCAGCGAGTCACAATGCGATCTATCTCGAGTTCTACGACTCTCTTCTTCCGACGATCGAACGCACGATGCGCCACCATGTCACCGCACATGGAAACGGCTACGCCGACGAGCATTCCGCGCTCGTCGACGCCATCGTCAGCGGAGACGCCGAAGGCGCACGTATCGCGTCTTTGACGTTCTTCGACGAGCTCGGAACCGACAGTCAAGCGACGAGCGCGCCCGAACCTTCGGCCCGCTAGATCTCCCTACAGCAACAGCCGTACGAGATCTGCCGTCCGCGCCAGCCCAGGGAACGCCTCGGGCGTCGATCGAGCGTGCAGCGCATGCACTGAGAAACGGAAAATCAAAGCGCGCAACAACATCTGCGGCCACTCCGGCAGATCTTCCCACCGGCCGATCAGGGCATCGTCGGCACCGCCCCACGAAATGGCGTCCACCACCGTCACCGCCGCAGCCCATGACGCAGGCCGCCAATACGGAGCAATGTCGGTGATGCCAGGCGCGTCGTTGCCCTCGAACAGCACAGTGCCGAACAGATCACCGTGCACCAACTGCTCTTGCGACATCACGGCTTTTCGTAGACTCGCAAGCTGGGTGATCAGCTCGAGACTCTGTTTGCCGTCCTTCGTCGTCACTTCGGGCGCACCCGCAGCGCGGGCGGCTCGCAACGGTGTCGCCTCCCATGCCGCACGGTCTGCAGCGACGAACACATCGGCGTCAGCCCACGGCGCGACCGGGGGTTGAACCAGAAAACGGGGGCGCTCGAGCTGGGCGGTAGCCGCATGCAGTCGCACGGACAACGACACCACTTCGTCGTGCCGAGGCTCGGGCGAGCCCGCAATGAAGGTGTCGGCGCGCCAACTGCTGACGACATATCGCCCGTCGGTCGACCGGACGGGTCGTGCCAACCTGACGCCGTCGACCGACAGATTTTCACGCACTTTCGCAGACCACGCCGCTCTCGCGTGGTCTGCAACAGGCGACAGAACAACGTCGCCGAGCCGCCACCCACCGTCCCAATCCCCGCCGAGCGGGGTAGGAGGTACGTTTCGCAGCCCGAACGTGGAGATCACGTGCTGAGGGGGTTCCACTGAGCTCACGCACTTCACGGTACCGCCGACCTGCCACGGCGGTCCTTAGGCGCGCTAGTCGGTAAGCGCCTTAGTCGGTAAGAGCTCGAGTCGGCTGGACGGCAGAAAGGCAGCGGCGTCGGACAAGCAGTGGCGTCGGACAAGCAGCGGTGTCAGTACGAGGGAAGGGACGGATCAACCTGATTGGCCCAGGCAACGATCCCGCCCTGCAAGTGAACAGCGTCGGAGAAGCCTGCCCGTTTGACCACGGCCAGCGCCTCGGCTGACCGAATCCCTGTCTTGCAGTGAAGTACGACCCTGCGATCCTGAGGCAGCTCCGCCAGCGCCTCACCTGACATGATCCGACCCTTGGGGATCAGCGTCGCGCCGTCGATTCGCACGATGTCCCATTCGACGGGCTCGCGCACGTCGATCAGCGCAAAATTTTCGGAGCTGTTCATGAGCGCCGCCAATTCCATCGGAGTGATCGTCGACCCGTCCGCTGCCGCCTCTGCGTCCGCCGAGACAACACCACAGAACTCGTCGTAGTCGATCAATTCTGTCACCGCCACGCGCTCCGGGTCTCGCTGCACCCTGATTGTCCGATAGGTCATCGCGAGTGCGTCATACACGATCAGGCGGCCGAGAAGGGTGTCTCCGATGCCCGTGATCAGCTTGATCGCCTCGGTCACCATGATCGAGCCGACCGACGCACACAACACACCGAGTACCCCGCCCTCGGCGCACGACGGCACCATCCCCGGCGGCGGAGCTTCCGGGTACAGATCTCGATAGTTCAGCCCGACACCCCCTGGCGCGTCCTCCCAAAAGACCGATACCTGACCTTCGAATCGGTAGATGGACCCCCAGACGTAGGGCTTTCCTGCAAGTATCGCCGCATCGTTGACGAGGTAGCGGGTCGCGAAGTTGTCGGTGCCGTCGAGAATCAGATCGTATTGCTCGAAGAGCTCGACCGCATTCGACCGATCCAAACGGAATTCGTGGAGCCTGACGTCGACGCCGTCGTTCAGCTCATGAATGGAATCTCGCGCACTGGCCGCCTTGGATCTGCCGACATCAGACCGACCATGGATGACTTGGCGCTGGAGATTGGACAGTTCCACCTCGTCGAATTCGACGATACCCAGCGTTCCGACGCCTGCAGCCGCGAGGTAGGCAAGCGCAGGCGATCCCAGTCCCCCTGCGCCGATGACGAGAACGCGTGCCGCTCGCAACCGGCGCTGCCCGTCCATTCCGACCTTCGGGATGATGAGGTGCCTGCTGTAACGAGCTACGTCCTGATTCGACAGCTCACCTGTCGGCTCTACGAGGGGCGGCAGCTGAGTCATGTCACGACGCTACCGAACATCGGCGTCGAGAACTGCAGCAGGAGCGGTGAACCGTCAAGCGCGCGGATGCGGCCACGAGTTGAATCTGCAGGTCTTGCCGTCCATCGGCACGACACCCTCCGGATCGAGCCGCGCGATGTCGTCGTTGGACGTCCCGAAAGACTGTTGCATCATCACCGGCGCAAGCCCGCCGTCGATCTCACACGGCTGATGCTGCTGGTAGCCGATCGCGTGGCCGACCTCGTGATTGATTTGGTATTGCCGATAAGAACCGATGTCGCCTTGGAACGCGACAGCGCCGCGAACCCACCGAGGCTCGTTGAGCACGACCCGGCCGATACCGGGGTTGTAGCAGGACACTTCGAGTTGGATGTCGTATCCGCATGCCTGACGGATACTCATCTGCGACGTCAGGGAGATCCGAAAGTCCGGTTCTCCCTGATCTATCCGCCGAAACGCAAAACGCGGGTCGTTTGTCCAACTCTTGGGATTTCTGAGCGTCTCGTCGACGAGTCGACCGAAAGACTCGTCACCACCGAAGCCTGCTGTGTCCACCCCGTCCTCGACCTCGACGCTGTAGGTGAACACTCGTTCGGTTCCCTGCCCCACCTGATCGCTCATGCCGGGTACGAGGTGCCACGTACCTGCTCCCTGCACAGTGAACGAGCCACCGTCCGGCAGCTCGCCCGACGGAATGGATTCGGCGAAGTTGCCGTCGGCTGTCGGAGGTACCCCGATCACCCCGGTGGTGTCCGTCGTACCGGAACTCAGCTCACCGAACCCTGGTTCGGCAGCCTGGGAGGAACCAGCAGTGATCGGCGACGTACCAGGATCTCCAGTCCGCACTGCATCGACTACTACCAGGGTGGTGACCACCAGAAGAATTGGAATGGCATATGCGCGCCAGCCGTACACGGACGCGAACTTGCCGAGCTTGGACTGCTTCCTCACTGTGCGCTCCGGCCGCGGAGAACGAGTCCGCTGCGATTCGCTACGCGCAGTCGGATCCCACTGTGCTCGTAACGGCTGATGCGACCCGCGTCCGCCAACCTCACGAGGGAGGTCGTCGGACGTTCGACCGTCGGATCCGCCGGAGCTGCCGTCGTCGGGGCGTCGCGGTCGACCTTCTGACGGGCCTTCGCTGCGGACGCGACGTGGTTCGGACCCCCGATGTTCCGCGTAACGGTTCTCGTCGGCGTCTGCCCATGTCCGCCCGCTGCTCCGCGGTCCGCCTCGGTCAGTCACCACGCCAGAATCTCACAGTCGTCCGCGTACGCCGCCCGCCGCGCCGATGTTTGTGGGTCCGAACAAACCCTAGGACGAGTAATCCTTCGCGTAACCGACCCTTCACCTACTCGGAACAACCGATGCGCGACGACCCGCGCACCGCAGAGGTCGACGAGGAGGCGCTGGCGGGTATCGTTGCTTCACGATCTGCGCAATGGATAACGGCGGCTCCTCGACTCGAGCCAGCGAGCCGTTCCTTACTACTCGCGCGGTGACGACGCGGATGGGAATTACCACAATGACTGAACTCGCGGATCGGATGTCCTCGGACCGTCCGACCTCAACACCAGGCCGTCGAAGCGCTCGGTTACCGCGTGAAGCGCGACGCGCGCAACTGCTCGCAGCGGCAAGCGAGATCTTCGTGACCCGCGGTTACCACGCGTCGGGCATGGACGAGATCGCCGAATGCGCGGGCGTGAGCAAGCCGGTTCTCTACCAGCACTTCCCTGGCAAGCTCGAGCTTTACCTCGCTGTGCTTCAGAGCTATGTCGACACTCTGATTTCGGGCGTCCGGCAGGCACTGCGTTCCACGACAGACAACCGCAAGCGCGTCCGAGCTGCCGTTCTGGCGTTCTACGACTTCGTCGACACCGACACTCAAGGCTTCCGGTTGGTGTTCGAGTCCGACCTCATGGGTGACCCTCAGGTCAACGCACGTGTCGAACAGGCCACCGAAGCATGCGTCGATGCTGTGTTCGACCTCGTTGCGCACGACTCGGGTCTCGACCCGTACCGCGCCCGTGTTCTCGCGGTCGGCTTGGTCGGCGCAAGTCAGTTCACCGCCCGTTACTGGCTCGAAGCAGACCGCCCGATCTCCAAGGAAGACGCGGTCGACACCACGGTCTCGCTCGCGTGGGGCGGACTGTCCCACGTTCCGCTTCAGTCCCCATGACCTGCTGACAGCAAACAAAGGGCCGCGCATCGCTCCTGGCGATGCGCGGCCCTTTCGTGTGCCCGAACTGGGCTGCATGTCACATATTCGTCTGCATTACGAGGTAGCGAAACCGACCTTGCGCGAATCGGCGGGACCGATCTCGACGTAGGACACCTTCGCGGACTGCACGAGGTACTTACGACCCTTTTCGTCCACGAGGGACAGAATGTCCTTCTTACCGCTCAAGGCCTCGGCGACGAGCGTCTCGACCTCTTCCGGAGACTGGCCACTGTTCACCACGAGCTCGCGAGAGCTTTCCGTTACACCGATCTTGACCTCCACGGCCAACCTCCGAACTCATAGATTTAGCGTGCGCTGCTCCGCTCAAGGCTAGTGCCTCCCGGTTCGGCAGGCCTCACCCGTGGCTGTGCTGTCAGCGAACACACGCTTCTCGCCGGCCGACGACAGGTCAGATCAAGCCGAGAACACCCATTCTTTCCGAATGTTGTTCCTGCATCCGATCGAAGAGCGCCGCGACTCCGTTGAGATCGCCGGACGACGTGATCACCAGATCGGTCAGGCTTTCGCGCTGCGCCAGAACGAACTGCGCCTGAGTGATCGCTTCTCCGAGCAGCCGTCGACCCCACAGCATCAGCCGCGCCTTGTCCTGAGAACTCGCTTTCACACGGGTCGACACCTCGTGCACGACGAACTCCGAGTGCCCCGTTTCCGCCAGCACCTCGCGGACCGTCGCCGCGACAGCTGGATCCAGCGTGTGGGCGATTTCGCGGTAGAAGTCCGCCGCCAACCCATCTCCCACGTGAGCTTTGACGAGAACTTCCAACCACGTCGACGGGTTGGTCGACGCGTGATAGTCGTCGAGCGCGCGAACAAAAGGATCCATGGCGGAGTACACCTCGACGCCACGATCGGACAATGCGTTCACCAGTGTCTCGAAGTGATTCATCTCGGCTGCGGCCATGCTCGCCAGTGCCACGCGCCCCTGCATGGACGGCGCCATGCGTGCATCCTCGGCCAACCGGTAGAACGCCGAGATCTCGCCGTACGCGAGAACTGCCAGCAGCTCCGGAACCCCGGGGTGATCGAACGGAATCCGCGCTTGCTCGCCTGAACTTGTCGGTGTACCGAGCGTGTCGGACAGTGCTTCGTCGGTGAACGATTCGGACGAGTGGGCTCCCATGCGTTAGATCGTAGTCTCGCCCGCCACCCCACCGCGCCGCCGCCGACATGCGAATGTTCACACCGACTCGCACGGCCGGGACCAGCAAGATAGGGCAAGATATGCGAATTGAGTGCCGGGCAAGCTACCATGGTGCTCGGATATCCGCCCGGACCGATAGCACGGACCGATTTTCGACGCGGAGATCCGCGACAATGTGTGCGCACCTGATCTTCGTTCGCAACGACTGCTTCGCCTGTCGAGTTCTTCACAGTTCCAACGACACGGCTGAGGCTCGCTGCGGCATCACAGAAGGATCGAGGGCATCGACTTCGGCCGGCAATAGGCCTGTGTCCTTTCTTGTGCGTACGTGTGACCACGAGGAAGGCTAGAACACTGAGCAAGATCGTCATCGACCAAGAACCCGAAACCGGCGACACCACGTTGTCGGCCCAGCTCGACGACACCCACGTACCGCCCACGTTCGCAGAACTCGGCGTACGCGAGGACATCGTCCGGTCCCTGAAAGACATCGGGATCGAGCGCACCTTCGCCATTCAAGAATTGACGCTGCCCCTGGCACTGGCAGGCGACGACCTCATCGGTCAGGCCAGAACCGGAATGGGCAAGACCTTCGGTTTCGGAGTTCCGCTGCTTCACCGCATCGCCACGCCGGACTCGGGCACCCATCCACTCGACGGCACACCGCGGGCGCTGATAATCGTTCCCACGCGTGAGCTGTGCGTTCAGGTCACCTCCGATCTCGAGAACGCAGCGAAGCACCTGAAGTCGACCAACGGACCGGTGAAGGTTCTGTCGATTTACGGTGGTCGCCCGTACGAAGCGCAGATCAACGCTCTCCAGAAGGGCGTCGATGTCGTCGTCGGCACCCCGGGTCGGCTCCTCGACCTGGCAAAGCAAGGGCACTTGATCCTCGGCAAGGTCGGCGTCCTCGTTCTCGATGAGGCCGACGAGATGCTCGATCTCGGATTTCTCCCCGACATCGAACGCATTCTCGGCATGGTTCCGGACAAGCGTCAGACGATGTTGTTCTCGGCGACGATGCCGGGTCCGATCATCACACTCGCCCGTACCTTCCTGACGCAGCCGACCCATATCCGCGCAGAGGAAGCGGACTCGTCCGCCGTGCACGATCGGACGAAGCAGCATGTCTTCCGTGCACATGCGCTCGACAAGGTCGAGATGGTGTCGAAGGTTCTGCAGGCCAACGGTCGCGGCGCCACGATGATCTTCACTCGTACCAAGCGCACCGCCCAGAAGGTAGCCGACGAACTCCTCGAACGCGGCTTCGCCGTCGGCGCGGTCCATGGCGATCTGGGCCAGATCCAGCGTGAGAAGGCTCTGAAGAAGTTCCGCACCGGCGGCATCGACGTTCTGGTCGCCACCGACGTTGCTGCCCGCGGTATCGACATCGACGACGTCACGCACGTCATCAACTACCAGTGCCCCGAGGACGAGAAGACCTACGTCCACCGGATCGGCCGTACCGGCCGTGCTGGACGCACCGGTATAGCCGTCACGCTCGTGGACTGGGACGACATTCCGCGGTGGCAGCTCATCGACAAGGCGCTCAAACTCGACACGCCCGACCCCGTCGAGACGTACTCGAGCTCACCCCACCTCTTCGAAGAACTCGACATTCCCACCGATGTCACCGGTTCAGTGAAGAAGAAGTCGGTGAAGCCCGCAGAGTCCGAGAGCTCCGATACGACAGACGACGGCCCCAAGCATGCGGACGACACCGAGCATGCGACTGTCGAGACGACAGCCGCCACCAAACCTCGCCGAAGCCGGTCCCGTCGGCGGACGCGCGCTGGTGAGTCCGCGACAGGTCATACCGAGGCCCCGAAGTCAGGGGCGGTGGACACCGTGTCCGGTGATTCCGCACCATCCGATTCCGAGGGTCGCCCGGCAACATCAGGCGATTCGGATTCGGCGGCACCGCGCAAGCGTCGCCGACGTCGTCGCCCGTCCTCCTCTACCGCACCCGCACAGGACACGGCCGGTCAGCAGGAGACCGTTCGGTCCTCGGCCGAGTAGTCTCCTTCTCTGTGCTGGCACCCGAACGTCGTCGACGGTCGGATCTCGTCGCCGCGGCAGCCCTTGTGGTTGTCGCGGTGCTCGCTCTCGGAACGATCTGGCTCCGCAGCGATGCACACGGCACGACGTCCGACACGACGCATTCCCCACTTCCGCAGTTGAGCGTCTCCATGTCCGTGCCCGAATCTCTGATCGATATCTGGCATGCACACAGCCCGGTCACCGAGTCCCCTGTTGTCACCGGTAGTGCCGTCGTCGCAGGCGATGACGGCACCGTCACCGGCCGTGATCCGCGAGACGGATCGGTCTCCTGGACCTACACCCGGGACACGTCTCTGTGCGGAATCGCCAGCTCCTGGAACACCGCCGTCGTGGTCTATCGCGACGAGCGCGGGTGCTCGCAGGCGACCGAGCTGGACACTTCGACCGGTACACGCTCAGCTCAGCGCTCCAGCGACGCCGATGCGCAGGTCGATCTGGTGGGTGATGGAACGTACCTCACCTCGCGCGGCGCCACTCGGATGGAACTATGGCGCTCCGACCTCGTGCGGACCCTCGAATACGGCCGAGTTGACGCTCCCGTCAACCCGAACACGCAACCCAGATCGGGATGCACCCTACTGTCGTCCGCTTCGAACAGTTCGCGGGTTGCAGTGCTCGAAAGCTGCCCCGGTGAATCTGCTCCCCGGCTCACATCGATGAACCCGGCTCCGACGGATGCATCCCAACCGGAAGAGTACGGGTCGAGTGTCGTGGCCTCGTTGACCGAAGAAAACGGAACTGGGGGGGATGAGACAGGACAGGGCGCCACGGTGATCGTGGCGTCGGGAGATCGTGTGGCGCTGGCCATCCCAGCACATTCGGGCAAGCCCGCGAGCATCGCACTGTTCGACGGCACGGCTCAGCCGCTCGGCTCATACGATCTCCCCGACGCACTCTCCGAACCCTCATTCGTCGATACTCCGCCGCCGGCCAAGGCTGCGAGCGTTTTCAGCTGGTGGACCGGAAGTGGGACAGTCGCACTGGGATTGAGCGACCTGGCCCCGCTTTGGTCACTACCCGGGTCGCTGGGCGAGGGCGCACTCATGGCAGGCAAACTGTTGATTCCCATTCCTGAGGGCATCGCAGTCATCGATCCGGCGACCGGGGCCGCCGACCGCACCATTGCGGTGGACCGCGGCGACTACATCGGGCCTGTCGGCATGTCCGTCATCGGCGGTGTCATCGTGGAACAGCGCGGAGACACTATTACCGCGTTGGCCGGAACCGCTTCACCGTAGCCCCAGTTCAGCTTTCGTCGGGCGTGTACGTTTTCAGGGCTGAACCCTTCTGCCAGTGGGCGAGCAGATTTGCGGCGAGCTCCCGATATGCCTGCGCTCCTTTGTTTTTCCGGCCCGAGAGAACAGTCGCTCCCGATGCCGATGCTTCGGCGAAACGCACGGTGCGTGGAATCGGCGGCGCGAGCACGGGCAGCGCGTACCGGTCGGATACATCACTGAGCACGTCACGACTGTGCGTGGTACGAGCGTCGAACAACGTCGGCAGCGCACCGAGCAACGCAAGATCGGGATTGGTGATCTGCTGAACCTCCGACACGGTACGCAGCAGCTGGCCAACCCCCCGATGCGCCAACGTTTCACATTGCAGGGGCACCAGCACCGACTGTGCGGCGGTCAGACCATTGAGTGTCAGCACACCGAGCGACGGCGGGCAGTCGATGACGATGACGTCGAAGTCGTCGATCACAGCTGCCAGAGCGCGCTTCAAAGCGAATTCACGTCCTGCACGCATCAGCAGAAGCGCTTCGGCACCTGCCAGATCGATGGTGGCAGGCAAAAGTACGATGCCTTCGTCGGTGTCGACGATCGCGTCGGCCACCGAAGCGTCGCCGGTCAGAACCTCGTGTACCGAGGTGGTGAGTTTGTCCGGGTTGTGGCCCAGGGAGAATGTCAGGCATCCTTGCGGGTCCAGATCCACCACGAGAACCCGTTGTTCGAGAGCGTGGAGCGCTGCCGCAAGAGATGCCACCGTAGTGGTTTTTGCGACGCCGCCTTTTTGATTGGCAACCGCCAGTACTGTCGTCACGTTCCTGATCTTTGCGCACATACTCCCGCGAGGCCAGACGTAGCCGGTTGTGGGCGCGTCGGAAGCTGACAGTTGCAACCTCGGGCGGCACACCCACAACCCGTTTCTACATCCGTGCGCGACTCGGCCACGGTGGTGTCGGCGAAGGCCTCAGTGCAGCAAAACGGCCTTCGGCGTGTCTGCACCCTCGAGCGGTGCGATCTTCTTGCGCGGAAGGAAGTATGCAGGGATGAACGTCAGCACGATGAGAACGAGGGCGACCATGAAGGTGGTTCCGAACGCTCCCGCCGAGATATCGAGTGCGTCGGCAGGCGACGTCGCATTGACAACGTTCTTCATCTGGCTGGTCAGCACGACGGACATGACAGCAGTACCAATGGATCCGGCCGTCTGCTGCACGATGTTCATCAACGTCGAACCGCGCGCAATCGTGTGATCGTTGAGAGTCTGGAGTGCGGCGGTCATGATCGGCATCATCGTGGCGCCGAGGCCCATGCCCATCACGAACAGGCCTCCTAGCAGAACTGCGTACGAGGTGTCGGCGCCGACCTGAGTGAACACAGCCATACCTGCAGTGATGAACACCATGCCCACGAGAACGATCTTGCCGGGTCCCATGCGGTCTGCGAACGTGCCCGCAATCGGCATCGTCAGCATTGCGCCCAGCCCTTGCGGTGCGAGCAGCAACCCGGCCGCGAGCGTACTTTCACCGCGAATCTGCAGGAAGTAACTCGGGAAGAGCAGACCCGCACCCATGAACGCCACCATGAACAGAACGGTGGTGAGCACCGCGACCGTGAGCGCACGGTTCCTGAACAAGTGAAGATCGATCAGAGGGTGCTCGGTGCGCAGGGCGTGGCGCACGAAAGCCACTATCAGCGCGAAGCCGGCGATCGCGGGCAGGAGCACACGCGTCGCCACAACCGTCCCGGTTTCCGGGATGGACGACACGCCGAACAAGAACAGGGCCAGACCCGGCGAGAGCATGAGCATTCCCATGAAGTCGAAGGACTCGGACGGAGTCGGGTTGTCCTTCGGGAAGATCACGACGGCCGCAATGAGTGCGATGGCGCCGATCGGAACGTTGATGAGGAAGATCCAGTGCCAGCTTGCAGCCTGCAGAAGCCAACCACCGAGAATCGGGCCACCGATCGGCCCGAGCAGCATCGGCACACCGAGCACCGCCATCACCCGACCGATACGTTCCGGACCGGCGGCGCGCGTCATGATCGTCATACCCAGCGGCATCAGCATTCCGCCACCGAGCCCCTGCAGGACACGGAACGTTATGAGCGACGTGATGTCCCAGGCGAAGCTGCACAGAACCGATCCGAACACGAACAGAATCAATGCTGCGATGTAGAGGCGCTTGGTGCCGAAACGGTCTGCGGCCCAACCGGTCAGCGGAATCACCGTCGCAAGCGCGAGCGTGTATCCGGTCATTGTCCACGCGACCGTTGCATACGTCGCGTCGAAGACCTCCATGAACGTCGGCAACGCAACGCTGACCACGGTGACATCGAGAATGGACATGATGGCGCCGAGAACAACGACGCCCGCGATCTTCAACACACCTGAGTCGAGCTTGTCCGGCGCATCTACCGGTAGCGACGTACCTGGCTGCGTCATATTCCTTGTGGTCCTTACTGTTACGGCAAGCAGAGGCTGCTGCGCACCTGTGTGTCGAATTTCGCGCGCCCTTGCGCGAGCCCACCTTCGCTGCATCGACCCTCGCTGTTTCTACGCTGACGACAGCGCGGACCGCGAGATTACGAACGACTCGAAACAGTATTCACTGTTGTCCGGCGCTACTCAATCCGTTTTCGAAACGCATGCACCCGAATCGCTGTGACTCCCGGCACGGCATCATTGCACTCATGACAACTCCATCCCCCGCCGAATCCGGACGTGTCGTGCTACTACGCCACGGCCAGACCGAATGGGCGACGTCCGGCCGCCATACCGGAGCCACGGATGTTCCGCTCACCGACATCGGCGAACGGCAGGCGAGCGCAGCGGGTGAGCTCGTCGGCGAACTGGGCCTCCGATCGCCCCTCGTGATCAGCAGTCCCCGAGCGCGCGCACTTCGTACCGCTCGACTTGCAGGCTTGACGGTCGAGAGGGAATGGGACGGGCTCGCCGAGTGGGACTACGGCGACTACGAGGGGCTGACGTCACAGCGCATCCAGGAGACCGTTCCGCATTGGACGGTGTGGACCCACCCGTGCCCTGGCGGGGAGAGCATGGAGGACATCGGCGCGAGGGCCGATCTCGTTCTTTCCGTGGTGCTGCCGGCTCTCGCCGAGCGCGATGTCGTTCTCGTCGGACACGGTCACTTTTCCCGCGCACTGCTCACCCGCTGGTTGCACCTGCCGGTCGCAGAAGGAAAGCGATTCGCGATGTCGCCCGCCGCATACTCGGTACTGGGCTTCGAGCATTCCTTCCGTCAAATCATCGTTCACAACATTCACCCGTCGGTGCGAACGGGCCGAGATCAGGAGTCGCGGCGATGACAGTTGTCGGGGAGACGGTCAGGCGAGCGCAACCGACCGACGTCGGCGCGATCTGTGGGTTGGTCCGCGAACTTGCGGAATACGAGAAGTTGCTGGATCAGTGCACTGTTCGACCGGAACAGATTCACACAGCACTGTTCGGAGACAACCCGTCCGTCTTCGCGCACGTCGCCGAAAGCGACGGCGGTGTCGTCGGGACAGCGATCTGGTTCTTGAACTTCTCGACGTGGGACGGCGTCAACGGCATCTACCTCGAGGACCTGTACGTGCAACCCGCTTCACGTGGTTCGGGAATGGGCAGTGCACTGCTCGCAGCCTTGGCCGCGGAGTGCACAGCGAAGGGGTACACGCGGCTCAGCTGGTCGGTACTGGACTGGAACACCCCATCGATCGGTTTCTACGAGTCGCTCGGAGCTGTTGCGCAGGACGAGTGGACGACATTTCGGATGACCGGGACGGCACTGGAGGCCCTCGCCCAGCGGGTTTCGCCGTAGAACGAGCGCTCATGCGCCAAGTGTCGGACTTGTGACTAGGTGTTCTCGTCGTCGAGGTGCGAATATTCGGCCGCCATCCACTGGGACGACGCCGGGCTGAACAGCAGCACCAGTATCGCGATCACCGCGATACCGAGCAGAGCCCCGTAGAGCGGCTGGTGGGAATCGGTGAGCAACGACCAGACAACCGGAAGCAACAGAAGCTGGACGACGAGCGCTACTGCACGTCCCCATCGCTTACCCAACACAAGGGCAATACCTGCTCCCCCGACGGCAGCGCTCACCACGGCGAACCACCCGGCAGTTCCGTATCCGTTTGCCGCGTTGTCGGTCGCGCCTGAAAGTGCGCGGACCAGCAGAACGACTGCGGCGACCAGACCGACTAGCCCTTCCAGCGAGACGAGCACGCCAGCGGCCCTGAACGTTGGAGGCGGCATCGTGGACTGCGACGGCGTTGGCACCGCACAAGCCTAGAACACGCGTTGTCCCCGACCCAGTTAGCCAGGAGGGGACCTTGCGGAACGACCCATTAGGCTGATGTTCCGTGCGTGCGCTCCTGATCGTCAATCCAAACGCGACGTCGACGACCCCGGCCGCAAGAGACTTGTTGGCCCATGCGTTGTCGAGTCGAGTCCGAGTAACCGTCGCCCACACGACGCATCGCGATCATGCAGCCGAACTGGCCCGTCAGGCCAGGGAAGACGGTATGGGTCTGGTGATCGTCCATGGCGGCGACGGAACGGTCAACGAGGTGATCAACGGTCTCCTCGGTGTCCCGCTGCCGACGTCGATGAGATCTGTGACCATCGGCGCGATCCCCCCACTGGCTGTGGTTCCAGGCGGAAGCGCCAACGTGTTCGCGCGTTCGCTCGGGATCGAGGCCGATCCGGTCGCCGCGACTAATCAACTGATCGATTTGTTGGCCGCTCGTTCGCGACGGACCATCGGCCTCGGACACTGCGACAACCGCTGGTTTACCTTCAACGCAGGCCTCGGACTGGACGCGGACGTCTGCCGGGCCATCGACGCTGGGCGCAAGGACGGCGGACCTGTCTCGGCGACGCGGTACGTTCGCGCTGCCGTCAGCGCCTTTTTTCGTAACAAGCGTCACGCTCCGACGTTGACGGTCGATGTGCCTGATCACGATCCGGTAACGGGCATTCATTACGCTTTCGTTTCGAACTCGAGTCCGTGGACCTATCTGAACGAGCGCCCGGTTCATACGAACCCAGGGACGTCGTTCGACACGGGACTAGGCCTCTTCGCGGTGTCGACGACCAACGTGATCCCGAGCCTGAACATCTCACGTCAATTGCTGACTTCAGGTTCGAAACTGAAGTCGCGCAAGCTCTTTCGCGTCGACGACACACCGCGCGTTCGTATTACTTCGAGCGAGCCGATCGGCCTGCAGATGGACGGCGACTACCTCGGAATGCGCACCGAAGCCGATTTCTTCGCTACGCCGGCGGCACTGGAGGTCATCGCCCCGAACCTGGCCTGAATTGCGCCGAATTGGTGCCGAACACTCCCCGACCGGGCGGTCCTCGAGGCGTCACGCAGCCGTGCCGAAAGCCATCTCACACTGCTACTGCCGGGAAATTGCCTGCACAAACCGTCTCAGGAGGGTACAAAGGAGCGCAGGAGGCTTACGGCAGCCTAACAGAGTGAGCTTGACCACGGTCACGCGGCTATCTCTTGACTTCCCCTAAGTTCGTGAAAGCATTCACAAGCAACAGTGCGGAAACATTGAATACGCATGAGTGAACAATGGACAAACTCGAAACAGCAGTTAAACGAAACGGCGCTCCGGCGCCCGGTAAGGAGCAGAGGATGGACTGGCGCCACAAGGCAATTTGTCGCGACGAAGATCCGGAACTTTTTTTCCCAGTGGGAAACAGTGGCCCGGCACTCGCGCAGATCGCCGATGCCAAGGTCGTCTGCACGCGGTGCCCCGTCACCGCTGAGTGCCTCTCGTGGGCACTCGAGTCCGGCCAAGATGCCGGCGTGTGGGGTGGAATGAGCGAAGACGAGCGTCGCGCACTGAAGCGTCGGAACGCACGCACGCGAGCACGTAGCTCCGTCTAGCATTCATTCCCCGGCCGCACGGAGAGCGCGCGAGCGCCCCGTACAGAGCTGACAACACAGGACCCGGTTTCTTCAGGAAACCGGGTCCTGTGCTGCGTCGACCCTCGTGCACCCACGCACAGATCTCCGCCCGTCGCTCCCCGTTCCTGGTATCACAGCCGAGGTGCGCGGCGCCCCAACGGCACCCGCAGCGAGGCATCGGTGCCACCCCCGGATGCCGGATGCAGACCAAGGGATCCGTTGAGTTCGACCGACACGAGGGTGCGCACGATCTGGAGGCCGAGCCCTTCCGACTTCTCCAGCGAAAACCCTGGCGGCAGTCCGCGGCCGTCGTCGTGAATGACGACATCCAGCCATTTGGAGGATCGATCGGCAGAGACAAGCACCACACCTGCGCTTCCGGCGTCGAAGCCGTGTTCCATGGCGTTCTGCACCAGTTCCGTCAGCACCATCACCAACGGGGTCGCCCGCTCGGCCGAGAACACTCCAAGCTTTCCCTCTCGGGCTACCCGAACCCGCGGGTTGACGGTGGCGACGTCCAGCATGATCGGTACGAGACGATCGACGATCTCGTCGAGGTCGACTTCCTCGTCGACCGACATGGACAGCATCTCGTGGACGAGAGCGATCGAGGTCACTCGCCGTACCGACTCGGACAACGCAGTCCGCGCTTCCTCATTCTCCAGCCGTCTCGACTGCAGACGCAGCAGCGCAGCCACCGTCTGAAGATTGTTCTTCACCCGGTGATGGATCTCGCGAATCGTCGCATCCTTGCTGAGCAGCGCCCGGTCGCGGCGCTTGACCTCGGTAACGTCGCGAACCAAGACGATGGCGCCAACCGATCGACCGAGTGGGCGAAGCGAAAGCGTGCGAATGAGCACGGTAGCGCCCCGTGCATCGGCCTCCATGCGATGTCCCTCGCTGCTCGTGAGCGATGCACGAATGTGGTCCGCAACTTCCTGAGAGTCGAATGGATCGGTTATCAACGACCGCGTTACCGAGGCAAGATCTCGGCCGGACAGTTCTGTCGTCAACCCCATTCGGTGATAGGCCGAGAGGGCATTGGGACTGGCGTATACGACCCGACCTTCGGTATCGAGGCGGATGAATCCATCGCCGGCCCGAGGAGACGAGTTGACGTCGGTTCGCTCGACCGGTGTCGGAAACGTGCCTTCGCTGATCATTCTGCACAAGTCGTCCGCGCAGTCGCGGTACGCAATCTCCAGCGCACTGGGAGGACGCTGCTGCGCGGGATTGGTGTCACGGGTGAGCACCGCAATGACATGCTCACCGCAGCGGACGGGCACGCTCTCGGTGTTTCCTCCCTCCCCGCGCACGATCGTTCTCGTGATCAACGAGTCCATGACGTTGGGGTGCTGGAATTCCGATACAGCCGCACCGACCATATCCTCGGTGAACGCCGTAGGAGCTGTGGTCGGCCTGCACTGGGCTACGCACAGTACCTCGGCATCCGGACGGCCCTCGATCTCCTCCGTGCCGACCCACAGGAGCAGGTCGGCGAAAGACAGATCGGCCAGGAGTTGCCACTCCCCGACCACTCGCTGCAGATGGTCCACCGCGTCACCGGGCAGATCGGTGTGTTCGGCGAGAAGGTCACTGAGTGTCGACACCGTACGAGCTCGGCCGACTCAGGACACCACGGCAATAAGATCGCCTTGTTGAATGACGTCACCGACCTGCACTCCGATGGTTGTGACGGTTCCCTCGGACTCGACCAGCACCGGGATTTCCATCTTCATCGATTCGAGAACGACCAACGTGTCTCCGATCGACACCGTCGCCCCCTCGGTCACGACAATCTCGAGCACGGTCGATACCATCTCTGCACGTACGTCCTCGGCCATGATGTTTCCCTCTCGTTCGGGGCTGATTCGCAGCAGGATTCGGGCACCACTGGAAACACAGCCGATCACACGTGAAAGACTGTAGTGAACAAGTAGAGAGGAGCTCATCATGGGTAAGCGTGGGCGCAAGAAGCGCAGTCGTAAGGGAAACAAAGCCAACCACGGCAAACGTCCGAACAGCTGACGTATTGCCACGGGTAATCGAAGAAGGGCCGGGAAGCATCTGCTTCCCGGCCCTTCTTCGATTACCTGGTCTACGAGGTCAGTCGATTTCCGTCTGTTTGATGAGCACGGTACTTCGGATCTCGATGCTGAGCCTCTCGCGTAGCCCTGCCGGTGCTTGATCGCCTCCGCACTTACGGTTGATGAGGTTTTTGACCTTCTCCTCGATGCCGTAGGCAGCAAAGCACGATCCGCATTCGTCGATGTGACGCTGGAGGCGTTCGCGGCTCCCCTGGTCGCATTCGTTGTCGAGCATCAGCCAGACGTCCGCGATCACAGCGGAACAATCGAGGTTCTCGAACTCTCGATCTGCCGCAGTCGGCGTTTCGGGCACATCTGATGTCACTTCGAAACCTCCTGCTCGTGCATGTCCACCGCACCGTTGCGATTGAATCCACGCTCGCGAGCCACGCCGGCCAGCTGACCCCTCAGCTGCTTGCGCCCGCGATGCAAACGCGACATCACCGTTCCGATGGGCGTACCCATGATCTCGGCAATTTCTTTGTATGGGAATCCCTCGACGTCGGCGTAGTAGACCGCCATCCGGAACTCTTCCGGGAGAGACTGTAGAGCCGCCTTGATGTCGTCGTCGGGAAGAGCGTCGAGCGCCTCCACCTCAGCCGAACGGAGTCCGGTCGAGGTGTGTTCGGCGGTCGCCGCCAGCTGCCAGTCGGTGATCTCGTCGGTCGGATACTGCGCAGGCTGGCGCTGCTTCTTCCGATACGAGTTGATGTAGGTGTTGGTAAGGATCCGATACAACCAGGCCTTCAAGTTCGTGCCCTCGCGGAACGATCGAAACGCCGAATACGCCTTGATGTACGTCTCCTGGACGAGATCTTCGGCGTCCGCCGGGTTACGCGTCATACGCAATGCCGCGCCGTACAGCTGATCCAGCATCGGGAGAGCGTCGCGCTCGAAGCGCGCCGTCAGTTCACCTGCCGACTCGGCTGCCGCCTGAGCTGGGCGCTCGACTTCCTCCACGCTGTTCCCTTCGGTAGCCATGTTCGACCAGGCTACCGTGGGCGAGGGCAGGTCCTTCACATAGATCGCACCCGCACCCGATACACCCGCCTCGCGGCGATCGGTGGTCATCAAGGCCACAGTCACTCCCTTCCTTCCACTTGCACTCGTAGTGCAAAGAACAACGGGAGTGCGCCGCGTGTTCCCGTCCGGTCGACGGCCGACGAAGTCGAACCGGTATTCACGCGGCCCACCATCGCTACAGTGGCCTGCATGCCTGCTGCTCCGACGCCCGCCGTCGCGCTGCTGATCGCGAGACAAGTCGGCCATCGTGTGCACACCTACGAGCACGACCCGCGCAACGAGTCGTACGGTAGCGAGGCCGCCGATGTCCTCACCGAACGCCTGGGAGTCACGTCCGAGCAAATATTCAAGACCCTCGTCGTCAAGCGTCCGGACAGCTCCCTCGCCGTCGCGGTGTTGCCGGTCACCACGACGCTCTCGCTCAAGAGCGCAGCGTCCGCGCTGGGTGCCCGCAAAATTGCGATGGCCGACCGGATCGATGCCGAGCGCTCCACCGGGTACGTCTTCGGCGGCATCTCCCCGATCGGGCAGAAACGGCTACTCGTCACCGTCGTGGACGAGTCGGCGCTGAACTGGGACCGCATACTGTGCAGCGGAGGTCGTCGAGGTCTCGAAATCGAGCTCGATCCACGCGACCTCGTTCGACTCACGAACGCAGTGACCGCGCGTGTTGCCACGCAGTGACGCCGAAAGCCACACACTGATACCGAATGCCACACGCTGATACCGGATGCGCAAGGATGGGGTGGTGAATCCCTGGACTGCACCGTCGACCTCCGCGCCCGTTCGTGCGACGGTCACCCTTCCCGGATCCAAGTCCATCACCAATCGAGCGCTGATCATCTCGGCACTGGCCACTGGCCCTTCGTCGGTTTCCGGGACGCTACGCAGCCGCGATACCGACTTGATGATCGCAGCGCTACGCGAGATCGGCGTCAGGATCGACATCGATCCCGATGATCCGACGTCGCTCACGGTCTTCCCCGCGCCGCTGCACGGTGGTTCCATCGATTGCGGGCTGGCCGGCACCGTTATGCGATTCGTGCCGCCGCTGGCCGCTCTGGCCACGGGAGCGGTGGCCTTCGACGGCGACGAGCAAGCTCGAACCCGGCCTCTGGACACCATTCTGAGTGCGCTGCGCGCCATCGGCGTCGGCGTGGCAGGAGACAGTCTTCCGTTCACCGTCGACGGCACGGGCAGCGTGCGCGGAGGATCGGTGGAGATCGACGCGTCGGGCTCGTCGCAGTTCGTCTCGGGTCTGATGCTCTCGGCTGCTGGTTTCGACGACGGAATCGTCATCCACCACGTCGGTAAGCCGGTTCCGTCGATGCCGCACATCGACATGACCGTCGAAATGTTGCGCCGCGCCGGGGTCCGCGTCGACACGCCGGCCGAGAGCGGCGACGCCGACACCTGGCGGGTTCACCCCGGCCCGGTGAATGCAGTGGACTGGGTGATCGAGCCCGACCTGTCCAATGCAACACCGTTCCTCGCCGCCGCTGCGGTGACGGGAGGCGAAGTCCGAGTGCCGAACTGGCCGTCGACGACCACTCAACCCGGCGACGCTGTGCGAGAGATTCTCTCGCGCATGGGCGCCGACGTGCAATTGATCGACGGCACCCTCGTGGTTCGCGGGCCGGACACCCTGCGCGGCATCGACATCGACCTGCACGAAGTCGGGGAGCTGACTCCGACGGTCGCCGCCCTCGCCGCCTTGGCCGACGGACCATCTCACCTCCGTGGGATCGCGCATCTTCGCGGACACGAGACCGACCGTCTCGCCGCCCTCGCCACCGAGATCGGCAGGCTCGGCGGCTCCGCCGACGAGACCGACGACGGTCTCGACATAATGCCCACCGCTCTTCACGGCGGCATGTGGCATGCCTACGCCGATCACCGAATGGCAACTGCGGGAGCTATTCTCGGCCTTGTCGTCCAAGGAGTCGAGGTCGACGACATCGGCACCACCGCCAAGACCCTTCCCGGTTTCGAGTTATTGTGGGCCGACATGCTGGCGGGTTCGCCGACGCACACCGCGGAAGAGATCTCGTCCTGACGCCGCGCCGCTACGACGAATCGGACGTTCGGATTCGGCCGGGCAAGAGTTCGCGCCCCCGAACGAAGACGCGACCGGACCATGCCGACGCGGAATCGGGCATGGTGGTGTCCGTCGACCGTGGCCGGTGGGGTTGTGTTCTGGGCGGCGATCCCGATAGGCACGTGGTTACCATGCGCGCCCGCGAACTGGGCCGAACCCCGATCGTCGTGGGAGACGACGTCGACATCGTCGGAGACCTCTCGGGCAAGGTCGACACACTCGCCCGCATCGTCCGCGTCGCCGAGCGCACTACCGTGCTGCGACGCACCGCCGACGACACCGACCCGTACGAGCGAGTCGTCGTCGCCAACGCAGAACAACTCCTCATCGTTGCGGCACTGGCGGATCCCCCACCGCGGACAGGATTCGTCGAGCGGGCACTCGTTGCTGCGTACGTTGGAGGGCTGAAACCCATTCTGTGCCTCACCAAGAGCGACCTGGCCGATCCCGCCGAGTTTGCGGCGGCCTTCGCCGATCTGGACGTCCCGGTCGTCCTGGCGGGCCAGAGCGAGGATCTGACCGAACTGACGAAAACACTCGACAACCGGTTGACCGCGCTCATAGGGCATTCGGGAGTGGGGAAATCCACGCTCGTGAACCGACTGGTTCCCGACGCCCATCGCGCCACCGGCGTCGTATCGGGAGTAGGAAAGGGCAGACATACGTCGACGCAGTCCGTCGCCCTCCCTCTGCCAGGCGGCGGGTGGGTCGTGGACACGCCAGGTATTCGATCGTTCGGGTTGGCACACATCTCGCCCGAACAGGTGGTCGCCGCATTCTCGGATCTGGCAGATGCGATCAAGGAATGTCCGCGCGGGTGCACCCATCTCGGTCCACCTGCCGATCCGGAATGCGCATTGGACGCCCTGATCGGCGACGCCGCACGGCGCGTCGCTGCCGTGCGTCTACTTCTCGAGGCCGTACGCACGAACGACGCCTGGTAGTCCGGAGAGACCACCAAGCGTCGTGTAAGCGTTTTCTGTTCGGTGTTTCTTCTATCGGGCAACCTTCGCGACGAGTCCGCGAAGCCCCCTCTTGCTCTTCGACTCGGCGATTGCGGTTCGGAGTCCGCGACGTTTGCCTGTCTCTGGATCGACGGTCAGCAAGCCGCGACCGGTGTCACCGGCGAACTTGCGTTCCGATGCAGTTTCGGGCGCGTCGTCGGCCGACGCCTTGAGGTACTTGTTCGGAAGCGAGAGCTTCGCAATGGTTCGCCACGACAGCAGGTATTGCTTGCCGATCGATCCGGTGGTGTACGGCAGGTCGTACTTCTCGGCCAGTTCGAGAACGCGAAACTTGATCTCCCGCAGGCGATTGCTCGGAAGGTCAGGGAACAGGTGGTGCTCGATCTGGTAGCAAAGATTGCCACTCATGAATTCCATGACGGGGCCTGCGTTGAAGTTCGCACTGCCGAGCATCTGACGCAGGTACCACTCCCCCTGGGTTTCACCCACCATGTCGGCCTTGGTGAACTTCTCTGCGCCGTCCGGGAAGTGACCACAGAAGATAACCGTGTTGGTCCAGACGTTGCGGATCATGTTCGCCACGATATTGGCCGTCAGAGTGCTCTTCCAGGCCGGTCCGGTGAGCGCCGGGTAGACGACATAGTCCTTGGCGATCTGCTTACCGACTTTTTCCAGCACCTCGCGGCGCTTCTGCTCGAACTCCTCACGAGGAACCCGCCCCTGGGCGACCTTGCCCAACTCGAGGTGCTGCGCTGCAACTCCATACTCGAAGAACAGCTGGAGCAGCAGGTTGAACACGGGGTTACCCAAATTGAACGGCTTCCACCGCTGATCACGCGTAACGCGAAGCAGACCGTAGCCGACGTCGTCGTCCATCCCGAGGATGTTGGTGTACTTGTGGTGGATGTAGTTGTGCGTCTGCTTCCAGTGCGCCGACGGACCGGTGTTGTCCCACTCCCACGATGTGGAGTGGACCTCCGGATCGTTCATCCAGTCCCATTGCCCGTGCATCACGTTGTGCCCGAGTTCCATGTTCTCGATGATTTTGGCGGCGCCGAGCATCCCGGTTCCCAACAACCACGCCGGCCGCTTACGACTGGCGAAAAGGACTGCGCGGCCACCAATTTCAAGGGAGCGCTGCAGCCTGATCGTGTTGCGGATGTACCGGGCATCACGCTCACCGCGTGAGCCTTCGATGTCGCGTCTGATCGCGTCGAGTTCGACTCCGAGTGCTTCGACATCAGCATCGGTCAGGTGTGCATACTCTTTGATTTCCGAAATCGCCACGGGTTACGGCCCTCCTGGCAGTCGTCGGTGGTGACACATAGTGTCTCTACTCCCGGCTACTCTACCGTAACTTACGGTTCCGTAGGTTACGGCGACGTAGGCGTGACCGAACTCACTCGATCCCGCTGCGCCTGACGAAGCGCCTTCGCCTGCCGCTTCGCTTCCTTTTTCGCGTGCCGCAATGTCACCCGCGCCTCGGCGATCGCAGAACGGAGGCCGCGGCGCTGCCCGGTGAGCGGGTCGATACGCAGGGCGTGCACGACAGGTGCATCATCCGGGCGGAAACGACGCTCAGAGCTGGTCTCCGGAGCATTGTCCGAGGTAGCGCGGAGCCAGCTGTCCGGCAGCGACAACTTGTGGATCGTGCGCAGTGCCAACAAATACTGCTTGCCGAGCGAACCCGTCGTATATGGAAGGTCGTACTTCTCGCACAGCGCATGCACGCGTTCGGAGATTTCTTTGTAGCGGTTACTCGGCAGATCAGGGAACATATGGTGCTCGATCTGATAGCAGAGATTGCCACTCATGAACGCCATAAGCTTGCCTGCGTCGAAGTTCGCGCTACCGAGCATCTGACGGAGGTACCACTCAGCACGAGTTTCGGTGTCGAACTGGCCCATCGTGAACTTCTCGGCGCCATCAGGAAAGTGCCCACAGAAGATGACTGCATACGACCACAGATTGCGGACGAGGTTGGCCGTGGCGTTCGCGGTCAGCGTGCTCTTCCAAGAAGGACCAGTCAGCGCAGGGAACAACACGAAGTCCTTGCCGACCTGCCGCGCAATCTTGCGAGCGAACGCACGATTGGTCGGTGACTTCCAGAAGTTGCCCGCGTGCTCGCCGTCGAGTTCTTTCTGAGCATCGAGATCGTGCAGCGCAATTCCCCACTCGAACGTTGTTGCGAGCACGACATTGGCAAGCGGCTGCAGGAGATTCATCGGCTTCCACGGCTCGTCACGAGTCATCCGAAGAATTCCGAAACCGATATCGTCATCCATTCCAACAATGTTGGTATAGGTGTGGTGCGAATAGTTGTGCGCACGCTTCCACTGCTCGGACGGCCCGGTCTGATCCCACTCCCACGACACCGAGTGGATCTCCGGATCGTTCATCCAGTCCCATTGCCCGTGCATCACGTTGTGCCCGAGTTCCATGTTCTCGATGATCTTGGCAACGCTCAACATGGCCGTGCCTGCAAGCCATGCCGGTCGGTACTTGCTGCCCATCAAGACCATTCGACCGCCGAGCTCCAAGCAGCGTTGCAACTTGATGGTGCGGCGGATATACGCGGCGTCTTTCTCGCCACGCGAATCCTCGATGTCGCGGCGTACCGCGTCGAGTTCGCGACCGAAGGCTTCCATGTCTGCTTCGGTGAGATGAGCGAACTCCTTGATGTCCGTGATGGCCATCGTGGTCCTCCAGAGTTATGGGCGCCAGCCCGAACTAAACGTATATTTTAGGCGAAGCGACGTTGCCAAGGGTACCCGAACTTGCTGAGAAATCCGTTGGTGCTCGTTCACGTAAGGCAGTCACCCTGTACTCGTCTTCACAGCTCCAGAGTGCAATCGCCCGCAGCGGCGGAGATGCACGTTTGGATACGTTCGCCTTCACCGTGTTCCTTGCCGGAACGCAGATCGATCACATGGCCCGAGGTCAATGGCACCACGCACGACTGACAGATACCCATCCGGCAACCGAACGGCATCTGAACACCCAGGTTCTCGCCCGCCTCGAGCAGACTCGTCGCTCCGTCGATGTCCGCCGACCGATCCGACTTGGAGAACGTGACCTTGCCACCCTTGCCCGAGGTATCGGCCCTGGCAATCTCGAACCGCTCGAGGTGAAGCTTGTTCTCGATACCTTCTTGTTTCCAGACCCGCTCCAGATCCTCCAGCAACGCCGCAGGACCGCACGCCCACGTCTCGCGAGTACGCCAATCCGGGTAGAGGCCGTCGAGCGAGGCCAATGCGAACTTGCCGTCAGACCGGGTCAGCTGGATGTGCGACTGAAACTGCTGGTGTCCCGCGGCGATGGTCGTCAACTCGTCCCCGAACATCACTTCGTCCTCGGTAGGTGCCGAATGGATGTGCACGGTGTCCGGCATGTCGCCGTGCCGATCCAGCGTCCGCAGCATCGAGATGATGGGTGTGATTCCACTACCCGCAGTGATGAAAAGTATCTTGTCCGGGGGTGGCGTCGGTAGCGCGAAGTTCCCCTTGGGCGCGTTGAGCCGAACGATGGTTCCCTGAGGAACGCCGCCGACCAGATGGCTCGAAAGGAAGCCCTCCGGCATCGCCTTGACGGTGATGGAGATCCGCTTCTCGTCCCAATTGGGCGGCGACGTCAGCGAGTACGAACGCCAGTGCCACCGGCCGCCAAGATGGAGTCCGATTCCAATGTATTGGCCTGGTTGATAATCGAAGTTGAATCCCCAGCCAGGTTGAATGACCAGAGTCACCGCTGTTGCAGTCTCCTGCTTGACCTCGACGACGCGTCCCCGCAACTCGCGAGCTGACCACAGCGGATTGGCAAGGTGAAGGTAGTCGTCGGGAAGCAACGGCGTGGTGATCCGAGTGATGGCGCCGCGCAACATGTTGAGCTTCGGTCGCTTCGGTGCCGAAACATCCGCAGCCGGGGCTTCCAGCCACTTCTTCAGGTCCATCGGAAAGTTTGTTCCCCTCGCTCGAAACAGTAGATCCGGTACGCCACGTCGCGCGTTCCGCGGTGCGTCTGCAACCTCACCTATGTCCAGGTTACGCTACCGTAGGTTACCGGACAGTCCGTCCGACTACAGGAACTCGAGCAGGAACGGCAGTTCCTGCGTGGCGTACCAGGCAAGAATATGGTCTTCGGCGTCGCCGAGCACGAATTCGGCATCATGATCTCCCATATCGGCTGCGTCGACGACCGCAACTGCCTTCGCCACATCCGATTCTGCAGCTTCCAGATCGACGTGTATCGACGCCACCTGGTCCATACGCAAGGGTTCTTTGAGCCGAACGACCGAATCGTCGAGGTCGGGCCGCAGAGTTGGGTCGTCGACGTCTGCGGCGATCACCGCCCGGCGATACACGACCCCACCGTCGATGATCCCGCCGTCGACCGCCCCGTCCTGCTCATCCTCGATGCCGGCCGCCACCAAACGAAGCGACGCACGAGCAGCCTCGTTCATCGCCACCTCGGCGAGCTCCTCGTCGTCGCCCGAGGAGTATGACTCCCGGAGCGTCGGGGTGACCGCGAATGCGGTTCTACTCACCGGATGGAACTCTCCGTCAGCCACCAAAGTCCGCAACATGGACACTGTCGCCGGTACGTAGACCCTCACTGCGGTTACCTCACACTCTCGAATCGTTGCTGGCATCGACGAGTTCCTCCAAAGCCTCCAGCAGCAGTGCTGTAATCACGTCGACATCCGGCATGGCACCACGGTCGGCATTCAATCCGAAGCAGACGAATCCGTCGTAGGACGTCAAGCCGATGCTGAGCGCCTGATTCTCGAACAGCGGAGAGACAGGGAACATCTCCAACATACGGGCGCCCCCGACGTACAACGGAAATTGTGGTCCCGGCGCGTTGGTGATGATGAGGTTGAACAGGCGCTGCGACAACCTGCTGCCCGCGCGCGCTCCCATCGCGTGCAGGCTCGCAGGCGCAAACCCCGAGATACGCATCAACGTGTGAGCGGTGACCCCAGGCGACTGTTTCGCATGCGCGTCGGTTGCGTGAGCTATGTGCGAAATCCGGACGACGGCGTTCGGCTCCCCGACCGGAAGATCGATGAGAAAAGACGACACCTCGCTCCGCGGCGAGTCGTCGGGATCACCGTCGGTGGCGTGATCGCCCGTCAGACGATCCGCGTACTCGTCGTAGCCTGCTCGCTCGTTGGAGACGTACACCGACATCGGAACCATCGCGCGCACTGTCGACGATGCCGTCACCGGCTCGCCGCGAGACAGCAGCCAGTTCCTGAGCGCTCCGGTGACGACCGCAAGAACTACATCGTTGATCGAACAACCGAAGCGGTTGTGGATTTTTCGGTAGTCCGACAGCTCAGTCTTGGCGACAGCGAAACGACGGTTTCGCGATATCGGTGTATTCAACGGACTCGACGGCGCAGTTTGAGCCGCCGTCCGCACGGCAGACAACACTTTTCCTGTCGCCTTCACAACGCCTCCCGCGACGCCCGCCACCCCGGCGACAGCACCCTTGAGCACTTCCACACCCTCCCCTGGGCGCACGATCATCTCGGTGATCGCATCGAACACGAGAGCCGATTCGCGAGGTTCACGCGCAGGCATCCAAAGTTCCTCGGCCATGGTCGGCGGACTCTTGCTCGCGTCGAGGATCACTTGGCCGATCTCGAGCGCCTTTTCACCGTCGACGAGCGCCGAATGGGATTTGGTGAATATCGCGAATCGATTCTTGGTCAAGCCCTCGACGAGGTACATCTCCCACAGTGGCCGAGTCCGATCGAGAGGACGCGAGGTGAGCCTGGCAACCAAATCGTGCAATTGCTCGTCGGACCCCGGCTTCGGCAGAGCCGAGCGGCGAATGTGATAGGTGATGTCGAAATCGGGATCGTCGACCCACACCGGACGTGCAAGACCGAACGCCACCTCTCGCACTTTCTGCCGATAGCGCGGCACGAGAACCAACCGCTGTTCCACCAAGGACAGCAAATTCTCGTAGCTGAAGCCGCTACGAGGAGTGCGGAAGACGGCCAATGATCCGAGATGCATGGGCGTACTACTGGCCTCGAGAAAGTAGAACGACGCGTCCTGTGTCGTCAGCCTGTTCGCCATCGCGTGTACCGGTTTCCCGTCATTGCTCGTCGACAATCGAGATGAAAATACATCCGAACGGCGGCACGAATGTCGAGCCCCGACCACCAAACGGATGAAGCCACAGGCTACAGCCATCTCTTGTTGATCTTCTCGGGCGACCAGCAAGTGGACCGGCAAACATGTCACTGGAACCGGAAGCCCGACCGTTTCGTCTGAACCATATAGAGGCTCCTCCCGCGTGCACACCCGAAAAGGCATTCGGTTGTCCGAAGACACCGACTACGCGGATAGGCCCCGACACACACCGACAGGTACACGCAACATGGAACGAGAGGGGGCATCGTGGACCGAGCCGACGAAACCAGCCATCACACATTTCTCGGGCGCGCACGATCGTTCGAACCGCCTACCGAAATCGGGTGCACTTCGCAGCCGGGTCTCTGTGACAATCGTGTCGCCAGTGGACACCCCCGAAACCGATCAGGCGCAGACCGCCGCAGGCCGTTTCCCCGGAGTCTCCCCGTGCACGCGCACAAGACTGTTCCCGAACTCGCCACCGGGTTCTTCGCTGACGCAACTGTGCCGGAAGACGCCAGGCGCAGCGCGGAACAGGCACTGCGGCTCTTGCTGGAAGTGCTCGACCGCAGGCGGCCCGCGGAGCAGATGGGCACGTTGTTCGCGCCGGCGGTGGTCGAATCGGTCAAAACGATCGTCAGGACGCCCACACCAGGGCTTCGACTCGGAGTGGCGTCCCTGCGCAGGGTTCACATCGCCCGCGCATCGACCAACTCCGTCGAAGTCTTCGGAACGTACCGACGAGGGCCCCGTGTGTTCGCGGTAGCGGCCTGCCTTCGATACCGGTCCGGTAAGCGGCGGTCAGGGTGGACTGTGACGTCGCTTCGAGTCGGGTGACCCCCCGGCCCGAAGCGATCTGCCCCACAGCAAGTGCTCTTCTAGCGCTTCTTCTTCGAGCGCGCACTCTTGGCCGGCTTGGACTGCGTGCGCGCAGCCTCTCGGCGCTCGCGTCGCGTCCCCTGCTCGCCACCATCGCTGCCGTTCGAATCGCTGCCCTTCGAATCGCTGCCGTTCGAATCGCTGCCGTTCGAGGCCCCACTGGAGCGGCGCACCGCGGTGCCTCCGTCTTCGTCGGGGCCGGAGAACGTCAGCCGTTCGCCCTGCTTCTCATCGAGGCCCTTGGCACGGAGCGCGCTCGGGACCGGCGCGGCGACGGGCGGCACTGGGGTCTCCTCCGCAGGACGCTGCTTCGGTGCCGAAGCCGTGGCCTTGGGAGCAGCGCCCTGAGAAACACCGGTACCCACCGGCGAGGCGAGTCCGGGTGCTACCGCGAGGCCGCCGGCGACGGCGGGCCCGGTAGGAGCGGGTGTCGCTTCGACCTGAAGATTGAACAGGAACCCGACGGACTCTTCCTTCAGACCCTCGAGCATGCCGCGGAACATGTCGTACCCCTCGCGCTGATATTCCACCAGGGGATCGCGCTGCGCCATTGCACGCAAACCGATTCCTTCCTTCAGGTAGTCCATCTCGTAAAGGTGCTCGCGCCATTTCCTGTCGAGTACCGAGAGCAGCACACGACGCTCGAGCTCGCGCATTCCGTTGTCGCCCGCGATTTCCTCGATGCTCTTCTCGCGCGCGTTGTATGCGGTGCGCGCGTCCGAGAGGAGGGCTTCGAGCAGTTCTTCGCGGCTGAGGTCGCTCTTCTCTCCCAATTCGTTCTCGTGGGAAAGCTCGTGATGATCGAGACCTACTGGGTAGAGCGTCTTCATGGCAGTCCACAACTGCTCGAGATCCCAGTCCTCGACGTAGCCTTCGGCAGTAGCACCGTTGACGTAGGCGGTGATCACATCGGTGATCATCCCCTCTACCTGACCCTCCATGTCCGCGCCTTCGAGGATCCGACGACGCTCTTCATAGATGACGGTGCGCTGCTGATTCATCACCTCGTCGTACTTGAGAACGTTCTTGCGAATCTCGAAGTTCTGCTGCTCGACCTGAGTCTGCGCACTCTTGATGGCCTTGGACACCATCTTGGCCTCGATGGGGACGTCGTCCGGCAGGTTCAGACGCGTCATGATCGATTCCAGCGCTCCGCCGTTGAACCGACGCATCAATTCGTCACCGAGCGAAAGATAGAAACGCGACTCGCCCGGGTCGCCCTGACGGCCGGAGCGTCCGCGAAGCTGGTTGTCGATGCGACGTGAATCGTGTCGCTCTGTACCCAGAACATAGAGGCCACCGGCCTCACGAACAATGTCGGCGTCTTCTTTGACCTGAGCCTTCACGGTCTCGAGGGCCGAATCCCATGCCGCCTGGTACTCGTCGGGGGTCTCGACCGGATCGAGGCCCTGCTTGCGCAGCTGCACGTCGGTGATGATGTCCGGGTTGCCACCGAGGACGACGTCGGTACCGCGACCCGCCATGTTCGTTGCAACGGTGACCGCGCCCTGACGGCCGGCCTCGGCGACGATGGTCGCCTCCTGCTCGTGGAACTTGGCGTTGAGAACGCTGTGGACCACCCCGCGCTTGGTGAACTGCTTCGACAAGTATTCCGACCGCTCGACACTGGTGGTGCCGATCAGAACCGGCTGGCCCTTTCCATGCCGCTCGACGACGTCGGCTACCACGGCATCGAACTTTGCTTCCTCGGTCTTGTAAATGAGGTCGCCGTTGTCGACACGAACCATGGGCCGGTTGGTCGGGATGGGGATTACACCCAGTCCGTAGATCTGGTGCAATTCCGCTGCCTCGGTCTGCGCGGTACCGGTCATGCCCGACAGCTTCTCGTAGAGGCGGAAGTAATTCTGCAGCGTAATGGTTGCCAGAGTTTGATTCTCGGCCTTGATCTCGACTTTTTCTTTGGCCTCGATGGCCTGGTGCATGCCTTCGTTGTAGCGGCGTCCCACCAGAATTCGGCCCGTGAACTCGTCGACGATGATGACTTCGCCGTCTCGGACGATGTAGTCCTTGTCCTTGGCATACAGCTCTTTCGCCTTGATGGCGTTGTTGAGGTAGTTGACCAACGGGGAGTTGGCAGCCTCGTAGAGATTGTCGATGCCGAGCTGGTCCTCGACCAATTCGACGCCGGCCTCGTGCACGCCGATGGTGCGCTTACGGATGTCCACCTCGTAGTGAGTTTCCGGCTTCATCATCGGAACGATGCGCGCGAACTCTCCGTACCACTTCGACGACGCGTCAGCGGGTCCGGAAATGATGAGCGGCGTGCGAGCCTCGTCGATGAGGATCGAGTCGACCTCGTCGACTACAGCAAAGTTGTGACCGCGCTGCACCAGATCATCGAGCGAGTGCGTCATGTTGTCGCGGAGGTAATCGAAACCGAACTCGTTGTTGGTTCCGTAGGTGATGTCCGCTGCATACGCGGCGCGACGTTCGGCCGGTGTCATACCGGACAGAATCACGTCCACGTCGAGTCCGAGGAATCTGTGAACGCGACCCATCCACTCCGAGTCACGCTTGGCCAAGTAGTCGTTGACGGTGACGACGTGCACGCCCTCGCCCGCCAGCGCGTTCAAATAGGCGGGGAGCACACAGGTGAGGGTCTTTCCTTCGCCGGTCTTCATCTCGGCGATGTTGCCGAAGTGCAGCGCGGCACCGCCCATGACCTGGACGTCGAAGTGGCGCTGTGACAGCACGCGCCACGAGGCCTCACGCGCTACCGCGAAGGCCTCCGGCAGCAGTTCGTCAAGCGATTCTCCTGCGACGTACCGTCCTTTGAACTCTGCGGTTTTGGCCCGCAATGCGTCGTCGGACAGGCCCTCGACGTCCGGGGAGAGAGTGGACACATGGTCAGCGATGTTCTTGAGTCGCTTGACCATGCGACCTTCACCAACACGGAGCAGCTTGGAAAACGACAGCGAAGGCACGGGCTTTCTCGTCCTCGATCCTCGGTTACGGAAATCGGTAATACACAGGGCATCGAACTCTCGGTGATCAGCTCTCCGGACGCCGTCTGCGGCGTCAGGAGTGAACCCGACGCGTCCATGGTAGGCGTTGCTGCGCAGTGCGCCGTAAACCCACCACACCGCAGCAGGCCCGACCTGGGGTTTTCATCCCGAGTCGGGCCTGCCTACGGTAGCGGAACTTTGGTCAGGTGAGCCTGATCAACCCGTAGTCGAATGCGTGTCTGCGATACACGACCGAGGGACGGTCGGTCGCGCTGTCGTGAAAGAGGAAGAAATCGTGACCGACGAGTTCCATCTCGTACAGCGCGTCGTCCACACTCATCGGCGCGGCCGAGTGAATCTTGGTGCGCACAATCTGACCGGGCCCCGTTGGTTCGTCCTCGAACGAGTCGAGTTTGACATCGGGGTCGAGCGCGAGGCTGTCGTCCTCCGCCAGTACCGCCGTGGCCTCGGCCACGGAGACGGGGGTCTTTTCGCCGTAGTGGACCTTGCGACGATCTTTGGTCCGGCGCAACCGGTTCTCCAACTTGGACGTCACCGATTCGAGAGCGGCATAAAAACTGTCGGCACAGGCCTCTGCACGAACCACCGGCCCTTTGCCCTTGGCTGTGATTTCCACGCGCTGGCACGCCTTGGCCTGTCTGCGATTGCGCTCGTGCTGCAGCTCGACGTCGAACAAGTGGATGGATGGATCGAAGCGTTCGAGCCTGGCGAGTTTCTCGGACACGTATATCCGGAAGTGGTCTGGGATCTCGACGTTGCGGCCTTTGACCACAACGTCGGCATGGGTCTTGGTGGACTCGTCAGAAGGCTTCTCGTCGAAGAAAACCGAAGCTTGTGAAGGGGTCGTCACGCGTACCTCCCGAAATCGGTCGCGCCGCCGGTGCGACGCGGCAAGTGCTCATGCCGAGTGGGGAACCATTCGGCATCACGTGCAGCCGCATCACCTCCGCAAAAGAAGTCGCCTCGCCCGTACGAAAGGCGTGTCCGCGACGTTAGTCGGTCATCTGCTCGTGTGCCACCGTTCATCGAAAATTGGCCACGCGGATATCGATCCGGCCAACAGGTTTCACACCGCGGCGATCACCAGAACGCCGTCGACGTCAATCCCCGAATCCTTTAGAACACAGACGGATTCGTGTGCTGTGGCGCCGGTGGTCAACACATCGTCGATGAGCAGGATAGACCGGTCGAGTGTCCCGAAGCGACGGCGAAGTTCGTTGTTGGAGCGAGCCCGTCCCGGTGCACCGATTGCGATTCGTCCCGCGACGTTCGCCGCCCGATCCGGTGCCGAAAGTCCCACCGAATCGCGTACACCTCGCCGCATCCGCAACACGCTGGAGACGGTGACGCGCTCGGGGTCCAGAGCCGCTGCTGCGGCGACCGCGAAACGTTCCACCGGGTCTCCTCCGCGCGCCCGCGCAGCACGCGCACGGGTGGGTGCAGGAATCATCATGAGCTCCCCCAACTCGGGAGGGTCGATGTGACCGAAGACCCGCAGATGATTCACTGCAGCGGCGACGGCACTCCCGAGTGGCCGAGCAAGGTCGCGCCGATTGCGCTCCTTCAAGGCGAGAACCGCCGAGCGCCGAGGACCCGAGTAAGGGCCGAGTGCCCAGCAGGGCACTCCCGGATCCACGCGGGGGCGCAAGGAAATCGGCGGAACTCTCAGCGCGGCGTCGCACTGGCCGCACCACAGACTTCCGGTCCGCTCGCACCCGCCGCACTCACGCGGTAGTACGAGGTCCACCAACGATGCCAACAAGCCGGCACTCGCATCAGAAGTCATCCGCGCAGTATCACCGAGGAGTCCGACACGAAAGGCCGCTAGCAACCGATATCGAAGGTCAGCGATCATCGAAGGTCAGCCGGGCAGGATCGGCGTTGCTTTCACTCCGGCGAGGCCTGCCACTTCACGCCAATACCGATCGCCTGCTGGATCACTGTTGTTGAGCTGGAAAACAGCTCGAGAGTCTGCGACATATTCGGTTGTCGGGGACGCATCGACCGACAGCACCGGGGCCGTCAGGTTTCGACTGGGCAAAGCGTCCAAACGGGAGCCGTCTGTCGTCACCTGAACCACTGGGACATCGGTTGCTATTCGTACGACTACGACTGTGTCGCCGGTACTCCAGTCGAGGGCGAGGGCATCGCTGCCGAGCCCGTTTGCCACAGCTTTCGGCGAGAGCAGCGAATACAGCCCGTTGGCCTGGCGCACCACGGTTGCCACGTAGACAAGGCCGTCGACGATCATCGCCGCTCGGACCCCGTCACGAGAAAGTCGGAGATCGGTAATTCGCGCGCCGAGCGCGGTGATGGCTCCAGCATCCACCGGAAGAACAGACACCTGACCGTTCGCTGGATCACGAGCAGCCCGAATCACATTCGTCCCGTCGATGACCGCCCAGGCGGCGTTGTTGTCCACGCCCCACGTAGGTCTGGTGATCGATTGACCTTCCGCGACAGGGAACGCACCGCTGTCCGAGCCACCGATCATGAGGGTCGACGACGGTTCGGGCGCGGGCCTGCCGGTATCGGCCACACCTGCGACGAGCGTGCCGTCGGTGGACAACGCAACAGACCGGAGGTTCTGGACGCTACCGAAGTAGCCGGGCACCGGCGTCGTGCCGACGTCGTCGACCGACACCAACTGGCCCGAGACCAAAGCATGCAATCCGACATCGGAGTCGGAGGACGCTTCAGGATCGAGAGATTCCACATCAGCCGTCGTCCAGCCGTCGGGTTTACTGTTGTCCAGTGGTTGTCCGTCGGCGAGTAGAACGTAGGGTCCGGCGACGTCAGCAGAGGCAAGCGTCCACACCACCTGCGCGGCGAGGAGCACGCGGCTCATCGAGTCGACCGATTGCAGACCACCGAAATCGATTCTGACGCCGCCCGCGCGACTTCCGCCCTGGCTTGTCGAGCCGTCGGCCCTGGTGATGGGACCGCGGATTCCGATGTCGGTTCCCAGTTCGTTGGACACTGCAGGCGCAAGCGTTGATTTCGGGCCGTCGATCAGCAACTGCACGAGCTGATTGGCCAGCTGGTCTGTAGATCCACTGACCCACCGCACATCTGGTACCAGCGCCGCGCCCAATGGATCGACGAAGAACAGCGATTGGCGTTGGTAGGCGGCGAAGAATTGAGATCGGTCGAGGATGACGCCCGGCGGAAGTTCGTCGATTCTCCACTCCCCGTCGACCTTCGTCATCTTGATCGTCGAGTCGACGGTGCCTGCGCCCGCCTGGTAATCGCCTCCGGGTGCGAGCAGGCCGACGGTATTGGATCGCAATGTGAACTCGGCTTCGTCGTCTGTCCGAGGACCGGACAGCAGATCGATCTTGTCCGCGATCACAGTTTTCGCGCTGTCGTCCCAGTTGCTCGACGCAGAGCTCGTGAGGAATTGTCTTGCTGCTTGATGCCGGTTCGCGGAACTCGAGCTTGCGGTCACGAAGTCGCGAACCAGCCGGTCCGGCTCGCGGCCTGGGGAAGGCTGCGGAGGGGTGGTGGACGCAGCGCCCGCTGTGAGCGATCCGATTGCCTGGGGACTCGATGATTCAGGAAGGCTCGCACACCCGGCCACGAGCGTCACGACAGCGATGACAGCGAGCGCGACCGTCCACTTCACGTCCCGGCCGGTCACTGGTTCTCCGCCGTGTCGTCGTGTTCCGGCTCGACTGCAATGGACGACGATGCGCCTGCCGAGACGGACTGCTGACCGTCCGACTTCTCAGTATCGAGCTCGCGTGCCGGACCTGCAGTGGGCAGAACCTGCCCCGACTGCGCGGATGGCAACGGTTGCCCCTGGGTGTAACGCCTCGTGCTCGGCTTGAGCGGAAGTGGGCTCCCGATAACCTTGTGCCCGCGAATCAACGGAAGCGTCAGGCGGAAGCAGGCACCTTCGCCCACTGCTCCCCACGCCTCGAGCTTGCCCTCGTGCAGACGTGCGTCCTCCACACTGATTGCCAATCCGAGTCCGGTGCCACCGGATCTGCGCACCCGTGACGGATCCGAGCGCCAGAAGCGATTGAACACAAGTTTCTCCTCACCCGGCCGCAGTCCAATCCCCTGATCGCGGACCACGAACGCGGCTGCATCGGCATTGGCTCGCAGCCGAAGAAGTACCGGACGGCCTTCGCCGTGGTCGAGCGCGTTCGCAAGAAGATTCCGCAGGATACGTTCGACCCGGCGCGGATCGACCTCCGCGATAACTGCGTGCTCTGGCATGTCGACCACGACCTCGGTTCCCGAGTCGCGTGCAAGGTGGCGCACGGTGGACACCGCGGCGCGAGCACACATCCGCAGATCGAGCTGTTCGGCCGCGAGCTCGGCGACACCGGCGTCGTGCCGGCTGATCTCCAACAGGTCGCCGAGGAGCGTCTCGAATCTGTCGAGTTCGTTCACCAACAACTCCGAGGACCGCTTCAACGCGGGATCGAGGTTGGCGCTGCCGTCGTGAATCAGGTCTGCGGCCATACGGACGGTGGTGAGAGGCGTTCGAAGTTCGTGGCTGACGTCGGAGGTGAATCGCCGCTGGAGGCTGCCGAACTCCTCGAGTTGGGTGATCTGTTTGGACAGGCTCTCGGCCATCTCGTTGAACGACATCGCCAGACGGGCCATGTCGTCCTCCCCGCGCACCGGCATCCGCTCCTTCAATCGGCCGTCGGCGAATCGCACCGCGATGCGGGAGGCAGACCGGATCGGAAGCACCACCTGTCGAGCCACCAGCATGGAGATCGCCGCCAGCAGCACGAGCAGGACAACCGCGCCAATAAGCAGTGTTCCTCGAACCAACGAGAGGGTGCGCTCTTCGCTTCCGAGTGGGAACACCAGGTACAGCTCGAGGTCAGCGATGTCCGACGCCGTCGGTGTGCCGAAGATGATCGCGGGGCCCGAATAGCCGCCTTGCTCTTTGTCATTCACCGTCGCGTACTGCCAGCTGATGAGACCCTTCTGCACAAAGTTGCGCAGGCTCTGCGGGATCTGTTCTGCCGGGCCGAGCGACGCGTCCTCTCGAACGCCGTCACCCCTGACGATCAACACCGGATCGAACGTACCGGCCGAGCCCGACGTCTGGCCCGAATCGACATCGCGATTCGTCAGCTGAGCACGCGCTCGTTCCAACCTCGCGCTCACACCCGTCGAGTCCTCGGCACCGGCAAGCGCGCCTTCGACGGTGGTGCGCGAGCGTTCGAGTTCCTCGGTTGCCGCGGTGATTTTCGCTTCCAGTAACCGATCGGTGATCTGGCCGGTGAGAACGGCCCCGAGGATCGTGATGACCACCAACGACAAAGTCAGAGTCGACACGACGACTCTGAGTTGCAACGACCGACGCCAGGCATGGCCGATCGATGTACCGAGCGTTCTGAACCAGCGCAGGAGCGGCGAGAACGTTCCGTTGATTCTGCGCCGTGACGGAGTACCCCAGATCACGGTGGTCCGGCCTTGTAGCCGACCCCTCTCACGGTCAACACGACCTCGGGATTCTCCGGATCCTTCTCGACCTTCGCGCGCAGTCGCTGTACGTGCACGTTGACCAGGCGCGTGTCGGCGGCATGGCGGTAACCCCACACCTGCTCGAGCAGCACCTCACGCGTGAATACCTGTCGAGGCTTGCGAGCAAGTGCCACCAGTAGATCGAACTCCAGCGGGGTGAGCGATACGAGCTCGTCTCCGCGGCTCACCTTGTGCGCGGGTACGTCGATGACGATGTCCGCGATCGACAGCAATTCAGCCGGCTCGTCCTCGGTGCGGCGCAGCCGTGCGCGAACACGGGCAACAAGTTCCTTGGGCTTGAACGGCTTCATGATGTAGTCGTCGGCACCCGATTCGAGGCCGAGCACTACGTCGACGGTGTCCGTCTTCGCGGTCAGCATCACGATCGGAACGCCGGAATCGGCGCGCAGCACACGGCACACATCGATGCCGTTCATGCCGGGAAGCATCAGATCGAGCAGGACCAGATCGGGCCGGTTCTCGCGAACCGCAGCCAACGCCAGCGTGCCGTCTCCGACCACGAACGGTTCGAAACCCTCGCCGCGAAGGACGATGGTGAGCATTTCGGCCAAGGCCGAATCGTCGTCGACTACAAGAATCCGAGGCTTCATGGTCCTATGTTGTCACTTTCATGCCGCCACATGGCTGATTGAACACGTCGGCGGCGAGTCGATCGGGATCGACGTCGGCACCGACGACTCGCCACGGCGATGCCCAGTCCAACGCGGCCAGTTCCCCGTATACCGCCGAGGTACGAGATTGTAGTGACCCGTCTCGCTCGTACACATCCCGCACGCGCGATGCGTCCTCGCTTTCTCGGGATGCAGCGCGCTGAGCCGCGAGCTCGACGGACACATCGAGCAGAATTTGTACATCGGGTACGGGAACCCCGAAACGGTCGAACTCCAGCGATCGAATCCATTCGACCGCCTCGCCGTCCGCCGACTGTTCCAGCCTCGCCGCGGTATACGCGGCGTTCGATGCAACATATCGATCGAGAAGAACGATGTGGTTGCGGGACAACAGCTCTCGAAGCTCGACTGCCGCGTCCCTGCGATCCAACGCAAACAGCAAAGCCATCGCATGGACGCTCGATGCCGTATCTCCGTGGTCGCCGCGCAGTGCCTCGGCCGCAAGGTCCGCGTGCACCGAAACCTCATAGCGCGGAAATCCGATACGAACGACGTCCAGATCATCGCGTTCCCATGACGAAACGAGCCGACGGGCGAGCGTGTTCTTGCCCGCGCCGTCGACTCCCTCGATCACAACCAGTGTGCCCATGGAACTAAGTGCGTTTCGGCTCGATCAGTACCGGTAGTGCTCTGGCTTGTACGGTCCGTCGACGTCGACGCCGATGTACTCGGCCTGTTCCTTGGTGAGCTTGGTGATGGTGCCACCGAGTGCCTCGACGTGAATCTTCGCGACCTTCTCGTCCAGGTGCTTCGGGAGGCGGTACACCTCGTTGTCGTACTCGTCGGGCTTGGTCCACAGCTCGATCTGCGCGATGACCTGGTTGGAGAAGCTGTTGCTCATCACGAACGAAGGGTGACCGGTCGCGTTACCGAGGTTCAGCAACCGCCCTTCGGACAGGACGATGATCGAGTGACCATCGGGGAACTGGAACTCGTCGACCTGTGGCTTGATATTGATCCGCGTGACGCCCTTGGCCTTCTCGAGACCTGCCATGTCGATCTCGTTGTCGAAGTGGCCGATGTTGCCGAGGATTGCCTGGTGCTTCATCCGCTTCATGTGGTCGAAGGTGATGATGCCGAGGTTGCCCGTCGAGGTGATGACGATGTCGGCCTTCTCGATGTACTCCTCGACAGTGCGGACATCGAAGCCGTCCATCAGTGCCTGGAGGGCGTTGATCGGGTCCGCCTCGGTGACGGTGACGCGTGCACCCTGCCCCTTGAGTGCCTCGGCGCAGCCCTTACCGACGTCGCCGTATCCACAGACGAGAACGGCCTTGCCGCCGATGAGAACGTCGGTGCCGCGGTTGATCCCGTCGATCAGCGAGTGACGGGTGCCGTACTTGTTGTCGAACTTGCTTTTGGTGACCGAATCATTCACGTTGATCGCCGGGAACACGAGTTCACCGGCGGCAGCGAACTGGTACAGCCGCAGGACACCGGTGGTGGTCTCCTCGGTGACACCCTTCACCGACCCTGCAACCTCGGTCCATTTCGTCTTCGATGCTTCGAGCGAACGACGCAGCAGTCCGAGGAACACCTTGTACTCGTCGGAGTCGTGATCGTCGTCGGTCGGCGGCACGACGCCTGCCTTCTCGAACTGCGCACCGCGCAGAACGAGCATCGTGGCGTCGCCACCGTCGTCGAGAATCATGTTCGCGGGAGCGCCGGGCCACGTGAGCATCTGCTCGGCGGCCCACCAGTATTCTTCGAGGCTTTCGCCCTTCCAGGCGAATACCGGCACGCCCTTGGGCTCTTCTTCGGTGCCGTGCGGACCAACGACTACCGCTGCGGCTGCGTGGTCCTGGGTGGAGAAGATGTTGCACGATGCCCATCGCACCTCGGCGCCGAGCGCGACGAGCGTTTCGATGAGAACCGCAGTCTGAATGGTCATGTGCAGCGACCCGGACACGCGGGCGCCCTTAAGGGGTAGAACCTCCGCGTATTCGCGACGAAGAGCGATCAGGCCGGGCATCTCGTGCTCGGCGAGGCGAATCTCTTTGCGGCCGAACTCTGCGAGCGACAGGTCTGCGACCTTGAAGTCGATTCCACCCCGGCTGTCGGCGACAAGCGCCGAAGAACTGTCCTTTGATGCCGAGTCCGGCGATACTGAGGTCGTCATCTTCCCTCTCCTCTTGCGTTGAATTCCTGCTCCAGGCTATCGGGTCGACGCTGGTTCTGTTCGCGCTACCTTCCGCGCCGCGCTCCCCGGCCGGCTCGGGCCACCATCGGTGTCCGGTTCGTCGCATTGAGGTCGAGGCATCCAGTCGGCATCGGGGAGTCGGCCCGAATACTTAGCGGACAACAGTCACTGCAGTGGTAACAGTTGATACGACCAGTCCTCCTGGACGGATCCTATTGATCAGCGGAACGCGCTCGCTCACGTTCAAGCATCGTCTTGTCGGCATTTCGTCTGCTGTAGGCGAAATACACGACAACTCCGAGCGCCATCCAGACCAGGAACCTGAGCCAGGTCTCCACCGATAGATTGACCATCAGCCACAAGCAGGCAATGACGGCGAGGATCGGAATCCACGGCATCAACGGAACCTTGAACCCACGCTCGAGGTCGGGACGAGTTCGGCGCAAAACGACCACGCCGATCGAGACGAGGACGAACGCGAACAGCGTCCCGATGTTGACCATTTCTTCGAGTGTTCCGATCGGGAAGAACGCCGCGAGAATCGCAACGACGAACCCGACGATCAGAGTAATTCGGACTGGGGTTCCGCGCTTGCCCGTATGAGCGAGACCACGCGGCATGAGCCCGTCACGCGACATCGCGAACAGTACGCGCGTCTGACCGAGCATCAAGACCATGACTACCGTCGTGAGACCGGCAAGGGCGCCGAACGAGATGATGTTCTTGGCCCACGTCAGGCCGTTCAGTTCGAATGCGGTGGCCAATGTCGAACTGTCGCCTGCAAGCTCGGTGTACTTCACCATTCCTGTCAATACCAAGGTGACCGCTACGTAAAGAATGGTCACGATCACCAAAGAACCGAGAATGCCTCGCGGCAACGCTTTCTGCGGTTCCTTGGCTTCCTCGGCCGTGGTAGCGACGACGTCGAAGCCGATGAACGCGAAGAACACCAAGCTCGCAGCAGCCAGCAGGCCGTACCACCCGAAGGTGCTTCCGCCTGCACCCGTCACGAACGCAAACAGCGATTGGTGAATTCCGTCGGCCGTCTCACCTTGGGCGGAGGGCGGGATGTACGGCGAGTAGTTCTCGGCCTTGATGTAGAACGCACCGACAATGACGACAAGAAGAACCACGGCCACTTTGATCGCGGTGATGATCAACGACACCCGGGACGACAATTTCGTCCCCGATGCCAAGAGTGCCGTGATGATCAGAACAATGACAAGCGCACCCCAGTCCAAATCCAGTGGACCGATCGACACCGTAGGCGACACCGATCCGAGAACCTCTCCTAGATACAAAGACCAGCCCTTTGCGACCACGGAAGACGCCAAAGCAAATTCCAGAATGAGGTCCCAGCCGATGATCCAGGCAATGAACTCACCGAACGTCGCGTAAGAGAACGTGTAGGCGCTGCCTGCCACCGGAACTGTCGATGCGAACTCGGCGTAGCAGAGAGCAGCCAAGCCGCAGGACACTGCCGCCAGGACGAAAGCCAGCGATACCGAGGGACCCGCAACGTTGCCCGCGGTGCGCGCGGTCAACGTGAAGATTCCTGCTCCGATAACCACTGCCACACCGAACACCGTCAAGTCCCACGATGTGAGTTCCTTGCGCAGTTTGGTATCCGGCTCATCCGTGTCACGCATCGATTGTTCGACCGATTTTGTTCTGAAGATCCCCGTCTTACGAGGGGTCTTCGGCGCGCGCTCTTGTTCCATCTTTTCACCCTGTCGACATAGTTTGTCCGAGCAACTTCGCCGTAGGCGGATCGCGCCTGCGAAGTCACTCGGACCCCTTTGGTAACACCCTAAGTGCGATACGCGTCACTCATGGTCGGTTCGCCGAACGCTGTGCCGTTCGACGCAACACACAACTATCGGAACTCGGTCCGACCTACTGTCGCCCGGAACACTTCGGCGTCGCCCCAGTCCGCGGTCACGGTCACTGCAGCGTCGGACGCCGAGACCCACGCTGCAGCACCCTGTTCGAGGACGAGCGTGCTCTCCTTGTCGTCGAGTGCAACACGACCGCTGGTGCACAGCAGAATCTGTGGTCCCTCGCCGTCCAACTCGACCGAAGTGCCGCTCGGCAACAGCGACCGCGTCAACGCGAATTCGGGCGCGGGGGTGTCGTAGCGGACCGGCATCGCCGGCGAGACCGGCTGCGGGTCGAGGATGCGAACCTCGGCTGGTTCGAAATCGAGCACTCGCAGCAGTTCTGGGACGTCGACGTGCTTCGGCGTGAGCCCACCACGCAACACGTTGTCGGAGTTGGCCATAATTTCGACACCCATGCCCGACAGGTACGCGTGCAGGTTGCCCGCATCGAGATAAAGACCCTGACCTGGAGCCAGCGTCACACGATTGAGCAGCAGTGCCGCGAGAACGCCGGCATCTCCCGGGTAGGACTCCCCCAACTCGAGCAGCGTTCGGGCCTCGGCCACGAACTCTCCGCCGTCGGAGTGAGCCAATGTCGAGAGGTATCGAACGCAGCCGTCGGCCACGATCGGCAGCAGAGCATCCATTGCCGGGCCTGGCAACGTGATCCACGACGTGAAGACCGTTCTCAGCCCTGCTTCGTCGGGCTGATCGGCCAGTAGCGATCGGTAGCCGGACAACGCGTCCACACCCAACGCGTCGATGAACTCGACTGTCTTCCTGGGACACCGGAATCCCGCGAGCGCATGGAACTCGGTGAGCGCCACTATCAGCTCTGGCTTGTGCGAGGCGTCCTTGTAATTGCGAACGGACGAGTCGATCGGCACACGCGCTGCATCTTCCTTGGCGAAACCCTCTGCAGCTTGCACCGAGCTTGGGTGAGCCTGCAGCGACAAGGGCTCGTCGGCAGCAAGTAGTTTCAGCAGAAATGGAAGGCGCTCACCGAAGTCTTCGGCGGTCCGCGACCCGAGTTGCCCGCTGGGGTCGGCGTCGATCGCCGCGAGCAGAGAACGCCCGCTCGATTCCGAACCGAGCTTCGCTGGATCACCCGGATGGGCGCCGAGCCAGATTTCGGCCTCGGGATGCTCCGAGGGCACCGACCGGCCCTGCAGCCGAGCAAGTGCGGTCCGAGACCCCCACGCGTACGACCTGACTGCACCGTGCAGTGGTTGCACTATTTACCGCCCATCAGATGTAGATACGCGGCGGCCATCTCCAACCGCGTCGCCAGCAATGTCATCGATTCGAGGTCGCCTGCGGCGCTCGACTGCGGTATCTCGGGCACACCCTGCGGTGTTACGAGCAGATCGTCCGCCCTCACCGTGAGCACGACTGCGTCGTCGAGTGCAGCAGTGCGGCGCTCGGCATCGGCGGCACGCATCGGTGTCGCTGCGACAAGCACGCGGATGCCTGCCTCCGGCCGGGGCCCGTCGACCTGCTCATCGTGGAAAAAAGGGTCATAGTCGACGTGCGTCGACGCGGTGGCTCGGCCCGCGTGAACGACAGCCGCTATGACGTCGGCGAGTTCTCCCGAAGCCGCGACGATACCCGCCGCGCGCAGCAATATCTCGCTTCCGTGTCGAGCGATCTCGACGGACACAGGTTCGGTGCCCGTCAACACGATTCGGCTGCCCGCAATGCGCGATGCGAGCGTTTTGGCCGGATTGTGGAAGACCTCGTTCGCGGGATGATTTCGCGCGGATTCGTGGTCGAGACGGTCGGCGAGACCCTCCAGGTTCGGTAGCAACGACCGGTAGTTGTCCAGCGCCACCGCGTCCAGCACACAAATGCCCGCCGTGAGATAGCGCATCAACGAATTGTGTTCTCTTACGGCAATCCGGGGAGGCAGGAACACAGCTCGACCCGACGCAGCGGAGCGCAAAGGCCCTTCGTCAGGAGTGACGAGGACCGTTTCCGAGCCACGTCGCACCGCGGCGGCGACGGATTCGGCGAGTCTCGGATCTCCCGCGTCGTCGCCGGAGACAACGACGACATCGAGTGGGCCCACCCACGGCGGCGTCCTCGGAGTATGAACGAGCGGAACACCGATCTGCGACCCGATCGCGGCGATCACCAACGACGCCGCACGCCCAGCGCGGCCCTCACCGGCGACGAACACCACGCTTCGCGGCCGCATGTCACGCAACCTGTCTCCGACGCCGTCATCGAACGCCGTCGCAGTCGCACGCATCTGTGCGCCCGCGAGTGCTGCGCTACGCAGCGCCCCTTCCGAATCAGCCGCGATGAGAGCATCTGTGTCATCGAGATCGAGAAGAGCCGACAATGCAGCCATGCGCCGACACCGCCCTTCGCACTCGATCCTTCACTCACAACTCGACGTTGCCCGCATACCCGATATTGCGCCCACTATTCCAGTTGAGCCCGAACCACGCCGAGTATCTCCGAGGTGAGTGCATCGACCTCGTCCCGGGTACGCGCCTCGACGTTCAGTCGCAGAAGTGGTTCGGTGTTGGACGCTCGGAGGTTGAACCAGGCGCCGTCCTCAAGGTCGATGGTCACACCGTCGAGTCGATCTACCGTCACCGTCCGGTCCGAAAAAGCATCGAGCACCGCTGCGGTCCTCTCGGCAGCATCGGCGACGGTCGAATTGATCTCGCCGGACGCCGAGTAGGACTCGTAAGCCTTCATGAGCTCGGACAACGGCTGATCTTGCGAGCCGAGGGCGGCGAGGACATGCAAAGCAGCCAGCATCCCGGAGTCCGCACCCCAGAAATCGCGGAAGTAGTAGTGCGCTGAGTGCTCACCGCCGAAGATTGCGCCGGTATCGGCCATCTGCTGCTTGATGAACGAGTGACCGACTCGTGTTCGGACGGGCGTTCCACCGAGCTCGGTGACCAACTCGGGCACCGCGCGCGAGGTGATCAAGTTGTGAATGACAGTGGCCCCAGGCTCCTTGGCCAGTTCACGTTCGGCCACGAGGCCGGTGACCGCAGACGGCGACACCGGGTTTCCGAGTTCGTCGACCACGAAGCAACGATCCGCATCGCCGTCGAACGCGAGACCTATGTCGGCCCCGGTCTCGAGAACGAACTTCTGGAGGTCCACGAGGTTTGCGGGATCCAGCGGATTGGCTTCGTGGTTGGGGAATGTTCCGTCGAGCTCGAAGTACAGCGGCTCGATGGTGACGGGAAGAGAGTCGAACACCGCAGGGACCGTGTGCCCACCCATGCCGTTTCCGGCATCGACCGCGATCTTCACCCCGGACACCTTCGACAAGTCGACAAGGTCACGGACGAACGTCGCGTACTCGTTCAATACATCCCGCTCGCTGACCGAACCGACCGCACCGTCGTAACCTGGCACGCCTGCTACGAGTTCATCTTTGATGGTGTCGAGACCGGTGTCCTGACCAACCGGCTTCGCACCCGCGCGGCACAGTTTGATGCCGTTGTACTTCGCCGGATTGTGGCTGGCCGTGAACATCGCTCCTGGGCTCTCGAGGAATCCCGAGGCGAAGTACAGCTGATCCGTCGAAGCAAGCCCGATGTGGACGACATCGAGGCCCTGCGACGTGACTCCGTCAGCGAACGCTCTGGACAACTCGGGCGACGACGCACGCATGTCGTGTCCGATGACGACCCGGGTCACCGCACCGTCACGGACCAGGCGGGCAAAAGATGCACCGACGTCACGGACGAACTGGGCATCGATCTGTTCACCCACCACCCCACGCACGTCATAGGCCTTGATGACTGCATTGACGGACTCGGCAGTTCGTGCCACGAACAACTCCTCAGGGTTTTCGGTGGATCGGGCGCGGTTATCGACAAAATTGAAACAGACGGTTCCGCTTGATGACGACGGCTCGTTCGAACACATCATCTCGACTACGAATGTGTCACAAATAGCTGTTGACAGCGTGGCGGGGAACGGTAGATGTGACAGAAATGATGCACGCTTCAGGCGCTCGAACGACATCGATTCGAACGTAGGATCAGGTACGCCCGTCGAATCAGGACGTGGGATCGGGTAGGACACGCAAATGGCCTCGGCGACCGGTTCGTGTCGGCGTGGAGGTCCTACGGTCGGTTGGGACCTCGGATCGGCGTCGCCCCTCGTAGCGCTCCCCCGAGCCCGCGTCCTCGGTCCGCGAACGCTCGCCGCGCCCGGCCTCGCGCACGGCCTCGGCCAGTGCCGTCAGATCATCTTCGTCGGGCGACGTGGTGGTGAACCCGCCCTCGTAGCGGACGAGCTCCCACCCCTTGGGAGCCGTCGTGGTTGTTGCATGCACGTCGCACAGATCCCAGGAATGCGGCTCATCGACAGTGGCAAGCGGACCGACCACTGCCGTGGAATCCGAGTAGACATACGTGAGCGTTGCAACGGCCGATCGGTTGCAGCCAGGCCTGCAGCATCCACGCAGAGATCTCACGTCCAAGAGACTAACCCCCTAGCGCGACTGCGAGCCCCCCGACACACCGCGACCGTTCAGCGTCAGCCTTGGACACCCGCTACAACCGCGATCCTCTCGACACAGCTCCAGCGCTCACCGTTAGCCTCAGCACATGGCTCCAAGCGCATCCGGACGCAGAATCACCTCTCGATCTGCCGCGCGGCGCGGCCGCGGAATTCGTGGCCCCCTGCTACCCAACAACGTTCCAGGGCACCGATCGCGCGCAGACAAATTCGATCGGGCCGTGCTGGAAGCGTTCGCTCGGATAGGCCATCAGTGGCACCAAAAATTGGAGCGCCTCGACATCGCAGTCGACGAAGTTCCCAAGATTCGGGCCATCGACCCGGAGTCCGTCGAGTGGCCACCGGAAGTGGTCGCCGAGGGCCCCGTCCCCTTGTCCCGACTTGTACCAGCAGGTATCGACAAACGCGGCGATGCGACACGCGCTCGGATCGTGCTGTTCAGAAAACCACTGGAACGGCGCGCAAAGCACCGGGAGGACCTGGAGGATCTTCTCTACGAAGTACTTGTCGAGCAGGTCGCGACGTACCTCGGTGTGGATCCCGACGTCGTCGATCCCGCACTCGATGACGAAACCTGAAAGGGATGAAACCTAAAAAGGAATGAATCCCCCAAGGGAATGAATCCCGACGCAGCTGCGCTTCGCCGGTGCGCCTCAGCGGGTCGGAAAGTGCCAGCTGTGGATCGTCAGACGATTCCGCGCTTGAGCCGGCGACGTTCACGCTCGGACAGCCCGCCCCAAATACCGAAGCGCTCGTCTTTGGCGAGTGCGTACTCGAGGCATTCGTCCTTTACGTCGCATCCAAGGCAGATTCGCTTGGCCTCGCGAGTGGAACCGCCCTTTTCAGGGAAGAAGGCTTCGGGATCGGTCTGTGCACACAATGCACGTTCCTGCCACTGATCCTCGATCTCCTCGAACATCCGATCGAATCCGACGATCGACAGCATCGGCTGGGCCGCGCGAATCGGCGCGACGACATTGGAGTCCTCGTCGTCCGATTCCTCGTCGTCCCGGTAGTCCGAATTCTCTTCACCACGTGGGTCATCGAGATCGGCAACGCTCGAAACGATTGCAGCGGGGCCCAATTCGGTCACCACCCCAACCGAAGCGACGCCGACATAGGCCGCACCAGCGTCGACCGGCACATGTTCGGTTGGAGCGATCTTCTCATCGCCCGCTACGTCGGCAAAGTTGTTGTGCTCGAATCTGTTCTCGCAGTCGCCACGTGCGGCGCCCGCTTCGGAATCGGTCTGCGGCGCGTCGCTGACTGCGCTGAGGTGAGACAGGGCCTCGCCCTGTTGTTCACGTGTCACGTGCTGGTCATACATCGCTTCCGCCTCCTCACCATTTCAATAGCGCAGTAATATCCGGTCGGTTCCGAACACCTTGCCCCGCGCCGGTATTCGTAGTCTCATCCACATTCGTTGTCATACCCGAATCCTCGACCTTTACAACACGTCTACATGAGAAGGCGCCGCATGGGAACGCATGTTCGAATCAAGGTTGGCTCCAAGTGAACTCGCTCGAAGACCTTGGAATGACATACATGTGATTAGACACGCCGGACTGTGTTGCGGTCAAGCTGGTACGCAATATTCCAATACCATCTGCCGACCGAAATCAGCACCCTCCCCGGAATCACGCCCGTCTTGAGCGTGTCGCGCCGAGAAAACACTGCTCAAACGGGCAGCGAACTTGATGAGCACCGACCACGAACGCGGTCACCGCACTCATTCTCCGGATCGCACGCGCACGTGCTTTCGCGGGGTCCGCGCCGTCACGTGTCGAGCCCTTCAGTCCGGCACACGCCACCCCAGAACGCGACGACGGGCAGTCGACCATCCGCCGATTCTGTACACGGCATAGGCTTTGTCACTGTGAAAGTGACTGTCTTGGTCGGCGGAGTAGGCGGAGCACGATTCCTACAGGGCCTCAAAACACTACTGGGTGACGACGACGACATCACCGCAGTGGTCAATGTCGGCGACGACGTGTGGATGCACGGTCTGCGCATCTGCCCCGATCTCGACACCTGCATGTACACACTCGGAGACGGAATCGACACCGAACGTGGGTGGGGCCGGATTGCGGAGACCTGGCATGCGCGAGACGAACTCGCGGCCTATGGAGCCGACCCGGATTGGTTCGGACTCGGTGACCGTGACATCGCCACTCACCTCATTCGTAGCCGGATGCTTCGCACCGGCTACCCGTTGTCCGCGGTGACCGAAGCCCTGTGCAACAGATGGCAGCCTGGAGTGCGTCTACTGCCGGTCACCGACGACCGAAGTGAAACCCACGTCGTCGTCACCGACCCGGAGGACCCGACCGGAGAATCGCAACGAGCAATCCACTTCCAGGAGTGGTGGGTTCGATACCGCGCACAGATCCCCACCCACAGTTTCGCGAACGTCGGTGCCGAACAAGCGGCTCCCGCCCCCGGTGTTCTCGACGCGATTGCAGAGGCAGACGCCGTCATTCTCGCTCCCTCCAACCCGGTGGTGAGCGTCGGGGCGATACTCGCCGTCCCCGGAATCCGCAGCGCGCTGCGGACGACTCCCGCCAAGGTGGTCGGCCTGTCCCCCGTGGTGGACGGCAAGCCTCTACGCGGCATGGCGGACGAGTGCCTCTCCGTCATTGGAGTCGAGACCTCGGCGGAAGCCGTCGGGAACTATTACGGTGCCCGTTCGGACACAGGAATCCTCGATGCGTGGCTCGTTCATTCGACCGACACCGCCACCGTTCCCGGTGTCGAGGTGCTCAGCGTTCCCCTGTTGATGACCGATCCGGCTACGACCGCCGAAATGGCAGTGGTGGCCCTGAGATCCGCTGGGTTGACACTGTGATCGATGCGCGGCCCCAAGACCACGCACCCGGAGGCAGCATCGAAATCATCCCGGTGCGGGATCTTCCCGAGTTCCGTCCGGGCGACGATCTCGCGGCGTCGATCGCTCGATGCGCACCGTGGATACGTGAGAACGACATCCTGGTCGTGACGAGCAAGGTCTTCTCCAAAGTCGAGGGCAGGCTCGTCTCCGCTCCGCTCGATCCGGAGGAACGTGACGCGGCCCGACGAATCCTGGTGGACCGGGAGGCGGTGCGCGTCGTTGCACGGAAGGGACGCACGCTCATCACCGAGAACAACCTCGGAATAGTGCAGGCGGCCTCCGGTATCGACGGGTCGAATGTCGACGGGGCCGAACTCGCGCTTCTACCCGAAGATCCGGACGCGAGTGCCTCGGCACTTCGGACCGCTCTTGCCGAAGCGCTCGGGGTGACTGTCGGCATAATCGTCACCGACACGATGGGTCGCGCGTGGCGTATCGGTCAAACCGACGCCGCGATCGGTAGTGCGGGCCTTGCGGTGGTGCACGGATATGCGGGCGCCGAAGATTCGCAGGGCAACGAATTGGTCGTCACCGAGGTCGCGATCGCCGACGAGATCGCTGCCGCGGGAGATCTGGTGAAAGGAAAACTTGGGTCGGTCCCGGTGGCTGTCGTACGAGGCTTGACCCCCGTCGACAACGGCTCGCGCGCAAGGGATCTGGTTCGCCCTGGCGAGGACGACCTGTTCTGGCTCGGCACCGAGGAATCCATCGCTCGTGGTAGACGCGAAGCTGTCCTGCTTCGGCGATCGGTCCGCGCGTTCACCGACGACGCCGTGGACCCCGACGACATCCGCGCTGCCGTGGCGGACGCGTTGACCGCACCCGCACCGCACCACACACATCCGGTCAGGTTCGTCTGGGTGAGAACGCCCGCGCTGCGCGCTCACCTGTTGTCGCGGATGAAGGAACAATGGCGAACGGATTTGCGCGCCGACGGTTGGTCGGACGAACGAATCGACCGACGCACCTCCCGCGGCAACATTTTGTTCGACGCCCCGGAGATCGTCATACCGTTCTGTGTTCCCGACGGAGCTCACGCGTATTCCGACGAACGCCGCACGCGCGCAGAGCAAACAATGTTCACCGTGGCGGTCGGCGCTGCGGTGCAAGGCCTACTGGTATCACTCGCCGCTCGTGGGCTCGGGAGCTGCTGGGTGGGGTCCACCATCTTTGCCGGCGACGTCGTTCGGACGGAGCTGGGTCTGCAGGCGGATTGGCAACCCATGGGCGCCATCGCAATCGGACATCCGCTGGAGGCCTCGACCGTTCGAACCCCGTCCGGGCCGGGGAAAGAACTGTTGGAAATCTGATAGCGATGAGCGCGCAATCACTTCTCAGATCTGCCCAGTCGGTACTCACCGACTGGGATTGCCTCGATTGGCATGACGACTCACTGCGACACACGATGCTCGCGTTCCTCGTCAGCAATCCCGACGGTTGTTTGCGCACGAATGTCGCCGGCCACTTCACGGCGTCGTCGCTGGTGTTGAACACCTCGGGCACGCACGTTCTGCTGACGCTGCATCCGCGTGTCGGTCGGTGGATTCAGCTGGGCGGACACTGCGAGCCTCACGACGACACGGTTGTCGACGCGGCGCTCAGAGAGGCCAGGGAGGAGTCGGGAATCGAGGATCTCACCATCGACGACTCGCTGCTGTCGGCACACACGCACCCGATCACATGCTCACTCGGCGTGCCCACTCGACATCTTGATCTGCGATTCGTTGTGCGTGCCCCCGACGGAGCGGCGGCAGTGCGCAGCGAGGAGTCCACCGACCTGGCATGGTGGCCGGTGGACTCACTGCCGGAGTCGGCCGAGGTGGAGACGATCACTCACCTCGTCGAACTCGCTGCCGAACGCTGACGAACCGGCGCGATCAGACGTCGGTGGAGAAACGCACTCCGCCATCGGGAAGTTTCACTCCCGGCCACACGCGGGCGCCTCGAAGCAGTTCACATCGTGCACCGATATCGGCACCGTCGCCGATCACAGCGTCCCGTACGAGCGCGCGCGGCCCGATTCGAGCACCGAAGCCGATGATCGATCGCTCCACCACCGCACCGGCCTCGACGACAGCACCGTCGAAAATAACCGCACCGTCCAGTCGTGCTCCCGCACCGACCTCGGCGCCACGTCCGATGACGGTACCGCCGATCAACAACGCCCCCGGCGCGACGCCTGCGCTCGGATGCACGAGGGACTCCCCCCTGGTTCCGGTGAGTGCCGGCGAGGGCGCGATGCCGCGGACGAGGTCAGCCGAGCCCTTGACGAAGTCCTCGGGCGTACCCATATCGCGCCAGTACGCGCTGTCCACGTGTCCGTACACATGCTTGTCCTCCGCGAGCAACGCTGGAAACACTTCACGCTCGACGGAGACCGGACGGTCGTGCGGAATCTTCTCGATGATTTCTCGTTTGAAGACGTAGCAACCCGCGTTGATCTGGTCGGTCGGTGGATCCTGAGTCTTCTCGAGGAATGCGGTCACTCGGCCGTTCTCGTCGGTGGGAACGCATCCGAACGCACGTGGATCGCCGACCCGCACGAGATGCAGCGTGACGTCCGCTTCGGTACGCCGGTGAGTGTCGAGTACCGCGGTGAGATCTGTGCCGCCGAGCACATCGCCGTTGAACACCATCACATTGTCGGCCCGAAGACGCGGGAGCACGTTGCGGATTCCGCCGCCGGTTCCCATCGGTTCGGTTTCGGTGACGTATTCGAGTTCGATACCGAGAGAAGAGCCGTCGCCGAAGTGCTCTTCGAAGACCTCGGATTTGAACGAGGTTCCGAGTACGACGTGGTTGATTCCAGCCGCCTTGATTCGGGCCAGCAGATGGTGCAGAAACGGGAGGCCCGCGGTGGGAAGCATAGGCTTCGGAGCCGACAACGTGAGCGGCCGAAGGCGAGTTCCCTTGCCGCCCACGAGAATTACAGCATCAGTAGTTTTGCCTGTGTCAGCTGACATGGTCGGCCTCTCTGTTGTCCCGCTTGTCACGGTCATCGATCTGTCGCTGTCGAAGTGCCGAAGCCACAACAACCTTCGAGCGCGCTGCGAGACCCGCGCGCAGCGCCCATCGTAGGGGAGCTTGCCATAGATGGGGGTGACGATCCGCCTGGAAGCGATACGCGCTCTCGTGGTGCGCCGGGAGCATCAGCTCCGGATGCCTACCTGCCGCATGCCCCTTGGTATGGGTGACCTCGACGTCGGGGATGTAGACATTGAGCCAGCCGGCGGTACCGAGACGGTCGCCCAAGTCGACGTCCTCCATGTACATGAAATAACGGGAGTCGAACCCGTTCACCGCGTCGAAAGCAGACCGCCTCAGGACCAGGCAGGAACCGGACAACCAGCCGACTGTTCGTTCGGTCACAGCCTCGTTGTCCTGGCGATAACGGAGCGTCCACGGGTTACTCGGCCAGACCTTGCTCAACAGTGCATGGCCCGCTCCCGAGGTGAGATCGGGCACGGCACGTGCCGACGGATAGCGGCTCCCGTCGGGTTCGCGAATGAGCGGTCCGAGCGCTCCGGCGCGCGGCCAGCGCTCTGCTGCGGCGAGCAAGCCGTCGAGCGAGCCCGGATGCCACCGAACGTCTGGATTCGCGACGACGACGAACTCGATGCTTTCGTCGATTTCAGCGACGGCACGATTGACAGCGCCCCCGTATCCGAGGTTCGCTCCGGTCCGGAACAGACGTGCGTTGGGGTAGGCCGCTTCGGCGGCTTCGGGTGAACCGTCCGTCGAACCATTGTCGGCCATGATCACCTGCGGCGTCTCCTCGGTTGCCAGGGCAAGGGAGGACAGAAACTCATCGAGGTGTTCCCCGGGCGAATAGGTCACCGTTACGACGGCCAGCTTGGAACTCACGCGGGCAACACTAACTGCCTCCGCTCACCGACCATCACGTCGTGGCCGAACGAGCCGCGTCCAACGCCTCCGACAATGCATCCCGCCAGCTACGCAGCGGTGCGAAACCGGCCTGCAACCAGGCATCGGCCGAGAGGACCGAGAACGCAGGTCTCGGCGCAGGTCGGACAAAGTCCGAACTCGAGCAGGGCCTGACCCTCGCCGGATCGGCGCCGACTCCGGCGAACACGGCACGCGCTAGGTCGAACCAGCTGGCAGTACCGGCGTTGGTCAGATGCAGAATCGGAGCGCTCGCCGATTCAGCACGTGCGAGTTCGAGTAGACCTGCAGCAAGGTCGCGTGCGTAGGTCGGTGATCCGACTTGGTCGTCCACGACGTTGATCGTGTCTCGTTCACCTTCGAACCTCAACATGGTGGAGACGAAGTCGGAACCGACGCCGGTGTACACCCACGCCGTTCTGACCACGGTCGCCGAAGGGAGCGCCTGCAGAACGGCGCGTTCCCCCGCCAGCTTGGTTCGTCCGTATGCGCTCTGCGGTGCCGTTGACTGATCTGGCTCGTACGGCACGGAGGACGTTCCGTCGAACACGTAGTCGGTGGACACGTGGACCAGACGGGCACCGACGCGCGCGCACGACTGAGCAAGATTTCGAGGTCCGTCGGCGTTGACGGCGAGCGCGCGCGCCTCGTCAGTTTCCGCGGCGTCGACGGCAGTGTAGGCCGCGCAATTGATCACCACCATGCCTGGCTCGACGGCTGCGTCGACCGCAGTTGGGTCCGTGATGTCCAGCTCCGCGCTGTTCACACCGACTGTGCGATGTTGTGAGTCGTCAGCGCTCGACAGTTGCATTATCTGTTGCCCGAGTTGTCCCCCGGCTCCGGTAACAAGGATGTACGCCACAGTCCGAAAGTGTGGCACGCCGTCGGCGCTTGAGCGAGCCAGGGACATTTCACAAGTAGCCTGGACCTCCGGGGACGACGAACATACTCATTTCGACAGCAGAGAGGGCAGCAGGTGCCACGAGAGTCGGACGCATCACGGGACGAGCCCCGTTCCCGCTCCCGTCGCGGCGAACAGTCCCGCCGCACAGGCCGCAGCACTCACCGCGCCGGGAACGCATCATCCGACGAACGCCCCGCACGCGCCGAACGCCCAGAACGCTCGCGACGCAGACCTCCCGCATCGACCGTCGAGGAAGGCCGCGCATCGACGCCCCCTGTGTCGGCATCACCCGTGTCGGCATCAGCCGTGTCGGCACCTGGGCGCGGGCGCCGTTTACGTGGTCCGCAGGTCGCGATCGCCGCAGTGTCGGTTCTCGTTCTGCTGTTCACGGGGTTCGCCTGGCGAGGCGTCGACAGTCTTCGCTCCAACATTGCCACCGCGGGCGCCCTCGGTCTCGGGGGCGGATCCGACGGCGCCGTCGACATTCTGATGGTCGGAACCGATAGTCGAACCGATGCGCATGGAAACTCACTGTCTCAGGCAGAACTGGATTCGCTTCGCGCAGGCGAAGAGGTGGCGTCGAACACCGACACGATCGTGCTCATTCGTGTTCCGAACGACGGCTCGTCGGCCACCGCAATTTCGATTCCTCGCGACTCGTACGTCGAGGTGCCCGGCATCGGTATGTCGAAGATCAATGCCGCCTACGGTGCCACGAAGGAGAACAAGCGGCTCGAACTCGTCGAATCGGGTGCTTCGGATGCCGACGCCGAAAGCCAGTCGACCGAAGCCGGCCGCGAGGCGCTCATCGAGTCGGTAGGCGACCTGACCGGTATCACTGTCGATCATTACGCCGAAGTCGGTCTTCTCGGTTTCGTTCTTCTGACCGATGCGGTCGGAGGCGTCGATGTCTGTTTGAACGCACCTGTCGACGAACCGATGTCGGGCGCCAACTTTCCGGCAGGCGAGCAGACACTGTCCGGTGCGGACGCTCTGAGTTTCGTCCGTCAGCGGCACGACTTGCCGCGTGGCGATCTCGACAGGATCGTGCGCCAACAGGTGTTCATGGCCTCGCTGGTGCGCAGCGTGTTGAGCGCCAAGACGCTCAGCAACCCGAGCAGGCTCAGCCAACTCAGCGGCGCCGTCCAGCGCTCGGTGGTGCTCGATTCCGACTGGGACATACTGCAGTTCGCGACGCGTCTACAGGACCTCGCGGGCGGAAAGGTCAAGTTCGAGACCATCCCCGCGGTCGACATCAACGGCGTGACCGATTACGGCGAGTCCATTGTCGAGGTCGACCCGGCAGCGGTGAAGAAGTACGTCGAGGGACTCCTGGACGGCACTGCGGACGAACAGGATTCGCCCCAGTCGACCGCCAAGTCCACTCTCGATCCCTCCACCGTAACCGTCGAGGTGGCCAACGACAGCGGAATCGACGGGCTTGCGAACGGAGTGGCGAGCTCCCTCGGTCAGTTGGGGTACACCGGTGGAACGATCGGAAACTACGAGGGGTCGTCGTTGTCCTCCAGCGCGATTCAGGCAGCCGATCCGGACAGCGATGCTGCACGTGAAGTTGCCGCGGCGCTGGGCGGACTTCCGATCTCCTTCGACGACACGCTGACCGGGAACACTCTGCGTGTCGTGCTCGCCTCCGACTACGACGGGCCTGGTGCCGACGGCGGGGTGGCCGCGATACCGACAACGACCGATGCGCCGACGTCTGCAGGCGAATCGCCCGCACCTCCGATCGATGCAGGCTCGACCGGACCCGCCTGCGTCAACTGAGCCCTCATCCGCCATCGGATAGGGTTCCGATGTGGCTTCGACATTGACACAGGAACTGCTGGATCCCATCCTCCGCAGCGACCCGGCAGGTCCGCGGGTGACGTACTACGACGACGCCACGGGCGAGCGCGTCGAGGTGTCGACGGTGACGCTGGCCAATTGGGCCGCAAAGACCGCCAATTTGCTCCGCGACGAGTTCGGTGTGGAACCGGGTGCGCGGGTCAGTGTGCTTCTTCCAGCGCATTGGCAGACGGCAGCTGTACTTCTCGGCGCCTGGTGGGCCGGAGCCGACGTCACGATCGGCGCCGACGACAACGCAGAACTCGCTCTCGTGCACGGTGATCGCATCGAGGAGGCCGGCGACGTCCCCGAAATCCTTGCGCTCTCGCTCGACGCGTTCGGCAAGCCGGTACCGAATCTTCCTCTCGGAGTGACGGACTACGCGACGTCGGTCCGCGTGCACGGCGACCAATTCCGACCGTCGGGCCAGCTGGGGGCACTTGACAGCACACCCGTGGACGAGGTTTTGGCCGCCGCACGTGCACGGGCAGAAGCACATTCGCTAGCTGTCGGAGATCGAGTGCTGTCCTCGCTCCCATGGAGCACCGCCGACGAGCTGATCGACGGATTACTGTCGGTTCTGGTCGCGGGCGGTTCGCTCGTTCAGGTGAGCAACCCGGACGACAGTAAGACGGAACGGCGGAAGTCCACCGAAAAAATCACTGCGACGCTCGGCTAGGTCGTGTAACCGCCGTCGCGCAGGCCTGCTTCGATCTCGTATCGGTTTCTGGGGCCCGGTCGACGGATTTCCTCCGCCAGGTACCGAACCGCGAATGTCACGCCGTAGCGTGCCCATTGGTCCGCGTGGACCGCTTCGTGGCGCAGCACCACCTGCGAGGTATTTGTTCGTGTGAGGTAGACACCGCCGATCGTGGTCCCTCCCCTACCGAATCCTCCGCGCATGTTCGATGCAACGAACAGACGGCATGACGGCTCGAAAGTGATGTCGGCGCGCCATATGCGGGCATAGACCAACGCAGCGTACGTCACCAGCCTCGCCTGAGTCCGTCCTCGCGCGGCGCCCCGTACGCGCGCGTGGACGGAGTCCGTCATCCCAGCAGCTTCGCCCGCAAGGCAGCGTCTTTCTCGAGAACCATCGTCTCGAGACCGGCCTGGAAGGTCGCCATGCGCTGCTGCAGCGCAGCATCGGTGGCGCCGAGGATACGCACGGCGAGCAGACCCGCATTGCGCGCTCCGCCGATCGATACCGTCGCCACGGGGACACCGGCAGGCATCTGCACGATCGACAGCAGCGAGTCCATGCCATCGAGGTACTTCAGCGGTACCGGCACGCCGATCACCGGCAACGGGGTCGCTGAGGCGACCATGCCGGGCAGGTGAGCTGCCCCTCCGGCGCCGGCGATGATCACTCGCAAACCCCGGCCCGATGCGCTGTTCGCGTAGTCGATCATGCGCTGCGGAGTCCGGTGCGCTGAGATCACACCAACTTCGAATCGAACTCCGAACTCCGCCAACGCTTCCGCAGCTGCTTCCATCGTCGGCCAGTCCGAGTCACTCCCCATGATCAACCCGACTCGAGGTCCTTGCTCATCGGTCAAGTGTGGCCCATCGGTCATGCGTGCGGATCCCATCCGTCGGTCCATTCGGCGTGCGACATCCAATGCGCCGCACGTTCGGCTTTTTCTCGGACTTCCGCAACATAGGCCGCGTTGTCGGAACGACCGTCGGCACCGCCGATGATGTTCACGTGCCCAATCTTGCGGTCTTTACGCTCGCCCTTGCCGTAGAGGTGCACCTTCGCATCAGGCATTCGAGCGAAAAGGTGGTGCAGACGCTCGTCCATGCTCATCGACGGCACTTCGGGCGCTCCCAGAATATTGGCCATCACCGTCACTGGGGCCAGTGGCGACGTATCGCCGAGTGGGTAGTCGAGGACGGCTCGCAAGTGTTGCTCGAACTGCGACGTTCGGCACCCGTCCATGGTCCAGTGGCCCGAATTGTGCGGGCGCATCGCAAGCTCGTTGACAAGGATCCTGCCGTCCATCGTCTCGAACAGTTCGACTGCCATCGATCCGACGACACCCAATTCGGCGGCGAGACCGAGAGCCATTCGCTCGGCATCGATCGCGGTGTCCTCGTCGAGCGATGGCGCGGGGGCGATCACCACCGCGCACTGACCGTCGCGCTGAACGGTCTCCACGACCGGCCACGCTGCGCCCTGACCGAACGGCGAACGCCCGACCATCGCCGACAGCTCGCGTCGCAACTCGACCTTTTCCTCGACCATCAGCGGTACGCCGAGATCGAGCTGGTGCTGAACGGTAGCCTCGGCTTCTTCTGCATCGGCGGGCATCCACACCCCGCGACCGTCGTAACCGCCCCTGATCGCTTTGACGACCACCGGCCACCCGTGTTCCTCACCGAACTTTGTGACATCACCCGCCCAAGTGACCTCGGCGAAAGCTGGGATTGCCACTCCGAGCTCAGCGAGTTTGCGGCGCATGCGCAATTTGTCCTGCGCGAAGACCAGCGCACTCGGGGGCGGCTGCACGTTGACACCCTCGGCAACCAGAGCCTCCAGATGCTCGGTGGGCACCTGCTCGTGATCGAACGTCACCACGTTGGACCCGGTCGCGACGGTGCGCAACGCATTCAGATCGTCGTGATGTCCGAGAACGACGTCCGCACTGACCTGGGCCGCCGGCTCGTCGGAACCTGCAGACAGAACACGAAGGCACTGGCCCAACGCGACAGCAGCCTGATGCGTCATCCGGGCGAGCTGACCACCACCGATCATTGCAACGACGGGCATTCCACTTGTCGATGCACGAGGTGTATCGGGACGCGGCGGATTGGACGCGGCAGAAGGCGAATGTGGAGCAGTCACGGCTTCCTATGTTGTCATGTGGAGGTGATTCGTCCCTCGTCGGTCCACACTTCGCACCTCGAATCCGGGGCGTTCCGCGGGCTCCAATCCCGAAAGTTCGGGTCATTCCGCGAGCTCCACTCCTGAGAGGTAGCTGATGATTCCGCGAGCGGTTTCGTGATTCGCCCCAACGTTTCGTAGACTTCTCCGTTGTGCCCTCGATCGACAACGTGATTCACCGCCTCCCCGGACCAGTTCGGGAGCTGGCGATCCGTCACAGCGAACTGATCAAATTCGCAATTGTCGGCGGAACTACGATGGTCTTCGACCTCGTCATCTTCTATTCCCTCAGCCTTACAGTGTTGGAGCCGAAGCCGGTGATCGCAAAGGTCATCTCCGGCGTGATGGCCACGATCCTGAGCTACATCCTCAATCGCGAGTGGGCTTTCAAGAATCGCGGCGGACGCGAGCGCCACCACGAAGCACTGCTCTTCTTCACCATCAGCGGCATCGGCGTTATCCTCTCTGCCGCGCCGCTGTTCATCGCCAACAACCTGTTCGACATCCGCGAAGGCCACAACAGCCTGACGATGCTGCTGATCCTGGACTTCGTACTCAACTACATCATCGGCAATCTTCTGCAGATGGCGTTCCGATTCTGGGCACTCCGCAAATTCGCCTTTCCGGAGGAAAACATCCACGGCGCCGCTGCCGGGTCCACTGATTACGATCCAACGGAAGAGGAAGCCGCCGAGGAACAGCTCGGTCACAGCTAGCCCGCTTCCGCTCGTACGGCCACTCTCGACAGCATGAATGTCCGATCCCCGGGGGCGACTAACGTGGCTCGCGAGCCCGCCGAACCAGCGCGCTCGATTCGCGATACGCGGGCAAGAACACCGCGAACATGGCTGGTCTGCGCCGTTGCAGTTCCAACCTTCCTCCGTCGGCTTCGACCAACGCGCGGGCCAGTGCGAGCCCGACACCGGTTGACCCTGCGCCTGAGAATCCACGATCGAAGATGTGCGGTGCCAGCTCGTTGCTGACGCCCTCCCCCTCGTCGGATACCTCGATGCAGGCAAGCGGTTCGCGTTTTCGGTCGGCCGTATCCAAGGCAGGGATCAAGCGAACTGCGACGGTGCACGTACCACCGCCGTGAGAGAGAGCATTGTCGACGAGAACCGACACGGCCTCACGAAGCCTCGAACCGGTGACCGACGCGGTCACCCCGTCATCACCCGCCAGGGAAAGCGATCGTCCACCGTCCTCGAATGTCCTCTGCCACTCGGCGATCATTCCTGTCAGCTCGTCGATGACCGGAACTTCCTCGGCTCCCGCAGCGCCATCGCTACGGGAGGATCGCACCAACTCGTCGATTGCGAGAGTGAGCCGGTCCACCTGGGCCATGGCTTCCTCAGCCTCGCCGACGACATCCGGGTCCGAATGGGTGGACAGCTCGTCGAGCCTCAACCGGACTGCGGTGAGTCGACTCCGAAGTTGATGGGAGACGTCCGCGACGAGCGCGTGCTCGCGCTGCAGCCTTCCGGCAATTTCCACGGTCGCCGAGTCGAGCACTTCCGAGACTCTGTCCAGTTCGGCGATGCCATGTCGCCGCGGATCAGGTCTGAAGTCGCCCTCCGCGAGCCGCGCCGCGCGGCGCGCAACGTCCTGTAGCGGGTCGGCCAGTCGCTTGGCGGTAAGTACAGCAACGGCAGTGCCTGCGAGGATCGACGCCAGCACTACGAGTGCCACGGCCCCGACAGCCTGACGTTGCAACGTGCGCATGTCGTCCGACGGCACCTCGAGCCGAAGCGACCCGGATGTGCCCATGGAGAGCGACTCGACGAGCGGCCTCGATACGAATGGCTCGCCGATGTCCACACGGGACGCTGCGTCCGCCGGAGTCGGAAACACCACTATGAGGCGGCCGGACTGCGGAATCGCAAGCCGAAGCGAACCGATATCCAAATCGCCGACGACCATCCCCGTGTCGCCTTCCTGCGACAAGATTTCGGACGCCATGCGATCGAGTCTTCGCTGCAGATCGTCTCTGGTGAAGTCCTCGACCCAGAGCCAAGCCGTGTACATCAACGGCAGACCGAGCAGCAGCGCCGTGAGTATCACCACGGCCAGGATCGACTGGAGTATCCGACGGCGCATCTACCGTGCCTAGTCGCTGTTGATTCGGAATCCGACTCCGCGGACCGTTGCGATTCGCCGCTCGGCAACGGAACCTTCGTCGCCGATTTTTCGGCGCAACCACGACATGTGCATGTCGAGTGTCTTGGACCCGCGGAGTTCGGCGTCACCCCACACCTCGCGCAGAATCGTCTCGCGCGAGACGACCTGACCAGCGTGGTCCAGCAGCACCTTCAGGAGTTCGTATTCCTTGTTGGCCAGTGATATCTCCGCGCCGTTGACCAGGACGCGACGCGCAGCCGGCTCGAGGCGGATGCCACCGACCTCGATCGGGCTGTCCTCTCCTGGACCACGGCGACGCAGCAACGCACGAACTCGGGCCATCAATTCGGCGAGCCTGAACGGTTTGCCGACGTAGTCGTCGGCACCGGCATCGAGACCGACGACGAAGTCGACTTCGTCGGTCCGCGCTGTAAGCATGAGAACAGCAAGTTCGGACCTGTTGGCGCGAACCTGCCGACACACTTCGAGCCCATCCATCCCCGGCAGTCCCAGATCCAGGATGAGTAGGTCGTAGTTGCCTTCGAGAGCGCGCTGCAGTGCCGCAGGACCGGTTTGCTCGACCGTCACGGTGTAACCCTCGCGGCCGAGGGCACGCGAGAGTGGAGCAGCAATTGCTTCGTCATCTTCAGCCAGCAGCACGTCGGTCACCGGCCAAGCCTACGGTTCGAAACTGTGAAAAAGGTTATTTGCCGCGACGACCCGTACGCCAGCCCGGACGGCCGGCATCAGGAGACGGTCCCTCACCGCCGCCGAAGGCATCAGGTCCCGAGCGCCCGTACTCCCTGGAGGTGAACGACTGGGAATCGAACGACTGGGAATCGAACACCTGCTGATACAGCAGCGAGTGGACGCGCTGCACGCGCGGTATGTCGTCGAACTCGAGTGGGTCGTCCGACGCCGACGCGATGATGAGAGTGCCCGTTCCAAGCATGCGATCGACGAGGCCGTGCCGGAACTGCACGTTGCTGATTCGCCCCATCGGAATGTCGATCCCTGAATGTGTGATCACACCTTGTCGTATCAGCACGCGCCGATCCGTGACGATGAAGTGAGTGCACTTCCAACTGATCAACGGTGCTACACAACGCCATCCGACGATGACTGCCCAGAGGACGGCCATCACGATCATTGCGATAGTGGAACTCGTGCCGTTCAATCGAGCCGAGGCAACCCCGATACCGAACCCGGCGACCGCCGTCACAACGATGAACGTCAACGCAGGCAAGATCAGCATCTTCCAATGCGGATGATGGTGCAGCAGCAGCTCTTCCTCTTCCGCCAGTGCTTCCTGCGGATAGCCCATGCGACTCACTCCTCGGCCGAATTCATACTCGTGTCAGGCGATCCTGCCACGCACACCAACGACATCATGCGCGACGGACGGTGCACCCCTCTACCCGTGTTCGACCGCTCGTAGGTGGGTGACGTCGCCGGCCGCTACCGCGATGATCTGGCCGTCGTCATCGGATCGGACCACGATGCGACCTTGGTCGTCGATGTCGGTCGCGTCGCCCAGGAACTGGCGATCGCCCGGCAACTCCACTCGTACTCGTCGCCCAATGGTGTCGCATCGTTCGCGATAGCGGTGCGCGAGATTCTCGGTGTTCCAGTTCGAGTTACGCCAGGAGTCCACCTCGGCGCCGATTCCGCGCAGGATCGCGCGCAGGATGGTGTCCCGGTCGGCGACAGCGGCGTTCTCGAGAACGAGAGAGGTGGCGGTCGGGACGGGAAGTTCGTCCTCTCTCATCGAGACGTTCAAGCCGATTCCGACAACCACTGCGGGCGTTCCGCCGTGCGCGGCCACCTCGGCGAGAATTCCGGCTACCTTTCTGCCCTTGATCAATACGTCGTTCGGCCATTTCAATGTGGCATCCACTGATGCGACCGTTCGCAGGGCGTCGACGACCGCCACGCCGGCCAGCAGCGGAAGCCATCCCAGAACCGCTGGATCCACGCCTGGAAGTTTGACAAGAACGGACAGTAGAAGTTGTGACCTGGGTGGACCGGAGAACGGCCTTGCGTGTCGTCCGCGTCCCGACTCCTGATGCTCGGCGATCAGGGCGGTGCGGTCTGCGAGACCGGCCGACTGCGAGATCAGGTCTGCGTTGGTCGACCCGGTCTGCTCCACTACATCCAACCTGGACCAGGACGCTTGCGGCCCGTCGACGAGTGCTCGCCGTAGTGCCGATACGTCGAGCGGAGGTCGATCCAGATTGGTCCACATGGTTTCGAGCATATGGGCACACACCTCGACGAGCCGCTCCGACGCCGAACGGTACCGGCCGGTAGCGTTGCAAAGGGTTCGCCAACGCGCCCCTCGGTCGGGACGGGTGTCACAGCCGTGGTTAAAGTATTTGCCCATGACCAGTGTTCAGGATTCGACTGCGCAGGAATCGGCCGAGAAGCCCGACATTCACACAACGGCGGGCAAGATCGCCGACCTGCGCAGCCGGCGCGAAGCGGCGATGGCCCCCTCAGGCGAGGAAGCGATCGACAAAGTCCACGCCAAAGGCAAGCTCACCGCACGCGAACGCATCACCGCACTGCTCGACGACGGGTCCTTCGTCGAAATGGACGCCCTCGCCCGCCACCGCTCCCAGAACTTCGGCCTCGCCGACAACCGCCCCTTCGGCGACGGCGTCGTCACCGGCTACGGCACCATCGACGGCCGCGACGTCTGCATCTTCTCCCAGGACGTCACCGTCTTCGGCGGCAGCCTCGGCGAAATCTACGGCGAAAAAATCGTCAAGGTCATGGACCTCGCCATCAAAACCGGCCGCCCCCTCATCGGCATCAACGAAGGAGCAGGCGCCCGCATCCAGGAAGGCGTCGTCTCACTCGGCCTCTACGGAGAAATCTTCCACCGCAACGTCCAAGCCTCCGGCGTCATCCCCCAAATCTCCCTGGTCATGGGAGCAGCAGCAGGCGGACACGTCTACTCCCCCGCGCTGACCGACTTCGTCGTCATGGTCGATGGCACCTCCCAGATGTTTGTCACCGGACCCGACGTCATCAAGACCGTCACCGGCGAAAACGTCACCATGGAAGAACTCGGTGGCGCCACCACCCACATGGAGAAATCCGGTGTCGCCCACTACGTCGCCTCCGGCGAACAAGACGCCCTCGACTACGTCCGCGACCTCCTCGGATACCTCCCCAGCAACAACCGCGCCGAGGCACCCCGCACCATCCCGAGCGATCCGATCGACGGAGGCATCGAAGACAACCTCACCGCCGAGGACCTCGAACTCGACACCCTCATCCCGGATTCACCGAACACCCCGTACGACATGCACGAAGTCATCACCCGCATCCTCGACGACGACGAATTCTTGGAAGTCCAAGAAGGCCGCGCCCGCAACATCATCGTCGGCTTCGGACGCGTCGACGGACGCTCCGTCGGCATCGTCGCCAACCAGCCCACCCAGTTCGCCGGCTGCCTCGACATCGACGCCTCCGAAAAAGCGGCCCGCTTCGTCCGTACCTGCGACGCCTTCAACGTCCCCATCATCACCCTCGTCGACGTGCCAGGATTCCTACCCGGCACCGGACAAGAATTCAACGGCATCATCCGCCGCGGCGCGAAACTCTTGTATGCCTACGGCGAAGCAACCGTCGGGAAGATCACCGTCATCACCCGCAAAGCCTACGGCGGCGCCTACGACGTCATGGGCTCCAAGCACATGGGCGCCGACGTCAACCTCGCCTGGCCCACCGCACAGATCGCCGTCATGGGCGCATCGGGCGCTGTCGGGTTCGTCTACCGCAAACAACTTCTCGAAGCGGCAAAGAACGGTGAAGACGTCGACGCGCTGCGCTTGAAGTTGCAGCAGGAATACGAGGACACCCTCGTCAACCCCTACGTCGCCGCCGAGCGTGGTTACCTCGACGCCGTCATCCCCCCGAGCCACACCCGAGGACAGATCGTCTCCGCACTGCGCCTGCTCGAACGCAAACAGGTCACCCTGCCCCCGAAAAAGCATGGAAACATTCCACTGTGAGCGCCCCGGCGAATCAGGATGCAGTGAGCGCCCCGGCGAATCAGGATGCAGTGAGCGCCCCGGCGAACAATGATGTAGCGAGCGTTGAAGGGAATCATGATCTTGTGACCGCATCGACGAGGCTGTTCGACATCGACCAACTAACCGAGCTCGACCAGGCAGCGGGGGTGGACCAGGCAGCGGGGGTGGACGAAGCCGTGGCAGCGCAGTTGCGCGATGCGATCCACGTCGTGAAGGGCAACCCTTCCGATGAGGAGATCGCGGCACTCGTGGTGGTTCTGACGGCCGCGGCAGCGGCATCGTCCCCACGGGCGGATGCACGTCCGCCCGAGTTGTGGGGCTCACCGGCTGCGATGCATCGGACGTTCGCGCCGTTCTCGCCGTACTCTTTCGCGGCTTCACGCCGCTACTAGATCGACCGTTCATGACGCGCTTCGTTCTGGCATCTGCGTCGCCTGCACGTCTCGGAGTACTTCGCGCCGCGGGCGTCGAACCCATCGTGCGTGTGTCCGGGGTCGACGAAGATGCACTGACCGCGTCGCTCGGGAACTTGCCTTCCCCAGAAGAAGTGGTGGTCACCCTGGCCCGCGCCAAAGCAGAGGCCGTGCTCTCGGAATTCGATGACGCCGTGGTCGTCGGCTGCGATTCGATGCTGTCGATCGCCGACGCGCTCCAGGGAAAACCTCATACCGTCGAGGTAGCCCGAAAACGCTGGTCGACGATGGCCGGCCGTTCGGGTGATCTGCTGACCGGGCATGCCGTCGTTCGGGTGAAGTCGGGTGCGGTGGTAGCGGTGGCTGCCGCGTGCAGTTCCACCACGGTGTACTTCGCCGAGCCGTCGGCTTCGGATCTCGACGCTTACCTGGCCTCGGGGGAACCGCTCGAAGTCGCAGGAGCGTTCACGCTGGACGGACTCGGTGGATGGTTCGTCGATCGCATCGAAGGAGATCCGTCCAGCGTCATCGGCATCGGACTACCGCTCGTTCGGCGTCTGCTGAACGAGGTAGGCGTCTCGATGTCGGACGTGTGGTCGGCGTCAGCCGGCCAGTAGGTCGGTCAGTTCCTTTGCCCATTCCTCGGCTTGCGTCTTCGGCCTGACGCTCGACGAGCTGTCGTGGCGGGCGTGCTCGTGTACGTGCGTTGCCCCGAGTTCCACCAGCTTCTCCGCAATGATCTCGCCGCCGCGGTTGAATGTGTCCTCATAGATGCGATCGCCGAGACCGAACAGCGCGAACCTCAGCCCCGTCAGGTCGGGCGCGTCCTCCACCAGCGCGTCGTAGAACGGCTGGGCGCCTGTAGGGAGTTCACCGTCGCCGTAGGTGGAGCAGATGATGACGTGGAAGTCGTCGGTGTCCATGTCCGAAACTTCGTACTCGAGCATGTCGCGAACCTCGGTGTCGTGGTCCACCAACACGTCGGCGATCTTGTCCGCGACCTCCTCAGCGGTACCGGTCTCCGAACCGAACAAGACGACTACTGCCATGTTCACTTCCCCTTCTCTCCGAGTGGCACTGAAGCCAGTGCTGAATCGGTGGATAAGCATAGCCTCACCAGAAGGTCGCCGTCAGCTGCCACCTGTCGTACTCGTCCGCGACCAATTTTTTCAGGTGCTCGGCGTTCGGAAACAGATCAGGGTCGAGTCCGGTGACGCACAGCGTCGACGTCTCTCCTGATGTGTTCCACCAGACGCTGACGCCGCCTCTGGTCCTACGCAGAAGTTCGACGGTGGTGTTCTGAGTGATGGAACGCATCGCCACCGAGCCGGCCTCCGCGCCTCCGATGGACCGCAGTGCAACTCCACGGTCGCCGAGATTCGAGCACAAGCACAGGGGCGCGGTGGCCGACTGTGCAGCCTTGGCAACGATCGCGTCGGGAAGCATCTGCATGAGAGGCTTCGTCAGCTCGAACGTGGTCGAATGCGAGGTGTCCGCGAGGGTGGTGAACGCCTTCTTGCTGTCGCGCCTGACGGGCCCCAGATCCGAGCGGAAGCCTCCTCCGCCTTCGACCATGATCGAGACCCCGGACGTCGCATTGGCACGCACATCGCCCGCTACGCGGGTACTGACCGGCAAGGACACCTTGACCGGATCGGACTCGCCGATACGTCCGCTCGATGTCAGGATTCCCAGTGCGACCGCGACGAGAAGACTGTTGGCGCTTCCCCCAGCTCGGGTCGCGGCATCGACCCACTGCTTCGTGGGGCTGTCGACGACCACGGTGCTGGGCGTGAACGGGCCGGAGGCCGACGGCTCGACAGGCGAGGGGCCTCTCGGAGTGCTCGGTGTCCGCTCGCCGCCCTTCGCGCGACTCACGGCGGACCGAATGCCGCGGCCCAGTGCGCGCGCGCTACCCGCCGCTGCTCTACACAGCTGACTTGCCGCGTCACGCAGATCGTGTACCTCGGATTCGCCCCACGCGGACTTGAAATCTTCGGGATCGCCTGGACCGCGAAGCGCCGCGATCGCAGCGGACGTGAGTGCACCCCCGTCACCCACGACGTGTGAGGCAACGAGAGAGACAGCGCACCCGCCGGTGTCGAATTCCGTGAATGCCAATTGCCAGACCGGCCCGGTTTCCGGGTCCAGATTCACGTTCGCTTTCTGTTGGATCCACTCGCTGAGCCGAGCGGCCGAGCGTATCCCGTCGACCGCGAGCGGTAGCGGCTCTCCTGCCCCAACCCAGGTGTCTCGCGCGCCGGGGATTCGGGCTCGTCGCACGGCGCGGTTGATGGGACCGGCAGCTAGGTTGTGCCACGCCGAGGACAGATCCTCCGTGGAGATCACAGTGTCGAACTGCCATACGATCTGGTTGACGACGGGAACGCCGAGAACGCATTCCATTCGAAGGAACAGATCGTCGTCATAGGTCAGTCGATTCACCGCACGAGCGTATCCCGGCTCCGACCACGGAGCGGCCCGAGCATGTGGAAAGTTCCAAAGAAGCTTGTCGCTGTTCGCCTTACGCGCCACCACGCGAGATGGGGTAGGTTTCATTTCGGCGATGAGACCCCGAGACCGAAGGAGCTCGTCGCACCCTTGAACGCGAAGGAGTGCGTCATGAAGTTCGTACTGCCGTTCACCGGCAGCCGCGGAGATGTCCAACCGGGACTTGCTCTCGCCATCGAACTGGACCGTCGCGGCCATAGTGTCGTGTTCGGCGCTCCCCCCAACCTGGTGAGATTCGCCACAGCGGCAACCACTTCCAGCACAAGCGTCTCGGTCGTTCCATTCGGGCCGGATACCAAGGCCCTGTTGGAGTCCGACCTCGTACGACGACGAATAAAGGCCAAGAACCCACGCACGCGATTTGCTGCTCTCGCGGAGTTGGCCAATTTCGGGTGGGACGACATGACGAGCCAGCTGTCCGCAATGGCAGTGGGAGCCGACGCCGCTGTTACCGGAACACTGGGCCAGGAGATGACGTTCAATGTCGCCGAAGCTCTGGCCATTCCTTTTCTCGCGCTGCACTACTGCCCGATTCGAGGTAACGGCGCAATGTCGGTGGTACCCGGCAGGAAGCTACCATCTGGCGTCAATCGTGCCACGTGGCGCTTGCTGGAATCGATGCGTTGGCGTTCCATGCGAGAACGCGAGAACAGCCAGCGTCGCAGCCTGGGCCTGCCCGATGCCGAATCTGCCCTGCCCAAACGGATCTCGAATTACGGCGGTCTGGAACTACAGGCATACGACGGGGCCCTGTTCCCCGGATTGGAGCACGAGTGGGGGTCCTCACGGCCGTTCGTCGGATTCCTCGAACTCCCCTCCGCCCCACAGCCTCTCGGTGCCGATCTCAGCACGGGATCCGCTCTGCGCGAATGGATCGACGAAGGCCCTCCGCCGCTGTACTTCGGCTTCGGGAGCATGCCGGTGAAGGACCCTGTCGCATTGGTCCGAACGATCGACGAGGTCTGCACGTCCGGCGGCCACCGAGCCCTGGTCAGCTCCGGATGGAGCTCGATGAGCGAACGGATCGAGCCGGGTTCGGCGGTGTCACTGGTGGGCGCAGTGGATCACGCAACGGTATTCCCGTTGTGTCGAGCAGCAGTTCATCACGGGGGCGCGGGCACGACGGCCGCGGGAATTCGCGCGGGACTCCCGACGATGATCTGCTGGTTCAGTGCCGATCAACCGTTCTGGGGCGCCGCGCTCGGCCGTATCGGTGCAGGCACGTCGATGAAGTTCTCCCGTCTGGACAACGACACACTCGAGGCGGGTCTTCGCGTACTGCTGGCACCCGAAACTGCTGTGCGAGCACACGAACTCGGATTGTCGATGACTCCACCCTCCGATGCGGTTCGAGTGTCGGCCGATCTCGTCGAGAGAGCAGTCACCAGTAACGGCCCGTGAGGTTCCAGCGACTCAGAACCTGCTCGACCACCCTCCGCAGTTCTTCGTCCGTCGACATCCGGTCCGGATCCATGCCGTGCAGCGTGATAGTCACCGCATCGTCCGTCTCCGCCGCCCATGCCGTCGACCCACCTCCGAGCCTGCGAGCCGACGCTGCGTCCGCACCTACGAATGTTGCGCGTGCAGCGACACTCCGAGCTCGTACCCCGCCGATCGTGACGAAGTCGTCGGGCAGATGCCCGAGGTTCGAGCACAGCCCCTCTGCGCCGTCGGCGGGCATCGGGAGTTTCGCGACGATCGCGTCAGGAAGCATCTGAATGAGAGGAAGCGGAATCGACTCGGTAGATATGCCGGCAGCTTGCCGGGCCGCGAAGTCGACGAACGCTGACTTGCTGGCCTTGCGAAATCGGCTGAGGTCACGATCTCCCGGTTCGGCCACAGGCACACACACCGGAATGATCTTTGTCGAGTTCGAGTCGAGGTCGCCGATGTCACGCTCGCTGTACGGCAACGACCATCGGAGCTCGTCACCGGGACGAGCGCGACCCGACGCCTCCGAGATGGCTGTCATCAGCGCGATGAAAAGGGAGTTGGACGTACCGCCCCACTCTGCAGCCGTCGCGCGCCACTGCTCGGCAGGAAGTTCCACCACTACGTAGGGAGGACTCCATCGTCGGGAGTCTCCGTTGCGCGCGCGGATATCGACCGCGCGGGTATCGACATCGCTTCGGTGAGGCTGCGCGGCCGGCGTCCGCGGCGACTCGGGCGCAGCCGACCGCGAGAGCGCACCGGCAGCCTTTTTCGCAACCCACTGCACGATCGGAGTGATCTGACCGACCGTGTCGCCGATGTCTTCGACCAAGGCGTTCAGCACAGTGGGCTGTGGCCCGAGGTCGGCAGCGGTGACACCGACATCCTCGCGATTTGCCTGCCGTACGGCCGCGACCATGCCCGACCCGTCGGCGACCATGTGCGAGCACACAAGGGAGACGATCGTTCCGCCGTCGGACAACGGGGCCGCCGCGAGTTGCCACCCGGTTCCATGCTCGGGATCCACCCGATCGGTGATCTGCTGTTCGGCCCAGGTGCGAATGGCGCTCACGTCGACGGTAACCATTGCCAGATGCAGGGGCAATGACGTGTCGGATGCGATCCATCGATGCCTCGCCGTTGGCAGAACCGGCGCGACGACCGCCCGCGACAAGAGGCCGCGCGTCAGGTCTTCGTGGAGTTCACCGAGCTCAGAGCTCGATAAAGCAGTATCGAACCTCCATAAGAACTGATTGAACACTGGATTGCCGATACCGTGGTGCATTCGCAGGAACAAGTGATCCGCAAATCCAATTCGGGTCATCGGCAAAACTTACTACAAAGACGAAACAAACCCGAAGATGAATTTTTCATTGCCTGACCAGAAACATGGTCGTTAAAGTCGGGCCTGTGTTCATACGGATTGGTCCGTTTCCGGCGGTGTGACGAATACCGGGCCATCGGCCGAGATGCCCTCCACACTGACCAGACTCACCGAAACCCGTGGCGATACGCACATCGACGCGCCCGGTGCGGAGGAGCTGAAATCAGCAAATCACTTGTACAGCAACGGTATACGCTGCTGTGTCTCGCTGGCCGGACGGAACGCGCACACCGATCCCATCCCACCTCCTCATCCGTCAACTCCGGCCGGGGTGATCAATCACACCTTTTTGCAGTGCGAATTACTTCACGATCCCACTTACTCTAAATATCGGATCGACTGCCGTGCATTGACGCCGACAGTAAATTTCGAGTTACAAACAACAGGTCCGTGTCACTTCGGTTACCGAGAATCAATGCGTCCCGGTGAATACGTCCGCCTGTACCCACGTCCTACTGCTGATTCAAGCAACCAACTAGCCAGTTGCCGCTGGCCGAGCTCGGAATTGGATACTCGATGGAATACACCGAACTGGCCGACTACCCACTACCTGCAGGAAAGCTCACCGAGTGGGTTCCCGCCATCGCCGACGACTCGGCGTGGCAATTGGACGACCGCGGGGTTTCCTTCACACACGAGGACCACTGCAGCCGCGGAAACGACGGATCCTGGATCGGTACGGTCTTCGAGATTCACCGCAGATACGACGTCGACGTCATGCGTCGGACGATCGAAAGTTATATCGCGCGACACGAAGCTTTCCGCACCAGGGTCGAGCGCGACGACGCGACCGGTCGGTGGCATCGGTTCACGGTTCCCGCCGACGCCGTCCGTGTCCACGACCGCCAAGAGCAACGGACGCGCAACGAATCGCAGGTATTCGAGCACCTGGAATCCTGGTTTGCCGACGTGGTCTCCCCTACTCTGTGGCCGCATTTCGTGATGGCAACCGTGGTTCCGGCAGCCCATGTGGCAGCGAGCGCGCCGCAGCAGGACAAATTCCTGGTGATCTTTGCTGCCGACCACTCCGTCATGGATGCTTACAGCCAGATCTATGCGATCAACGAAATCGATCGTTTGTACGCACAGGCACTCGACGGCACCGATCCACAGCTTCCCGAGGTCGGCAGTTATGTCGACTTCTCGGCCGACGAGCGCATGCTGGGCGAGTCGTTGACCGATGACCACGATGCAGTCGTGGCGTGGGAGAGGTTCCTCGCCGTCGACAGCGGTCGCTTCCCCGCGTTTCCTCTGCCGCTCAATGCCGCAGACGGTTCCGCGCCGACAGATCTGGCCACCCGTCAAAGCAGCGTGTCGTCCTGGCTGCTCACCCACGAGCAGGTCGAAAAGTTCAATGCAGCCTGCCGTACGGCGGGCCAGAACATGCAGTCCGGAATCATGGCGGCGTTCGCGCTGGTGAATGCCCGCCTCACGGGCGAGAGCACGTTCCGGACGATCATGCCGATGCACACACGTCATGCGGAACAGTGGGCTGCCAGTGTCGGCTGGTACGTAGGCATCCTTCCCACCGAAATTCGCCTGGAGAACGCAAGTACGTTCGCCGAGGCGATCGAGTGCGCAGCAACCGCATCGACGCAGTACAAGGGCCTGGCATCAGTCCCGTATTCTCGTGTTGCGTCGTTGCTCGGCTCGACCGAAATCCCACGCTTCGTGGTCTCGTACATCGACTTGCGGTTCCTTCCGGACGGCGACAAGTGGCAGGCCAGGAAGGGTCGCGCGCTGCGCAGTGAATGCCACGCCGAGAACGAGGTCTATTTCTGGGTCAATCGCACCCTGCAAGGACTCAACATCTCGGCACGTTTCCCAAGCTCCGACGTATCGACAACCAACGTTCACCGTTTCATCACCGAGTTCGTCTCAGTACTGACCACGGTCATCGACGAGCCCGCCGAGGCGATGGACACTCTGGTGGAGGCAGTCGGAGCCGGCCGAGATTAGGAGCGTCGAGAACTAGATGATCATCACCGCGATGGGCAGCTGGAAGCCCGAGCCAGGCAAGCTGTTGGAATGGCATCCAGTCGGCGAAGCGCTCGATGCGGCTCGCCGCGCCCCTGTCCACCCGGCGCCTACGTCGTTTCTCCAGGAGGACCATCTGCGGGCAGCCGCTGCGGCGGCAGAGCGAGACGACGATCATCATGCGTACACCGGTGTGGCCACGACGATCGACGGATCGCTCGACCGCGACGCACTATCCCGCGCGATCGCGGCATATGTGCTTCGGCACGAGGGTTTGAGGTGCTGGTTCGAGATCGATGACGGCGCGGTTGTTCGCCGACTCGGATCGACTGCAGTCGCATCGTTCGAGCCGCGCGAGGTCGGCGCGTTCGCCACGGACGAGGAGTTCCAGCGCTATGTTCGCGCACGGTTCTCCGCTGAGGCGACCGCGTTCGAGTGGCCAGGGTTCGTGGTGGGTGCGGTCGAGCGGTCGGCGGACTTCACGCTGTACTACGCAGCCGACCACGCCTTCACCGACGGCGGATCGCAGGCCCTCGTCATCAGTGAACTCGCGGATCTGTACGCGCTCGAGATCGGCGAGGACGCCCCTGCTCCCGCGGCGGCGGGCAGCCATCTCGACTATTCGTCGGAAGAACGCGTCCGCGCCGCACAGTACGGCCCGGACGCGCCGGAGATCCAGGCATGGAAGCGGATGTTCGCCGACAACGACGACAAAATGCCTCGCTTCCCTCTTGACCTCGGATTGGCCGAAGGGGAACGCGGCCAGGTACGCATCGTCGAACGACATCTGCTCGACGCCGACGCGACGGCAAACTTCGATACAGCGTGCAAGGTTGCGGGTGCCCGAATCAGCAGCGGTGTATTCGCGGCCGTCGCGATCACGGATTACGAACTCGCCGAGCGCGAGAACTACTTCGGTATCACCGTTCTCAGTACGCGCCATCTCGGAGACTACGGAGTCTCTCAGGGATGGTTCGTCAATTTCGCCCCGGTCGCGTTCGAGGTCGCAGGCGCGAACTCGTTCTCCGTCGTCGCCACTCGGGCACACGCCGGATTCGAGAAATCCAAGCAGATCGCCGAAGCACCCGTTCACGCGGTCCTCGGCGCTCTCGCTGCCGACGGCACCCTCGGGAGCGAGCTTGCGGTGAGCCCGAACATGCTGTCCTACATTGATTTTCGCTGGTTCCCCGGCGTTGGACGCCCGGCCGATGCACGCGGTGAGCACTTCACCGGGGAGGGTGCAACCTCGAACGCATCGATGTGGATCAACCGCGATGCAGATCATCTGTATCTCGTTGCGCAGGTACCGGACAACGATGTTGCGGCCGAATCGGTGGAGCGTTACCACTCACACCTGCAACGCGTATTGGAATCGGTTGCACGCGAAGGCGATTACGCACTGCGCAGTCCAGCCAGAATGGGTTTCCACTAGATGCGGGTCACCTCGATCACCGAGTACCTCACCGATCCGGGCACCTACATCGAGTGGCCGGTGTCGCTCGGCGAGGGAACCCCGTCGCCGGTTCCTCCGTCGTTCAATCAGAACTTTCACCTGTCTGCGGCACTGAGCAATTCGGACCAGTCGTCCTCCACCGTGTGGATCGCGGGAGCATTCGATGTCGTCGGTACTCTCGACGAGGATTCGTTGGCCTGGGCCATCGAGCAGTTCATCTCGAGACACGACGCCTTGAGAACCACGTTTCGTTCCGTGGACGGCGAAATCTTCAGGCAGGTACACGGGGCCCATAAGGTCCACGTCGGACGCCCGTCGCAGACGCGAATCACCGATCCATACACGTTGAGTGCCCACGTCCGAACCCGATTCGACGTGTTGTGCCATCCGTCGAGGCACCCTTCCTACTCCTTCGCAGCCGTCGAACGTCCCGACCGCTCGACGATCCTGTGCGGATTCGATCACGCACACGTCGACGCGGTGTCGATAGTCGTTGCAGTAGAAGAGCTTTCGGCGCTGTACGACGCGCGCCGCTCCGGCACCACGATCGAACTGGACGCGACAGGAAGCTTCATCGAGTACTGCGCCGCGGAAGCCGCTTCTCCGGTAGTCCCGGTCTCCGACCCTCGCGTCGAGAAGTGGGCAGAGTTCGTCGAGCACTGCGGCGGGTCGACCCCAGGATTCCCTTTCGATCTCGGTGTACCTCACGGCGTCCAAGCACCGCAGGCCACCACGATTCATGCGCTCGCGGATGCCGAGCACGCAGCGGCATTCGAATCCGAATGCCGACGACTCGGGACTGGAATGTTCGCAGGGATCGCCGCGGCGATGGCAGAGGCGTCGGCTCGTATCGGCGGCCCAACACGGCTTCCACTACTGTTCCCACTGCACACTCGGCGCGACAAGCAGTACGAACACGCGGTCGGGTGGTTCACCACCAACGCACCGATGTCCGTCACCGTCGGGCAGAGTTTCGGCGACACTCTGGCATCTGCCTACGAGTCCTTTCGCGCAGCTCTACCACTGGGCACGGTTCCGATACCCCGCGTACTCCAAGCCTTGGGCGAGAGATTCACGCGGACGAGGGAGGACGTGTTCATGATTTCCTACATCGACTACCGCACTCTGCTGAGAGGCGAGGGCACACACCTTCGTGCGCACCACATCAGCAATGCAACCACCGCCGACGATGCGCAGTTCTGGATCACTCGCACCGGCGACGGCTTGTCACTTCGGGCGCGATTCCCGGACACCGAGCAGGCGCACGCCGTCATCGATCGGTTCGTCGAGCAGTTGACGCAGGTAGTTCGATCGAACACCGGCGAGTCGCCGAGCCCCGACGAACTCTCGCTTGTCGGACACAGCGCATAGGATTGATCGGGTCAGCATCAAGTCGAACTTGCGTAGGAGCGAAGAAGAAGTGCCCATAGCAGCAGACCCAACCCCCACGTTCGCCGACTATGCGCATCCGGATCGCCTGGTCTCCACCCAATGGTTGTCCGCACATCTGGGCACCCCCGGCCTCAAAGTCGTGGAATCGGACGAAGATGTCCTGCTCTACGACGTCGGCCACATCCCGGGTGCCGTCAAGATCGATTGGCACCTCGACCTCAACGATCCGGTCACTCGCGATTACATCGACGGCGAGCAATTCGCCGCACTTCTCGCTCGTAAGGGCATCTCACGCACGGACACCGTCGTCATCTACGGCGACAAGAGCAACTGGTGGGCCGCCTACGCGTTGTGGGTGTTCACGCTGTTCGGCCATGAGGACGTTCGACTTCTCGACGGCGGTCGTGACGCGTGGCTCGCGGAGAACCGTGAGACGACGCTCGACGTTCCCGAGTACCCGGCAACCGACTACCCGGTGGTCGAGCGCAACGACGCACCGATCCGCGCCTACGCCTCCGACGTTCTGTCGAGCCTGGGCACAATTCCGCTGGTCGATGTGCGCTCGCCTGCCGAGTACACCGGCGAACGCACACACATGCCGGACTACCCCGAGGAAGGCGCACTGCGCGGTGGTCACATTCCCACAGCAGTGAGCATCCCGTGGGCCAAGGCGGCTGCTCCCGACAGTCGATTCCGTCCGCGATCGGAGCTCGAAGAGATCTACGGCGACATCATCTCCAACGACAAGGTGATCGCCTACTGCCGCATCGGCGAGCGATCGAGCCACACCTGGTTCGTCCTCACTCACCTTCTCGGTCACGACAACGTCCGCAATTACGACGGTTCCTGGACCGAGTGGGGTAACGCCGTGCGGGTCCCCATCGCGCGCGGCGAGGAGCCCGGCAACGCTCCGACGAAGCCGTAAGCGTGGCTGACATGCGGGCTGACATGCCTGAATCTCTTGCAGAGATAGTCGAGGACTTCGCGGCCGTCGAGGGCCAAGACAAGTTGCAGCTCCTGCTGGAGTTCAGCCGTGAGCTTCCCGAACTGCCCGCCCATCTCGAGCAGGCAGCGATGGAGCCGGTCCCCGAATGCCAGTCGCCGCTGTTCCTGTCCGTCGACGCTGCGGACCGAGACCACGTCCAGCTGTATTTCAGCGCTCCTCCGGAGGCCCCGACCACTCGCGGGTTCGCGTCGATTCTGCATCAGGGTCTGGACGGACACAGTGCTCAGCAGATCCTCGACGTTCCCGACGACTTCTACGTGGCGTTGGGTCTCCGCGACGCCGTAAGCCCGCTCCGTCTCCGCGGAATGTCGGCAATGTTGGCGAGAATCAAGCGGCATCTGAAGTAGTTCGAGCAACCGATCGAGGCGACCCGTGAAGTGAAGCTTTCGGGTCGTCTTGATCGATACACAAACGGATCGGTACACTCGTGGGTGGGCGAACACGATCCGAGGACGCTGGGGTCCTACGGGTCGATTTTGGTTCGACCGATCCTCTTGTCGTCGTTGTGAAAGAAAAGTTGCTGCCACCATGGAATTCACCGAGCTGGCCGACTACCCCGTACCCGCCGGAACCCTCACCGAGTGGATGCCGAGTGTGGGCCCACACGCGGCGACCCCCGTCCTTGCCGGCTGGCAACCGGACGAACGCCCTACCTCGTACGTGCACGAGGCACATCTGCGGACAAGCCTCGCGAGTCCGCGACGCGGCCGCGAAAGCTGGCTCGGAGCTGCGTTCGAGATTCTCGGCCCATTGGACAAGCCAGCATTTCGGTCAGCGGTGCTCGCGTGGGTCGATCGCCATGAATCGATGCGCTCGCATGCGGCGATCGACGAAGAGTCCGGCGGTCTGTCGCGGGTTACGGCCGCGGAGGGCGCGATCGACATCTGGCAGGTGGAGCAAGAACGCTGCGAGCAGTCGAGCGAGGTGTTCGAGCACCTGCACTATCTCTTCGACGAGTACACCTCGCCGCTGGCATGGCCTGCGTACGCCTTCGTCACTCTCGAGCCGTTGACCCCGGCGGACGACGGCAGAGTCACTGTCTTCTTCGCAGCCGATCACTCGATCATCGACGGATTGTCCACCGTTCTCGTTGCACACGAAATCACGGCTCTGTATGCGGAGGCGAAGGACAACACCCCAGCCCAACTCTTCGAGGCAGGCAGCTACCTGGACTTCGGGGTCTCGGAACGGCGCATTCACGCCGAGTTGGAACACACCCACGAAGCAGTCGTCACGTGGCGGAAGTTCCTGAACGACGGCAACGGTAGTTTTCCTGCCTTCCCACTCGACATCGGCGAGCCCAACGACTTGTCGGCGGCGCAGAGCGGCTTGTCGGCCTGGGTGCTCGATGCCGACCGTGCCGACGCCTTCTCTGTCGCCTGCCGAAAGACCGGCAACAGCTTCTTCTCGGGTCTGCTCGGTGCAATGGCGGTCGCAAGCGCTGAACTGTCGGGTAACACCGAGTTCCGAACGATCACGCCGGTGCATACGCGTGATCAGCCGCATTGGGTGTCCTCGCTCGGCTGGTTCGTCGGTCTCTGCCCCCTCGCGTTCGACATCGACGGGCTCGACTCCTTCGGCGCCGTCGTCGCGAAAGCTACCGAGCAGGTGGCCGCCACCAAACCCATAGCCAGGGTCCCACTCGATCGAGTGTTCGCTGCACTCGGTGCGTCCGCCAAGCCGCGTTTCGTCGTCTCGTTCATGGATGTTCGGTTCGCACCGATGGCAGAGAACTGGCACGACTGGAATGCTCGCGCCTTGCGCAGCAAGCAGTACGACCATGACGTGTACCTGTGGATCAACCGCACGCCTCGCGGCCTCAACATCGCGGCGAGGTACCCGAACACCGAAACCGCCACATCGAACGTCCACCAGTACGTGGGCGCCGTCCGCCGCATCCTCGACGAGGTCGTCGACACCGGCACTGCAATCATGACGTATCGAGCGGGACACGCCTCTACTGCCGAAACAGCAACAACCGAACCTGTTGCTACCAATCAGTAGGGACCCGCGACTTTTTTGGAGAGGTTCCCGATAATCAGCATCCAGTTTCGGTTGTGCTGTCGGCTGTGCTTAAACTCCGAAGAGACCTGAATTACCCGTGCGGCACAACGGCCAGCACAGACCACTCGACATCTCAGGAGGCTCAGTGCCCAGCCATGCCAGTGCGCATATCACCAAGGTCCTTGTCGCAAACCGCGGCGAGATCGCAGTGCGAGTGATACGAGCAGCAGCGGACGCCGGCCTGAGAAGCGTCGCCGTCTACGCCGAACCCGACGCCGACGCACCCTTCGTCCGCCTCGCCGACGAAGCCTTCGCCCTCGGCGGCCAGACTTCCGCGGAATCTTATTTGGTGATCGAGAAGATCCTCGACGCCGCAAAAAAGTCTGGCGCCGACTCCATCCACCCCGGCTACGGATTCCTCTCCGAAAACGCCGACTTCGCCCAGGCCGTCATCGACGCCGGACTGATCTGGATCGGACCGTCCCCCCAATCCATCCGCGACCTCGGTGACAAAGTCACCGCCCGCCACATCGCCGCCCGCGCCAAAGCGCCCTCCGTTCCCGGCACCGCCGAACCTGTCAAAGACGCCGACGAAATCCTCGCCTTCGTCGACGAGCACGGCCTGCCCATCGCCATCAAAGCAGCCTTCGGCGGCGGCGGACGCGGCATGAAGGTGGCCCGCACCCGCGAAGAAATCCCCGAACTCTTCGACTCGGCCACCCGCGAAGCCGTATCCGCGTTCGGCCGCGGTGAATGCTTCGTCGAGCGTTACCTCGACAAACCACGCCACGTCGAAGCACAGGTCATTGCCGACCAACACGGCAACGTCATCGTCGCCGGCACCCGCGACTGCTCCCTGCAGCGCCGCTTCCAGAAACTCGTCGAAGAAGCACCGGCACCGTTCCTCACCGAAGCTCAGCGCACCGAGATTCACGCCTCCGCCAAAGCCATCTGCAAAGAAGCCGGCTACTACGGCGCCGGCACCGTGGAATACCTCGTCGGCCAGGACGGCCTCGTCTCGTTCTTGGAGGTCAACACTCGCCTTCAGGTCGAGCACCCCGTCACCGAAGAAACCTCCGGCATCGACCTCGTCCTTCAGCAGTTCCGCATCGCCAACGGTGAAGAACTCTCCATCACCGAAGACCCCACCCCGCGCGGGCACTCCTTCGAATTCCGCATCAACGGCGAAGACGCCGGCCGAGGCTTCCTGCCCGCCCCTGGCCCGGTCACCACGTTCGTCGCCCCCTCGGGCCCGGGCGTGCGCGTCGATTCCGGCGTCGAATCCGGATCGGTCATCGGGGGCCAGTTCGACTCGATGCTCGCCAAGCTGATCGTCACCGGCGCTACCCGCGAGGAAGCCCTCGCACGTTCGCGTCGCGCATTGGCCGAATTCAAGGTCGAAGGCCTCGCGACGGTCATCCCGTTCCACGCCGCAGTGGTCTCGGACCCAGCGTTCATCGGCGACGGTTCCTCCTTCAGCGTGCACACCCGCTGGATCGAAACCGAATGGGACAACCAGGTACCCCCCTTCACCGCCGGTGAGCCGCTCGACGAGGACGAGACGCTGCCGCGTCGCGCTGTGGTCGTCGAGGTCGGCGGCCGCCGTGTCGAGGTCTCACTGCCCGGGCAGTTCTCGATCGGCGGAAACGGCGCAGCCTCCGACGGAGCGGTACGTCGTAAGCCCAAGCCCCGCAAGCGCGGCGGTGCAGCAGGCGGCGCAGCCTCCGGCGACGCGGTCACCGCACCGATGCAGGGAACCGTCGTCAAGGTCGCAGTCGAGGAAGGCCAGGAAGTCGCCGAAGGCGACCTCATCGCCGTGCTCGAAGCAATGAAAATGGAGAACCCCGTCAACGCCCACAAAGCTGGGGTTGTCACCGGACTGTCCGTCTCCCCCGGCTCTGCCATCACCCAGGGCACAGTCCTCGCCGAACTGAAGTAACACGTACGAGCGACGTCCGATGTCAGTTTCAGCAGACGGGTGCATTGTTCAGCTGGCGTTTTGCGGGTGAGTGCACCGGTCTGCTGACACTCTGATGCGGATGCCGGAAGTGCACTGCACGGTCGTGCACTCGGCTTTTGCCGTGTTACGAATTACCGCCGAACTGCGTTGCTGCGGGCCCGTGACTGAGCTGTGTGGGTCCGTATCAGGTGGGCCACCCCGACGCGCATTGCACTCTCGCCACTGAGGCCGCCAGGTCCGCTGGTGCTGGGTGCTGTCAGCCTGTCGTGTTCTTCGTGGTGCTGATAGTGCATTGAAATTCGGTGGTGCACGTAGTCACCGTATATCGGTGGGGATACCTGTTTGAATTGCATAAACCAACCTTCTACGCCGTTTCGGTGGGGATAACCCGATCATCACCCTCGATACCTCTGTGACCTGCAGGGATAGAGCGTAGAAGACGCTGTAAAGCTTGCAGTTGTCGCTTAGGCTCGGCGTATACGTAATCGCCTGGGCTCAGGTACGAACATCAGTCGTGTTTCGTGCCTGATCCTGAAGTCGGGAGGTGGTGCGACCATGACAATTTCTCGTTCCCGTGTCGGTGTGCAGCGTGGCCGAAATATCGCGCCGTCGGTGTCGACGCGCTCCACTGTCGACCGTTCACGGTTGTGCGCGACGATGAACTCGGTCTTGATCGGTGATGCAGATCTGCGAATAGTGTCGATCACCGCACCTGCCGGGTCCGGTAAGACGGTGCTGCTCTCCCGGTGGATTCGAGGTGTCACTCCACCCGTGGCCACGGCGATGTGGTTGACCGCCACCGAGGATGACAACGATGTGCAGGTGTTGCGCGCGGCAATCATTGCCGCCGCTGCGGCGAGCGAAAACAGTGCCCTCGCGGATGCCGCCCAGCGGTTGACTCTTTCCGAGTTCGCCGGTGATCGCTCGGACCTTGCTGGGCTGGGGGAGCTGCTCGATTCCTCAGCCGGACTGTTGTGCTTGGTGATCGACGATGCTCATCTCCTCCGCGACGCGTCCGCGCTAGAGGAGATGGCGGCGCTGCTCCGCTGGGCGCCGCCCTCATTCCGGCTGATTCTCTCTGGGCGCTTCGAACCTCCGCTGCTGCTCAGTCGCTCGAGGTTGGCTGGTGCAGTAGCCGAAATCACAGCCGAAGACATCGCTTTCACATCCGACGAATCCCGGGAGCTGTTGTCTCGCCACCAACTCGACCAACTAACCGACGACGTCCTCGACACTGTGATGAGTAAGACCGAGGGATGGGCTGCGGGCCTGCAGCTCGCCGCTCTGACCGCGCTCCGCAGCACCAATCCCCGTGATGCTCTCTCCCTTTACGCCGGCACCGACCGCGCGACATCGGACTTCCTGGTCGACGAATTCATCACCTCGTTACCTCCGCGGATCAGGCAGATATTGATAATCACTGCGATTCCCGATGCCGTAACCAACTCACTGGCCGCATATCTGACTCGGATACCTTCAACTCATGTCGTGTTGGAAGCTTTGACTCGCAACAACTTTTTGATCAGCCGAACGGCCACCGATCAGGGACCGCTCTACCGCTATCACCCGTTGATGCGCGCTTACCTTCGAGCAGAGGCAGAACGCGACGATGTCTGCACAGTTTCAGATATCCGCCGCCGCGCCTCCCTGTGGTACATCGAGAACGGCCAGCCCTTCGACGCCCTCAGGCATGCGATCGACAGCGGTGATCCGGACACGACAGCCGCCGTGCTCGAACAGGCCGCTATTGACCTCGTACTCGGTGGGCATTCCGCGGGCGCCATTCTCGGTTTGGTCGAGCGAGCGCCTCGGGAGGTCCGCGGTTACCCCACAACGCGTTTGATCACCGCGCTCGCTCTGCTGGCTGCGGGCAACTTCGCGCCCGCAGCTGCGACATTGGTCTGGCTCGGCCGTGAACCCCACACGGCAACAGCGATCGAGTCGGCGCTGGCCGCGCTGCTCGAGGCGCAGCTTGCCCTGCACACCGACGTACTCAATGACACCGCCACCGCCACCGAAACCGCTCTGCGCACTCTGCATCACATCGACAATTGCGGCGAGCGCTCCGACATCGATGCCTCGATCGCTCTCCACCAAGCGGCGACGGAACTCTTTCTCGGCCGGCTCGCCGATGCAGATCGACATGTCGTAGACGCCAGCGCTCACGCACACGCGGCTCACTCACCGGTACTCGAACTGCACTGCCTGGGGGCACGAACTGTGTTGTCGGCGTTCACAGGCCGCTTCGACGCGGTCACCTCGACCGCGATGACTGCGGTGGCTCTGACCAACACTCACAGTCTGGGTCCTGCCGATACGGTCGCCTTGATCCAGGCCTATGCCGTCTACGCCGCCGACCTCCGAATGGACTGGCCCCCGGCCGCAACGACGTCTCCTGGTCGGTGCTCAACGACTCCCTCGTGCCTGCGATGGCGGAAACCGGCCAGCTGATCCACGCCATCACCGACCGCACGAGCTTGCCGAGCAAAGTAGCCGACCGACTCCGAACTCGGTTCACGCCAGAGACAGATCCTCTGCCGCCACACTTGACAGCGATGATCGCAGCCGATGTCCAGCACACCTTTCTCGCTGCGGGCAACATCGTCGACGCCACGAACTACGCAGCGTTCGTGCACCACAAACTCGGTGACACTGCCGAAAGTGCAGTGCTGTCAGCGATGGTCGAACGATTCCACGGCAGGTTCGTTGGTGCGCATGTCGCACTGGATCCAGTCCTGGACGGTTCGCTACCGGCACTACATCCCATCACAGCGGTGTGGGCGTGGCTCGAAGCGACAACTCTGGCAGCAGAGCGCGATACCGACACCGCATTCACTGCACTCCGTAACGCGCTCACTGTCGGTGAGTCACAAAAACTATTGCGTCCGTTCACATACAGTCAGCGGTACGTGCGGACAGTCCTCGACCGCAACTTCGGGCGGTTCGGCACGCTCGATGGCTTCGCCGCCGTTGTTCGCGCCGCCGTCAAACCCGGTATCGACACCTCCGTGGTCAGGTTGAGCCCACGAGAGATGGACTTGCTGCGTGAACTACCCTCGTTCCGCACCGCCGAGTCCATCGCCGCCGACAAATTCATCTCCGTCAACACGGTCAAGACACACCTGCGAGGGATTTACCGCAAGCTCGGTGTCACCAATCGCCGTGACGCTATCGCAGCAGCGCAGAAACTCGGGATGATTTGACCGCGAGCGGAGGCGACTGCCCGCTTCACTCTTCGAGGATGACGAGACTGCTCGATCGATGCACCAGAGTGTCGGCATCAGAGTCGTCCGAGGGGACCCCTCACCCACAACTGATGAAAGCTGCTGCCAGGGCTGCTCATACCGTCGAGTCGAACACCACCACTACTTGATGGAGGCCGACATGCCGGGCACATCGACCGTTCGGAAGTTCCCCACTGCAAGCGAACTGAAAGAGGAACACGTCACTGCTTACGATGGTGCGATCAGCGACCGGTCCTATGGGCGCCAAATATCGCCCAGTCTTCGCCGAGTTCACATCGCGATACACACGACCGGTCGCTGAAAGGAACCGACAGTGGGAACAGTGCTCGGAGACCTACTACCGCTGGCAATCGGTGTGGCTGTCTCCCCAATCCCCATCATCGCCGCGATTTTGATGCTGCTCGGTAAGCACGCGGGCAGCACCAGCATCGGCTTCGCAGCCGGATGGATCGGCGGAATCATCATCGCCACTACGATCTTCGTTCTTGTCGGCAGTGCAGCGACCGGATCTGACGATGAACCGTCGGCGACCTCGTCGTGGATCAAACTTGCCATCGGTGTGCTGCTGCTTCTGGTTGGAATTCGTCAATGGCGCACCCGCGGGGCGGAGCATGCCACTCCGAAGTGGATGACCGCCATCGACGGCATGACTGCAGGCAAAGCGTTAGGTGTCGGTTTCGCGCTCGCCGCGATCAATCCGAAGAATCTGCTGATGTGTATTGCAGCGGGGGTCACCATCGGCGGCGGCGCCGTCGACAGCGGGCAGACGATCGTCGCTGTAGCCGTGTTCGTCATCTTGGGGTCCTCGACGGTCGCGCTACCAGTGATCGCGTATCAAGTTGCAGCTCAGCGCCTGTCGGCACCGCTCGCATCCCTGAAGGAATGGCTGGAGACGAACAATGCAGCGGTGATGAGTGTCCTGATTCTGGTGATCTCGGTGGTATTGATCGGCAAGGGAATGGGCGGACTGTTCTGATCGTGTAGGAGCACCGCTGACGTAGTGCTGCTCGCCGGTTGCACCGCGGGCCTGATCGCGGTCGGGCGGACAAATACAGGAACAAATTCCGACGCAGTCTCGACCGGAGCTACGTGCCCCACAATCACAAGAGGCCGGCAATGGCGAAAGGCTGTTCGTGATCAAGAAATCTCGTTCATTCCTTCGACGTTTCGCTTGTTTCGCTATCCTCGCTTCCGTCCGGTGGAGGCGGTACCGCACCGCCGCTGAGGAGGACGTCGGCCCACCGGGTGGACGGATCGATGTCCACCAGTAGGGCTTTGGCGAGGAGCGTGACCGGTATAGCCAGTATCGCCCCCAGTGGGCCCAGTACCCATGCCCAGAACACCAAGGACAGGAATGTCAGTGTGACCGACAATCCGACTGCGTCACCGACGAACTTGGGTTGAATGATCGACTGAATGACCACGTTGAGGACGCTGTATACGAGGATGACGGCAAGCATCAACACAGGCCCGCCCTGCAGGAGCGCGAGCAGGGCCGGTGGAATGACGCCGAGTACGAAACCGATATTGGGAATGTAATTGGTGATGAAAGCAAGCAGCGCCCACAGCACAGGCAACGGAACATCCAGCGCCCACAGTGCCAAGCCGTCGAGTACCGCGACGATCAACCCGAAGACGGTCGAGATAACCAGGTAGCGGCGGGTCCCTCCGGCGAACGAGGAAAACGCCATGGCGATATCTGGCCGCACCCGGTCCAAGATTTTCATTCGCGACGTGTAGGACATGCCGTCGACGGCCATGAACAGCGCGACGATCAGGACGAACAACAGGCTCGAGAAAATCCCAAGAGTCCCAGTCACGATAGATTCGACCAGCGCGAATACTGTGTTGGGATCGATGCCGGACAACATTGCGTCGATATCGTCCGTGCTGATTCCCCTGGCAGCCAAAGTCGACTCGACATTGGCCACTAACTCGTCGAGGCGGTCCGCGTAGGTCGGAAGCAGCGAGGACAGTTGGGCAACGGAAACTACCAGTGACACCACCAGGACGCCGAGCACTGCCCAGACTGCCAGCACAGCTGCGACGACGGCGACTGCGTTCGGTACCCCTTTGCGCCGCAGCCAGTTCGGTAGCGGATGTACCGCAACCGTGAGCATCAACGCAAGTAGCACCGGGCCGAGGACGTTGGCGAAGGCTCTTGCGCCGGCGATCGTGATGACCAATCCGGCGGATCCGAGCAGGACGATGACCCCTCGTGGCAACGACCACGTCGGAACCTGCGGCAATACGTGGGGATCGGGTATGCGCGACATGGGACCGCTCCTGACGTATATGGGCACAAACGATCGACTCGAACGATGCCTTGCCGTACGTCCTGACTTCTCATCCGTGCGGGGTGACGTTCACCCCGCACGGATGAGAAGTCAGGACATGCTTCGCATGAGACTTGCCCGACACTCGTCAATCAAGCGGAAGGACAAATCATGGCAACATCGGATTCCAGCCTTCACCGTCATCCCGTCCGGCGGGGGGTGGCAGGCGGTACCACGTTCGCTGCCGCACTGCTGCTTCTCACTGCTGCCATCGTTACACTGCTGCAGGGGATTTCCGCAGTGGTGGGAGATGAACTCTTCGTCGTCGGCTTTGTTTACACGTATCAGCTCGACCTGACGACGTGGGGATGGATCCACATCATACTGGCGGTCCTGCTCGGCGCCATAGCGCTCGGCTTGTTCAGTGGCGCGGTGTGGGCCCGGGCCTCAGCTGTCATCATCGCCGCAGTGTCGATCGTCGCCAACTTCCTCTGGCTCCCGTACTACCCGCTGTGGTCCATCCTGATCATCACTCTCGATTTGATCGTGATCTGGGCAGTCGCAACCTGGGACCCGAGGCCCGCGTTGTGACTCGATGCTCTCTCGGTCGAATGAACCTGTAAGAGTGAAGAACCCCGACCCCGGGGCCCCTACTGCGGAGGAGACCTCGACGGATCGCACGGTTCCGTTGCTGTCGAATCCCACAGTATTCACGGCACTGATGGTCCTCGGGGTTGTTGCACTGATCGTGTTCGTTGCAGCTCTCGTCGTCCGGTAGCCCACATGAAGACCCGCCGCGACAGCAACGCGCCCGCACAGCGCCTCGGGTCGATCTAGCGCTGGACGGAGAATCCACCGCCCCACTCCTCACCGATGAAGGACCTACTCCACACGTGAACCAGAGTGTCGGCGCCACCTGCTTTCGAGGAGACGACTGTGTCCGTACCCAGACGCACTCCACCGATGCGCTACGAATTTCTGATCAAGGGTGAGCTCAGCGAACGCGCCCTGGCTGTATTCCCGGAGTTCACCACCGCGCCGAGTCAGCGCGCATTCACCGCGCTGTGCGGGCCCGTACACAGCGATACTCAACTCCGCGGGATTCTTGGCCGGTTCGACACCCTGGGGCTCACCGTCGTAGAGATGCGTCGACTTCCTTGACTCACCTCTAACCGTCGCGATCTGGGCTCCGTGGGTGAGCATTCCGCCCTCGCCCACAACTGACTTACGCGATCGGATTTCTCCGCTCCCAACGTCGACACGCTCAAAGATCTGCAGAAACAACAACTCGTCACTGTCATCAACTACGCGATCTCAGGGGCGCGGGGCCCCTGGCGGAGCATTCTGGGGGCTACTGTTGGCCGTGATCGCGGTCGTCGCGGCCGCTGCTCACAGAGAGCGTGGAGCGGTCGAAGTCCGCGGCTCTCATCTCTTTCGGATGACCACCTACATACGAAACTTGCCGGTAAATACCACTCGAAAGGGTCAGTATCGGGCTAACGCGCAGAGGTCTTTGAAGTAGTGCAAGCGTCTTCTGAAACTGATGTCCGGCTTCGTCTGTGTGCGGCTAAGGTGTAGCGCATGGCAGAGAACCCGGACGTTCGCATAGGTACGTCCGAACGCGAGCAGGCACTGTCCAATCTCAGCCAACACTTGAGCGACGGACGAATTACTCTTCCCGAGTTCGATGAGCGAAGCGCTGTCGTCACCTCGGCTACCACGCGCGGCGAACTCGATGCCGTGTTCATCGATCTGCCGACGCCGTCACTGGCACCCACCGTGTCAAGGCCTCTGGACATTTCGAAGTCCAGTTCACCGGCGCCGCACTCACAAGATGAGCCCGCTGCTGACACTGGTTGGGACTGGCGCAAAGCAGTCATGGGTGCAGTTCCGATCATCGCGCTGGTCCTGTTTTTCGTCGTGCCAGTGGACAGCAGTTGGCTGTTCTTTCTACTGGTCCCCCTCGCGGGCGCGCTGCTGTTCGGGGGCGACTGATCTGCCGCGGGGATTTCGGACACTGGAGATGGTTAAATTCAGGCCGCGTTGTCGTGCTGCCGGTAACTGTAGTGGACATCGTTCGGGGCTTGGTAGTCGAGAGCTGAATGCCTGCGTCGAGGGT
>NZ_JASISW010000015.1 GCF_030063335.1 Rhodococcus sp. G-MC3 | reverse complement strand
ACGGCAGAAGCGGAAACAGTCGTATTCTCGGACACAGGGCTCCCCGGTGGGTCGTGACGAGTTGGCGTGAGAACCCTCATCATCGGCCTCCGGGAGCCCGCCTCACCGCAACGACACGACCCCACCGGCCGGGTTTACCGCGCCCTCACCTGCACTCCATTTCCGGAAGAGCCCCTTTTCCTCGATGGTGCCGCGGGCGATGTATCGATGCACAAACACAGTGCGCGTCTGCCCGATTCGATGTGCTCGATCGACTGCCTGCGCCTCGGTGGCAGGGTTCCACCACGGATCGAGCACGAAGCAGTAGTCGGCCTCGGTGAGGGTCAAACCGACCCCGCCGGCTTTCAGGCTGATCAGAAACACTGACGCCGCTCCTGTTCTGAATCGCTCCACGACGTCGCTCCGATTGTGTGTGGCACCGTCCAGGTAGGCCAAGGTGATGCCTTCGGTTTCGAGTCGATCTCGGATTCGTCCGAGGAACCTGGTGAACTGACTGAAGACGAGCGCGCGGTGCCCGCCGTCGATGACCTCCTTCAGTTGAGATACCAGCTCCTCGATCTTGGCGCTGGGAACATCGTCGTGTTGCGGTTCTACGAGCGCTACGTCGAGGCTCAGTTGCCGCAGAATTGTCAGCGATTGCAGGATTACAACGCGGTTGCGTTCGAAGTCGTGGAGTAAGCCCAAGACTTTCTGGCGTTCCCGGGCCAACCGCGTCTCGTATATACGTCGGTGTCGGGGATTCAACTGTACTTCGACCATTTGCTCTTGCTTGGCGGGAAGATCCTGTGCCACTACCTCTTTAGTCCGTCGTAGTACCAGGGGTCTGATTCGACGTCGCAGTGTGGCGAGCGTGACCGAGTCCCCCTTCTTCTCGATGGGGTGTCGATATGCGTTCGTGAATTTGCTGGCCGACGGGAACAATCCAGGAGATGTGATCGACAGCAGCGCCCACAGTTCCATGACGTTGTTCTCCATCGGGGTGCCCGTGATGGCGAGCTTGAAGGGTGCACTCAACCGTCGCGCGCAGTGATAAGACTTGCTCTTGTGGTTCTTGACGTACTGGGCCTCGTCGAGAATGAGACCGGACCACGGCACCGCGTCGAAGTCTTCGAAGTCCAGCCGGAAAACGGTATAGGACGTCACGACGATGTCGGCGCCCGCTGCCATCTCGGCGATGGTTGTTCGACGCCGTGAACGGGTCCCCAGTGCTGTGGCCACGGTGAGGCCGGGAGCAAAACGTGCGGCCTCACGCGCCCAATTGTGTACGACGCTTGTGGGGGCGACGATCACGAAGGGTGCCGGAAGTGGACCGTCCTCTTTGACTTTGGCGATCATCGCCAATGTCTGGATCGTCTTTCCCAGTCCCATGTCGTCGGCGAGGATGCCGCCGAGCCCAGAGCGCCAGAGGAAGTGGAGCCAGGAATATCCGTCGAGCTGATATGGCCGCAGTTCGGCGTCGAAATCTGTCGGTGGTGTCGGGGCAGTGATCGAACCGAGTGTCGACAACGCGGCCACTTGTTCCCGCCAGGCTCTCGCTTGGCGGCTGACCTCGCCGAGCTCTGCCAGTTCCTCCCACAACGACACCTGGTACCGGCTTATTCGCAGTGGGCCATCCGGTGTGTCCTGCAATGACCGTGCTTCTTCCACGAGCGTTCTCAGCGTGTGGAAGGAGGGTCTGTCGAGTGAGAAGAAGCGTCCGTCGCCGAGCAGCACATGGTGGTCTCCTCGCGCAATCGCGGTAAGTACCGTGGCGAACTCGATGTCGGTTCCATCGATGCTGAGCACTACGCCGAGGTCGAACCAGTCGTTCTCGCCGCGGACGGATGTGGTCGACACCGCGATACGGACGCTCTCGCTGACGTTGTGGAAGTCGGGTACGTTTCCGCTCCTGTCGACGTGGACGTTGTCGTAGCCATCCAAAAGGCTCAGGCGTTCGGTGACGAACAGGGCAGCCGTTGTGCCGGCGAGGGTGAAAGGGTGAAACGCAGTGCGTTGGTCGGCGGGTAGGCCCAGCAGTGAAAGCACAGTGCGGAGAAGGTTGCTCTCGGCGGGGCCGTCGCGTACCTCGGTGGTGACGTCGCGTGAGTCCGCAGGAAAGTCGAGTTCAGTATCGTCGACGTAGTAGCGCCACCGTGCGCTCACGTGCATGGAATCTTCGGTCACAAATGTCAGGACGATGTGAAGTTCAGGCTCGGAAATCGTGGGCGGAGTGTAAGTGCCGTCCGACGATACGATGGCCGAACTGCGCTGTAACGCGGGTAGATACGATGCGGCGAACGTGACCCGATCTTCCATGGGGATGTCGATTGGCGAGGCTGTGGACGCGACGCGACGGAGATCTCGCGGAATCGGCTTGATCAATCGGGCGAGGCCGAAGCGGTGGATGCGGCCACCGTCACGTGCATCGTTGGCCCAGTGAATGATTCCTGATCCATCGTCGCCGAGAAAGCGTCTCTGATCGGCAGGCACGAGGGCACCATCGACGGTTATCCGTCCTTCGACCTGTAGACCGTGTGTGCCGGTGATATCGAGCTCGAACTGTGCTTTCCTGGGCCAGGGGAGTGACCCGGATTGTCCGACGAGCGGCAACTCGTAGTCGGCCAGGTCCGACAGGAGATCCCACAGTAGGCGGCCAGAGACGTCGGCGAGATCGATCGAGTTGGGTAGTGATCGGTAGAACGAATCCGCGGCGCGTCCATGTGAGCGCATCAGGTGCAGCGAATGCAGTTCGCGCAGTAGGTCGATTCTACGTTCGACAACAGGATCTGGGGAATACGGGAGGGTGCTCCAGGAGATGTCTTTTCTGGTCCACGCGCCGGATGCATGCGAGTGCACGGGCCGAGCCAGGAGCCGAACCGCGTTCGAGTCGTTGTCCGGTAACTCGAGTTCGAGTTCCAGCCCGACAGTGAGTTCGGGTGCTCGCCGAGTGTCTGGACCTTTCCGTTCGCGCAGCAGGGGCGAAAGGGCTGTCGCCCAATGTTCTGCCGAGGTGAGTGGTGCACCTCCGCTTGAATCGCGGGAGTCCTTGTGTGCTTGCAGCAGTACCGCGACGACATGCTTGCAGTTGAATACGACTGGGCAGTTGCATTGTCCGTAGTCGACGGCGACCATTCGTCCATGCTCGACCGCCAGTGACACCGAAGCGGAGTATGGCGTTGCGCGGTTTCCGCGCACCGACGCGGACAGTGTGGACGCCCCTTCGCTCCAGCACACGTATCCAACACGACCTTCGTGGAAGTACTGCGTTCCGCGCTCGAAGGTCGTTGTTCCAAAGCGCTGTTCGTGTGCGGTGAAATCCAGATCATTCATCGATGGCATCGTCATGGTCGGCGATGGTAAGCGCGGACACCGACAAGAAATCCCGCAATTTTCGCTGGTCACAGCCGTACCCCTTCTGGGGCCAGATTGGTTGTGACGGTCATGGATGAGCGTGCGCCGTCTTCTCAGCGGAGTGCACCCATGTGTCGCGGGTCACTTTGCGGGTATGCGTCACAGCGTCAACGCCGATTACGATTTATGGGGGATCCATGGCTTTCGATCTCACGCCCACGCCTGCGCAACACGAGTTGGTCACCCGGACGCACGACTTCGCCGAGAACGTCGTGCGTCCGGTTGCAGCGCGATACGACCGTGAACAAGAGTTTCCGTGGGAGGTGCTCGAGGAGGCAGCGCAGGCAGGTTTTTACAGTCCGCTGTTTTATCGGGATCTCATCGGTGATCCGACAGGTTTATCGCTGCCGATGTTCATGGAAGAACTGTTCTGGGGATGCGCCGGCATCGGGTTGGCGGTCGTGATGCCTGCATTGGCGCTGTCGGCTATCGGGCAGGCGGCGTCTCCGGAACAAATGCTGGAGTGGGCGCCCGAGTGCTTCGGTACGCCAGGAGACTTGAAACTCGCAGCTCTGGCGATCTCCGAGCCGGAGGGCGGAAGCGACGTTCGAAATCTGAGGACCCGGGCTCGCCGCGACGGTGACGACTGGATTCTCGACGGTCACAAGATGTGGATCGGTAACGGCGGCATCGCCAACGTCCATGTAGTCAATGCTGTCGTCGACGACGAACTGGGTCACAAAGGCCAGGCCCTCTTCATCGTCCCCGGCGGAACGCCCGGTCTCACGCTTGTTCGCAAACTGGACAAACTCGGGTGCCGGGCATCGCACACGGCGGAGCTCTTGTTCGAGAACTGCCGTGTTCCAGGAGCGAACCTACTTGGCGGAGAGGAGAAGCTCGAATACAAGCTGGCCAAGGCTCGTGAGGCTGTGGAGGGCGGAAAGCATTCCGGCTCGGCGACACTCGGAACGTTCGAGCAGACGCGTCCGATGGTCGCTGCGCAGGCCTTGGGAATCGCGCGGGCGTCCTTGGAATACGCGACCCAGTACGCGAACGAGCGTGAGGCTTTCGGCGGACCGATCATCGACAAGCAGGGAATAGCATTTCCGTTGGCGGATCTGGCAATGCGCATCGACGCAGCGCGGTTGCTGACGTGGCGGGCGAGCTGGATGGCGGCGTCGGGTGTGCCCTTCGAACGGGGCGAGGGGTCGATGTCGAAACTGGCGGCGAGCGAAGTGGCCGTCGATGCAACTTCGAGAGCAATTCAGACGTGCGGTGGGTGGGGATACATCACCGATCACCCGCTCGAAAAGTGGTATCGAGATGCGAAGCTGTACACCATCTTCGAGGGGACGAGCGAGATTCAGCGTGTGGTCATCTCGCACGCACTCGGTGCGAACGATGGCGCGCCGCCGCTACACGTGGAGATGGAGCCTGCAGGAAGCATGTTCAACAAGAAATTCGGACGAGGTACGTCTGCACGCACGAAAGCCATGGATACCGCTATGTCGTGGAAAGACCGTGTGCCAGCGCCTGCGATGAAGGCTGCGATGTCGTTCATCCGGCCGCCGAGGAAGTGACGAAGGTGTGGACTCCTACGCTCGGACACATCTGGAACCGACAGTAGGAGTGGCGAATACGCAGTGCGGAGAGCCTTCTCGCGCATCGCAGTGGCGGGACGCGTTCCCGTAGCTGTCCCTTTGGTGCTGGTTCGTCCCGTTCTTTGATGCTGTTCACCTGGAGTTCATTCACGAGTTGGTTGTACGCGTTGGTAAGTACTCCTGCCGGGGGAACAGTCGCGACATGCCGATCAATCCGCAGGGAGAAACCGTCGCTACCGGGGTTCCGGAGACACTTGCCGCACAGATGACGATGGCCGAACAACACGATTGGCATCGCTCTTTTCTGCGGCGAAATCCGGTATCGCGGCGTAACTTCCTCGTGGGCTCGGCGGCTGCGGCGACAGTTGCTGCAGTCGGGAATGCGCGGTGGTCCGGCATCGCGTACGCGCAGGACGCGCCGCTGGCGGTCGGTGGCCGGCACACGTCGTTCGGTGCGGATTCGGCCTCTCAGCTGCGGTTCTCAGCGCAGCTGTCGCGCAATCCCGGCGTGACGGGAGTGTTCCTCGACCACGGCCCGACGCCTGCACTCGGCGCGACGACGTCAGCCGAAGTACGCAACCTCGTGAGCCAGGTTCCACAGACCGATGGTGGAATTCTCGGCGCCGAGCAGTTCTACGTCCACGTCCCGGTCGACGGCCTGGCGCCCAGGACTCCACACTTCTACCGGTGGCGTACCAACGACGGCTACGTGAGCGATGTGCAGTCGGTTTCGACGGCGCTGCCACCGGGACGCGTTGCACCGTTCCGTTTCACGATGATGGGTGATCAGGGTGTCGACGAGACGCCGAGTCAGCCCGCGGGACTGAAGGCAGGCGACTACGACGACCTGTACTACAAAGCGGACAACGAGCCGTCGGTGCGGCACGCGGCGAACATCGTCCGGCAGATCGCGGCCAGCAGGCCCGACTTCCATGTGCTGGCAGGTGATATCGCCTACGCGGACCCGTCGGGAGCCGGGTTGCCGCCGCAGTTCGCACCGAGTGGCGTCACGCCGCCGAAGGGGTTCGACAAGTACAACCCGTTCGTATGGGACGGTTACTTCGCGGCGATCGAGCCGAGCTCAGCGACCACCCCGTGGTTCTTCGCCACCGGTAACCACGATATGGAGGCGCTGTACAGCTCGAACGGCTACGGTGGTCATGCTGCTCGGCTCGACCAGCCCGAGAACGGCCCTGCCGGTTGCCCTTCGGTGTATTCGTTCGTCTATGGCAATGTCGCCGTGCTGTCCCTCGACGCCAACGATGTTTCCTACGAGATCAAGGCCAACACCGGGTACAGCGGCGGCGCGCAGAACACCTGGGTGGAGCAGACGCTGGCGAAGTATCGAGCGGACAGCAATATCGATTTCATCGTTTGCTTCTTCCACCACTGTGCGTATTCGACAACGCAGGCCCATGCCAGTGATGGCGGCGTTCGTGATGCGTGGGCCGCGCTTTTCGATCGCTACGAAGTGGATGCCGTTCTGCAAGGGCACAATCACGTGTTCGAGCGGACTGATCCGATCCGAGGTGGCCGCCCGACGAAGGTTGCCGGTGATCAGGCGGTCGTTTATACCCGGAACGACGGGACGGTGTACTACACGGTCGGAGGCGGCGGCCGGCCGCGCTACACGTTCCAACCGTCGGAGCAAGAGTCGTACCGCGGCAATGTGCTGGCGGACAACAGTGTTCCCAACAGCTATGTGTGGTCGCCCGAAGGTGAGAAGCAGGACGAGGCCGTCCAGTGGTCACGCGTCCGTTTCAGGAACTACTCGTTCATCAGCGTCGATGTGGTTCCTGGGATTCCCGGCATTGTGCCGAGCGAGATGCGCATCGCGGCCGTGGACGAATACGGCCGCGAGTTCGATCGCCTCACTTTCCGGCGAGATGTTCCGTTGGGTGGAGTGTTCGGGTCGTCCTAGTGCGGCTTCGCCGCCCGTGCGTGTTCAAGCACGCCAGGCCGCAACTAAACACTCACGGCCTGTACCTCAGCTGGCGGCAAATCTGGCGTGGACTTCGGACCGAATCGTGATGGCCTGTGGCTTGAGCTCGAAGCCGTCCTCGGCGCTCTTGTAGGCGCGCGCAGCCACCGCATACTCCTGATCCGATGCGGACACTCCGAGCAATCCGGGGTCGGCGATTGCAAGCGCAATGATGGACGACCTTCCCACACTCTCGGCGTACACTTCTGCCTTCTCGACGGCATCCTGCACGGCGAGTGTCCGGACGTGACGCGATTTCTCGGCGGCGCTGTCGTCCGTCAACTTCCAGTCGAAATGGCCGATGTCGACGCCGTCGAGCGCGGAGACCGCATAGACGAATGCGTCGATCACGTCGATCTGACTGAACTCGACGTCGATCGACGCCAGCGCTTGGTAAACGTAGGGGAGCTGTTCGCCGTCGTGATTGAACGGCCGATTACGAGAATGTCGAACCTGGTCCAGCGACCAGGTGTCGATCGGCCCGTCCGACGGGTTGAACAGTGGGTCGATCAACCCGGTGAGCTCCTTGACCAGCATGTGAGCGGGTTCGGCCGCCGACTCCGCGGTGCGCCCGTCGGACCGCACAGTGAGGTGGACCGTGCAGCGTTCGGGTGGGAACGTGGCGTGCCCTTGGCCAACGACCGTGATTTCGACGGCATGCGAATCCATGGTTTCGAGTGTGGCACAGGGAACGAGCGGCGAGCACGCCGCTCGTTCGTTGACTCCTCAGATGTGCTTGTCGATCGGCTTGTGTGCCAGGTCGATGACTTCTTCCGATGTAAGCGGACTTTTGGGGTGGTAGCTGAGACACAGGGGAGTCTGAATCTTGTTGAACCCTTCTCCCTCGACTGCCGCGTAGAATTGACCGGTTTTCAGCCGGCCGATGTCTGTGGCCGAGCTGCCTTTGGCCTGTGCCATCTCCTTGGCTGCGTCGATTTGCACCGGACTGTTCAGGAAGCCGAAAAATTGTGTCGCTGCGTTGCCTGGGATTCGATTGTTCAACCCCTTCGGCGCCTGAGTCGCGAAGACGAGTCCCAAACCGTATTTGCGGGCCTGTGAGGCCAGAGCCAACGTGCTTTGAGTACACGCGGTCATGGCGCCTGACGGTGCGAGGGTCTGTGCCTCGTCCATAACGAAGAGGCCGCCCAGCGGCTTGTCTCCTGCCGGGTTCTTCTTGATCCACGCGAACAACGCCATCTGAAGTTGATTGACGAAGCTCTGCCGCTGCTCGTCGGACGGGAGACCGACCATGCTGATCACCGAGACCCGTGCACGCTTGCCAGGTGACGGTGTCAGAAGCAGGCCCGGGTCGACCGGTGTGCCCTCGCCTCCGAACATTGGATCGGTCACCATCGAAGCGCGGAGAGTTTGAGCGATATCGGCGGCAATCTTCTCCGAGTTCTCGAGATTGCTTATGTAGTCGGGAAATTCGGACAACAGGTCGATGAACTGGACCAAGCTGCTGCTGGACGTGCGACCGAAGTGCTCCAAAGCTTGCTTCAATATGGCCTGTTGCTGAAGCGCTTTCGAGGTGTTCCCAGCTATCCGAGCGCGCGGAGCGAGTGTGGCAACGGCTGCATCGATTGCTTCGTCGAACTCGTCCGGGAAGTCAACGACACTCGCAAAGTCGGGCAGCGGCTGGAAGCTGATCGGCCGCCCAGCGGATCGTCTTGGTGTCCATACGACCACCTCTGTATTGCGGTGGTACTCAGCAGCCCTGCTGATTTCGGTGCCGTCCCAGTGAGGCGGAGGCGTGGGCCACTCGAGGCCTAGACGAGCCAAGTCGTTGTTTGGGTCGAGGACGATCGCAGATACCCCGCGCAGCGCGCACTCCTCCACCAACCGCCGGATGAGGACAGTTTTACCGGAACCCGATCCCGCAAAGATTGCTGTGTGCTTACGCAGAGCTTCGAGATCGACATGTTGGTGGCCAGTGCCGTCGATGCGACTCCCGAGTGGGACAGTTCGCGGGTCGATCGCCAGTTCTTGAATGATCGGCGTCGGCTGTTCGTCGGTCGGCCCATCGGTAGGCGCGTCGATGACGTCGGCAGTTGGCGCGCCGGTGACGGTGAACAATCCCGAATCCGTAGTGGTCTGATCGTCCAGCGCGTCGATCAGCACCTTGATCCGGTGGGCCGGGCGACGTGCGCTGAGCCACGGGTCGAGAAACGAGGAACCTTCATCGAGCATGGCGTTGAGTGCCGACAACGAGGCCAACTCGTCTTCGGATATCAACAGCGTGCGTCCGCCCGCTCGCTCGAATTCATTGACCGCTTCAGCAGTTTTCGGACCTTTCGACCACGCCACGTTGCGAATGACGAATAGCTTGCGACGTGAGATCCCTGTGTGAAGGCCCGCTGTTGTGGACGCAGCTCGAAGGCGGTTGAGAACGGCCACTGCACTTTCCGACGCAATGGCACGGAACGCCCAGTGCTGCTCGTCTTCGGTTGCGGGGTCCAGCTTCTGGCGCAAGCGAGCATGAAGGGCGGGCTTCGCGCTCGGGAGATTGTCGAGGGAGAATGCGTCGCCGATGCCGCCCAGTTCCTTGATCCACGCGGTGAGGCCTGCCGAAAGCAGCGGTGGAATCAGCTTGTCCTCGTATTTGTGGCTGGTAGGAAGATTGGTGACAGCCTGTGCGCGAAACTCCTCGAACTTGGTGTCGAGGAGTTCGAGTTCGGTCTCGTCACTGTCGCCGCCGATCACATCAGCTTGATCACCGACGAGATCGACGAGCTCGGTTACTTGCCCCAATTCCAAGCACCGTCGTATGTGCTTGTCTACGTTGATCATCAATTGGCGAGGTGTGATGCCCTCTGCCGAAGCGAAGGCCGATGGCGACACCGGCCATGTCGGATAGGGTGGTTCGAAGTTGAGTGGGCCGTACTTGGCCTTGAAGCGCTTCGCAAGAATCTCTTCGGCAATGGAACCCGCAGGGAGTCCTTTGAGTGACTTGCTGGTGCGGAAGCGGTCGCGGACAGTACGGCTTGCTGTTCCTTCGATCAAAGTCCATACGCTCGGCAGGCAAGCCACGACTGACGCCGTCCGGCCAAGATTCTCCCGGAGGGACATGAGGCCGTGTGCAACTTGTTCGAGAACGAGATTGTCGAACGAGTCGGGGTCGCTCTCCGCTTCAGTGGACGAACGTGATTGGGCCAGCAGCGTATCGATCTGGTCGACCGCCAAGACAGACGGACCGGTCGCGGCGAGCAACCGAGATATGTCACGCACTACTTGCTGGGGAGAGATGACAGTTGGTTGAATTCCCCACTGCTCACGAGATCCCGCTTGAACTTCGTCGATCGACTGGAGAAATGCGTTTCCCACATCGAGAACACTCAGATCGCTTGTCGCGTAAAGAGTCAAGGCTCTCAAGGTGGACTGGCTCTGATTGACGAGCCGAGGATGGACACCGTGAACCGCAGCGATAAATTTGTCCAGCACCTCTGGCGTCAGCACGTTCTCACCGATAATTGCTCGGCGTTCGGCGCGACTGATGTTCGCAGTCGACGCCAGCCGCCACAGAAATAGCCGGAGTTGCGTTCCTTGTTCCGGGGCTGGCCGTGTCAGATCGTCAAGCATTCCCACTACGGTTGTCTGCCAAAACGTTGTCGCGTCCAACAATCCAATGAGGAAAAAGTATCCTCCATTGGCCTGTACACGTTCCCGCACCTGGCCCAGTAGATGCGTTTTTCCCGAGCCAGCTTCACCCCTCAGTGCGACTCCGATAGGACTTGCATCGTCGCTCGCGTCGGCATCGTCGAAGGCATCCATCATGAGGTTCAGCGCGGTGTCGTGAAGTGAATGAGCGTGAAGTTCCGACTGTGAGCGCCAGACGTCGTCAGGCGTAGGTGCCCAGTTGAGTCTGATCGATCGCAGTGCCTTACGTTCGAGGGGTTTCATGACGCCTCGATCGCGATCAGATGAACTGGTCTGCCGGCGATTGTGATGGCGGCACCTCGGACCGATTCCTTCAACGCCTTTTGGTTCTCCTCAGCGATCAAGCTGACATCATCAGCCCGATACATATCACCGAGAGCCCTGTCCAGTTTAGGTTTGGGAATGTCTTTCAGTGCTCCCCGTACGTCCAACAGAGTCACCCATGCACCTCGCCTGGGCGCAATTGATGTGTACGCCGTTCGGATTCGCGCGTCGATGCTTTCGTTGCTGGGTGGCGTCATCGGTGTCACCGGCGAAGTCTTTGGGGCCAGATCAGGCTGGACCGCCTCTACTTGGGCGTCCGCTCGGAAGACATCGGAAGGCCGAAGATCTTGCCGGTCGAGAAAACGTTGTAACCCCCCGAGAATTGCGTACATTCCTCGCGCCTGAGGCGTTGCGCGGGGCGGTGGTCCGCTTTTCAGTTCGCGCGCGCATTCGGCCCATCCCCTATCGGTGAGGGAGTGCACCATCGGTGATTTGGTGCGGTCGGTCTCGATGAGCCTCAGTCGGTTCAGTCGCTCCCGGTGGTCCTTCTTGAGCTCAGGACCGAGTTCGTTCAGACGAGTGTTGGACGTCTCCTCCGCCTGAGACATCAGCACGAGGAGAATCACTCTCTCGGTACCGGTCAGTTCGTCACTCGCCACTGGGTGTCCCTTCGGTATGTGTACTACGCGAAGTCACGCTCCGCTTGTTCTCGATGAAGTTCTCGATTGCGGAGACTACAGCGGCCACGTCGTCGAAGATTTGCCTGTTAGTGAACCGCAAGACGGCATGCCCGTGAACCTGCAGGACAACGTCCCTCTCACGGTCACGTTCGAACTTGACCTTCTGCCGGTGGTCCTCGCCGTCGACTTCGACGACGCAGTGTTCATCCGGCCACCTCAAGTCGACCACAAATCGCTCGTGTAGAGGAGTGAGCTGAAATGGCTGATTCCATTCACGCCCGAATGCCCACCCACACCGGAGCAGGGCACGTTCGAGCTTCTTCTCGGCTTCACTTCCAGGGTGAGGTTTTCCGGCAACCGCAGGAACGTGAATTTCGACGAGGTTGCGTGCGGCCGTGCCTGCACACTTGGTTGCTGGTGGGGAAATGTCGAACGGCTGAACACGATCGGAGTCGATGTCGTCGGGCCCCACGATCCAGACGGTGAAGCCTCCCCGCTGGCAAAGCCATTCGCTCGCGCCGACCAACTGGACCTGTTGCTCTGTCGTCAGCGTGCTGTCAACGCTCAGCAGCACCGTTACAAGCGAACGTTCGTAGGTGCTCGCGATTAATCGTCGCAGTCCCTCGGCGAGAGTCCGATCGATGAATGGTTGGTTCATCGAACGCCCGAGTAGTCCGGATTCGGCCATGGCGCTGACGAATGGGCCGAAATGGTCCGACTGTGACGCTAGATCCGCTGCGAGTTTTCTCGCGGCCATGAGATCGAGCCGATTCGGGCCAGCCAGATCCTCCGCGCCTGGCAACCACGTAGGGAACATCGCTCGCGCCGCTGTTTCAAGGCCGTCGAGTACCAGCGTGACAACTTGGCCCTGTGATCGAACTATCGAGATAGGGATCGTGATCACTGCCGGTGCGCCTGGGGGCAACGGGTCGAGGTTCGCAGCGACCTCGAGAGCGTTCGCGCCGACCAAGAGTGTGACGCGGATGTTGGAAACAGCCCGGTACCAAGCGCTGGCGCCGTGCCAGTGGGATTCGTAGATATCGGACATCCCGTCGAGTTTGTCACGGCTCGATGCGCGGTGCATCCGGCGAGAGAGGGCGGAGTAACGCCATCTGCAGCGTTGCCGACGACCTGGGGGTAAGTTAATTCACTCGAATGACTCAGATGGTCTATTCAACCGAAATCGAAGTTACGACGTGAAATCGCCCGAAAAGGCGTCGTAACCTCGATGTCGGCGGGGCGTGTGACGCAGAATGTCCCCATGACACCCCCCGCGCGCCGACGGTGGGTGCTGCATGTCGATATGGATCAGTTCATCGCCGCTGTCGAAGTGCTGCGCAATCCGGATCTCGTCGGTAAGCAGGTTGTGGTCGGCGGCAGGGGAGACCCGACGGAACGAGGCGTCGTCTCGACGGCTTCCTACGAGGCCCGTGCATTCGGAGTGGGCTCAGGGATGCCTCTTCGCGTTGCAGTCAAGAAGCTCCCTGACGCGATCTTCTTGCCGGTCGACGGCGAGGCGTACACGGAGGCGTCGAACAATGTCATGGACGCGGTCCGAAGCCTCGGCGTGGTGGTCGAGGTAATGGGTTGGGACGAAGCATTTCTCGGCGTCGAGACCGATGACCCGGTGGCGTTTGCCACGCGGGTGCACGACACCGTGTTCGACGCCACAGCCCTGCATTGCTCGGTTGGCATCGGGGACAACAAGTTACGCGCCAAGATCGCCACCGACTTCGGCAAACCCCAGGGAATCTACATGCTCACCTCGGACAACTGGTTCGAGGTGATGGGAGACAAGTCCACCGATGCACTGTGGGGGATCGGTAAGAAGACCGCGAAAAAGCTCGCGACACTCGGAATCACGACGGTGGCCGAGCTGGCAGTGACCGACGACGAGGTCCTGGCCGCGGCATTCGGGCCCAAAACCGGACCGTGGATCGGCACAAAGGGGCGCGGCGTCGACCTTTCCCCGGTGTCAGCCGAGCCGTGGGTTGCGCGCTCGCACAGTCGTGAGACGACGTTTCAACACGACCTCGACGACTGGACCGTCGTGACCGAGGAAGTTCGACGCCTCGCGCTGCGTGTACGCGATGACCTTCTGGCCGAGGACCGGATGGCCATTCGGGTCACACTCAAGGTTCGGTACGTGCCCTTCGAAACACACACCACAACAACGCCACTCGCGGGTCCGACATTCGATCCCCACATCATCTCCGACGCCGCAGCGGCATTGATCGATCGCCTCGATCACACACGCGCAGTAAGGCTCATGGGCGTACGACTGGAGATGACACCACAGAACGTTCAGACCTTGGCAAACAATGCAGGCGACGATTCGGGCACCTGAGCAACCAGGTTCAGCGTCACGAGGTGGCGCAGGTGGGCCGCGGCTTCGGACAGCGCCATCGTTTTGCCCATGGGTGAAATCTCGGCCCACGGCTTGTACCACTTCATCCGCTCCGCGACCTGCCAGACGGTGATCTCGTCGCTGCCGAATGCGGCGTGCAGGTGATCGAGGCGCTCCTGATGGTGTTCGACGAGCTCTCCGGCCCTTCCCGCAACGTTATCGATGGGAAGGCCGTGCGCACCGAGGCCGCGAGTGACGTTCATTGTCTGCACTCGCCTCAGCGAGTCCATGAACTCGGCGAGTGCATCACGTTCTTCCAGCGGATAGGCGAAGTTGCCGACGTGCGGTGTGGTCTTTTGCAGTACATGATCGCCGGTGAACATCACGTCGGACTCGGGTAGATAAAAACACACATGACCGGGGGTGTGTCCGGGAGTGAATACCGCCCGCAGATCGCGCCCGGCCAACTTCACGACATCGCCGTCGACCAAGATGCGGTCGGGTGCCGAGTCCGGCCCGGTAGGAGCCCAGAGTCCGACTTTCTGCCACGCCGCGATGTCGGACTCGGGCGCACCGGCCGCGGTCATGTTGGCCTTTTCCTGCTCGACCCATAGCTCGGTGCGGGGAGCGGTCATGTCGGCGAACTGAGAGTGATCAGCTTCGTGCATGGCGATCCAGGCTCCGGAAGCAGCGCGAACACGGCCGCACAAACCGATGTGGTCGGGGTGGAAGTGCGTGAGGACGACGCCCTCGACATCGGTGATCGAATGACCGATTGCTTCCAAGCCGGACGTCAACCCGTTCCATGCGTTGTCGTCGTCCCAACCTGCGTCGACCAGGATCAACCCGCCAGGCGACTCCATGGCGTACACCAGCGTGTTACCCAATGGGTTGTCGGTGATGGGGACGGGAATCTGGAAGATGCCGTCGCCGATTGCCGCTGCGTCGCCCATGTCACTACCTCGTTGCTTGGTCCAAGTAACTAGTTCTGTTCACTCCATACTGACCGCGGAGGCCTCAGGTGTTCACACCGGGTCGAGTTCAGCTAGCGGCGACGCCATTCGATCGCCGGACAGGTGTCCATCACCATCGGAACCCCAGCTGCGATCGTTCGGTCGAATGCGGCCACGTCGATCACTCCGAGCTGGAACCACACGGCCTTGGCACCGACAGCCACGGCTTCGTCGGCGAACCGCCCGGCCGAGTCTGATCGTCGAAACACATCGACGACGTCGATCGGGAACGGAACATCGGCGAGCGTGGCGTAACCCTGTTCGCCGAGAACCTTCGGAACACTCGGATGGATGGGGACGATCCTTTTGCCGCGTCGTTGCAGAACCGCTGCAATCTCGTACGCGGTTCGGTGTGGATTGCCAGATAATCCGACGACAGCCCAGGTCTGGAGCTCGTCGAGCATCAGGTCAACGGACGTCGATTCCTGCCAGGAGGTCATGAAAAGAAAGCTACACCGGCTCGACTCGAGAATCGCGCGATCGCCACGCTGCCCACGCTCCGGTGCACCACAGTGCCCACGCGATCAGCAGAGGTTGGAAGAGCAGCCTGATCCCACGGCCGGTATCGGTATCGAGACCGAAAGCGTCTGTATGCGTGATGAATTGCGAGATGTTTCCCGGGAATACCGCAACAAAGAAGGCTGCGATGACCCAACCGAGGACAACTCGTCGGCGAACCAGGAAGACGAGTGCAAGGCCAAGAACGACCTCGACGACGCCTGAAGCGAGAACGACGAAGTCCGCATCGAGTGGTACCCACGTCGGGACCTGAGCCTGGAATGTGGACCGCGCCCAGAACAGGTGGCTGAGGCCCGCGAACACCAGGAATGCTCCGAGCAGAACACGAGCAACTGTCTTCATATCGACGATGGTCCCCCAGGGGTGGGCCAGGTTCACCCCTGGGGTCGGTATCGAAGGGGACCGATAGCGACGAAAGTTGTCTTTGTCCAGCAGAGCCGATCAAAGGAAACAATCGATGAACCTTCGCCGCATCACTGCCACAGTCGCTTTCGCAGCATTCTTCGCCGGTTCGGCCGCTTCTGTAGCTCAGGCCTTGCCGATCGACCCGGTGAACGGTCCCGGCAAGGGATGCCCGATCGTCAACACCGATTCCAACGGCAACGAGACGGTCACCTATGCCAAACCGGGGGACCGAAACGGCATGCTGGTGTGCGGAAGCGACGGCGAATGGTCGTTCAGTAGGAAGGCCGGAACTTACAACGGCCAGATGCAGGTTCCCAACCAAGGTGTCTCGCAGCGGTAAGTGTCACTCACCTGACGTGCCGGCGTGCAGTCGAGCAACGAAGACCGCGCCGACTGATCCGAGGGCCAGGACAACTGCCGCCACGACGAATGCGACGGTGTAGGAATCCCCGAGCGCTGGGGCCACCACGAGTGGCCCCAGGACCTGCCCGAGTCCGTAGACCGCGGTAAGGGTTGCGGCCGTCCGCCCGATCGGCAGACCGGCCGCCATGCTCAGGGTAAGCAGGGTAATTCCCATGAACGTCCCACCGAACATGATCGCGGACGCGATGGCGACCGCCGAGTTTCCGGACAGTGCCGGTAAGAGTGCTGAGACCGTCTGAACTGCGAATGCTGCGGCGAGGGCCCGACGGACCTGGATGCGGCGGGCGACGGCTTGCCACACGAATGTCGCCGGGAGTGCAGAGAGTCCGACGACGATCCACACTGTTGGGCCGATCGACGAATTGCCATGTCCGCCAGCAGCGGCAACGAGAAATGTGCCGACGATGATGTAGCCGAGGCCTTCCAGGAAATAGACGCCCATCAGTACTCGCCACGTCAGGAGTTCGCGGTTCGAGGGCCCGGCCTCGTTGTCGGAGAGTCGACTTTCGGCGTGAACTTTCAGCGTGAGTGCCGGGGTGATCAGCGCAGCCGTCAGTATCGCGGAGGCTATCCACAGCATTTCCCATGAAAGATGAGGTGCAGCAACGAGTGTGAGCACGCCCGATGCGGCGATGCCTGCACCCACACCGCCGAATGTGATGCCGGGGGAGGAACCGATTTGCTTGGCTACAGTACTCGCGCACGCGAGAAACACCGCTGCACTCGCAAGACCGGCGATCAGCCTCAGTATCGAGAACGCGAACGTGTTGTCGACGAACGCCATCGCGACTTCGGTGGCGACGAGTACAGCGGCCCACGCCCGCAATGTCGTGGTGCTGTTGAGCCCCGGGCGGAGCGACAACATTACTGCGCCCAGAAGGTATCCGGCATAATTCGCGGTCGCGATGATGGCGCCGCTGCTCGGTGAGATGCCTGCCGAGTCCACCATGATCGGCAGGATCGGGGTGAATACGAATCGCCCGACACCCATGGCCGCGGCAAGGCCAGCAGCTGCCGCAATCGACACGCGTCGACCGTGCGACGACACACCCCCGAGTTCATTCACTCGGCTAACGATACCCACCCCATGTGCGTGCGAATACACACCCTGCTGTGTATTCGCACGCGCATGGGCACGAAGTGCCCTACGCGCTGATATTCACCAGCCAGTTGATACCGAACTTGTCGGTGAGCATGCCGAACGTGTCACCCCACGGAGCCTTGTTCAGGCCCATGGCGTTCTGGGCGCCGACAGCAAGCTTGTCCCAATAACCCGACAATTCCGCTTCGTCCTCGCCGCTGAGCGAGACGGAGATGTTGTCGCCCACCTCGAGGCTCATGCTTGCTGGGGTGTCTGCGGCCATCAGCGTCAAACCGCTGGGGGACACCAGTTGACCGTGCATGATCTGGTCCTTCTCGGCGGGATCCTCGCTCGCACCGAAGTCGGCGAAGGTATTCAACGTAAGTTCCCCGCCGAACACGGTCTCGTAGAACTCCATTGCTTGACGGGCATTCCCACGAAAATTGAGGTACGGGTTGAGTCGCGTGGCCATGATGTCTCCCTCGTCGGCGGTGAGGCGCTCATAGTAGAACGACACCGAGCCGACGCGCGCGAAATCCGGCCTACTCGCTGATGGACACGAGCTGAAATGTTCGGACGCCGCCCGGCCTGGTCGCAGCGCACGTGGTGGTGATCGGCTCTGATAGTCCTTGCTCCAACATGACAACAAGATGCTGCCCGTCATGGTCGAGAGTGACGGTGAGGGTCGAGCCGTCCTGTTCGACAGACACCGGGTGAAATGTATCGATCCTGTTATCGAACAGGGCTTCGCGTGCATGGTGTTGCGCTACCTGGACCGGCGCCGGTAGTGAACTCCGGCCTCGAAGGAATCGCGGTTCGACGAGCCCCTGCCGGTGTGCGTCCACGATCGCTACCACATCGGAGTCGTCGACGTTGCCGTAATAGAGACCTTCGGGGAACACGATCATGGTTCCCGCGAACCGATCGCCGCCCAAATGGGAACATTCCCACGTGTTCTCCGGATCGTGGTCCATCAGCGGCGGAAGCACTCTGCGGCCGCGGACCGCGCAACACCGATCGTGGCGGCCATGCGCGCAGACCGCCACGATCGGTTGATTCGACGGCGCTCCGGTGGATCCGTCCAGCGGTAGCGTGAGAACTTCCTCGGGTGCGCTGACCTCGCCCCACTTGATGCTCTCGGACCCGACGCGCGAGTCGACGATCGCCCACCGCCAGCGGCCTTCACCACGCCGCCGTCCTGGACGCCGGATGGCGAGCGTTCGCATGCCTGCCGACTCGGCGCGACGTGCGATGCGCAGGCCGAGATCGGGGTCGAGCGCCCTCTCTGCGTTCAAGAAAGCCGAATGGCCCCACGGGCTGTCGATCTCGAGGAGGAACCAGCGAAGCCCCTGCGATCCAGTTCCGGTGAGGGCATCGCCGCGCTCTCGTGCAGCATCGCTGCACGGTAGTGCAGGGCTCGTCACGGCAGTAGGTTCGTCACGGCAGTAGGGCTGGTCACGGCTGTAGGGCTGGTCAGGGTGGTCGGCTCGTCAGGCGCTGGAACCAACACGGCCTCGCGGAGAAGCCGCCGGGCGACGACGATTGCGCTGTTGGAATCGAGCCCGACCAGATCGCCGACCCTACAAGGCTTTCCGGTCTGTAGTTGGGCTATCGAAGCAGACGCCTCAATGGGAAACGACACGGTCTTGCCTCTCAGTCCGAGGTGAACCTTGTTGTCGTCGCTGGTGATCCGGGCCGTCAGCCCTTGCCGCCAGAGAACAGTGCTGTCGGCGTGGATCGAGCTCATGAAAGACACTGTGCGAAGCGGGTTCACGGGCTCGGGACGAGTGATGTCGACGAAACGTCGACCCAGTCGTTCAGCGATGCGGAGTCGAGCTGCGGGGTCGTCGCGCAAGTGGTCGAGGACCGATGCGATGTCGTCGATGACCCGGTCGACGAACGGCAGCATTGCGTCCGGATCGGTCGGATCGATGCCGGCGGGAAGAGGCTCCCTCATGGTGGCGTCGTCCTGCAACGACTCGAAGACGCGGTGTGCGACGTCGAACCGATTCAACGAGGCCACACCAATAGTCACGTGAATCGTTGTGTCGCCGAGAGCTTCTGCCGCGTGAATCCACCCACGGGGGAGGTAGAGCGCATCGCCGGGCTGCAGAACTGTATCGACCGTAGGAGCTTCCCTGGCGCGTTCCTCGACTGCACTTCGGCGTTCCGACCACGGTTGGCTCGACAGTGGGTGAGTGTGAACGGGCGGGTGCAGGATCCAGCGTTTCTCGCCACTGATCTGCAGTACGAAGACGTCGTGCACGTCGTAGTGCGGTGAGAAACCGGTAGACGAGGCCGGAGTGATGTAGGCGTTGACCTGCGCGGGGTGGCCCACATCGTCGACGAGATCACGGGCGAAATCGATCAGCGGTGGCCACAATCGGTGCAGACCCTGAAGGACGAGAGTGTGGCCATCCGCGAACGCGGACAGCACGCCCGCGGAATCCAGCTGGTCGGTCATCTCTGCTCCGAAGCCGCCGGAGGAGGTGAACTCCGACTTGTCGAGCAGCGCCCCGTCCTTGGCCATTCGCGCGAAGGGCGTCCGCACGCCGCGGTGTGAGACGAGTTCGTCCACGGACGCGGCCGAGAGGAGGTCCTCGAACGATCCGGGCAGCTGATCCGCTCGGGACAGAAGCGGCTTTCGACCCCAATAGTCGTCGGCGAACGCAAGTTCGTCGACGGATATCAGACGACCGAGCGCGGACCGGAGTTTCGGTCCGCGCTGGTCAGGGGGCTGGTGGCTCAAGCCGTGCCGTCTGCGCCGCCGTCGTGCCCGTTGGGGTTGGAGCCGCCGTCGGCGGGACCTTCGCCCGGACCTGCAGTGCCGTCTGCGCCGCCGTCGTGCCCGTTGGGGTTGGAGCCGCCGTCGGCGGGACCTTCGCCCGGACCTGCGGTGCCGTCTGCGCCGCCGTCGTGCCCGTTGGGGTTCGAGCCGCCGTCGGCGGGACCTTCGCCGCCGGATCCGCTCGTGGTGATGTCGTCGTCGTTGATGCTCATCGAATGCCTTTCGGTCGACGTACTTCGGGTGAGCGAGGGGGCTGCCCCGCTCGGAGACCTGGATTGACGAATCGGGTCGCTTTCAAACCCGCCGAGCAGTATGTCCGTTCCAGGGCATGGAAATGGTCGATGACCGGGCGATGGCATCGGCAAGGTAGACATCGACGTCCAGATCGAAGGGCGATGATTCGAGGCCGCGTCTGATCGTCTCGAGGTACATCTCGGCGGGCCCGCCGCGCTCGCGCATCGTCGAACTGGTGAAGGTCACCGCCGGTACATCGTCGATGTCCGGCAGTCGCAACATCGCGTCGTACTTCCCGCGGAATGCTTCTCCACCACGGTCGATGTCGAGTACCGCGTAGCTGCCGATGGAGACGGACTCGGGCGAGACCTGCTCGACGGCCTCGACCGCATTTTCGACAGCGACGAGGTGAGTGAATTGGCTCCGGTCGATCAGGTAGGCATGCGCGACGGATTCTCCGCTCCCACGCTCGTGGGAAACGAACGCGGCCGATCCTGTCCATCGTTGGGAGACGCCGGCGAAATAAAGCGCGTGGTCTAGCCACAGCCACCGTTCTTCGGTAGGGAGAACCGCCGATGGCGCCGGTGGATGAGCGCCGAACGGACTCGTTGCGTCTGAACCAGTCAGGTAGGTGTGAAAGCGTTCTGCCAGCAGATTCGACCCGTAGGAGACATACCAAACCATGCCGGAAAGTGTAGGGGGGCTCCGCGCCAGTAGCCCAACAAGTGCACCCCTTGCACTTGTTGGGCCACTGTAGGCGTTGATCAGGCCAGAGTGATGCCGGCAAACACCGAGAGGCCGACCAGAACGGCACCCGTCAGAGCCTGCACACGACGATCCACAACGCACATGAGTGAAAGAAAACCTGGCATCGACCCACCCCGGTGAGTGTGGACGATTGCCAATGCGCTCGGCATGCAGCGCCCGAGCGAGACGGCGACGAACAGTGCGGCTCCGAGGACGGGCGACCCGGCTGCTGCCACACCGAGCGCCATCAAGTAATAGGCGCTGGAGCGAATGTAGATCAGGAATCCGGGTCCGATGATAGCTCCGAAGAGGAGCGACACCTTCCACGGCTCCATGCTGCGGCGCAGATGACGGGGAAGCTGTTGCCGACGCATAGGGGTCGGCATGCTCACGAGCCCCAGTTCGTGCAGGCCGTAGGCCAGTGCGAGTGCAGCCCAGACGCCGAGCATCGGTGCAATGGGCACAGTACCGAGAACGGCGCCGCCCACAGCGCCGATCAGTGCACCCGTCACCGATCCGGTCATGATGGAGCCGGTTGCGTGCCAGGCCAATCGTCGAACTGGAGTCGACGACCCTTTTCGGCCCGGCTGTTTGGGCGCTACGACCACGCCGGCGACCGACATGCCGCATGTCGACCAGTTGGCAGCAAGCGCCGTGACCGCGCCGGCAGCGACGACTGCGCCGGTGAGGCCGGACGCCGCGGTCGGGGAGGCGGTGAGCGCCGCGCCCGCACCGACGGCGACTGCCGACGAGACCAGAACGGCGCGCGTTCCCAGTCCTACCGAGCTGCTCATGGCAGGGCGGATCTGAGGCATATCCTGTTGGAGTGCAGTGTGGTCGATCATCGTTGTCATTTCAAACCTCCTTCGATGGTGGTTCGCATCAGCCGACGTGAACCGTTCCGGACATGTACGGGTGAATCGAACAGTGATATTCCACGTCACCCGGCGTGTCGAATGTGAACCGAAAAGTGCTGTCTCCGTTGACACCACTGTCGAACACGCCGTCGGCGTGCACTTCGTGAAGCAAGCCGCCATCACCGAAGCGCCACTCGACCGTGCCGCCGACGGGAACCTCGACCTCCTGGGGCTCGAACCGAACATTGCTGATCAGAACCGTCGCATCGACCTGTGGTTCCGACGCGCACCCGCCTGTGAGCATCAGAAGTGCGAGTCCGACAAAGGTTCTCACTCCTCGACGATGACCGTGCCGAGCATCATCGGGTGCGGGGTGCAGTGATAGTCGAATGTGCCTGCCTCCTCGAAGGTGTAGCTGTATGAACCCTCGGTCAGCAATTCGCTCTTGAATGTTTCGTCGCTCGATTCGACGACGTCATGAGGGAGGCCGTTGTCGTCGAAGATCCACTCGACGGTGTCACCCTTCTTGACGGTGACAGACGCCGGGCTGTAGCTCATGTTCTCTACCCGCACTGTGGCAGTCGGTGCGTCGCTACTCCCGGAGTCGCTGCTGCACGCGGTGAAGCCGAGCAGTGCAGCCACAGTCGCTGTCAGGACAAGAAATTTCTTCATCGTTTACCTCTCATCGGACGTACATCAGATTCGCCGTCATGCCGGCTTCGAAGTGGTAGGCGTTGTGACAGTGGAACATCCACTCTCCGGGATTGTCGGCGTCGAACTCGATCGCAAGCGATGTCCCGGGCAGGACATTGACTGTGTCGCGACGGAGTCCCCCGTACTGCGGTATCGCGAACGTGTGGCCATGGGTATGCATCGGATGCCACATGGTCGAGGTGTTGTTCATGGTGATCCGAACGCGGTCTCCCTGGTTCATGACGAGCTTGCCTGCGTCGGCTCCGGCCATCGCCCAGACGTACCTGTCACCGGCCTGGAGTAAATCGATGCTGTACTCGCGATCGGGGGATTTCGACGCGAGCTTTGTGCTCTCTGCCGGTCGAAGCGCACTCTCCAGCACGAGTTGTCGTCCAAGTTCCGGAATCGACCCACCGACATCGGGGTTGGACATTGGGGGCGCGTCAAGGCTTCTCAGTACGCTCGATGCGTAGCCGGGGCGTCCTTCCACCGCGGCCACCATCGGCCACGCTCCGGAAGCGACGGTGACCAGAACGTCGTAACGTTGTGCCATCCCGACGATGATTGCGTCGGCCTCTACTGGTTCGACGTCGTACCCGTCGACGGCGAGGATGGTCATGCGGTGCCCCGCGACAGCGAATCGATACGGAGTTTCCGCTCCAGCGTTGATGATGCGCACACGCAGCCGTGATCCGGCAGCGACCTCGATCACCTGTGGGTCGTTCGGCGGTCGTCCGTTGATCAGATGCAACGGGTAGGCGATGTGCTGAGTCATTCCACCGAGGGCCTCGGAATCACCGTGGCCCGCGGACGTCAGCGACGTAGCAACAACGGCTTCGTCCGCCCCGACCGGCAGCGGCGGCGCTGCACCACCGTGCCCCGCGTGACCGCCGCCGTGCAAGTCAGGGTTCAATGCAGCCATCACAGCGTCGGGCGTCGTTCCGAGGCCGTCGACCCAGTCGTCGAGGACCAGCACTGCGTCGGCATCTGCACCCGTCGCGTCCTGGGGATCCTCGACGATCAGAGCGCCGAACAGACCGCGGTCGGCTTGCAGACCCGAATGCGAGTGGTACCAGTATGTTCCGGGATCGGGTGCGATAAACGAATAGTCGAACGTGCTTCCCGGGGCGATCGCAGCCTGGGTCACCGGCGGTACACCGTCCATGTCGTTCCGGATTCGGATGCCGTGCCAATGGATGCTCGTGTCGGTCTCCAAAGAATTGGTCACCGATGCGTGCATCGTATCGCCGGCAGACAACCTCAGCTCCGGTGCAACAGCGCCGGTTCCGTAAGTCCAGGTGTTCACGAGTCGCCCGCCTAGATCGACGGGTGCAAATCCAGCGGCAAGGGCATACGCCGCAGTCCTACCGGTGGATGTTCTAGCGGCTTCGGCCGCAGCCACTTCCGGGTCGGTGGCCTTGATGTAGTCGAGCTTGTCGGTGGTCCCGGACGCAGCCCCTGACGAGGAGCTGCATGCGGTCACTCCGAGTGCGCCGATTCCCGCCAGGCCGACGCCTGCTGTCGCGAGGGACAAGAAGCGGCGTCGGCCGAGCATCAACCGGGGTTCCGGTCGATTCACTCCATCACCTCGGGGGTAATCAGGTTGGTGATCGGATTGACAGCGCCATCGATGTACACCGAGCTGACTTGCTGGCCCGTTGCGGCATCGAACCCGACGAGTTTCTGGGGTGCTTCACCGTCCACTTCCGCGCCGTCACCGAGGACGTAGAACGTCTTTCCGTCGACGCTGTAGGCCATCGACGAGAAACTCTCGATTCCTATGTCCGCCAATGTCAGTGTGCGAACAGGCGACAGATTCGCGGCGTCGAACACGACAACCTTCGCTACCGAACCACCGCGTGCCGAGTCGGGATGGACGATGGAATCGGTATAGGTGATCGCCAACCTCGTTGCGTCGGCGTTGATCACATTCTCCGAGAAGCGTCCCGATGGGTCGCCCGCGTTTCCGATCGGTTGGACAACAGTTGTGGGCAGCCCGTTCGAGACGTCGAAGACGAACACGTCACCGTTCTCGCTGACCAACAGAGCCTTCTTGGCTTCCTCGGCGAAGGTGGTCTTGCGTGCACTGACGAAATCGTCCGGAAGAACCTTTTCTCGTCCGACCTCGGTCGGCACGCCGTCGTCACCGATGTTGACGTGCAACAGTTCTCGGGTGTCCTCGCACACGCTGTACAGATCATGGCCGACCATCCAGGTGAACGGTCCGCATCCGACGAGTCGAATCGCGCCGGATTCCTCGCCCGCCTCGAGATCCACGACCCGGATTCCATACAGTCCGTCGTCCCAGCTGACGAAGTATTTTCCGTCGGAGGTGACCGCATTCGATCCCTCGCGTGAGTGCACACGGGCTACGTCGGGAAGCTCGGCCTCCTTCGGCTCGAGCAAGTTGCCCGAATACGTGCTGACGGTGAAGTCCGCGGCGCCACGAGAGCCTCGTGGTCGCCATACCTCGGCGGCGACGATTGCCGGATCGCTGCTGCTCTCGCCGACGAATCCGTGTACGACCGGATCCCAGATGCCTGCTCCGACGGTGACACGCGTCGTCACCTTGCCCGTTGCTGGATCCAGTGCGTTGACGGTCATTTCGAGCTTGCCGAATCCTCCCTCGATGCCGAGGATCTGGTCGGCGCCGATCGGAGTTATCTCACCGACATGCAGGGGCTCGGGGATCTGACCCGTAATCTCTTGATCTTCCTCACCGAGGCCGATTCCGTCTCCGGGAGCAGTAAATTCGGCACTGGGGTAGGTCACCTCGGTAGAAGACGCGGATTCCTCGGTGTTCTCGCTCGAGCTGCAGGAGGTGACGGCGAGGAGGGCCGCGAGTGGGGCGGCAGCGAGTGCTGCTTTGCGGCGATGTCGTGTCACGAGCCGGCTCCGACCTTCGGGCGGGCAGCGGGACGGGCTTGGCAGTCGGCGCCCACAATGGGCGCCATGGTGCACGTGTAGGCCTGCGACTCGTCCGAGACGCACCAGATGATTTCCTGGTCGTAGCTGCCACTGACGGGGTTGTACATCGAAGCCTGCATGTCCGGTTCGCCGCAGAAAGAATTGGAGCAACTCGGCGCCCCGCAGCAGTCGTAGTAGGCAATGAGATACGTCTTGCCGTCGGCGGGATTGGTGCAACATCCGACCCAGAACTCCGCACCGGGCTTCGAACCGGGAGCGCAGGTGGTGAGGCCACCGCCTTCGCATGCGGCACAGGAAGTTCCGTCCATGCTGCACCAGCGCCAATAGTCACATTCGGCTGGGTTACTGCCGTCGTATTCCGGGACTTGCGGCTCCGGAGCGGGAGTTGCAGGCGTCTGTTGTGCGTAAGCACGAGAGACCGGAAGTGAGCTGACGATCGCTACTCCCGATGCACCGAGAGTCCAACGGCCGATTCTCGAGATCATCGATCGGCGTGAGACTCGTTCGGAAAGTTTACGTCCTGAGCGACTCGCGAAACTGCCGCCGCGGCCGGCCATCCATTCGACCTGTTCGGCGACGGTGTCCTCATCGACCGGGTAACGCTGTTCGGTGGGACCCGAGTGTTCGTGATTGTCCACGTGCTCTCCGTTCGTCAGGGGGGTGTGAAAAACTCAGGGGGGGGGTGAAAAAATTTAGGCGACGCCGCGCTTGTGGGCGGCCTGGGTGTGCAGGTGCTGGAGTGAGGGAGTGCCGGATTCCAGTGCATTGAGCAAGCTTTCGACCTGCGCCATGTGATTGCACAGTCCCTTGGCCTTGATCTTGCCGTGTTCGTCGAGCATCACTCCGAACGGAGTGGTGCCCACCTGGTAGGCGATGCCGACGTCGCGACCGTCGATGTAGCTCAGCTCGTCGCCGATTCCGGCGCCGGCGAGGAATTCGGCGTGCTCGGCCGGGGTCCCGTCGGAGATCATGACGATGTCCACGTCGCCCTCACCCCTGGCCATGGCCTTCATGCCGGGAAGCAACGACTTGCAGGTCGAGCAGCCGGGGGCGGTGAACAGAAGTAGCTGAGGGCGATCACGATGGCCCGCCACGCTCACGGTCCGACCGACGTGATCGGTGAGTCCGTGGAAGGTCGGTCCGACTTGCTCGATCTTCGGGCCGGTATCCATCATGCGCGCCCCGAGGGGCCCGAGACGTACCTGAACTCGGCCGATTTCTCGTGCGAGGCCGAGGATCATCAGAAGCAGTCCGACGACCGAGGCTGTGAGAAGGACTGTCATCGTCAGGAGAAAGACATTCATGGAGTGGACCTTTCGAGGAAAGTAATTCAGTAGCGGCTGATGTACGAGACGGCACGCATCTCGGTGGCGGCGTTGCTCAGGTACTGGTCGATAGGACGTCGTCCGAAGGACATGACCGAGCGCGCATAGACACCGACACACACGACGGTGACTGCGAGGAGTCCGATTGCAGCGCCGCCGATTCGCTCGAACGTCCCCATCGCCGGGGTGAACGTCACAGCGATACCGGCCGCGGCGAGCGCAGCGGCCCTGGCAGAGTGCCACCAACCGATATGTCCGACCTCGTCCGACCCGCCGCCGAATGCGAAGCAGCCGCAATCGAGGTCGTTCCGCCCTCGGATCAGATTGATCGACAGGCCGGCAAAGAACGCGACGAACAGGCAGGCGGCGAGGGTGCCTGACGCAACGGGAGCGATTCCGAGAACGAGGGCGGTGCCGATCACGATCTCGATCCAGGGCAGGAGGGCGCCGGCGACCGGCGCCACACCGTCGGGAAGCAGTTTGTAGCCACGGACGACACGCGCCATCCGATCGCGGTCACGTACCTTGGGTATTCCGGCTACCAACAGCACCGCGCCGACTGCACTCGAAAGAGCTGCGAAGAGCATCGTTTGCCCTCACCTTCGTATCTGCCTGAGAACCTCCCGAGGTATTCGAGTGGTCTGCGGCAAATCATGCGAGGCGGATGCGTCGAGCGGGCTTCTCCGACGTTACGTACTCGGCGATCTCGTGTGGTCACATCGATGGAGTATCCGCGCTGGCCAGCGGCATGAGCACGGCGGCGAAGTGGTCCCCGTCACAGTGTGGACAACGTCGAAACGCGATTTTGACGGCAGGATTCTCACTTGAAGTGCGCACGGGCGTCATCGACGAAACATCGGCGCAACCGGGCAGTCGTACATTTCCCTGACCGGATCACTCGTCACCAGGATGCCCATGAATACAAGCGCACTCGCGGCCGCTCTACAGAAGGCAGCACTTACCGAACGTCCGACCGACGTTGTCCGATCACCACTGAGTGCGCTCGGCCGCAAGCAGTTGACGCCGTTCGACCTCGTCGGTCAGTCGATGTCGACCATGGCACCCGCGACATGCATGGTTTTCATCGCGCTGTGGATGTCCTCGAAGAGTGGAGGCGCCGGGGGAATGCTGGCGATCATCGGTGCCACCGTCGTCATGGCTTTCGTGGCGCTGTGCATCCGCCAGTTCACGTGCAGACTGGCGGCGTCCGGATCGCTCTACAGCTTCGTTGCCCACGGGTTGGGCAAGCGTGCCACGCTGACCGCCGGGGCGGCGTTGCTGGTCGGCTACTTCGGGGTGTCGATTTCCGTCCTGTCGAACTCGGGTGCCAACTTGGTGAAGGTCGGCAACCAAGCCGGACTACCCCTCGGGGCAGGCGCCTCGGTTGTCGGGTGTGTCAGCGTTGCGCTCGGGGTTGCCTTGATCGCGGTGAGGGGAGTACGTGTCGCCGCGCGCACCATAGTGGTCATCGAAGTGTGCACGATCGTCTTGATCTCGGTGCTGATGCTTCGCGCGCCCGTCGAAGTGAGTGTCGATTCTTCGCCTGCGTCTGCTCCGATCGGGTTCGTACTCTTTCTCGCGATGCAAACTGTGTTGAGCTTGGCGGGTTTCGAAAGCGCGGCATTCTTCGGCCCCGAGGCGCGAAAACCACTGCGGTCCGTAACATCCACCATCCTGGTGACGCCGATGCTCGTCGGCACTCTGTACGTCTTCGCAGGCTGGGCGGGCATGAGTGGACACGCAGGCGTCTTGATCAACGCATACTTCGGCGGCACGGAGACGGGTTCGAGCATGTTGCTCGTGCTGGCAGTGAATATCGGAGTCTGTTCGTCCTGGATCGCATCGACGCTCGGTTTCGCGCAAGCGGGCTCGCGCCTACTGTTTTCGATGAGCCTGGAACGCGTGATTCCTGGATTCTTCGAGCGCGTGCACCCGCGCTTTCGTTCGCCGTACGCGGCTGTTGGTCTGTTCGTGGGGGCGTCGCTGTTGGGATCTTTGTGGCACGATCCCGACCACGCTCTCGTAAATTACGACGTCGTAGTCGAAATAGCGTTGATTCTCGGCTACACCATGGTGGCGGTGGCGGCGCTGCGCTTCCTCGACCGCATCGGTGAACACACCGTGTTCACCCGCGCGAGTGGACTTCTCGCGGCCGCTGCCGGGACCGGACTGCTGACTTTTGCGGTGATCGACACCGCGCGATCGGGTGCGTGGCTCTATCTCGTATGGTGCGTGGCTCTCGCGGCGTCCGGATCAGTGTGGTTCCTGGTGCTCAATCGATATCGTCCCCGCAGCATCGACGCGATCGGGTTGTTCGACAGCGTCGAAACCGAGGACCTGCTGCCCGGGGCATCTTCGTTGAGAATCGACGACGACGGCAAACCGGTACTCACTGCGATCTCCCGCCGGCGGTAACCGTGGTGACCGAACGACACGACGCGCGCCGGGGAGGGGCGGGGCGGGCTGGATCGGGGACAGGGTTCGGGGGACAACAGCCGAAGGCTGTCCAAAAGGCGTTGGCGATGTTGGAAGCGGTGGCCTACCTGGGTGCCGGAGTGACAGCCAAACAGATTGCCGCGCATACGCAGGTCCCGCCGGCCACTGCATATCGCATGCTCAATTACTTGGTCGCCGACGGATTTCTGGCGCGCACTCCCGATCTTTCCGGGTTCGCTCTGGGTCGTCGGACATCCGAACTTGCCTATGCGGCGTCGGGATCCGAGCCGATCAGGGCCGTCTCCCAGGTCCTCGACTCCATGCGAGCAGAGACTCGACACGGTCTGTACGTGACGTCATTTCGCGACGGGACCGTTCGAATCGTCGACACCGATCCGGATCATGAGGTGGTGTCCGCGTCGACGATTTCACGCAATCCCCACGCGCACGCTGTCGGTAAATTGATGCTTGCCTACCATTCACGACGCCTCGATGAACTGGATCTTCGGTCCGTGACAGCCCACACCTTGGTCGACGGGTTGGCTCTGCACGCAGAAATTGCGCGAATTCTTGCGTCCGAGCTCTCGTTCGAGAACGAGGAGTCACGCATCGGCCGCGCCGCACTGGCGGTACCCATTCGGGAGGCTGGTTCGGACGTAGTCGGCGGGCTCTGCCTACAGGGTGTTGCCGGCCGTGTGTCACCCGGCAACGTCGACCTTGTCGAATTCCTTCGCAGTGGCGCAGAGGAACTGCGTGGTTTGATCTGAGGTCAGCGGCTCAGGGGACCCAGCTTTGGTTCGCCGATGGAAGCACAGTGTCGATGGAACCGATCGGCCACTCGGTGCGTCCAATCGATTATGAAGCCACATATGCGCGCAGCAGTAAGACTGTCCGATGGTGTTGTGGGGTGACGATCTACGTGGACGCCGCAGCGCTCGAACAAGTTTCGGGATCACTGACTCGATCTGCATCGGAGTTGGAGGGGATGGGCGAGACAATTCCTGCCGCACCCGACGCCGGAATCGGCATCGGTCCGATCATGGCGATACTTGCCCGCCTGCTCGCGAACGTCGGTGAGCTTGCCGACGGACTCCGCGACGCCGGGACAGCCGTCGAGCAGGCAAATTCTTCGTACCGGGACCAGGATTCCGAGACCGCCGATCAGCTCACCCTGCAACAGTGGGGGCAATGACGATGGGAATCGACACCAGAATCGACGGCACTCCGGAAGACGTAGGATTCGTCGCCGACTGGGTGGCCACTTCGGTCTCTCCGCGGATACAGGACTGTGCCGAGAAGCTCTACGGGAGCAGGAATACTGCCGATGCAGGCTGGGATGGTCCTGCGAGCGATGTATTCGTGGACAGGGCAACGACAACGGCGTCGGAGGTGGATTCGTTCGCGCGGGTTGTCGAGGGGTGCGCATCCGCTTTGCGAGAGGCCGCCGATGCCCTCGCTGAAGCTCGTAGTGCAATGGAGTCCGCGAGGCAGGACGCCGCCGATGCCGGTCTGCTCGTCATGAAAGATGCTATTGCCGAACCGATTCTGGATGAGCATCGACCGGCGTATCGGGCAGCCGAGACGGCGGTGGCGGGTGCGCGCGAGCTCGAGCGGATCTACGCCGAGCGGTTGAGAAACATCGCCGACGGCTTGATGTCGCATTGGTTCTTCGTGGCGACAAACATGATCGCTGGCGGTGGGGCGGCCGCTGCGAGGGCCTATGCCAGCTCTCTGCTGGCAAAGGCCGATGATCTCAGCAGTCGCGGTACCGCGTTGATGGAAGCGGCTCTCCACGCCGGGCCGCAAACCCCCGCCAGATTGGTGTACCGGGATTGGGATCTGGGGAATGTGATGGTCCGCAGCGGAGAGGAGTTGGTCGACGCGGCCGAGGATCTGACGAAGAGGACCCATCTAGTGCCCGCTCGGTTGGGTGGCGCATTGGCGGCAGCTGAAATTGGATACGACATCTACTCGGGTACGCCCGTTGGGCAGGCTGTCGCGTCGGGTGCCGCAGGTCTCGGAGCATCCGTCGCTACCGGTGCTCTCATCGGCACGTTCGCCGGCGGCCCGGTAGGGACGGTCGTGGGCGCTGGAGCGGGCGCCGTCGCCGGGATCTATGCCTCGGGGGTGGTGGACGGGTACTTCGAAGACGGTTTCGACGGGTGGACGGACACGGCAACCGACGGCGTCGACGCCATCGTGGACACCGGAGTAGCCGTCGCGGACTTGGCCGTTGGTGCGTGGCGTGAGGTTTTCTGACCTGTCGCCCAGTCGGCGTAGCGCCGTGAGTGGGAATCCGTAACGAGCCGGAAATCCCACTCACGGGCATCGGATTCGCCTAGTCCGTCGCTTCGCCCACAACCGCGGGACGCATGATTGCCCAGCCGCCGAAGATGAGGGCGATGGCCAGCATGGCCAGACCGACCCAGAGGTTGGCGCTGGTCCCGACGCTCATGTCGACGACGTTGTTCGCCGGCGACGAGTGAGTCTTGTTTCCGAAGACCGATGGAAAAAGACCCGCCAAGGTAAGGAGGATTCCGTAGATACCGAGTAGTGCGCCGATGACCGATCGGATGTCGAAGAGTCGGGCGACCAACCCGGGGTTCTGCTTTTCGGGAGTTGTCATGACAGTGATCCTTCTCAGTGAAAGACGATATTGAGGACGACGACGAGGCCCAACGCGAAGCTCGCCAACGGAACTGGACGTCGATACCACGGGTTGGTCGCGTCCTCTGGATCGGTGAACATCTCGCGCGGGGTCTCCGAGTAGACGAAGCCGACGAGTTCGCTCGCGGGCTTCGGTTGCGTGACCATGCTGACTCCGATGCTCACCGCGATGTCGACGACGAACGCGGCCGAAGCTGCCACGAACGGCATACCCTGACCTGGCAGATCGATCACGCCCACTTTCGAGAGAACGAACACGAATACTGCTGCGCCGGTGCCGGACACAAGCCCGATCCATCCTGCAGCCGGGGTCATCTTCTTCCAGAACATACCGAGGATGAAGGTCGCGAACAGGGGAGCGTTGAAGAACCCGAACAGGGTCTGCAGGTAGTCCATCAGGTTCGAGTAGCCCGACGCGATGAGAGCAGTGAAGATCGCGAGGATGGTAGCCGCCACGGTCGCGACACGTCCCACGGTGATGTAGTACGTGTCTTCACGGTCTTTGACGATGTACTGCTGCCACAAGTCGTAGCTGAAGACGGTGTTGAACGCGGAGATGTTCGCTGCCATGCCCGCCATGAACGCGGCCATCAGCCCGGCGATCGCGACGCCGAGCAGCCCGTTGGGAAGGATGTCGCGCATCATCAGCAGCATGGCGTCGTTGTACGTGATGTCGCCGGTGCCGGTCTCTTTGAGGTTGATCATATCGCCGATGGCTGATGCGGCGATCATGCCGGGAACGACGACTACGAAGGGCACCAACATCTTCGGGATTGCGCCGATGATCGGAGCGCGCCGCGCAGCGGACATCGAGCTCGACGCCATTGCGCGCTGAACCTCGACGAAGTTCGTCGTCCAGTAGCCGAAGGACAGCACGAAGCCGAGGCCGAACACGATGCCGATGACGGACAGCACTGGCGAATCGAACCCACTGAGCGCCTGCCCGGGCCAGGACGAGAGCTGTTCGCCTGCCGATGCCGTGACGTTGCCGTCGGTGACCGTCGGGACCACTTTTTCCTTGAGCCCAGACCAACCGCCGACCTTGACCAGGCCGATGATCGTCAACGGAACCAGCGCAGCGAGGATGACGAAGAACTGCAGAACCTCGTTGTAGATGGCTGCCGACAGACCGCCGAGGACGGTGTAGGTCAAAACGATGGCCGCCGCGACGATGAGCGAGAGCCAGAGCGACCATCCGAGTAGTACCTTCACGACTGTCGCGAGCAGGAAGAGGTTCACTCCTGCAATCAATATCTGTGCGACGGCGAAGCTGATGGCATTGACGAGGTGCGCTTTGGTGTCGAACCGTTTGCGCATGAACTCGGGAACGCTTCGTACCTTCGAGCCGTAGTAGAACGGCATCATCACGATGCCGAGGAACAGCATCGCGGGAATTGCGCCGATCCAGTAGTAATGCATCGTTGCGAGTCCGAGTTGGGCGCCGTTGGCGGACATTCCCATGATCTCGACGGCGCCTAGGTTTGCGGATACGAACGCGATTCCGGTGACCCACGCCGGTAGGCGACGGCCGGAGAGGAAGAAGTCGAGGCTGGTCGACAATTGCCGACGAGCCACGTATCCGATCCCGAGAACGAACACGAAATATACGGCAATGAGTACGTAGTCCAGCGCGTTCGTATTGAACGAAAGCACGCCTTCCGCCGCAAGAGTCGACGTCACGCGTCAACCTCCCCTGGTTGAGTGAGCTGGCTCACTGGTGTGAGCAATGTGAACACAAAGTAACAGGTTCAAACAAAGAGGTACATCCGATCCCGCATTTCTGCCCGATTCTGTTTGGTAATGTTCGTTTGGTCCCGGCCTGCGAGCCCCGAATCAGAGGTAGGTGCCGATGCTGGCAGCCGAGCGGCATGCAAAGATCACCGCTGCGCTTCGCAGCGACGGTGCCGTCAAAGTGGTCGAACTGGCCGAATTTCTCGAGGTCTCCGAGATGACGATCCGTCGAGATCTCGACGTGCTCGACGAAAGTGAAGTCCTCCGGAAAGTCCACGGCGGCGCCATTGCGCGTGGCAACCGCGGCGTCGAACCGCCGTCGACGGCCAAAGCGGCTCGCCAGCATGCCGAGAAGGTCGCCATCGGTCGCGCAGCGCTCGGTGCAGTCGAGGACGGTATGACGATCGCGGTCAGTGCAGGCACCACGACGCTGGAGCTGGCGCGGCTGCTGCGCGGGCGCTCGTCGATCACCGTCGTCACCAACTCGATCTCCATTTTTCAGGAACTGACGGGTGATCCGGACGAACCCAACCCGATCGTCTACCTGACCGGCGGATCACGGACACCGTCGGACGCCCTCGTCGGACCGATCGCGAATTCGGCCCTCGATTCGTTTCGGGTGGACGCAGTCTTTCTCGGAGTGCACGGGTTCGACATCGAATCAGGTTTGACCACACCGAATATCGCCGAGGCCGAGACGAACCGTCGACTGATCGCGACGGGACGACGCCTGTTCGTGTTGGCCGACAACACCAAGTATCGCGAGGTCGGGACGAATGTTTTCGGCCGGATGTCGGACATCGACACCCTTGTCGTCGACGACGGACTCCACGCATCCGATCGCGCCGCCCTCGCTCCGCACCTCGAGAACATCGTCATAGCCGATACGGAGAAGGAATGACAACGCAGCACCCAGTGCGCAGCGAACTAGCAGACGGACGCGAGATCCTGTTTTTCTCGTTGCCCGGCAACACCGCGCAACCTGTCCCCGATGTGCGTCCGTTGGCGCCGCGGCCTGCGAGCACCCAGTCGGAAGTGCGCCGCGATCGGCAGACCGGTGACTGGGTGGCCATCGCTGCGCTTCGCCAGGACCGCACGTACAAACCGCCGGCCGACCAATGCCCACTGTGTCCGTCTTCGGCAGGGGATCGAAGTGAAGTACCAGCGCAGGATTACGACGTCGTCGTCTTCGAGAACCGGTTTCCCAGTCTGTCTCACGCAGGCGAAAGCGCCGAGGATCTCGATCCGGCGGCGCTCTCGGCTCCGGGAGTCGGCCGGTGCGAGGTCATCTGTTTTTCGAGCAACCACACGGCGTCGTTCGCGGAGCTCGAGCCCGCCCACGCGAGACTCGTCGTCGACGTATGGCGAGCGCGCACCGGAGCACTCCTGGCATTGCCGGGGGTGGAGCAGGTCTTCTGTTTCGAGAACCGCGGTGAAGAGATCGGCGTGACGCTCTCTCATCCCCACGGCCAGATCTACGGATATCCGTACCTGACGCCGCGAACCACGTCGATGCTGCGGCAAGCGCAAGAATTCTACGATAACGAAGGGCGAAACTTGTTCGCGGACATTCTATCCCACGAGATCGTCGACGGTAGAAGGATCCTGGTTTCGAATGAGCACTTCACAGCGTTCGTTCCGTTCGCCGCGCGGTGGCCCGTGGAAGTGCACATCTACCCGAATCGGCACGTTCACAATCTGACGGAATTGACCGAGGATGAACTCGACGGGTTGTCATCGATCTATCTCGACGTGCTCGGTAGGTTCGACCGCCTGTATCCGACTCCGTTGCCGTATATCTCGGCGCTGCACCAGTACCGACCTGACGGCGCACAGGCACAGGGCTACTTCCACATCGAGCTGATGTCGGTGCGCAGATCGGAGACGAAGTTGAAGTATCTCGCGGGCTCGGAGTCTGCGATGGATGCGTTCGTCACCGATGTGACTCCGGAGCAGATCGCTGATCGGTTGAAAGCGCTGTGAACACATTTGTGGCGCAGGCCCCCGGTCGGATCAACCTTATCGGCGAACACACCGATTACAATCTCGGCTTCTCGATGCCCATCGCGCTGGAGGAGAGAACAACCGTCCGGTTCTCGCCGGACGGTTCGGATCGAATCACGCTGCGTAGCAACGAGAAAGGCGGCGGAATCTCGTTTGCTCTCACTGCTCGACCCGGTGACGTCGACGGCTGGTCGGCGTACCCGGCCGGTGTGGTCTGGGCTCTGGCCGGTTCGGGTCACCCGGTAGTCGGCGGCACGATGGAGGTGAGCAGTGGGGTTCCGATCGGTGCGGGGTTGTCGTCCTCGGCTGCCCTCGAATGTGCGGTACTGCTGGCGATGAACGCCGCTACCGATACCAACCTCGATCGTATCGATGTTGCCCGTATCGCTCAGCGTGGCGAGAACGACTTCGTCGGCGCGCCCACTGGACTGATGGACCAGCTGGCGTCGTTGCACGGCGAGGTCGATAGGGCATTGCTCATCGATTTCGACGACTCATCGGTTCGTCCGGTGGTATTCGATCCGGCCGCGAACGGGCTCGCGCTGCTGGTGGTCAATTCCAATGCTGCGCATCAGCACTCGACGGGAGAGTATGCATCTCGTCGGGAGTCCTGCACCAGGGCCGCCCACGCCCTTGGGCTTGGTTCACTGCGCCGGGCCCAGGGTGTAGAGGGGGTTCTGGATCGCATCGAGGACGAGGTGGACCGTCGGCGAGCCCGTCATATTCTGACCGAGAATCAGCGCGTCCTCGACTGTGCCGCCGCGATGTCGGCCGGTGATTTCCGACGAGTCGGCGACCTGATGATTCGGTCTCATGCCTCGATGCGGGACGACTTCGAGATCACCACGCCCCACATCGATCTCATCGCTGAATCACTCGTCGAGCACGGTGCGCTCGGTGCGAGGATGACGGGCGGAGGTTTCGGTGGTTGCGTGATCTCCGTGGTGCCGGTCGCCGACGTCTCCGCAGTCAGCGATGCCGTCACTCGTGATATCGCTGACGGCGGTTTCCCGGCGCCAACGGTGTTCACTGCTCGGGCAGGTGCCGGTGCGTCCGTGAAGTGAACAGCCCGCTGAGGAGTCGATAGCATTGCGCGCATGATCAGCGCTGCCGCGAAAGCCGTCCGAGAACGACTCGGGTCGTCGAGCGCCGCGGAGTTGGCAGTCATTCTTCGCCGCCGCGAGGTTACGGAGGTGCCGTGGCCGTCGGACCTCGATGAGCTGGCCGAGCGCCTCACCGACGTCTCCTCGGTGTCCGAGGCATACCGACGGCTGCCGCTGCCCTCGATCGAGGTGTTGAGTGCGGTGGAGCTGTGTGGACGGTTGGGTGAACCAGCCACCCTCGACGCGGTATGCCGTGTGCTCGACGGCGCCGAACGCTCGGAAGTGATAGCCATCGTCCGGGATCTCGCGGAACTGCAATTGGCGTGGCTGTCGGAAGACGTGATCGTGCCGGTCGAGAAGTTTCCGATCTACGGTCGTTCGTATGGGGTGAGTATCGAGCAGTTTTTCGATGCCGCGGCCCTGGCGGTTCTGCGGCCCATGAGCACCAAACTGGGATTGCGAGCCGACGGGCCGAAGGCCGAGGTGGTCGGACGACTACGCAGCGTCATCGCACACCCGGCGGAGATCCGAGCGCTCGTGGCATCAGCACCGGAGGACGAACAAAGACTGCTCTTACGCGCTGCCCAAACGGATTCGAATCTTTATCCGCACCCGGTGTACCTCACCGCCACGTCGCTGGGGGCGTGGTCCGTGCAGCGAGGATTGGCCATGCAGCTCGCCAACGGGCCGGTCTCGATATCGTTCGAGGTGACGCTGGCTCTGCTCGGTCCCGACTGGACTCTGCCGTTCCATCGATCAGCGCCGGAGTATGGCACCGGTCCGGTGTCCACCGGACACGTCGAGTCGGAAGCCGCGACCCGCCTGGTGCGCATTGTCGAGCTCGTGTCGAACATCATCGACGCCGCACGGGCTACGCCGGTCGTACTTCTGAAATCCGGGACCGTCGGCGTGCGTACGATCAAGGGTTTCGCCAAGGACTTTCATGCGGAATCCGAGGATATTCAGATGGCGCTCGAGCTGGCGAATATGGCGGATCTCCTCCACGTTCAATCTCCACCTCCGCCGAAGGGCCGCCGGAAAACACCCACTGGCCCGTCAACGCTCGTTCCCGCCGACACCGCGGCGACCTGGCAGGCGTCGGACGGGGGAGCGCGAGGTGCGTCGCTTCTGCAGACATGGTGGGACAGTCACTACGGGTTTCTCGCGACGTACAACGAGATCACCGACGAATCGCGCGGGATCTCACCCCGCGCGTTCCGCAGCGCAGTCATACGTGCGCACCAAAAGCTGGCCGAAGGAACGGGTTTCGTCGACGAAGCCGGAGTGGAGTGCATGCTCGAGTGGGCTTGCCCATGCTTGCAGGTCGGGGCCAGGCGTGACCTGCTCGCGTTGGCGCTTCGTGAAGCAACCCTCATGGGGGTGCTGGCTCTGGGGGCAACGACACCTCTGGCGCACGCGCTGATCGAAGGAGATGTGTACCCTGCCGCAACACAGTTGATGTCGAGCGCGCATACCCGCGCGACCATCGGCGCGGACTCGACCGCGATCGTGTCGGTCCGCCGGAGGCTGCGCTGGCACGATTCTTCGACAGCGTTGCCGACCGTGAATCGGCCGGTGCCGCAACGACGTGGAGGTTCGACCGGGCGAGTGTGCGGCGTGGATTCGACAATGGACTGTCCGCCGCCGAAGTGCTCTCCGATCTATCGAAATTCTCGACATCCGATGTGCCCCAAGCATTGACATACCTCGTGAACGACGTGGCGCGGACCCACGGATCGATCAGCGTCGTCGCAGTCTCGTGCGTAGTGTTGGTAGACGACGAAGCGCTCGTGGCCGAGATTCACGCGAACCGCCGAGCAAGCAAGCTGGGCGCGATGATTCTCGCCACCACGGTTCTCGGGTTCACTGCCTCGCCGAGCGAAACCATGGCGACTCTTCGCGATGCGGGTTACAGTCCGGTGCAACGTGATTCAGATGGCCAGTTTTCAGTGGCACGCATATCCGTTGCGGACGACGTCGATGTCTCGCCGCCGTACCACGTGGAGCACGAAGCGCCCTTCGCGCTGCGCGCCGAACATCTGCTGAGCGCTACGCCGCCGACGTCTACACGGGGCGCACTTGTCGATCTGGTTGGCGGCGATTCCCATCCGTCTCATCGGTACACGTTCGCGAGGGGTCTGCGATGTGTTGTGGCATACCGCGGTCGGGTGTTCGTCGCGCACAGTGCGAGCAAGCGTGGCGAGATGATCCAGGTGTGGAACGCCACCGATGGCCGGTACGAAATGCTGGTCCCGTCAGATATTCGGGTCGTCTAGCCTTTCTGTTCGCTGTCGTCCAGCTCGGAGTCTCGGAGCTGCCGGTACGCCTCGGCTACCAGGTCACTTGCGAGGTCTTCGCTGTGATCGGCCACATCAGGTCGTTCTGCCATCAACGTCGAGTTGAGTGAGTACGCAAGGTCGTCGAACAGATCGTCGCCGATTCCGAAGTCGACCTCGGAGTCGTCGGTGAGCAGTGCCCCCAGATCGATCCTCCACGACCACACATCGTGTGAAGCGTAGATCCCCTTTGCTGCAGTGACGACATCTGTCGCTATGTCCAACTGCGAACCCGAATAATCCTCGGACAGTGCGGTGTTGACGGTCATCTCCAGCTCGATCGAGTCGTCCTCGTCGTTGGTGAACTCGGTGACGAAGAGGGTCTCCAGAGCTCCGCACGTGAGGGTGAGCAGTCGACGCTCGTTCGGCGGAGCGTCCGTCGAGGGTAGAGCTTCCACTGCCCAATGATGACGCTGTGTGTTGGCTGGATCGGAGATCGTTGTGTTGATGTAGTCCGCAACGATGCTACGAATGTCGGTGTACGCGATGTGCTCGGACAGTGTCCAGAAGTTCGCTCGGTCTTTCGGTGCCGAGCCGGTGAGAAGTGTCGTGCGCTGTGCTCGGTCGCTTGGAAACGCGGGATTGCTCGTGGACGCCATGACTGTCGATCTAACTACAGGTCGCCCGCGGTAGCCCCATTCGGCCCGACCACCAGGCGTGTTTCGACGGGCGCGTCCGATATCCGTTCGTCTGCCGCTGTGCAAGAGTGAGACGGATCACGCAAAACGGACAGCGCTAGGAGAAATCGATGACCGAACACCGCGGCGACTCGGTAGCAGAGTCGACGGCGCCACCGAAGTGGAAGGTCGTCGGGCCTGGATTGGTGGTCGCGGCAACCGGAATCGGTGCGGCAGACTTGGTCGCGACACTGGTGGCAGGCTCGAAGTACGGCTACGCCCTGCTGTGGGTGGTGATCATCGGCGTAATCATGAAAGTCGTGCTCGTCGAAGGCGCCGGTCGCTACACACTTGCTTCCGGCAACACGATCTTCCAAGGTTGGCGCACGCTCGGGAAATGGACGAGCGTCTACTTCGCCCCGTACATCGTGATCTGGGGTTTCGTTTACGGGGCCGCCGCGATGTCGTCGAGTGCGCTGCCCATCGTCGCGCTGTTTCCGTCCCTGGACCTCAAAGTCGTAGCGATCGCGTCGGGAATCCTCGGGTTCGCGTTGATCTGGTTCGGCAGCTACGGCTTCTTCGAGAAGATCATCACCGTGTTCGTGGGCATCATGTTCGTGACGGTGATCGGTGCGGCGGCGGTGGCGGTTCCGAACGTTCCCGCCCTCGTCAAAGGGATCGTGCCCACCATTCCCGACGGTTCGATCGTCTACGTTCTCGGCTTGGCCGGCGGTGTCGGCGGCACCATCACGCTTGCTGCCTACGGCTATTGGCTACGCGAGAAAGGTTGGATCACACCGAAATTCATGAAGGTCATGCGCATCGACAACGCGATGGCATACGTCATCTCCGGTGTGTTCGTGCTGGCAATGCTGATCGTCGGAGCGGAATTGCTGTACTCGGCACAGATTGCCATCAGTACCGGCGACAAGGGCCTGATCCAGTTGGCAGATGTGCTCACCGACCGGTACGGCGTGCTCTTCGGTCATGTCTTTCTGATCGGATTCTGGGCCGCATCGTTCTCGTCGTTGATCGGAGTCTGGAACGGTGTCAGTCTGATGTTCGCCGATTTCGTCGGCAACATCAAAGGGTTGGAGCAGGGACACGACGACACGAGAGTGGGGGGCAAGTACTTCAAATGGTACGTCGCGTGGCTGACGTTCCCGCCGATGTGCCTGCTCTGGCTCGACCAACCCATCGGGCTCGTCCTCGCCTACGGCGTGCTGGGTGCGATCTTCATGCCGTTCCTCGCCGTGACCCTGCTGCGGCTTCTCAATTCGGATCGTGTTCCCCGTCGGTGGCGTAACGGCTGGTTCACCAACCTCACGCTCGGGGCGTGTGCATTCCTGTTCGCGTGGCTCGCCGTCGATCAGGTGTATGACGTGCTGGACAAATACGTGTTCTGAGTGTCAGTGCGCACGGTGTTCCAGTTCGAGTGCGACATTTCCTCGGTATCGACCAGCGACCAGATTCCGTAACGCCTGCGGGGCGTCCGTGATCGGTCCGCGCAGGAGCGTCTGCGGAAAAACGAGTGTCCCTTCCGCCAACCACCGATCGAAGTGGACTGACCACGATTCGATTTGCTCCGCTGTGTGATAGGTCGCGAACGGAAAGATGCTGAGATTTTTCGTGATCGCCGTCATGAGGTTCAGACGTGGCCACGCATCGCGATCTTTTGAAATCTGGCTGGACATGGCGCCGCACAACGCAAATCGTGCACCGGGATTGGCCACCTGCACTGCAGCTTCGAACTGATCTCCGCCGACGTTGTCGAAAAAGACATCGATTCCGTCGGGAGCCGCGGTCGAGAGTTGGTCCACTACATCACCATTGCGATAATTGAAAGCCTCATCGAAGTGAAGCTCCTCGATGAGGTAGCGAACTTTTTCGTCGGTACCTGCACTTCCGATCACAGCGGTAGCCCCACGGATTTTCGCGATCTGGCCGGCAAGGGACCCGACGCCTCCCGCGGCACCGGACACGTAGACGACATCACCCTTTCCGGCCTTCACGACGTCGACCATGCCGTGATACGCAGTTATCCCGTGGTTGAGGTAGAACGCCGGGCTCGGCACGATATCGCGGTCGAGCTTGGTAAGTCGTTGTGCCGCAACGACCTGGTGGTCGCTCCATCCGGCTATGGTGAGGACGAGGTCACCGCGGACGTACGACGGCGATCGGGATGCGATGACCGTACCAACTGCTGCGCCGCCTACGGTGTCGCCGACCGCGTAGGGCGGCACCGGAATCTCGGCGTCGGCGCGCATGAGATCGGTGAATGCTGCGGTGATCTGAACGAAGTCGATGCGAACCAGTACCTCGTCCAGCTCGATCGGTGAGATCGAACCGGTTTGCTGTGTGAACTGGGTGTCCTGAACCGAGTCGACGAGGTGTTCGGCCAGGGCAATCCGTGTGTAGTGGGACGGTGCAGTGCTCATGGGAGATCCCTTCGCAGAAGATGTCGATGTCGTGCACACCGATGGTCTCTGCGAATGCGGTCAGCCAGTGTCCTCGATGCCGGCCGAGCGAGAAGAAACGGCCGGGTCGAAGATCGACCCGGCCGCCAATGTTGTTGTGCGCTTACTTTTTGGAGACTCGCACGAGCTTCTTGTTGACGAACTCGTCCATGCCCCACGGTCCGAGCTCGCGGCCGACACCGGAACGTTTGACGCCACCGAAGGGCAGGCCGGGGAGCGTCGTGCCGTGTTCGTTGACGAATGCCATTCCCACATCGAGCTGTTCGGCCACGGTCTTCGCGTTGTCGAGATCGGTGCTCCACACCGATCCGCTGAGGCCAAAGGCAGAGTTGTTAGCCAGTGCGATGGCCTCCTCGGCGTCCTTGACCTTGTAGACGACACCTGCCGGACCGAACAGTTCTTCGGCGTAGGCGCGCATGTCAGGCGTGACGTCGGCGAGGAGAGTGGGCTCGACGTACGCTCCCGGGCCGTCGACCTTCTTACCTCCGGTGAGGAGCGTTGCGCCCTTGGACACGGCGTCGTCGATCTGTTCGATGAGATTGTCGGCGGCTGTCTGCGAGGACAAAGGGCCGAGACTGGTCTTCTCGTCGAGCGGGTCGCCGGTCTTGGTCGCCGCGAACGACGCGGTCAGCTTGCCGACGAACTCGTCGTAGTACTGCTCGGTGACGAGAATTCGCTTGGCGGCGTTACATGCTTGGCCTGCGTTCGAGAGCCTGGCCCGCGTGGCGGACTCGACCGTCGCATCCATGTCGTCGGTATCGAGAACGATGAACACATCCGAGCCGCCGAGTTCCAACACGACCTTCTTGAGGTTGCGTCCAGCAGTCTCGGCGACGCTGGTGCCCGCTCGCTCGCTGCCGGTGAGCGAGACGCCCTGGACGCGTGGATCGGCAATCATGTCTGCGATCTGCTCGTTCGTGGCGAAGATGTTGATGTAAGCATCGGCCGGGAGGCCGGCCTGCTGGAAGATCTCTTCCATCAGCAACGCAGACTGCGGACAGTTCGGTGCATGCTTCAGCAGAATTGTGTTGCCCAGCATCAGGTTCGGTGCGGCGAATCGCGCGACCTGGTAGTACGGGAAGTTCCACGGCATCACGCCGATGAGCGCACCGATTGGTTTACGTTGCAGAACAGACTCTTCCGCACCGGGCACGTCGAGGCGCTCTTCCTCCAGTAGCGCTGGCCCTTGGTCGGCGTAGTACTGGTAGATCGACGACGAAAGCTGAACTTCGCCGAGGGCCTCCGTCAAGGGCTTGCCCATTTCGATCGAAATGCTCCGAGCAAGTTCGTCGGCGCGCTCGGTGTACAGGTCGGCGACTCGCCGAAGGGTGTCGGCGCGATGCCCGGGTGAGGTGGCGCGCCATGTCTGGTATCCGGCGTGCGCCGAAGCAAGTGCGCGTTCGACGCCCGGTGTATCGAGAGTCTCGAACTCCTTCACGGTTGTGCCGTTGGCAGGATTGACACTCTTGTAGATAGTCATAACTTGTTCAACAGTCGGCGAGGCGCCCGTTGTTCCTAGTGACGGAAAATCGATGCATCGCCGCTAATCTCATTGCTGTAATTCTGACAATGTGCGATTTGTCAAGCATCGACATGCCCTCATTTGTTGCGCAAGGCGAGCATTTACGCAACACTCACCTCATCAGTCTCATGAGTAACACGAGTCACACGGGTCGATGGGGGACGTCTATGCGTGCACGGAGTCGGCAAATAGCGGTAGGGGCCGTTCTTGCTCTGGTGGCGAGTGGGCTCGGCGTTCTGTCGGCACCGACCGTGAGCGCCGAGCCGTGTGGAGGCATTGGCGGGCCCGGGTCCTCGCCGCTGCTCGGATCCTCCGGCAGCGCAGGCGGGGGACCGGAAAAGAATCCACGCGGACCGCAGGGGGCTCTTCCGTCGATCACCGGCAATACCTCGTCGGTTGCGTGGGTCACCGGTCCACTCAGCCAGAACAGCACCTATGACCGTTTCGGAATCTCGGGTACCGACCTCGGAATCAGCTGGGACAACGGCAAGGGTCAGACGCTGATGGCGTTCGGTGACACGTTCGGAAACTGCTCCGCATCCGGCGCCCAATGGCGCAGCAATGTTCTCATGCGGTCCGGCGACAAGAACCTGGCCGACGGCATCACTGTCACCGACGGAGTGCCCGGAGACTCGAATTCGGGTGCCGTGGTTCAGGCCGCAACGCCGAAGTTCGCAAGCGAAGTGGTGCCGAGTCTCGGTCTCGCAGGAGTCGAGGACACCGTCATTCCCACGGCGGCAATCGCAATCGGCGACACGCAGTACATGAACTACATGTCGGTTCGGCAGTGGGGCACCCCCGGTCGCTGGGTCACCAACTTCTCGGCGATCGCGACCTCCGCGGACAACGGCCAGACCTGGACGACCGCACCGCAGACGATCCGGGTGAACACAGGCATCACTATCGAGGGCTTGCCCCAGGTCGAGGAAAGCAACGGCAAGTACCAGATGAACGCGTATGCGAAAGGCCAGGGCGAGGATGACTTCATCTACCAGTTCGGTACGCCCAACGGCCGTTTCGGAGCCGCGTTCGTTGCGAGAGTGAAGCCGGCGGATATCCTCGATCTGGGCGCGTACGAATATTCCACGCAGGATCCAGCCAAGCCGTGGTCGAAGAACGTCGCCGACTCGGTGTCCACGGTCACCGAGCCTGTCAGCGAATTGTCCGTCGCCTGGAACGATCACCTGAAGCGCTATGTCATGTTGTACGGCAACGAGATCGATCGAACAATCTTGGCTCGGACGTCTTTGAAGCCCGAAGGTCCATGGAGCGCGCCGACGACACTGCTGAACGCACGCCAGGCCGCCGGCGGAATCTATGCCCCGTACATCCACCCGGTGACGAGCGGAAACGAACTGTACTTCACCGCATCTCGGTGGTCCGACTACAACGTGCTGTTGCTCAAAACGAACCTGGATGCACTCCCACGCTGACCTGCCCGTGCGTGTTCGGTAACACCCGGACGTACCAATTCGCTCACGGGCGCTGACCTCCCCGTGCGTGTTTGGGTACAGCCGGACGTACCAAAGCGCTCACGGGCGCGCAGCGCACGTCAGCGCTTCCATCGAATCCTGATAGGGCCTTTCGCAGTCGACGGTTCGACCACCGAGCCCTTCTGCGTGATCTCCACTTCGCCCGCGTCGACGAGGCGTCGGGCTGCCCGCCTGACCGGTTCCATCAAATCTCGCCAACCATCGTCGGACATTGCGCGGGCCACGTCGGACGGACAGATGGTCGAGTCGCGGGATCGGGCGTCGAGCAACTCCTTGATCTTGGTCTCGAGTTGGTGATCCGACGCGCTCACCTTTTGCCGCCGACAGGTATCACTGCAGTACTTGACGTCATCCCAGCTCTTCTCCCACTTCTTGCGCCACTCGATGCGCCGGCCACAGGACGCGCAGGTCTTGTCGGTGGGGGTGGAGGTGCTCGACCTGCGTGCGTGGGCCACTCGGTCCACTGTAGCGGTGGTCAGCGATGCGCGGTGGAGACGAACTGCCGGGTGGCGGCGTCGACGATCTGCTTCGGTGTCACGTCGATCTCGTCGTTCAACCAGGCGACGACGAGTTCCGCGAGGCCTCCGATGAACAGAAGGCCATTGATCTCGGACTCCGGCTCCGGCCAGGCGTTGTCTCCATAGAGATCGTGGGCTTCGCCTGCTACCAGGCGCGCGAAGTCGCGCATCGATTCTCGTCGATGGGTGCGTAGCGAGTCGACAGCGTTGGATTCGATCATCGCGACCCGCCCCTTACGCGTGTCCTCGGTCAAGACTGCGACGAACGCGGAGATGGCATTTTCTACCTGTTGTTCGACGGTCGACGCGGGGGAGTGGAGTGCATCGAGAGCATCGGTTCGAATTTCGTTGGACACTGCGTCGACCACTTGCTGCAGCAGTTCATCTCTGCTGCCGAAGCTTTCATAGAAGTAGCGCTCGGTGAGTTTCGCCTGCGCGCAGATTGCCGTCACTGTAGCGCCCGAGGCTCCGCGGGCAGCGAAGACTTCGAGGCCTGCTTCGAGCAGTCGTGCACGACGATCGGATGCGCGGTCATCGGCGCTCATGCCCGCGTAGCGACGCGTCGTAGGTGTCATGGATAGATGTTGACAGATCGACCGGATGTGACGCACACTACTGTCAATCTGACAGGATCGCTTGTCAGATGAATGGAGGTTCGTGATGGCGAGAATTCTTGCTGCTCCACCTGCCGGTTCGCTACTCGAACCGGTGTCGGGAGACGGAGGGCTGCCGCTCGTCGGGCACACGCTCGAGTACATCCGGGATCCGCTCACATTGTTCCGGAGTCGCTGGGACACCTACGGCGACGTGTCGTGGTTGACCATGGCGGGACAGCGTTGGATCACGGTGCTCGGTCCAGACGCATGCCAAGAGGTTCTGCAGAACAAGGACAAGGCATTCGTCAACAGCGACGGGTGGTCGCTACTGATCGGTCCGTTCTTTCATGGCGGTCTCATGCTGCTTGACTCCGATGAGCACCTGCGTCATCGCCGAATCATGCAGCAGGCCTTCACTCGTGACCGGCTGTGCAAGTCGGTGGAGTCGTTGAATCCGGTTGTCTCGGCGGGTCTCGACGCGTGGGTGGCCGGCGAGAAATTCTGTGTGTACCCGGCGTTGAAAGCGCTCACGCTCGATGTTGCGACCAGTATTTTCATGGGCGGCGCCGAGGGGAGTACCGACGCGGAGATCGAAGGAATCAACGCCAGTTTCGTTGCCTGCGTCCAGGCGGCGACGTCGATCGTCCGGTACCGCCTGCCGGGGACGCGCTGGAAACGCGGCCTGGATGCCAGGGGTGTTCTCGAGAAGTTTTTCCGGCGCTACCTCCCGGCGCGGCGCGCCACCGAAACCGACGATCTCTTCTCAGTGCTGTGCCACATCGAATCCGATACCGGGCAACGCTTCACCGACGATGAAGTGATCGACCACATGATCTTTTTGCTCATGGCTGCTCACGACACCTCGACGATCACACTGTCGACGATGATGCAGTATCTCGGCCAACACCCGCAGTGGCGGGAAAGGTGCCGAGCCGAGTCGCGCGCGCTGGGTACGCGATCTCCGACTCTCGACCAGTTGGACGAACTCGGCAACCTCGATCTGGTGATGAAAGAGTGCTTGCGGCTGGTGTCACCGACACCGGTGGTGGCTCGGCGCGCGGTGAAAGATACCGAGGTGCAAGGAAAGTACGTCCCCGCGGGGACGTACGCCTCAGTTGCTCCGCACTTCACACACCACATGTCTCAGTACTGGCCGAATCCGGAAACATTCGATCCTGGACGGTTCGCTGCAGATCGCCGCGAGGACAAGATTCATCGTTATGCGTGGGAGCCGTTCGGGGGCGGTGTCCACAAGTGCATCGGGATGTTCTTCGCGGGCGCCGAGATCAAGACGATCATGCATCACGTGTTGTTGGACTTCGATTGGACGGTCGACCCCGATTACGTTGCACCGCTGAACTTCACGTCGCTTCCCTTCCCTGAGGACGGGCAGCCGGTGAATCTCCGACGACTCTAGCCCCGTCCAGCGTGTTCGGTCAGCCAACCGACGATGTCCGCGGTGACCTCGTCGCGATTGGTCTCGTTGAGGATTTCGTGGCGGGCGCCCGGGTAGATGTGAACGGTGACGTCGCTCAGCCCTGCCTCGCGGTAGCGGGATGCGAGAAGTTCGATGAGTTGACCGCCTCCGGCAAGGGGATCGTCGGAGCCCGACGCCAACAGCAGAGGAAGGTCGGAACGAATCTCACCGAGCTTGTGGGGGTCGGCGAGCTTGTCGGCCTCGGCGAAGAGTGCGGGAACGGTGGCCTGCGGTAGGTCGAAACCACACAGCGGATTGGCGACGTAGGCGTCGACCTCGGTCTCGTCTCGCGAGAGCCATTCGTAGCCGGTGCGGTTCTCGAAAGCACTGTTGAACACGCTGAGATCAGCGGCCGGAGAATCAGCCATCGCTGCTGCGGTCACGTCGATCGCGGTCGACCCCGACAGGACGACGCCTCCGTAAAGATCGGATCGTTCGATCAGGACATGCTGGGCCGCAAACGAACCCATCGAGTGGGCGAACAGGAACAGTGGCAGATCCGGGTAGTCCGAGAGCAGTGCCTCGCCGAGCTGTTCGATGTCGGCCCACAAGGCGGCGAAACCGCTCGGGCCCAAATCTCCCGGGGTCACGGTGATCGACTCACCGTGACCGCGGTGGTCGGAGGCGACGACATGGAATCCGGCATCGTTGAGCGCGCGGGCGAAGCGGGCGTATCGACTGCCGTGCTCGGCGAGGCCGTGTGCGATCTGGACGACGCCACGAGCGGGAGCCACCGGCGTGGGCCAGCTGGTCAGGTTGATCTCGAGGCTGTCCTGCTTCGATACGTACGACGATGCGTTGGGCACGAACTTCTCCTTCTGAGGGGTTGCCTTCGAAGGTAGCTCTCACGACTGAAGTACGGGCGTGAAATGTTCGACAACCGGAAATGGATCGTAAAAGTGGTGCAGCAACGCCTTCCACTGCAGGTACTCGCTGGACTGCCGGAACCCCTGCGTGTGGTCCTCTAGGGTCTCCCACTCGACCAGTAGCAAGTACGAATGTGGATTCTCGATCCCACGCGAGAGCCGCACGCTCAGGAACCCGGGCATCGACGAGATAATCGTCGACGCCTCCGCGAACGCCGTTTCGAACTCCGTAGCGCGGTCCGGGGTGACATCGAGCAGAGCGTGTTCGAGGATCATCGCCACAGTATCCCCCGATGGACCGAGCTTTGACTCAGCCCGGGTCGATCACCGAGTACCCCGAAGCATCGCCTGCGATCGAGCGGCTCGCGGCGCCGTCGACGCTGACGGGAATATCTCCTGCCAGGGTGATGCGCTCCAAGCGCCGATGTTGATCGCCGTAATCCGCGACGGCGTAGTGCTGGGTGGCACGGTTGTCCCAGATGGCAACGTCTCCAAGTTGCCAGGACCACCGAGTAGTGTTTTCCAGCTTGGTGACTCGATCCTGCAGCAAGGTGAAGAGCGTGGTTGATTCCTGCGATGACAAGCCCACGAAGTTCTTGATGAAGTGTCCGAGTACCAGTGTCTTCTCACCTGTGACCGGGTGAATTCGAACGACCGGATGTTCGGTCTCGAAGTAGGTGGACTGAAACTCTTTGCGGTACTCGGCAGTCTTGTCGTCGGCAATGCGTTCGGCGGACGTCGCTGCATAGTCGTAGACGTTCGTGTGTACTGCCCACAGCTTCTCGACGAGCGCCTTCAGCGACTCGGGGAGCGAGTTGTACGCCGCCGTCGACGACGCCCACACGGTGGTCCCGCCGTAGGCAGGCAATGCAACGGCACGCAGGATCGATGCTTTCGGGATGCGGTCGACGAACGTGACATCGGAGTGCCAGCTGTTGGCCTTGCCGTACTCGGAGTCGATGGCGAGCGTCTTCACACCGCGGGAGGTGACCGTGGGGTGGGGCGTCGTCGGAGTGCCGAGTAGCTCGGCGAACGAGTACTGGGCATCGTCGTCGAGGTGGTGCTGGCCCCGGAAGAAGATGACCTTGTGTTCGTGCAGCGCCGCGCGGATCTGTTCCACGACGGCGGAGTCGAGTCGGCCGCCGAGGCTGACACCGTCGATGCGCGCGCCGATGTGCTGGCCGAGCTTGGTCGTCGTGAACTGCTGGGTGGCGAAGGATGTCGACATGGTCAACCTCTCGGAGCAGTGATAGTGGATGGAAGGGACTCGAGGCCGTAGTGGCCGCGCAGCGTGGTTTCGGTGTATTCGGTTCGGAACAGTCCGCGCTGTTGAAGGATGGGCACGACATGGTCGACGAAGATGTCCAGGCCGCCAGGTAGATAGGGCGGCATGATGTTGAATCCGTCGGCTGCGCCGCCGTCGAACCACAGCTCGAGTTCGTCGGCGAGTTGCTCGGGCGTTCCGGCGAACGTGCGGTGCCCGCGTCCGCCGCCGAGCAAACCGATCAGCTGCCGCACGGTCAGGTCCTCGGTCTCGGCGAGGTTTTTCACCAGCTGATACCGGCTTTTGTTACCTCGAATCTGCTCGATGGGAGGTAACGGCGGTAGCGGTGAATCCAACGAGTGAGCGGTCAGGTCGGTGCCGAGCATCCACGACAGCTGTCGCAGTGAATACTCCGGAGAAATAAGATCCGTGAATTCTCTTTCGAGGGCGATCGCTTCGGCCTCGGTCGATGCCAGATACGGCACGATGCCGGGTAATACTTTGAGCTCGTCCGGTGCCCTGCCGAACTCCGCCAGGCGCGACTTCAACGTTTGGTAGAAGTGCTGCCCTTCGGCGAGGGTGCGCTGCGCGGTGAACACAGCTTCGGCGTACCGCGCTGCAAATGCCTGCCCACTCTCCGAGGATCCGGCCTGCACCAGCAGTGGGCGGCCCTGCACCGATCGTGGCGAGTTCAGTGGTCCACGTACCGAGAATCGAGGTCCTCGATGGTCGATTGCATGGACCTTGTCGCTGTCGGCGAAGACGCCCGAACCCTCGTCGAGAACCAGAGCGTCCTCGTCCCAGCTTGTCCACAACGCAGTGGTGATGTCGACGAATTCTGCGGCGCGGTCATAGCGTCCGGCATGATCGGGAACCTCGTCGTAGCCGAAGTTCGCGGCCTCGTCCACGCCCCCGGAGGTGACGATGTTCCACCCAGCGCGCCCGCCGCTGATGTGGTCGAGCGAAGTGAATTTCCTGGCGAGATTGAATGGTTCGTTGTAGCCCGTGGATGCTGTGGCGATCAATCCGACGCGGCTGGTCACGGCGGCCATCGCGGTGAGCAAGGTGATGGGTTCGAAGATCGCGGGCGCATTGTTGCGGATCCGTGGCCCCGTCGCCAGGGTGTCCGCGAAGAAGACCGAATCGAGTTTCCCTCGCTCGGCCAGTTGCGCGAGCCCCTGGAAGTGGGCCACGTCGAGCACGCGGGTTGCGTCCGTGCGTGGATGCCTCCACGCGGCCTCGTGATGTCCTACGCCCATCAAGAATGCGTTGAGGTGCAGTTGCTTTCGGGTCATGTGCTCTCCTAGTTCTGTGGACGCCAACGTGAGAACCGACGTTCGACAGCGACGATGACACCGTTGAAGGTAAGTCCGACGAGTGAAATCGCGATGATGCCCGCGTACATGTTCGGGATCTGAAAGTTCAATTGCGACGCGGTGATGAGGTAGCCGAGTCCTGCTTTGGCTCCGACCATCTCGGCGGCGATCAATACGAGAATCGATGACGCGGCCGCCATCCGGATGCCCGTGAAGATCGTCGGCACCGCAGCAGGCAGAACCACCTTCTGGAACAACTTCAATGCGGGAAGCCCGAGTGAGCGGGCAGATTTGACGAGGAGCGGATCGACTGTGCGCACACCCGAGATTGTATTGAGCAGAATCGGAAATGCGCTGGCGTACAGAACGAGTGCGATCTTGGACGTCTCACCGATGCCCAGGATCAGAATGAAGACCGGCAGGAGGGCGAGAGCTGCGGTGTTGCGGAACAGTTCGAGGATTGGTCCGAGAAACTCGGCGACGGGTTTGTACCAGCCGATTGCGACCCCCAGCGGTATCGCGATCACGATGGCAATGCTGAACCCGGTGAGAGCTCGGGACAAGCTGGCAGCCAGGTGTTCCCATAGCTGACCGTTGACTATCAGTTCTACGAAAGCCTCGCTGACAACCGAAAATGGAGGCAGGAAGACTTCGTCGACGAGTCCCAGTCGCGGTGCGAGTTCCCAGATGCCGAGGAACAGGGCGATCGCGATGAGCGGCTTGATTATTCGCCAGCTCACCGACAGCCCGCGCTTGCTCCGTGACGGCGATGTATCGACTCGGACCTGTGGCCGTACCTGTAGATCAACCATGAGATGCTCCTGCCGCTTCGAGTTCGGTCGACTGCGCTCGTTCCACTTCGCCCTGGAGCAGCGACCACACATGGTGACGCAGTGAGCGGAACTGGACGTCGGATCGCACATCTTGGACAGCGCGGTCGATGTTGACGTCGACGATTGTTTTGATGCGTCCGGGGCGTGAGGTCAAGACCGCGACACGTTGCCCCAGATAGATCGCTTCGTCGATGCCATGGGTGATGAACACAATGGTCTTACCGGTGGCCTTCCAGATGCGCAGCAGTTCGTCCTGGAGTGATTCGCGGGTCTGAGCGTCCAAGGCCGCGAACGGCTCGTCCATCAGGAGTACTTCGGGGTCGAACGCCAGGCTGCGGGCGATGGCAACGCGTTGTTTCATCCCGCCGGAGAGCTCGTGTGGATATCGGTCGGCAAATGCTTCGAGTCCGACGAGTTCGAGATAGCGTTGCGCGATCTCACGCCGCACCTTTTTCGGTAAGCCCTTGGCTTCGAGGCCGAATTCGATATTGCGGCGCGCAGTTCGCCACGGCAGCAGTGCGTACTGCTGAAACACGATCCCTCTGTCCAACCCTGGGCCGTTGATCGGCCGTCCGTCGAGCAGAATCCTGCCGGCCGTTGGCTCGGTCAGGCCCCCGAGTAGGTCGAGCAACGTGGACTTGCCGCAGCCGCTCGGTCCTACGAGTACGAGGAATTCCCCGGCCGCCACTTCGAGGTCGATGCTCTCGACGGCGGTGAACGTCTCCTGCTCTCCGCGTACTGTGAATTCCTTCGTGACACCATCGAGGGTCAGCTTCGGTGTGCTGATGGTCATTTCGCCACCTGCAGCGCAAGTCCGTTGGAGTCGCTGTCTTCCGGGTACGTGCCGTTGGCGTATGGGTTGAACTCGTTGGTGTAGATGTCTCCCGGCGTGATGCCGTCGGCGAGATTCTCGTTTCGCTTCAACCAGTCGATCCAGATCTCGAACTCCCGGTCCGCGATGACTCCGCCGGGAGCTACGGACGAGCTTTTCCAGTAGTCGACGAGGTCAGGGTTTTCGTTGCGACCTCGGGCTGCGATGATGCTCTTGTATTTGGCAATGACCTCCTCGCGGGGGACGGTCTGCGTCCACCGGATGGCACGTGCAACGCCTTGAACGAAGTCCGCGACGGCGTCCTTGTTCTTCTCGATGAAGTCTTTCCGCAGCACGTAGGTACCGTACGAGAATGTGCCGTACAGGGATTCGTCGGTGAAGAGCTCGCGAAGGCCACCGCGTTCGGTGGCAGTCTGCCGGAAGACGGAACCGAGTGTTCCGACATCGATCTGTCCCTGGCGTAGCGCTTGTTCAGTGTTGACCGGGGGTACGACGGTCAATTCGACCTGCGCGATCTCGTCTTTCGACAGTCCCTGCTGCGCCAACCATTCTCTGATGATGAATTCCGCATGCGCGCCGAGCGTGTTCATCGCGACTTTCTTGCCGATGAGATCTCGCGCAGTGCGTATCGGGCTGTCTTCGAGCACGTAGAAGCCGTTGAAGGTCTCCTTGTCGGCGCCGTAGTACGAGACGACCGATTGTATCGGGGACTTCGCGGCGGCCAGCTTGACGATGGCTCCGTTGAATGCGCCGCCGAAGTCGGTGTCGCCTGTTGCTGCGGACTGTATGTCCTGCGGTCCGCTGGTGGTGTCGCCTACCCAGTCGAGTGCCACTTTGTCGAAATAGCCGAGGTCGTCCGCCAGTTCAGGGAAGGTCACCTGACTCGCCGAGCCCTGATAGCGGAACACCGTTGCACCGTCGGCGGTCTTCTCGGCATCCGAGGAACCTGCGCAGGCCGTCAGCACCGCCGTGCATGCAACCAGGGTGGTGATCAGAGCTACAACTCTGGTGTGAATCGGTTTCGGATGCATCGACTTCGGTTCCTCCGGTGCTTCATCGGGACCATGGCGGCATTGCCGTGGGGTTCCGCTGAAACGTACGGATGAAAACGCGTGACGAACACAGTTGCGATCACCGTGATTCGAGAGAGTGCAATGGACGATAGAAATGGCAAGGCCCCGTGCGCGTTTAGTGACCCGCTAGGGTCACTAAACGCGCACGGGGAGCGCTCAGCCGACGCTCAGCGCCAACTCGTCGTCGGCAACATCGACCGACACCGTGCCACCCTCGGTGAGGATGTCGTCGAGCAGCAGGTCGGCGATGCGATCGTCGAGTGCCCGCTGGATCGATCGACGCAGTGGGCGAGCACCGAACTCGGGCTGATGTCCGTTGGACGCGAGCCAGTCGACCGCCGATTCGCTGAACGTGATCTCGATGCCCTTCGCCGCCAGACGTTCTCGACTTTCCTGGAGCATGAGATCGGTGATGGAATGCAGCTGTTCGGTATCGAGCTTGCGGAACACCACGATCTCGTCGATGCGGTTGAGGAACTCCGGCCGCATCGCTTCGCGTAGCCGACCCATCACCCGATCGCGCAAGGGCTTCTCGTCGGCAGTACCCGTCGTGAAGCCCAAGCCACCGGACTTGCTCGAGATGATGTCCGAGCCCAGGTTGCTCGTCATGATCACCACGGTGTTCCGGAAATTGACGGTTCGGCCCTGTCCGTCGGTCAGTCTGCCGTCGTCGAGCACCTGAAGTAGCGTGTCGAAGACATCGGGGTGTGCCTTCTCGATTTCGTCGAGCAGAATCACCGAGTACGGGTTGCGCCTGACCTGCTCGGTGAGCTGACCCGCCTCGCCGTAACCGACGTATCCGGGAGGTGCTCCGACGAGCCTGCTCACGGTGTGGCGTTCACCGAATTCGCTCATGTCGAGGCGAACCATCTTTTTCTCGTCGCCGAAAAGTGATGCAGCCAAGGCTTTTGCAAGCTCGGTCTTGCCGACACCGGTAGGCCCGAGGAACAGGAAACTACCGACGGGACGGTCCGGGTCGTTCATTCCGGTCCGACTACGACGCACAGCTCGGGCGATGGCCTTCACTGCCTCGTCCTGGCCAACGACGCGCTGGTGTAACTCCGACTCCAGAAGCCGCAGACGTTCCTTTTCCTCCTGCGTCATCTGGCTGGCGGGGATGCCCGTCGCGCGAGAGACGACGTCGGCGATGTCCTCGGCGGACACCTCCAGCGTTGCCGAAGAGGTCCCGTTCAGGCGCCCCTGCAGCGTCGTAGCCTCGTCGCGAAGTTGTGATGCGCGCTCGTAATTCTCGTCGTTGATCGCCCGTTCCTTCTCGACATCGAGTGCAGCAAGCTGCTTTTCGATGCCTTCGACGTCCACGCCCGGCTGGCTCAGCTGCGCGCGTGCGCCCGCCTGGTCGATGAGGTCGATCGCTTTGTCCGGCAGAAAACGGTCGCCGATGTAGCGGTCGGACAGCTCGACGGCCGCAGTGATCGCCTCGTCGGTGTACCGAACGCCATGATGTTCCTCGTAGCGGCTTCGCAGGCCGGTGAGGATCGCGATGGCGTCGGGCACGCTCGGTTCGGGCACGGTGACCGGCTGGAACCGACGTTCGAGAGCAGGGTCTTTCTCGATGTTCTTGCGGTATTCGTCGAGTGTGGTTGCGCCGACAATGTGCAGTTCTCCGCGAGCAAGCTTGGGCTTGAGGATGTTTCCGGCATCCATCGCACCCTCTGCTCCGCCGCCCGCACCGGCGATGGTGTGGACCTCGTCGATGAAGACGATGAGTTCGTCCTTGTGTGCGACGATCTCGTCGATCACGTTGGTCAGGCGCTCTTCGAAGTCGCCGCGGTACCGCGTTCCCGCGACCATCGACGACAGGTCCAGTTGAACGATTCGCTTGCCCGTCAGACGATCCGGGACGTCGCCGTCGACGATGCGTTGCGCAAGACCTTCGACGACAGCAGTCTTCCCGACGCCTGCTTCACCGACGAGAACTGGATTGTTCTTGGTGCGGCGGGACAGAATCTCGATGGTCTGCTGGATTTCGTCGCTGCGGCCGATCACTGGGTCGACGCCGCCTTCGCGGGCACGTTGAGTGAGATCGACGCCATATTTGTCGAGCGTCGGTGTCTTCGAGTTCGACTCGGGTTCGACCGATCCGCCCTTGACTGCGGTCTGTAGTCCGTCCGGCGTGATCCCCTCGGACGCCAGCAGGCGTCCGGCGATGTGCTCCTGATCGGCAGCGAACGCGAGGAACAGGTGTTCGGGGTCGATGTAGGTGGAGCCCAAGGTTTGGGCGATGTGATGGGCCTCGAGAATGGCGGTCTTGAGGGTGCTGCTCAGTGCGGAGGCCCCACTCGGGGCGGTGTGGGTCTGGGGGAGGCGCAATTCCACGGCGTCGACGACGGTCTGTGGCTGTGCTCCCGCTCGCTGCATGAGGCTGCGGGTCGGGTCCTGCTCGGCCATCGTGCGCAGCACGTGCAGTGTGTCGAGCTCTGAATCTCCACGTCCGGATGCGAACGTGGCGGCGTCGCCGAGGAGGGACTGCGTGGCCCTGCTCATCAGACGGCTGATATCGATGCGACGTGGACCCTCGGGTCCCAGGAAAGCCGGCATTCGTTTCCTCCTACGGAAGATTGAGCGTGTTCGACTCAACTAACGTGCGTGCGGAGGATTCAATTCCCGGGACCTGAGGGTTTCGTCGTGGGCGAACAGGCAGTGTGCTTCAGCGCTTCTTGGTGCCGGGCAGGATCCCCGCGTCGATGACGGCTTTGACGTAGGGCCGAACGCTCTTGACCAGGTCCTCGGCGTCCGGGACGTCGCGCCAGATGGCCGATGACAGTTCGTCGGTGCGGGATTCGATGTGCGTGTCGAGAGCTACCCCCGCGTCGGTGAGCAGCTCCTTGCCCTCGGCGCGAGCGACCAGGTCTCGCGTGACCAAGCGTTCTGCAGCGGCGTCCCACTCGTCGTCCGACCACTGCCGGGTGAGCTGGGTGATGCGCTTGCCGAGCACGCGTCGCGCCTTCGGGTCGGGGTGGTTGGCCTCGTGGAAGACGACGGCTTCGGTGGGATCGAGCTGCGCGTCGATCAACGCCGCGAGGTGGCCGTCGCCCCGCCATTCCCGGATCACCGCGATGGAGTGCCACAGCGCCAAGTGGGGAACCTCCGGACGCTCCGACGAGTGCCAGGCGGCGGCGAGTGGTCGTCCCGCGAACACTGCGGTATCGCCGATGTCTCGCAGACGATCGGCGACCGTGAGGAGTTCGGGCTGCCGGGCAAGGTCGCCGAGGGCGTCGCCCAACGAGGATTCGAGCATGGCCCAGCGGCGGTCCGTCACCTTGTCCAGACCGGCATCGAGTGCAGCAGGCCAGACACGCTCGACGAGTGCCGGGTTGAAGTTGTAGAACGCGGCTGCAACCACGCTGGCGGCGGTGCGGCCCAATGGCGCGGCGCGTGAGGCGAAATACCACGCGTGGCCGTCGAGTCCGGTGTCCTCGCCTGCGGACTTCAGTCCTGGATTGAAATACGCGGTGATGTGGAACGGCTCGAATGTCGTGTAGGCGGCGCGGGCGATGGATGGTGTTGTGTCGCGGCTCATGATTGCTGAACCTACCTGCTCGATCAGTTCGAGAGCACTGCCTTCAGAAATGCCTGCGTTCTGGGTTGGGTCGGGTTCTTGAAGATGCTCTCCGGTGGGCCTTCCTCGATGATTCGCCCTTGATCGAAGACGAGTACGCGGTCGGCGACGTCACGCGCGAAGCCCATTTCGTGGGTGACGATGAGCATCGTGATGTCCGTCGTTTCGGCGATGGTACGCAGAACGTCCAGCACATCCGCCACGAGTTCGGGATCGAGCGCCGACGTCACCTCGTCGAGCAAGAGGATCTCCGGATCCATCGCAAGGGCTCGGGCAATCGCGACGCGTTGTTGTTGGCCACCGGACAACTTGGTGGGGTGGCTGTTCTCCTTGTCGGCCAGCCCGACGGTCTGGAGTAATTCACGAGCACGTGTTATCGCCTCGGCCTTGCTCTTGCCGAGCACATGGATCGGCGCTTCGGTGATGTTCTCGAGAACGGTCATGTTCGGGAACAGGTTGAACTGCTGAAACACCATCCCGATCTTTTTGCGCACCGACCTCAGGTGCTTCTCCGATGCGGGAACGAGCTTGTCGCTTCGGTACTGATGACTCAGCGGCTCGTCCTCGATCCTGATGACTCCGTCGTTCACCTTCTCGATCGTCATGAGCAGGCGGAGGATGGTTGTTTTTCCCGAACCACTCGGACCGATGAGGGCGACCCGCTCGCCGCGTTCGACGCGAAAGTCCAAATGGTCCAACACAACGTGACTGCCGAACTGTTTGACTACCTTGTCGAACGAGATCATGGGTTTCGTGCCGTCAGTAGGCAAGTTTCTTCTCCAGTTTTCTGATGACGATCGACGTGGGGTAGCTCGCGATCAGGAAGATGACGCCTGCCATCGTGATGGGTTCGAGGTACTGGAACGTCTTGGCACCGTATTGCTGAGCAGCGGTGACCATTTCCACGACGGTGATCGCGAACAGGAATGGAGTGTCCTTGAACATCGAGATCGCGTAGTTACCGAGCGCAGGAATGGTCTTGCGGATGGCTTGGGGGAGTACCACGCCGCGCCAGGTGCGCGTGGCGGGCAGCGAAAGAGCCCGCGCGGCTTCCCACTGGCCGGGCGGAACGGCGTCGATGCCGGCCCGGTATACCTCGGCCATGTACGTCGAGTAGTGAATGCCGAGCACTGCTATACCGATCTGCAGTGCGGAAAATTGGGGCAGCAGGTAGTACACGAACAGCAGTTGCACCACCAGCGGCGTAAGCCTGATGAATTCGGTGACCATTCGCAACGGCACGGTCACCATCTTCGGGGCAGCGTGGCGTACTACGGCGATCACCAGACCGAGGGCGGCAGCGACGAGAAATCCCACCACGGTCGCGAGCAGAGTGATCTTGAAACCTTCGAGGAGGAAGGGGATCGAATCCCAGGCCCGTGCCCAGCTCCAGTCGACGCTCATCGGCCGACACCCACATTCTGGTCGATATTTTCGGGTCGCAATCGCAGTACCTCGCGGAGGGAAGGCCCTGCCCCGAGTTTTCCTTTCGCTCGTACTTCGAGGACGTTCATCAACAGCGTCAGCACGTAGGCGATGACGAAGTACAGAACGAGTCCGATTCCGAATGCGAAGATTGTGTCCCCGGTGCCGCGCCTGAGCTGCTCGATCTGGTAGGTCAGATCCTGCAACAGAACGAAGCCCGCGAGCGCGCTGCCCTTGAGCAGTTGGATCAACAGGTTGGTCAGGGGCGGGAGCATCTGCACCCAGGCCTGCGGAAAGACAACACGCCGCAGACGTTGCCAGGATGAGAAGTTCAGTGCGAGTGCGGCTTCGATCTGTGGTGCCGGTACAGCTGTGATCGCGCCGCGCACAACTTCGGCACCGTAGGCGCCGTAATTGAGCCCGAGGGCAAGAATTGCGCAGAAGGTCGCATCGAGTTGATACCCGAAGAGCGGCAGTACGTAGAACAACCAGAACAGCTGGACCAGAAGGGAGGTCCCGCGGAAGAATTCTACGACCACTCGCGCGGGCGCCCGGACATACATGTGGCGGTTACCGGCGGCCAGACCCAGCAGAAGGGCGAGCGCGAAAGCAAGTGCAGCGCCGCCGACGGTCAGAGTGATCGTTGTGGTGATTCCTTCCTGAATTCGCGGCCACGAATCCAGGAAGGTACCGATGTTGTCGTTCACGAACGTCTTTCGTCGCGCGCGATCAGGCGTCACCCTTGCAGAGTTGCGCTGTGGTCAAGGCCGGATCTGGCAATTCTTCTGCTGTGAAGCCGAATTCACCCACGATGGACAGATACTTGGCGGGATCGGAAGTGATCTTCGCAAGCTCCTCGTTGTAGGCCGCGAGCAGTTCGGTGTCGTCGGTGCGGAACACCGTTGCGCCTGCGCCGACCTGCGGCTTGCCGTCGATTTCCGCAACGAAAGACTCGGTCACGTCGACCGGGGCAGCAGGATTGTTGGCCTTCATCCAGTTCAGTGAGATTGCCGTGAGCGCGAAGACATCAGCGCGCCCCGACGTCACCGCATCCATCCCGTCCTGAGGTGTCGCCACCTGTGTGGATGCGATACCCAACGAGTCGGCGTAGTCCGATTCGATGGCTCCGGTCATGGTGGCCAGTCGGAGGCCGCTGTCAACAACCGATTGCATGTCGCTGAGCCGTGCAGGATTGCCGGTCGGGACCATCAATGCCGTCGTGTAGTTGAATTCAGGATCCCCGAATGCTGCTTGCTCGCAACGCTGCGGCAGAATCGACATTCCGGCACTGACAACATCGAATCTATTGGCTTGCAGCCCCGGTATCAGTGCGCCGAAGTCTGCGTTGACGCCCTCGACGGTTTCGATCCCCAACTTGCCGAAGATTTCGCGATGCAGTGCCACCGTAGCGCCGGTCAACTGACCGTTCTCTTCGAACGAATACGGTGCCTCGCCGGCGAATCCGACGGCGATTGTTCCCTTGTCCCGCAGGGACTGGAGGTGGTCTTCGCTGCTGCCGGTATCGGTCGATGTGCACCCCACGAGAGTGGCAGCGGCAAGGGTGGCGCCGGCGAACGTTGCGACGATCTTCGTGGTCGACAGATTGTGCAGCACAGAGCGTGCCATGAGGCGAGGCCTTCCGGTCGCAGTTCGGCAAATGTCTGCATGCAACTCGACAAAGCAAGCTGCTCTGCGACTTTTTCACAGATGGTTGCCGACGCTTGGAACGTTATTGGGTTTTGCGGAAATCTAACACGCCCGTGCGCAGTCGGTCGGAGTATCGAAGCCAATCTATTGGCGAACCGTAATTTCGTTGCCGCCATCAAAGCCTGATCAAAGGCGGTTTTACCCTTGTGGACACAAATCGGTAACGATCGCTATGTTTAGCGGACTGATCGGGGTTTCGTACTCCTCGCCAGGTACACCCCGGTGTGAGTGTCCTTGCGGACCAACTCGTCCACGGTCCCGGTGAACACGACCTCCCCCCCGTTGTGGCCGCCGTCGGGTCCGAGGTCGATCACCCAGTCGGCGGCTGCGACCACGTCGAGGTTGTGCTCGATGACGATGACACTGCGGCCTTCGTCGACCATGCCCGACAACAGGGAGATCAGATTGGCGACGTCGGACGGGTGAAGTCCCGTTGTCGGCTCGTCGAGGACCAGGATGGGCGACGATCCGACCAGTTCGGTAGCGAGTTTCAATCGCTGGCGCTCACCGCCGGACAGGGACGAAAGATTCTGTCCCAGAGACAGGTACCCGAGCCCGACGTCCGAGCATCGGTGCAGAATATCGCGGATCTTCTTGACCTCGAAGAAGTCCTGAGCATCCTCGACGGACATCTCGAAGATGTCCGCGATGCTGACTCCGTCGACAGCATGCTTGATGGCGCCCGGACGGAATCGCCTGCCCTGGCATGTCTCACACGTACTAGAGACGGGATCGGTGAAGCCCAGATCGGTGAAGATGATCCCGCCGCCTTGGCAGTCGGGGCACGCGCCATCGGAGTTCGGGGAGAACAGTGACGCAGGCTGCCCGGTCTTCTTCGCGAAGTACGCGCGGATCGGGTCCAGCAAGCCCGAATAGGTTGCGGGGGAGGACCGTCGAGACCCGCGAATGGGTGACTGGTCGATGATGACGGCATCGGGTGCGACGGAACGAAGGTGTCCGTGGATGAGGCTGGATTTACCGCTGCCCGCGACGCCGGTGACCGCGGTAAGGACGCCGAGCGGGATATCCGCGCTGACATTGCGGAGGTTGTGGGTGTTCGCTCCCACAATATGAAGGAAATCCGTGGGCGTCCGCGGGGTACGCAGTTCCGACCCGTCGCGTCTGAGCGCCTTACCGGTGCGGGTGTCTGCGCCCTGCAACTCCTCATAGGTTCCTTGGAATACGACAGTTCCACCTGCTTTGCCTGCGCCGGGGCCGATTTCGACGATTCGATCGGCAATTGCCATCACTTCAGGATCGTGTTCGACGACGAGAACTGTATTTCCCTTGTCCCGCAGCGCAAGCAGCATCTCGTTGAGTCGGCTTACGTCGCGAGGGTGTAAGCCGGTGGTGGGTTCGTCGAACACGTAGAGCATGTCGTTCAGCGTCGCACCGAGATGGCGGACCATCTTGATGCGCTGAGATTCGCCGCCGGACAACGACGACGTCGCGCGGTCCAGGCTCAAGTAACCCAGCCCGAGGTCGACGAGTCTCTGCAATTGAGTGACGATTTCGAGCCGGGGCCCGTCGAGTTCCTTCATCTTCCAGCCGTCGATTCGCTCGGCGAGGTCGGAGACCTGCATGGCGAAAGCGTCGGGCAGAGAAAGTCCTTCGAGTGTGGCTCCGCGGACGGTGTCGTTGTAGCGCGTACCGCCGCACGCCTGGCAGGTTCCGCGGGTGACGATCCGGTCGAAGGCAGCCTTGCCCCTGCCTTTCATGGCATCGGCATCCTTGGACAGGTAGCTGCGCCGGAAGCGCGAGATGATGCCCTCGTAGCTCTTCATGACGGCGTCGGTGTTCACGACCTCGACCTCGCCCGGCTTGGCATCGAAGAAGACGTGCCGTTCACGGGCGGAGTACTGCTCGACCGGAACGTCGAGGTCGAACAGTCCGGAATCGGCGAAAACTCGATACGGCCATTTGCCGGGTTCGAAATCGGGATGCTTGAACGGGCCTTCGCGCAGCGACTTGGACTCGTCGACGAGTTCGTCCATGTCGATGACCTTCGCCTCGCCGAGCCCTTCGCATTCGGGGCACATGCCCGCGGGATCGTTGAAGGAGAAGGCGTTCGCGTAGCCGATGGACGGCTTCACCCCGCGCGACCACAGCATGCGCAGCCAATCACCGATGTCGGTGATGGTGCCGACCGTCGATCTCGGACTCCCGAACAATCGCTTCTGATCCACGATGACCACGGCGGAGAGGTTCGCGATCAGGTCGGCATCCGGGCGGCCGTACGACGGCAGAAACGTCTGCGCGAATGCCGTGAACGTCGAGTTGATCTGCCGTTGAGCCTCGGCGGCGATGGTGTCGAAGACGAGCGAGGACTTTCCGGAGCCCGAGACTCCGGCGAACACTATGAGCTGCCGTTTCGGCAGGTCGAGGTCGACGTCGTGCAGATTGTTCTCGCGTGCGCCGCGTACGACAATGGTGTTCAGTGCTTCGGCCGTGGTCATCTCAGGCAGTCTACCGTACGGCGTACGCTGGGGGCGGTCTGTGCTCGAACGCACGCGCTTGTGCGCGGGGCTCATCGGCGTGTGGAGAGCGATGGAACCGAAACGGTCTCGAGCGCGTCCAACCAGGAGACAGAGCAAATCGATGGGCGAATGTCGCAGCCTGGTAGTGGGGGAAAGTGTTGTGATCGTCGAACAAGAATCCGGCCGCCGTGTTCGGCTGTTGGGTACGTCGTGGCAATCGAGGAATGTCGAATACTGGTTGCGCAGGTTCGGCATCTCCTGTGGTTATCTCTTCATGGCTGCATGCATGTCGCTGTTTGTGTATTGGTTGTTGTATATCGTTGTGACCGAGGCGCAATCGTGGACACGAGTCTTACTGCTCAGTGTTGTCGGCGTTGTTGTGTTGTCGAGTTTCGTCCACGCATTTCGCTCGATCGCACGGACTCCCGAGGAGCGAGCCGACGGGCAACCGGCGGCGTTCCGTAGCGATAACCGACTGTTCGGGCCGCCATCGGCGTCTTCGGGGGCGACGGCTGGTCTCCTCGGATATGCAGGATCGGTGATCGCCGCGTTCCTGATCACCTTCGTGTCGATGTTCGTCGTCGGGCATGTCGTGGTCATGTTTCTGATCTCGTTCCAGCGCTATGCGACGGTGGAGGAGTATCTGGCCGTGCGCGAGTGGGAGGGCAGCCGCTGAATCAGGACTGTGCGGGCAGTAGGGGGTTAACGACACAGGGGAAGCGTGATTGGCCGAGCTACGCCGTGGGTAGGCAGAGTGGCATGACTCTCCCCGGTGTGTTGGACAGCCTCGAATCCGCTTCATTTCTGGACAAGGTCTCAGGCCCTGTCAACAAGACGCTCAAATCTGTGCTCGACGGCAACCCGGTGGGAGGGCTCCTGCGCGGATCGTTCGTCGGCCATCCGATTCATCCGGCTCTCGTCAACGTCACCGTCGGCGCCTGGGCAAGTGCCGTAATTCTCGATCTTGCCGGTCGCGAATCGAAAGCCGCGCAGAGGTTGATCGGGGTCGGACTCGTGTCCGCGCCCGCGACCATTGCAACCGGTTGGGCCGATTGGTCTACAAGGGGAGAGCGAGCACGACGCGTCGGGCTCATTCACGCCGGATCGAATGCGGCTGGAGTTACTCTGTTTCTCGCTTCGTTCTTGCGACGCCGGTCGCGCACCGACGGCCTCGCGAAGGGTCTTGCCGTCGCGGGCTTGTCTGCTGCCGGTCTCGGCGGTGTCATCGGCGGCCATCTCGCCTACAGCGTCACCGAAGCTCAGCCTGCGATCGACGATCGCCTGCTCGGCTAGATGCCGCGCCGGACTACTTTCGTCCTGCAGCCCACTTCATTCCCCAGTTGTATTTCTTGTCGAGGTCAGCCTGGCTCCCTTGGATGTACTCCACCTGACGAGTGACGGTAATACCCTGTTTTGTGTTCTCCAGCAACGCGATCGAACAGATGCGCGCAGAATCGCTTGTCGAATCGAGCTTGACCTCGACCTGCGGTCCTGACGTGGGAAAGAGCGTCACGACGCCGTCGACGGCAGCCCAGTTGGGTGCGCCGTCGTAGATCATTGCGAAGATCAGGATTCGCTTGAACAGTTCGGGGCGCGCGAGGTTGATGTGCATGTTCTCCCCGCCCGTCACAGTGCCGGAACGGTCGTCACCGTCGAGCGCGATGTGCGGTGCGCGATCGATCGCCCCGAAGCTGTTGCCCAGTGCCTGAATGACGCCCTTGGACCCGTCGGCGAGTTCATACAGGCAAGCGAGATCGAGGTCGACGCCGCCGGAGCCGTACGACGCGGCCGCGAGCTTCGCCAGAAAGCCCTTCTTCTTCGGCGCGGGTGCTGCCGCGCCCGTCGACCAGTTCAGGTTGACGCGCATCGAACCTTGCTTCTCACCGGACTTCGTGAGACTGATCGAGGGTGTCGCCGTGGACAGCGTGACCTTGCTCAGGCTGACCGCAGGCGCAGCCGGGGTCGACGGTTTGCGGTTGTAGTCGATCGCCATGAAGTTGAGCCTTCTGTTCGAGTGTCCGGTTTGCGTACTTCAGCCTACCGTCAGAACGCCCGCGCCACCTGCATCGAAAGGATGGCGTCACGGCGTATCTGCTGGCGCGCGCCTGAACTAGGCCTGCACAACCCCGATCGCAGGAGCGAACTGGCAGGGCGGCAATCCATTGCTCGTGTTGTCCAGGATGCTGCCGAACACCACGAAAACCACTGTGCCGCGGCCTGTTGCGAGCGTGTTGGACAGGGTGACAACGTAATCGGCCTGACGCTCCTGGAACATCGGTGCCCGGCCGGACTGTCCGGTAGCGACGTTCAACCACGCGACCTCGAGGTTGTCGGCTTGCAGCGGCGACGACATCGCGGTGTTCATCGCGCTGAAGAACACGTTGACGGTGCCGGGCGGAATGACGGGAACGGGGAGGCTCGTGTCCACTGCGGGGCCGGTGATTGCTCCGGCGACGCCGATCGAGTAGTCGTCGGGTTCGAAACCGCTGGGCAAGCAGTCGGCTGCAGCGCTGTCGTATAAAAACGGCTGCGCACTTCCCTCGGTCAACTCGAAGGATCGAGGGAAGTAGTTGTGCCGAGGCGTTCCGTCGGTAGCTTTGCGCAGCGCGATCAGGGCCGACTCCACTGTCTTGGGTCCGATCGGCATGGCGGCCGGACGAAGTGCCTGTTCGACAGCTACCAGCACGTCGACCGGGGCTGGAGCGGCCTGCGCCGGCATGGTGGTTGCGGCCAGAATGCCGACGGATGCTGTTGCTACGAGCAGGGCGCGTGCCGATGTCTTCTGCATACCCACAGGTTCGTTTCGGCGCCGGTGCGCGTTACGAGAACCGTTTCTTGTGGGTTGGCACCGATCTGGGCTCGCCTCCTGCTGCCGGCTTCTCGGAAGGGGACAGACGCCGGGCGCGCGGCGAGTGAGCAACAGTGTGGCAGCGGTGCGGGGCGGGGGTCGTCGAGCTCATCTCCCGGAGTGGAGCCGGCAGAACTACCCGATGAGCCGAGCGTTTGCATTGTTGTCGCGGTGGTGAGTTGGGTGCCTAGTGGAACACCCAACTCCGCGATCAGAGTGGGTTGTAGATGTAGACCTGTCGCGCCCCGGCGGTTGATCCGGTCTGGGGCGTGAGGAGGGTAAGCCCGTGCTTGGCGCCTGATGGGTCGTATTGGTTGCACCAGCTCTGGCCGTGGAACGAGTTGCACTCGATGGTCTGGCTCGTTCCGAACGGGCTGATGATGATGGACCGATCACCTTGGCTGCCGTAGGCAGCGGGATCGAAGGCGCTGACAAACTTGTCGGTGTAATCCCATGGACCAAAAGGGTTGTCGTTGGTCGGTTGCGCGCCTGCCGATGGGGCGAACATGAGCAGACCTGCAGCGGATACACCGAGTACGGTCAAAGCCTTCTTCAACATGGAAACTCCGTAGGTCGACAAGAACGAGTGTTTCCCCATCATCGACGACGGTGGTCCTCGCGTTACCGAATTCAGCATGAATGGACCATGGTAACCGTCCAACCGTTGCGATGGTCCATTCATGCTGCTGCAGAGAAACTTTCAGAACAGTATCGGACCCTCCGGCGCACGCACGTCGGGGAACCCGTAGTCGCAACCCAATTCGTCGGTGGACCGTGCTCCCCAGTTATCGCGGAACCACGTGACGCAGGCGTCCGCGATGAGGCGCGCGTCGTCGGAGGGCCGGCTCTCCATTTGTGCGATTCCCTGGGCGCGCAGTTTTGTCGTGAACTCACTGGTTTCATAGCCGACGGCGAATGTCGGTGCAGCGAATTCCATCTCGGCCAAGTTGGTGGGGCGTAGGCGTCGGTGATTTTTGTCGAGGCGTGGAGTGTTCACTTTCCATTGTTCGGGGGTGAGGTTTTCAAGCCTTTGCGAGGCATCGTCAGTACGACGAACCGGAGTGCCGAGCGAAGCAGTTGCGCGGTGTTGTTCCACACCGGGTCGTCGAGGTGAGCTTCGGTGCTGCAGATGTCGAGGTACTGCAGAATGGAATCGCGGTCGTTGTTGCAGATCAACGCGACGTCCTCCGGCGTGAGCGGTTGCGTGGTGTCGGCCTGGAGATGGACGATGGTCAAGAACTCGGGTGGAAGCGCGAAGCCGTCCGCAGCCTCGTACAAACTCGCCGCCATCGCGTCTCCGTGCTCCTCGATGAACCGGAGAAACATACCCAATCCGCGACCGAGATGCTCTTCGACCAACGGCGAACAGTCCACTCGCACGGATGCGATGACGTGTTCTTCGCCGATTTGAAAGCGGACGTCGGGCCAGTGCCCGTCGTATTCGTGCACGACCTTATCGGCGGATCGAGCGCGTGGATGGACCGAGAAGACGGAGAACACCTCGACGACGGGCTCCCTCTCGAGAACCTTCAGATATGCGGTGCGCCCGTCGGCGGTGAACGGAATGCCTCCGTCTTCGTCCTTGACCGGCGCCGCGCCTGTGATCGACTCGAGTGCGGCGTCGACCTCATCGCTCAGACGTGTGCGGGCGTTGACCGTTCCCCAGCCGTCCAGCACCGAGTGCGCGTCGAACACGGAGGTGGGGGAGATTCCTGTGGCGCTTGCCGCGAGGAACGAGGGGTGCGTGATTCCCCGAAACTCTCGAAGAAGGACCGTGATTGCCTGAGCGACCTCATCAGGTTCGCCCTCGATCTGGATGTCCTTCCCGATGCTCGTGGCCGGATCGTCGGAAGTGCCCGTCCATCCCGCGTGCAAGAGAAAGATCCACTCGTCATCGGACATTGCCCGCAGGAGTGAACCCTGGATGACTGCCTCCGCCTTGCTTACGCCGCCGATCTTGGTGGCGTTCAGAGTCAGGTCGTCTCGGCGGCCAGGCTTTTCGCGCCCGGTGCAGATTGCCAATACATCGTCGTCGCTCATGTCGCCGAGGTAGGACGCGAGATTGCGCTCGAACCGGCTCCATGCGGTTTGCACTTCGGTGTCGAAATCAGGTTCCTCTGCCATGAGGGACCTCCTTGCGTGAAACACGAACCGTGAACCGGTTCGAAGAAGGATGGGGCGACCGAGCAGTTCTGCCCTGAGGACTTGACTGCAGGGAAGAGGTACGACAAGTTTTCGAATGTAGGATCGACTACTGCGTAATCAACTGGGACGCATTCATTGTCGCATTCGAATCAGAATCATTCGAGTGATTGAATCAGGGTGGGTCATTGGACTTCGGAGACCGAGATGGAGCGGAACGAGTTTGCTGACGAACCAGTCGGGATTGCGATGCCGACGAGGCTGTGGTTGTTGCCCCACGTCAGCGTCGCACCGGCGGCAACAGCTAACTTGATGAACATTCAGTGCTCCGATTTCGAGGGGATGGACACTCTGTCGATCGGAGGGGTGCGGGCGCGCGTTACGCGGTGCTTCGATCGGCGAACTGCTTCCGATATGCACTGGGTGCCACCGCGAATGCCGTAACGAAGTTCTGACGCAGCGTCACGACGCTCCCGAACCCGCAGGCAGCGGAGATGTCCTCCATGCTCCACGTGGTGGTTTCGAGGAGACCCCGAGCTTCGTCGAGCCGTTGATCGAGCACCCAGCGCGCAGGAGTCGCGCCGGTCGCCAGTTGGAATTGGCGGATGAAGTTGCGCCGACTCATGTGCGCGTGTTCGGCCAATCGGTCGACGGTCAGTGGCTCGTGAAGTCTCCCGAGTGCCCAATCGAGCACGTCGGCGATCGCCCTGTCCTCGGGGGCGCGGGGGAGAGGACGGTCGATGTACTGCGCCTGACCGCCGTCTCGGTGCGGTGCGACGACGAGGCTTCGTGCGACGCGGGTGGCCGCGGCGGATCCGAGGTGTTTACGGACGATGTGCAGGCACGCATCGATCGACGACGCAGTGCCTGCCGAGGTCATCACGTCGCCGTGATCGATGTAGAGCACGGATTCGTCGATGGACATCTGGGCGGTCCGCTCCCGCAGCTCGGTCATCCTGTCCCAGTGTGTGACGGCGGAGCGGCCAGCGAGCAGCCCGGTGTCGGCGATGGCGAACGATCCGAGGCACAGGCCGGCGATCTGGGCACCGCGCTGGTGGGCGTCGCATAGTTGAGTTCGGAGATCGTCTCCGATCGGTGGCAGCGACAACGGCCACGACGGCACGATGACGATGTCGGCCCAGTCGACCGTGCTGGGGTCGGCGAGCTCTCCGAGCGTGTAGTTCTCGGCAGTGCTCACCGATGCTGCGTTGTCGGACCACAGTCGGGTTTCCCAGTCCGATGCCAGACCCAGACGTGCGACTTCGCCGAACACCATCAACGGCGCAGCCAGATGGAACATCGTGATTCCGTCGAACGCGTACAGGGCGATTTTCATTTGGGCTCTTTCGCTGGCTTGGCGCAAATCCATCGAAAGTATGCATCTGTGCCACTCGCGTGCGCAACCCTGACGGCGAAAACTCAGAACTCCGACATCGACCACAGGAGTTATCGATATGGCTACACCGCGCCGCGCCCTCATCGTCATCGACGTCCAGCAGGAGTACTTCGAGGGAAGCCTGCAGATCCAGTACCCGCCGCGGCAGCAGTCACTGGCGAACATCACTGCAGCCCTCGACGTCGCTACCGCCCAGAACCTCCCCGTCGCCATCGTTCAGCACGAGATGCCCGAGGGTGCTCCGGCCTTCGTGAAGGGGACGCCCACCTGGGAGCTGCATCCCGACATCGCCTCGCGAATCCTGCCGTCGTGGAAGCGGGTCGAGAAGAAGTACAGCAGTGTGTTTGCCGGCACGGATGTCGCCGAGTGGTTGAAGTCCGAGGGAGTCGACACCGTCACCATCGTCGGATACATGACGAACAACTGTGATCTCGCGAGCTCCGCCGACGCCGAAGCCCTCGACATCTCTGCAGAAATCCTCTCCGATGCCACAGGTGCCATCAACCTCGCGAACGAGGCCGGACACGTGTCGGCCGAGGTGCTGCACAACGCGCTGATGGTGCTGTTCCACTCGAACTTTGCTGCTGTCGCCTCGACGGCCGATTGGACCGAGGCTGTGAAAGCCGGAGAAGCCCTTCCGTCGAGCAATCTGATAATTTCTGCCGCCGAGGGTCTCGCTACCAATTCGTCGTAAAGTTGCGCCCTGACGCTTTGCGGATGCAGTCGACCCGCGAGACTGCTCCGAGTTTGGCGTACACGTTCGTCAAGTGCCGTTTGACGGTCGATTCGGTGATCCCGAGTTCCCGGCCGATCTGCCTGTTCGAGCGCGCCTCGGCGACCAGGCGGAGTACCTCGATCTCTCTGGGCGACAACGGGTTCTCGGCAGGGAGTGGATTCTCGTTGTGCGATTTCCGGGAAGTCGACACCGTCACGTTCTCCGGATTTTGTATCACTGCGTGCAGGCCGGCGATCAACTGACTGCGGTCGACGGTCTTTGCGAGAAATGCGGACGCGCCCGCATCCAAAAGATTCTGGAGTATGACGGGGTTCTCGTGCATTGACAGCACAACGATTGCCACCGACGGAACTCGGGCAAGGATGGCGCTGATGACGGCATGTGCTCCCGGGCCGGGCATTTCGATGTCGAGGACGGCGATGTCGGGGACCACCGCGGCGACTGTGTCGATCGCGGTGGTCCCGTCCGGGCAGTGGGCGACGACGGTGAACGCCGGATCCGTCTCGATCAGGGCCGCAAGCCCATCTCGGAACAGGGTGTGATCGTCGGCGAGAACGACTCGGATGGGAGTGTCCTTCACCAATTGGTTCCTCCGCGGAAATTACCCGAGCGGTCGGGCAAAGGAAGCCGGACGTCGACGGTCGTGCCGAGTCCGGGGTCGGCCACGATCGTCGCAAAGCCGCCTAACAGTTCCGCTCGTTCGCGGATCGACGCAAGTCCGCCGACGGACTTGGTGGACGTGACCGCATCCACGTCGAAACCGCACCCATCGTCGGTGATCACTGCGCGGAACAGGTCGTTCTCGGTGGTCAGATGTAGTGCAATGCTGTTCGGGCTCGCGTGAAGCACTGCGTTGCGGACGGCTTCGCGGAGTAGGAGATAGAGCTCCTGAGTCACCTCGTCGGGCAGACCGGGGTCGCCGCCGCGGGCCACGACACTCGTCTGGATCAACTCGGTCGCCGTGGATTGGAGGTAGGAGGTGAGGGCGTCGCTCAGCGTCTGTCCGTCCATGCGAACCCACAGATCTGCCGAAAGCTGACGAGTGCTGCCGAAGCCGGTGGTGATCGCGTTGTGGGCCGTAGCGAGGTGGGTCTCGGCCCGTTCCGGGTCACGAGTGCGGTAGTGGCCGAACAGTTCGAGCTGCTGCAGTGCGGCGCCCATATTGTGTGCCACTCGGTCGTGGAGGTCGCGGGCTATCCGGCTGCGTTCGTCCTGCTGAGACGACAATAATTTGGTCAACAAGTAGTCGACGTACGGAATGGACCCGACCGCCAACCGGCGCTGTATCTCCCGCTCCAGTGCCGTGCCGAGTTTTATCACGTCGGTCGACGGCAATGCCGCGTCGACGAGTACCGGAAACAGGGCCTCGAACATCAACGACGCGGCCCGCAGCGACTGTGTGGGATGGATACCCGAGCGGGCGCGCTGCTCGCCGATGTCTTCACTTGCGTCCGGGAGTGGTACTTCGCGGAAGTCGCCGTGCAGATATGTCGGGCCGATTGCGCGAACCACGGCCTCTGCCTGCTGGACGAGTTGTGGGCGGATAGCTGACGTCGGGCTTCCTGCGTGTTCGAGGAGATCGGAATACGCAGTCACGGATCGCGCGATGAGCCGATCCACATCGACTGCCACGTTCACCCGCCCTCGTGTTGCGCCCGTCTTCGTACAGAGAATGTAGCGTGTTCGGACACTCGCCACGGACTGGTATTCGCCCGAGCCACTGGGCGGAACTACAACTTTGGTCGCAGCGGGCGCTGTACCTTCGTCGCACAATCATCGGTTGAGCAGTCGCCCTGAAGTAGATTTCGTCCAGTGGAGACGCGCGTTCTCAGGGCTTTCGTAGCAACGTTGGTGGTCGCCGCATCGGCAATGTTCGCCGTCAATCCGGTTGCTGCAGAGGCTCAACCGACGATGGCGCTGCAGTCGGCGGTCGACGATTGGGCGTCGGCGATCGGTGCGCCCGGCATGACGGCTCAGATAGTGGATCTCGGCGGGGTAGTGGCCGAGGCATCGACCGGTGTCGACGGCAACGGCGCACCGGTCGACACCGCGACACCGTTCGTGTGGGGGTCGGTATCCAAACAGTTCACCGCAGCGACCGTTCTGGGCCTCGAACGCGACGGTGTGATCGACACTGAAGAGCCCGTCGTCGACGTCCTGCCCGAGGCTCGGCGGATGCTTCCCGATGTCGCGGTCACGATCGGCGATCTGGTCCACCACACCAGCGGACTTCCGCACGACATCACCGTCACCGACGACTGGACCCGTCGGGGATCGGCGACCGACGCCGTGGCGTCGATCTCGCAGCTCGACGACACCTCGGAGCGCGGCACTTTTCGGTACTCCAGCCTCAACTACATGCTGTTGCAAGCTGTCGTCGAGCAGGCGACGGGGGAGTCGTTCTCCGTTGTTCTGCGCCGAGTGGTGCTCGAGCCTGCCGGGGCAGGTGCCACGATCACCGATCCCGATGAATTCACCCGCGTCGTTCCGCCCGGTCATGTGCCGTTCTTCGGTTCGTCCAAGCCCATCGATGTCGGTGTCGATTCGGCAGGGCTCGGCTACGGCTATCTCGCCGGTTCCGTCGACGACCTGGGTCTGTACGCGTCCTGGCGCCTAGGTCAGTTGCGGGAAGAAGGCGCTGGAGACGAGGTGGAGACCGGGCAGGGCACCGAGTACGGCAACGGCTTGTTCCACGAGAACATCGGCGAACAGAACGTGTGGTGGCATGCGGGTGCGGTGCCTGGCTACTACACGTACGTCGCGATGATTCCAGATCAGGACAAGGCCGTGGTGTTGGCGACGAATCGGTACGGCGAGATCGAGGCGGAGCGCGTCGCGGCAGTCGGGAGGAATCTCACGACCTTGATTCTCGACGGTTCTTCCAGTGAGCTGCCCACATCGATGGCTCGCACCGCGCTCGGCATCATGCTCGGAATTCTCGCGGTAGTCGTCAGCCTCATCGTGTGGTTGGCGGCGAGGATATTCACCGGTGCGTCCACCGAACGCTCGCTCGCCGGAGCCGTCGTGCGAATTCTCACTACCGTCGTTCTCTGCGGCATTGCGGTGATCGGCGCCCTCGCAGGGGTGACTTCGATACTCGGGGCGAGCCTTCTCGTTATGTGGCGTTGGGCTCCGGATATCACGTTGACCTTGTGGATTCTGCTCGGCGCCGTGCTCATCGTCGCGGCGCTCGTGGTGGCCAACGAGGTTGTGGGCTACAACCAGCGTCGCAAACCTACTGGCCAGTAGGTGTCGTTTACAACCTCTGCCCCGCACAGTGTCCCGTCGAAAGTTTAATGTTGGGGTTGGACGTATCCAAAAGACGACGTTGAAACTGAGGCAAAGGCGAAACATGACTGCGAAACAGCCGACCATCATCTACACATTGACCGACGAGGCGCCGATGCTTGCGACGCACGCGTTCTTGCCGGTCGTGCGTGCCTTCGCCAGTGCGGCTGACATCGACGTCGCATCGACCGACATCTCGGTGGCAAGCCGCATACTTTCCGAGTTCCCCGATTACCTCACCGAGGATCAGCGGGTTCCGGACAACTTGGCCGAGCTGGGTCGACTGACGCAACTGCCCGACACCAACATCATCAAGCTGCCGAACATCAGCGCATCGGTGCCGCAGCTCCGCGCGGCCATCAAGGAACTGCAGGACAAGGGCTTCGCCATCCCCGAATTTCCGGGAAACCCGAAGACCGACGAAGAAGCAGAAATCCGCGACCGTTACACCAAGTGCCTCGGAAGTGCCGTCAACCCGGTTCTCCGCGAGGGAAACTCGGACCGTCGTGCGCCGAAGGCCGTCAAGGAATTCGCGCGCAAGCACCCGCACAGCATGACCGAGTGGTCCATGGCGTCGCGTACCCACGTCGCGCACATGCGTGAGGGCGATTTCTACCACGGCGAGAAGTCGACGGTCGTCGAAGGCGACCGTGAGATCAAGATGGAGCTCGTAGCCGCAGGCGGCGAGACCGTCGTACTCAAGCAGCAGGTATCGCTCACCGACGGCGACGTCATCGACAGCATGTTCATGAGCAAGAAGGCGTTGCTCGATTTCTACGAGCACGAGATGCAGGACGCCTACGAGACCGGCGTCATGTTTTCCCTGCACGTCAAGGCGACGATGATGCGGGTCTCGCACCCCATCGTCTTCGGACATGCTGTGCGTGTCTTCTACAAGGACGCATTCGCCAAGCACGGCGACCTGTTCGACGAGCTGGGCGTCAACGTCAACAACGGTCTCTCCGATCTCTACAGCAAGATCGAGACGCTGCCCGCGTCCAAGCGAGACGAGATCATCGAAGACCTGCACAAGTGCCACGAGACTCGCCCCGAGCTCGCCATGGTCGACTCGGCTCGCGGCATCTCCAACTTCCATTCACCCAGCGATGTCATCGTCGACGCATCCATGCCGGCGATGATTCGCGCGGGCGGCAAGATGTGGGGCGCCGACGGTCGTCCCAAGGACACCAAAGCGGTGAACCCGGAGTCCACCTTCTCCCGCATCTACCAGGAGATGGTGAACTTCTGTAAGACCAACGGCGCATTCGATCCGACGACGATGGGCACCGTCCCCAACGTTGGTTTGATGGCTCAGAAGGCCGAAGAATACGGTTCGCACGACAAGACCTTCGAGGTCCCGAAGGCAGGCACCGTCAATATCACCGACATCGCCACCGGCGAAGTTCTGCTGACGCAGGAAGTCGAAGAAGGCGATATCTGGCGTCTGTGCATTGTCAAGGATGCGCCGATTCAGGACTGGGTTGCGTTGGCAGTGCGACGCACACGCGAGTCCGGAATGCCGGTCGTCTTCTGGCTCGACCCGTACCGCCCGCACGAGAACGAGCTGATCAAGAAGGTGCGTACGTACCTGAAGGATCACGACACCGAAGGTCTGGACATCCAGATCATGTCGCAGGTTCGCGCCATCCGCTACACGATGGAGCGCCTGGTCCGCGGACTCGACACCATCTCCGCGACGGGCAACATTCTGCGCGACTACCTGACCGACCTGTTCCCGATCCTCGAACTCGGCACCAGTGCCAAGATGCTCTCCATCGTCCCTCTGATGGCAGGCGGCGGACTGTACGAGACCGGTGCAGGCGGATCGGCTCCGAAGCACGTCAAGCAGCTCATCGAGGAGAACCACCTCCGTTGGGATTCGCTCGGCGAATTCCTGGCGCTGGCAGTGAGTCTCGAAGATCTGGGTCGCAAGACCGACGGTAAGGCCACTGTCCTGGGCAAGGCGCTGGACGCCGCGACCGGCAAGTTGCTCGAGAACAGCAAGGGACCCTCGCGCACCACCGGCGAACTCGACAACCGTGGCAGCCAGTTCTACCTCGCGCTGTACTGGGCGCAGGAACTCGCGAACCAGACCGAGGACGCGGAGCTGGCCAAGCACTTCGCTCCGCTCGCGAAGTCGTTGGCAGACAACGAGGACACCATCGTCAAGGAGCTCAACGACGTGCAGGGTGAGCCCGTCGAGATCGGTGGCTACTACTACCCCGATCCCGAGGCCACCGCTGCTGTGATGCGCCCGAGCAAGACGTTCAACGACGCGTTGGTGGCGGCTCAGAAGTAGGCGGCTTCGCCGCCCGTGCGTGGATAAGCACAGCAGGACGTACTTTTCCGCTCACGGGGCTGGTCTCATTTGAAGGGTCCATTCATACGATTCGATCGTATGAATGGACCTTGCGCGCGTTCAGGACAGTCATACCTCACGGCATTCAAGCTTCACGGCAGTGTCGTCTCACGATCTTTGCGTGGCAGCAACATCTCGATGAATGCCCGCGAGCTCGCACTATGGTGGCGCCTCGGAAGCTGCACCACCGAGATGGTGCGGTACGCCTTCGGCTCGAGTGGGACATACGTCAGCGGCGCGAAGGACATCATCGGTACGACGAGTTCCGGCACAACCGTGATACCAAGTCCCGCGGCGGTCAGCCCGGCGACGGCGCCCACGTTGTGAGCTCGAACGACGGGCCCGACGTGGACGCCTGCATTGTCCAGAGCTCGTCGCACAGGTCCGTCGATGCTCGATTCCGGACCGAACGCTATGAACGACTCGCCCGCCAGCTCGGTCCAGTCGACCGAGTCGCGTCCGACGAACCTGTGGTCGGACGGTACCGCGCAGACAAAGAGATCCCTCGTCACCGGCTCCGCGTCCAGTCCGTCCTCCCGTTCCGCAGCGGCGGCGAGAGCAAAGTCGACGGAGCCATCTCGTACCGCAGACAGCACGTCGTCGCGCAGGCCGTCCTGAATGTGCACGGTGACCTCGGGATGCTGACTACGGAAGTCGACGATGTACTGCGGCAGGTACGTCGCCGCCAGGGATGGCAAGCAGGCGATGGTCACCGTGCCGCGCTCGCCGGAGACGAAGCGCCCGATCTGTCGTAGGCCCTCGTCGAACTCGAACAGAACCCGGCGGGCGAACGACGCCACCTCGCGGCCGTCTCCGGTGGGTGTCACGCTTCTGGTGGTGCGCACGAACAGGCGGACCTTGAGCCGCCGTTCTGCCTCGGCAACTGTCCGGCTGAGGCTTGGTTGGGACACGTCGAGCGCCCCTGCTGCTGCCGTAAAACTGCCGTGATCCGTCAAGGCCACAATTGCCCGCAGATGCGCGATGCCGATATTGATACTCACAGTGCATAAACCTATGCCCTATTGATGTTGGACCGCATGAGGTGACCCACGCAACAATCGACATATTCGATGAAGGGGTTCACATGCTTACTCTGTTGGGGTTCACGACCATGGTCGTGATCCTGGGCTTGCTGTTCACGCAACGCGTGGCTGCAATCGTGGCCCTGGCGGGTGTTCCGCTGGCCGCGGCATTCATTGCCGGAAACTCTCCCTCCGAGGTCGCAGGATTCGTCAAGGAAGGCCTCGGCGGAGTCGTCGGCGTCGCCGCGATGTTCCTGTTCGCGATCGTGTTCTTCGGAATCATGCGCGACGCCGGATTTTTCGACCCGATCATCGCGCGGATCGTACGCTGGGCCGGAAGTGCACCCCCCACCGTCGCGGTCGCGACGACAGCACTCGCCGTCGTTGCCCACCTGGACGGTGCGGGCGCAGTCACTTTCTTGATCGCGGTACCCGCGATGCTGCCGATCTACGAGCGACTCGGGATGAGCAGGCTGGTCCTCGCCACCTGCGTCGGACTCGGTGCCGGCGTCATGAACATCGTGCCGTGGGGTGGCCCGACGGCACGCGCCGCGGCAACGCTGGGGGTCGACTCGAACGAACTGTGGGTTCCGTTGATCCCCGCCCAGATCGCCGGTGTCTTCTTCGCGCTCGGCGTGGCGTACTACCTCGGCAGGCGCGAACGGACCAGGCTTGCCAAGGTTGCAGCCGGTGACGTCTCCGCCGAGGTGGAGGAGTCGACGGCCCGTGTTGGAGAACGTTTTCCGGTGGCCGCAGGCAGTGGTAGCGCGGGAATGTCGGGCGGTGGTGGCGATCATTCCGAACCCGATGATCCACAAGGCAAGGCCCCGGAAAGCGACGCAGCCGCGGGGGACGACCTGAAACGACCGAAGCTGTACTGGGTGAACGTCACCCTCGTTCTCGCAACGCTTGGCGTCCTCATCTCGGCGATCATTCCTCCTGAAATGTGCTTCCTGATCGCGACAATCGTTGCGCTGCTGATCAATTACCCCGGGATGAAGGCGCAGTCGGCGCGAATCGACGCCCATGCGACCGGTGCGATGCTGATGGTCGGCACGTTGCTTGCCGCCGGTGTGCTGCTCGGGGTGCTCGAAGGCAGCGGCATGATCGAGGCCATGGCGGTCAGCACGGCCAATGTCATTCCCGACGGCATGGCACCCGCGCTCCCTCTGATCGTCGGCATCCTGGGGGTCCCGATGAGCCTGGTGTTCGGACCGGACGCCTACTACTTCGGTGTGCTGCCGGTGCTGATCGAGGTCGGCGATCAATTCGGTGTCAGCGCAACCCAACTCGCGCAGGCTTCGATGCTCGGTGAGGAAACCGTCGGCTTCCCGATCAGCCCGATGACCGGTGCGTTCTACCTGCTCGTCGGCCTCGCCAAGGTCGATATCGGTCGCCATATTCGACACACGATCGGGTGGGCGTGGCTCGTAAGCCTCGGCATGCTCGGTGTCGCCGTGCTGACCGGTGTCATCCCGGTGTGGGCGTCATGACGCGCCGGGAGACGGTCCGGCTCGGGGCAGGCGCCGGCTTTGCAGGCGATCGCATCGACCCGGCTGAAACATTGGCCAAGCGCGGCGCGCTCGACTACTTGATCTTCGAGTGTCTCGGTGAACGCACCGTCGCGGCCGGGCAGGCTCGCCGATTGGTCGATCCGAATGCCGGTTTCGACCCGCTTCTTGCGGCGCGGATGCGCGCAGTGCTCGGTGCGACGACGGCGCAGGGCACCACCGTGGTAACCAACTCCGGTGCGGCCAATCCTGTTGCGGCAGCTGATGTGGCCGCCAAGGTGGCGGCGCAGGTGGCTACTCGCTCCACTCGCGTCGCTGCAGTGACCGGGGACGATGTGCTCGCGGCCGTCCGCAAGCACAATCCGGTCGTGTGGGAGACCGGCGCGCTTCTGTCCGAGCACTCGGAGGAGTTGGTGTCGGCCAACGCATACATCGGTGCCGATGCAGTGCTTCCCGCGCTCGACGGGGGAGCCGATGTAGTCATCACCGGCAGGCTTGCCGATCCAGCTCTGTATCTGGCACCCCTGATGTTCGAATATGGTTGGGCCGCGGACGATTGGGAGATCCTCGGTGCGGGCACCGTCGTCGGGCATCTGCTCGAATGCGCCGGCCAATTGACTGGCGGCTACTACGCCGACCCGGTCACCAAGCCGGTGAAAGGGCTTGCGAACTTGGGGTTTCCGTTCGGTGATGTCAAGGCCGACGGAAGCGCGGTATTTGGAAAGGTCGAGGGCACCGGAGGCGAATTGACCATCCGTACGTGTGCTGAGCAGCTGCTTTACGAGGTGGGCAACCCGGCGAGCTACCTGACGCCCGACGTGACTGCTGACTTCACCGGGGTGTCGTTCGAATCTGTCGGGTCGGACCTGGTGGCGGTGAGCGGTGGACGGGGCTGTGAACGGCCGGACGAGCTGAAGGTGACGCTCGGGTTTCGCGGTGGGTGGATCGGCGAGGGGCAGATCAGCTACGCCGGCCCTCGCGCTCGCCAGCGGGCTGAGCTTGCAGGAGAGATTGTGGTGCAAAGACTCTGGGATGTGCACGGCATCCCGTCGGAAGACGTCGGTATCGAGTACGTCGGAACCGGTGCAGCTTTTCGTGGGCTCGGACCCGCAGTCGATGCTCCGGAGGTTCGGCTGCGCGTCACCGCGAAAGTCGCTGACGCGGAGTCGGCTTCCATCGTGGGGTGGGAAGTCGAGAGCCTGTATACCAACGGCCCTGCGGGCGGCGGTGGCGCGAGGCGCGGTAGCAACGAGGTGCTCGCCATCCGGTCGTGCCTGATCCCCCGCACATTGGTGTCCACCGCAGTTCACATGACGGAGGTGAAGGTATGAGGACCGTCGACGATGTCGCGGATGTGCGTACCGGAGACAAGGGGGACACGCTCATCCTTGCTGTCTTCCCGCGGACCGACGAGCACTACGAGTTGCTGACGCGGGTGCTGACAGCCGACGCGGTAGCGTCGCATTTTGCGCCTTCGGTGACCGGGCCGGTGCGGCGATCGGAGATGCCGCTGGTCTCGGGCCTGGTTTTCGAGCTTCCGGGTGTGCTGGGCGGGGGAGTGACCGGATCGCCAGTCCTCGACGGGCATGGCAAGTGTCTGAGCTATCACCTGCTGGGGATGCGGTTGCCCTGATCGTTGTCGGTCACGGTGCCGGACTAGACGACTGGTCTACTAGCGTGTACGGTCGGTGACATGCCAGTGACCGAAACAACCGACACGCGAGAGGCGATCATCGCCTGCTCTCAGCGTCTGATGGCCCGAAAGGGTTATACGGCAGTCGGGTTGAGTGAGATCCTGGCAGCGGTGCACGTCCCGAAGGGGTCGTTCTACTACCACTTCGCGTCGAAGGATGCGCTCGGCGAAGCGATGCTGCGGTCCTATTTCACGGACTACCTGGCGGACTTCGACGAGATCCTGAGCCGCAGTGACCGAACATGGGCGCAGCGGATCATGGACTACTTCGCATCGTGGATCGAATCGCAGAGCAGTTTCGAGTGCTCGGGCAAATGCCTGGCAGTCAAGCTGGGAGCCGAGGTCGCGGACCTGTCCGAGTCGATGCGTATCGCGTTGAAGGACGGGGTCGCGGCGATCATCGAGAGGATTGCGCGTGCCATTGCAGGCGGTATCGACGAGAAGTCGGTGACGCTGGTGGGGGACCCCCAGATGGTCGCGGCGTCGCTGTACGACCTGTGGCTCGGCGCAAGTGTGACCGCCAAGCTGAGTCGGACAACGGACTCGATGGACAACTCTCTGGTTCTGACTCGAAAGATCCTGGGGATCTGAAGCCTTGTCGCACCCTGAGCGGCATGGTCGTACCAAGTACTAGTCGACCGGTCTACTGGTCGCCGATGAAAGGAATATCCATGAAGGTTCTGATGGTTCTGACTTCCCACGACACGTTGGGCACCACTGGTCGCAAGACTGGTTTTTGGTTGGAAGAGCTTGCTGCGCCGTACTTCAGGTTCAAGGACTCGGGCGCCGACATCGTGTTGGCATCGCCTCTCGGTGGCAAGCCGCCACTTGATCCGAAAAGCAACGAACCCGACTTCCAGACGGACGACACTCACCGCTTCGAGGCCGACGAAGCTGCCACCACACAGCTCGCGGACACCGTCGTTCTGAGCTCGGTCGACGTCTCCGAGTTCGACGCCGTCTTCTACCCCGGTGGCCACGGACCGCTATGGGATCTCGCGGACGATCGTACGTCGATCGCCCTCATCGAAACTGCACTGCACCAGCAGATCCCGGTTGCTCTGGTCTGCCACGCGCCCGGTGTGTTGCGGCATGTCGTGAATGCTGACGGACAGCCTCTGGTGCAAGGTCGCAAGGTCACCGGATTCACCAATGGTGAAGAAGAGGGCGTCGGCCTGACCGATGTAGTGCCGTTCCTGGTCGAGGACGAGCTGATCAAGCTGGGCGGCGACTACAGCAAGGGCGACGATTGGGGTTCCTACGTCGTTCGCGATGGCATCCTGATTACCGGGCAGAACCCGAATTCGTCGGCAGCGGCTGCGGCTGAACTCATCGAACTGGTCGGCGGTACGGCCGCTAACTGATGTGGTTCGCTTGAATGGTCCTTTCATACGATCTGATCGTATGAAAGGACCGTTCGCTCGTTCATGGGTTGGTGGCCACAGGGTTTCGTGGCGGGACGACAATGACATTCGGGGCGCCGTTGTCGCGAAACCACCGTTGAAGTTCGTCACCGCCGATGATGTGGGGTTCGTCTGAACCGATGTCGATTGAGTCTTTGACATTGCCACTCATGCCGGTGATGTCTGCGCCACCCAAGCGCGCGTCGCTGAGGTTCGCGTTCCACGGAGCGGATGCCCACTCCGCGTTCGCTAGAATCGCAACGGTGACCGACCGGCCGATTACGCTCGATACCCTGGGCGCTTGGGTGATCAAATGCAATCCACACACCACCGACCTCGCGCCCATGGTCACTGCGGGACGGGCCAACGAGTGGTGGTGCGTGGCAGAGAACTACCGAAGCCGTTTGATGGCTCCCGAGCAACCAGTTCTGTTCTGGGTCAGTTCACATCGACTGCGTGGGCTGTGGGGAGCGGGTCGTCTGACGGGTGTCGCGGTGCCCGGTCCCCGGTGGAAAGTTCCGACGGATATCACGCTTTTCGACGAGCCGATCCTCGCGGCCCGGCTTTCAGCGATTGCGGAACTTCACGCACTGGAAGTCTTTCGCTCGCCGCAACAGTCGAACCCGTCGTGGATCGACCGCGACGCCTGGTCCACTGTCCGTGCATTGATGCCGTAGACACGTAACTTCGATCAGGCCCGCACCGGCGGCACGCTCTCCCGGTCCGCGGTGACGGAGACACGAATCCGTCCGAGCACCACCACGACTATCAGAGCGGCGAATACGGGGATGCAGGCGAGCAGCACTATCGTGCTCGTCTTGGTCCCGAGGCCGATGAGAGCGCCGCCGACAATCGGGCCGATGACCGAACCCAGACGCCCCATCGACGATGCCCAGCCGACGCCGGTCGCAGCGGTCCGCTGCGGGTAGATCGATACCGCCACTGCGGCCTGGCCGATCATGCCTGCTTGCAAGCCGAGGCCGACACCGCCGAAGACCAGCAACAGCAAAGCCTTGTCCGGTCCGAGGAATGCCGAGATCACCAGGAAGACGATGGCTGCGGCGGTAGTTCCGGCCAGGACGGACGTCATCCGGAACTTCAGCACGCCGACGATGAGGATGCCGGCACCGATGATGCTTCCGACGCCGAGCGCGGCAGATCCGAGTGGGGCAAGTCCGGTGCTGAAGCCGTAACTGATCAGCAAGGTTGGTAGCCACGACGAGAAGATATAGAACACGGAGAACACCAGGAACGAGAAGGCCCACAACAGCAATGTCCGTGTGCGAACTTCCGGATCGAAGAGTCGGGCGACTGAAGCGCTGTGCTTGGCATCGGAGACGGGAACATGGCCGGTCGTGGTGCGCTCGTCTGGAAGCCCGAACCATAGGAACGGGAACAGCACGGCCGAGGCGGCAGCGCCAAAGACGAATACCGACGGCCACCCGAAATTGCTGACCAGTTGGCTACCGGCGATGCCGGCGATCAACGCGCCGAGCGAGATACCCATCGTGACGAAGACGGCGATCGATTGGCGCAAACGCGCTGGGTTCAGCGCGGTCGCCTGAGAGACAGCCGCAGGCATGACGGCACCGAGGCCGAGGCCGGTCACGAACCGCAAAGCGGTCAGCTCGAGGATGCTGCTGGACCAGGCTGTAAGCAGAGAACCGACGGTGAAGACCGCTACGGCGAACAATATGACGTTTCGGCAGCCGAACCGGGCGACCAACCGTCCCACCGCGATGTAGCCGATGGCGACGCCCAGGCTTGTCAGTGCCAGGGCGGGTGTGAAGTGCGATGCCGAGACGTCCCAGTCTCGTGCGAGAGAGGGGATGGAAAGTCCGAGGGCGATGGTGTCGTAGCCGTCGAGCACGACGGCTACGAAGGCCAGCGCGAGCACTGGCCAGTTCGTCCGTGTGATGTCGGTGGCGTCATTTCTTGTCATGGTCGGTCCGCTCATTATGCGTCCTGGAGGTTGTGTCGGCACCTGTTGCGCCGAATCAGACAGGGTGTACGTCCATGGATCGGACGGAAGGAATGAAGCCGTGAGCCTCGATCTCGACACTGAGATCCGGTTCGATCAGTGCTGCTACTTCGAGAAGCGTCGAGCAGGGGAAGTCGCCGGTGAAGACGTCAGCGCGTGCACGCCCCACGGCAGCTTTGTCGTCCATGTCGATCAGGTAGATCCGAAGCGAGACGATGTCGTCGACCTCGGCGCCGCACGCTTCGGTCAGGGCGGTAATGCGTCGGAACGTCTCGACGGCCTGCGCGTACGTGTCCGTGCCGCCGACCGGGCCCGACGGTGTGCCCGCGTGCATGCCGGAAAGGAAGAACTGGTTGCCGATGACGCGGGCGTTGCTGAACATCCTGGGCCGAGGAGGTTCAGGGACGTCGGGATGGGTGATGCGAGTCATGGCGCGAGAGCTTTTCGGCGTTCGTCCGACTCCCGTACGAGCCGCTCGCGCACGGGTACGAAGTCGTACGTCGGATAGAAGTCTGTGGTGAATGTTCCCCAGGCTCGGCGTTCGAGTTCGACGTTGACCGCGGCCAAGCGGTGTGCGGGGAGCCGAAGCGTGACAATCTGCCCGATTCCCATGGCCACCACCCAGGACACGATCTCGCATCCCTCGGGCGGGAATCCGTGCCACCAGTCGTTGTCGTCGAGGCGGCCCTGTAGCTGTTCGAGATTTCTACTCTGATCGTGGCGTAGAAAGACCGTCAGCATCAGAGTGTCGTCGGCAGTCATGTGTTCGCGGCTGCGAGTTGGTCGGCTTGGGTGATCGCGTCGGACCGGTACAACCGCCGAATTCGCGAGACGCCCAGGTCGTGCTGGTACAGGTGTTCCTCGTGGTCGGCGTCGGACGCGAGCACCTCCAGCACCGCACGATCCTGCTCGAGTACTTGCCAGTGCTTTGCTTCGAGGACGGTTCGGTACAGGAACCGCCACGACTCGCGCTCCCAGTCGCTGACGCGTCTGGTGCGCCAGTGGAAGATCGCGGAGTTCTCGGCATCGACGGGAGTGCTCATTCCGACAATTCCGAACACACCGCCGGGTCCGGCTCCGGGCCCGTACGGAATTTCCAGATCGACGAAGTCCATGCACCCCCGAACGAACTCGACCCAGTCGAAGTTGACGCCGCGTTGATCGGTCTTCTCGAAGAAGAAACCGCGGTCGGTCTCCCTGATGCGGAAGCGTGCCGAGACGTCGCCACCGAACATCGAGTGCGAGTCGCGATGCAGGAACGCCCCGTGCATCGGGTCGAGAACGTTGTCCATGTAGAACCGCCAGGGGCCGGCCCACTCGGCGTAGTTGGGGAACCACGACACCTCGGGATCGGCCAGTCGGTTGGGTAGCACGAAGGGCGTGGGCACCGAGTCGTTCGTCAGTGGAACGAACGCAAATATGGTGTCGGCGGCTTCGACCACCTCGAGGGACACCGTCGCGCGTCGGCCTTCGAGCGCGCATCCGGGCATGCCGGGAACGGAGACCACTGTGCCGTCGCCGTCCACCTGAACTCCGTGATACATGCACGCGATGCGGTCGCCCAGATGTTGGCCGGCCGAGAGCGGCGCACTGCGGTGCGGGCACCGATCCTCGAGCATGCGCACTGTGCCTTGGGCGTCACGGAACAGAACCCAGTCGACGTCGAGACGGCGCACCGGCACCATCGCACCCGGGTCGACCATGTGCGACGGCAGGATTGGATACCACCGATCTCGTATCCCGGTCGCGGCGATGTCCTCGGCTCCCAGATGGCGACGGGTGCCGACGGCAAAGGTCGGGCCGGATCGGCGACTCGCGGGGCGCGTTTCGGTAGTGGTCATCTCAGTTCCCCAATCTGCGCATCTCGGCGCGAAAGTTCTCGGTGGTCCACGGGCCGCCATCGGGGCCGTGAAGGCCTAGATCGTTGAGCCCGGCGACGACACCGTCCAGGGTGTCGACTCCGCTGGAGTAGATCTCGGTGAGCGATCCGGCGAGTTTGCGTTCGTAGGGCGTGATCGGTTGCGGGTGCGTTTGATTCACTTCCAGATACGGCTCGCGGGCTGTGCGAGTTGTCATCGGGATGCTCCTTCGACGAGGGGAGTGGGCGGGGTCAATGCAGTTCCCGAGCGACGGGCCAGTCCTTCGGCGATGGTGACGAAGGACGAGGTCCACTCGTGGAACGATTCTCGGTTGCCGGTGTGGACGGGGTGAGTGCAGTCGTCGATGACGACGAATACTGCGTTGTCGATGTCGCCGGCGAGGTGTTGAGCGACAGTCAGGTCGGTGGTCGGTGGTCGGGTCCGGTGCGGATGCGACGACGAGCGTCGGAACCGTTACCGCGGCAAGCAATTCGCGGTGTGTCTCGACGTCGAAGACCGGGTCGGCGAGGATCAGGCTCACGACAGTATCCGGGTGCTGGACTGCTAGTTCGACGGCTGCCAATGCGTCGACCCCGGCGGCGAAGACGTGGGTGGGAATCTGGGCGGACACTGCCATCGCGGCACCGTCGTCCCACCAACGGATGGCGGCGACGGCGGTCATCGGTCGGCCTCCTGAGGAATGTGGACGGGCGGCACGAAGGCACCGGGGGTTGGCTGGATCGACGCGACGTCGACCTCGATGAGGCTGGGTCCCGTGCGTTCGACTGCTATGTGCAGGGCGTCGGCGAATGCGCCGGAGTGTTTGATCAACTGGTAGGGGATGTCCATCGACGCTGCCAGCAGATCGAAGCGTGGAGTGTGCAGGTCGACGCCTGCGCGGCGGAACCCGTTCTTCTCCTGCATGTTCCGGAGGACTCCGTAACCCCCGTCGTTGAATACCACGACGATGGCGTGCGCGTTCGATCCGGCCAACGAAGCCAGCTCGCCCAGGTGGACCGCGAGACCGCCGTCGCCGACGATGATCAGGGTTGGGACGTCGGGCCGGCCGTGGGCGGCACCGATCCCCATCGCGAGGCCTTGGCCGATGCCGCCGCCGAGCGGGAAGATGTTCGTTTCGCGTTCGAGGATCGGCAGCAGTCGGTTACCCCACTGGCTCGAGGGGATGGTGACGTCGCGGGCGATCGGGGAGCGTTCGGGCAAGATGGACCGGATCGCGGTGCAGATCTCGGCGTAGCCGCCGATGTACTCGGTCAGGTCCGCGCGTACGTGCTCACGCACCTCGGTGACGCGGGTCGTCCAGCCGTCCTTGGGGCCGACCTGTTCGGCCAGGGCGGCGACGACTGTACGGGCGTCACCGGTGATGCCGACAGCGGCGGGGTACACCCGTCCGATCGTCGTCGGCTCGATGTCGATTTGAATGATGTTGTCGGGCAATCGAAGGCTGTACGACGCTGTCTCGTTGGACCGGAAGTGGGTTCCGATGGCGATGAGAAGGTCGGCGTCGGCGAGCAGCGCGCGCCCCTGCGGCGTGGTGGCAAAGTTGCCGACGACCAGTGGGTCGGATTCGGGGACGATCCCGCGGCCCGAGTTGCTGGTGATGATGCCGGCGCCGAGGCGGTGCGCCAGGTCCGTCAGTTCACGGCCTGCGCCTGCTGCGCCGCCGCCGAGCCAGAACAGCGGCGTTTTGGATTCGCTGATCAGCTCGACAGCGCGAGCGATGGCCGCGGGGTCGGGATCTGCGACTGGCGACTCCGTCATCTCGAACGGACGTTGCTTCTCGGGCGACGCGAGGTACTGCAGGTCGGTCGGCCACTCGATGCTCGCCGGTCCGTTCGGGGCCGAGCGAATGCGGCGTATCGCGGTTTCGAGCTCCACCACAACGTCTTTGACGTCGGTGATGGTTGCGCTGTGCACCGAGATGGCGTCGAGGAGTTGTGGTTGCTTCGGAGACTCGTGAATGACGCCGCGGCTCGGTGCCGGACGGCCCGGGGCCAGAAACTCGGTTTCGATCTGGCCGGTGATGTGCAGAACCCGGCTACCCGCGGTCAGGGCCTCGATCATCGAACCCGCTGCGTTTCCGGCGCCGGTGCCGGTGCTCGTCAGCGCGACGCCGATGCCTCCGGTCGCTCGGGCATAGGCGTCGGCGGCGTTCACCGCGGCGGCTTCGTGTCGCATCTCGACGAACTGCAGATCGCGGTCCACGGCTTCGACGAGCGGAAGGTTGTGGATGCTGATGACGCCGAATGCTGTGGTGACGCCGTGGCGTCGCATCACGTCGACGAGCACGTCACCGCCGGTGCGGCGGGTGCTTGGCTCTGTGGTCATGTCATTCTCCTGGATCTGCTTGGGTGAGTCAGACGTAACGGTGGACGCCGCCGCCGACGTCGAGAGATGCGCCGGTGATGTAGCTGCTGCGGGGAGACAGCAAGGCTGTGATGGGGAATGCCAGCTCGTCTGCGGTACCGAATCGGCCGAGACCGATGCCTCTGTCGGCGGCGATCTCCGCACTCCAGTCCGCGAAATCCAATTCGGTATCGCTGTCGCCGTGGCGACGTTGCCACTGCCCGGTGTCCACCAGCCCGAGTAACACCGAGTTGACTCGGATGTTCTCGGCGGCATAGTCGTTGGCCAGCGAACGGGAGAGGTTGAGCAAACCCGCCCGCGCAGCGGCCGTAATGGCCAAGCGTGACTCCGGCTGCCGAGACAGTATCGCGTTGACGACGACGATCGAGGCCGAATCCGACGATGCCAGCGCCTTCTTCGCAGCGCGCACCACGTTGAGTGCGCCGAAGATCTTCAGGTCGAATTCTGTTCGGATGTCGTCGTCGGATGTGTCGTCGACGGTGCTCATCAGGGAGCGGCCCGCGTTGCAGACCACGCCGTCGAGTCCGCCGAGACGGTCGATCGCCTGCGACACGAAGTTCTCGACCGACTGCCGATCGGTGACGTCGCACGTCGCGGTCACCACGTCGGTGATCTCGGCCAGTGCTGCTGTTGCCTCGCGGAGCCGAGGTTCGTCGCGTGCGCACAGGGCAAGCCGGGCGCCTTCTCCGGCGAGCATGGTCGCCGTCGCGAGCCCGATGCCAGAGCTTGCGCCCGTGATCAGGATTCGACGGCCCTTCAATTGCAGGTCCATTGATTTAGCTCCTCAGCGGAAGATGAATCCGCCGTCGACGACGATGGTCTGGCCGGTCACGAACGCTGCGTCCTCGGACAACAGGAATCGCACGACGCCTGCTACGTCCTCGGGCGTCTGCTCTCGGTCGAGAGCACGGCCGTCGGTGTACGTGCGATAGCGGGCGTCGGGGACGCTTTCGGTCGCCTCGACTCGGATGAGGCCCGGCGCAACAGCATTGACTCTCACGCCGAATTCACCGGCGTCTCGCGCCATCGACCGGGTCATGCCGATGACCGCCGCTTTGGAGCTGACGTAGTGAACGAGCCGCGGTGATCCGTACATCGCGACGTCCGAGGCGATGTTGACGATCGACCCCTCGGACTTGGCGATCGCGGGCCATAGATATTTCGACACCGCCCAGGTACCGCGAATGTTGACGGACGTGACGCGGTCGAACTCGGATTCCTCCAGTTCGTAGAAGGTTTTGCCGCCTACACCGTCGGCGATGGCCGCGTTGTTGACCAAGCCGGTGACGTTCTCCGAACCTACGCGGTCGGCGAGCGCCCGTACCGAGTTGCTGTCGCCGATATCGGTGACGATCGCTTCGGCGTCGTAACCATTGCTGCGCAATGCTTCTGCTGTGTCGTGAGCCGTCTCGGGATTGCGTTCGGCGACGATGACTCGCTTGCCTTCGCTGCACAGTCGCTCAGCGATGGATCGACCGAGCCCACGGCCGCTTCCGGTGACCACTACGGTGCCGCTCACGACAGACGCTCCAGAAAGTCGGTGACGAGTCCAGCCGCCACCGCGGGTTGTTCCTGGATGGCGACGTGGCCTGCGTCGGCGATCTCGTGCAGGGTGGCGCCGGGAATGCGGTTGGCCAGCAGGCGTGATTCATCGACGCCGGTGACCACATCGGACTCACCGAAGAGAACGAGAGTCGGACAGGTGACATCCGAGAGCCGCGGTCCGTGGTCGGTCGACGCCATGAACTCTGCTGCAGCGCCGAATCCTTCGATGCGCAGGGCTGCCATGGAGGTTCGCACCGATTCGACGATTGCGGGATCGGACCCGGGTGCGACGAGCCGCGGGGCGCGTTCGGTCGCTACGGAGTCGGGACCACGTCGTGCCAGTTCTCGGGCACGAGCGCGCATGGCCTCCGCCTTCTCCGGTGAGGTGCCGCTGCCACGAGTGCTGTCCGCCAGGACGAGGCCTGCCACGCGATCGGGCCGAGCGAGAGCTGTTGTGAGGGCGAGCACTCCACCCCACGAGGTCCCCAGCAATACCAGCGGCTTGTCCGGGGAGATGGCGTCGGCGACTCGGAGAACGTCGGCGACGAAATCGTGCGAGTTGTCGGCAGGATCGGCGGACTCGCCGTATCCGGCGGCGTCGAGGCACCACGCGTCAATTCCGCGATCTGCCAACTCTTGCGCCAGCGGTGCGCACGACTGCGAAGATCCGCCGATGCCGTGCAGCAGAAGAACCGTTACGGCGGACGGCACCCGGGGCTGATGCCGGACAAGATGCAGACCGTCGACGACGGTCGATGCCGTTGCCGTCATGTTCGTCACGACACGGCCTCGAGTTCGGGTACCGGTATGAAGTAGTCGCGGTGCTCGGCTCCGAAGTGGATCCGTGCGCCCAGATCCGGAATGCCGGCCATGGCGGAACGGACGGCTGCGGTCGGCGGGCCTGCGGTGCCCCACTGGTCCGATAGTTCGGGAGTGCGGCGCCAAGTCCGGCAGAGCCATGCGTCCTCGTCGATTTGCTCGACTTCGGAGGTGTATTCGCAGACGAGTCCCGCAGGATCGGTGAAGTAGGAGAAGGTGTTGTCGCCTGGTCCGTGTCGGCCGGGTCCCCACTGCGGTGTGATGCCGTGTGAGCGGAGGCTGCCGATGCCGCGCATGAAGTGGTCGATGGTGGGCATCTCGTAGGCGATGTGGTTGAGAGAAGTCCACGGCGCCTGGTTCAACGCGATCACGTGGTGGTCGGAGTTGCACCGCAGGAACGTCATCTGTCGCTCGGACCAGTCGGAGATTCGCATGCCGAGGACTTGGGTGTAGAACGCGGCGGTGCGTTCGATGTCGACGGTGTTGAGGACGACGTGAGCAATCTTGCGGGGAATTGCACGACGGCCGGTCGGATCCTGGGCCGGGACGGCGTAGGCGTCGGCAGAGAGCTCGACGATGCGGCCTTCGGGATCGACGAGACGCAGCCCGTATCCGCCGCCGGCGTGGTCGAGCATTCCGGGCTCGCGCAGGATGGGCACGCCGATGCGGTGCAGGGCACGCGCGGCGTCGTCGATCTCTTTCGGTGATCCGACGGCAAAGCTGATCCGTCCCAGAGCATTCGAGTCGCCGCGCTGTAGGTCGAGTACATGGTGATCGGTGCCCGTTGCACGCAACCAGAAGCGGTCGCCGTCTTCGTCGATCGTGCTCAGTCCCCACACCTCGTGGTAGAAGTCGCGGGATGCGGTTGGGTCAGGCACTGTCAGCGCGACGGATCGAAGGCTGCGCAATGCGCACACGGGCTGATCGGTCAGCAGGGGCTGACGATGGGTGGGCACGCGGTCGGCAGGAGTGAAGCCTGCGGAATGACTCGGGTTGGGCGAGTGCATGATTGATTCCTTCAGAGATCGAGGACGAGTTCGGCCGAGCGGCATCGGGATACGCACGGAAACATGGTCTTGTTCGCAGCGTGTTCCGATTCGCCGAGGAGGAAGTCGCGATGGTCGACGTCGCCTTTGATCACGCCGACTTCGCAGGTTCCGCAGATGCCTTCGGTGCAGGAGCTGGGTAGGTCCAGCCCGGCATCGAGCAGTGCGTCGAGCACCGATTGGCCGGAACCGACTGCGACGCGTTCGCCGCTACGGTCCAGCACCACATCGAACGCGGTGTCGCCGCCCTCAGGAACGATGGCTTCGGGTGCAGCGAATCTCTCCGTGCGCAGCGCCGCGCCGGGTGGAATCGCGGCCGCGACCGCATCGAGCAGCGGAGCCGGTCCGCAGCAATAGACAACGGCGCCGGCGCCCAACCCGCCGAGCAGGGCGGAAAGATCCGGCAACCCGCCCTGCTCGTCGTCGGCGTGAATTGTCGCGGTCTCGGTGGCGGCTACCTCATCGACGAAGGCCATCGATGTTCGAGAACGTCCGGCGTAAAGCATGGTCCAGTCGTGGCCGGTGCTGCTGAGCTTTCGCATCATCGCCACGATCGGAGTGATGCCGACGCCGCCGGCAATCAGCACATGCTTTGTGGCATCCTCGTCCAGCGCAAACGCGTTCCGCGGCCCGTCGACCTCGATCGAGGCGCCGACGGACAGCTTGTCGTGCACGTGGGCACTTCCGCCGCGTGACTGCTCGGCTCGCAGTACCGCAACGGTCCACTGGCTCGTGTCCCGCGGGTCCGAGCACAGCGAGTACTCGCGGACGAGCCCTCCCGGGAGACGAAGAGCAACGTGGGCGCCGGGTTCCCACGTCGGCAGCGGCGCACCGGTCGGGTCGACCAGGGTGACACTGGTGACGCCGTCTGCCTCGTAGCTCTTCTGCTGCACCCGCAGAGTTCTCGCTGTGTTCTCTGACATCGGAAGTTCCTTCTGTGTGGGCTCGATTGACGCGGGTCAGCGCGTGACGCCGTACATCTCCGAGCTCGGTGGGTACGTCGGCAGCTGGGGCTTGGGAGCGCCGATGACGACGCAGAACAGGGCGTCGGTATCGCCGACGTTGGCGAGGCTGCGCGGGACGCCCGCCGGGACGCGGATGAGGTCGCGGTAGCCGAGGCGTCGGACAGCTTTCTTGGTGCCGTCCTCCACATCGTGGACGGCCACTTCGAGTTCGCCTTCGAGGACGTAGAAGACCTCTTCGACGTCGTGGTGGGTGTGCTCGGGTCCCACCGCGCCTGCGGGCAGACGCATGTTGGAGAAGGTGAAGTGCTCGGACGGAAGTGAGCGTGAGTCACCGTCGTGGTTGCCTGTTGCGCCCGAGCCGATGTAGCGAATCTGGGCCCGCTTGAAGCGGTCGCCGCCCTTCGCTGCCTGGAATCCCAGCGTGTCCCAGTCCTCGAAACGGGTTTCCTTGCTGGCGATGCACGAGTCGATCAAGTTCTCGAGATCGAAGGTGGTCTTCTCGGGAGCGGTCATGATTGTTCCTTCCGGGTTGCGGTAGAGGGTGGTCGGGCGGGGGACTCAGGGTCGGTAGGCGATGGCTTCGATTTCGACGGTTGCGCCGTAGGGCAGGGCCGCGACTTCGACGAACGACCGCGCGGGGCGAGGTGCGGTGAAGATGTTCTGGTAGTGACGGTTTGCTGCGTCGCGGGTCGCGACATCGGTGACGAAGTAGGTGGTTTTGACGACGTCGGTGAGCGTCATGTCGATGGTTGCGAGGCGTTCGGTCATCCGTGCGACGGCCGCATCGAGTGCTGGTTCGACGCCGTCGACTGCTACGCCGTCGGAGTCGACGGACAGTGCGCCGGAGACGAATCCGAATCCTGCGACCGCATAGGCGGGGCTGTACGGGTGAGCGGTCTCGTTGGTGAATGTGTTTGTCATGGTTGTCCTTTCGTGCTTCAGTTCCGGCCCCAGGCAAGCGGGGAGTCGGAGATGTCGAGGTAGATGCTTTTCTGGTTGGAGTAGTGGCGAACCGCGTCGCGACCTTTTTCGCTGCCGAGTCCGCTGTCGCGCAGGCCGGTGAACGGAGTCGATATCGAGAATTGCTTGTACGTGTTCACCCAGACGGTGCCGGCGTCGATCGCTTTGGCGATGCGCAGTGCGCGTCGGTAATCCTGGCTCCAGATTCCGCAGGCGAGTCCGTAGGCGCTGTCGTTGGCCTGCTCGACCAGGTCGAGTTCGTCGTCGAACGGCATGATGACGGCAACCGGGCCGAAAATCTCTTCCTGGCAGATGGCGTCGGTGTTCACGACGCCGGTCAACACGGTAGGTGGGTAATACGCGCCCTCGGCAAGCGGACCCTCGGTCGGCACCGCGCCACCGCACAGTGCTCGAGCCCCGGCATGTAGTGCAGCGTCGACCATTCGAGCCACTGAATCGCGATGTGCGATGGTGATCATCGGCGCGACGTCGGTGCTCGGGTCCGTTCCCGGACCCATCCTCAGGTGCCGCGCCCGCTCGACGAGTTGTGTCGTAAAGTGCTCGAACAGGCTGCGATGAACGAAGATTCGCGAACCGGCGATGCAGCTCTGGCCGCTGGAGGAGAAGATGCCGTACAGCACGCCCTGAAGCGCACGTTCTACGTCGGCGTCGTCGAAGACGATCGTCGGCGACTTGCCGCCGAGTTCGAGGGTGATCGGCATCAGTTTCTCGGCCGCCACGTGTGCGAGGTGGCGCCCGGTGGTGGTGCCTCCGGTGAAGGTCACCTTGGCGATGCCGGGGTGACGAACCAACGCTTCCCCTACCGTTCGTCCCGGGCCGGGGAGTACGGAGAGCAAGCCCGCGGGCAGTCCCGCCTCGTCGCACAGGCGAGCCAGCAGGAGCGTCACCCACGGCGCCCAGACGGGTGGCTTCGCAACCACGGCGTTTCCGGCTGCCAGTGCAGGAGCTATCTTTTGGGCGTCGGAGGCAATGGGGGAGTTCCATGGGGTGATAGCTCCGATGACGCCCATGGGCTCGTACGTCGACATCGTCATCCACGGTCCGCGGGGTGTCGTGAGGGCGCCGTCCATTGTCTCGACCGCCGCTGCCATGTAGCGAAATGTGTTGGCAGCGCTCATTGCCAGCGCACGTGTCTCGGTGAGAGTCTTCCCGGTGTCGAGGGTCTGCAGTGCACCGATCCGGCCGGCGTTGTGCTCGAGGGAGTTGCCGATGCGATGAAGAACGGCCGCCCGCTCGTGTGGCAACTGCGAGGACCAACCGCTGCGGTGCGCGGCCGTGAGGCCACCTTGGACGGCGGCGTCGACGTCATCGACCGTTGCTGCGTGCAGGGTGGCGAACACGGCGCCGGTGGCGGGGTCGACCGTCTCGATCTCGTCTCCGGCGCCGCGGGTCCAGCGACCGCCGACATAGATGCTGTCGAGCAGATCGGCGGTGGGCGGTGTCGCTGTGACGGGGGGAGCGGCGAGTGTCATCAGTGGTGTCCGTTCGGCAGAGGCTGTGTTCGAAGCAACAAAGTATCTTTGCGCTAAGACAGTTGTAATCCCTTAGCGCTAAGACGTCAACGTGGCAGCGGGCTTTCCGAGCAGGGTTTACGTCAGATTTACCGAATGGAAACGAAGGAGATGCAGGTCACATGGCGTGTGCGCCGGGTCACTTTTGTTAAAAAAATATTTTGCTACACCGACGTGATCGCCGAGGTTTTCTCTCCGGTGGGGCCATCCACCATGCGCGCGGAATTTTCCAGACGTGCCAGGAGGGCTGAGAGGGTCTTCACGTCGTCCTCGTTCATATCGCCGAGCATCGCGCTCAGCTTCTTGAAATGCTCGTCCGCGACGTTGTCGACGAGCGCACTGCCGGTGGGGGTGAGTTCGACGTAGACCACCCGGGCGTCGCCGGCATCCCGAGAGCGCGTAACGAACCCGGCGTCTTCCAGCCTCTTGACCCGAAGTGACAGGCCACCCGTCGTGACCAACGTCTGCTCGGCGAGTTCACCCGCAGTGAGGCGATGATCGGGTACCGCACGCCGTAGGCAGGCGAGGACATCGAACCCGGAGTCGGTGATGTCGTGTTTCTCGAAAGTCTCGGCAATGCGGCTCTTGTACACCAGGAAGCTGCGATGTAGTCGGCCGAACACTTTCAGCCCGGAGACATCGAGTTCGGGGCGTGCGACAGCCCAGTGCGACACGATGACATCGACTCCATCCATGGACCCAAGCTACCGCGCATCGTCGCGTTCTACGGTTATCCGGGTTGGTTGGGACGTCGTCGTAGGTATCGCGAGCCGCTGGCCATCGATCGCGAGGTGGCGGACCTCCGGAGTCAATTCAGCTGTCGGACAACGTCAGCGGCCGGTAGTGCGACGGGGAACAGCTGATGGCTGCCCTTCATGCCCTTGAGTTCGACCTCGCGCGGTGTACCGAGCGAGATGTCATGTGCAGTGCCGATCGCTTCACGAACCGTCTCGCTGACGAGGATTTCCCCGCCCTCGGCCTGATTGGCGACCCGGGCAGCCATAGCCACGTTCAGCCCGAAGATATCGTCGCCGCGTCGCACCGATCTGCCGACGTGCACGCCCATGCGTACCCGGATCTGGTCCCAGCGATCTGGGTTCTCGGCAAGCGCCTCCTGCACGCAGATGCCGCATCGCACCGCCTGGGCTGGGTCGGAGAACGCGATCATGAAGCCGTCGCCCTGATTTTTTACGACGTGGCCGCCGTGCTCGCCGACCTGCTTGGAGATCAGTCTGTTGTGCTTCTCGAGCAGTTTCATCCACCCGCGGTCGCCCAACTCCTGGTTGCGCGCGGTAGATCCTTCGATGTCCGAGAACATGACGACGATGTCGCCGTTGGCGGTCATTCTGGCCAGGTCGGGGCGTTCGACCCTTGCCCAGCCTGCGAGGTCCTCGACGGAGTTCCGTACGGTCGCGCCGAACCCCTTGTTGATCAGCGAATCCGCAGCACTGAACGTTGTCTTGATGGCGAGCGGGACCAGGCCGCGGCGGCGGCGGCGCGGTGATTCGCTGAGGGCGCGTTCCAAGGCTGACCGAGTGGATTTCAGCTTCCTGCTCGACACGATGAGGAGAACACCGAGCGCGATGATGACGGCGAGCTCGACTCCGGCTGCAACTATCCACAGGATCACAGCGCCCATCATTGTCTGAGTGTCATCGTGGGTGTCAATCAGCCCGGTGTGGCGGCTTCAAGAGGCGGAACCGATGGTGTCTTGGAAGCGTCGACAGAGTGGGTCGACGCTTCCCTGAGGTTGATCGGTGCCTTCATGTCCAGATCGCCCACCTCGTGTGACAAGTGATTCGTGGCGGACACCTGGACTGCGATATCGGCGTCGTGCATCTCGACTAGTCGGAGCTCGACTACTCGACTGGGTAGGAACGCCGCCATCGCCGATGCTGCTTGATCTCTGGAGTCCCAATCTGGCGAACAAGATGCGGCGAGCAGATTTGCGATTGGCTCTGTGGTCATGAAATTGGTTTCACAGTTGAAGAACTCGGGAAGCGCTGCACTACTTGTCCTTACGCGCACAATGGCCGAATAGCTGTTCGAGCTCGGCTAGCCCGGATCTCACGGAGGGATCCGCGCCCTCGGCGACGATGGCTCTTGCGTCTTGCAATATCGGCATGTCGCGTAGGCCTTGGAGCTCCTGAAGTAAGTATGCGATGTGGTCGGCGTCAGGGTCTTCAAGCCGTTCGCCGAGATCGCGCAACACGGCAGTGAGCCCTCGTCTCCCGCCTTGCGTGACCAACGCTTCGGCAGCAGCGGGTTGTACGGCAAGATTTGGATCCCTGAGCAACTCCGCGAGGCGGTGTTCGAGGGTGGAGTTGGGCAATAGCGCGCCCATGTCGACACACGCTTTTTCTCTCGCGGCCCAATCAGTTGACCATGATGCGGACAACAGCGAGTTGACAGCGTCGTCGGTCATGGAATCTCTGTGATTGTCATGGTGGTCATCAGTTGCAATTCGCATTCGCAATATTTGTGCGGCGTATCATCGATGTCCCTGTCACGTGTAATGGCCGAAGAGTTGTTCGAATTCGGCAAGTCCCAATTTAACTAACTCGTGCATTTCGTCGGCGACGACCGTTCGCGCTTCTTGCAGGACAGGAATGTTTCGTAAACCTTGCAGCTCCTGCAGTGTGTAAGCGATGTCGTCGGCGTCGGAGCCTTCCAGCCTTTCGCCGAGTTCGCGCAGCACACTCCAGCCCTGATCGCCCTGCTCGGGTCGTCAAGGATTCAGCTGCATCGGTCTGTATCGCGATGTCAGAATCGCGGAGCATCTAAACGAGTCGGCATTCAACCATGGGATCCGGGAGATATTTAGCCAACTCTATGGCTGCCTGGTCCCGCGATTCGAAGTCCGACGATCGGGATGCTGCGAGCAGTGCGCGAAGGGCGTCGTTTGTCATGGGATCTCCTCCGGTGTCAGGTCTTACTTCTCGTTTGAATTCGCTGGGCCTGGTCAATTCCGTCGCAGGGTCGCGATCGTGGACAATCTGGACTCTGTGAGGTGCTCGGCCGATACACCCAACTGACTCATGATTGCCCCCAACACTCATCCCTCGGTTGACCACCGCAGCGAGGGTCCCTGTCTGCTTGGACGCACGCCGACGGCGATCGGTTCCCCCGTCGGAGAAAATCCGTCGTTCGGCGACCGATCGCGGTTGTCAGGTCATCGAGTACCGCGACGGACGGTCTCTGAAATCAGGGAGAGACTTTTCGGTCAGCCCAGATCTGGTTTCGTTTGCCCGCCGTGATGGCGACGACTTGTTTGCACGAGGGGACGTCAGTTCACGTTCTGCAGAAATACCACGAAGACGAGTATGCCGAGCAGCAGTGCGGCGTTTGCTTTCCAATAGCGGCGCAGGATGGCCGCGAATTCACGCAAGAATGCTGTCGGAGCGTAGAAGCGAGCAGTTCGGGCTCCGGTCACATGGGCGGCCAAACCCAGATCACGCGTGAATGCGGCCGTCCGAAGGACGTGGAAGTCGCTCGTCACGATAATCATCGGTTCCGATGACAGCTCTCGCGAGTCGAGCAACTTCTTGGTCAACACGAGGTTCTCGTGCGTCGTTCGCGACTGCGTCTCGGCGAGGACCTGATCGGCGGCGAGGCCACGCGAGGTCAGGTAGTTCTTCATCGCTGTGGCCTCGGCCGTCGACTCGTCCGTCCCCTGCCCACCCGACATGACGAGGGCAGGCCGGTTACCGGCGTCGAGTTCGGCGCGGTACACCTCGAGCGCGCGATTCACACGGCTTGCGAGCAGCGGAGTGACGCTACCGCCAGCGCCCAAACCACAACCCAGAGCAACGACGGCGGCACTGCCCCTCGGCGGTTCGATATGACCGTAAATCAGTGCGTGCACAGCGAATGCCGCAAGCTGTATCGCCAAGCCCACCGCGAACAACACCGCGGTCCACACGCACGCGAGAAACCACAGGGGGAGTGAATGGGATTCGAGCAGCGCAACAATGGCGGTCAGAAAGCCGATGCTCGAGACCGTGACGACTGCAAATGCGAGAGGCAGCACCGTCGCCAGGCGAAGTCCCTCGCGCCTGATCACCACCACACCGTTCACGGCAGCAGCGCTGATGACGCCGATGACGGCTAGGAAAATGAACGTCGCCGCGATCACGATCAGTACTGCTTCGACGCGGACCTCCAATCGGTTGAGCAGACTGAGCGCCCCCAGCAACCAGGCGGTGAGAGCGGCGACGAAGACGAGTCCGTTGACCAACCGCCGTGGATCGCGCTTGAAGGCGACGGCCGATACGGCTGTCAGCACGACTGCGAGAGCGATGAAGAACATCTCCCGAATCTAGCGGCACCGACGGGAAGTCGCGTGTCGGTTCCGCACTGTTCCCGGCGGCCAGGCCAACGCGATTCTCATTGGCGAAATCGATGCGGCTTCACAGCTCGGTAGACCCTTGGCGCGGGGCCGTGAGCTTGTCCCAACCGGTTCATGCAATAACCGTTGCCGAAGCGGGCCTCCGCGGTAGGGCAGTCGGCGCCACTCGCGTCTTGAGTTGGCGGCGCGCCGCCGGGCGGCGATGATGCGCCGCCCGGCGGAATCACGTGCGCCAGATGGTTAGTTGGTTCCGAGCAGCGCGGTCATCTGGGCGTAGAACTCGGAGGGATCGCCAGCGAGTGATGCCTTGACCATCGCGGTCCAGTCGTCGACGATCACCTCGATCGAGCCGGCGGCAAGACCATCGAGTGAAGAGCGCGGCACGTCGCGGGGATCGATCTTGGGTCCGTCGTATCCGGCCGCGATGTCGGTGTCTGCTGCGCCGAGAAGCACACCCTGCACGAAGGTCCCCTGAGCGGCTAGTTCGAGGCGCACGCCGTTCGTCATATTCCACTCGGCTGCCTTTGCCGCGGAATAGGCACCAGAAGTCGGTGTGGCGAACCAGGATAGAGCCGACAGAACGTTGACGATCGCGCCGCCACCACTGGCGGCGAGGACCGGGGCGAATTCGCGGATCACACCGAGGGTTCCCCAGAAGTGCGTGTCCATTTCGCGGCGAATCTCGACCAGGTCGCCGGTTACGAGTGAGGCACCGGTCGAGATTCCGGCGTTGTTGACGAGCAGGGTGACATCGGATGCCGCAGCCGCCGCCGCGACGACGGACTCGGCGTCGGCCAGGTCGAGCCGGAGCGGCACCACCCTGCTGTCGTCGAAGTCGAGCGTCTCGGTCCGACGAGCCGTCGCATACACCTTGCGAACCCCACGTTCGAGTAGCTCGGCTACGAACTGGCGGCCGATGCCGCGGTTGGCGCCGGTGACGAGGGCAATGTGATCTGAGATGTCCATGGGGACCTTGCTTCCTTGTGAGTCTTTCGTTTCTCGGGTCGCTTCGGGCCCGATATCGACTAGGCTAAAACCTCACGTTGGCGTCAAGGTCAAGTCCGAGGCGAAACGACCGACTCGAGGAGCATCTGGATGCGCATAGGCGAGGTAGCACAGCAGGCAGGTGTCAGCACGAGAGCACTGCGCTATTACGGCGAACAGGGCTTGCTCGTCTCCGAACGCAGCCTCAGCGGCCAGCGCATTTACCATGAATCGGCCGTGGAGCGCGTGAAGCTGATCCAACACCTTTTCACCGCCGGCCTACCGAGCCGGACAATCTTGCAGTTACTGCCGTGCATCGACTCGGGTCAGAGCTCACCCGAGTCCTTCGACATTCTGACCGCTGAACGCGACCGCCTCACCGCCGCGATGGCAAGCATGGCTGCCGCCCGCGACGCACTCGACTCGATGATCGACATTGCGCATAACCCGACGCCCGAGCATTGCCCGGCTCTACGGGAAACCCCATGGGCGCCCTTTGATTCCGCCACCGCTCACGCGCACGTATGAGAAGCTCGGATTAGAGGGGTCAAGCACCCGCAGTTCAGAACAGTGTCGGCTGGGCGTGGCTGCCGAAGCGCGCTTCGCTTTTCCGGGCGCTCCACCGCTGTACGAGCCACATCTCGATGAGTTCAGGGCTGGTGCCGATATCGGTTGCCCAGCTAGTGAGGAGTTCGACGTAACGGTCGTAGCGCCGCCGGGTGAATCCGGTGACAGCGGGATCCTCCAACCATCCTTCGTGGATAAGGGTCGACACCCCGTATTGGTCGATCAACTGCGCCCGCCCGCCGTCCACGGACGCTTTGGCCGCCCACAGGAACGTGGCCATCAGGGACATTCCGACGCCCGGGGTGTCTGGCCATCCCGACCAGGATCCGTTCGCAAGCTCCGGGACCGCGCGGTCACGTAGGCACCGTTCGAGCACGGTCATTGTTTTGGCGACAGGATTCTCGTCGGGGCGCGTCAGGTGCGGGTTGTGGACGTCGGGGAATCTCCGCATCGCTTTGCGGTATTTATGGCTGCCCTGCCAGGCGGCGCAGAGAAACAGCAGGCCGAGCGAAGGGTGTTCGGCCTCGGCGAGATCGGTGTCGATACGAAGATCGTTGCGCTGTACCGTCGCGAGCCCGCCGGAGACAATCTGACCGTCGAGGTTGCGTCCGCGCAACCGGATGTCGTGGCCTGCGCGGTCGAGGTGCCTGTTCCACCAGTCGAGGTCAACCTCGACGCCGTCGTCGAGGACATTCAGGTCGTAGGTGCGCAGCTGGCACCATTGCACACAGGCCGATGGTGGGGCGAAGCCCTCGTCGAGTCGTGACATGCTGCCATCGTGGCATCAGGCACCGACAACTTTTTCCCAGTGAGTGTGCGTCGGCCGCTCGGTCCGATGACGTTTTCGTAGGGCGTCACTGCCCTCCCCGGATTTAGAAGTCCTCGCGCAACAGTGCGAAGACGAATGTGTCGGTCCACTCGCCTTTGCACCACCAGTTTCGTCGAAAATGCGCCTCCTGCTGCATCCCGACGCGTCGAGCAAGACGAGCGGAGGCGTCGTTGCGCGCGTCCATCTGCGCACTCACGCGATGTATCTGAGGTTCGCTGAACACGTGGTCGATCAGGGCGGTCACTGCTTCGCTCGCGTAGCCGCGGCCAGACTCGGCGGGGGAGAAGGTCCACCCGAGTTCGACGAGTGAGGGCGAATCGTCGATGAGCCATGCCCCGACGTTTCCTATCACGCGACCGTCCAGCTCGACGACACAAGCGATTGCGCCAGAGGCGAGATGGGTACGTTTCATTCGTTTTTCGACAGCGGCTACAGCATCATCGAACGTCCAGGCTTCGTAGAGCAGGTAGCGGCACACGTCGGGATCCGCGTAGTAGGTCAACATCCGCTCGGCGTCCGCAGGCTCGTAGGTGCGCAGCAGCAACCGCTCGGTGTGGATCGGCTCGGTCATGGCAACAGGGTAGCCAAGGCTGGTGTCAATTCCAGGTTGCCGCTTGCATCGACAGGGAGAAGCCGTGTCCGCCGCCGGCGTCGCAGACCATCGCGTCCATACGTGAAGTGCAGGTGAAGCCTCCGGAGCTGATGGACTCGTTGTAGCCCAGCACCTTTGAATTTTCGCTGCCGAATGTGCCCTGGTTGAAGCAGGTCGGCGTCACCAGGCCCGGATTGAGATAGAAGCCTTTGCTCAGTTGATCGATGGTGAAGGAGGGCGTCACGCAGTCGGCCCCGGCAGGTATCGGCGCGCTGCCTGATTGGCATCCGCTCGAGTACTGGCCCTCCGCGATTCGACAAAAGATCTTCCCACTCGGCGAGACCCATGCAATGCCGTTCCCTTCCTGCGCGAAACCGGCGGGGTCGACGACGGTGACAGGTGCGGATTCACTCTTCGTGACCTGCTGAGTCTGCGGCGTACCGGTACCGGGAGGCGCCGCCACCGAAGGCTCGGGTAGCGAAGTTGTCACGGGCGCAACGCCTGTGGCTGAGGGTGGCGCGGCAACGGGAGCGGATTGATCACCGCACCCCGTCAGCGCGGCGGTAGCGAGAGCCATGGCAGCGGTGACAACGAGTATTCGACGAATCATGTTCTAGCCCTTCTCAGAATGCGATGTTGACGTCGCGGGAGATCATGAAACCCGACCCGGATCCGCTGTAGCAGGTAACGCCGGCCTCGGTGGACCTGCAGATGTCGCCCTGTACGCCGATGGTCTGACCGTACTCGAGTACGCGCGGGTCGGTGTTGACGAAAATCCCCTGATTGGTACAGATCTGTTCGACGGTCCCGCCGTTGCGGATCTGGACGCCATAGGTGTTGTTTTCGGTATTGAGGCACAGGCGACCGGTGTTACCGGGAACCGAGTAGTGGACCTGGCATCCGACGTCGGTACCGGGAGCGTTGGAGGAATGGAATGCGCAGAATGCGTTTCCGCTGGGCGTCTTGAAGAAGTATTGGCCGTCGCCGCGCTCGAAGTCCCGTGCATCGACATTGACGTCGTCGCGATTGGGGACCGGCGGTATCGCAACAGGAGCAGAATTTGCGGCGGCTTCGGCAGGATCCGGTGTCACCACCTCCGGTGTCACCACCTCCGGTGCCGCCGCGGGTACTCCTGAGGAATCGGTGGCCTCAGGTGCGGCGGTCGCCAGGGATGTCGCCGGTGGCGCAGCAAGGTCGGTGCCGGCGCTGGGTTCGGTGGACCCGCAGCCAGAGGTAGCAAGACCGAGCACTGAAGTGAGCGCCAACGTAGCCAAGATCCTCTGAACCCGCGTCATCGAATGTCCTCACCGGTGACCGCAGACTGCCGCACCTTGTGACTAGGAAATCGGCGATCCCAGACGCGGCGTTAACGGATTCGATGTCACGACCCCGTCACGAATAGGTGTACGGGCGGAGCTTCGATGGTTGACGCTGCAATGGTGGCCGCATTGCGAAGGGCACAGGGAAAGTTGAAGTTTCACATTCGCGCTCGACCCGGAATGCCGGCCGCAACCAGCGTCGACACCACCATGTCGCCGCGATCCGGTAGTGACCGCGGCTGTGCTGTTCGACGTTATTCTTCGAGCTCAACGTCTTATAGTTGAGCTCGCGGAACTGATCGTCACGCAATCTACGCGTCACGCAGCCTGGTGAGTTCGATCAGAGCGACACGTGCACTGGCCAACAGTTGTTGTTCGTCGAGATCTTCCTCATCGCGGAGTCGGTCCTCCGATACGAACGCGTCGACATCAGAAAAGAGGCGGTTCACTGCGGCCGACACTTCCCGATCGAAAACTCCCGGTGTGTCCCTCACAAGGCGCAAGTATCGCATTTCGAACTCCTCGGCCGTGGACCTCCCAGCAACGAAATCCTCGATCGCGGGGATGAAGACAGTGCTTTGCTGAGCTGCGCCTATCGGTGCGGTCAAAACAGCCTCCCGTTGGTGAGTACTGATGCAAGCTGATCCTCGCCAAGCTTCCATCCGCTGAGAAATGACCCGTCCAAACGTTGCACAACAACAAGTTTGGAGATCGGATCGACGTTGATGATACATGGATCGCCTCGGTAGACTCCATCGAGATGTTGCGTTGAGGGGTTGGAAGAAAAGTCTTTCAAAGCCTGGGCGAACTCGTCGAACCCGGCACTTCCTTTCGGTGTCTCGATGCCGAAAGCCTCTGCGTGTTTGAACTTCTTCTCAACCTGTTTCCGATCTACCGTCAGATCAGTGGGCTCCAGATGTTTGGGAACGGAGGTCGGTTCTGGTCTGTGCGGCGGAGGTTCAGGTTCGCCGGGTCGTCGCTTCTTCTTGCCGAGCAAAAACGTCGCACGTTCCGTGATTCGGGCCACCTCACCTCCGACACGTTCGGTAGGTAGCTTCATCAAGACTTTGGCCCGTAGTGCTTCGACAATAGGTCGGATTAGTCTGGCAGCGGCTTTGGTTGCTCTCACAGCGTTCGCGCTGCCTGCGATTGCGGATGCCCCAAAGCTGACGAACGCGGCAAGTACTGAAATGGCCACCGTGATGCCTAGTTCGGTCATCAGAGCTTCGAGTATGCCGAGTATTTCGGCGCGGGCGTCACCGATCGACTGCTTGTGCTCAGTACAGGTGGTTGCGAGGGCACTGCAGGCTTGACGCAATTCCGACGTCAATTGGTCGAACTCCTCAGCGTCCTCGATGGCAAAGATGGACTCGGCCGCAATAATGTCGTTGAGATGCTGAATCGCACTCGAAATTAGGCTGTTCGGTGAATCGTTGTTGCTTGCGCGTGTCCAGATGTCGATCGCTGTCTGCAACCTGTCCGTGTCTCCGTTAGGGCACGGAATACCGATCTCATCGATCAACTCCGCGAAGGCTCGAAGTCCCGAACCTTGATCTCCCTCCGCTGATGGCGGATTTATTGGCGTGACCCGAGCAGTCAGAGGGTGGTCGGGCGGTAGGTCGGCTTGCGATTGCGAGTCGGCTGCGTCTGCGATGGCATAGTTTCGGCCCGCCTGCATCATCAGACCTGAATGATTATCGAGCGCCTCGATCAGCAGGTTCGACGAGGTCAGAAGATCCCTCACTGCGGAGTCGTAGTCGCGTGCCCAAAGCGCACCGGCCTCGTCGTTTCCACCCATGCATTCGCAATCCGCAAGGTCGTTCACGGACCTTTGCAGCCCATCCGACAGTGAGACGGCTGCCTCGGTGAAAGCTGCTGCTGCGTCGTAATAGCGAGTTGTGTCGACGTCGATCGTGCTTGGTGGCGCCATCAGTACCCGGCGAACATCTGCTTGTTCGCGTCACGTGCCAATTGGTAACTCTGCAAAGTGAATACCAGATCGACATGAACCGCCCCCAAGGTGCTGCGGAGCTTGGTCGCACGCGCCATCCAGTCCCTGTGCATTTCGCTGTGAGCGTCTGCGCTGTCGCCCTCCCACGATCTATGCAGATTGCCAACGGTTGTATTTATAGTTTCGAAGACCTCTCCCAAATGGTCGATCAGAGCGGAGAGCTGGTTGGCTGCTGTTTCTAGCTCCAAGAGGTCGACCCTCAGCTGGCTTCCCATCAGGACAGGTCCAAGAGAGAAGTTTTCACAGCGGATTCGTGTTCGGTGGTGATGACGGACTGAATGACCGCGCTGAGACGAGAGTGATCGAGGTCAAGCTCGCCCGTCAGCGTGCGAGCGACATCTACGAATTCTGACCATCGATTGAAATGCGCCGTCGCGCTCTCGCCAGCCCAGGATGTCTTCAGGGAGTCCTGCTCATTCGACGAGATATCAATGGCCTGCTTGAACGACTCAGATGCGTTGGCCAGGATCCCGAGAGCCTCGGAAAACTGCAGCTCGCTGGCGTGTACTTCGTGGTCGTCCACCCGTTCCTCTCCTGTCCAAGTGCCCCTGTTGACTTGGACGTCGAAAATCCTCAATTGGTTCCATCCATTTACGGAAGGATGGTGATTGTCGATGTGCGGATGTCGTCGTGCCCGGGATTGCCAGGTCACGCGCAGTTCTGGTCGTTCCCATGAGCAGCGCGTGGGCGGTCGGAACGACAGGTCACCGAAGGTTTCGTTGTGCGACGCGATCCCTGTAACAGACCGGCCGGTTCGGCGATCTATGTCGAGTCAGTTCCGTGCACAACGCGCGGACGCCAGGAAGGCATCTCGAATGATCAAGTTCGGCCGCACTACCGTCTCAGCAGACAACAACAAGGTTCGTCCCGTTGCTGGCGTGGTGCTTGCGTTTGCTCTTGCCTGCACGGTGGCCGCGTGCGGATCGAGTGAGGAGCCGACGGCGGCCTCTTCGTCATCGAGTGCTGTCGCGATCCAAGAGTCGACTACCTCTGCACCGGCTGTCACGACCACAATCGCTCCGGCACCAGTCACCGCCGCGCCCCCAGCGGCTATCACCCCCGAACCTGTCGCGGCGGTCGTTCTCATGCCGCCGGTGGTGTGCTTGAACCTGCAGGCCGCGCAGAATCTGATACAGGACGCGGGCGTCTTCTTCTCGCGCAGTGAGGACGCGACCGGAGCCAGCCGGATGCAGGTCAACGACTCGAACTGGATTGTCGTCGACCAGCAGCCCGGTGTCGGCGTGCCCATCGGTGAAGGTGACGCAGTCCTCTCGGTCGTGAAGATCGGGGAGCCGAACAACTGTTGATTCTGCAGGTTGTCCCGGGTGTCAGATGCTGGAAGCGACGAAACAGATACATCCCATTGCGCTGTACCGCAGACCACTGCGGTGTGGGGTGAAACTGAGGAGTCGGCGGACGAAACCGTTTCGACCGATAGGGGAGTGTCTGTCATCGGAACCGACCGGGCCATGGACTGACCGCTCATTGAGGTTATCTTCAACTCCATTGATGCCGACAAAGATCTGACCGACGACGCCAAGTAGCTGGTCCTGGGAGAACAAGTAACGCGGTGCTCGAGCTCGCTACCGGGGGCCGGCAACATTTAGCCGCCTGCGCTGGCAGGTCTCCGCGCCATTGCCGCAGTTACAACACCATCGAACGGACAAATCGAATCGGTCGTCGCGACTCTCAGAGCTGCTGTGTCGAGGTCAGTGGTCCTGGCCAGTGACGCCTTGACATCGCTGAGCGACTCAGGGCGTTGCTCAAAGCCAGGGACGCTACTTGGTCTCCCATTGCGTCGCGGGCGGCGTTATCGGCGCGACTACCGTTCCAGTCCACATAGCCTCGAAGTGCGCAGACGCTCCGGATACTGGCTTGGTCGGCGAAATCCACGCGGTAACACACCGCGGTGTCGCCGAAGACAATTACCGCGGCAACCCCAGCTTGTACTGCAATGCGTAGGCCAGCTTGCCCGGCTTGTCGTCCGAGTACGGCGCGGATAGCTTGCCGAATTCACCCGTCGTCGCCGACTTGCCGTCGTTCCATGCGTCCAGTGCGCCCAGTTCCGCAGCAGTCCGGCCGCTATTGATCACGGCGTCTTTCGGTGCCGCGACCTGCGCGCGCGAGACCGATTCGACGGTACTCAGGTAGCTACCCAGGTTGTTGCTGTCCCAGCCGCTGATGTCGACTGCACCGGAATCGCGAACCCAAGCGCCCCAATAAAATTCCTGGAACGGGATCGATCCCTGCGCGAACCCGATGTCGCGAGCGAAATACGTGAGGCTTCGGTATTTATCGTTCTGGAACTTGGAAAGTCCGACGCCCGCCGGGAGTGATTCGACCGGCACTTCTTTGCCATCGACGTCGAAGTTCCATACCCACTTCTCGGCCTGCATCCGCGCCCAGAAGTCAGCGGTGCTCAGATCGCTGAGGTTCGCGACCACCCGCAGACGAAGATGCAGATTCGGTCCACCGTCGGCTGATTCGAAGAACGAGGTCAACGTGTGGTGGCCATCAGTCAGGTAGGGCACCCCGCCGGGCCCGATCACGACGGTCTTCATCGGTGCGATGCTGTCCGGAGTTTCCTGACCGACAGGGACCTTGCAGGTGAATGACGACGGCTTATCGAGTCGCGCGTCGGGTAGAGCGGAGGCGGCCTCGACCTGGCCGTTGGCTTCGCACCAGTCGTCGAACTTCTTGTTGATCTTGTCCTTGCCCTGGGTGTATCGCCCGAGCTTGTAGTACACCTCGTCGTAGCCGAGCGACGGTTGAGTCGCGCGCACAGCACCGATCGGAAGATCGAGGAGTTCACCGGCTTCGGCGCACCCGTAACCAAGCCCCGCTGACGATCCGGTAGGGAGTAGGTCCGCGACCTGGCACAACGGTGATGCCGTTCTGGCCGGCGCGGCAGCAGCCACACTTCCGATGGAAGCAGAGGTGACAGTGACCAATGCGAGTGTGCCCAGTAGTGCCGCTCTACGAAGCGATGTCATTCGTGAAAACTCCTGTGTGTCCGAGAAGTGCAGGTTCATGAGGATGCCGCACCGCGGTCACCGGCCGGTGATGTGTAACCAACGGGCAGGTGGTCGCGAGGTGAATGGACAACGTCCCCGCCTGGGATTGAAGTGCACCGGCGAGTCCGGAGACTTCGTTGCTCTTGACCGGTACGCCGATCGAGAACAGGGTCGATGAGTTCCGCACTCTGGTCGAGTACGTACAACCGGATACCGCGCGCCGCATTCATGTCCGCGAAGGATTGGGTGGTGCCGACTCTTTCTGCAAGGCAGTTGCGCCGGCGTACCTTCGTCGTAATCAGATCGACGTTCTGAAGGAGTTGCCGGATCTGATCGAGGTCGAGGACTGGGTCCAGCCGCTCCCTGAGGATTCAGGGCGCTATCGCGACGCCGTCGCGTCCGGGAACTTCATGGCGATGAGGCAGGCGGCGTATCCCATGGAACCGGGAGGGAAGTCAGCCAAACTCGAACGACTGTTGGAGATCGTCGAGGAGGCCGAAGGAATCGATGCGAAAATCATTGTGTTCTCGTTCTGTCGGTCTGTTCTCGACACAGTTCGTAGAAACGTCGCTGGCGCTGTTTTCGGCCGGTTGACCGGTGCCACGACGACTGTTCAACGACAGAGGATGGTCGATGACTTCACGGCCCATCGGGGTCGTGCGGTCCTCATCAGTCAGATCGAGGCCGGGGGAGTAGGTTTAATATCGCGAGCCCGCCGGAGACGATCTGGCCATCGAGGTTGCGTCCGCGCAACCGGATGTCGTGGCCTGCGCGGTCGAGGTGCTTGTTCCACCAGTCGAGGTCCACCTCGACGCCGTCGTCGAGGACGTTCAGGTCGTAGGTGCGCAGCTGGCACCGACAGATCGTTCGGATTAAGCTCGCTGCATAGTTGGTCGACGTGCAACCAAGGTCGACAGAATGTGATTCATGATGCTGAACAAATTCTTCTGATCCGAAAGATATACTGCACAAAGCAAATTCGAAGAATCGGATGACTGACGCAGTTTGGTCGACTGCCGAAATCAGACGCTATGCCGAGTGCTGGGTACTTCCGAGAACGGGTTGAGGCGAGACGACCGGCCCCAGCCAGCGTTGTAAGTAGCGGCGCAGGTCGTGCTCGCTGCGGGGCGGGTTTCCCGGGGAGATGAAGAACGACTGCATGATTCGGAGTTGATGTTCGACGAGTCCGCGCAGGGCTTGCTCGTCGTAGCCGTGGTATTCCCAGTCGACGTCGAAGCGCCTGATCATGGTCATGCCGAAGGCCATTGCTTCGTCCGAGGCGATGCCCTCGGTGTGTGCGTGTGCGCCCGAAAGCATGATGGCCAGGTGGGGGGTCCGGGGGACGTCGCCGAGTGCGTAGATGACGGCTTCGATGACTGCTTCGGCCGGATCGTCGATGCCATGCACGTGATCGGTGAGACGATCGAGGAAGGCGCCGACGGAGGCGATAGCCGCGGCCCGGAAGAGAGCCTCGGCGGTGGGGAAGTACCGGTAGACAGTTTGCCGGATGACACCGAGAGAGTCCGCGACGTCGGCGATGGTGACCTCGCCGCCCGTGCTGCTGATGAGTTCGACGGCAGTAGCAACGATCCGCTGCGCGGCTTCTTCGTCGCTCTCCGGAGGTGTCCCACCCCACCCGCGCCTACGTGCCACTTCTGTTTGTCCTCGTTTCTCCGGGTGGGCCCCTGGTGTTCGTTGCCGGAATCCCGAGACTATCGCGAATCAGGGCGACGCCGTGGCACCGCTCCTTCAGTGCCTCAGGCCAGTTCAGGGGAAGACTTCAAACCAACATACGTATCGACGCCCTCATGTATGTTTGTCTCTTGATGTGGGTCTCATCTCGCCACCCTCTGAGACCTCCGCCCCTACGCCAGTAATGATGAGGTGTCGCGTATGACTGATCTTCAGCCCCGGAAGATGGACTTCGGATTCCAGGACGAGGACGTCCCGTTCCTGTGGAACCCGCAGAACCCAGCATGGTCGAGCATGTCGAACGCGGTGTCGTTCCTGGCGATCGGTTTCGAGAAAATGATCGTGAAGGCGATCATCCAGTCCAAGGCGTCGATGACCGATCCTCGGATTGCGGAAGAAGCCACGGCGTTCATGCGTCAAGAGGGTCATCACTCGACCGCTCATCGGCAGCACGTGAAGGCTCTGATCAAGCAGTATCCCGGGCTGCAGAACACCCTCGATGCGGTGCTCGGTGAGTACGATCTCCTCACCGAGGCAACCCCGTTGAACTATCGACTCGCCTACACGGCAGACCTCGAGGCGACATTCACCCCGGTGTTCAAGCTGATGCTCGACAACGAAGTTACTTTGTTTGCGCCGGGTGACGACCGTGTCGCATCGCTGTTCCTCTGGCATTTCGTCGAGGAAGTCGAGCATCGCAGTTCCGCGCTCATCATCTTCGACGCCCTCGTGGGTAGTGAGATCTATCGAATGCGGATGGCGCCGTCGATTTTCGCTCACGTGATGAAGGTGATTCGGATTGCTTGTGCAGGTTTCAACCAGCATGTGCCGCTCGAGGACCGCAAGGTCGACTCACTGTCAATGTTCGCCTCTCACCGCGGGAAGCAGAAGCTGTTGACATTCTTCGCGCCGTACCTGAGCAAGGGGACGATGCCGCGAGCGTTCGACGGCCTGCCCCGCAGTGAACAGTTCGCTGCCCTCTCGGGTGCGTTCCGGAGTCAGATGCCCCGGCACAAGCCCCAGCACGAGAAGCTCCCGGTGCTCGCCGGCGAGTGGTTCAAGCGCTACGACGAGGGCTACGACTGCACCCGCTGGTATACCGCTACGCCGTCCGATCAATCGGTTGCACCGGTATCCAGCTGATGACGGATTCCTGCACGTTTACCTTCGATCAGCTCTCCACGGCGTTGGGATTCTCCTGCGCGGAAGCCGGTGGGCTGTTCGAGCTTCGCAGCCCGTTCGGGTTGGAGAACTGGACCCTGCCGGTGCTCGAGCTGATGATCGTGCTCGGGTCGGTGCTCGCGCTCGTCTACGCGATCGTGCGCCTACGTCGCCACGGTGACCCAACCAACGTGGTTGTGTGGTTCGGCGCGACGGCCTACCTGTTCATCATTGAACCGCCGCTGTACTTCCCGGCGGCGTTCGGGATCGAGGAACACGTCGACACGATGTTCGCGCACAACCTGTTCACCGTCGAATTCATGTGGGGGCGACTCCCGCTCTACATCGTCGCGATCTATCCACTGATGGCGACGCTCGCCTTCGACATCGTCCGGATGCTCGGCGTGTTCCGCAGATACGGCGCGATCCTCGGTGCCGTGTGTGTCGGATTCGTCCACCATGCCTTCTACGAGATCTTCGACCACCTCGGCCCCCAGTTGCGGTGGTGGGAATGGTCGACCGACAATCCGATTAACCAACCTATGTTCGATGCTGTCCCGATACCGAGTGTCGTGGTGTTCGCCGCTCTATGGCCGATGTCGTTGGCCTTGTGTGCCCAGTACTTCGTCGGCCGCCATGTCGATCATGGCCGGCGTTTCAGCGGTCTCGAATTGGTTTGGCGCACAGTTGTGATCGGCCTGCTGGCATCGGTCGGCACGTTCGTACTGCCCATTCCGGCGACCGTCTTCGGGATGGGTAGCGACACCGCCCGTGGCATCCTCTACGCGGCCGAGCTCATTATTCTGGCGCTCGTGGCGATCCCAATCCTGATCCGCCAGTGGCGCGCCCTGCGGGTTGGCGAATCGCACGACCCGGTGTATTCGAACGGTTTCGTCCGTGTCTACAGTCTCGTCTACCTGGGCATCATGGCGGTCCTGTGGGCGAGTGCGCTGCCGGACTACTTCGCCGCCGTCGACGGTGTCACCGACAACGGCGATCCGATCGGCAACCTCTGGTACACACTCGCATGCTTTGTCATGGCAATCACTTGTGTTGCAGCAGTATTCACGATTCCGCGGGCAAGCTCAACTGGCCGGCGCACCGCACCTGACACCACGACTCAGCCTCATATCGACGCGTGATCGGTGCGAGGTAGGCGCCCAGGTGGACAATTCAGGTAGCGACCGGGGTGGGCGAATCAGCGTATAGACCACGACGGTGTGCTGGGCCGCGCTACCGGTACGCGCTCTGCGCTCCAACGCTGACGAGCCACATTTCGACGAGCTAGGGGCTGGTGCCAATGTCGGTCGACCATCTCGAGCAGTTCGGCGTATCGGTCGTAGCGGCGTCTCGTGAATCCGGTGACGGCGGGACCTTCGAGCCACCCCTCGTGGATCAGGGTGGAGACACCGAACTGGTCGATCAACTGTGCCGCCTGCCACGGATCCTTTCGACGCCCACAGGAACGTCGCCATCAGGGATACCCCGACGCCCGGAGTGTCCGGCCAGCCGGACCACGATCCGCTCTGGAGGTGGGGCACTCTGCGGTCTCGTACGCAGCTCTCGAGCACGTTAGCGTCTTGGCCAGCGGGTCCTCGCCGGGGGAGACGTGCGGGTTGTGGATATCCGGAAATCGTCGTACCGACTTGCGGTGTCTGTGGCCGCCCTGCCAGGCAGCGGAGAGAAGAATAGACAGAGCGAATCATGTTCGACGTCAGCCAGTTCGGTGCCGATCCGAAGGTCGTTGCGCTGGACGGTCGCCATGCCATCGGTGACGATCTTCCCGTCGAGATTGCGGCCGCGCAGACGTAGATTGTGGCCTGCCCGCTTGAGGTGTTCGTTCCACCAGTCCAGGTCCACCACGACGCCGTCATCGAGCAGGTGGAGCTCGTGGGCGCGAAGTTGGCACCACTGCACACAGCCCGAAGGTGGCGCGAATCCCTCGTCGAGTTGTGACATGCCCTCACCCTGGCATCGGGCACCGACACGAATGATCCCGAGGGATTTATAACTGCAGGGGGTTGCTCGCCAAAGTAAGAAAAGTACAACCGTCCGGTGGGTGCAGCACATGTCGCTGCGATAATCCGGCTCACCGACTACTCAGTGCCTGGAACCGGGGCCGTGGGGCATGATCGGCGAGTGACTTCGTACCCGATCATCGAACTGACGCCTGATCAACTGCTGACCACGACGCTTACAGTCCGTAAGCGCCTCGATCTGACGAGGCCATTGCCGCTGGACATACTGAAGGAGTGTCTTGAGGTCGCGCTGCAAGCTCCTTCTGGATCCAACCAGCAGGGTTGGCAGTGGGTGGTGGTCACCGATCCAGCGCGGCGTGCGCAGATCGATGCGATCTACGGAGAGTTGTTCGCAAAGTATCAGGAATCCAAGAGCTCGGCGGCCAGCCTTTTCGCCGACGATCCCGAACGAGCGACGATCCAGAAGCGCGTCGGAGACAGTGCCGGGTGGCTCGGTGAGCATATGGGGGAGGTACCGGTGCTGCTGTTTCCCTGCATCAAGGCAGGCAAGGAACTGCCGAAGGGCAACCAAGCCGGACTGTAGGGTTAGTTGCTGCCCGCCGTGTGGAACTAGGCTCTGGCTGCACGGGCGCGTCGCCTTGGAACCGCGTGGACCACAATACATCTGCAACGCGAAGCCGAGGTGGCCAAGATTCTCGGCATACCGGCGGAAATTTATTTGGGCGCGCTGGTTCCGACGGCCTATTACACGGGTGAGACGTTCAAGGTCGCCCCGCGCGATCCCACCGAGACTATTTTGCACGTCGACAGTTGGTAGCCAGAATCAGAACAGCGCCGGGTCCTCGGGAAACAGGTTCGTCGGCCATTCGGTAGTTGCAGCCGAGGTCGCCCGGCTTCCGGGTCCTGCTTGTCCCGGAACCAGGTGACGCAGGTTTCAGCGGGCAGCCTGCGGTCCCTGGTGAACATGTAGCTGACGATGCGGTCGTCGAAATGTTCCTGCAGGTGACTTATGGACGGCCCCTTGCGGGGGTCGAGCTTTTCTAGTTTGCCGAGTCAGAACTCCTCTTCGCTGTTGCCAATCGGCCCGCCTGCAGTCATTACTGCGGCCGACAGTCGTCGTCCCACCATCCCCCTTGCTGCGCGCGGGACCCACGTGACGTATCGAAGATCCGGGCACGGCGCGGGTGGTACAACAGCTGACCGGGCTGAAGCCGTCTGCGTTCGCGGCGCGCTGAGATGTTAGATGTGGCGGGCGGCCCGTGTACAAGGGTGCGGGACTAGGATTCGGTGCGTGACCCACCTTCGAGATCCTCGACTTGGAGAAGCGAGTATTGTCGATTTGTTCGCAGGTCCCGGCGGCCTAGATGTGGCAGCACGTTGGATGGGAGTGCCCACTGTCGGCATCGAGTGGGATGAAAACGCGTGTGCAACGAGGCGGGCCGCGGGACTTTCGACGATCCAAGGTGATGTCAGGGCATTTGGGCCTAGCGACTTCAGCAACGCGACGATGTTGGCTGCGGGACCGCCATGTCAGACGTACACCGTCGCCGGAAAAGGCGCTGGCCGTCGATCCTTGGAAAAAATCCTGGCTTGGATTGAGAGGTTGAGCCGCGGGGACGACATCACACGGTCCATCTCAGAACTCGACGATGAACGAACCGGTCTCGTGTTAGAGCCTCTGCGCTGGATCCTGGAGGCCGAACAACTCGGGCGTCCCTACGAAGCAATTGTGCTAGAGCAGGTTCCGGCGGTCTTACCCATCTGGAATGCTGTAGCCGGTGTGCTCGCCGACAAGGGGTACGACGTTCAAACCGGGATTCTTCGGAGCGAGGAGTTCGGCGTCCCGCAAACTCGGCGCCGCGCGGTCATGATCGCAAGTACAAGGGCGGCAGTAGTGATCCCCACAGCCACGCATCGTCGTTACTTCAAAGGTCGGGCTAGGTTTGAGGGCGACAGCAACCTACACCCTTGGCGCACGATGGGAGAGACGTTGGCTAGGCAGTCAGCGTTCATAGTCGTGTCGAATTACGGGTCCGGTGGTGACCCGAAGGCCCGTGGTCGAAGGACTTCCGACCTCCCTTCGGCGACCGTAACGGGCAAAGTGTTTCGCAACCGCCTGTTGTCTGCAGCGGGAAGGGAGCTTGCCCGCTTTTCGCAGGACGAGGCAGGCCAACTGCAGACCTTCCCGCCAGATTTCCCTTGGCGCGGCAAAGACATTGCCCAGCAGATTGGTAATGCCATACCGCCGAGATTGGCTGTTTATGTAATAGCGAGTGCGTTAGATCTCGTCCCAGCCGTGTGGTCACTCGACTCCGCGGCACAGACAAGCTGGTTGACCGCTTCTGACGGCATTGTCGAGATGACCGGCGGAGGCCGCCCGACGGCAAGGGCAGCCGGGGCCGACATCGGCCTGCAGCAATCGTTGTATCGCGTGTAGGTGAACTACTTAGCCAGGCGCCGTCTGCAGGGAGGCCGTTCAGTCGGCAACCAAGACAGAGGCTGCGCAGGGACTCCTTCCTGAGACATCGCACGGGGCCAGGTCGTTCGCCGTTGACCAGCGAACAACCAACTTGACTGCGAATGTTTCGTTTGCCTGGCAAAATGTAACGTGTAGTTCGTTCCGCCGGATAAAGGCTTAACGGATAGCAACTGGGAGAGGTAGCGCAAACTGTGAGCGTCGAGATTGATGAACAGTACGAGCAGTTCCGCGGACTGATTGACAGCAAGACTCCTGAGGAGGCTGTCAAGATGCTCGAGTTGTTCAACGTCGACGATGCGCTCATTCAGCAGATCCGCGACCGCCATGAGACCGAAGCAATCGAAATACGGGAAAGCGGAAACGCCGATTCGGTCATTTCCAACAACAGGTGGACTTGGTATACGGGACCTCAGCCGACGGACGCGTGCTGGCCCAGCCTGCGGAGGCAACTGGAAGCTAAGAACTGGCCCGACACTTCCATTGATGCGTTGGATCGATCCTCCACGCAAGTCGTGTCCTTGCTCAACCATCCTAAAGAAAAACAATTTTCCACAAGAGGTCTGGTTGTTGGTCACGTACAGTCAGGAAAAACCACAAACTTCACCGCGGTGATGGCCAAGGCTGCAGATCGAAATTACAAACTATTCATTGTTTTTGCAGGAGTCCACAACAGTCTTCGGAGGCAAACTCAACTTCGGCTTGTCCAGGACCTCATTGCTCCTAACGCCACTAAGTGGATGCAGCTCACCGTGCCCGAGAAAGACTTCGTAGCACCGGCGAACGCAGCCGCGTACTTTGCTAAGAGTAATCAGCAACATGTCCTGTGTGTGGTCAAAAAGAATGCTGCGGTGCTTAGGCGATTTAGAAAGTGGCTCGACTCGGCGGCTGGGTACTTGCAAGACTGCCCGGCAATCATCATCGACGATGAGGCCGATCAGGCAACGGTTGCAACCAAAACCATAAACCCGCTCGTGAGAGACATTATCGACCGGCTTCCACGCTCGGCCTATATAGGCTACACGGCCACTCCGTTCGCCAACCTTCTAATAGACCCAGCGGCCGAGGATCTGTATCCAGAGGATTTCATAGTCAGCCTGCCCAAGCCGGAAGGTCATTTTGGTACCGAGGTTCTTTTCGGTCGAGATTTGCTAGATGGCGAAGATCCCGACGCAGCGGACGATGGTTTCGACATGATTCGCACTATCCCTGACGGCGAAATTAGTTTGGTTCGACCAGCAACTGCCGCGGATCGTGACCAGTTCGAGCCCGCGATAACTGGGCAGCTCCAGGACGCGCTCTACTACTTCTGGATGTCGACTGCTGCAAGACGTCTGCGGCACGCCGCGCAGCAGCACGCGACTATGCTAATTCATACGAGCGTGAATACTGTTATTCACGACAGCTTTAAAGCACCGATTGAAGCCCTGCAGACGCGAACGCTGTATAGTCTCGACGCTAACGATACTGACGCTGTCGAGCGCCTAAAACGCTTGTGGAATAGTGAGATGCAGCGGGTTCCGGCTTCCGATTTCGGCCACACGCCCGTGGAGTTCGATGATCTGCGCGAGACTTTGAGCAAGGTGCTCCGCGATTGCACCGTGATACTGGACAATGCAAGTAGCAAAGTTCGGCTCAACTACGAAGGTGACCCCGTTACCGCAGTCGCCGTGGGCGGCAATACACTTTCACGCGGGCTCACTCTCGAGGGACTGTCGGTTAGCTATTTCGTACGGTCCGTGTCAGCATATGACACGCTCCTCCAGATGGGTCGCTGGTTTGGATACCGAACCGGATATGAAGATTTGCCTCGTGTTTGGATGACTTCTGAGCTCAGAGACTGGTTCCGACACCTAGCGACAGTAGAGTCCGAGATCCGCCGTGACATAGGAATCTACATGGTCGAGGACGAGACACCACGGTCCTTCGCGGTGCGAATTCGTACCCATCCATCACTGCGGGTTACGGCAGCGGCGAAGATGGATTCGGCCGTACGTGCGTTCGCGGCCTACGGCGGCCGGAGGATTCAAACGAGGTACTTCGATCTCGATCGACAAGTGCTTCTTGACAATCAGAACGCCGCTCGCTTGCTGATCGAATCATCTGCAGAAAATGGAAATTTAGAATCGGTCGAGTCTGCCCGTCAGGTCGTGATTTGCCGTCAGGTACCAGTCAAACACATACTTCGCTTTCTTTCGGAATACTCTTTTCATCAAAAGTCACAGGACTGCAACGCGCTATTACTGGGAAAGTATATTCGTAAGCGTAACGGAAAATCTGCACTAAGCCACTGGACGGTTGCTGTAGTGGGCAAACCGAATCCCGCTGATGAGCCTTTCGATTTCGGTAACGGCATCAAGGTCGGCAAAGTTACTCGATCGGCTGTCGAAAAAAGTGCGATCACCGATATTAAAACCCTTATGAGCCGCCGCGACGCCGCAGTAGACCTGGATACTAGTAACGTAGAAGGGGAGTTGACCGAGGAGAAAATCTTCAAGTTGCGGCAGAAGACGGCACCCGACGTCGGATTAATTGTGCTCTATATTATTGATAGGAACTCGACCCCTACGGGGCGACAGCTTAAGTCCCGCGTTGCGCTCAACGCGCCGGAGGACGTGGTCGGCGTCGGCGTAGTGTTTCCCGCGCCACTCGATCGAGACAGCGAGGTCGAGTGGGACTACGTAAGTGCTGACTTGTCCGGGATCGATATCGAAGAAAGCGACCTGTCGGCATTGGAGTTTGAGGAGATATGACCTCGGAGGGTGTAGAAAGCATCCTGTTTGACCACTGGGGCCAGCTTGAGAAGGGTGACCCGCCCGGTTCAGGTAGGCTGCGGACCACAGGGCTCCCAGTCGATTGCGAGGGAGGGCGGCTGCTAGCTGGTTTGGACCCGGCAAAGCGGCGCCATCTGCTTATTCCCCTTGTGGCGGCACAACATGTGAGCGTGAACTCATTTGGCACAAATCTGCGGTTCAGTGAGCGCATTATTACAACCGGAACTGCAGTTAAGAGATTTGCGGACATAGCTTGCCTGAATCCCGAGCTCGGCGATCTCTTCACTCAGGTCTGTTCAGATATTATTTTGGCTGTCGCGGCCAGTCCATCTTCTGCCCTGAGGGCGACCACAACTGTCCTTAACCGTTGGAGGTCGCTATTTTTATCCTCAAGCTCGGTCTTGGCGGACTATCAGATAGTCGGCCTTTTTTCGGAGCTGCTACTTCTGCGAGAGCTGTTAACGCGAAATACCTCAGCTTCTCAATTCTGGACTGGACCATCGGGGGATCGACACGATTTTTCTCTTGACGGAGACGCGATCGAGGTGAAGTCGACGACCGCGACCGACAATCGCCGAGTTGGTGTACACGGGTTGGACCAACTCGACCCACCTGGTACGGGCAAATTGTGGCTGTACTGGGTGAGGCTGGAACGCCGTTCCGGTGCAATGTGCCTAAGTACACTAGTTTCTGATGTTCTAGCTCTCACCGACGACTACACCGGATTGCTGACCAAACTTCGGGCTGTGGGATATCAGCTTGCCGACCAGGAGTGGTATGTCGAGGAATCATTCGAAGTGGTCGAGAGTGGTTGGTATGGCGTTGAAAACGATTTTCCACGGCTAACGCGGTTGCAGCTGGCAGCGGCAGGTGTCGCAATCAACGTGTCCAACGTTTCCTACTCGCTCGACTTACCGGATCCCGGAGTTTCCGGGATGAGTGACAGCGCTGTGCGAAGGATGCTCTATCGATTAACCGGGGGTGGAAGTCGATGAAGGTTGGCTGGCACTCTCAAAAGTATCCACCGACGGGCGCAACGGCGGCAGATGGAATCAGGAATCAGCTTGGCAGGCCAGCTCTTAGCCTACTGACTGTACTTGTCCGTGAAGCGGTGCAAAATAGTTGGGATGCGCGGATCGAAGGGCGGCAGGTTGAGTTTGAAATCGAGATCAAGGAACTCCGAGCAAGCATGGCACCGATTTGGCGCCGCTATCTTGAGGCGGGTGCGCCGACCACGGCGCAATTGCCGCTCAGGGGCTCGCTAAGCAAACCGCTACGGCTGCTCTCCGTGTCTGACCGTGGTACCAAAGGACTTGGCGGCCCTACCCGCGCCGACAATGCGGTAACCGGTGATACCGACTTTGTATCATTTGTGCGAAACATCGGGGAACCCCGTAGCACTGAATATGGCGGTGGCACATATGGTTTCGGAAAGAGCATCTTTTATCTAGTATCCAAGTCCGCTACTGTGCTCATCCATACCCGCTGTGCTACCGAGGGCGGCTTTGAAACAAGACTCATTGGATGCAGCATGTGGAAGAGCTACTCCGTTGGCAAGGGACTGGAGGGTAACCGGTTTACTGGACGTCATTGGTGGGGTGACGACATGGGGGACGTCCTCGAGCCCCTCAAGGGCGAAGATGCCGAGGGAGTCGCAAAGAACCTTGGTTTAACACCGTTCCGCGCCGAGGAGACCGGGACGACGATAGTGGTCATCGACCCTGATCTAGACGGCCGGGAATCGATAGAGGCAGCTGGCTGGATCGCGGATGCTATGGCGTGGAACCTTTGGCCGAAGATGATTACGAAGAGAGACGGCAGCGCCCCTGACATCCGTTTCTCTGTTTCTTGCGATGGTGAGCAGATTACAGTGCCGGACCCGGCGACGATTCGGCCGTTGCGATTATTCGTGGACGCCTACCGCAATATGGAAGGAAGCGAAGGCCAACTACTTATGGTGCTGAAGCCCAAGGTCCAGCTAGGGAGGCTGGGTCTGCATAAGACGATGATGCCACCGTTCGAGCCGTCGGGAGTGTCTGAGGAGTGTGGCTTCGATCGGACCAGTCATCACGTTTGCCTTATGCGCACGGCAGAACTTGTCGTGAAGTATTTTCAGGGGCCGGGCACAGGCAGTGATTCGATCTCGTACGCAGGAGTATTTCGTTCTGACGCTGAAGTCGATCAAGCCTACGCGCGGTCAGAGCCGCCGACTCACGATGATTGGCGATCCGAGACACTCGACGGTCGGGACAAGACGATTGTCAGAACGACTTATCGACGAATTCGTGAATCACTGAGCAAGTTCGTCGAGCTAAAGACCTCAACTCCTGAGGCGACGCTAACGCCCCTCGGGGCAGCGAGCCGTATGTTCTCACCACTAGTTTCCGCAGCGCTGGGGTTCGGCGGGCTTACTGCATCGATTACGACCAAGAACACGGGCACTTCCGAAGCGGGCGACGAACCTGAGGACGATGGGTCCAAAGAGAGACAAGAGCCACGCGACCCGAGCGGCGCCGGCCGGCAAGATGCGGGTGTCGGGATTGATTCGTCTGATGGCGCGGAGATGGACCGAGACGGTGACGCGGGGTTTGGTAGCAACCAGTCTAATCCGGGTGCACCTACCCCGGGTCGACACCGACGCTTGGCGATACCTAAGGTCCGCTACGTTGGAGAGCCAGGTATAGAGGATCGCAACGGCTACGCGGTCGTTGTGCAACGGTTCATCGTGCCGCAGCATGTCGACGCGTTGGTCAGAGCTGACGTGAGCGTCTCAATTCCGCTAGCGAAGGGGCGGGAGACGAGTGCGCCCGTAGGGGCACCCCAGCCTGTGGTCCTTGGTTGGCGTTCTGAGATTCAGCAGGATGATGTGTTAACTCTTGGTCGTTCACTTTCGATGCGTGGTGGCAAGACTGTCTGGGCCGTTTTTGTGAAGCCAGCTCCTGATACGGTTACGTCGATTGAATTGACTGTCGAGCGTGCGGCGGACAAGTCGTGAGCAGGAATGCGTTCCCCTATCGCATTCCGCCAGATTCTGCGATCGATTGTGGTGAGTGGCAGATGGATATCAACGGCGGCGAGGCCGTTTTGCCAGAGAGCCTGCCGGACTGGGATTACCAGACGGACCTCAGCTTGGCGCGGTCCATAGTCGTTGACATGGACGCAATCCGGATTGCCACTGGGCTGCCGCCATCCTCTGGAGTCGCGATCTCGATTGTTTGGGCGGCGACAGGTTCCAATTTGCGTGCGGCTGCGTTCCGCGCCGAGGTGTTCGGGGAGGGCCTCCAGAAGGTCGCGCTCGCTGCAGAATTACGGGGGAGTGATCTTGGCGGAGTGCTTTCCTTGGAGACCGTTCTCACACTTGCCACAAGCGATGTAGCTGTTTCGTCGTGGGCGCCCAAACACGCAGGGTCCCTCCTCTGGTCCGACCGTGTTGAGGTTCGACTGCAAGGAGATGCGGCACAATTTCCTGTTGCAATCGTCGATTTTTCTTCGACCAACTATCCGGTTGACGCTGGTTGGTTTCTTGAGGTGGGTGGCAGCCTGGATGCAGCGACCATGGGTTCGCTGCTGCTGGTGGTGAACGAGGCAAACACGGCTGTATGCGCTGCATTCAAAAATGCGGCAAGTCCCTCCCAAACAGATATGGCTGTAATGTCTGCGGTCTATTCGGATGTGGCTCGAACGCTGATCGAACACGCCTTGTGCAACCTCGACTTCGAGGAGTCCGTCGAATATCAAGACGGCAGTATTGGCGAGACGTTGCAATCGTTGATCGGCATGCGATTTCATGGGAGGACTGTGGAGGAACTTCGGAATACACGAAACAATTCCCCAAGTTTGTTCTCCGCCGAACTTCAAGCCGCAGTCAGCGTTTTTTCAGGAATTGGGGATACATGAGTTTGTTATTTCCACGACTCCTTCCCTTTGTTGCACGTTCGATGTATAGCGCCTACGTCGAGATGTCTGAAGACGCGCTAGGTCGAATGTCAAGCCCATCTCACGAGAGTGCGGTCTACATAGCGACTGGAGGTGCTCGAATATCAGAGGGAGAGCTTCGTGCGCTCCGTAATGAAGTCGTGGTGCTTGCCCGAGAACATGGATTTCCGCATCAAAGCTCAACTGCACTGTTTGCTGATTTTGATCTCAAGCTTGCGCGGCACCTTCATTCATCTATGAATATCGTTGCGGCAGAGGCAGCTTCGGGTGACATCTGGGCGTTTCTTGGCTTAGTGCTGATGCCAGATATCTGTTCTTGGCGATTCCCGGATCGACCGAGAGACCGGATTTTGGCGTCAGATATAACGCGACACACATTTGGCCGACTGTGGTGGCGCGCACACTTGACATATAATCCGAATAACGCGGACCCGTACAAGGATCTCGGGCTGTTGAACGAATCGGAGATCGACCAAATCTATGCACGTCGGACATCGCTAGGCGCGAGTTCCTTCGTTGTGCGCGGCATCTTGCGGATCTGGACAGAAACAAATCCTGAAAGGAATCGGAGAGGCGTCCTTCGCGACTTCCTGAAAAGACTTCTTAGACTTGCCGCCTTCACCAGGTTCGACGCTCAGTCTGAAGAGGAATTAGCGGACACGTTGCGGAAAGCACTCAACGCCTCGGTAGCGGCGGTTGGAGGGCCCGGCTAGCGGTGTCGGACGACGAAGCTGCATGGCGCAGTCAGATACGGTGGCTTACCGGTCGCTACAGTCGGCGTTGCAATGCATAGTCATTTTCCTTGCGGGCCGGTGAGAGTGGCGGCCGCAAGAACGTCAAGAGTGGGGCTCGGCCTGAACGTTTGCGACTAATGTGCGAAGAGCGGCGCGTGTTTCTGGATCTGTCGAGTAAATGACAGTTCCCACCATTCCTCTGGTCAGAAGGACCTTGTAGATGTTCCGGATCAAAAGGTCGACGCGGATGTCACTGATTTTCTTGGTGTTCTTCAAGTCGGGATCACGGTTGGCCTCACGTTTGATGATCAATTGCCCGTCACGCCAGACCAGGTCGGGGCCGAAGATTACACCGTTCCAGTCGTACTCGAATCCCTGTGCCGTATAGACACATCCGACCTGGTCGAATCCACCATCTTCCGTTGCCCACAGCGGCGCCGGAGGCGCGTCGCCGATCCGTCTGTCGCTCTTGCTGTTCCAAGGACGTGACCAATCGCCGATTGTGACATCCTTGACGAGCGACCCGTCGTCGCGTGCATTGCTCCAACTCCAGCAATACCCAGCTGTCATTCGCGCGGAGTAACCACGTTCGATCTGCGCTGCGAGTAATTGTTCGAGTTCGTCTGGGCTGTCTGCCACCCGGACGTCGAACTGAGGATCGCCAGGCCAGGGGATTGCTCCGCCCTCTGTCAAGCCTAGGAGGCGCTTCGTCCAGAGCACGTACTCTTCGCTTCCTCCGCAGCGGAATTGTTCTCCGAGGTGGACGTGGTGCGATGTCAATCCAAGCGACCTGGTGTACTGCTCGATCTGCTCGAGTGAACCCATCTCACCGGGTCTCACGATCTGATGCTCATCGAGAAGAAATACTGGGACACGCGCTGCAGCGATGAGCTCATCGACCTGTGGACGGTCGGATCGGAGTTCCGCTCGTGTGTAGCGGTCGACGGAGGTCTCACGAATTCGATGTGCCTCATCCAGGATGAGTACGTCCAAACTGTTGCGCTCAGCGGACATGAATTGGTTGAAGTACTTGAACATTTTCTGAACGCGCGGCGCGCGGTGGCCGGCAACCTTGCGTAGCGTCTGGGTGAATGACCGTGATCCCGTCGCGTGCAGTACTGCGCGACCACGCCTGGCTAACTCACCCACTAGTGACAACGCGACAACGCTCTTTCCGCTGCCGGGCCCGCCTGTCACGATGATGACCTGCTTGCTGTCAGCTTGGCGAGCTCGCTCCACGGCGTGAAGAACGAGGTCAACGGCCAGTTGCTGCTCGCCTAAGAGATGGAACTGCGGCCTGTCGCGAACTTCGGCGGCGGCGACCTTCAACAGCTGCTGCGAGGGCGCTACTGCGGAGCGGATCAATGAGTCTGCAGACGAGCGGCTGGCACTGGTCGCCGATAGTCGTGACCGGAGGAAATCGTAGAGGTCGTTTCGGTCGGATGCGGTAAACAGCCGTCCTTCTGTGGATGGAGGCAGAGCACGTAAATCTGAGACGGCTGCCGGGTCGAGCGCGTTGTGTAGGTAGGCGACCCCCGCCAAAGCGTCGGGCTGGTCAGCGAGCGATTTGGTGAAGTCGGCCATGTACTCGCAATATCCGCGAACCTGGGCGACGGGATGTAGTTTCGGGCCGCCCGGCATTCCAGGCACATCGACGAGCTCTTCGCTGCCCTCGAACTTGTACGCGGACGACCACTGTTTCAGTTCGACGAGCACGTATGAAGCTGCGCCCGAGACTGGGTGAGTGCCAGCGAGCACGACGTCGACGCGCCTCGAAGTCAAGGGGAGCTGATACTCGACAAGCATCTCGACGTTCGACAGGCCTGCGTCGACGAGGTCCAGGGCGAATGCAGGCAGGCTCTTGCTCCACGACGTTTGCTCGGAAGGACTTGCCCGACGCCCGGTACGAAAGAGCATCTGTTCCAGCAATTGCTCGCTGAGCGACGCCGGATCTGCCATGCCAACGATTCTGTCAGCGGTAGTGCGAAGCAACGTCACAGATGTGTCCCCAAGGCAGCACGAATCGATTCGTGCGGGTGGGGGCATGTCCGTAGCTGTACATCACAGCGGAAGTCCGTCGGGCCGCAGTGGGAAGGCTAGCGGATGCCGGTGGTCAGATGTCGGACCGACCTACAAGTAGCGTGCCGTGCAGACGGCTCGGTCCGCGCGTCGATAGCGTATTCGGTATGACCACACTTCGGAATGTGATGGACGACCAGCGGGCGTTCGCGATCGAGCGCGACTGGGGCCAGTTTCACACTCCGAAGAACCTAGCTATGGCTCTGGGGGGTGAGCTCGGTGAGCTCTCCAGTGCAGTCGTCGATGCGCTTGAGTCCCCAGGTGGAAAAGTCGAGCTGTCGTCCCTGGATTCGGTGACGAGCGAGATTGCTGATGTCACGTTGTATCTATTGAGGTTGTTCGATGTCTTAGGTTGCACTGTTCCTGAAGACCAGGCCCGGAAGGTCCGGAACGTCAGTGCGTTCGACCAAGAGCGCGCGGTTTTGGTAGCCCTTGCCAACCTCGTCGGGACTATCGGCGCGGTTCTTGAGATTTGGCAGTGGTCGGAGCCCGGAGACAACCAAACGGCTTTGCATGCCGAGGCCCGAATTGTCGCAGCACTCCGCGGTGTAGCTGGGTTTGCCGAGTTGGTTGGCGTGGAGCTGGCAGACGTCGCGTCGGCCAAACTCGCGAGAAACGCCGAAAGATACCCAATCAATAAGTGTTACGGGTCAAATGTGAAGTACACCGAATTCGAGTGAACGGTGTTATTCTTAGTGCGCGCCGTGTGTAAAGTGCGACGGACGGTTGACCAAAGGCTGTTTCCGGCATTGAGCGAATCGCGAACCCTCCTGAACGACCACGCTTCGTGGCTGAGCGGACTTGAAATCCGCACATTGTCGGTTCGAGTCCGACTGGGGGCACCCGGCAGGCGGATTCGTATTGCTGGGGTGTCCGTCGCCGAATTGCGCCGCGCCGAGATCGAAGCGCGGGACTCGCGAACTGGACTCGTCTGGTATCTGAAATGGCGCGAGCCGATGCTCTACGTTTCAGCGACTACATGGATCTCCGACCATCCTGAACGGGCGCATAACGCGAATTATTGCACCCAACCTACTACGGCCGAGAAGTCGTCGTACCCGGCGCTTCTGCTCTAGTTCCCGGCGGGTTGTCCGTTCCTGGGGCACCCCGTCGAGCAATTCAGGGTGGCGAAGCTGGGTTCTCAGTGTCCGCCCGCGTACTCGGCACCGGGTATGACGTTGGGATCGATGGGCTGACGGCATTCGGGGCATGTTTTCATGCGTCGACTGTCGCATATCTATTCGTTTTAGGCCACTTAGCTTAGAGCGCGCCGCAGTTATTGCTCCCCTATGCAGTTATTGCTCCCCTATGCAGTGATGAGCGCTGTCACCGTGGAAGTCTTTCAGGTCTAGTGCGCGACCTCGTTCGGTAATAGGGTTCGCTTCTTGAGGCACGGCTACACTTTTGCCTATAAGAGAGTCGAGTGGAGATGATGCCTTGTCTTCCATGCTTGAGGTCATTATGGCACAGAGTTATCATGGACGGGATAGCATATTTGTGGTTATCATGGACGGGATAGCATATTTGTGCTCAAATGCGGATACCAATTGTTATCTAGATAATAGCGTGCGGGGTATATGGAAAAAGAAGAACCGACATTTACATGCCGGGCCTCTTCGCTATCTAGATATGCTATTTTTATATCAATATTGCGCTCTTGTGCAAATACCTTTACAAGAAATCAGTACGCAGTCTGAAGCTATAGACAACGACGAGGATGCCCCGAATAGTAGAATTGGCCGCAGATGGCTCTACTAGGATTCATCCCACGCAGTCTCGGCTGGGTGTCCTCATCCATGTCTATAACGATTGAAAGTAGCTGAGAGGTGAGCCGTATCTGACTTAACTAGCCAGCTCTACCCAGGACGTGTGACCCGCAAGGGAATCAGTTAGTCTGATTGAAAGTTATCGCGTTAAAATCCTGGACACCTCTCACATGCTGTCAATAAAACTGTACTGCACACAACTGCCCCTCCCCATAGTCGACGCAAAATGAAGTGAACGTGTGCGAAAGAACTTGTATGTGACGTTAAGTCCAGGCTCTGATAGTCCTGTAGAACGTGTTTCTTTAGATCCACGGGCGACAGGCGTATTGCCCCTACTACGTCAACCTGGCCAATGCGACGCATATACAGTTCGGGTAGTTGTCACTTAGTACTTGGAGATGGAACGGTCGTAGATAACATTTGTATTGGGTTGGGTTCACAATTGTTCCCGTTTAGCTGCGGAAGGGGGGCTTTATGTATCTCGGCCATTGCCAACAAGCTCAATCGGTGGTGCTTGAAGCAGATACTCCCTGACTATTCCGAACACAGCCGTCCTTGAAGATCTGAGCTGTTTTAGCTGTTTGGCCGACTCTTCAAAGTCGACCTCAGACATGTTTTTGACTGTGACATATTCGATATGACGCTGGTTTACAAATGTGCTGAATCTAGCGTACGTGCTGGTTATCGCCTTCTGCGTGTGAGGTTCTGCGATCGTTAGTAGGGCTGGCTCGAATACGCTATCGACATGACGTGTGAACTTAGTCCATTCTTTAAAGACGAGATGGAGCGGTTCAATAGCTGTTTTTTGGTTTCTAAAGCTGGAGTTGCCGACTATTCCTTGTCTGGCTGCCTCCATAGCAATTATCAGTTCGTTATATCTGTCGTCGAGTTCAGCGGCTCTTCCGGTTTTAGAGTGCATCGAGTGCGCGGGTGAGGTTGCCGCAGTGCAGTAGTGATCGGATTCGGTAGTGGGTGAGGTTGCGGAATCCGAGAGCGTTGCGCCGCAGCGCTTCCAATCTGC
>NZ_JASISW010000014.1 GCF_030063335.1 Rhodococcus sp. G-MC3 | reverse complement strand
TACGGATTCTGCGGCGACATCCCGCCGATCGAATGCGAACAGCTCCACTACACTCGACAATCGGATCAGCTCGCGAGCTGACCGAACTCACACGAAACCAAGTCTCCGGACTCACCGGTGCGGTTCATACCTCGGCGTGGGCAGCACGTGGGACTGGTCCGACGAGCTCGAACGAATCCCGTACTGGCTTGCCGAGAAAATAAAATCTCCGACAGTCGATCCGGGCAGGAAAGACCTCGTCATAGATCCCACAAACCTGTGGCTCACGATCCACGAATCCATTGGTCACGCAACCGAATACGATCGTGCTATCGGGTACGAGGCCGCGTACGCGGGAACCTCGTTCGCCACCCTGGACAAGTTGGGAACACTGAAGTACGGCAGCCCCGCAATGCACGTCACCGCCGATCGGACCGAACCCAACGGACTGGCCAGCACCGGCTACGACGACGATGGTGTCGCCGCCCAGAAATGGGATCTCGTCCGCGACGGCACCCTGGTGGGCTATCAACTCGACCGTGTTTTCGCACCTCGTTTGGGGCTGGAGCGATCCAACGGCTGCTCCTACGCAGACTCACCGCACCACGTACCGATCCAACGGATGGCCAACGTGTCGCTGTCGCCGGACCCGCACGTCGACCGCACCATCGACGACCTGGTTGCGGCAGTCGACGACGGAATCTACATCGTCGGCGACAAATCCTGGTCGATCGACATGCAGCGATACAACTTTCAGTTCACCGGTCAAAGATTTTTTCGCATTCGCGACGGGCGCCTGGACGGACAACTCCGCGACGTCGCCTACCAGGCCGTCACCACCGACTTCTGGGGGTCGATGGAACTCGTCGGCGGCGAGTCGACTTGGCGGTTGGGCGGGGCGTTCAACTGCGGAAAAGCGCAGCCGGGGCAAGTGGCCGCTGTCAGCCACGGATGCCCTGCCGCGCTTTTTCGAGGCGTCAATGTCCTGAACACACGATCGGAGGCCGGCCAGTGATATCGGGACACGATGTGGTCGAGCGCGCACTTGCCGCAGCCACCGTCGACGAAACGATCGTCATCGTCACCAATTCGAGCGAGGCATCGCTTCGGTGGGCAGGAAGTTCCATGACCACCAACGGAATTTCGACATCCAGGCGATGGACTGTCGTCTCCATAATTCGGGATGTCGCAGGCGCACGAGTAGCTACGGTGTCCTCGACATCGGTCGACCCGGACGATATATCTTCGGTGGTCCGCGAAGCTGAAAAGACAGCACGCACAGCAGACGTAGCCGAAGATGCTGTTGCCTTGATACAGGGCACCTCTACTCCTCAGACGTGGGAGGACTCACCGCGGCGCACTGATATCGACGTGTTCGGCTCGTTGACCGGTGGCCTTGCGACAGGCTTCGACGGAGCGGACCTGCTCTACGGATTCGCGCATCACCAGGTGGAAACTGTGTGGCTAGGGTCCTCCACCGGGATCCGCCACCGATTCACCCAACCCACGGGTTCGGTGGAAATAAATGGTAAACGGCATGGCGCCAGTGCCTGGGTCGGAGCCGGGACTACGTCGTTCGACGACGTTGCAGTCGAGCGTCTGCTGAGCGAGCTGTCCACGCGCCTCGATTGGGCTTCGACGAGTCTCGATCTACCCGCCGGACGATACGAGACGATACTTCCGCCCTCTGCAGTAGCAGATCTGATGATCTATCTGATGTGGACGATGGAGGGACGGGGCGCCCAGGAAGGACACACTGCACTTTCCCGGGCAGGCGGGACCAGAATTGGCGAAAAGCTCGGGAAGCTGCCGCTGACGCTGTACTCGGACCCACTCGAACCCGGATTGGAATACTCACCGTTCCTGGCAACAGGGACGTCGAACGACTCGGTCTCGTTGTTCGACAACGGGTTACCCACCTCCAGAGTCGAGTGGATTCGCGAGGGGACGGTCAACGCACTGGCGTACCCGCGCTTCGCTGCACAGAAGTACCGGACGGACGCGACAATTCCTGGCGACAACTTGATCCTGCGCGGAGGCAGTGCTGCCGACATCGACGACATGGTCGCCAGCACCGAGCGTGGACTTCTGCTCACCACGCTGTGGTACATCCGTGAAGTCGATCCGGCAACCTTGCTCCTGACCGGACTCACGCGCGATGGCGTCTACCTGATCGAGGATGGGAAAGTGGCGGGCGCCGTCAACAACTTCAGATTCAACGAGAGCCCGTTGGATCTGCTACGCCGCACTACCGAGGCCGGGGCTACGTCGAAGACGCTGCCCCGGGAATGGAAGGACTGGTTCACCCGCACGGCGATGCCGACGTTGCGGATTCCGGACTTCCACATGTCCTCGGTGAGCGCAGCGCGCTAGCTGTTCACCCGACATCAGTTCACGCGAGCAGTTGTTCTTCGCTCGAGTAGTTATTCACTGGGACCGGAGATCTCCAGTGCAATGTTGTCAGGATCGCGAAACTCGATGATGGACAGACCGGGGCCTGCACCCTTGATCTGTTCGTGCTCGATGCCCAGCGAGTCCAAGGTTGTCACCGCATCTTGAAGATCCTGGTGCGAGGAGACGCTGAAGCTGAGGTGGTCGAGACCGGTGCGGTCCTCGTCGAAAGTGTCCTGGTCCTTCGCGACGGGACGTAGGCCGAACAACCCGCCTGGGAACGTGTAGATGACGCCACCGAACAGAAACCACAGCGACTTCTTCGTTTCCTCGTCGGCATTCGGATCCCACGCATAGGCGACCTCGAACCCGAAGACATCGTCGTAGAACTTCTTGGACACGTCGATGTCGCTGACGGTCAGGCGGACATGGTTGTAATCTGACACTGCGATAGGCATTGGTGATTCTCCATTCTGGTGGCGTCGACGCCACCGACTATGCGGCCTTGGAGTGATTCGGTGCTGCGGCGTCGAGCGATGACGACACAGTGAAACCCAACATCGAGTACCCGCTTCCGCTCTGCAGAATCACCGACTGCTCGCGCGCCTGGCACATCAGATCGACACGCCGGGCTCACTGGTGGCAGGATCACCGGCCATGGAGTCAGCAGTGTTGATTCGTACCGACGACGTTCGGACGCTGGCGGCAACGCTCATCGAGGGTGTGGTTCGGCTGGAGCCGTCCGGGTGGGAAGATGCGGCAGGGTCCCTGTCGTGGTCGCGTTGGGAGACCGCAGAACATCTAGCCGACGATCTGCTCGTGTACGGGGCAACCTTGGCCGCACCCGAATACACGCACCCCCTACCGTTTCAGACCACGAGACGCCGTATTGGCGCACCGAACGAACTCGTGCACTGCACAAAGGATTCTGGTCCCCACGGACTTGCCGCTGTCATCGAGTCGGCATCGAAACTCTTCTTGGCAATCGCCGACGCAACACCGCCACAGGTAGAGGCCGCACACGTGTACGGAGTGACGGGCGCCGAGGGTTTCACGGCAATGGCTGCCGTGGAACTCATCGTCCACGGATTCGATATCTTCACTGAAACCGACGTGAAGTGGGCGCCGGCGGACGCGCTGTGTGGCCGCGTACTCAGGAGGCTATTCCCCGACGTGGCCAGTTCGATGGCAGACGGGGCGCGGACAGACAGCTTGTCCACGCTCTTGTGGGCAACTGGCAGAACCACGATGGCAGGCACGGAACTCCGTACCGAATGGCGCTGGTACAACTAGGACGAACCAGGACGCGCGGAGGATCGGTCCAGCTCAGGCCGGAACGACAGAGATCCCGACCGTGCCGGTCTTTCCCCGACGAAGCGAACTGCCCTTGACGGTCAGCCAGCCGATGATCCCGTACTTGGAGGAGATGAACGACCGTGCCTTCTCCGTGCCCGCAGCGTCGAGGATTTCGGCTGTCGCCTCTACGGCATCGCCTTCGACCTTCCCGCGCGCCGAACAGGGCGCAATGGTCACCTGGGCGTTTCGCTTGATGCGCTTTACCTTCCACGAATCTGCCGTGGTCCAGACCAGAAGACGGTCACCGTCGCGTGCACCCCACAAGGGAGTCGCGACGGGCGTGCCGTCTTTTTTGAACGTCGTGAGCGAAACGTACTTGCCGTCAGCGATCTCCGAGAAAGTGGCCATGGGCACAGGATACGTCGAATACCGGTGCGGCTACTCCCCCTCCAGATCCCCTTCTGTTTCCAAGTAGACCTGACGAAGACCGTCGAGAATCTGTGCGTTCGGCTCAGCCCACATCTTCCGCTCGGCAGCCTCGAGCAACCGCTCGGCGATGCCGTGAAGTGCCCATGGGTTGGATTGCTGCATGAACTTCTGATTTTGCTCGTCCAGGACATAGGTCTCGGCCAGTTTCTCGTACATCCAGTCGGCGACGACGTCTGTTGTTGCGTCGTAGCCGAACAGATAGTCGACGGTCGCTGCCATCTCGAATGCCCCCTTGTAGCCGTGTCTGCGCATCGCTTCGAGCCACCGCGGGTTCACCACGCGTGACCTGAACACACGAGCGGTCTCCTCGGAGAGTGTTCGCGTGCGGACCGACTCCGGCCTCGTGCTGTCACCGATATAGGCCTCCGGCGACTTACCGGTCAGCGCTCGCACGGTGGCGACCATGCCGCCGTGGTACTGGAAGTAGTCGTCGGAGTCCGCGATGTCGTGTTCACGCGTATCGGTGTTCTTCGCGGCCACCGCGATGCGCTTGTACGCGGTGCGCATATCGTCCGACGCGGGGATGCCGTCGAGGCCGCGGCCGTAAGCGAAACCGCCCCACGTCGTGTAGACCTGCGCAAGATCATCATCGCTCCGCCAGGTCTTACTGTCGATCAGCTGCAACAGGCCCGCACCGTACGTGCCGGGCTTCGAACCGAAAATTCTTGTTGTGGAACGGCGTTCGTCGCCATGCTCAGCGAAGTCTGCCTGCGCGTGCGCGCGGACGAAGTTCTGATCGGCGGGTTCGTCGAGGGCCGCGACAAGTCGCACCGCATCATCGAGAAGCGCCAACACATGAGGGAAAGCATCTCGAAAGAATCCACTGATCCGCACCGTCACGTCGATGCGCGGTCGGCCGAGTTCCTCCAGATCGATTACCGCGAGCGTGGTGACCCGTCGTGATGCCTCGTCCCACACCGGGGATACCCCGAGCAGAGCGAAGACCTCTGCCACATCGTCACCGGACGTGCGCATCGCCGACGTTCCCCACACGGACAGGCCGACCGACTTCGGCCACTCGCCGTGATCTTTCATGTACCGCGCCAGCAGGGACTCGGCCATCGCCTGTCCGGTTTCCCACGCCAGCTTGGACGGCACTGCTTTGGGGTCGACCGAATAGAAATTACGACCGGTGGGGAGAACGTTGATCAATCCGCGCAACGGTGAACCACTCGGGCCCGCCGGAATGAACCCGCCGTCCAATGCGTGCAGCACCTGTGCGATCTCCCGCGAGGTACCGCGCAGGCGAGGCACGACCTCGGTCGCCGCGAAGCGAAGAATCTCGGCGACTGTCGAACCGTGCTCGCCGGCAACGCTGTCGGCAGCGCGCGGATCCCAGTGGGCAACCTGCATCGCCGCCACGAGTCCGTGCGCGATCACCTCGATGGCGTCGACGCGCACGCGATTCTCGTCGCCGTCCTCGCTGAGGCCGAGTGCTTCGCGAAGGCCGGGAACAGACTGCTCTCCGCCCCACATCTGACGGGCCCGCAGCATGGCCAGTACCAGCTCGACCTCCGCGTCGCCGACCGGCTCCTGCCCGAGGATGTGGAGACCGTCGCGGATCTGAACGTCTTTGATCTCGCACAGCCAGCCGTCGACGTGGAGAAGCATGTCGTCGAAGACTTCCTCGTCCGGACGCTCCGCCAGTCCGAGGTCCTGATGCATCTGAGCGGCAGTCATCAAAGTCCAGATCTGCTGCCGGATGGCGGGAAGCTTCGCCGGATCCAATGCCGAGATGTTGGCGTGCTCGTCGAGCAACTGCTCTAGACGTGAGATGTCGCCGTAGCTTTCCGCACGAGCCATCGGAGGGATCAGGTGATCCACGAGCGTTGCGTGCGCTCGACGCTTCGCCTGAGTGCCTTCACCCGGGTCGTTGACGAGGAAGGGGTAGATCAGCGGCAGATCACCGAGCGCTGCATCGGTGCCGCACGACGCCGACATGCCGAGCGTCTTACCGGGAAGCCACTCGAGGTTGCCGTGCTTGCCGAGATGCACCATTGCGTCTGCGCCGAACCCGCCGTCCGCCACCGACGCTTGAATCCAGCGATACGCAGCAAGGTAATGGTGACTCGGCGGTAGGTCAGGATCGTGATAGATCGCAACCGGGCGTTCGCCGAACCCGCGAGGTGGCTGCACCATGATCACGACATTGCCGAACTGCATCGCAGCGATGACGATCTCACCGTGGGGATCGCTCGACCGGTCGACGTACATGTCTCCGGGCGCGGGCCCCCAGTGCTCCTCGACCGCAGAGGTCAGCGCTCTGGGTAGCTGTTCGAACCACGATTGGTAGCGAGCAGCCGAGATCCTGATCGGATTGCCTTCGAGCTGCTCCGCCGTCAGCCAGTCCGGATCCTGACCACCACGGGCGATCAATGCATGGATCAGGGCGTCACCGTCGCGGGCAGCCAACCCCGGAATTGCATCCGGGCCGTCTTCGGGGCCCAGATCGTAACCAGCGGAACGCATATCGGACATCAATGCGATAGCACTCGCCGGTGTGTCGAGGCCGACGGCGTTGCCGATGCGGGCATGTTTGGTCGGATACGCCGAGAACATCAACGCGATCCGCCGCTCCGCCGCCGGGATGTGGCGAAGCCTCGCGTGACGCACCGCGATTCCGGCGACGCGTGCCGCCCGCTCGTGGTCCGGCACGTACGTCGTCAGTCCGTCGTCGTCGATTTCCTTGAACGAGAACGGGACGGTGATGAGTCGGCCGTCGAATTCCGGAACCGCGACCTGGGTGGCGACATCGAGCGGCGACATACCGTCGTCGTTGTCATCCCACACGGCGCGGCTGCTCGTGAGACAGAGACCCTGAAGTATCGGAACATCGAGAGCAGCGAGTTCGGTGACGTCCCACGCTTCGTCGTCACCGCCGGCGGACGCGCCCGCAGGCTTCGTACCGCCCGCCGCGAGCACGGTCACGATCATGGCGTCGGCGGACTTCAAGGCATCGAGAAGGCCTGCTTCCGCGGTGCGCAACGAGGCACAGAAGATAGGGAGCGCCCGGCCGCCCTTGGCCTCCACCGCCGCACTCAGCGCGTCGATGTACGCGGTGTTGCCTGCCAAATGCTGAGCGCGGTAGTACAGGATTGCAACAACGGGAGCGGAACCTGCGAACTGACCCGACACATCGACCGTTGGGGTGCGGTCGAGAAGCCCCCACGTCGGGGTGTGCAGTGGATCCGAGAAGCCATAGCCGGTCAACAGCACGGTGTCCGACAGGAAGGCGAACAGCTGGTGCAGATTTTCCGGCCCGCCTTCGGCGAGATAATTGTGCGCTTGCGCGGCGACATTGGCGGGAACCGTCGATAGTTCCATCAACTCGGCGTCGGGTGCCTGCTCGCCGCCGAGAACGACGACGGGTAGTCCTGTCCCGAGAACTGCGTCGATGCCTTCTTCCCACGATCGCTTCGATCCGAGAATGCGAAGGACGATCAGATCGGCGCCATCGGCTAGGCCTGTGACGTCGTCGGCGAGCAGTCGCGACGGGTTACCCCACCGGTAGTCGGCACCGCTGGAACGTGCACTGAGTAGGTCGGTGTCCGAAGTGGACAGCAGCAGGATCACGGGTAACGCCTCCTGAAGGGATTCGCGCCCCTCGCTAGTCATCGTTTCGGCTCACGGGAGAGGGTCTGGCTGTGACAGTGGCGCGACCGCGCCGGAGTTGCACCGGCTTCCTCTCGGCCGAAGCCATCTGCCGCGGAATGTTACCGAACAGTGCCCGTCGCTCGTACCATCGACCGATGGATGCCGGGGACATACGCAGCGCTTACCTGAAATTCTATGCAGCACGTGGACACACTCCCATCGGCCGAGCAAGTCTCGTCCCCCGAAGCGATCCCACAACACTCTTCAACGGCAGCGGAATGCAACAACTGCTCCCCTACCTGCTGGGTGCCGAGCACCCCGATGGCAACCGTCTGGTGGACAGCCAGCCGTGCGTCCGGGTGCAGGACATCGAGGAGGTCGGCGACAACCGGCACACTACATTCTTCGAAATGCTCGGCAACTGGAGCCTGGGCGACTACTTCAAGGCCGAACAGATCCCATGGTTCTGGGAGTTTCTCACCGAGGTGGTCGGGCTCGATCCTTCCCGAATCTATGTGTCGTGTTTCGCCGGGGACGAAAGCAACGGCATACCGAAGGACACCGAAAGTGCAGCCATCTGGCAAGCGTTGTTCGAGGCTGCCGAAATCAACGCCGAACGAGTCGACCTCGGAACCGAACACGACGGCGGGGAGCTGGGCAATCACGGTGCGCGTATTGCGTTCTACGGCGGCAAGAACTGGTGGTGCCGAGCGGGTGCGGCGGAGGCGATGCCGGTGGGCGAACCAGGTGGCCCCGATTCCGAGGTGTTCTACCTGTACCCGGACGTTGTCCACGACGGCGCCTACGGAAAGTTCTGCCACCAGAACTGTGACTGCGGCCGATACATCGAACTCGGGAACTCGGTCTTCATGCAGTACGTCCGCACCGAGGGCGGATTCGCGACGCTCCCTCGCAAGAACGTCGACTACGGAGGTGGCCTCGAACGGATTGCAGCTGCCGCGATCGATAGTCCCGACGTATTCCGAAGCAGTCTGCTGTGGCCGATCGTCGAGCAACTGTCCACACTCACCGGCAAGTCCTACGACACCCACACGACCGCGATGCGAGTACTGGCAGATCACCTGCGCGGTGCAGTTTTCCTCGCAGTCGACGGGGTCCTGCCCAGCAACAAGGAGCAGGGATATGTCTTGCGGCGTCTCGTACGACGTGCAACCCGCTTCGCCTTCGAACTGGGTGTAGAAGAGAACTTTCTGCACAAGGTCGTGCCGACCATTGCCGATCTGTATCGCGACGCATATCCCGAGCTCGCGGACAGACACGACGAGGTGGTCGCAGTCTTGGTGAAGGAGGAGAAGGCGTTCCGCCAGACGTTGCGACGGGGCCTGCGCGAACTGGTGCGGATGTCCGACCGTCTGGTCACCGGTGACGACCTTTTCGTCCTCTACGACACCTACGGCTTTCCGGTGGAACTCAGCGTCGAGGAAGCCCGCTCGAGCGACATTGCGTTGAGTGAGCACTGGCGACCGGAGTTCGAGAGATGCATGCGGGTGCAGCGTGAACGCTCGCGCGCCGCGAACAAGATGCACTTGTAGCCTGGACAGGTGAGCTCGGAGACAAACGCACGCGGTGGATCCGACAACCGTGGTGAGGTCAGGGCCGTACCCGACCGGTGTCCTGGAGCGCTGACGGCGCATCAAGCCGCCGACGGTGCACTGGCGCGAGTTCGTCTTCCCGGCGGGAGGCTCACCTCGGAGCAGTTGCTCGTCCTAGCTCGGGCTGCCACTGACCTGAGCACGGGTTCCATGGAGCTTTCATCACGCGGGAACATACAATTTCGGTCGGTCACGGATACCGACGAACTCGCCCGGCGGCTCGCGGACGCGGACCTGCTACCGTCGCCGACCCACGAGCGCGTGCGAAATATTCTCGCGTCACCGCTCAGCGGCCGAGTCGGCGGCCTGACCGATGTGCGCCAACTGATTGCCGACCTCGACCTCGCCCTGATCTCGCACCCGGAACTGGCCGCTCTGCCCGGACGAACGTTGTTCGCACTGGACGACGGGCGCGGCGACGTCATCGCTCCCGGCCCGGACTTCGCAGTTCAAGCAGTCGACGATACGACGTATGCACTGATTCTCGCCGGTAACGATTCGGGGGCGCGTATCGACCGGAGCAGGGTGGTCGACGTACTTGTCGATGCCGCTCGATCGTTCGTCGAATTTCGCACGACCGAATGGAGACTGCGCGAACTCGACGAAGGACCCGCGCGCGTGCTTGCCTCGCTGGGACTTCGGCGGGGTACACCGACCAGCCTCCCCGTGGCATCGGAGAACATCCCTCCTGTCGGCTGGTTGACGCAATCCGACGGCCGAGTGACCTTGGGCGGTGTGCTCGCACTCGGCACTCTCGATGCCCGGTTGGCAGAATTCCTCGCTGCTGTCGACAAGCCCATTGTCGTGACACCGTGGAGAAGCCTGATCGTGTGTGATCTCGACGAGGACGTCGCCGATACCGTCGTGCGAGTTCTGGCCCCGCTGGGATTGATCTTCGACGAGAACTCGCCGTGGATCGAGGCGAGTGCGTGCACCGGGTCACCGGGCTGCGAGAAATCGCATTCCGATGTCCGCGCCGATCTGACCGATGCCGTCGATACGCTGCAGATCACGCCAGGACAACGGCAGCATTGGTCAGGGTGCGAGCGGCGCTGCGGGAGGCCTGCCGGTGATGTACTCGACGTCGTCGCCGGGCCCACCGGCTACCGGGTGTCCTGAACCGGCCCGTCTCTGACCTATCGTGAACGCCATGCACGACTACATCCGCGACGGTGCGGAGATCTACCGACAGTCCTTCGCCACCATCAGGTCAGAAGCAGACCTGTCGACGTTCTCCCCGGATATTGCACAGGTAGTCGTGCGGATGATTCACGCGAGCGGAGAAGTGGACCTGACGGACGTTATTGCGGCAACGCCACACGTCGTAGTCCACGCGCGCGCAGCGCTCAATTCGGGCGCGCCTATTCTTTGCGATGCAAACATGGTCGCGGCAGGAATCACTCGACGACGACTGCCTGCCGACAACGAAGTGCTGTGCACTCTTTCCGACCCGACCGTTCGGAATCTGGCCGAGAAGATGGGAACCACGCGCACCGCAGCTGCCCTCGAGCTGTGGGGGGACAAACTGGAAGGCGCAGTCGTCGCCATCGGAAACGCTCCGACGGCACTGTTCCATCTCCTCGAGATGCTCGCTGCAGGCGCGCCGAAACCGGCAGCCATCGTTGGTGGCCCGGTGGGATTCATCGGGGCTGCCGAATCGAAAGAAGATCTCATCAGTTCGGGGACCGGAGTCGAGTATTTGGTGGTTCGCGGTAGACGCGGGGGAAGCGCGATTACCGTTGCAGCCGTCAATGCCATTGCGAGCGAAGAGGAATGACTGTCCCAGCTGGAAAGCTATGGGGGGTCGGCATCGGTCCGGGTGATCCCGAACTGGTCACGGTCAAGGCTGCCCGTGTCATCGCCGAAGCCGACGTGGTTGCTTTCCACAGCGCCAAGCACGGCCGCAGTATCTCGCGCGGTGTCGCGGCGCCCTATATGCGCGAGCATCACATCGAAGAACACCTCGTCTACCCGGTCACCACGGAGGCCACCGAGCACCCCGGCGGATATCAGGGGGCCATCGACGAGTTCTACGAACAGGCGTCGGGACGCCTCGCGGTTCACCTGTCGGCAGGGCGTTCGGTTGCGCTTCTCGCCGAAGGGGATCCACTCTTCTACAGCTCGTACATGCACATGCACAAACGCCTCGTGGACCGTTTCGAAGTCGAGGTGGTTCCAGGTGTGACCTCGGTCAGCGCAGCATCCGCCGCTCTGTGCACGCCGCTGGTCGAGCGTGACGAAGTATTCACCGTTCTGCCCGGCACCCTGCCAGCCGACGAACTCGCACGTCGACTCCGTGGCACCGACGCCGCGGCCATCATGAAGCTCGGCCGCACGTTTCCTACTGTGGTGCGGGCGTTGAAGGACTCCGGGCGACTCGACGAAGCTCGCTACGTCGAACGTGCCAGCACACCGAGCCAACGAGTGCTCGATGTGTCCGACGTCGACGCCGACGACGTGCCGTACTTCTCCATCGCCATCGTGCCCAGCCCGTCGAACAACCGCCCGTCGAACAACCGCCGGACGGAAAGTGCTGGCGACGAGCGGTCGGACGGCGAGGTTGTCGTCGTTGGCCTAGGACCCGGTGCCGATCGGTGGACCACCGACGAGGTCCGCGCGGAACTCGCCGCAGCAACCGATCTGGTCGGTTACGTCACCTACCTCGATCGCGTGAACATCCGGCCCGGCCAGGTTCGCCACGCCAGCGACAACAAGGTCGAATCGGAGCGCGCTGCGTTCGCCCTCGACCTCGCGAAACGCGGCAAACGCGTCGTCGTCGTCTCTTCGGGCGACCCGGGGGTGTTTGCGATGGCCGCGGCCGTCGTCGAGGTTGCAGCCGATCCGGTGTGGTCGGGCGTCCCCGTGCGCGTCGTGCCGGGGATGACGGCAGCCAATGCGGTCGCGAGCCGAGTGGGCGCACCCCTCGGGCACGACTACGCGGTCATTTCGCTGTCGGACCGTCTGAAGCCCTGGGACATCGTGGCCGCGCGTGTGAGCGCAGTAGCCGCCGCCGACATGGCGATTGCGATCTACAACCCAGCCTCCAAGTCAAGGATCTGGCAAGTCGCGGCTCTGAGAGATCTCGTCCTGGAGCATCGAGCACCCGGTACCCCCGTCGTGATCGGACGTGCTGTCGGCAGTGCCGAAGAATCGGTCCGCGTGGTCCGCTTGGCGGATCTGGAGCAATCCGAGATCGACATGAGGTGCCTGCTGATCATCGGCTCTTCGCAAACCCGGGTCGTCGACACCGGCAGTGGTGCCCAAGTTTTCACGTCCAGGCGCTATCCGGCGTCAGCGACGGATGCGTAGCCATTGCAGTGCATCCTCGACCGAAGAGGTGGAGTAGACGCCGGTAGGTAGCGACGGACGGGCGATCATCACCACCGGAATCCCGAGAGTGCGCGCTGCTGCTAGTTTGGACTCGGTCATCGCGCCGCCGCTGTTCTTCGTCACGACCACGTCGATGTCGTGATCACGCATGGTGGTGATCTCGTCGTCGATATCGAACGGACCCCGAGCGAGCATCATTTCGTGGTTCCGTGGCATCTCGCCGGTAGGTGCATCGATGCTCCTGATCAGGAACCATGTTCGGTCGACATGCGCGAACGACGGAACGCCTTGCCGTCCGATCGTCAGAAATGTTCGACGCGAGTTCGACTCGACAACGTGTGCAGCCTCGTCGATGTTCGCCGTATCTATCCAGTTGTCGCCGGCCTCAGGACTCCACGCAGCCCTCCGAACGACGAGCAGGGGAATCCCAGTGGCTTCTGCCGCCGACTCTGCATGTCGGGAGATGGTCGCGGCGAATGGGTGCGTCGCGTCCACGACGACGTCTATTGCGTTCTCCCTGATCCATCGCGCGATACCGTCCACTCCGCCGAACCCACCGATGCGCGTCGCTCCCTCGGGTAACCGTGGGTCGCGCACTCTTCCGGCCAAGGATGTGACGACGTCGAATCGCGCATCTTGGACCAACTGCGCCGCAAGCGTTCTCGACTCCGACGTACCGCCGAGCACCAAAACTTTCATGGTTTCACAGTCTTCACTAATTCGCGCTTCACGATTTGGTGCAGACCCATTGCGCGATGGGAAGCTGCGGTCGCCAGCTGGTGAAGGCACCCAGTGGTTCCCCACGGTAGATCTGGAACTTCCGCAAGGATCCGCCGTAACGCGAAAAATAGTGCAGCAGAAGTGCTTCGGACTCCGCGGTCACCGCGTTGGCGACAAGCCGCCCACCGTCGGGCAGGTGGGACCAGCAGGTATCGACCATGCCGACCTGAGTCACTCCCCCACCGATGAACACAGCATTCGGAGACCCGAGGTTCTCGAACGCACCGGGGGCTGCTCCGCGAACGTCGAGGCCCGGCACTCCCAGCGCCGACGCGTTGGCGGTGATGTGCGCGCGGCGTCGAGGCACGGACTCGAAAATCGTCGCGCGACAGGTCGGATCGGTCCGCATCCATTCGATGGCAATCGACCCCGACCCACCGCCGACATCCCATAGAGACTCACCGGGCGACGGTGCGAGAGCCGACAGAGTCAGACTGCGCACCTCGTTCTTGGTGAGCTGTCCGTCGCCGTCGTAGGCCGAGTCCGGAAGACCTGGCATGCGTGTGAGTCTGGTACGTGACGGATCGGCGATGCACTCGATCGCAATCACGTTGAGCCGATCCCCCGCAGGGGCAGTCCACTCTGCAGCCGTACCGGCAACGATGTGTTCGGTCGGCCCGCCCAATTGTTCCAGAACTCTCATGTGCGATGCCCCGAAACCCGAGTCGCGGAGAAGTGTCGCCACCGCGACCGGCGTTTCGTGATCTCTGGACAGTGCCAGCACTTTCACACCGTCACTGAGGGCCGGAAGCAGCACCGACACAGCGGCATTGACGAGGTTCACTGTCGTTACGCCGTGCACGGCCCACCCGAGCCGCGCGCACGCGAGCGACAACGACGATGGAGCCGGAATGACCCGTAGCTGCGATGCTCCGAATTCGCGCACCAAGCTGACGCCGATTCCGTAGAACATCGGATCGCCGCTGGCAAGAACACAGATTCGGCTGCCCTCGAACTCGTCGATCGACGAGCGCAGTGCCGGCAGGAGTGGACTGGGCCACGTGCGTTGCCGCTCGCGTGGAACCGGAATCGACGCGAGCTGGCGCGTCGACCCGAAGACCACATCGGCTTCGGAAACGACCGCTCGCACCGATTCCGACAGTCCTTCCCATCCGTCGGCGCCGATCCCGACGACGTCTATCAGGCGGTCGTTGGCCATCAACGCGGCATCTTTCGCCACAACCACGCCGGTGCCATCTTCAGCAAGAAGTAGATCGGGGCCAGCACTCCCGGAACCCAGACGCGGGCTCGGCCACGCACGAGGGCCCGGACAACCGCGTCAGCGACCTGATCGGGAGTGCTGGAGAACGGGGCCGGAGTCATGCCCTCCGTCATGGACCCGATGACGAAGCCTGGCCGCACGAGAAGTAGCGACACTCCGGAACCGACAAGCGCATCGGACAGTCCACTGGCGAAGCCGTCCAAGCCTGCCTTCGCCGAGCCGTATACATAATTCGCCTTCCGTACGCGAACTCCTGCAACAGAGGAGAAGACGACGAGTTGGCCGTGGCGCTGCGCACGAAACAGCGCAGCGGCGTGGGTGAGCATCGATACCTGGGCAACGTAGTCGGTGTGCACGATCGACACCGCGTGGGCGGCGTCTGTCTCCGCACGCGACTGTTCACCCAGGATTCCGAATGCCAGCACGATCGTGGACAGCGGCCCATGAGCGCGGACCACCGATGCCAGCACCTCCGCGTGCGAAGCGAGATCGTCGGCGTCGAACTCCGCAACGGCGACAGAGCGCGCGCCTGCGGCCTTCACGGCCTCGATCTGAGTCCCGAGATCGGTACTACGCCTGGCCCCCAGGACGACGGTGCGTCCGGCGGCCAGACGCGTCGCGACTTCCAGCCCGATCTCGCTTCGGCCGCCGAGGATCAGAAGAGTGTCGTTGTCAGCAGGGGCAGTCACACCCGACATTCTGGCCGATTAACGTTGGCGGGATGGAGAGCACCCCTGTGAACCGGCCAGCTGATTCGACATCTCTGAGTCCTGCAGCGACGGAGTTTCTGTCCGAGCGTCATCTCGCAACCTTGACCACGCTGCGCAAGGACGGGACTCCTCACGTCGTCGCCGTCGGATTCACGTGGGATCCTGCCAACTCTGCCGTGCGGGTCATCACCGGCAGAAAGACGCAGAAGGCCATCAACGCAGCGCGCGGGGGTTACGCGGCGGTCAGTCAGGTCGATGGCGCCCGGTGGCTGACGCTGGAAGGCCCGTCGGAGGTACTCACCGACAAGGACGACGTCCTCGAGGGTGAGCAGCGCTACGCCGGTCGCTACCGAGTGCCACGCGAGAATCCGGAACGGGTGGTCATTCGGATCACCGTGCGACGAGTGCTCGGTTCCAGGTCGCTACTGGACCGCTGAGCGGACCGCTGCGCCTGCGTCCGGAAGGACGGCAAGTCCGTGGGGTCGCAGGTTGACCGGTTCGCATCCTTCTGCGGTGACGATCACGATGTCCTCGATACGGGCGCCCCATTGTCCCCGGAAATAGATTCCCGGTTCGATACTGAAAGCCATCCCGGCCTCGAGCACGATGTCGTTGCCGGCGACGATGTACGGCTCCTCGTGCACCGACAGACCGATTCCGTGTCCGGTCCGATGCAGAAACACCTCACCCAGCCCTTCGGCCACCAATATCTCCCGCGCAGCGGCATCGATCGCCTCGGCGGTGGCTCCTGGGCGCACAGCGTCGACAGCCGCCTGCTGTGCACGCTCGAGGATCGCGTACTGCGCGGCGGTGTCGGGCGCGGGCTCACCCATCACATAGGTACGCGTCGAGTCCGAGTTGTATCCCGGCGCGACGGGTCCACCGATGTCGATCACCACGACATCCCCGGACTCGATGACGCGATCGGACACCTCGTGGTGCGGGTCGGCACCGTGCGGGCCCGACCCGACGATAATGAAGGCGGCCTCGGTATGTCCCTCCTCGAGGATCGCCGTCGCAATATCCGATGCAACGTCGGCCTCAGTGCGACCCACAACGAGAAAGTCGCCCATGCGAGCGTGAACTCGGTCGATTGCCGCACCCGCACGCCGCAGGGCGTCGATCTCTGCGTCGTCCTTCTGCATGCGCAACCGGCGCAACACCGCGGTGGCGAGGATCGGAGTGCTCCCGACCGCGTCGGCGATCGGCACGAAGTGCAGTGCGGGCATCGCGTCGTCGACCGCCGTGGTGGCGCCGTGCTCCAGGGCGCCGGCGACGAGGGAATACGGACTGACACCGTCGACCCAGTCGAGGACCCTGAGCGCCAATTCCGCGACCGCAGACGCTTTCAGCGCAGCAAGTTCGAGACGTGGTACGACGATGAACGGTTCCGCGCCGTCCGACGGAATCACCAGGCAGATGAGCCGCTCGAACGAGCTCGCTCGTGAACCGAGCAGATACTGCAGATCGGATCCGGGTGTGATCAGCAGTGCAGCAATTCCTGCCTCGGCCGCGTACTCCGCTGCTCGGGCCAGTCGCAACGAGTAGATCTCGGACGAGAATCGGGCTGCACTGGTCGCAGACTCAGAAGATGCATCAGAACTCATGACTTCAGGTTATCGGCGTTTGGCAAGATGATGTCCATGACAGCCCCGGGAAAGTCGCCTCTGCTCCTCCTCGACGGAGCAAGTCTCTGGTTTCGCGCCTACTACGCTCTGCCCGAATCGATTACGGCGCCCGATGGCAGGCCGGTCAACGCCGTCCGTGGATTCATCGACATGGTTGCTGCTCTGATGGCGCGCACGGAGCCGACCAGATTGGCGGTGTGCCTTGATCTGAACTGGCGACCGCAGTTTCGGGTGGACCTGGTTCCGTCGTACAAGGCTCACCGTGTCGCCGAAGCCGCACCGGGCACACCCGAGAGCGAGGAGGTGCCGGACACGCTGACGCCTCAGGTCGACATGATCATGGATGTGCTGGCGGCCGCAGGGATCGCCACGGCAGGCGCAGAAGGACTGGAGGCGGATGACGTTCTTGGCACGCTCGCGGCGCTGGAACGTCGCGATCCCGTCGTGGTGGTAAGCGGCGACCGCGATCTGCTCCAGGTCGCCGCAGACGAACCGAACCAGGTCAAGGTGCTTTATGTAGGACGAGGACTCGCCAAGGCCGAGTTGTTCGGCCCGAACGAGGTCGCCGAAAAGTACGGAGTGCCACTCGACCGCGCGGGGGCCGCCTACGCAGAGTTGGCGCTGTTGCGCGGCGACGCATCCGACGGGCTGCCCGGCGTGAAGGGAGTGGGCGAAAAGACTGCGTCGACGCTGATGCTTCGTTACGGCTCGGTAGTTGCGCTCCGCGACGCCGCCCTGAATCCGTCCTCCGACATGGCGCAGGGAATTCGCGCCAAGCTCATGGGAGCAAGTGAGTACCTCGATGCGGCCCTACCCGTAGTGAGGGTCGTCACCGATGCCGACGTACGCCTCTCCAGATCCGACAAGATTCCCGCGACGCCCGCAGACTCGGAAGAACTCGCCCGCCTTGCCAACGAACTGGGCATCGTGAACGCCGTGGATCGACTCGTCGCTGCTCTCGCGACCCACGGCGCCTGACGGCTGAGTTCGACAGATGCTGAGTTCGACAGATGCCGGGTTCAACGAGGTCGCGACACCTCGTACGTGCCCTCGTCGTCGGTGAACGTGAGCGTCACCGTGCGCTCGGTCCCATCGACGGTGAGCGTGCACTCCAAGGAGCCGCCCTTTTCGACAGCGGTTCCATCGGGGCACGACACATCGGACACGTCCGTTGCGCCATAGGTGCCGGTGACGATTTCCTCGACACCCGACTCTGCCGCGGAACCATCGAGCTTCGATCCGCCGACCCCGGAGACAACACCGAATATGATCAGGACCACGACGATGAGTGCAACCAGCCCACCGATGACAAACAGCGGGGTCTTGGATTTTCCGCCGGACGCCGGCGCCTGGCCGGGGTTCCACTGGTGTGGTGGAAACTGCCCTGGCTGGCCCTGATACGGGGACTGACCCGGCACTCCGGCCTGAGGTTGCCCGTACTGCTGGCCGGGGTACTGGTTCTGGTTCCACTGGTTCCACGGGGGCTGCTGCGGTTGTCCAGGCTGGGATTGGCCTGAGTACTGCCCCTGCTGAGACTGTCCCTGCTGGCCGGGATAGGCACCCTGCGGGTACGGCTGACCCGGTTGGCCGGGGTACTGCCCCTGGGCGTAGCCCCCCTGCGGGTACTGACCCTGCTGTGGGTATTGACCCTGCTGTGGGTATTGACCCTGCTGCGGGTACTGACCCTGCTGCGGGTACTGACCCTGTGGGTATCCGGCCTGGGGATATCCGGCCTGGGGATATCCGCCTTGGGGCGTCTGGCCCTGCGGAGTGTAGGGGGATCCAGCAGCTGGGAAGGCCGACGTCGAACCCGTCTGTCCCCAGCCTTGCTGGTCCGAAGAAGGTTCGCCCGCCGCCGGACGACCCCACTGATCAGATTCGGGCGTCGAGCTCTCTGGTTGCCCTTGATCGCTTGGTGCAGGATCACTGTTTCCCTGATTACGAGACCACTGATCATCAGGTTCGTTCGGACCGTTAGGGCCGCTCATCTCGCCTCCACTGAAAATTCGATTGGTCAACCGCCATCGTTCTCGCGCCTACCGTACGCGGCCGACCGAACGTTATCGGAGACGGTCAAGCAGCGTCGACTGCTACGACGCCCCTGCGCAAGGCCGACACCGCTCTCGCTGCAGTCTTGGACATCTCGGCATCCGGAGAGGCAAGCCGAACCTGGTCCAGCAGATCGATTACCTGTCGGCACCATCGCACGAAATCGCCGCCGGACAGGGCTTTGCCGTTGTCTCCCGCAGCGACCAATGCATCGACAAGAGAGTTGCCGCTTGCCCATCGGTACACCGCTTTGACGAAGCCCATGTCGGGCTCCCGTGTCGTGGGAAGTTTGTGACGGACCTCGTCCGACCTCAGCTCGGTCCACACACGGACGGTGTCGGTCAGCGCGCCCCGAATCGCTGCGGTCGGCCCCTGAGGTGTCATGTCCCCCTCTTGACGCGATTCGAACACCACCGCGGATACGACGGCGGCGAGTTCGGCGGGCGCGAGTCCCTTCCACAGCCCTTGCCGCAGACATTCGGCGACCAAAAGGTCCGATTCCGAGTAGATGCGACTCAGCCGAAGTCCATTCTCGGTGACGTCCGGTGTGCGCGAACTGGTGATGTACTCACGTTCGGCGAGCAACGAGAGGATGCGATCGAAATTGCGTGCCAGCGAATTGGTCGTTGCCGATACCTTTTGACGCATCGTTTCGGTCTCGCGCGCCAGCTTGTTGTATCGCTCCCCCACCCGCCCGAGTTCGTCGCGGTCCGGGCGCGAGTGCACCGAATGGGATCGAATACTCCGACGGAGTGTTGCCAGTTCCCGGTCGTCGGACGCAGTGGACTTGCGCCGCGTGCGGTCCGACCGAGCCGAGATACCCGTCGATCTGAGCGACATCGACAGGTCGCGGCGCGTCCGCGCGGTGCGGTGGTCGACGAATCGCGGCAAACGCATGTGTCCCAAAGGTTCCGCCGCAGAGGGGAAGTCGGCGGCAGACAATCGGCCGGCCCACGCGTCCTCGGTGAGCACCAGCGGACGTGGGTCCTGACCATCGCCGTCAGGTTCAAGCACTACTGCGATACCGCTGTGCTTTCCGGAGGAAATGGCCACGACGTCACCTCGCTTCAGCGCGATCAGCGACTCGACCGCATTGTCACGACGATCCTGCCTGCCCTGGCGTTCGAGGGTTCGTTCCCGCTCCTTCAGACGTTCGCGCAACTTTGCATACTCGAAGTACTCGCCTTCGGGTCCACCGAGGCGCGCACTCAGCTGAGCGAGTGTCGTCGCGTTGCGGTCGATTCCGCGCACCAAACCGACGACCGATCTGTCGGCTTGGAACTGCGCGAACGATCGTTCGAGAAGCGCACGCGAGTCGGCCGCGCCGAACTGCTCGACGAGGTTGATCGACATGTTGTATCCCGGTCGGAACGAACTCCGAAGCGGAAAAGTACGAGTGGACGCGAGACCGGCAACCTCGGTGGGCTCGGTACCTGGTTGCCAAAGCACGACAGCATGCCCCTCGACGTCGATTCCGCGCCGTCCGGCCCTACCGGTGAGCTGCGTGTACTCACCCGGTGTCAGTTCGGCGTGGGTCTCTCCGTTGAACTTGACCAACTTCTCCAACACGACGGTTCGAGCTGGCATGTTGATTCCAAGCGCCAACGTTTCCGTAGCAAATACTGCGCGAACCAAGCCCTTGACGAAAAGCTCTTCGACCGTATGACGGAAGACGGGCAGCATGCCCGCGTGGTGCGCGGCCAGACCACGCTCCAACGCCTCGCGCCACTCCCAGAATCCGAGAACCTCCAGGTCCTCGCGTGGCAGTTCCGACGTGTGTTTGTCGGCGATGTAGCGAATTTCCTCCGCTTGCTCGGGCGTCGTCAATATCAGGCGTGAACGCAGACATTGCGTGACGGCGCCATCGCAGCCTGCGCGACTGAAGATAAAGGTGATAGCGGGGAGCAGACCTTCCTGATCGAGGCGAGCAATGACCTCGGGCCGCGGAAGTGGGCGGTTGTTGACACTGTTTCCGCTTCCGCCGCGCCCGCGACCACGGCCGTGCTGAGGCTGCCAGCGATCGACGTGCTCGAGGGACTGTCTTTGTTTGACGTGCCGAACGAGTTCCTTGTCCACGACGATCCTCGAGGCGCCGTCCCCCGACTGCGCGTGACTGTCGAACAGATCGAACAGTCGCCTCCCGACCATGATGTGCTGCGACAACGGCACCGGCCGGTTCTCGTCGACCACCACTGTGGTGTCGCCACGCACCGTTTCCATCCAGGCGCCGAATTCCTCGGCATTGCTGACCGTGGCCGACAAACTGACCAACCGAACGTCCTGCGAGAGGTGCAGGATGACCTCCTCCCACACCGCGCCGCGAAAACGGTCGGCAAGGTAATGAACCTCGTCCATCACCACATGTGACAGTCCACGAAGAGCATCCGAGGAGGCGTACAGCATGTTGCGAAGCACCTCCGTCGTCATGATGACGATCGGTGCATCCGGATTGATACTGGAATCACCGGTCAGCAGACCAACGGTTTCCCGCCCGTAACGCGCTGTGAGTTCGGCGAACTTTTGATTGCTCAGCGCCTTGATCGGTGTGGTGTAGAAACACTTTCGGCCGGATGCGAGAGCCAGATGCACGGCGAACTCACCGATGATCGTCTTGCCCGCCCCGGTAGGTGCACACACCAGAACTCCATGACCGGCTTCCAACGCCGTGCACGCGTCGACTTGAAATCTGTCGAGCGGAAAGCTGAGATGGTCGGTGAAACGCTGCAGTTCCGACGTGGAAACGGTCATGCAACCACGTCAGATCGTGTCGGTGAAGTCCGCCTTGTGCGTAACCGGGTCATGGATATCGATCGGGGACGAAATGGAACTTGCTGAATCGATGGACGTTGCTTCGTCATCGGATACTTCACCCCATTCGTCGGTTCTCTTGCGCAATTTACGCTTGTCGTGGAGTCGCGCGATCTGGACGGCAACTTCGAACAGCACAGTCAGCGCCAACGCCAGCGCCAGCATCGAGAACGGATCCTGGCCGGGAGTGGCAATTGCAGCGAACACGAACAGCCCGAAGATCAGGCCCCGCCGCCATGCCTTCAACCGCTCGTACGTGAGAACGCCGACGAAATTGAGTGCAACAACGAGCAACGGGATCTCGAAACTCACGCCGAAAATGATCAGAAGATTGATGACAAAACCGAAATACTGCTCACCACTCAGCGCAGTGATCTGAACATTGTCGCCGATCGACAGCAGGAAATGCAGTCCCTTGGCGACGATGTAGTACGCGAGAACTGCACCTGCAACGAACAGCACAGCCGCGGAAGACACGAACGAGATAGCGTAGCGGCGTTCCTGCTTGTACAAACCTGGCGTGACAAACGACCAGATCTGGTAGAGCCACACCGGGCACGCCAGAACAACGCCTGCCGTGAACGCAACCTTGAATCTGAGCAGGAACTGGTCGAACGGGCCGGTGGCCAGCAGCCGACATTCATTGTCCGCGGTCAACGACGCTCGCAAACTCGGATCCAGAGAACAGTAGGGTCCTCGAAGAATGTCGCCGAGACTGTCGATGCCGAACAACAGGTGCGAATACCAGAAGAAACCGAACGCTGTCGTCAAAGCGACGGCGACGATGGCCCACATCAGTCGGGTACGCAGTTCGTAGAGATGATCGACCAACGACATCGTGCCGTCAGGATTCAGGCGGCGCTTGCTGCGCCTCGGATCGAGTGGAATTCGCATTCTCTGTCTTCGCTCAGCATTGAACCGGGGTGCTGATCAGCACCCCGGTTTGCTTCGTCGTAGCGTCAGGCCGACTTGGTGTCCGGGTGAGCGTTCACGCCATTGGTCGAATGAACGTCGTTGGGACGAACGTCAGAGGCACGAAGGTCGCTCGCGTGGACGTCTACCTGCGGAGCAGAATCGAGCCGAGGCGATGCGGGAGGCTGGTTGGCCTGCGCGTCCTCTTTACCGTCGTTCTGCATTTCCTTCACTTCGCTCTTGAAAATCCGAAGTGACCGACCGAGTCCGCGTGCTGCATCTGGCAACTTCTTCGAACCGAACAGAATGACGACGACCAAAGCAACGATGGCCCAATGCCACGGGCTCATGGCTCCCATGTGTACCTCCCAAGATCAGATGAACTTAGCCTACCCGAGATCCGGACGCTGGGGCTGGCTGTAGCCGTTCGTGTCCTGTGTGTTCACCGGAACGGAACTTGACGTGCACCGAGAGGACAACACCGAGCATCACCCGAGTTCGCCGTACGCCGCCAGTGCGCCCCTCGCCCGCTCGCTGACACTGCGCTGGAGCTCAGGTGGGCTCAGCACCTGCACACCCTCGCCGAAGCCAAGAATCAACCTGGTCATCCATGCCGGTGTGGCGAATCGCATGGTGACGGTCACCGAACCGTCGTCCTCTGCCCCCACCTGTGTCATGGGGTAATAGTCCATCACCCACGCGTACCCGCGCGCGATACGAAGACGAGCCTGAGGCAACGACGGGTCATCGTTGAAAATCTCGAAGCTGTCTTCCTGGGGCGCGTCGGCCGGCGGAACCGAGCGTTCCGCCAATTCGACTGCACGATCGATTCTGTCGAAGCGGAACAGACGAACGCCTTCAGCTCGTCTGCACCAGGCTTGAAGGTAGCTGTGATCGTCGATCAGAACAGTTCTGATGGGGTCGACGACGCGTTCGGACACTGCGTCACGAGACGCCGAGTAATACGTCAGATTCAAGGCGTGCTGGTGTCGCAACGACGAGCGCACCGCAGCGGCCGCTGGATTCTCGGAATTTCCCTCCACCACGCCTCTCCCCGAGGCACCGGGTACATTTGCCGCCGCCGATCCGGCGGCATCCTCGATCTTGGCAATCGCGCGTTGCGCCGCCGACGGATCGACCATGCCCGGCATCGACGTCAACGACCTGAGCGCAACGAGCAAAGCCGTTGCCTCCGTAGACGTCAGACGCAAGGGACGATCGATGCCAGCAGAGAAAGTGACCTCGATGCTCTCTTCCGAGAATGACAGATCAATCAAATCACCCGGGCCGTAACCGGGGAGACCGCACATCCACAGCTGATTCAAGTCGGTCATCAGCGTCTCGGTCGATACACCGAGTTCCGTTGCCGCCTCAGCGGCGCTCATACCGGGGTTTGCCAAGAAGAACGGCACCATATTGAGCAATCTCGCCAATCGAACCGACAGCCGTGCGCTCATCGAACTCCTTCCACAACCGCTGTGCGCAATGTAGTGATCACATCGGCACGTAATTCGGGAGGATCGAGCACAAGCGCGTCAGCCCCGTGACCGGCGATCAGCCGGGTAACCCATTCCCACGACCGAACAGGAATCACCACGACCTCGCCGCGTCGCGCACCGACATCACGCTGCTCGACCACTGTGCCCATACGCCGGATTTCCGTGGCACCGTCGTCGACGATCCAGACTGTTGCCGTGCCGTTGACCTCGGCGGTACCTGCAACTCGCTCGACGATCGACTGAAGATCCACGTCGTCGGGCTTGCTAACACTGCCCGCGCGGCCGAATGTGGTGACGTCGTCGCCAATTCTGGAGAGGCGGAATGTGCGGATGTCATCGCGGTCGATGTCATGACCGACCAGATACCACCGCCCGCGAAAAGTCACGACTCCCCAAGGCTCGACCGTGCGAGCCGTGACCGGATCCGTCGCCGAACTCCTGTGCTCGAACTTCACCGATCGACCTGCGTCGATGGCGGCCAACAACGCGCCGAGAGCAGGCTCCGACCCTCTAGTGCGTGCGGGAACAGCAGTGACCGCTGCGACCGACTCGTCTTGATCGACCTGAATACCTGCGGCACGGAGCTTCAGCAATGCGCTCTGAGCAGCGGAGGTGAGCTCCGGAGACTCCCACAGCTGGACTGCGACCGCGACTGCAGCCGATTCCTCCCGACTCAAATCGATGTCGGGGAGTTCGTACGCATCACGATTGATGCGGTATCCCTCTGCTCCCCCCGTACCGATCACCATGCCGGTCTCGAGAGGCACACCGAGATCCCTCAACTCGTTCTTGTCGCGCTCGAACATGCGACTGAAAGCTTCGTCGCTTCCGGAGTCTCCGTAGCCCGCAACACTGTCTCTGATTCGCTCGGCCGTCACGAATTGACGCGTCGACAACAAACAGATGACAAGGTTCATCAGCCGTTCGACTTTGGTGATCGCCACTATGGAAGCCTATCGGTCCTCACTGCATGTGCTGCATCAGCCACGTCGCCAGGCCACTACCGAACCGGTTGAATGACGCAACTACATCGAGGCGATCAGACGCTCCACGCGTTCGTCGACGGACCGGAACGGGTCCTTGCACAGAACTGTTCGCTGAGCTTGGTCATTTAGTTTCAGATGCACCCAATCGACAGTGAAGTCGCGGCCCGCTTCCTGCGCCGCGGTAATGAATTCACCGCGCAGCTTCGCGCGTGTCGTCTGCGGCGGCAGGTCGACGGCCTCGTCGATCTGGTCGTCCTCGGTGATGCGTTTCGCGAGACCCTTGCGCTGAAGCAGGTCGAACACTCCTCGGCCACGTTTTATGTCGTGGTAGGCGAGGTCCAATTGTGCGATCTTCGGATCCGACAACTCCATGGAGTAGCGGTCTTGGTAGCGCTGAAACAGCTTCCGCTTGATGACCCAGTCGATTTCGGTGTCAACCTTCGCGAAGTCCTGAGCTTCGACCGCGTCGAGCGTGCGTCCCCACAGGTCGACCACCTGTTCGACTTGAGTGTTCGGCTCCCGCGTCTTCAGATGCTCCACTGCTCGTGCGTAGTATTCCCGCTGAATTTCGAGGGCACTCGCTTGACGACCGCCCGCCAGTCGAACGGGTCTGCGGCCTGTCAGATCGTGACTCACCTCGCGGATAGCACGAATCGGGTTGTCCAGGGCAAAGTCTCGGAACGAGACACCGGCCTCGATCATTTCAAGAACCAGCGCCGCACTTCCGACCTTGAGCATTGTGGACGGTTCAGCCATGTTCGAATCGCCCACGATAACGTGCAGGCGTCGATACTTCTCGGCATCGGCGTGGGGTTCGTCTCGCGTGTTGATGATCGGCCTCGACCTGGTGGTCGCGGACGACACGCCCTCCCAAATGTGCTCGGCACGCTGAGACAAGCAGAAAGTCGCGGCTTTGGGGGTCTGAAGGATCTTTCCAGCGCCGCAGATCAACTGACGGGTGACGAGGAACGGCAGTAGTACGTCCGAGATTCGAGAGAACTCCCCGGCACGCTGGACAAGGTAGTTCTCGTGGCAACCGTAGGAATTGCCCGCGGAATCCGTGTTGTTCTTGAACAGATATATGTCCCCGCCGATGCCTTCCTCGGCAAGGCGCTGCTCGGCGTCGATCAACAAGTCTTCGAGCACCCGCTCGCCGGCACGATCGTGGGTGACCAACTGCAGGAGGCTGTCACACTCTGCCGTCGCGTACTCGGGGTGAGACCCGACATCGAGATACAGACGGGCTCCGTTCCTGAGAAACACGTTGGAGCTACGCCCCCAGGAGACAACTCTTCGAAACAGGTATCGAGCTACCTCGTCGGGACTCAGCCGCCGGTGCCCGTGAAAAGTACACGTGACACCGAACTCGGTCTCGATGCCCATAATTCGTCGCTGCACACTTCGACAGTACAACGCAAACCGACCGATGATGCGTTCGAACGCGCAGCAGAGCAAATGTGGCGATGTGCAGATGCCGGGCCCGACGAGCAGACGCATAGGGTGGGGCGGTGACCGAGACGCCAATACCGTTGTTCGATCGGATCCACTCGTGGGACCTACGACTCTTCGAGCGCACAGCCGCAAGTCGCGCCTCCGCTGCCGATCCGTTCCTTCGCGCACTCAGTGCCTCCGCCGATCACAGTCGATTGTGGGTCGCGGCCGGCGCCGTGCTGTCGGTCAGGTCAGGACGGACCCGCCGCGGTGCAGTTCGCGGCCTGTTGGCCGTGGCGGCTGCGAGCGCGGTGGCGAACGGCCTGCTCAAGCCCGTTTTCCCTCGGTCGCGGCCGGGAACCGAACAGACGCCGCTGATGCGTCGTCTGCTCGCGCCGCCCGTGTCCTCGTCGTTTCCGTCCGGTCATTCGGCGTCGGCTGCGGCATTCGCCGTGGGAGTGGCGCTCGAGTCCCCCGCCGCGGGCGCTCTTGTCGCCCCGCTTGCAGCGGCAGTCTGTTATTCCCGGGTGCACACAGGCGTGCATTGGCCGTCCGATGTGGCGGCAGGCGCCCTGCTGGGGTCCGCAATTGCGTTGTCCACCAGGCGGTGGTGGGCAGTACGCACCGAAGACCCAGCCGAACTGGGACGGCGCGCCGAGGCTCCGACGCTCGCCGGGGGGAAAGGGCTTCTCGTTCTGATCAACCCCGGATCGGGCTCCGACGACTTCGTAACGGACGAGATAGCCGCGGCACTGCCCGAGGCAGAGTTTTTCGAACCGAAGCCTGATCTGGATTTCAACGAGCAACTGGAATCACGGATCGAGACGTCGACCCCCTCAGCGCTCGGTGTCTGCGGCGGCGACGGCACCATCGTCAGTGTCGCCGAATCCGCTGTGCGGCACAGCCTCCCGCTTGCAGTATTCCCCGGAGGCACACTCAACCACTTCGCCCGTGACGCAGGTGTGGCCGACGTGGTCTCGACGGCCGATGCTGTGCAGAGTGGGCACGCAGCTCACGTCGATCTTGCGTCCGTCGTGGTCAACGGGACCGAACGCGTCTTGTTCGTCAACACTGCGACGTTCGGTGGGTACCCCGATTCCGTGCGTCTGCGTGAACGGCTCGAGGGCAAAATCGGGAAATGGCCCGCTGCCGCAGTTGCGATGGTCAGAGTGCTCGCCGCCGCTCAGCCGCTCGACATCACCCTCGACGGGCGACCGCTGGCAGTGTGGATGTTGTTCGTCGGCAACGGCCGATACTCCCCAAGCGATCAGGTTCCGATGTCGCGGCCGTCCATCGGCTCCGGGACGCTCGACGTGCGATACCTCCCATCGACGCCGTTTCTGTCCCGCACACGACTGATCTTCGCCGCCCTGACCGGTACTCTCGGCTCGTCCGCAACCTATGTACACAGCTCCGTCGACGGACTGACCGTCGAAGTCGCAGGACCGGACATTGCACTCGCGACCGACGGCGAACTCACGGCCGACGGCCGGACATTCACATTCGGCACAGACAAAAACGGCCTCGTCCTCTACCGCAAGCAGTAGACGACGAGGCCGATCCAGCCAGGAGGCCAAAGCTGGCACACTCTGCCTGCGGTTTACTCCAGTGAGTCGGCGACCGCTGCCTGATCCTCCGCGACAGCAGAATCGTCAGCGGGCAACAATTCCTGCAGGGCAACGCCGGCGATACGCCGGAAAGCTCGACGGGGACGTGCTTGATCCAGGACCGCCACCTCGAGCGAGCTCACTTCGAGTTGCTTCTTGTCCGGCTCGGTCGAACCGTTCGGCGGCGGAGTTGCTCCTGCAGCAAGCGCATCCACCGAAATTTTCACGGCTGCGGCCATATCCATGCCGGGACGATACGACTCGCGCAGAGCGGCCACGATAGGTTCGGTAGTGCCGCCCATGACGACGAAGTCCTGCTCGTCGACGATGGAACCGTCGTACGTGATCCGGTACAGCTGACTCGAACCCGGCTCGTCCGAATGGGATACCTCCGCCACGCAGATCTCGACTTCGTAGGGTTTGAGCTGCTCGGTAAAAATTGTTCCCAATGCCTGCGCGTAGGTCTTGGCCAGCGATCGACCGGTGACGTCACGCCTGTCGTAGGTGTAACCCTTGGTGTCGGCGTGAAGAATTCCCGCTTTACGGAGGTTCTCGAATTCGTTGTACTTCCCCACCGCAGCGAAGCCAAGCCGGTCGTACAACTCGCTGACTTTGTGAAGCGCCGAGGAGCGGTTCTCGGCCACGAACAGCACGCCATCGGCGAACGACAGAACGATGACGCTCCGGCCGCGCGCAATACCCTTGCGTGCCAGTTCGGATCGGTCACGCATGATCTGCTCGGCCGATGCGTAGTACGGCATTGTCATGACGCAGCTCCCCCATCCTGTGCAGTGACGGCCGCTCGATCGGCAAGGACCGCACGAGCTGCTTCGGCGATTCGCGTCTGCGCTACATCACTTGCACCGACGCTCGTGATGGTCACCGCCGTCGGATAGATGCCGCGAGTGACGTCGGGGCCGCCTGTGGCCGAGTCGTCGTCGGCAGCGTCGTACAGGGACTCGACTGCCGCCCTCAGTGCTGCTTCTTCACCCAGTCCATGCGTGTAGAGCTTTTTGAGAGCCGACTTGGCGAACAGTGAGCCAGATCCAACAGCGTGGTACCCGGACCGCTCTTCGTAACGCCCACCCACGACGTCGTAGGACACAATTCGGCCGGCACGTGCGGGATCGCTGATGTCTACGTCGAAACCCACCAGCAACGGAACCGCTGCCAACCCCTGCATCGCCGCGCCGAGGTTGCTACGAACCATCGAGGACAACTTGTTGGCTTTGCCGTTGAACGTCAGCGGCATGCCCTCGATCTTCTCGTAGTGCTCGAGTTCCACCGCGAACAAGCGAACGAGTTCGATGGCGATTCCGGCTGTACCGGCAATACCTGCCGCCGAGAATTCGTCGGTGACATACACCTTCTGCATGTCTCGATTCGCGATCAGATTGCCCTGTGTTGCACGGCGATCGCCTGCAATCAATACGCCACCGGCGTACGTGACGGCGACGATCGTGGTGCCGTGCGGAGCAAGATCCGAGATGTCTGCTCCCATGGACAACGCTCGCGTCTCCGGAAGGAGGTGGGGGGCGTGGTCACGCAGGTGATCGGTGAACGAAGAGTGATGCGAACCGAACGTTGACAACAGGTCGCTTGGCAACGGGTTGGCCGTACGATCCACCGTCACTGGCCGCCCTTCTGGACGTAGGCACGCACGAAGTCTTCGGCGTTTTCCTCGAGCACGTCGTCGATCTCGTCGAGGAGGTCGTCGGTCTCTTCCGCCAGCTTTTCGCGCCGTTCCTGACCACCACCGGCTTCACCGGGGACCTCGTCGTCGTCGTCGCCACCGCCAGAGCGCCGTGTCTGCTCTTGAGCCATAGTCGCCGACCTCCTTACGTATTCGCAGTACCTGCTCGGACCTTCACCCTACCGATTCGGACCCCCGTTGGGGCGGCAAGACACTGCGCGAACCCGTCACGTCGTTAGTTGCTCGACGAGTTCGCCTGCTGTCTCGGCAGCTTCCAGAAGCTCTCCCACGTGCGTCTTGGTGCCGCGCAGCGGTTCCAGAGTCGGAATCCGCACGAGTGAGTCGCCACCGAGATCGAAGATCACCGAATCCCAACTTGCAGCCGCGATGTCAGCTCCGAACTTCCGGAGAACCTCACCACGGAAGTACGCGCGAGTGTCCGACGGTGGTGTCGACACTGCATCCATGACCTGCTGCTCGGTGACGAGCCGATCCATCGAACCACGAGCGACCAACCGGTTGTACAGGCCCTTGTCCAGGCGAACGTCCGAGTACTGCAAATCGACAAGATGTAGACGAGGAGCGGACCACCCAAGGCCTTCGCGTTGTCGAAATCCTTCGAGCAGTCGCAGTTTCGCAGTCCAGTCCAGTAGGTGTGCGGTCTCCATCGGGTCGCGTTCGAGTAGGTCGAGAATCATTGCCCACTTGTCGAGAATGTCCGCAACCCGCGGATCATCCTTGCCTTCGCTTGCAACGTACTTGGCTACCCGCTGGTGATAGATGCGCTGGAGGGCCAGCGCGGTCAACTCGCGGCCGTCGGCGAGTGCGACCGCTTGACGCAGTGTCGGATCATGGCTGATCTGATGAACGGCGGTCACCGGACGCGCCAACTGCAGATCGGACAAGTCGACTCCGGCCTCGATTATGTCGAGGACCAACGCTGTGGTGCCAACCTTGAGATACGTGGACATTTCGGCAAGGTTCGCGTCGCCGATGATGCAGTGAAGCCTGCGGTATTTGTCCGCGTCCGCATGCGGCTCGTCGCGTGTGTTGATGATCCCGCGCTTGAGAGTCGTTTCGAGCCCTACCTCGACCTCGATGTAGTCGGCGCGCTGTGACAGCTGGAAACCTGCCTCGTCTCCGGACTGACCGATGCCCACACGACCCGAACCGGTGATCACCTGCCGAGAGGCAAAGAACGGTGACAGTCCGGCGATCACTGCCGAGAACGGCGTCGCGCGCGACATCAGGTAGTTCTCGTGCGTCCCGTACGAGGCACCCTTGCCGTCGACATTGTTCTTGTACAGCTGCAACCGCGGCGCTCCCGGCACGCTGGACGCGTGGCGCGCAGCGGCCTCCATCACGCGCTCGCCTGCCTTGTCCCAGATCACCGCATCGAGCGGGTCTCGTACTTCGGGCGCCGAATACTCGGGATGAGCGTGATCGACATAGAGCCGAGCACCGTTGGTGAGAATCATGTTCGCGGCGCCGACCTCGTCGGCGTCGATCACCGGCGCAGGCCCGCTGAAACGGCCGAGATCGAATCCGCGAGCATCGCGCAACGGAGACTCGACCTCGTAGTCCCAGCGCGTCCGCTTCGCACGTGGCACGCCTGCAGCTGCCGCATATGCCAGAACTGCCTGCGTCGATGTGAGGATCGGATTGGCCGTCGGTTCGGTCGGGGAAGAAATTCCGTATTCGACCTCGATGCCGATGATTCGCTCCATACTGCCGAGCCTAGGTGATCGCGGGCGCCGAGTTCGAACCAAAAGCCGAGAGTCGGCGACCGCTGCACGTGAGAGCGAACGACAACGCCTGCTCGTAGACTCTGGGAGTCTACGAGCAGGCGTTAGGAACGAGACGTACTTCTTGTCGACGCCTTACAGGTACTGACCAGTATTGGCCTCGGTGTCGATTGCACGAGAAGCACTTGCGTTCTTGCCGGTGACCAGCGTGCGGATGTAAACGATCCGTTCGCCCTTCTTGCCGGAGATGCGAGCCCAATCGTCTGGGTTCGTGGTGTTCGGCAGATCCTCGTTCTCCGCGAACTCGTCGACAATCGAATCGAAGAGGTGCTGAACGCGCAGACCCGGTGTACCGGACTCGAGGACAGACTTGATCGCGTACTTCTTCGACCTGTCGACAATGTTCTGAATCATGGCGCCGGAGTTGAAGTCCTTGAAGTACAGAACCTCCTTGTCACCGTTGGCATAGGTGACTTCGAGGAACCGGTTGTCCTCGCTCTCGGCGTACATCCGATCCACGACGCGTTCGATCATCGCGCGGACACACGCCGTACGGTCGCCACCGAACTCGGCAAGGTCATCGGCGTTGACCGGAAGAGTATCGGTCAAGTACTTCGAGAAGATGTCCTGCGCGGACTCGGCATCCGGACGTTCGATCTTGATCTTCACATCGAGGCGGCCGGGTCGAAGAATTGCCGGATCGATCATGTCTTCGCGATTGGAAGCACCGATCACGATGACGTTTTCCAGGCCTTCGACACCGTCGATCTCCGCGAGGAGCTGCGGAACGACAGTGGTCTCCACATCGGAGGACACTCCCGAACCACGGGTGCGGAAGATGGAGTCCATCTCGTCGAAGAACACGATTACCGGAGTTCCCTCCGACGCTTTCTCTCGTGCCCGTTGGAAGATCATCCGAATGTGGCGTTCGGTCTCACCGACGAACTTGTTCAGCAGTTCCGGACCCTTGATGTTGAGGAAGAAGGACTTTGCTTCCTTGGCGTCTTGGCCGCGCGCCTCGGCAATTTTCTTCGCGAGGGAGTTCGCTACCGCCTTGGCGATCAACGTCTTGCCGCAACCCGGAGGGCCGTACAGCAGAACACCTTTCGGCGGTCGCAACGAATACTCACGGAACAGATCCTTGTGCAGGAACGGCAGTTCTACTGCGTCGCGAATCTGCTCGATCTGGCGTCCGAGACCACCGATGTCCTCGTAACCGACGTCCGGGACCTCCTCGAGGACCAGATCTTCGACCTCTGCTTTGGGGACCCGCTCGAAGGCATACCCCGCTTTGGTGTCGACGAGCAACGAGTCACCGGGACGGAGCTTGCGCGACGGCTCATCGGGATCCTGGGGACTTTCGTCGTTCACCATGTCGAACAACGGCTTTGCGAGCCACACGACCCGCTCTTCGTCTGCGTGGCCGACCACGAGCGCACGGCTACCGTCACCGAGAAGCTCACGCAGAGTGCTGATCTCGCCGATCTGCTCGAAGGAACCCGCCTCGACGATGGTCAGCGCCTCGTTGAGGCGAACGGTCTGCCCAGGCGCGAGTCCTGCGGCCTCCACATTCGGCGAGCACGTCAATCGCATCTTCCGGCCCGAGGTGAACACGTCCACCGTGTCGTCCTCGTGGACGGACATCAGGATTCCGTACCCACTGGGCGGCTGACCCAGGCGGTCAACTTCCTCACGCAGTGCGATCAGTTGCTGACGAGCTTCCTTGAGGGTGTCCATCAACTTCGAATTTCGTAGCGACAGCGAGTCGATGCGCGTTTCCAACTCGCGCACATGCTCGGGTGATTCGCCCAGTTGGCCGAGTTGGCGCCTGAGCGCCACAGCCTCGGCTCGGAGTTCCTCGATTTCCGCCCTGGCCGCAGCCGAATCCGGATTGTCTGTTGAGCTCATAGCGACTCCTCCCAGTCCGAACCGTCAACGCTACCGGCACATCGGCAAAAGTGCGTGTGGACACGATCATGGGGTGTGTCCGACGACCACTCGTCAGCTTCGGATACCCCGATTCTGCCATGTTAGCCTCACCTGTCCAGGAGAGCCGACCCATTTTCGCGTAGGACGCTTCACCAGTGGAAATGGGAGAAATTCCGGCATTCTCGGCGGCCACGGCTGCGATAATTGTCGTGCTGGACGTAGTCTCGGCGACGATTCCGATCACGCAGATCACAGTTCGGAAATTACTGCCGCCACCACCTCGACGACCGCCGGTCACCACAGCGACTGCACGCGGCGCGGCACTACCGACACCGAATACCTGGGTCCCCATCGTCGGAACAGGCAAGTGTCCGGAGCACGCTACTGCAACATTCTCACAATGGGTCCGGTCAACTGCGTGTAGGCACGCACTGCGTCCGGTGCGGCTAGCCCTTGCCGGACCGGCGCTGCGGCTTGGGGGTGACGGTGCCCGCCGCCAGCTTCCGTGCACTGATGAGAAACGCCGTGTGTCCCTGCATCCGATGCTCGGGACGCACCGCCAACCCAACCACGTGCCAGCCACGAACGATGGACTCCCACGAACGGGGTTCGGTCCAGCATTCCTGAGCACGAAGAGCTTCGACGACGCGAGACAACTGCGTCACCGTCGCCACGTAGACGATGAGAACGCCACCGGGAACCAGTGCCTCCGAGACCGCAGGCAACGCATCCCATGGCGCGAGCATGTCGAGCACGACTCGATCGACGGTTTCGCCAGGATGATCGACGCCGAACTGGTCGATGTCGGCGACCGTCAAATCCCAGTTTGCTGGACGCTCACCGAAGAACGTCTCGACATTCTTGACCGCGTAGTCAGCGTGGTCCTGCCGGATCTCGTAGGAGATGACGGTTCCCTCGTTGCCGACAGCACGAAGCAGCGAGCATGTCAGCGCGCCTGAACCTGCGCCTGCTTCCAACACCCGAGCCCCGGGGAAAACATCTCCCTCGTGCACGATCTGAGCTGCGTCCTTCGGGTAGATCACCTGAGCACCACGAGGCATCGACAGCACGTAATCGGTGAGCAGTGGCCGTAGCGCGAGGTACGGAGTTCCGTTCACCGACGTGACAACGCTGCCCTCGTCCGCTCCGAGCAACTTGTCGTGCGTGATTCCGCCGCGGTGCGTATGGAATTCTTTACCGGCCTCCAGCACTACCGTGTAGTGCCTGCCCTTGGCGTCGGTCAACTGGACGCGATCACCGACGCGAAACGGCCCACTGCGAGCAGGTCCGCTCAATTCCACGGCCGGTTCGCCGGCAATGTCCTCGGCCGGTACGCCGGCAATATCCACCGCTTGTGTCGGTGACTCCACTGACTCGCTTCCGCCTGAAGAGACGTCCCCGTCCACGGACAGGTTCTCGTCTACGGACAGGTTCTCGCCCGAAGACGCGCTCTCGTCCGAAGACACAGCCGAATACCTCTTTCACGTCACTGAACTGGTGTAGTCGGTCCAGGATGGACATGTCGACTCGGCAGTCCAGAGTACGGCCTTGCGTGGTTCTGTCCGACCACGGGCTTAGTCTGCTGGATGTGAGTATTACTGATTCGTCCCTTGCTGCACTTGCCGAAGAGGGCACAACGACGGCTGTGGCGGTCGCTGAGAGTGCGGTTACTCCTGCTCGTCCGCGCAGCAGACCAGCCTTGTCGCCGTCCAGGGCAAGTGACTTCAAGCAGTGCCCACTTCTGTACCGCTTTCGAGCCGTCGATCGAATACCAGAAAAGTCCACGCCGGCGCAGGTTCGAGGGACCGTTGTTCATGCGGCGCTGGAGGCCCTGTACGGATTGCCCTCGTCCGCACGAGGTTCCGATCACGCTGTGGACTTGGTGGATCCGGCGTGGGACAGAGTGATCGACGAGTCACCGGAAGTGGACGAGCTGTTCACGTCCGAGGAAAAGGCTGTGCTGCTGGATCAGGCTCGGTCACTTGTCAACGGCTACTACGAGATGGAAGATCCGACGCGGTTCGATCCCGAGTCCTGCGAGCAGCGCGTCGAAATCGAACTGGAGGACGGCACTCCTCTTCGTGGGTTCATCGACCGAATCGATGTGGCACCCAACGGAATGATTCGCGTGGTGGACTACAAAACAGGCAAGGCCCCGCGCGAATTCACCGAGGCCAAAGCGTTGTTCCAGATGAAATTCTACGCATTGGTCGTCTTCCGCATGCGCGGAACGGTCCCTGCACAGTTGAAGCTGATGTACCTGGCCGACAAACAAACGTTGACCTATACGCCCGACGAGGACGAATTGCTCCGCTTCGAACGAATGCTTTCGGCAATCTGGAAAGCCATTGTCGTAGCGGGACAGTCGGGCGACTTTCAGCCGAAGCGCGGAAAGCTGTGCAGCTGGTGCGATCACCAATCACTGTGCCCCGAGTTCGGTGGCACTCCGCCGACCTATCCGGGGTGGCCGAAACATGCCGATGCGAAGAACCTGTTGGCGTCGGAGGTTGCGGTATGACCCGCGTGGACGGGACCAGCAACCCGATTGCACCCGACGCATTTTTCGTCCCTCTTGGACTGAATCAAGCCGGTAACGAGACGTTCTCCACCACAACGAGAACCGTCAGCCTCTGGGCCCCGACCATGCAGCACGGCGCCCCGCCGTCGGCCCTCATCGTCCGAGCTCTCGAACGCGTGTCGGCTCGCGAGGACGTACGTGTCTCGCGCGTCGTCGTCGAACTACTCGGACCGGTTCCCATCGCGGACATCGAAGTGCGTTCGTGGGTCGAGCGCCCGGGCAAGAACATCGAACTGGTTGTTGCCGAGTTGTGGGCCGACCTCGGAAACGGAGTCGAACGCGCCGTAGCTCGCGGCACCGCATGGCGGCTGACCACAGCCGACACATCGCACGTTGCGTATGCGGCAGACGAACCGTTGAAACCACTGTCGGAAGCAACACCTCATGTCTGGGGTGGATCGTGGAAGTCCGGTTACCTGGACAATATGGATATCCGTGCGCTGACCGAGATCGGCGGGGATGCCGAGGGGCGCGTCTGGGCGCGTCCCACCACGACGTTGGTTCTCGGTGAATCGATGTCGCCGTTGGAACGCTTGTTCACCGTTGCCGATATCGCGAACGGGATCGGTGCGAAGCTCGATCTCGACCGATGGACGTTCCTCAACACAGATCTGACCGTGCACATCTTCCGCGAACCCGAGGGCGAATGGATCGGTGTTGCCGCCGAAACATCAACAGGCGCAAGCGGATATGCGATGTCCGCGGGCGTCCTTCACGACGAGCACGGACCGGTGGGGCGCATTGCCCAGACTGTACTGGTACGAGCGCGCCCCTAGCCGGTCCACACTGCAGGCCTGCTCAGGCGACACCGGATAGCTGGCGACACCGGGTTGCTGAAACCCATCGATACTCAGAACGCCCGGCACGACCTGATGTCCGACGCCAGGATCGCTTTTGCGCCGAGATCAGCGAGATCATCCATGACAGTGTTGTGAATCTTGCGAGAGACCATGGCGCGCACTGCGATCCAGTTTTCGTCCGCCATCGGCGAGAGTGTCGGCGACTCTAGTCCGGGCGTGATCTTCACTGCCTCGTCGAGAATCGACTTCGGGCAATCGTAATCGAGCATCAGGAACTGCTGTGCGAAGACGACGCCCTGGACGCGGGCAATCAGCTGCTTGCGTGTCTTGTCGGAGCGATCACTACCTGATCGCTCGATCAAAACGCCCTCGGAGTCGCACAACGATTCACCGAAGGCCACAAGGTTGTTCTGCCGGAGCGACCGACCGGATTCCACGACATCGGCAATCGCATCGGCGACACCGAGTTGAATCGAGATTTCCACTGCGCCGTCGAGGCGAATAACCGTCGCCTCCAGTCCTCGTGACGCGAGATCGGCCTTCACCAGGTTCGGGTACGAGGTCGCGATGCGCTTACCGGCCAGATCGCTCGTCGACCATTCCTTGTCACCCTCAGGAGCGGCGTACCGGAAAGTCGATCGACCGAAGCCGAGGCCGAGAAGCTCGTCGACCGGAGCGCCGGAGTCGAGGGCTAGATCGCGACCCGTGATACCGAGGTCGAGTTGCCCGGACCCGACATAGATCGCGATGTCCTTCGGACGCAGGAAAAAGAATTCGACCCCATTGGATGGGTCGAGGACCGTGAGGTCCTTGGAATCGCTTCGGCGCCGGTACCCGGCCTCTTTCAGAATCTCGGCGGCGGATTCGGAGAGGGCGCCCTTGTTGGGAACTGCTACACGCAACATTGCGATGTCCTTTGAGTCAGATCAAGTCGGTGAGTTCGAGACTTTCCATCGAAGAAAATCGGTACTCACAGATGTCGGTAGACATCGTCGAGCGACAATCCGCGCCCCACCATCAACACCTGCACCCAGTAGAGCAGCTGCGAAATTTCCTCAGCCAGTGCTTCGTCGCCCTCATGCTCGGCGGCGATCCAGACCTCGCCAGCTTCCTCGATGATCTTCTTGCCCTGCGCATGCACGCCGGCATCCAACGCAGCGACAGTGCCGGAGCCCTCTGGGCGATTGGCAGCGCGGTCGGTCAGCTCGGCGAACAGGGAATCGAAGGTCTTCACGGTCGATGATTCTTTCATGAACCGGAAGCCGGGCGTGCATCGCACCACGCAGATTGCAACCCGTCGGCGGTGAGTTCGACGAGCGAGTCACGGATGACGTAGCCGGGCTTCGGTGCAACTGCCAGTTCCGAGGGCACGAGCAGTACCGAGCATCCAGCACGATGCGCCGACAGCGATCCGGTCGGCGAATCCTCGATTGCGAGGCAGTTCGCCGGTTCGAGCCCGAGTAGCCACGCACCTCGCAGGTACGGCGCCGGGTCGGGCTTACCCTCCTCGACCTCGTCACCGCTGACCGTGGCATCGAAGTACTCGCGTCCGATGGTCTCCAAGGCGTTCTCGACAAGTCCTCGCTCGGTGTTGGTCACCAGCGCTGACTTGAGCCCCATGTCACGAACGAGCTGCAGAACGTCCTTTGCGCCCGGGCGCCACGGGATGCCCTCGGAGAAGAGTTCGGCGACGCGGGCCGTCAGCCAATTACGACCCGAGAGCAGCGACTCCTCGGTTGCCTCGGTCCCGGTGTGCGCGAACACCTTGATCAGGGCGTCGCGCATCGAGTTGCCGAGCGTGCTCTCGCGCACCTCGATTGTCAGTTCACGGCCGTGCTCGCGCGACAGTTCGGCTACAGCGACGTCCCAGATTTTTTCGGAATCGAGCAGCGTGCCGTCCATATCGAACAAGACGCCTTGCAGAGAAGGTAACTCAGACATTCATTTTCCTAGACATTGAAGTACTTGGCCTCCGGGTGGTGAAGTACGAACGCATCGGTGGACTGCTCGGGGTGCAACTGCAGTTCCTCCGACAGTTCGACGCCGATTCTTTCCGGTTTCAGCAGAGCCGCAAGCTTGATACGGTCCTCGAGGTCAGGGCACGCACCGTAGCCGAACGAGTAACGCGCGCCCCGGTATTCGAGCTTGAAGAAGCCTTCGGGATCGGTCGGATCTTCCTCGGCGACGCTGTGGCCGCCTGCAAGTTTCAGCTCTTCGCGGACCCTTCGGTGCCAGTACTCGGCAAGCGCCTCGGTGAGCTGCACGCCGATTCCGTGGACTTCGAGGTAATCGCGGTAGGAGTCGGCTGCGAACAGCTCGTTCGCAAAGTCGGCGATGGGCTGGCCCATCGTCACCAGGTTCATGGGGAGGACGTCGACCTGTCCGCTTTCCAGTGCCGATTCGCGGGACCTGATGAAGTCCGCGATGCAGAGGAAACGGTCCCGCTGTTGGCGCGGGAAGGTGAACCGGAACTGCTCGGGGGCATCGGGGCGCGGTTCCGTCAGGACGATGACGTCATCGCCTTCGGACACAGCAGGGAAGTAGCCGTATACGAGAGCCGCGTGAGTCAGGATTCCGTCGGTGCTCAGACGATCCAACCAGTACCGCAGACGTGGCTTGCCCTCGGACTCGACGAGATCTTCGTACGTCGCGCCCTCACCCTTGCGTGCACCGCGCAGTCCCCACTGACCGAGGAACAGTGCACGCTCATCGAGTAGGCCTGAGTACTCCGACAGAGACACGCCCTTGACGATTCGCGTGCCCCAGAACGGCGGCACAGGAGTCTCGATGTCGCTGGCAACGTCCGACCGTGCGGGGACCTCGACGGGAACCTCGGCGGCTTTGCGTTCCGCTGCAATCCGTCGCGATCTGTCATGGCGAGCTTTGCGCTCTTCTGTCTTCGCCTTTGCTGCCAACGCCTCGGGGCTGTCCGGCGCCGGGGCTCCGCCACGCTTGGTGGTCATGATCGTGTCCATCAGGCGCAGTCCCTCGAAAGCATCACGCGCATAGTGCACATCACCCTGGTACACGTCCTGCAGATCGTTCTCGACGTAGGAGCGAGTCAGTGCTGCGCCGCCGAGCAGCACGGGGAACTGCTCTGCGACACCCTTGTTGTTGAGCTCGATCAGATTGTCCTTCATGACAACCGTCGACTTGACGAGCAGTCCGGACATACCGATGACGTCGGCACGCTTGTCGATCGCGGCTTCGAGAATGGTGGCGATGGGCTGCTTGATGCCCAGGTTGACGACCTCGTAGCCGTTGTTGCTCAGAATGATGTCGACGAGATTCTTGCCGATGTCATGCACGTCGCCCCTGACGGTGCCCAGCACGATGCGACCTTTTCCGTCGTCGTCGCTTGCTTCCATGTGTGGTTCGAGGTGCGCCACAGCAGCTTTCATGACCTCCGCTGACGCGAGGACGAATGGCAGCTGCATCTGACCGGAACCGAACAGTTCGCCGACGGTCTTCATCCCCGAGAGCAGAGTCTCGTTGATGATTTCGAGCGGTGGCTTCTCCTTCATTGCCTCGTCGAGATCGGTATCGAGGCCGTTTCGTTCGCCATCGACGATGCGGCGTTCGAGCCGCTCGAACAGTGGCAATCGACCCAGTTCCTCGGCGCGCGATTCGCGGGCCGACGCAGCCGAGACACCTTCGAACAGTTGCATCAGTTTCTGGAGCGGGTCGTAGCCTTCTCTGCGGCGGTCGTACACCAGATCAAGAGCAGTTTCGCGCTGCTCGTCGGCAATCTTGTTCATCGGCAAGATTTTCGACGCATGCACGATGGCCGTGTCCAGCCCGGCCTCGGTGCACTCGTGCAGGAACACCGAGTTCAGCACCTGTCGCGCAGCGGGATTGAGACCGAACGAAATGTTCGACAATCCCAGCGTCGTATGCACCTTGGGGAAACGACGCTTCAGCTCGCGGATGGCCTCGATGGTCTCGATGCCATCGCGTCGAACCTCTTCCTGTCCCGTCGAAATCGGGAAGGTGAGGGTGTCGACGATGATGTCCTCGTGCCGAAGACCCCAGTTGGTGGTGATGTCCTCGATCAACCGCTCGGCGACGCGCACTTTCCACTCCGCGGTACGCGCCTGGCCCTCTTCATCGATGGTCAGGGCCACGACAGCTGCGCCATGTTCCTTGACCAGCCTCATGATCTGCTGAAATCTCGAATCCGGCCCGGCGCCGTCCTCGTAGTTCACCGAGTTGACAGCACTTCGTCCGCCCAAGTGCTCGAGACCGGCTTTCAGAACAGCAGGCTCGGTGGAGTCGAGCATGATCGGCAGCGTCGATGCCGTTGCCAGGCGTGACGCGAGCGCGGACATGTCGGCAGCACCGTCACGGCCGACGTAGTCGACGTTGAGGTCGAGCATGTGGGCGCCGTCGCGAGTTTGATCCTTCGCGATATCGAGGCACTTCTGGTAGTCCTCGGCGAGCATGGCATCGCGGAACGCCCTCGAGCCGTTGGAGTTGGTGCGCTCACCGATCATCAGGATGCTGGCATCTTGTTCGAACGGCACGGCGGAGTAGAGCGACGCGACGCCGGGCTCCGGCGTCGGGACACGCTCGGCCTGGTGTGCACCATGGACGAGATCTGCAACCTGCCGGATGTGCTCCGGCGTCGTTCCACAGCATCCACCGACGAGCGAGAGCCCGTATTCGCTGACGAAACCGCTGAGGGCGGTTGCCAATTCAGGTGCCGACAGCGGGTACTCGGCCCCGTTGGCACCGAGCGTCGGCAATCCGGCATTGGGCATGACCGAAACCGGAAGCGTCGAATGCTTCGACAGATGGCGAAGGTGCTCGCTCATCTCGGCCGGGCCCGTCGCGCAGTTCAGCCCAATCATATCGATGCCGAGTGGCTCCAGCGCTGTCAGCGCGGCGCCGATCTCGCTACCGAGCAACATCGAGCCGGTCGTTTCCACCGTCACGTGGGTGATGATGGGAATACGCACGCCGAGCTTGTCCATCGCATGCTGACTGCCGATGATCGCAGCCTTCACCTGAAGCAAGTCCTGGCACGTCTCGATAAGGATCGCATCGGCGCCGCCATCGATCATGCCGAGTGCAGCTTCGATGTACGCGTCGCGGAGGACCGCGAAAGGCGCATGACCCAACGTCGGCAACTTGGTGCCCGGCCCCATCGACCCGAGGACGAACCTGTCCATTCCGTCGCGGCCCGGGCCCATCTCGTCGGCAGTCTCGCGGGCGAGTCGCGTTCCCTTTTCTGCCAGCTCGCGGATGCGGTCCTCGATGTCGTAGTCGGCGAGGTTGGGAAGGTTGCATCCGAATGTATTGGTCTCGACCGCATCGGCACCGGCAGCGAAGTACGCGCGGTGGATCTCGCGAAGCACGTCGGGCCTGGTGTCATTCAGGATTTCGTTGCACCCCTCCAGACCGAGAAAATCGTCGAGGGTCAAATTGGCATCCTGCAACATGGTGCCCATTGCCCCGTCGCCAATGATCACGCGAGTGCGTATCGCGTCCAGCAGGCTCGTCTTGTGTAGCGCAGGCATCACTACAGACTAGTGGGCACGGCGTAGTGGCAACGACGGGCCGGGCTGGTCGTAGGCTGTCGTGGTGAGTCCCCGAAACCGAGACGGCAACATTCCCGCCGACAACGACGATCCAGATCGCGACAATCCGGACAGCGCCGCCGAAACGTTGCTTGATGCGGTTTCTACCGCAGTGGCGAACGCCACTGGATCGAACACCACATCGTCGACTGCACCATCGTTTCCGGCGGTTTCCGAGGGCGATGACGAAGAACTCGAGCTCCCCACCCTTCGAGACCCCATCCTCGTTGCCGCATTCGAAGGATGGAACGACGCTGGCGATGCCGCCAGCGGCGCCGTCGAGCACCTCGAATTGATCTGGGATGCGAGTCCGCTCGCCGAGCTCGACTCCGAGGATTACTACGACTACCAGGTCAATCGCCCGACGATCCGCCAGGTCGACGGCGTAACCCGTGAGATCCAGTGGCCGTCGACGAGGCTGTCGGTGTGCTCCCCGCCCGGAAGTGCACGCGACGTGGTGCTCCTACGCGGGATCGAACCGAACATGCGGTGGCGAAGCTTCTGCGACGACCTGCTCGAATTCGTCGAACAACTTGGGGTCGAGACTGTTGTCATACTCGGCGCGCTACTGGCAGACACTCCTCACACGCGTCCGGTTCCCGTGACCGGAAGTGCCTACAGCATCGAGGCCGCAGAGCAGTTCAACCTCGAGCAGACACGCTACGAAGGGCCGACCGGAATCACCGGCGTACTCCAGGACGAGTGTGTCAAAGCAGGCGTCCCAGCAATATCCTTCTGGGCGGCTGTACCTCATTACGTCTCGCAACCTCCGAATCCGAAAGCCACCGTTGCATTGCTGCAACGCGTAGAAGACGTCCTCGATATCGAGGTTCCGCTCGGCGAGCTCCCGACCCAGGCCGAGGACTGGGAAGAAGCAGTGACCGAGATGACCAAGGAAGATGAAGAAATCAGCGACTATGTTCGCACTCTCGAAGAACGAGGCGACGCGGAGACCGATATCTCCGAAGCGATCTCCAAGATCGACGGCGATGCCATCGCAGCCGAATTCGAGCGGTACCTGAGGCGAAGGGGCCCGGGAAGCTTCGGGCTGTGAAAAGGCGCAGCGAGCCTTCGAGGTCCGAACGCACAGGACACAACGGCTCACGGTGAGTTCTTTCTGATCCCGACGTAACGCAGGCGCAGCGACGGTGTCACCCGGGCACCGCAACCTGTGTACATGGCCAGCACACCGCGTTTCCTCCAGGGCGTCTTCCCGTTCATCGGACACGGACTCGACAAGCCGGAATCGATCGACCCGTCGCTCAATTTCGTCGTTCCATCGGGACTCATGGCGCAGCCGCTGTACTTCCGGGGCGGAAATTCGAGCGACGACCTCATCGTGGTGACGTTGCTGCGCGACGGTCAGCCGATGCGAATGTTCCCGATGGGCGCGAAGAGCGGGGTCAATATCCCGTTGCGTGTCGTCGAGGACGTCGACCCGGACTCGGTGCTCGAGCTGGTCGTCGCCGCTCCCGAAGGCACGACGGGCGAGGTCGTCGTCGATTTCGGTTTGGTGCTGATCTGATGAAGAGTCGCCTGCTCGTGGTCGGAAACGGGATGGCCGGCGCCAGGACCGTCGAAGAGATCCTGAAGCGGGGCGCCGAGAAGTTCGAAGTGACGATGATCGGCGACGAACCTTACGGAAATTACAACCGGATCATGCTGTCTCACGTTCTCGCGGGCGAGACGGGAGTCGACGACGAAGACCTACTACTCAATCCCATGAGTTGGTACCGCGAGAACGGCGTCACGCTGTTCGCGGGTGACCGTGCTGTCTCGCTCGATCGTTTCCAGAAGTCGGTGCGCTGCGAAAGCGGGCGCGTCGTGGACTACGACATCCTGATCATCGCCACCGGCAGCAATACCTTCTTTCCGAACATGGACGGGCTTCGCGAACCCGACGGTCGACTGGCCCGCGGCGTCTTCGGCTTCCGAACCATCGCGGACACCAACGGGATGCTCCAGATGGCAGATTCCGAGGACGACCTCAAGGCCGTCGTCATCGGTGGTGGACTGCTCGGGTTGGAGGCTGCGTACGGACTGCGAACCCAAGGCCTCGACGTCGACGTCGTGCACTCCCCCGGCCATCTCATGAACCAACAGCTCGACGAGCGCGGCGGAAGGCTGCTGCGTAACAAGATCGAGTCGCTCGGCGTAGGAGTTCACACCTCGAAGAGAACAACATCGGTTCTGCGTACCGACGCCGGCCGAGTTGCGGGAGTTGGATTCAACGACGGTACGTCGCTGTCCGCGGACATGGTGGTCGTAACAGCCGGGATACGTCCGAATGTCGAGTTCGCACGAGGGGGCGGCCTCGTCATCGAGCGTGGAATCGTCGTCGACGATCAGTTGCGTTGCGAGGATGAAGGATCCATCTATGCGGTCGGTGAATGCTGCCAGCACCGCGGCGAGGTGTACGGCCTGGTCGCGCCACTGTGGGAACAGGCTGTCGTTCTCGCCGAACATCTGAGCGGCACCAATCCGACTGCTGCATATCATGGTTCGCGATTGACGACCAAGCTCAAAGTGGCGGGCGTCGATGTGGCAGCAATGGGAGTCAAGGGCCCGGAACGGGAGGACGATGAGTTCGTCCAGTTCTACGAACCGCGCAGCGGAACGTACAAGAGCGTGGTCGTTCGAGACGGAAAGCTGATCGGCGCAACCTTGTTGGGCGACATCAGCAAGGCGAACTTCCTCACCCAGGCATTCGACGAGAAGATTCCCCTGCCCGACGAGCGGATCAGCATGCTCTTCGACATGGGCACCCCTACCGCGGCGACCGGGGCGGCCGAACTCGCCGATGACGTGCAGGTGTGTAACTGCAACGGGGTCACCAAGGGTGCGATTGTCGCGTGTGTCCATGCAGGCGCGAAGTCGATGGGCGATGTCACCGCAGCCACCCGCGCCGGTAAAGGATGCGGATCCTGCAAGGGGCTTGTCGCCGACATCTTGGCCTGCGCAGCGGGCGGCGCGATCGAGGCCGATCCGGCCGCCGACTGGTACGTCCCTGGCATCCCGTTGGCGAAGCCGGCTTTGATCGACGTCATCCGCGAACAGGATCTGAGGTCGGTCTCGCAAGTCTTCGCCGAGCTCGCACCCGAGGGCAAGGAGGACGTACCGTCGAAGATGCCGCTCGCATCGCTGTTGCGGGTGATCTGGGGACCGGACTGGGTCGACGAGCGCGGCGCACTGTTCATCAACGACCGTGTGCACGCCAACATTCAGCGCGACGGCACGTTCTCTGTAGTGCCTCAGATGATGGGCGGTGTCACGACGCCAGATCAGCTCCGGAAGATCGCCGATGTCGCCGACAAGTACAGCGTGCCTCTCGTCAAAGTCACCGGTGGGCAAAGAATCGACCTTCTGGGCATCAAGAAGGAAGACCTGCCCAAGGTGTGGGGCGATCTGGACATGCCGTCGGGCTTCGCTTACGGCAAGAGCATGCGCACCGTGAAAACATGTGTCGGCAGCGACTTCTGCAGATTCGGCCTCGGCGATTCGACGGCTTTGGGAATCGCAATGGAAGAACGGTTCCAAGGCCTGGAGACGCCGGCAAAACTGAAGCTTGCCGTCGCCGGTTGCCCGCGCAACTGCTCCGAGGCCCTGTGCAAGGACCTCGGCGTAGTGTCCGTCGGCGACGACAAATGGGAAATCTATGTCGGCGGTGCTGCGGGTGCCCACGTCAGAAAGGGCGATCTGCTGGCGACGGTCGTCGGCGCTGCGGAGGTCATTCGGGTCGCCGGAGTCTTTATTCAGCATTACCGCGAGACGGCCCAGTGGCTCGAACGAACCTACGCATGGGTTCCACGAATCGGCCTCGACGTGCTGCAGAAGACATTGATCGAGGACGCCGAGGGAATCATTTCGGGATTGGAGCAGCGAATGCAGACTTCCGTCGACGGGTACCGAGATCCATGGCAGGAACGCACAGCCCCGAGATCGGCTGCACAGTTCGCGTCGTCATTGCCCCTTCTTCCATTGCCGCAGGTGCCGGTCCGATGAGCGTCCCGGTGGGCGCCGCCGAGGATCTGACCCCGGGCGAAGGTCGGGCATACGTCGTCGACGGGAAGCAGGTGGCCGTCTTCATGCTCGGCGACGGCACCGTCCGCGCGATGGACGCAGTCTGCCCGCACAAAGGCGGACCGTTGGCCGACGGGCAGATCGACGGCAAGGTGGTGATGTGCCCGCTGCATCAGTACACATTCTCGCTCGACGACGGATCATGCGCGGGCGGAATCGATTCTGTGCGAACCTATCCGGCGGCCATCGTGGACGGAAAGGTGACTGTCGAGGTGTAGCGCAGGCGCAGCCGGTCGACGGCAATTCGCAAAACTGCATCGTCGAAGATTGCCACGTAGTGGTGGCCGCGCGACGCCATCGCCAGGGCACTGACCACGCATCGTCCTCCGACCCCCTACCCTGTTCCAGTGAGCGATTCATCCGACACGATGCGACCGAGCGTCGTCAGCGCCTTGATGCAGGAAGATCGCCTCAAGCTGTTCGCATTCACGACCGCGGAGAAGCGCAACGAGTACCTGTGGGTTCTTCGGGCGTTCGACACCGCACGGGCCAACTACGTCGTCCTCCTGCACGCCGCCGAGATCGCGGACACGCTTGCCCGTACGGCACCGGCAAACGATCGTTTGACCGCAGCGGAGATCGGACCACTCCTCGAGCAGTTGCACTCGTGGGAGCTTCTCGAACGAAGCTATGACGGATCGCGCGCAGCGACGCTCGCCGAGTATCGCAACCGCCATTTCGTCTATCAGTTCAGCCAGGCAGGTTACAAGGCGTTCCGCGCAGTCGAGGACGTTCTCGGGGCTCGCTTGGACGACGCGTCGCTCTCACGGCTCGTGCTGCCGGAACTCCTGGCGGACATGCACGAGCTTGCAGAGGCGAATCGGCAGCGCGACGGCGACCGCATCTATCGCAAACTGAGCCGTCTCGACTCGACGCTGTCGGAGATGGCAACGCGGGCAGCACATTTCTACCTGGTTCTCGGGGATCTCGTCCGGACCACCGAGATCACCCCCGAGTCGTTTTTGGTGCATAAGGACGCGCTGCTGACTCATATGCGTGAATTCAGCTCCGATCTGACTCGCTACGCCCCCAAGCTTGCCGAAGCTATTGCCGTGGTCGAGTCCACCGGCATTTCGGATTTGATCGAGCGGGCCGCGATCAGCGACGAACGAGTCTTCCTCGACGTCGCAGAGCGAGCGGCGGACTGGAGTGCCCGGTGGGCGGGATTGTCACACTGGTTCGTTGCAGCGGAAGCAGAGCTGAGCGAGTCCGAGCGACTACGCGAGGGAACGATGAGCGCCATCGCTGCGGTCCTCTCGCTTCTCCGACGCGTCACCGAGACCAGACGGGGCGGCGTGAGTCGTGAGAGCCAGCTACGACACCTTGCCGGCTGGTTTTCCAACACACCCACAGAGGACAGTGCGCACGCGTTGTTCCATGCCGTCTTCGGTCTCGGAAAGCCCCGGCACCTGTCGATGGTCCACCCGGATGAAGACATCATCCCGACATCGCGAACCTGGTGGGAGGCGCCACCGGTGGAGATCTCGCGCACGCTGGCCGAGACCGGACGTACCCCGTCACCCGGAATTCCAGGCCGCGTTCAACGAAACGACGGCAGTATCCGACGGCTGCGCGAGAAGCAACTGCAGGCGCAACGGTCTCGAAGTGCCGCGGCGCTGTCGCTCGCATCGACCGGGGTGTACGCACGAACACTGAACGAAGAGGAGACCGAAGTGCTTCTCAGCCTGCTCAATGCCGCACTGACCGCGCGCGTGCGCGTCAGTGGGCACACGACAGCAACCACCGGATCCGACAGCGGCGTCAAACTCACACTGAGCGACAGCGCCACCTCCACCGTCGTGCAGACGGCGCGCGGCCGTCTGCATCTCGACCGTCTGCAGCTCGAGGTTGCCGAAGTGGTTCGACGATGAGAGCTCGCGAAATACCCTCCCTCGCACTCGATTCCTATCAGCGCGCAGCTCGGATTGCGCTGTCCAACCACTTGGTGACCGCGACCTATCCCGATCGCATCGCGCTCCCTCTCCTTCGGCGCTGGGCGACGGAACTGAGAGAAGATCTTCTCGAAATGTTCGGTTATCGCCTCGAGGTGACCGAAACCACCGCGCGACTCTTCCCGGTCATGGACGAACTGGATTCGAGCCAGCCTGCGCGGACCGCATCCGACCGTGTGTTCGATCGTCGGCGCTACTCCTATCTCGCTCTGTCGTTGGCGAGCCTCGGCCGTGCGGGAAGTCAGATCACGCTATCGGAACTTGCGGACCACGTCACCGCCGAAGCAGGCCAGGTCGACGGAGTCGAGCTCGCGACAGACCGCGCTTCGGATCGTGACGCGTTCGTCGACGCAGTGGGGTGGCTGGCCGCGCGTGGCGCGATCTCACTCGCGGACGGCGACGCCGGGGGTTGGGCAAACAATCCGTCGGCCGGTGAAGCTCTGTACGACATCGAACGCTCCGTGGTGGTCGCACTTTTCCGTCCGCCTCGGGCCGTTCAACACTTACGCTCCGTCACAGGCCTTCTCGCCGGATCCGATCTTCCGATGGAGGACGGTGCGGACGACGAGGACGCGGTGCAGAGTGCCGATCCCAAGGAGACGTTGCGTAAGGTACGTCGGGCGCTCGTCGAGCAGCCAGTGGTGTACTTCGAAGACCTGGATCAGGACGGTCGAACCGCGCTTGCCGCGCTGAAAACCGTCGCCGAAGTCGAACTCCTGACCGGCCTCACATCGGAACGACGAGCCGAAGGGGTGATGTTGATCGACACGTCGGGGCGCATGTCCGACACGCGGTTTCCGAGTACGGGCACCATCGCGCAGGTTGCACTGCTGCTTGCGGGTGAGATATCCGATCGCGTCATCGATCCGGATTCGCCCGAGCTCGCTCGACACCGGATACAGCAGGACACCGACCTCGTCGACCGACTCGACGCAGCGATTCCCGGCGGTGGAATCTTCGACGACCTGGCCGAATTCGGCCTCCGGGCCAAGAACATTGCCGACACGGACAGCCCTGTACTGTATCCGTTCGTCGAGAACAGCTGGCTGGTAAGCACGGTCACCGACTTGGTCGAGAAATTCGGACGGACGTTCGCCGCCCAGTGGCAGGCTGATCCCGACGGGCTCCGTGAACGTGCGATCGCGATGCTCGATCGATTTCGATTGATACAGAGCATCTCCGGTGGGGTGCTCGTTCTTCCCGCGATCGCTCGCTACCGCGATGTGATGGTCAGTGTGAAGGACCGAGCTCCGCAGACTTCACTCTTCGACGACACCGCCTCCGACAACACCACCTCCGACAACACCGCCTCCGAAGACACCACAGTCGGGGACACCGCAATCGACAACCCCGCAGAGCAAGGAAACCGAGGCGCACACGATGACTGAACACGATCGGCGCTTCCGCCCCACCCGAGCGGGCATCATCAATCTGTGGGACTACCGTGACCAGGAGTTCTCCTTCGCCGACGGCCGTCTCGTGCTTCGCGGCCCCAATGGTTCGGGCAAGACGAAGGCGCTGGAGGTGCTCTTTCCTTTCGTTTTGGATGGGCGTATCGAGCCGCGACGCCTCAATCCATTCGCGGGCGAGGAGCGGACCATGAAGTCCAACCTTCTCTATCGCGGTCAGGAAAGCGCGCACTCATACGTATGGATGGAGTTCGGCCGCGGGTCCCGCGAGGACCCCGAAGCCGTCACGGTCGGCATCGGGATGCGTGCCAGCCGCCAGAACGACAAGGTCATTCGATGGTATTTCGTCGTTGACGGCCGAGTCGGAGTCGATTTCTCGCTGCTCGGATCCGACGATCGACCGTTGACCAAGAAGCAACTCGCCGAACAGCTCGGATCCGACGCGATCACCGATCGTCCGGTCGATTATCGCGCTGCCATCGACGCCCGAATGTTCGGGCTCGGTGCGCAGCGGTACGACCAGCTCATCAACCTCATTCTGACTTTGCGTCGTCCTCAGCTTGCAAAGAACCTCGATCCGAAGGGACTCTCCCAGGCACTCACCGACGGACTGCGCCCCCTCGACGAACAGCTCGTACTCGAAGCCGCACGTTCGTTCAGTGATATGGAAGAGGTCGGCCGAGCACTCGAAGGACTTGCCCAAGCCGACCATGCTGCGAAGAACTTCGTCGGGGTGTATTCGAAATATCTTCGCGTTCAAGCACGTTCGGATGTGGAGCAGGTTTCTCGCAGACTGGAAGCGGTCACCCACAACACGACCGCGCACTTCGCGGCTGCCGCACAGAAGGAACGCCGCCTGCAGGAGCGGGTTGCGGCGGAAAAGCGTTTCGACGACGCCGAACGAGCTCTCGATCAGGCTCTCGCCGATCGAGAAACTCTACAGCGGTCCAGCGCCTACGAGGGTAAGCAGCAGCTGGACGACTTGGCCGAGTCCGCCGGAAAATTGAAGGTCTCGGCCGCACAACAGTCGGAGCGCGCCAAGAAGGCCCAGTCGGATGTGGAGCAACGGTCGACCGAGGCGACACGCGCCGACGCGGCACTTCGCGATTCCGTGGCGGCGTTGACCCGCGCCGAGGACGATCTCCAGGTTGCGGCCGAAGACGCAGGAATCGCGTGGGCGTCCATGCCCGCCAGTTCTCGCAGCGATCAGTTCAGCACAGCGCTACGAGGACACGCCGAGGAGCGCGACGGTGACGTCCGCGCCGTGCGGTCGGCTCTGAGCACCGTCGAGAAAGCAACTACAGAACGCGCACGCGCCGACAAGAGCGCCGCTCGGGCTCGCGAGCTCCTCGACGCCGCCCGTGCGTCGGTGACCGAGGCCGAGGCCGCTGTCGAACTAGCCCGCGCGCACTATGCGTCGGGACTTCGTTCCTGGTGGTCCGTCAACTCGTCGCTCTACGCCGGCGCGGGAATCACAGTGGCTGCGTTCGAGGCCCTCGATGCCGCGGTCCCTCGTATCGGTGAGGACGAAGCGCCGAGCCTCGACGCGGTGCTCGCCGAGGCGTCCGCCGAGGGCTTGGAAACTGTCCGAGCGCAACGAGCCCAGGCCGGCATCAGCGCAGCCACCTTCGCCGAGGATCTATCGGCCATGCGGTCCGAGCGCGCTCTGATCGAGGCGCAGCACGATGATGCGCCTCCGCCGTTCGCGGCCAGGACGTCGCCGCGGGACAACCTCAGCGGCGCACCGCTGTGGCAGCTCGTACGGTTCGCCGACGGCATCGATCCCGCGGAAGCTGCGGGTGTCGAGTCCGCGCTTCAGGCCGCCAACCTGCTCGACGGCTGGATCACCCCGGACGAGGCTCCCCAACACGTCGAGTCCGAGCAATTCTTGATCGCGGCGCCGGCCGATGCGCGACCGACAGGACCTACCCTCGCGGACGTGTTGGAGGCCGAGCCGGGCACGGACGTCCCCGAATCGATGATTCAGGCTGTTCTGGCGTCCATCGCTCTGGTCTCGAACCAGCGAGGAACTCGAACCCTTGACGCTGGAAGGTTGAATTCGGACGGCGCTGCAGTCACGTCCATCGGTATCGACGGACGTTTCTGGCAAGGCATTCAGTACGGTCACCACATCAAGCCGGACGCCGAGTACATCGGCGCGACCGCACGTGCCCGTCGCCGAGCAGCCCGCATCACCGAACTCGACGCGCTCATTACCTCAACCGAAGCGTCGACGAAGGCAGCACAGGACGAAGAGCGTTCGGCCGCCGAATTGCTCCGCGGGCTGCGGGCCGCAGCGACACAGCTTCCGAAGGTGTCCGGAATAGTCAAGGCGCAGAAGTCCGTGACCGAATCGGCCGGCGCACTTCGCACCTCGCAGGCAGGGTCCACAACGGCCGACAGCGAACTCGATCAGGCGATCGCCGAGCTCTCGGCAAGAGAGAAACACCTGCGGACAACCGCAGTCGCGCACCGAACTCCACACAATGCCAGGGACATCGACTCGCTTGCCGCTGCAATTCGGCATTTCGAGAATCAAGGCGATTTGGTTCTGCGTCGACGTGCCGATCATGTGCGTGAGACCGAACGCAGCCACGAAGCACGGAACCGATGGGAAGAATCGACCGGTCTAGCCGAAGAATTGGCCGAAGAAGCAGCGATCGCCGAGGAGAACCACCTCCAGCAGGTACAGCGACTCGAGATTCTGAGCGAGAAGCTCGGGTCTACCGCCGATCAGATCAACATCGATCTGGAGGCCGCGCGGGACCGCATCGAGAAATGCAAGGTCGAGCAGCGCTCGGCCCGTAAGGCCGACAAGGAGGCAGGCGAGGCCATCGGCAAAGCCGAGGGTGCGTGCAACACCGCGCAGGAAGGTCTGCGCGCCGCACTTACCGAAACTCTCGACGACACTGCCCGGTTGGCTCCGTACGCGCGCAAAGATCTGTTGACAATTCTCGGTGTACTCGACGGGTATACGTGGCCGTCGAGCGATTCCGCGTGGCTCACTGTCGAGCAAATTCTGTACCGGATTCAGAGTGCGTCCATCGAGGACGATATTCAGGTTCTCCCGCCCGTAGTCCATCAACTACACAGCGCTTTGAACGACGCCACCGCATCGGTGAAGGCGAGCGACTCGTACCGAAAGAGCACCAGGACCGCACTGACCGGCGCGCTACAGGAGTTCGACTCGCAGTTGGCGTCCTCGGGGCAGGATTACCGACTGCAGTGGGACGCGCCCGATGGGCTGACTGTCGTACGCGTGCAGGACGAGCAAGGGTTCTCCTCGGTCGGCGAGTTCGCCGACCGCATCGGCGATGCACGATCCAACCAGGAGACGCTGCTGACCGAGCACGAGCGCCTGATTCTCGAAGACGCACTTCTGACGGGACTGGCTCAGCAGATCCACGAGCGAACGGTCGACGCCCGAGAGTTGATCGCCCAGATGTCCACCGAGATGAAGCAGCGGAAGATGTCTTCGGGCAACACCATCGGTGTGCACTGGGTGCTTGCAGACAATCTCGACGATCGTGCCAGGGAAATCTCGAAGTTACTGGACCGCGACGCGTCCGCCCTGAATGCTGACGATCTGGCCACGATGCGTGCTCATTTCGCGTCCGAGATCAGAATTGCACGAGCGGCGCACCCGGAACGGTCGTATCCCGAGATCCTCGCCACGACGCTCGACTACCGCCGGTGGCGGGTGTTCGCATTCACCCTCATCAGAGGAGACGGAACCGAGGATCGTCTGACCGTCGCTCGCCACAGTGCACTCTCCGGTGGTGAGCAGTCGGTATCGCTGCACCTTCCGCTGTTCGCGGCAGCGCACGTGATGTTGTCCTCCGCGGACCCGCACTCCCCTCGTCTGCTTGCTCTCGACGAAGCCTTCGCCGGTGTCGACGACAACGGTCGGAGCGAATTGCTCGGTCTCAGCGTGCAATTCGATCTAGACCTGTTCATGACGGGATACGACCTCTGGATCACCTATTCCGATGTCCCCGGCTGCGCGCATTACGACCTTGCGCATTCCACCGCCGAGAACAGTGTCAGTGCCGCGTTGTTGGTGTGGGAAAACGGTGAGCTGTTCGCCGAGCACGACGGAACAGATCTGGCGGCCGCCCTCGGCTCGCCTCTGACACGTCGGATGCCCTCGCGAGCAGAAGGGGGTCTCGACTTTGCCCGGTGACGACGGCGCTCGGTGGCGCGGCAGCAAGGAACTGAACACTTTGCTGGCGGCAGCGAGGAAAAAACTGGAATCGAACTGGCTGACAGTCAGCGGCAACATCACAGTTCATCTGGGTGAACCAGCCGATCTGTGGCGACTCTGCAGCGCGATCTCCCGGTCGAGCGCAGGCCTGCACAGTCGGGCCAAGACGACGAAACTCGACCTGGTTCGTCTCGACGAGTGGCTCGCTCACCCTCTCAACGGCGGAATGGGGCTCATCGACACGCTCGACGCCGCATTGCCACTTCAGGACAGGAAACGAATCGCTGCAGCCAAGGCTGATACCAAAGCGCAAGCGTTGTCCGAAGCGAAAGACCTGCTGGCGACAACCCCCGATCAGGACTGGGCCGACCGCTGGCTCTCGTCGCTGCTGAACCAGGACGGAACACTGGGTGGTCGTGTTGCGGTAGATGCCCTGCGCAAAGCTGCGCACGTGCTGGCTGTGCTCCCTGTCGACGGGATGTCATTGACTGAACTCGCCGAGTTCGCGGTCGGTGACACCAAAGCTCTGGCCGGCGGAGGTGCTCCGCGGTTGGTGCTCGACGCATTGTCTCTGCGCGAAGGAATCCCGCGACCGTCCGACCCGGTCGGGATCAGATTGCTGTGGGAAACCGCTGGGGTGTCCGTCGACGCCCTGTCGAGTCGTGTCGTCGTGCTGAACTACCGAGTTTCCGAGGATCACACTGTCGCGAGGTGGCTCAACGATGCAGCTGCGCAGGGCATCCCGTTTCCACTGACACTGGACATGCTTACCCGCGGCCCGCTGACCGCCGTCTCGGATCAGGTCTACGTGTGCGAGAACGTAGCGGTACTCGCCGCGGCTGCGCGCACTCTCGGCTCGAAATCGTCGGCACTGGTGTGTACCGACGGTCAACCCTCCGCCGCCCTCCACAAACTTCTCGCAGGTCTTCCAAAGCACACCCAACTGCACTGGCGCAACGATTTCGATTGGCCAGGACTGCAGATGACGGCGCGTGCGATCGCGCGCTACCAGGCACACCCCTGGCGTATGGACAGCAACTCGTACTCGGCAGCGCTCGACGCCAAGAACTCCGAGCCGCTCAAAGGACACCCGACGTCCAGCGCATGGGATCCGGCGCTTGCCACAGCGATGCGCGAGTCTACTCGCGCAGTCATGGAGGAGCGTCTGATCCCCGACCTGCTGGGCGATCTGACGCGCCCGACTTCACACCGCCCGGATCCGAACCACTCAGATCAGTCGAACACCCAATAGCGCATCGACAGCGTCTGCGAAGGCTCCGGGCGCAGAGGCGTCCGACCCACCCTGCTCCACAGCGAAACTCGCCCATGCATCGAGCGCGTCGAGAGCTTTGGGGGTATCGAGGTCATCCGCCAGGTGCTGACGCAGTCGAACGATCACGTCATCGGCACTCGTCGCCGACTCCAGTGCCGCGGCAGCACGCCACAATTCGAGCCTGCTGTGCGCGCGCTCCAGAACCTCGCCCGTCCATGCGCGGTCCTGGCGGTAGTGCCCAGAGAGCAGTCCGAGGCGCACAGCAGCCTGATCCACACCTTCGGCACGCAGTTTCGACACCAAAACGAGGTTTCCTCGGCTCTTCGACATCTTTTCGCCGTCGAGCCCGATCATTCCGGTATGGACGTAGTGCCGGGCGAAACGACCTCCACCAACTGCAGCTTCGGCATGCGCTGCCGAAAATTCGTGATGGGGGAAGATCAGATCGCTTCCGCCACCCTGGACGTCGAATCCGGTTCCGATCCGGTTGAGCGCAATCGCGGCACATTCGATGTGCCATCCCGGACGACCAGGCCCGAAAGGCGACGGCCACGACGGCTCACCCTCTCGTTCGGCGCGCCACAGCAACGCGTCGAGCGAGTCGCTCTTTCCGATGCGATCGGGATCTCCTCCCCGCTCGGCGAAGAACTTGTCCATGGTCGCGCGGTCGTAGCCCGACTCGTATCCGAATTCGGCATTGGCATCGGCCCGGAAGTAGACGTCGGGGAACTCGGCATCGTCGAGAACATAGGCGGCTCCGGACGCGACCAACTTCTCGACGAGTTCGATGACCTCGTCGATCGACTCGACTGCGCCGATGTAATCTCGCGGCGGCAATACTCGAAGGGCTTCCATGTCCTCACGGAACAGCTGAATCTCACGCGTTCCGAGGTCGATCCAGCTTTCGCCGTCACGGTCTGCACGCTCGAACAGCGGGTCGTCGACGTCGGTGACGTTCTGCACGTAGTGCACGTCGTGCCCAGCATCACGCCACAGGCGGTTGACCAGATCGAACGTCAGATATGTTGCAGCGTGTCCAAGGTGAGTTGCGTCGTACGGGGTGATGCCACAGACGTACATCTTCGCCTCGGCGCCTGGTGTGACCGGGCGCACGGCGCGATCGGCGGTGTCGTACAACCGAAGCGGAGGGCCCTGACCAGGGATCGACGGTACGGCTGTGTCGGACCAAGAATGCATGCAGACGAGCCTATCGGAGAGGTTTCAGAACGCGGGCCACGGTATCGGCCTGCTGGAACTCGGCTCTGGCATAACCGGGCGGGCAACGAGTCCGCATGCCCGGCCGAGCAGCGCTTCGATCTCCTGTTCGGTGATGTGGCCCCGCAGGCGGGGTTCGACATCGGAGGCAAAGGAGTCGACGAACGCAACGATGTCCGTCATCAGAGCATCGTTCACCGCGGTGCCTGCCCACCCCCACAGCACGGTCCGTAGCTTGTTGTCCGAGTGCAGACAAATTCCGTGATCGATGCCGTAGACGTAGCCGTCGAGGCCTTCGAGGACGTGACCGCCTTTTCGGTCTGCGTTGTTGATCAAGATGTCGAGTACCGCCATACGCTGCAGGCGCGGATCGTCGCCATGGACAAGCGCGACCTCTGCGCCGTCGCCGTCATACGCCTGCAACACCGGAATCCATCCCGGTGGAACCAGATCGGGTGGACAGATGTCGACGAGATCGACCCGGTCACCGTGTTCGCCGTGTCGCTCGGGAGTATCGATCCATCGTTGCACCATGCCGGGTCCGAACGGACCGTCGCGCAGCACGGTCGTCGGCACGACTCCCCAGCCGAGCGCGTCGGAGATTTCGTACGACGCGACTTCGCGCCCGGCGAGAGTCCCGTTGGGGAAGTCCCACAGCGGCACTTCCCCGCGCACTGGTTTGTACACACAGCGCACCGTGTGGGCCGAGCCATCGACCGCGGAATTAGGCGCAGCGGCATCGCACACCAGCGTCGCGTTGCTCGCAGACACGACGCGGCCGACGACGGTGAGCTCGCCCGTTGCCATCAGATGCAGTCCGTCGAACGGCGGGCGATCTTCGGTCAAAGTTCCTCGCCGAGTTCGGATGCCGACCCGAACGTCGCGTCGCGCCGGTATCCGTTCGTTCGTATACAGATATGCCCTTCTTGCGTAAGGGGTTGACCACACAGTGGACACGGGGCACGACCCGCCGCGATGACTCGTTCGGAGCGCAGCGCGAACTCACGGGCCTGTATCGGCGTGAGGAACACGCGGACGGCGTCGGGGCCCTCTTCGGTGTCGTCGAGGACGACGGACTCGTCGATCTCGGCCTCACTGACTGCGAGCAGTTCCACGACCACAGCGTTGGCATCGGCGTCCCAGCCCAGGCCCATCGTTCCAACGCGGAACTCGGTGTCGATGGGTGTCAGCAGCGGGCTGGTGTCGCCGACCTCGGTTTCCTCGGGCGGGACATCCGCCCCGAAACGACGATGAACCTCGTCGAGCAACAGACCCATTCGATCCGCGAGGACCTGGACCTGCTGCTTTTCGAGTGCTACCGACACGACACGAGCGTCGTGCACGGCCTGGAGAAAGAACGATCGGTCGCCGGGCTCACCCACGGTTCCCGCGACAAATCGATCAGGGGTGCGGAAAACATGTATTGCGCGTGGCATTGCACCTCCTGCAGCTTTCGTACGTAGGGACCGTTGATTGTCGGTCCCGAGGTTCATTATCCGCTATCGAGGCTCTCAGGTTCCGGAACCTCCGCCTGGCACGGCGTCGGAATCGGAATTCGACGGCACGGAGTCGGCGACCGGAACCGTCGAGGAGGCTAGTCCCGATAGGTCGAGGCCGGTGTCGTTCGTACGAAGGACGAACGAGCGAGTAGCGGTGTACCTAATCACGCTGATCGACGCGGGATCGGCAACGATCCGTTGGAACGCATCGAGATGGCACCCGACGGCGTCCGCGATGACCGACTTGATGACGTCGCCGTGCGAGCACACCACCCACAGCACGTCACGGCCATACTCTTCCGCAAGTCGACGATCGTGCTCTCGGACTGCGGTAACCGCTCTCGCTTGAACCTGAGCGAGACCTTCCCCTTCGGGGAAAACCGCGGCCGACGGGTGCTGCTGGACCACCTTCCAGAGCGGCTCCGCAAGCAACTCCTTGATTGTCCGGCCGGTCCAGGACCCGTAATCGACCTCGATCAACCGATCGTCCACCACGGGCGTGAGTCCCCGGCGTGCTGCAAGCGGCTCGACAGTTTGCTCACACCGCTGCAGGGGCGATCTGACGATCTCCTCGACGGGGAGACCGCCGAGCCGGTCGGCGACCAGAGAAGCCTGCTCCCGTCCTCTGTCGTCGAGATCGACTCCGGGAGATCTCCCAGCCAAAGTTCCCGCGGTATTGGAGGTCGATCGGCCGTGCCGCAGCAAGATCACCGTCATGGCACCACACTAACTGCGATCGCCGACTGCTAGGTCGCCCGTCGGTAGCCCCTTCTATGTGGCGGACACGACACCGGCAGAGAGCAGCGCCATCACGGCGATACCGAGCACGATGCGATACCCCACGAACCAGTACAGCGAATGGTTGGCGACGAACTTGAGCAACCAGGCGATCGAAACGTATCCGAGCCCGAATGCAACCACGGTCGCCACGAGGAGCTGGGGTCCCGACGCATTGAGGCCTTCCCCTGCAGGTTCGAAGGCGTCGGGCAACGAGAAGAGACCCGATGCAGTCACCGCGGGGATTGCCAGGAGGAACGAGAACCGGACAGCCGCTTCGCGTTCGAGGCCCGTGAAGAGGCCCGCACTTGTAGTCGCACCGGACCGTGAGACGCCTGGAATCAACGCGAGGCACTGCGCTGCGCCCATGATCAGACCGTCCTTGGTCGTGATCTTCTCGATGGGCCGATTCTTGGGGCCGATGTACTCAGCGACGGCAATGACGATGGCGAAGGCGATGAGCATCGTGGCGATCAGCCAGAGGTTACGGGCGCCGTTGCGGATTTGATCCTTGAACAGGATTCCCAGCACGCCGATGGGAATCGTGGCAATGATCACGTACCAACCGAGCCGGTAGTCCAGCGTGCGTTTGGTCTTGTCGAGGAGACCGCCGAACCAGGCACGCACGATTCGCACGATGTCCCGCCAGAAGAACAACAGCACCGCAGCTTCGGTCCCGAGCTGAGTGACGGCGGTGAACGACGCACCCGCGTCACCGCCGAAGAACACTCCCGACACGATCCGAAGATGCCCCGACGACGAGATGGGCAAAAATTCGGTGAGTCCCTGAACAGCGCCCAGGATGACCGCTTGCAACCAGGTCATGGATTCGGCGATCACGGCAACACCGCGCCGGTGGTGCCAACTGCCGCCGATACAGTGATGCGGCGCATGCCGTCTACAGAATTCACGGGCCTGACCGTACCCGGCAGCGGCGCTGTGCACAGCCCGACGCACGTGTGCCCGACTTGCGTGTGTCGAGCCTGCGGCACGGCAGGCTCGCATGGCGGTGCGCCGCGCACTACTCTGCTCATCTGGTGCCCCAGCGCCCCCGTATGTAGTCGACGTAAGGAAACCTTCACCACCATGAAGCAGAGATCAGTCGGCGCCAGCGGACTGCGAGTCTCGCGGATCGGCCTCGGCACCCTCGGATGGGGCAGTGGCACCGACGGCGACGACGCAGCCGCGCAGCTGTCCGCCTTCGCCGATGCGGGCGGCACGCTCGTCGACACCGCGCCGTCGTATGGCGAGGGACGGGCTCAGCGTGTACTGGCGGAAGTTCTCGACGACGTCGTACCGAGGCGCGAGTTGATCGTCAGCGGAGCCGCCGGTGTCACGACGGCCGGCGGGCGCTACCGCGTCGACTGTTCCCGTCGCGGGCTTCTGGACCAGCTGGAGACAACCCTTAGGGACCTCGGCACCGACTACCTCGATCTGTGGCAGGTAGGGGCATGGGACGAGAAGACACCGGTGGAAGAAATAGCGTCGACACTCGACTATGCGGTGAACAGTGGAAAAGCTCGCTATGTAGGCGCCCGCGGATATCTGGGCTGGCAGCTGGCGACCGCCGCAGGTGCCGCGGGCGAAGGTCGAATAGTCGCGACCCAGGCCGAGTACTCGTTGCTGGCACGGGGAATCGAGGACGAATTGGTTCCGGCAGCACGGCATCACGGTGTTGGTGTGCTCGCTGCTGTTCCGCTTGCAGGTGGGGTACTTACCGGAAAGTACCGCACAGGCACCCCTGCTGACTCTCGAGGAGCGGACGACGCCCATGCCGAGTGGGTGGCGAGTTATTTGATCGACACTGCAGACAATGTCGTGGATGCGGCGGTGACTGCGGCAGGCGGTTTGAAGACCTCTCCGCTGGCGGTCGCGCTCGCGTGGGCCCGCGACCGCCCTGGCGTCAGTTCGGCGATCGTCGGTGCTCGGGATCTGGCGCAGCTGACCGGAATTCTGGTGTCCGAGGAGCTCGAGTTGCCTCGTGCGATCGCGTCGGCGTTGGATGATGTCAGTAGCTGAGCCGGGCGCCTGCTCTAGATGCTCTCGATGACCGAGCCCACGCGCGCTAGAAACGCTCGTACGGCCGAAGAATCTGCCTTGCCCGCCGACACTTCGTCAGCATTGCTCACTGCATCGCGAACGGCAGCAATGATGCTGCGTTCGTCTGTCAGATCGATCTCGGTCACCGATTGGTCGGCTACGGCGATCACTTCGGACTTGTCGGGCACCGCCGTCAACAGATCTGCTCGGTAAATCTCGAGATGCAGCGTGCTCTTGTGGACTCGGAACTTTCCTCGGTGGTCAACTGCACTCCTCGTATGTTTCCCCTAGAACACGGTACCGCTGCCCTGGCGCATTCGGATCGGGAGGTCCGAGAGTGTCACCGATGAACCGATCAGGCAGTCTGGAGGGCGAACCCGCACCCGCGAGTCGTTGTCGTGGTGTCGAGCAGACATGTACTACGCACGTTTCCAACGCTATCGAGAACACCCAGGAGCTTGCAGTTTCATGAAAGACAGACCCTCACCATGGCGTATGGCCGTCGTGGTCGCAACGGCCGCGATGTTGGCCGCAGGATGCTCGAACAAAAGCTCCGACGAACCCGAGTCGGTCGATCTGGAGCCGTTGTCGCAGATCGAATCTCCCGACACAGCATCTCCCCCGAGCGGTTCCGTCACCCCGTCCCCCTCCGGTTTGCATTTCACCACATACGACCAGTCCACGCGCTCTGTGGTCACCCTCGACGACGACGGGTCGACGTTGTTGGTGTTCGATGCCGACCGTGACGGCACCGAACCCCGCTCGGTCGACCTGCCGGGAACTGCTGTCGATGTTGTGCCCGTAGGCGACGGCACCGTTCTCCTGCCCATGGACGGGCAGCTCGCTCGGGCGGATCTCCGCAGCTCGGAGGTCGACACCACGCCGATAACCGGCACTCTGCTCAGCGCGGCCGTCCTCGACGACGGGCAATTCGCCGTCGGCGACGACCGTGGCACCATTCACATAGTCGACCCGTCGACGAGTGAATCACACACGATCGACGGGTTGTCGTCCGTCGGCGGATTGGCGGCAACACAGTTCGGGTTGGTAGCACTCGACCGCCATCAGACATCCCTGACGAAGATCAATCTCGATTCCGACGGCCTCGGCCTCGCTCTGCGAGCAGGTACCGGTGCAGCTCGGCTCGCCACCGACAAGTATGGACGCATACTCGTCACCGATGCCGCAGGCGGCGAACTGCTGGTGTACTCGTCTGACGACCTGCTCTTGCGACAACGTTTTCCGATCGGTGCGCAGCCGTGGGCAGTCACTTACGATGACAAGTCCAACGTCGTGTGGGTCAGCACGCCTGCGGACAACGAGGTGGTCGGCTACACACTGGACACAGGAATTCCTGTGGAGTCGGGCAGGTTCACCACGGTGAAGCAGCCCGATTCGATCGTCGTCGACAGCGACACCGGGGATCTGTTCGTCGGATCGGCAACTGGCGGCGGATTGCAGCGAATACCCACTGGCGCGCCGGCCTGAGCAGATCGGCGCTCGCCACGGCAGGGCTGCGAATGTTGAGCGAGCGAGAAGAGGCGATTGCCACGGTGTCGAAGAGCAACAGCGTGCGGAGCAGGATGCCCGCCGAATGGGAGTCACCCTCCGACGACTGGGAATACGTTCCCCTCAGGCTTCCTCCCGACGTCACCCGTGTGACCGCATCCATGCGGCTGGCCATTCAGGCCGAGTTCGGCGGCTGGGAACTCTCACGCGTGCGCCTGTATACGGATGGAAGTCGCAAAGTTCTGCTCAAACGCAAGAAAACAGCGCACCACATCCCGGAACCAGGAATTTAGACCGACTTCCGCTGGACTGACACAGTCGGATTCAGCACGCCAGATCACGAGCAAGAGAGTAGGACCGTGGGCCAGACCCTGTATCGCGCTTTGCTTCGTCTGATGTTTCTTGTTCCACCGGAACGAATCCACCACCTCGCGTTTGCCGCAATGCGCGGCGTAACAGCGTTCGCTCCGGTGCGGGCACTGGTGTCGAAGCTTCTCGTCGTCGACGATCCAGTGCTCCGAAGCACGGTGTTCGGAATCGATTTCCGTGCTCCCCTGGGTCTGGCAGCGGGCTTCGACAAAAACGCCGATGGGGTCGACGTCTGGGGCCCCCTCGGGTTCGGTTTCGCAGAGATCGGCACGGTCACCGCGCAGCCTCAACCGGGGAATCCGCAACCGAGACTGTTTCGGCTCGCGGACGATCGCGCACTCGTGAATCGAATGGGTTTCAACAATCACGGTGCAGGCAGCGCAGCAAATGTATTGCGTACGCGCCGCGGTGGGATACCGATCGGCGCCAACATAGGCAAGACCAAGGTCACTCCCGCTCAGGACGCGGCTGCTGACTACACCGCCAGCGCAACGCTTCTCGGGCCTCTCGCAGACTTCCTCGTCGTCAACGTCAGCTCACCGAACACTCCGGGTCTACGCGACCTGCAGGCCGTCCAGTCGCTGCGCCCGATACTCGCGGCCGTGCAGAATGCCGTCTCGATCCCAGTTCTGGTGAAGATTGCCCCGGATCTGTCCGACGAGGACGTGGACGCCGTCGCCGACCTTGCTGTCGAGCTCGGTCTCGACGGCATCGTGGCCACGAATACGACCATCGGAAGAACCGGACTGCAGACGTCGAACACCGTCGTCGAGGGCGCGGGAGCAGGCGGCCTGTCGGGCGCACCATTGGCAGATAGATCACTCGAGGTGCTCCGGCGCCTTCACGCGCGCGTCGGCGGTCGGATTGCCCTCGTGTCCGTCGGCGGTATCGAAACCGCCGACCAGGCCTGGGAGCGCATCAAGGCAGGTGCCTGCCTCGTTCAGGGCTATACCGGATTCATTTACGGGGGCCCGTTCTGGATGCGCAGAATCAACAAGGGCATTGCGGCGCGGGCCAGAGCGGAAGGGTTCACCTCGCTCGCCGATGCTGTCGGGTCGGAGCGAGGCTGACACGAGAACGGGTCGCACACGGCAGCAGGCCAGGGCCCACTCCCGAGTGCGAACCAGTGTGATCAGGCCTCGTAGGTGCCCGTGAGGAGTGCACGCCCGATCGCGTGCGAAAAGAGATTGAAACCGAGGTAGGCGGGGGTTGCCGTCTCGTCGACTTCCAACCGCTCGACATCGACCGCGTGCACGGCGAAGATGTACCGATGCGGGCCGTGCCCGACAGGAGGCGCCGCGCCGATGTAGCGAAACAGCCCAGCATCGTTCTTGAGCGTGACGGCCGTGCTCGGCACCCCGGTACCGCCGTCGTCGCCTGCACCCGACACCAGCGATGTGGTGGACACCGGGATGTTCGCCACGGCCCAATGCCAGAAACCTGATGCAGTCGGAGCATCAGGGTCGTACACGGTAACGGCAAAGCTCTTGGTGCCCTCGGGAAAGCCCGACCAGGTGAGCTGCGGGGAGTTGTCATGCCCGCCCGCGCCCATGATTCCGCTGACCTGCTGGTCAGCGAGCGTCGCGCCGTCGGCCACATCTTCCGATGTCAGGTTGAACGACGGGAGTTCGGGTAGCGCCGCGTAAGGGTCGTAGGTCATGAAATGAAATCCTTTCCGATAAATGCAGTCGTTTCGCAGGCTCTCGTCATGCCTGACTCAGCTGTGCAACAAGAAGTGTTCCAACACCTGTGTACCGAACTCGAGCGACTCGACCGGTACCCGCTCGTCGACGCCATGAAACAGCGCTGCGAAGTCGAGTTCCGGCGGAAGCTTGAGCGGAGCGAACCCGAAGCACCTGATGCCCAGTTTCGCGAACGCCTTCGCATCGGTTCCTCCGGACAGCATGTACGGGACGGTGCGCCCATTCTCGTCATGAGCAAGCACGGCATTGTTCATCGCGTCGACCAGGTGGCCGTCGAACGTGGTCTCGTACGAATCGAGCTTGGTAATCCACTCGCGTTCGACATTGGGTCCGATCAGCTCGTCGACCTCGCGCTCGAACGCGGCTTGACGGCCCGGCACGACGCGGCAATCGACCATCGCCTCGGCGGTCTGAGGGATGACGTTCGCCTTGTAGCCGGCTTTGAGCATTGTCGGGTTCGCAGTATCGCGCAGGGTAGCGCCGACAATTCGAGCGATGCTGCCCAGCTTTTGGAGCGTCCCGTCCAGATCTGGAGAGGTCGGATCGAAATCGAGCCCGGTTTCTTCGGCAACCGCGGCCAGGAACTCTGCAACCGAATCGGAGATCACCAAGGGAAACGTGTGGTTTCCGAGTTTGGCAACGGCCTCCGCCAGATAGGTGACGGCATTCTCCTCGTGCAGGAACGATCCGTGGCCGGCACGCGCCTTCGCTGTCAGCTTCATCCAGCCGAGGCCTTTTTCCGCAGTTTCGACCATGTACAGACGCTTCTCGGTCCCGTCAGGTCGCGCGACGGTCAACGAGAACCCACCGACCTCACCGACCGCTTCGGTGACGCCTTCGAACAGATCGGGACGATTCTCGACGAGCCACTGCGAACCCCACCGACCGCCGTTCTCCTCATCTGCCAGGAACGCGAACGTGATGTTGCGGGGCGGGACGGTTCCGTTCGACTTGAACTGACGAGCCAACCCGAGAGCCATCCCGACCATGTCCTTCATATCGATGGCTCCGCGACCCCACACGTATCCGTCCTCGACGGCTCCGGAGAACGGATGCACGCTCCAGTCCGCGGGTTCGGCAGGAACCACGTCGAGATGCCCGTGGATCAGCAGGGTGCCGCGGTCGGGATCCGCACCGGTAAGCGTCGCGAAGACATTGCCACGCCCGGGCGCACCCGACTCGACATATTCGGTTTCGTACCCGACTTCCTGAAGTTTCTGCGCCACCCATTCGGCGCACTCCTTCTCGCCTTTGGTGGTGTCGAGTTCACCCGTATTGGAGGTATCGAAGCGAATCAGCGCGCTGACGAGGTCGACAACCTCGTCCAGTGCAGTGGTACGGATAGGTGCGTTCGGTGAGCTATCGGCAGAAGACACCTCACTTTCCTACCACTCTCGACACACGAGTGGGTGACCCGACAGACGAACTGACGTGCGGATTTGGGCGATCGGGTACGCGTCGTATATCTTTGTCCAGCACGCAGCGAGCAGGCGCGCGAACAACAAAAGAATACTGTGTGCCGGGCAAAACACCGCCTGAGCAGACAACTGGTCCGAGTGGCGGAATGGCAGACGCGCTAGCTTGAGGTGCTAGTGTCCTATTAACGGACGTGGGGGTTCAAGTCCCCCCTCGGACACCAGAGTCGACGCAATTCACATTGTTGCGTGTTCCATGAATTCTGAGTTGAGACAGACGAAAGAGACCCCGGTTCCCTTGGAATCGGGGTCTCTTTCGTTGAATGACCCGCGTAGCAGTTGCAGTGCCCGCTGAAAGGACAGTTCGATGGCCGATCTCGAGTACGGCGCGGATTCGCCAGAAGTAGATTCCGACACTTCTGCTTCCGCATTCACCGATTCCGTCGGCATCAGTGCCGCTGATCTCGATACGTGCCTCAGAGTCCTCTCGCTCGCCGGAACGCTGGATAAAAATCATCCTGATTCCATTGTCGTGCAGCGAGCTTCGGGGCAGCTGTTCAAGGATCTCAAGAGATCGCGGCGAATCGCGGCCCGCAACGCTAAATCCGACGCGGACAGAGCCGTCGTCGCATCCACTGCCACCGGTTCACCCGATCGAATCGACGACGAGACGGCCGGACTCTCGTTGACTGCGCGCGCCTCGGGCGAATACGCGGGAACCCTGATACGGGCCAGGCCGTGTTACATCTGCAAACAGCGGTACACGCTGGTCGACGCGTTCTATCACCAGCTGTGTCCCGAGTGTGCCGAGCTCAATCGAAGCAAGCGAGATGCGCGCACCGACCTGACGGGCCGTCGGGCATTGTTGACCGGCGGGCGCGCGAAAATCGGGATGTACATCGCCCTTCGACTGCTGAGGGACGGCGCACACACGACGATTACCACACGATTTCCGAACGATGCGATCCGCCGGTTCACTGCGATGGAAGACAGCAGCACATGGTTGCATCGTCTCCGCGTCGTCGGGATCGATCTGCGGGACCCGGCGCAGGTGGTTGCACTGGCCGACTCCGTTGCCGCCGAAGGTCCCCTGGACATCTTGATCAACAACGCGGCGCAGACGGTCAAACGCTCGGCAGGGTCCTACAGCGCATTGATCGACGCCGAGAGCGAGGCCCTGCCTGCAGGTTCCGGCCCAGAAGTGATCACGTTCGGCAAGACCAGCGAGGCGCATCCGGCGTCACTGGCGAGTTCGCTCCCCTTCTCCGACGCCGGGGCCGTGGAGGGCACCGAAGTGCTGACGGCCGAAGCTGTGAGTTCGCTTGCGCTGGTGGCGGGTTCGGCCACCGCGGAGCGCATCGAGAAGGGTATCGCCATCGACGCCGGCGGTCTCGTCCCCGATCTCGCCGACACCAACAGTTGGATTCACACCGTCGAGCAGGTAGACCCGGTGGAACTGCTCGAAGTTCAGCTGTGCAATTCTGTAGCGCCGTTCATTCTCGTCTCACGTCTTCGCGCGGCTATGGAGGCGTCACCAGCGCGGCGGAAGTACGTCGTCAATGTCTCCGCCATGGAAGGTCAGTTCAACCGCGCCTACAAAGGTCCTGGGCATCCCCACACCAACATGGCAAAAGCCGCACTCAACATGCTGACCCGCACGAGCGCGAAGGAAATGCTCGAAAGAGGCATTCTCATGTCTGCCGTGGACACAGGGTGGATCACCGACGAGCGGCCGCATGCCACCAAGATGCGACTGGCCGACGAGGGTTTTCATGCGCCGCTCGATCTCGTCGACGGTGCAGCACGTGTCTACGACCCGATCGTCCAGGGTGAACTCGGCGTCGATCAGTACGGACAGTTCCTGAAGGACTTCCAGCCCTCGCCCTGGTAGGACTGTCTCACGCTCGCAGGAACGCCGGGGCGACGTTTGCCTTGCGGTACTCACGGCTATACGAGGTTCTTTCGGGGCGATCTACGGTTTGGAGCGGTGGTCACATGGGCGACGACGTCGAACAACGTAAGTTCACCCGGCAGGATCGGCACCGCTTCCGACAGAAGGTGCAGGACTGTCTCGACGCATTGGCCATCATGCTGGCCGACGAAACATTCGACGTCGGCGAGCCGATGATCGGCATGGAGATTGAGCTCAACCTCGTCGACGACGAGATGGCGCCGGCGATGGCCAACGCGGAAGTTCTCGAGGCGATCGCGAATCCGGACTACCAAACGGAACTCGGGCAGTTCAACATCGAAATCAATGTCGAACCCAGACCGTTGTGCGGCAACAGCATCGCCGAACTCGAGACCGACCTACGTAAGTCGTTGAACGGTGCGGACGAACGGGCCGGAACCTCCGGCAGCAGGCTTGCCATGATCGGCATTTTGCCGACCCTGCGCGAGAAGCATTTCGAACATCGGTGGCTCTCTGCCAATCCGCGGTACGACCTTCTCAATCAGCAGATCTTCGCGGCGCGCGGAGAGGACATAGAACTACAAATCTCAGGTGTGCCGTTGCCTGGAGCAGTCGGTCCGGAAGAGCTTTCGACCATCACGGACACGATCCTGCCCGAGGCCGCCTGCACCTCGGTTCAGCTTCACCTTCAAGTTGCTCCCGAAGATTTCGCGGCGTACTGGAATGCAGCACAGGCTTTGTCGGGAATCCAGGTTGCACTGGCCGCGAATTCACCGTTTTTCGCAGGCAAGGCGCTGTGGCACGAAACTCGAATTCCGCTGTTCGAGCAGGCGACCGACACCCGTCCGCAGGAGCTCAAGAACCAGGGGGTTCGCCCTCGCGTATGGTTCGGCGAACGTTGGATCACCTCGATCTTCGATCTGTTCGAGGAAAATTCACGATACTTCCCCGCCCTCCTGCCCGTGTGCAGCGACGAGGACCCCAAAGAGGTTCTGGCACAGGGCCGAACGCCCGACCTCTCAGAACTGCGTATGCACAATGGCACCGTCTATCGCTGGAACCGACCGATCTACGATCGTTCCGGCGGAGGGCATCACATTCGACTGGAGAACAGGGTGCTGCCCGCAGGACCGTCGATTGTCGACACGCTGGCGGACGCTGCGTTCTACTACGGCACACTGCGCACACTCGCCGAGGCCGACAGGCCGCTGTGGAGTCAGATGTCGTTCGACGCCGCCGTCGAGAACCTCCACTCGGCGGCGCAGAACGGATTCGATGCACGGCTGTACTGGCCGGAAGTCGGTTGGATCAGTCCGCAAGAATTGGTGCTTCGACGGCTACTCCCCATGGCCGACGCAGGCCTCGCCGCCTACGGCGTCGACACAGCCGTCCGCGACCGCTACCTAGGGGTCATCGAAGGACGATGCCTGACGGCGCGTTCGGGTTCGGTATGGCAGCGAGATTCCGTGGTGGCTCGGGAGCGAGCGGGACAATCGCGTGACGCTGCGCTTGCCGGCATGTTGTCGGACTATGTCACGCTGATGAACGAGGGTGAACCGGCGCACACCTGGTCGTTCTGAGGCATATTATCCCTCCATGCTCTATCGTGCCCTGGCCGACGTCACCGTGGTAGTTCACCTCGCCTTTGTCGCGTATGTCGTCGTGGGCGGATTTCTCGCCTGGCGGTACAAGCGAACCATCTGGCTGCACGCCTGTTGCGCCGCTTGGGGCTTCGCATCCATCGTCGTGGGCATCGATTGCCCGTTGACCGCGCTGGAGAGCTGGGCGCGCGTTCAGGGAGGCGGGACTGCCCTGCCGTCGACGGGGTTCATCGATCTCTACCTGACCGGAGTGATCTACCCGGAGAGCGCGCTGGGTGCCGTCACAGTGCTGGCAGCATGTGCCGTCGTCGTGTCCTGGGTTGGCTTCGCCCTGCTGCGCTCGCGTTCACGGCAGGCACTTCGACTCTCGTAGTGATCCACGTTACTGTCCAGTACATGACTTCGACAGAGCCGTCCGAGAGCACACGAGCGCCACGCATGTACGACATCGTGGTCTATGGCGCCACCGGATTCGTGGGCCGGCTGACCGCTGCATATCTTGCCGAGCATCTACCCGATGGTACGTCGATCGCACTGGCAGGCCGGTCGACCTCGAAATTGGAGTCCACCCGACGGTCCCTGCCGGCATCGGCAGCCGAGTGGTCTCTGCTCGAGGCTGATTCGACAGATCCAGATTCTCTGAGGGTTCTGGCCGAGAGCGCGAAGGTCGTCATCTCCACCGTCGGGCCTTACGCGAAGTACGGTCTGCCGCTGACGACCGCATGCGCGGAGGCAGGCACCGATTACGTCGACCTCACCGGCGAGGTGCTGTTCGCACGGGAAAGCATCGACACCAACCACGAGATCGCTCGTCGGACCGGCGCCCGAATCGTACACTCCTGCGGATTCGACTCCATCCCCTCGGATCTTGGCGTGCACGTTCTTCACGCTGCCGTGGCGAAAGACAATGCAGGCGAGCTCACCGACACGACGCTCGTGGTGAGTTCCATGCGCGGAGGGGTCAGCGGCGGCACCATCGACTCACTTCGAACCCAGCTCGAGGTCGTCAAGAAAGACGGTGCGCTTCGGCGACTCGCGGCCCGCCCGTATTCGTTGTCCCCCGACCGCTCACTCGAACCGAATCTCGGGCGCCAGTCCGATGTAGCGCTGGTGAACGGCAACGATATTGCACCGGGTGTTCGAGGATGGAAGGCGCCGTTCGTCATGGCGTCGTACAACACCAGGGTCGTCAGACGCAGCAACTCGTTGCGAAACTGGGCCTACGGTAAAGAGTTTCGGTACCGCGAGGTCATGTCTGTCGGTTCATCGCTTCTCTCCCCCGCTATCGCGGGCGGTGTGGCCGCCGGTCTCGGTGCCTTGGTGGTCGGGATGACCGTCGCTCCGAAAAAACTGCTCGACCGCATTCTGCCGAAGCCCGGCGACGGCCCTAGTCCCAAGGCACAGGAGAGCGGTCACTTCACGATGGACCTCTACACCACCACGACCACCGGAGCCAGGTATCACTCGCGGGTGAAGGCGACCGGCGATCCCGGCTACAAGGCAACGTCTGTCATGTTGGGCGAATCCGCGCTGGCACTGGTGCACAACCGAAGTGAGTTACCGGACGCTGCAGGCGTTCTGACTCCGGCGACCGCCATCGGTGATGCCTTGGTCAACCGGCTGATTGCTGCCGGATTCGAGATCTGGGCCAAGAAGGAGTGACCTTCCGGCCCCTGCTCGCAGCCTATGACCGGGCACTCGGGACCAACTCCGGGACAAGCCTGTTTACCGAGGGCGAGTGGGGCCGGATGCTGTCCGCTCGATTGCCGGTCTCCTCACTTGCGGCAGGATCGGTTGCAGCACTGGCAGCGGCCGTCGACCGATTCTCGATGGCAGCAGGTATGTCGACCGGCCCATGGCACCTCTCGCCGGAGCGCATCACCGCGTCGTTCTCGGGCGATAGAATGATGCGAATCGCCGGCGCGCCCGTCGTGGGGTTCGCCGAGCTGTCCGGTTTCTTTCCGTGTGCAGACGGTTGGATCCGAACGCACGCCAATTACCCGCACCATCGCAGCGCGCTGACTGCGGCGCTCGATCTCGATCCCGATGTCAGCCCGTCCTCCTTTGCGGACCGCGTTGCCGCATCGACGGGCAGCGATATCGAGAATCGATGCTGTTCGCACTCGGCCATCGCGGTGTACGTGCGGTCCGAAGCTCAGTGGAAATCGGAAGCCGGCATGGTGACGGATGCGGATCCCTTGATACACACTGTGCATCGCTCGGACCACGTCGCGTTTGATCTACGCGCGGCTCCAACTTGTGCGGTGCCCCGCAAAGAAGGTCCGCTCCGCGGCGTTCGAGTGCTCGATTTCACTCGTGTCATCGCAGGTCCAGTCGCCACTCGGGTATTGGCGTTGCTCGGCGCAACCGTCCTGCGCGTCGACTCGCCGCGGCTTCCCGAGATCGAATGGCAGCACCTCGAAAACGGCCAGGGTAAGCGCACGACCCTACTCGACCTCGACTCCGGAGAAGGTGTCGACGCACTCCACGAACTGCTGCCCTTGGCGGACGTGGTGGTCACCGGTTACCGACCGGGGGCTTTGAATGCCCTCCGCACCGCTCTAGAGGATGCGGTGTCCCCCGGCATCATCCATGCGTCGGTATCGGCGTGGGGACCTGGGCCGTGGTACCAGCGCCGCGGATTCGACAGCATCGTGCAAGCCGCGACCGGTATCGCATCGATCGAGGGTACTGCGGAGAGACCCGGCGCCCTTCCTGCCCAGGTTCTCGATCACTCCACTGGATATCTCCTCGCCGCAGCGATCGTCGACGGGCTGGCCGCGCGGGAACCGGGATCTGCCGGACTCGACGTGTCCGTGTCCCTCGCTCGAACGGCAGCGTGGCTACTCGCCGCGGATGGTCGTTCCCCGAACCCGGTCTCAGCAGAACTGCCACCGGTGACCACCACGAGCCTGCACGGCACTATCCGCGCGGCCAGACCTGCTCTCGCGGAGTACCAGGATTACGCGGCGCCGTCACGGCCATGGGGTCGAGACGAGCCGAGCCTGCTCTGAAGTAGCGCGTTCACAATCTTCGGGCTTCCCGTCCTGGTCACCAATGTCGTGTCACCAGAGCAATTTTTCGGCCGGACAACGACAGGTTGAATCCGACCAAGCCCGCGGCGTGGCGAAGCTTGGTTCGGCCGTCACCGTACGCTCGAGCCCGGGCTGGTCGACGACTGTGATCCCGAGGCGTGCACGATGAGGGGGTGCGCACTCACACATACTCGGCAACCACCGTGTGGACCGGCAATCGCGGACCCGGCACGACGGGAGCCGGAGACTACGACCGCAGCCACACGGTGTCGATCAAGGGCAAACCAGACCTCTTCGGAAGTGCCGACCCCAGCTTTCGAGGCGACTTCACCAGGTGGAACCCGGAGGAAATGCTTGTCGCGTCGCTCTCGGCATGCCATATGCTGTGGTACCTCGGACTCACCGCAGCGGCCGGGGTGGTGGTCACCGACTACCGGGACTTCCCATCCGGAATCATGACCGAAGAGTCCGACGGTGGTGGCCAATTCACCGAGGTTGTTCTGACTCCAATGGTCACGGTTGCCGATTCGTCGATGTTCGACGAGGCACAGCGTCTGCACCACGACGCGTCATCGAAGTGCTTCATCGCCAGATCAGTGAACTTTCCCGTCCGACACCAGCCGAAGGTGGCTGCCGCATGAGCTCACGAGAGGTCACTGTTCCTTTGATCGTCGACGTCGACACCGGAATCGACGATTCCCTTGCGCTTCTCTATCTGTTGTCCAGCCCTGAGGCCGAAATCTTGTCGATCGCTTCGACGGCGGGCAACGTGCCGGTGAATCAGGTCGCAGCGAACAACTTGGCGTGGCTCGACCTGTGCCGAGCAACCGATATCGAAGTCACTCTCGGAGCTCAGGCGCCACTTGTCGCGCCGCTCATGACGACCGAGGAAACGCACGGCCCGCAAGGCATCGGATACGCCGAGCTGCCGGCATCGACTCGCTCGCTCTCACCTCGTGACGCGACGACGGCCTGGGTGGAGTTGGTTCGCGAGCGCCCGGGCGAGATCACCGGACTCGTCACCGGCCCGCTGACGAACCTCGCCCGCGCCATTCGGATAGAGCCGGAACTCCCCCGTTTACTGAAACGGCTCGTAGTGATGGGCGGTGCATTTCAACATCCAGGCAATACGACGCCGACGAGCGAGTGGAACGTTGCAGTCGATCCCGAAGCGGCGGCCGAGGTCTTCGCGGCGTTCTCAGGCCTACCAGTAGAACAACTGCCGATCGTGTGTCCGCTCGACATCACCGAAACCATCGAGATGCTCCCCGAGCACATTGCACGATTGGCCCAACGCGCGGGAAGCGCTCCACGCGAGGTCATTTCGGAATCAGATTCTTCGGACACCCGATCGCGGGCGTCCAACCCCGTCATTCGACACTTTTCCGACGCCGTCCGTTTCTACATGGAATTTCATCGCGACCACGATCAGGGATTTCTGTCCCACATGCACGACCCGTTCGCCGCAGCCGTCGCACTGAATCCTTCGATCGTGACGCTCCGAACGGCCACCGTCGACGTCGAGCTGGTCGGAACCCTCACGAGGGGAACGACTGTCGCCGACTGGCGAGGAATGTGGGGCAAACCGCTCAACGCGGCGATCGCGACGACAACCGATCCTGCGGCTTTCTTCGACGACCTGATCGAACGGGTTGGTGCACTCGCCGAGCGTCTGTACTGACGGTCGTGTTCACCTCGGACGCACCAAAGCCGACTAGCCCGAGACATCCCTCGGGACTGCGTCGAATGCATCGAGGAGTTCCTGGGCCGCCAACGCCGCGGTGAGCGATCCGTCGCGCACGCGCAGCTCGACATCGGCGCGAATCGCCTTGACGGCGGGGTTCTGCGCGAGTCTGCGCAGGAGCTGATCGTTCACCATGGTCCACGTCCAGTCGACCTGCTGAGTTCGGCGCTTTTCGGCGAATTCACCTGCGTCGGACAGCACCTGCTGGTGCCGCAGGACTGTCTTCCAGAACTCGTCGAGGCCCGTTCCTTCCAGCGCGCTCATCGTCAGAACCGGCGGCTGCCAGATCGCGTCGTGCGGATAGAGCATCCGCAACGCACCAGCAAGCTCGCGTGCGGCACCCTGTGCTTCGATGAGGTGTTTGCCGTCGGCCTTGTTGACGGCAACCAGGTCGGCGAGTTCGAGAACGCCCTTTTTGATGCCTTGCAACTGGTCACCGGTACGAGCGAGCGTCAGGAACGCAAAACAGTCGACCATGTTCGCAACCGTCACCTCGGACTGACCGACCCCGACGGTTTCGACGAGGATGACATCGTAGCCGGCGGCTTCGAGAAGAACGATGGTCTCGCGGGTAGCGCGAGCCACTCCACCGAGGGTGCCCGACGTCGGTGACGGCCGAATGTACGCATTCTTCGCGACCGTCAGCCGGGCCATGCGCGTCTTGTCACCGAGGATCGACCCGCCGGTGCGTGTCGACGAAGGATCGACCGCCAACACCGCGACCCGGTGTCCTTTCTCGATCAGATGCATACCGAGGGCGTCGATGAACGTGGATTTCCCGACACCGGGAACGCCGGTGATCCCGACGCGATGTGATCCACCTGCCTTGGGCAGCAGCTGCAGCAGCAATTGCTGCGCGAGGTCGCGGTGGTCGCTGCGTGTTGATTCCACCAGCGTGATCGCCCTGGCAAGACCTGATCTTTCGTTGGCGAGCACCGATTTCGCCACTGTGTCGATATCGATCACACGTTCTCGGTTCGAAGAGCTCATATCCGTTGGACCCATCGTCAGGCAGAGGCCTCGCGCGAGGTGTGTCCGAGCTGCACCGACAGCTTCTCCACCAAGCCGATGGCGGCATCGGCGATGACGGTTCCCGGTGGGAAGATAGCCGCTGCACCCGCCGCGTAGAGCTCGTCGAAGTCGCCAGGAGGAATTACGCCACCGACCACGATCATGATGTCGGGGCGATCAACCGCAGCGAGAGCTTCTCGGAGAGCCGGAACCAACGTCAGATGGCCGGCGGCCAGCGAAGACACACCGACCACGTGCACGTCGTTGTCCGCCGCCTGACGTGCGACCTCCTCCGGCGTCTGGAACAGCGGGCCGACGTCGACGTCGAATCCGATGTCCGCGAATGCCGTCGCGATGACCTTCTGACCTCGGTCGTGGCCGTCCTGCCCCATCTTGCAGACGAGCACGCGAGGTCGGCGCCCCTCGTCTTCGGCGAACTGCGCTACCAGCTCGGTTGCACGGGTGAGGTTCTTTGCTTTGCCTGCCTCGTCGCGGTACACACCACTGATTGTCCGGATTTCGGCCTGATGGCGCCCGTATACCTTCTCGAGCGCGTCGGAAATCTCGCCGACGGTCGCCATCTTGCGTGCCGCGTCGATCGCGAGATGCAGCAGATTGTTCTCCATACCGGACTCGGTGGATGCCGCCGCGCGGGTCAGGTTGGCGAGCGCAGCCTCGACCTCCTCGGTGTTGCGCTCCGCGCGCAGGCGCTCCAGCTTCTCGAGCTGCTCCTTGCGCACCTTGGAGTTCTCGACCTTCAGAACCTCGATGGTGTCCGGCTCGTCCGGCACGTACTTGTTGACGCCGACGAGAGGCTGACGGCCCGAGTCGATGCGGGCCTGGGTACGTGCTGCGGCCTCCTCGATACGAAGTTTGGGGATGCCTTCGCCGATTGCTTGGGCCATGCCTCCTGCGGCTTCGACCTCGGCGATGTGTGCGCGAGCGCGGTTTGCCAACTGGTGCGTGAGCCACTCGACATAGTGGGAACCGCCCCAGGGATCGATGGGCCGCACCGTGTTCGACTCCTGCGCGATGAGCAACTGAGTGTTGCGGGCGATACGCGCGGAGAAATCGGTCGGCAGTGCCAGCGCCTCGTCGAGCGCATTGGTGTGCAACGACTGGGTGTGCCCCTGCGTCGCTGCCATCGCCTCGACGCACGTCCGAGCGACGTTGTTGAACACGTCCTGGGCAGTCAACGACCACCCGGAAGTCTGCGAATGTGTCCGCAGAGAACGAGATTTCGCGCTCTTGGGCTCGAACTTCTGCACCAGCTCCGACCACAGCAGGCGGCCGGCACGTAGTTTGGCGACCTCCATGAAGAAGTTCATCCCGATTGCCCAGAAGAAGGACAGGCGCGGCGCGAACGTGTCGATGTCCATGCCTGCGTCGAGGCCGGCGCGGATGTACTCGACACCGTCGGCGAGGGTGTAAGCCAGCTCCAAATCGGCTGTCGCCCCGGCCTCTTGGATGTGATAACCCGAAATCGAGATCGAGTTGTACTTCGGCATCTTCTCGCTGGTGTACGCGAAAATGTCGGAAATGATCCGCATCGACGGCTTCGGCGGATAGATATAGGTGTTACGGACCATGAACTCTTTGAGGATGTCGTTCTGAATGGTCCCGGCAAGTTTCTCCGGACCGACCCCCTGCTCTTGGGCCGCGGCGACATACAAGGCCAGAATCGGCAGCACTGCGCCGTTCATCGTCATCGATACCGACACACTGCCGAGATCGATACCGTCGAACAACTGGCGCATGTCGTAAATGGAATCGATTGCTACTCCGGCCATTCCGACATCACCCTGCACCCTTGGGTGGTCGGAGTCGTAACCGCGGTGAGTCGCCAGGTCGAACGCAACCGACAGACCCTTCTGCCCTGCCGCCAGGTTGCGACGATAGAAAGCATTCGATTCTGCGGCCGTCGAGAAACCGGCATACTGACGAATGGTCCACGGCTGGTTCACATACATCGTCGGGTACGGTCCGCGAATGAACGGTGGTGCGCCCGGGTAACTGTCGAGGGGATAGCCTTCGGCCTCCGCGGCGTCACGATCGGCCTTGGTGAACACCGGCTTGACGTCGATGCCCTCGGGGGTGGACCACACGACCTGCTCGGGGGTGTAGTTGTTCGCCGCCGCCCCGTCTTCGATATGCGCGGTGACCTCGTCGGCAGTCGGAGCTGCAGGCTGGGGCTCCTGGGGATCTTTCAAAGGGACATCGGCAAAATTTCCGATGACATGTGACGTGCGGGACCCGGACTCGTTCATGGCCATGTTTCTCTACGCTCCCAGCGATTCGAGAAGTTCGGTGAGGACGGACACTGCGTCGACCTTGGCGGTGAGGAAGCCGTCGGGACGCTCCGAGCCGGTGACATCGGTGAAAATCTTGTCCGGGCCTGCGAGGAGGACCCGTTCCACACCCGCCTCCCGTAATGCGGCGACAGCGGCGGCCGCCTCGTCCGCGTACCGCTTGTCGGTCCCGCAGACGACCGCGATTCTCGCGCCCGAGGTTCGGACGGCATCGGCGATGGTGGACTCGATCAGAGGACCCGGATTTTCGGTGTGGATACCTCCCGAGGCCAGAAGGTTGGCGGCGAAGGTGGTGCGCACGTTGTGTTCGGCCACTGATCCCAGCGGCACGAGCAGGGCGTGTGGCCGCGCGTCGTGTTCGGCGAGATATGCATCCGATCGGTCACGCAGTGCTTCGAAGGCAGCTCCGTACCGCTTCACCACGGGCGTGGTCGAGGTGGGCGGCAGTGGAGCCTCCGCGAGGTTCGGAAATTCGTTGACTCCGGTCAGCGGCGTGCGTCGATGCGCAATGTCGGACGCACGCGCCTCGGCGGTCTCGGCGATCGCTGAGGCAAGGGTGCCGGATTCGAGCGATGCTCGGTAGCCGCCGGCCGATTCGAGCTGCTGGGTGAATGTCCACGCCGTGGCGGCCAGATCGTCGGTGAGCTTCTCGATGTACCAGGACCCCGAACCAGGATCGAGCACCCGTCCGAGATGCGACTCCTCCAGCAACAACAACTGAGTGTTGCGAGCGATCCTCGATGCGAATGTCTTGGACACTCCCGCTGCACCGCCGTCGATGGCAGCATCGAATGGAAGAACCGTCACGGCGTCGGCGCCGCCCAAGCCTGCCCCGAATGCGGCGAGAGTCGTGCGCAGCATGTTGACCCACGGATCACGCTGGGCCATCATCGCCTCCGAGGTGACCGCGTGCTGAGGTGCGCCGCCGCTCGACGGCGAGCCGCACACTTGGGCGACCCGAGCCCACAACACGCGCGCTGCTCGGAACTTCGCGATGGTCTGAAACTGATCGTCCGTGGCTGCGAATCGGAACTCGATCTGCCCCAGCGCCTCGGTGACGCTCAGACCTGCATCGGTCATCGATCGTAGGTATTCGAGACCGGCCGCGACCGCCGCGCCCACTTCCTGAGCGTCACCGGCGCCTGCATTGTGGAATGCTGTGCCGTCCACCGTGATTGCGCGGACCATCTCAGGTCTCGCCGCGGCCTGTTCGGCCAGCGCTACGACCTCTGAGAGTGTCGCCGAAGCTTGTCCGGAGAACTGAGAAGTCAACGGCGCGCCGCCGAGGCGAACCTCCACTGTGGTGCGATCGGTCACCTTTGCGGTGTCGAGCAACGACAGGATCGCTGCAGCAGCGGCGACCGTATCGCCACCGGCATCCACGACCAGGGGAGCAAGATCGAACATGACACCGTCGAGAGAACGGGCGATTCCATCGACCGGAAGGTCGTCATCGCCGATTCGGAGCCACACAGCACTGACACCGTTGTTCAGTCCGTCGAGAATCGCCGCGTTCACGGCTTCCGGATCGGTCTGTCCGACGCCGAAGCGTGCGCTGACTTTCCATCCGGCGTTCACGTCGCGGGTCGCATCACGTCCCCGCACGAACGGAAATACGCCGGGCAGAGGATTTTCGACGAGCTCGTCTCGCGTTCCGTAGAGGGGCGAGATCCTCACACCGTCATAGGTCGTCGAGTCGAGCAGATGTTCGGGATCGGCAGGAAGATCCGCCACGTCGACTCGTCGCGATTTCGCGAGAACACCTGCAACTGCTTTCTGCCACGCGGCATATGCACTACGTGAGGCAGCGTCCTGTGATGCGTCTTCTTGTGAAGTGTCTTCTTGTGAAGCAACGGGCACGATGACTGCTCCTCGACAAATGGCGACCTTTGTGATTTCAACCGCGATTGCTCCGACAGTATCGTGAGGATCACCTCAGGTTTGCACGGGAGGTGGTTTCGGCTGTGTTCGCCTGGGCACCGACACCGGTACTGTCGGTGAACGTGAAGAGGTGCTTTCGAGACCCGCGGCTGATCGGCCTCGTTGCCCTTCTGGTCGCACTCGCGATTGCGGCGGCCGTTGCTCCTCATCCATCCGTCGATCAACTACGAGAGTGGGCTCATTCCGTCGGGCCCGCTTTCCCCTTCGTGTTCTTCGCGGTCCACGCGCTCGTCACTGTCGCGCCGGTGCCACGGACGCTGTTCACTCTGGCAGCGGGTCTTCTGTTCGGCCCGGTGATGGGCATTCTCGTCACCGTCGCGGCCTCCACACTGAGTGCGGTGCTCGCACTACTACTGGTCCGGATCGTCGGACGGGACTGGTTTGCGACGCGCATGACACATTCCGCCGTTCGCACGATCGACGACAGCCTCGCTCGCAGAGGTTGGCTTGCGGTGGGCTCGTTGCGACTGATTGCCCCTGTTCCGTTCTCGGTGGTCAATTACTGTTGCGGAGTGTCCTCGATCGGCATTGCGCCGTTCGCCCTTGCCACCGCGATCGGTGTCGTGCCGGGCACTGTCGGCATCGTCGTGCTCGGCGATGCGCTCGGCGGCAACGCAGACCCGCTGTTGCTGGCCCTGTCCGGTTCGTGCATTGCGCTCGGAGTAGTGGGTCTTGTGGTGGATTGGAAACTGTCCACATCGCGTCACCACGCAAATGGTCAAGCTGTGAAACTTGATTAGGAAAAATCAAGTCATTTTCGTTGACTTAAGAAAATCAAGCCTTTAGCCTTTACCTATGCTCGTTATGACCGTCGACCAGCGTCACAGCAGGCGTGACGTGGACAGAGTCGAGGACCTCCTCGGCGTGATGACAACTACGTCCCTCCTTCGTCCGTTCGAAAGAACCGCCGGCGACGAGGTGCAAGCCGTCGTCGAGGCAACCCCGGACGGCGCTCGAACTGTGGTGGATATCACGATGGCCCTCGTCAGGCTCGGGACATGGAGTATCGGCATCGGAGTAGGACCAGTCGAGGAGCCACTGCCGCCAACTACTCGTGCAGGTCGGGGACCCGCATTCGAAGCCGCTCGCGATGCCGTGACTCGGGCCAAGTCGGCGCCGGCCGCGCTCGCGCTCACCACAGCCCACCCCGATCGGGCGCGCAGCTGCCGAGACGCCGAGACAGCACTCGTGCTTGTCGCACTGCTGATCTCGGACCGCACGGAGCAGGGACACCGGGCGACAGATCTGATGCGCGAGGGATACACCCAAACCGGAGCTGCAGACCTACTCGGCATAAGCAAGCAAGCCATGTCCCAGCGTTTGTCGGTGGCGCGGTGGAATATCGAGGCCAACGGGCGGACGTTGGCAACTCACTTGCTCTACAACATCACCCAGCCCGAGACCACTCAGCCCGAGCCACGAGAACCAGGGGCCCTATGACCGTCGTAACGCTGCTACTGCTCGCACTGTCCGCCGCCGTGTCCACCGTGCCAGCGAGGGGTCACATCATTCGGCGGACCGCGGCTATCGCTTCGGCGGCAGCGCTCGGAGTGGCGGCAATAACCGGTGTTGTTGCAGACCCAGCACAAGGGTTCGCGTTAGGCGTGACCTACACCGTGACTGTCGTCGTGGCAGTCGTAGGCGGGTCGCCGATTGTCACCGCGGTCTTCGACGTCGCACGACGCGATGGATCACCCCACCCCGACGGTCCACCCGGCCCACTGCGTGGAGGCCTCACCATCGGCATCCTCGAGCGCACCGCAGTTGCCGCATCGGTGATGACAGGCTGGCCGGAAGGTATCGCAATCGTCCTTGCCGTCAAAGGCCTCGCGCGCTACCCGGAACTGCGCAACGTCGACGCCACGGCCTCGGCGGGAACTGGATCGCCGGGAACTGGATCGCCGGAAACCCCAGCGCCCTCGCCCGCAGCATCGGCATCGGCATCGGAACAATTCATCATCGGTACGTTCACGAGCGTCATGTGGGCGGTCGCAGTGTGCGGAGTGGGATACCTACTGACAACCTGACACCCCCGACCCGACGCAACCTGAGGGTTGCGTCGGCACTACTGCGAATCCGCGGGCGGCGACCACTGTTCCTGCGGTTGTCCCGGGGACAAGGCTCCGAGATCAGTCCGTGTCGTCAGACTCGCATCGGGCGCAAGCGATGTGTCGACGGGTTTCCTCGCTACGGCTTCGGCGGCCGCGACCGCCTCTGCAACAGCGGGATCACTCTTCGTCTCGAACCACTCTGCTACCTCCTCCGAGTCGTCCTCCGGCTTCGTTTCGACGCCCGAATTGTCACTCGGCTGGAAACGGAACACTCCGTCCTCGCCCGGTGCACCCAATGTCTTCGCGAACCCCTTCAGCGCATCCCCGAAGTCGCTGGGGATCATCCACACCTTGTTGGCATCACCCTGCGCCATCTGGGGCAACGTCTGCATGTACTGGTATGCCAGAAGTTCGGGAGTGGGCTTGCCCGCTTTGATCGCAGCGAACACTTTCTCGATCGCCTTCGCCTGCCCCTGAGCCTGCAAATACTTTGCGGCCCGGTCGCCCTGTGCACGAAGAATTTTCGATTGACGCTCGCCCTCCGCGGTCAGGATCGCGGCCTGTTTGCCGCCCTCGGCAGCAAGAATGCGACTCTGCTTGTCGCCCTCAGCGGTCTTGATCGCAGATTCCCGATGACCTTCGGCGGTCAGAATCGTCGCGCGTTTCTCGCGATCCGCCTTCATCTGCTTCTCCATCGACTCTTGAATCGACGGAGGCGGATCGATGCTCTTGAGTTCCACTCTCGCCACGCGCAGACCCCAGCGGCCAGTTGCCTCGTCGAGAACCCCGCGAAGCTGACCGTTAATCGAATCCCTCGACGTCAGAGTCTCTTCCAGAGTCATACCGCCGACGACGTTGCGGAGGGTGGTCGTAGTCAACTGCTCGACACCGACGATGTAATTGTTGATCTCGTATACCGCGGCTTGCGGATTGGTGACCTGAAAGTAGACGACGGTATCGATCGACACGGTCAAGTTGTCCTTCGTGATGACCGGCTGCGGCGGAAACGACACAACGCGCTCTCGCAAGTCCACTTTCGCGCGAATTCGATCGACGAAGGGAACGAGGAACGTCAACTGACCGGAGACTGTCTTCGAATATCGACCGAGCCGTTCGACGACTGCCGCTTCGGCTTGGGGGACGAGCGCAATCGACTTCGCCACCAATACGACTACGAAAAGAACGATGACACCAAGAACAATGAGTGCGACCATCGGCAACTACACACCTCTCCACACGAGCGCGGTTGCGCCGTCTATTTCCATCACGGTCACGGTTGTTCCTTGCGCGTACACCTCGGTGGGGTCGAGCGGACGAGCCGTCCACACCTCGCCGCCGATCTTGACTTGCCCTGCATCAGCCGAGACCTGTTCCAGAACCAACGCGCTCTTGCCGGACAATGCTGCTATGCCAGTGTATAGAATCGGCGGCTGCGCGAACTTACGCAAAAGGATTGGTCGGACACCGAGAACGAGAGTCAACGACACGAGACCGAATATTATGGCGTCGGCCCACACCGGAAGGTCGGTGATTGCCGAGACACCTGCGGTAGCCAGTGCGCCACCTGCAACCATGAGCAGGAAGAAGTCCCCGGTCAGCGCTTCCGCCGACGCCAAAAGTACTCCTGCGATAAGCCAAATGATCGCTGCCACACTGTCCATACAACCATAAATCGGACACCTGCCAGCGTCCCTGAAGCTACTGCTCGGTAACGAAATCGACCAGTTGTTCCACCGCGCCGATCAACGGCGCCTCTAGATCCCGAAACGACGACACCGACGAGTACACCCGTCGCCACCCGTCACGAGGTGTACCCCAACCGAGTTCGCGGCAGATACCGGTCTTCCAGTCCTCGCCGCGGGGAATCTTCGGCCACGCCGCAATACCGACAGCTTTGGGCCGCACGGCTTCCCAGACGTCGATGTACGGGTGTCCGGTCACGAGCACATGTGGTCCGAGCGAGGTGGTGAGTTTCGATTCCTTGGACCCGGTCACGAGGTGATCGACCAGAACGCCAACCCGACGATTCGGTCCCGGCTCGAATTCGGCCAGACGCTCCCCGAGGTTGTCCAGCCCCTCCAGATGCTCGACGACGACACCCTCGACCCGCAGATCGTGACCCCACACCCGCTCCACCAGCGCAGCGTCGTGTACGCCTTCGACCCAGATCCGACTTGCCCGAGCGGTGCGTGCACGTAGGTTCTCGACCTTCGTCGACCCTGACGCGGTACGCGTCGATGCCGCCGGTTTCGGTGCCGCGGCCGCACGCACGAGAGTGACTCGTTTGCCATCGATGAGAAACGCAGCTTCCCGAAGGGCGAACAGCCGAGAAGTGCGCGCAGAATCCTCCAACCGAACGAAGTCGCCGTCGTAGGTTCGCTCGAACCCGACAACAGCACCGCAATACCCGGTCGCTGCGTCCTCGACGACCAACCCACGCTCCGCCGGCACCTGAGGCGCCGGAACCTTCCGCATGCGACTGTGCCCCGAAAGAATATCTCCGCCGTACATGTCTGCCACGGCCGACAACGCTAGTCCATCTACGCGACCCGGTCATTCGACAGGCTCCCCTCCCCTTGACCCCGTCAGTCCGCAAGCTCGCTCCCCACCACGGGGATGAGCGCGCCTCGCCGAGCCGACCTATGCTCGTCAGTCGTGAGTTCTTCAAGTGCCAGTCTTGCCGTGTGGGTCAGTTCGTGGCTGGCCGGCGTCAGCGCGCCAGACGATGTAATCGACGCCATGTTCGAGTGGGCGCCCATGCACCTGGTCGTCGCCGCCGACCCCGACATCGCAGCCGCAACCGGTCTCGCATGGCCAAGCCCCCGCGCAGACGGTATCGCTGCACTGCTGACGACGGTGAGGAGCCATCTGGCACAGACTTCGGCGGCATCGGCACCCGACACCGACGCAGCGATCGAACTGCTACTGCCCGCACCGGGCTCGGTCGAGAACCTAGCTCCCTCATCGGAGTTCTCCCGCGCTGCGATCGGCGCGGGAGAAGCAGTGGCCGTCGGGTATGCAGGCACACGCGGACTCGGTCTGGTACCAACCGTCGAAGGGCCGGATGTACTGCGATGGACCGTGTACACAGTCGACATCCCGAACCACTACTTCCGTGATTTTTCCCTGGGTGAGGCCGAGTACGCGATGCGCGACGCCGTACGCAGTGCGGCCGAGGCATTGGGATCGATGCAGGCTCTCCCGACCAGATCCGAACTCGGTGATCCGCGCACCCGAATCACCGAGTTGATCGCGAACGCGAGTCGACACCGCTATCCGACCGAGACGTCGGAGCGGGTACTGCGGGTTCTCGAATCCGCCGACCGAGTAGCCGCGATTCTCTCGGTGGCTCAGCACTCGTCGCCTACGGAAGCACCCACCGCATCCGCTGCAGCAGCACGAGAATCGCTGGTGCGGCCACTATGGGCGACAGTCCGCTCCGCACGGCTCAGTGCAGTTGCCAGCTGCATCGAATCGAGCGTTCCCCGCCGCTGACACTCACCTCTACGTACACGCACGTGCGTGTACGCAGGGGTCAAGATGCGGGTGCGCGCGCGGGTCTCGTCGGCTGCTCGCAACACTGGAGGTGGCATCGACGTCCGTTGAGAGTCGTGCCGTATCGCGGCACGGAACCGATCCCGCGGGCAGGCACTGCGTCGAGGTGCTCGCGCACGAGTTCGACGACCATCCGAGCAAATCGCGCGTCGGTACCGGGCGTCGACGCACGCGCGAACGCCATGCGCAACTCCCCTGCCTTCTGCTCCGCCTCGGTGTCGAGATCCCACACAACCTCGAGGTGGTCGGACACGAAACCAATTGGGCACACGACAACAGCGTCGACGCCCTTGTCCGCCAGCGTTTCCAGATGGTCGCAGATATCGGGCTCCAGCCACGGAACCTGAGGAGGACCCGAGCGCGACTGCCACACCAGGTCGTATCCGGCTATCCCTGCTGCAGCAGCTGCGAGCCGCGAAGCGTCCGCGACCTGGCGGCTGTAGAGATGGCCACCGTCTGTGGGCGGGCCGGCGTTGACGTCGGCCGCGCTGGGAACGGAATGTGCAGTGAACACCACTCGTGCACCTGCACGCGATTCCGGCGGCAGCGAATCCAATGCGACGTTGATCGCATCGGCGAATGCCGCGATCATCAACGGATGGTCGTAGTACTGACGGATTTTCACCAGATCGGGGGCATCGACGACCGCATCGCGAGCGCGCGCGATATCCTCGTGGTACTGCCGACAACCCGAGTAACCGCCCCACGCCGACGTCGGGAACACGAGTGCTCGCCGAACTCCATCGGCCTTCATCACCGCGACGGTGTCCTCGACCATGGGATGCCAGTTTCGATTTCCGAAGTACACCGGCAATTCGATTCCAGCCGAGGCCAATTCGGACTTCACGGCCGCGATGATGTCACGATTGAGAGCGTTGATCGGCGAGACGCCACCGAAGTGCATGTAGTGCTCGACCACTGCGTCGAGCCTTTCGGGAGGCACTCCACGACCTCGCGTGACGTTCTCGAGAAACGGACGGACGTGAGCGGGTTCTTCAGGGCCGCCGAAAGAAAGAACGAGCAGAGCGTCGTAGCTCTGCTCTGCGGATGTGGTGATATCTCCCGAAGTCATCACTCCATTGTGCGCCCAGGTCGAGCGTGACCGAACACGCAGTACGCCCGTACCCGGTACACACCTACACAAGCGGCCCTGATCGACGCGATCGTCGATCAAGGCCGCTCGGGTGCATGGCGGACGCTTACATGTTGTCCGGCAGGTACGTGTTGTGGCTCGCGCCACCATCGACATAGATGATCGAACCAGTAGTACCGGGCAACCAATCCGAGAGCAACGCACAGATGGACTTGGCGACGGCCGTCGGGTCGTCGTAGTTCCAACCGATAGGCGACGCACCGTCCCAGTACTCGTTCAGCTGTTGCATCTTCTGTGCATCACCGGTTGCCGTGCCTGCGATCGCCTTGGCTGCGAGCGTGCGGATCGGGCCCGCGGCGACGAGATTGGAGCGAACGCGCTTGGCCTGACCGACCTCGCGGGCGACGTAGCGGTTGACAGACTCGAGCGCGGCCTTCGCGACACCCATCCAGTTGTAGTACGGCATCGCGGTTCGCGGATCGAAATCCATTCCGACGATGGAGCCTCCCTCGTTCATGACGGGCAGTACAGCCCGAGCCAACGATGCATAGCTCCACGCCGAGATCTCGAACGCGCGCGCGGCGTCGGGTCCGGGGCCTTCGAGGAAAGGCTTCGCGTCCGGCCCCATCAGGGTTCGGGGAGCGAACGCAATTGAGTGCAACACACCGTCGACGCCCTCGGGCGCGAGCTCACGAACCCGATCCGCGAGTGCCGCAAGGTGCTCTTCATTGGTGGCATCGAGTTCGATTGCCGGGGGCACCGGCTGCGGCAGTCGCAGTGCGATCCGGTCGATCAACCGAAGCCGGTCGAACCCGGTGATGATCACCTTCGCGCCCTGATTCTGCGCCATCGCAGCCGCGTGGAACGCGATCGAAGCATCGGTGATGATGCCCGTCACGAGAATTGTCTTGCCTTCGAGCAGTCCGCCCATGTGTCTTCCTTACCGATCTGATCGAGAACGAGAAATAAATGAAATCAGTGACCCATGCCCATGCCACCGTCGACGGGAATGACGGCGCCGGAAACGTATGCGGAGTCGGGGCCGGCGAGAAAGCTCACCACCGCGGCCACGTCTTCGGGCTGTCCCAAACGCTGAAGTGGAATGAATTCCTTTGCTCTGGTGCGCAGATCGTCGGGCAGGTCCGCGGTCATATCGGTTTCGATGAAACCAGGAGACACGACGTTGGCGGTGATCGACCGCGACCCGAGTTCACGCGTGATCGAGCGAGCCATTCCGATGACGCCGGCCTTGGACGCTGCGTAGTTGATCTGGCCAGGCCCCCCGCCCAGTGCGACCACTGAACTCAAGAACACCATCCGGCCCCATCGAGCACGCAGCATCGCACGGTTGGCGCGCTTGGCAACTCTGAATGCACCGGTCAGGTTGGCATCGATGACCCGCTCGAACTGCTCTTCCGTCATGCGCATGAGCAACGTGTCGTCGGTAATTCCCGCGTTGGCCACGAGCACCTCGACGGGGCCCTGCTTCTCTTCGACCTCTTTGAATGCCTTGTCGACCGAATCCGAATCGGTGACGTCGCAGACGACACCCAACAGACCTTCGGGTGCGCCGGACCCACGGTGCGTGACGGCAACCTTGTGACCGTCGGCCGCGAGACGCTGTGCAATGGACAGACCGATGCCTCGGTTACCTCCGGTGACGAGTACCGATCGAGCGATGAAGTCGGGTTTGGACATGCCTGCAACCTATCTGTTCGTCCTGGAATGACAAAGCGAAACTTACTGGTGAGTAATAACAGCGAATCAGGGCAATCTTTGCCGCAGAACCAAAGCAGTGCCCAATCCTGTTGCGGTGAAAAGGACTCCGAGAATCAGCCATGGCCTGCTCGCGTCGCCGCGAGTGATCTCGAACCCGATTTGTTCCTCGAGGGTGTCGTATACCGCCCGCAATTCTTCTAGCGAAGACGCTGTGAAGAAACTGCCACCCGACAGGGATGCGATCTCTTTCAACGACGGGTCGTCGACGGGGACCGGGACGCGTTCCGCTCCACCCTCGCCCTCGATATCGACAGTGCCATAGCTGGTCCCGAAAGAGATTGTCGAGATCGGCACGTTCTTCTCGGCGGCGGCCCGCGCTGCGGTGTATCCACCCCGCGGGTCGTCCGGGTTCTCGGGAACCGTCTGCTTACCGTCGGACAACAACACGATCCGAGCAGGCGGGGCAGCATCTCCTCCACCCAGAACCGCGCCGAGGGTGTCGATGGACTGGAGCGAAGTGAAGATCGCTTCGCCGGTGGCGGTTCGTTCGCTCAGTTGGAGCTTGTCGATCGCGGCCTTCGTAGCTTCACGATTCGCGGTGGGAGAGACAAGAACCGAGGCCGTACCCGCGAACGCAACCAGCCCGAGATTGATTCCAGGCGTTAGACCATCGGCGAACGATTTGCCCGCTTCCTGAGCCGCGGCTAGGCGTGAGGGCTCGACATCGGTTGCCTCCATCGAGAGCGAGACGTCGATGACGAGCATGACGGTTGCACGGTTACGGGGCACCCGCTGATCCGAGGTGGGGCCTGCCAGGGCAACAGTCAACAACAACAATCCGACGAGCACGAGCGCCGTAGGAACGTGTCGCCAATATCCGGGTCGAGTAGGCGCAACTTTTTCGAGTAGCTCCATGTTCGAGAAACGCAGGGTGTGCCGATGCCGTCGTCGCTGGGCGAGAACGTAGCCGACAACCAAGCCGACCACGACGAACAGGAACAGCAGCCACCACGGAGAGGCGAAATCCGTCAAACTCATCGGCGGCCGGCCCTAGCAGTGTTGACAGCACTTGCACCGAGCGTGTGTCGTCGCGAGGTGACGAATCGGACCACGTCCGAAATCCAGTCACCATCGGTCCGAAGTGTCAATCGTGGCGATCCACACCGGCGCAGAGCACGCTCGACGTCGTCACGATGCGCGGCCGCTGCCTCCGCGTAGTCCGCGCGCAGCTTCGGAGTCGTACTGAACTCCCGGGTGCGCCCGGTTTCGGGGTCGTGCAGCACCACATCTCCTATGTCGGGCAGCTCGAGATCTCGAGGATCGACCACTTCGACGGCCAGTATGTCGTGACGGGCTGAAATGGCGCGAAGCGAACGCTCCCAGTCGATGGGGCCGAGGAAATCGCTGATGACGACGGCCATGCCGCGGCGGCGTTGAGGACGTCGAAGCGACTCGATCGCAACACGGAGATCGCCCCGAACACCGTCGCCTGCGCTCGGCGTCGTCGCAATCGTGCGCAGCATCGCCTGCGAATGGATACGGCCACCACGCGCAGGTATCCGAGTGGTGGCCGCGCCGGTGGCGACCACTGCGCCGACTCTGTTTCCGCCACCGCCGGTCAAGTGTGTGATCGCCGCTGCGGCCGCCACAGCAAGATCGCGCTTCTCGCATCCGGTGGTACCGAAATCGAGACTCGCCGACAGATCCACCACCATCCATGTCTCGAGTTCTCGGTCGGCCACCGACTGCCGCACGTGCGGATGGGTCGTCCGAGCGGTGACAGACCAATCCATCTGGCGAACGTCGTCGCCGGGCTGATACTCGCGCGCATCGCCTGGCTCTGACCCTGGGCCTGGTATGAGTCCGAGATGGTCGCCGTGGAGCACGCCGTCCAAGCGCCGTCGAACGGTCAGCTCCAATGTGCGGAGTGCGGCCGCAAGCGATGGATCTCGTAACTCACCGCTACGGAACGATGGTGGACGCGAAGTCGCTTGCGCACGACCGCCCGCCCCTCCGGCAAGTGCGCCGCTCACTGCTGCTGGCTACCCGCGGCGGATGCGTTTCCGGTCGGCTTCTGACCCGACGCGGCCGGAGCCTGCTGGAGCGGTGCCTGCTGGCTCGGCTGTCCCCCGCTTCCGTGGAACTGACCAGGGCCGTAATTGACCGGTCCCTGCGGACCCCCTGGCCCGAATCCCTGCTGCTGGTTGGGAAACTGTTGCTGGTTGGGAAACTGCTGGGCGCCTGGAACCTGTTGGGGGTGCTGGATCTGGGACGGGGCAGCCTGCTGAGTTCCACCCACCGCTTGCGGCGCAACCTGTGGCAGCCCGACGGTTTGCAGGACGCGCGTGATGACATCCTCCGGCGTGACCTCGTCCGCCAGTGCGTCGTAGGACAGTACAAGGCGGTGGCGAAGCACGTCGGGAATGACTTCGAGAACATCCTGCGGAACCACGTAGTCGCGCCCGCGGAGCAAAGCGAGTGCGCGCGAAGCGGCGATGATGCCCAGTGTGGCGCGGGGGGACGCCCCGTAGGCGATCCAGCTTGCGACATCGTCGAGCCCCAGCTGTTCGGGTGTCCTGGTGGCTGCGATGACACGTACGACGTAATCGACGAGAGCGTGGTGAACGAACACGGAGCTCGCAACGTTCTGAAGGCGGACCAGTTCGGCTGGGTCGAGGATTTGCCTCGGCGTCGGAACAGTCGTACCCATTCGGTAGACGATCTCGCGCTCCTCCTCCACCGTCGGGTAGTCGACGATGATCTTGAAGAGAAAGCGGTCACGCTGAGCTTCGGGAAGCGGGTAGACGCCTTCGTTCTCGATCGGGTTCTGTGTAGCCATGACCAGGAACGGGTCGGGCATCTGGAACGTCTTGCCGCCGATGGACACTTGGCGTTCGGCCATGACCTCGAGCAGTGCCGACTGCACCTTTGCGGGCGCACGGTTGATTTCGTCGGCGAGGACGAAGTTGGCGACCACAGGGCCGAGCTCGGTGTCGAACTCCTCGCGGCCTTGACGGTAGATGCGAGTACCGATGAGATCTGTTGGGACGAGGTCGGGCGTGAACTGGACGCGCGAAAACGATCCGCCGACAACACGCGCAAACGTCTCCACAGCAAGGGTTTTCGCTACTCCTGGCACCCCTTCGAGGAGGACGTGGCCACGCGCGAGGAGACCGACGAGGATTCGTTCCACCAAGCGGTCCTGACCGACGATGACGCGCTTGACTTCGTACACGGCCTGCTCGAGAATCTTGACGTCCTCGGCGAGTGAGGTTACGTCCGTCCGGCTCGAACCTCCCCCGCTCCGCGCGCTGCCGTTCGAACCGCTGCCGTTCGAATCGCTGCCGTTCGAATCGCTGCCGTTCGAATCGCTGTCTTTGGACTCACTGCCGTTCGACGTGTTGTCCTTCGACACGCTGCTGACCGATTCGCCGCCGTCACGTGATGCCACCAAGAATTCACCGCTTTCGCTCGAAACATTTCGTGGGCACGTTCGCTTGTTCCCCACCAACCGTTGCAGGTGATGTTCGCACGTGCCGTAGGTTCCCGCCTCAGGCTACCGGCGCCCGGTCCGGGGCCTAGTACCCACAGCGAACGTCGCGGTTCGTCATACGCGTCCGGTGGGCGTATCGGCACGAGCCGATCACGATTGGCGAGGCACGGACATCATCGAGCAAGCAGGTGCCGACAAGCTGTTCGGCAACAGGGTCACGACACCATGCGCACCGCGTACGGCGTCATGCCGCCGTATCGGACAGGAGAAATCTTGACGACGTCGCCCGACTGGGGCGCTTCGAGCATCTTGCCGTCCCCGAGGTACAGGGCAACGTGCTGGCTCGCATTGGCGCCGTAGAAGAGCATGTCGCCGCGCTTCATGTCCGAGGTGGGCACTTGCTCGCCTGCCGTGTACTGGTAACCGGTGTAATGGGGAAGCGAGATTCCGAGGCCGGCGAATGCGTAGATCATCAGGCCGGAGCAATCGAACCCGACTTTGTTGTAGTCGCCGTAGGTATCGGCAACTCCGCCGTCGCGAATTCCCTTGGTCGGACCGTTCTCGTCACCTCCGCCCCAGGAGTATGGAACCCCGAGCTGCGCCATACCGCGGTCGACGGCAAGTTCCACGGCAGCACTTCCGGTGACCGAGGGCGTCGACTGGCCTGAACTACGCGGCTTCTTCGGAGTCGTCGATGTCGTGCCGGTGCTCGTGCCGGTGCTCGTATCGGCTGCGTCGCTGCTGTCGGAGTCGTCGATGTCGGTGTGGGAACGCTGACCCGCTGCTGCGGCCGCCGCTGCAGCGGAAGCGGCCTGGTTGGCTGCGACCCGAGTTGCCGCCTGCACTGCTGCCTCACGGGCGGCCGACGCTGCGGCGGCGATCGCCGCATCCTCGGCTGCCTTCTGCTGCTCCCACGAGCTGTATGCGACGCGCTGATCCTGCAGTCCGGCTACATCGGTTCGCGCCGCGTCGAGCTGACTCTGCGCCGAGTCACGCTGACCTTCGATCGCGACCTTCTGGTCTGCCTGCTCCGCGAGCGCAGCCCGTGCGGCCGCGATCGCGTCCTCTGCTTCTGCTCTCTTCGACTCCGCGTCCGATGCAGCCACATCCGCTTGCTGTTTGCTCTCGCGCGCGGCAGAGTCGCGGTTCGCCTGCTCGGTGCGAGCTCGTTGCAGCCCATCGAGAACAGCATTCTGACTGTTCGACAAAACCTTCAGAACCTGAGCACGATCGAGAACGTCGTCAGGACCCGTTGAACCAAGGAAAGAGGAGACCGACGCAACGCCCGTTCCCTGGGTGTAACTCGACACTGCGAAGTCGTTGAATTTTTGCTGTGCTGCCTGGATTTGAGTCCCCGCGTCGGTGAGTGCCTGCTGTGCGACGCCCACCAGTTGAGCAGCGACATCGGCGGCGTCTCGCGCATTCTGGAGGTCTACGAGCGCCTTGTTCACGTCTTCACGCTTGACTGCCACATCGGCGTCGAGCTGAGCGAGCTGCTCGTTGGCGGCCGCGACCTGATTGATCAGCGCACCGACGGCGCCAAGATGTTCGTCGACGCGCGTTCCTGCAGCAGCGATATCGGAATCCGACGGGTTGGGCGGCGGCGGCGGTACTGCGGCAGCAGTGCCCGACGTAGCAGCCATGAGTGCCGCGACCAGTCCAACTCCCACCAGTAGCCGCGCCGTGCTCGAGAACGCGCTGCGGCGAGTAACACCGAATGCTCGTCGGCTCACAAATGTCTCCCTCGGTCCCGGCGCTCGCGGCGACCCACGGAAGGGACGTCGACGCCGGACGAACGATGTCGACAATTCTCGAGTGAGTTCGTCGTTTCGCCGACCGAGCAGGGAGAGAGCACGCAGCAACACGACAGGTGTAGACCACGTCAGTCACACCCGAAGCAGCAGCCCCCCGAATGATCTCGGATAGACCTCTGCCCTCTGCGACACTCCTTCCCCAGCAGTGCCAATGGCACCGTACGACACTTTGCACACTAATGAAACTCCAGTAACAAATGACACATTCGTAATTTCGCTGTGGAGAATGCGCTGGTCAGGCCTTTTGCGGGAAACATTTTTTTTGACTTTTTCCCAGGCGAACAAAAATGCTCCACCCGTGGCCGAGTGAAGCAATCGAGGGCTGGCGTCTCGCCTAGCGGCAGCCGATCACGAGGTTTGCACAGGCCGTTCACCCGGCGAATCGGCCTGCGGTTCGCCCGACTGCGGCTTCTCGGTACGCCGTCGAATTTTCAATCCTGCCGTGATTGCGGTGCCCGCGGCCACCACCACGATCAGCGCAACGGTGATGAGAGTCCAGTGAGTTTGAGGCTCGACCAGAGTGTCGACAAAATTGTCCGCCGCTACGACAGGGTTGCCTGTATAGGTGCGATCTTGCCCGGACTCGAGCACAACGCGACTGACCGTGTCACTGAACGACCCGACCTGGCCCGGGCTCAGCACCAGAACTGTTCCACCGTCCTGCGCACCGACGGCGGTGGCAAGGTCACGTAGCTGCGAATCGTGGCGCGGATCTTCTCGAAGGACGACGATGCTCAGTTCCATCCCGTGCTGTTCGGCACGCTGCACCGCGTCGAGCAGACCACCCTCGATGTCGGACGGCGCACTCACACCGGTCGCCGCAACCTCGGCGACGATCGTGTCGACGTCCACGCCAGGGGGCACGTCGGCCGCAAGCGGAACAAAAGCAAAAATCGGTTCAGGCATCTCTCGTCCAGTCGAAATACAACGTGTGCTTCATCGGCAGAAATTATCAGGAACAGCCGCAACGGCCTACCGAAGGGTACGAACATGGCCGCACGAACCTCGCGTGACTCGCCGACGACATCCCGTCCATCTCCGGAGTGAGCACCTGTAGGTGAGCCTTTCCTGTATTGCGGCAGACACCTACCTGAACGAAGATCGACAACGCAAAGGCTTGCGTACAGCGATGTAGGCTGCCCTTCGCGTCAACAGGACAAGCGTACTGTTAGACTTGCCGTCGGAACGTTCACCGGACGATCGTCGCGTGCGCCGATCTGCCGAGAAGAACGTTTCGCTTCAACCGTCGACACAGCCCCGTCGGCGGTGTGCCTCATAGACGAGTGGAGCTGAAGTGACCGCCAGTAATGATTCATTCGGTGCAAAGGGCACCCTCGAAGTTGGAGAGAACTCGTACGAGATCTTCCGCTTGTCGGCCCTTCCCGGTGCCGAGAAGTTGCCCTACGCGCTGAAGGTCCTCGCGGAGAACCTCCTTCGCACCGAGGACGGTGCCAACATCACCGCCGACCACATACGTTCGATTGCATCGTGGGACCCGTCCGCGGACCCGAGCATCGAAATCCAGTTCACCCCTGCTCGAGTCATCATGCAGGACTTCACCGGTGTCCCGTGCATCGTCGACCTCGCCACCATGCGCGAAGCCGTCACGACCCTGGGCGGCGACCCGAACAAGGTCAATCCGCTCTCCCCCGCCGACATGGTCATCGACCACTCGGTGATCCTCGATGTCTTCGGCCGCGCCGATGCCCTCGAGCGCAACGTCGACCTCGAATACGAGCGGAACGGCGAGCGCTACCAGTTCCTGCGTTGGGGCCAGGGCGCATTCGACGACTTCAAGGTCGTCCCTCCCGGCATGGGCATCGTCCATCAGGTCAACATCGAGTACCTTGCACCGACCATCATGACCCGCAAGGGCCAGGCCTACCCGGACACCTGCGTTGGTACCGATTCGCACACGACGATGGTCAACGGCCTCGGCGTGCTCGGCTGGGGCGTCGGCGGCATCGAGGCCGAGGCAGCGATGCTCGGCCAGCCCGTCTCCATGCTCATCCCCCGAGTGGTCGGCTTCAAGCTCTCCGGTGAGATCAAGCCAGGGGTAACCGCGACCGACGTAGTTTTGACAGCCACCCAGATGCTGCGCAAGCACGGCGTCGTCGGCAAGTTCGTCGAGTTCTACGGCAAGGGTGTCTCCGAGGTCCCGCTGGCGAACCGCGCGACACTCGGCAACATGAGCCCTGAATTCGGTTCCACTGCAGCAATCTTCCCGATCGACGAGGAAACCATCAGTTACCTGCGCCTCACCGGCCGCAGCGACGAGCAGCTCGCGCTCGTCGAGGCGTACGCCAAGGAACAGGGCATGTGGCATGACCCCGAGAACGAGGCCGTGTACTCCGAGTACATCGAGCTCGATCTCGGCGACGTCGTTCCGTCGATTGCAGGCCCGAAGCGCCCGCAGGACCGAATCCTGTTGTCCGAGTCGAAGATTGCGTTCCGCAAGGACATTCACAACTACGTCGAAGAGAACCACCCGGCGCACGAGGGTGACAGCAAGCTGGACGAGGCCCTCGACGAGTCGTTCCCGGCCAGTGACTCCGCGTCGCTGAGCTTCGCCGAAGAGGACTCCGTCGACGTTCGCTCCGCCGCGTACGGATCCGAGGGCCGTCCGAGCAAGCCGGTGCGAGTCACTACCGACGAGGCAGGCGAATTCGTCCTCGATCACGGTGCCGTGGTGGTTGCAGGCATCACTTCCTGCACCAACACCTCGAACCCATCCGTCATGCTCGGCGCAGCGCTGCTCGCTCGCAACGCCGTCGACAAGGGACTCTCGACCAAGCCGTGGGTCAAGACCAACATGGCACCGGGTTCGCAGGTCGTCACCGACTACTACGAGAAGGCCGGATTGTGGCCGTATCTCGAGAAGCTCGGCTACTACCTCGGCGGTTATGGTTGCACTACATGCATCGGTAACACCGGCCCACTGCTCGAGCCGATCTCGAAGGCGATCAACGACAACGACTTGTCCGTCACTGCCGTGCTCTCGGGCAACCGCAACTTCGAGGGTCGGATCTCCCCCGACGTCAAGATGAACTACCTGGCCTCGCCGCCCCTCGTCATTGCCTACGGTCTTGCCGGGACCATGGACTTCGACTTCGAGACCGATGCGCTCGGCACCGACCACGAGGGCAACCCCGTGTATCTGAAGGACATCTGGCCATCGGCACAGGAGATCGAAGAGACCATCCAGTCCTCGATCAGCCAGGACATGTTCCGCAAGTCCTACGAGACGATCTTCGCCGGTGACAGTCGCTGGCAGAACCTGTCCACCCCTGAAGGCGACACCTTCGACTGGGACCCGAAGTCCACGTACGTTCGGAAGCCCCCGTACTTCGACGGAATGACGATGGATCCGGCACCTGTCGAGAACATCACGGGTGCCCGCGTTCTCGCGTTGCTCGGCGACTCGGTCACCACCGACCACATCAGCCCGGCGGGCCCGATCAAGGCCGGCACTCCTGCCGCGCAGTACCTCGATTCGCACGGTGTGGAACGCAAGGACTACAACTCGCTTGGATCGCGTCGAGGTAACCACGAGGTCATGATTCGTGGAACATTCGCGAACATCCGGCTGAAGAACCAGCTGCTCGACGACGTCTCGGGTGGCTACACCCGCGACTTCACCCAGGACGGTGGACCGCAGTCCTTCATTTACGACGCGTCGCAGAACTACCAGGAAGCGGGCATCCCACTCGTCGTCCTCGGCGGTAAGGAATATGGTTCGGGATCCTCGCGTGACTGGGCAGCGAAGGGCACCTCGCTTCTCGGTGTGAAGGCAGTCATCACCGAGTCGTTCGAGCGTATCCACCGCTCCAACCTCATCGGTATGGGTGTTGTCCCTCTCCAGTTCCCAGTGGGTGAAAGCGCCAAGTCGCTGAAGTTGGACGGCACCGAGACGTTCGACATCACCGGCGTCGACAAGCTGAACGAAGGCGTCACCCCGAAGACGATGGCCGTCACGGCGACCAAAACCGACGGAACGAAGGTCGAGTTCGACGCAGTCGTCCGCATCGATACGCCCGGTGAGGCCGACTACTACCGCAATGGCGGAATCCTGCAGTACGTGCTTCGCAACATGATCAGGGGCTGATCGGCTACCCGCCGAAATATGTACTGATCCGATCGAGCTGCGATGGACCCGGAAGTATGTTCTTCCGGGTCCATCGCAGCTCGAGCACTTTCTCACCGAGAGTAGGAACGACACAGTGCCCAAGGTCAGTGAAGACCAGTTGGCCGCGCGGCGGAGCGAGATCCTCGACGGCGCACGCCGATGCTTCGGCGAGTTCGGCTACGAGGGAGCGACGGTCCGCCGCCTAGAGGAGGCCACCGGACTCTCACGCGGTGCGATCTTCCACCACTTCAAGGACAAGGACGGCCTGTTTCTTGCGTTGGCGCAGGAAGACGCGCGACGCATGGCCGAGGTCGCTGCCACACAGGGTCTCGTGCAGGTAATGCGCGACATCCTGGAGCAACCGGACAGCTTCGAGTGGCTCGGTACTCGGCTGGAGATAGCACGTCGGCTTCGCACCGACCCTGAATTCCGCGAGAGTTGGTCCGAGAAATCCGCCGAACTCACCGACGCCACACACGCTCGTCTCGAACGTCAGAAGACAGCGGGCCGACTGCGCGACGATGTGCCTCAGGAAGTCATGGTCGAGTATCTCGACCTCGTGCTCGACGGACTCGTCGCGCGCATCGCGTCCGGGCAGAGCGGCCCAAACCTGTCTGCCGTTCTCGATTTGGTCGAAGAGTCGGTACGCAAGTCGGACGCGCCGCACTGATTGCGCCGAGGGCACTGCGTACTGCGCGCGGGGTGTTACTGCGCGCGCTTGCGGTTGGGCCCCCCGCGTGCGCGCAGTACGGTCCCTGACTCGGCAAGCACTTTGTGCACGAACCCGTACGAGCGCCCTGTACTAGTGGCCAAGGACCTGATACTGGCTCCGCTCTCGTAAAGCTCCTTGAGAGACGACTGCAACCGATCACGGGAATCACCAGTGATACGAGCGCCCTTGACGTACGACGACTCCCGCGCGCCCCCGCGTCCACGGACGTCGTCATTCTTCCCGGTCGTTCGAACTCGCGTACGCGCCATGGGTTCCTCCAGTCAGCGATGACCAGGAGCGAGCCCGTGGAGCGACCCTCGGGACCCGCACTCACCAATACCCCCCGACTCAGGGTAGAGGACGACCATCTGCGGCACGAGGGAACAAGCGAAACTCCCGACGCCCTCGAATCGCACGACCATCGCGGAGATCAGGCGAGCTGAATCAACTCGAGGTACTCCTGAGACCAGTGGTCCTCGGTGCCGTCAGGAAGAAGAATCACTCGTTCCGGTGACAATGCCTCTGCCGCGCCCGGATCGTGCGTTACCAACACGACAGCGCCCTTGTAACTGCGCAGTGCGTCCAGCACCTGCTCACGCGAAATCGGGTCGAGGTTGTTGGTGGGCTCGTCGAGGAGAAGCACGTTGGCCGCTGATGACACGAGGCCGGCCAGGGCGAGACGAGTCTTCTCGCCGCCCGACAACGTGCCCGCAGGCTGTTCCAGCTGCGGACCAGTGAACATGAACGCGCCGAGCAACGAACGGAGCTCTTGCTCCCCCGTGTCGGGAGCCGCGTGGCGGATGTTCTCCCACACCGAGGCAGCGTCGTCGAGCGTGTCGTGTTCCTGTGCGAAGTAGCCGACACGGAGCCCGTGGCCCGGGTCGATCTGTCCGGAATCGGACTTCTCGGTGCCCGCAAGGATCCGCAGAAGCGTTGTCTTGCCTGCGCCGTTCAGGCCGAGAACCACCACTCGGCTGCCGCGGTCGATCGCGAGGTCGACGCCTGCGAATATCTCCAGCGATCCGTACATCTTGGTCAGGTTCTTGGCCATCAGCGGAGTCTTACCGCACGGGGCAGGTTCAGGGAACCTGATGTGGGCGACCCGGTCCGACACTCGCTCGGCATCGAGGTTCGCGAGCAACTTGTCGGCCCGCTTCGCCATGTTTTGCGCCGCAACAGCTTTCGTTGCCTTGGCGCCCATCTTTGCGGCCTGGACTCGCAGTGCGCCTGCCTTCTTTTCGGCGTTGGCACGCTCACGACGACGGCGCTGCTCATCCGTGGCCCGAGCGTCGATGTACTTCTTCCAGTTCATGTTGTAGATGTCCGCTTCGCCGCGGACCGCATCAAGGAACCACACTCTGTTCACGACATCGCCCAGCAGTTCGACGTCGTGACTGATGACAACCAACCCGCCCTCGTGGCTCTGCAGAAAGCCGCGGAGCCAGGTTATCGAGTCGGCGTCGAGGTGGTTGGTCGGCTCGTCGAGCAACAGCGTTGTCTCGGACCGTCCGCCACTGCCGTCAGAGGCTGCGAACAGAATACGAGCCAACTCGACTCGTCGACGCTGACCGCCGGACAGCGTGCGCAGTGCCTGATTCAAAATTCGGTCCGGCAGCCCAAGACTGTTGGAAATGCGAGCAGCCTCGCTCTCCGCCTCGTAGCCGCCGAGCGAAGCGAAGCGCTCCTCCAGCTCGCCGTACTTGCGTACCGCCCGATCGAGACGGTTCTCGTCGGCAACCTCGGCCATCAGCGCCTGCTGCTTCTCCATCTGCTGTAACAGCGTGTCGAGTCCGCGGGCGGACAGGACGCGGTTCTTGGCGAGAACGTCCAGGTCGCCTTCCTTGGGGTCCTGGGGCAGATAGCCGAGATCCCCCGTTCGGACGACGTGACCCGCGTACGGCTCACTCTCGCCCGCGAGGATGCGCAGTGTCGTAGTCTTGCCTGCACCGTTACGGCCGACGAGGCCGATTCGATCACCGGCCTGTATGCGAAGGGCGGGTCCTGGGGCCGAGAGCAACGTGCGGACACCGGCACGAACTTCCAAGTCGGTGGCGGTGATCACGCGGATGCTCCTAGGGTTGAACGACTGGTGACTGAATGTAAAGAAAAAGCCATCGCGAGCGACGACGCCGGGGTGCGGCACGAGCAACCTCTCATTTTAGACCCTCGACGGCCATGCTCTCACCAAGTCGGACGGTGACCCCGGTAACGTCTCGCTCATGACCGCCGCGAACACAGCACAGCACAGGGATCTCACCGGGAAAGTGGCTCTCGTCACTGGCGCCAGCAGAGGAATCGGCAAGGCAATCGCTGCCGAACTGTTGAACCGGGGTGCGCGGGTAGCCATCACTGCGCGCAAGCCCGAACCGCTCGCCGATGCAAAAGACGAACTCCTCGAAGGCGCAGGCGAGGGCGCCGAGGTACTCACGATCGCCGGCAATGCAGGCGATGCACAGTCCCGCCGCGACGCTGTGACACAGACGATCGAAAAGTTCGGTTCATTGGATATCTTGATCAACAACACCGGTATCAATCCCGTGTACGGACCCCTCATGGACGCCGATCTCGACGGCGTGAAGAAGATCTTCGACACCAACGTCGTCGCAACGCTCGGGTTCGTGCAGGAGGCTTACCACAACTGGATGGGCGAACACGGCGGCGCTATCGTCAACATCGCGAGTGTGGCCGGACTGCGCTCGACCGGTGTCATTGCGGCATACGGAGCATCGAAGGCAGCTCTCATCCGGCTCACCGAAGAACTCGCCTGGCAGCTCGGCCCGTCCATCCGCATCAATGCGGTGGCACCGGGCGTGGTCAAAACCAAATTCGCCGAGGCACTGGTTGCCGGTGGCGAGGACAAGGCTGCATCGGTATATCCGATGAAGCGACTGGGAAACCCGGAGGACGTGGCAAGTCTCGTCGGCTTTCTCGTCTCCGACGAATCCTCGTGGATCACCGGTGAGACCATTCGGGTCGACGGCGGGCTGCTAGCAACCGGCGGGCTGTGAGCCACCCTCCAGCCACTGGTCGCGCCACTGCCGATTTGGTTGTAGTCGGCCTCGGCCCGGCGGGGCGAGCACTGACGCATCGGGCATCAGCGCACGGTCTCGATGTGATTGCTGTCGACCCCAATCCCGATCGGCGCTGGACACCGACGTATTCGGCGTGGAAAGACGAGCTCCCGTTCTGGCTTCCAGCATCCGTCATCGGCACCAGCACCGACGATCCGGCAGTGTGGACCACCCGCAGGCAGTCGATCGATAGGACTTACTGCGTGCTCGACACGCTGGCCCTGCAGACCGCGCTCAGGGTCGACAACGCCCGGTTGGTGACCGGCACCGCACAACGCATCACATCGAGCGACGTGACGTTGACGGACGGCACGATCGTCTCGGGAGCCACCGTTGTCGATGCACGGGGGACGATCGGAATGCCCAGGCTCGCCGAGCAGACTGCCTACGGCGTGATCGTCCCACGCGAGGTTGCCGAGCCGCTGCTGGAGTCGGCGGGAGCGTGGTTCATGGATTGGCGGCACGACAACGGCACCGACCCGGGCGCAGTACCGAGCTTTCTGTACACCGTCCGCTCGAGCGAGGAGTCGATCCTGCTCGAGGAGACGTGTCTGGTCGGTCGACCCGCGCTGGACATCCGTGTCCTCCGCGACAGGCTTCACATCCGACTACGAGCACGGGGACTCGTCCTGTCCGGTTCCGAGTCGGTCGAACGAGTGCGATTCCCCGTTCAACCGCCGCCGAGGAAGCTGGGCGAAGATGACGTCGTCAGATTCGGTTCGCGTTCTCCGATGATGCACCCAGCCACCGGCTACAGCGTTGCGGCATCTCTTGCCGCCGTGGACGACCTGGTCGACGCAGTACGCCGAGGCAGGCGCGTCGGATCGCTCCAGATCTGGGCGGTACAGCGACTTCGCAATCTCGGACTCAAAACCGCACTCGCTCTCGATCCAGCTCTGGTTCCGCAGTTCTTCGCAAGCTTTTTCGACCTGCCGGTTGCGCTTCAGGCGTCGTACCTGTCCGGTCGTTCCGACGCGGCGGGCACCGTCCACGCGATGATTCGAATGTTTCCCACGCTACCCACCGCCACGCGCCTGGCCATCGCCCGGACAGTGCTCAATTCGTGAAATCAGGGTCAATTGGTGCAATCAGGGGGTCAATTCGTGAAACAAGGGCCGGTTGCTCAGCGGTTCAGTCGACACCGCACGTGATTCTCGTGAATCATGAACCCCATGCGTTCCATTTGGAAGGGATCGATCGCCTTCGGGCTCGTCAATGTCCCGGTGAAGGTGTACTCGGCGACCGAGACACACGACATTCGGTTTCACCAGGTCCATGGCAAGGACGGTGGGCGAATCAAATACGACCGTATCTGTAGTGAATGCGGAAAGTCGGTCCAGTTCGCCGACATCGACAAGGCATACGACTCTCCCGATGGCGAGCGCGTGATCCTGACCGACGAGGACTTCGACAAACTACCCGCAGCCGAGAAGCACGAAATTCCGGTTCTGGAGTTCGTACCGACCGACCAAATCGACCCGATCCTGTTCGACAAAAGCTATTTCCTCGAGCCGGACTCGTCGTCCCCCAAGGCCTACGTTCTGCTGCGGCAGACCTTGCTGGAAACCGAACGCACCGCGTTGGTGCACTTCACGCTTCGCCAAAAGACGCGACTGGCCGCGCTGCGGGTGCGCGGCGACGTCCTGGTGATCCAGACGCTCCTGTGGCCCGATGAAGTGCGGGCCGCGGAATTCCCCTCGCTCGACGATGCGCCCAAGGCGCGTCCACAAGAAGTGAAGATGGCAACGTCGCTCGTCGAGAGCATGTCCTCGGATCTCGATCCGACCGAATATACCGACGACTACCAGATCGAGCTACGCAAGCTTATCGACGACACCATCGCCAACGGCGGCGAAAAAGTGGTCCACACCGAGGAAGAATCATCCGACGACGGCGAGGATGCAGAGGTCGTCGACTTGGTCGCTGCCCTGCAGCGCAGCGTCGAAGCTGCTGGCAAGAACGCCAAGAGTGCGCCGGAGACCAACACCGAGCCCGCGAAGAAGTCCCCCGCCAAGAAAGCACAAGCGAAGAAGGCCACTGCCACCAAGACACCCGCCAAAAAAGCGGCAGCCACGAAGGCTGCCGCATCCAAGAACGCCGAAACTCAAAAACGCGCCTGACTTCGGGCGATCATGTCAGCACAGTAAACGCTGGCCCACAATCATGTGGACCAGCGTCTGCTGGGTTACGTCACACCGTGAAGCCCAGAGCCCGCAGCTGCTCGCGACCGTCGTCCGTGATCTTGTCCGGACCCCATGGCGGCATCCAGACCCAGTTGATCTTCAGATCGGAGCACAGCCCGCTCCGGACGAGCGCTCCCCTTGCCTGGTCCTCGATCACGTCGGTGAGCGGGCACGCCGCCGACGTGAGCGTCATGTCGAGGGTGACAATGTCTTCGGCGTCGATATTGATGTCGTAGACGAGTCCCAGATCGACGACGTTGATGCCGAGTTCGGGGTCAACGACGTCGCGCATCGCTTCTTCCAGGTCTTCGAGCACCTTGATCTCTTCGGGAGTGAGCGACACCGGGGCGGTGGTGGTCGCTTCTGCCGCATCATTGTCTGGAACTGGCTGTGTGTCGGTCATGATTGTTGTCCTCTAAGATCGTGCGGGAGATTCTTCGACTATTCGAACAACCGCGTCTTTGAAAGCCATCCACCCGAGCAGTGCACATTTGACACGCGCGGGATACTTCGACACTCCGGCGAACGCGATTCCGTCACCGATGACATCCTCGTCCCCTTCGACGCTACCCCTGCTGCCAACCATTTCGCTGAACGCGTCGACGGTCTTCAAGGCTTCGGAGATCGAGAGCCCGACGACCTGATCGGTGAGGACCGACGTCGCGGCCTGACTGATGGAACATCCTTGGCCGTCGTAGGAGACATCGGCGACGGTTCCCGCCTCGTCGATGTGCACGCGGAGGGTGACCTCGTCACCGCACGTCGGGTTGACGTGGTGCACCTCGGCGCCGAACGGTTCGCGGAGTCCGCGTCCATGCGGGTGCTTGTAGTGATCGAGGATCACTTCTTGGTACATCTGCTCCATACGCATGTCAAGCATCGCTCCCTGTCCCGAAGAAGCTCTGCGCACGTTGGATCGCTGCAACGAGCGTGTCCACCTCGCCGAGGGTGTTGTAGAGCGCAAACGACGCTCGTGCCGTCGCCGCGACGCCGAAGCGCCGGTGCAGCGGCCATGCACAGTGGTGACCGACGCGGATTGCGACGCCCTCGTCGTCGAGAATTTGACCGAGATCGTGCGCGTGGATGCCGTCGACGACGAACGAGACGGCCGAGCCGCGCTCGGTGTTCGTCGTCGGTCCGATGACCCGCACTCCGTCGAGAGATGCAAACTTCTCCAACGTCGCGCCGACCAAAGCATGTTCGTGTGCTGCAATGGCATCCATCCCGATGCGTTCGAGATAGCCGACTGCGGCACCGAGCCCCACCACCTGAGACGTCATGGGTACACCCGCTTCGAACCGCTGCGGCGGCGGCGCGTACGTAGTCTTCTCCATCGTTACGGTTTCGATCATGGATCCACCGGTGATGAACGGCGGCATCGCATCTAGCAACGCGGCTTTTCCGTACAGAACGCCGACGCCCGACGGTGCAAGCATCTTGTGCCCGGAGAACGCCGCGTAGTCGACGTCGAGTGCATGAAAGTCGACTCTCATGTGCGGCACCGATTGGCAAGCATCGAGTACGACCAGCGCGTCGACAGCTCGAGCCCGACGAACCAGCTCCTCGACCGGCGACACTGCACCCGTCACATTGGATTGGTGCGTGAACGCCACGACCTTGACGGCGTCGGTCAGTTCGAGCGAGTCCAGATCGATTCGACCGTCGTCGGTGACGCCGTACCACCGAAGTGTTGCACCCGTCCGACGTGCGAGTTCTTGCCACGGGACAAGGTTTGCGTGGTGCTCGAGCTCGGTGATCACGATCTCGTCGCCCGGACCGACATGACGGTCGAACCGCTCGTCGCCGAGAATGTAGGTCACCAGATTGAGCGACTCGGTCGCGTTTTTGGTGAAGACCAGTTCGTCGACGTCGGCGCCGACGAATGACGCGATCGACGCCCGGGCACCCTCGTAGGCGTCGGTTGCTTCTTCCGCCAGCTGGTGCGCACCCCGATGAACAGCTGCGTTGCGCGTGAGGAGGAAGTCGCGTTCGGCGTCGAGTACCTGGACCGGCCGCTGAGAGGTAGCACCGGAATCGAGATACACCAACGGCTTGCCGTCACGCACCGTCCGAGACAAAATCGGGAAATCGGCACGAATCGTTGCAACGTCGAATGCGTTGTCCATCACTGATTCTGTGGTATCGACCAGCGTCAGTCCGCGGGCTCCGCTCCCGGCCATGATCACGCTCCCGTGGTTGCAGCCTCAGTGAATCCGACGTAACCGTTCGTCTCCAGCTCGTCGGCCAATTCTGCGCCGCCCGACTGCACGATCTTGCCGCCCACGAAGACGTGAACGTGGTCCGGCTTGATGTAGCGCAGAATTCGCGTGTAGTGCGTGATCAGCAGAACTCCGCCGCCCACCGTCGTGCCGGTGGCATCGACCCAGCCGCGCTCCTTGTACGTGTTGACTCCCTCGGAGACGATGCGCAGTGCATCGACGTCCAGTCCCGAGTCGGTCTCGTCGAGGATCGCGATCTTCGGCTTGAGGAGTCCGAGCTGCAGGATCTCGTGACGCTTCTTCTCGCCACCGGAGAAGCCCTCGTTCACGCTGCGCTCAGCGAACTCGTCCTTGATCTCGAGCTCACTCATTGCGGTCTTGACCTCTTTGACCCAGTGGCGAAGCTTCGGCGCATCACCGCGAACGGCGGTGGCAGCGGTACGGAGGAAGTTCGACATCGAGACGCCGGGAACCTCGACGGGGTACTGCATTGCAAGAAACAGACCGGCGCGAGCACGCTCGTCGACAGTCATCTGCAGGACGTCTTCGCCATCGAGCGTGATGGTTCCCGAGGTGACCGTGTACTTGGGATGCCCGGCGATCGCGTAGGACAGCGTGGACTTGCCGGACCCGTTGGGACCCATGATCGCGTGGGTCTCACCGGACCTCACCGTCAGGTCGACACCCTTGAGGATGTTGATGGGTTCGGCGGTGGCATCGGAGTTCGCGACGCTGACGTGCAGGTCACGGATTTCGAGCGTGGACATCAAATATTCCTTCGAGTTTTCGGAGAGAGTTCAGAACGCTCTACACATGAATCAGACGCCGGTGACGGCGAGTTCGGTCTCGATCGCGGCATCGAGGCGCTCACGGATCGCAGGTACCGGGATACGATCGATGATTTCGTGGAAGAAACCACGCACGATAAGTCGCCGCGCTGCGTCCTCGGAGATGCCGCGAGCGCGTAGGTAGAACAGCTGCTCGTCGTCGAATCGCCCAGTCGCGCTAGCGTGACCGGCACCGAGAATCTCGCCGGTTTCAATTTCGAGGTTCGGCACCGAATCGGCACGCGCACCATCGGTGAGCACCAGGTTGCGGTTGAATTCGAACGTACTGGTGTCCTCGGCACCGGCGCGGATTAGAACGTCACCGATCCAGACGGTGTGCGCGTCGACCGAGCCAGGTCCGGTTTCGCCTTGCAGCGCACCCTTGTACAGAACATTGGACTTGCACTTGGGGGCAGTGTGGTCGACCAGGAGCCTCTGCTCGAGGTGCTGACCGGCATCGGCAAAGTAGAGACCCAGCAACTCCGCATCACCGCCGGGAGCGTCGTAATGCACGGTGGGACTGACGCGGACAAGATCACCGCCAAGCGAGACGTTGAAGTGCCGCAGCACGGCGTCACGACCGAGGCGCGCATGGTGCGCAGCGACGTGAACGGCGTCGGATTGCCAGTCCTGAAGCAGAACTACCGACAAATTCGCACTGTCGTCGAGGATGAATTCGATGTTTTCGGCGTAGGTTCCGCTGCCGATCTGATCGATCACGACCGTGGCCTTCGCGAATTTTCCGACCCGAATTTGCAGGTGGCCGTAGGAGACGGCGCCTACGCCGGGCCCGGTGACGGTGATCTGCACCGGTTCGGCGAGCTCGTTCTCGGCTGCAACGGACACTATCGTCGCATCGGTGAACGCAGAGTAAGCCTGGGCTGCAATCCGATCGGCTGGAACTCCAGCGACACCGAGACGGGCGTCGTCGCGCCCAACCGTCTCGACGGTGACGCCTTCGGCGATCGAAGCGTCGAGAACAGCGATGTCGGCCGAGCCGGTTGCCACGGCGGAGCCGTCGTGCAGACCGCGGAGGCGTCGCAACGGAGTGAAGCGCCACAACTCGTCACGGCCCGACGGAACCTCGAATGCGTTGACGTCGTACGAGGTGAATTGCGCACCTTTGTTGGCGACCAGCTTCGACTTGTCTTCTCTGGCGCCTGCAGACGGATTCTCTTGCGCAACTGCGCCGATCACTCCGCTCGCGGTGCCTTCTGTAAGCGGCTTGCTCACTTAACCGACCGACCCTTCCATTTGAAGCTCGATGAGCCGGTTGAGCTCGAGCGCATATTCCATCGGGAGCTCGCGAGCGATCGGCTCGACGAATCCACGAACAACCATCGCCATGGCCTCGTCCTCGGTCAGACCGCGGCTCATGAGGTAGAAGAGCTGCTCGTCGCTGACCTTCGACACGGTCGCCTCGTGTCCCATCGAGACGTCGTCCTCTCGGATGTCGACGTACGGGTACGTGTCCGAACGCGAGATGTTGTCGACCAGCAGGGCATCGCACTTGACTGTCGAGCGCGAGCCGTATGCGCCCTTGTTGATCTGGATCAACCCGCGGTACGACGTGCGGCCACCGCCACGTGCAACAGACTTGCTGACGATATTCGACGAGGTATGCGGCGCGAGATGCAGCATCTTCGAGCCGGTGTCCTGGTGCTGATCGGGGCCGGCGAAAGCGACTGACAAAACTTCACCCTTGGCGTATTCGCCGGTCATCCAGACTGCTGGGTACTTCATCGTGACCTTGGAACCGATGTTGCCGTCGACCCATTCCATCGTTGCGCCCGCTTCTGCCTTGGCGCGCTTGGTGACGAGGTTGTAGACGTTGTTCGACCAGTTCTGGATGGTCGTGTAGCGGCAACGTCCACCCTTCTTGACGATGATCTCCACGACTGCCGAGTGCAACGAGTCGGACTTGTAGATCGGCGCGGTGCAACCCTCGACGTAGTGCACATAGGCACCCTCGTCGACGATGATCAACGTGCGCTCGAACTGGCCCATGTTCTCGGTGTTGATTCGGAAGTAGGCCTGCAGCGGGATGTCGACGTGCACGCCCGGCGGGATGTAGATGAACGAGCCGCCCGACCACACGGCGGTGTTCAGCGCGGAGAATTTGTTGTCTCCGGCCGGGATTACCGTGCCGAAGTACTCGCGGAACAGTTCAGGCTGCTCCTTGAGTGCAGTGTCGGTGTCGAGGAACAGGACGCCCTGCGCCTCGAGATCCTCGCGGATCGAGTGGTACACGACCTCGGACTCGTACTGAGCTGCGACACCCGAGACCAGACGCTGCTTCTCGGCCTCGGGGATCCCGAGCTTGTCGTATGTGTTCTTGATGTCCGCGGGCAGGTCGTCCCAGGTGGCCGCCTGCTTCTCGCTCGAGCGAACGAAGTACTTGATGTTGTCGAAGTGGATCCCGTCGAGGTCCGATCCCCAGTTGGGCATGGGCTTGCGATCGAACGTCTTGAGTGCCTTGAGACGAGCCTCCAGCATCCATTCGGGCTCGCTCTTCTTGGCCGAGATGTCGCGTACGACTGCCTCGGACAGCCCGCGCTGCGCGCTTGCGCCTGCAACGTCGGAGTCGGCCCAGCCGTACCCGTAGGTTCCCAGCGACGCAATTGTCTCGTCCTGAGTAAGCGGCGCCGGTGTCACCTGATCTGGTGTGACGGTCATGCGAGCTCCTTCCGGAGGCTTGTTCGATCTCCGATGCGGGGCTGTGCACCGGATGTTACGGAGGGGGTGGTGCGGGGGTTGGTGCGTAATGTGGGACTAGCGAGCGGTACATGGGTGGTGCAGGCGCAGTCGCCGTTCGCGATCGTCGCCAGTCGTTGCACGTGTGTACCGAGCAGTTCGGCAAATGCCTCCCGCTCGGCGTCGCACAGCTCTGGAAACTCCGAGGCCACGTGCGACACGGGGCAATGATGCTGGCAGATCTGGACTCCGTTGCCTACGACCCTCGTCGAGGCGGCAAATCCAGCGGCAGTGAAAGCTTCGGCAATACGGCCGGCAGCTTCCTCGACGTCCGCCGCACCGTCACCCGATACCGGTTCGACATCGGCGACGATGGCGTCGACGCGTTGCCGAGCAAACGTCTCGATCGCTGCGTCGCCCCCGATCTTGCGCAATTGCCGCATTGCAGCTCCGGCAAGATCGTCGTATGTGTGACCGAGCCTGTTGCGTCCAACGGCAGTGAGCTGGAAATGCTTGGCTGGGCGTCCGCGCCCACGCCCACGAATTGCCGTCGAAGGTGCAATACGGGCTTCGCCACCGCTGATGAGCGCTTCGAGGTGACGCCGGACTCCGGCGGCACTCAATCCCAAACGCGTGCCGACATCGGACGCAGTGATGGGGCCCTCCTCGAGAAGTAGAGTTACCACAGCGCTACGAGTTTGACCTTCGTGTCCAACCGTGGCCGAGCCGTGCACTGGGATGACAGCGCCGGAAACGGCGCCTTCTTCCACGCGCGACGGTGCAGACGGTGTTTTCACAACACCAGTGTGACGGAATTGTTCCTGCTGGTCTAGCAAGGGTGCCCTTCTTCACTCAGAGGCGGGACCAGGGAGTATTCGACATCGGTGGACCGTTGATGACGTGCATTTCGAGCCGACATTGGCAGTGGGTCTCTGGTCCAACCGAAGCCCACAGTTACGCTGCCAACGTGCCACCGACCCCAGACGAGCCAAGCGCGGAGAAGTCCCTGCCGCGAGAGACACCGTCGTCCTCGGGCACCGACGAAGCAGGTAGTCGGCCCGCATCGGTGTTTCGGCACCGCGTCGTCGGGCCGTTTCGCAAGATCGTCGGACTCGATGCCATACAACCGGCGTCGAGTGTTGCGGTGTTGCACGGCGACGAAAAGGAAGCGCCTGGCCTGAACAAGGCCGAGAACGTCCAACTTCGTGCAATCCGCCGATTCGGGGCCGCAGGCACGATCCTGATGGCCGTCGGTGCACTCGGGGCAGGCGCTCAGCCGGTGCTGCAGAACCCGGTGGTCGGAGTTCGGATCCTCAGCTTGCCCTCGCGCATGGCCACGACTGCGCTCACCGTGACCATGACGGGAACTGTCATGGTCGTCATCGCGTGGCTGCTTCTCGGACGATTCGCGGTCGGCCGCTTCCGCGACGGAAACGTTCCGAGAAGGCTGACGAGGTCGCAACTCGATCGAACTCTGCTCCTGTGGATCCTGCCTCTGTGTGTCGCGCCACCCATGTTCAGCAGAGATGTGTACTCGTATCTTGCACAAAGCGAGATCACTGCCCGTGGACTCGACCCTTACGCCATCGGACCGGCGGGAGCTCTCGGCGTCGACAACGTCCTGACTCGCACTGTCCCGAACATCTGGCGAGACACTCCAGCGCCCTACGGACCACTGTTCCTCTGGATGGGACGCGGGATCACGTGGCTGACCGGCGAGAACATCGTCGCAGGCATATTTCTGCACAGGTTGCTCGCGCTTGCGGGCGTCGCGCTGATCGTCTGGGCTCTCCCCCGCCTCGCCAAACGCTGTGGCGTCGCCGCGGTCAGCGCGTTGTGGCTGGGAGCGGCGAACCCGCTGCTCCTGTTCCACCTCGTCGCAGGCATCCACAACGAAGCCCTGATGATCGGACTCATGCTCGCCGGAACCGAACTGGCATTGCGCGCGATCGAGTCGGCGGAACCGATTCATGGGGTGAAACTGGCGCTCTTACTCTCGGGGGCCGGCTTGATCGCATTGTCCTCGACAGTCAAGATCCCCTCGCTCATCGCGCTGGGATTCGTCGGAATGGCATTGGCCCGCCGGTGGGGAGGATCGATTCGAGGCGTCGCGTGTGCCGCCGCGCTGCTCGGAGTCGTGAGCATCGTGATCATCGGTGGGGTCAGTGCCGTAAGCGGGTTGGGGTTCGGCTGGATCGGCACGCTGGGCACGGCGGGCGTCGTACGCAGTTGGATGTCGATCCCGACGATTCTCGGCCTGGGTACCGGATTCACCGGCGTTCTACTCGGACTCGGCGACCATACGACGGCTGTACTCGGTCTCACGCGCCCGATCGCTGCGGTGGTGGCCGGATTCGTTGCTCTACGGATGCTCGTCGCGGTCATGAAGGGGCGACTCCACCCGGTCGGCGCACTCGGTGTCTCGCTCGCTGCGCTCGTCTTGCTCTTTCCGGTGGTGCAACCCTGGTATCTGCTGTGGGCGGTCACCCCACTCGCCGCGTGGGCAACCAAGCCGTCGTTCCGTGTTCCCGCAATTGTGTTCTCTTCCATCGTCAGCGTGATTCTCATGCCGAACGGGAGTGAGTACCTTCCCTTCCAGATCGTCCAGGCCGCGATAATGACGATTCTGATCATCGGTGTCATGTATCTGACGACGCGACGACGCATGCCGTGGCGCGCCAACACCGGGCCGGAGGAATCCGGTGTACCTGCCGAGGAATACGCTGGTTCCTCGTGATCGCCGGTGCGCAGATGTCGAGAGGGCCGTCGAACTCGACGCACCCCGCCGTCCAGTTGACGGACGTACGAAAGACCTACGACGATGTTCCGGCAGTCGATGGACTCGGTTTCACCGTCGAACGCGCGCAGGTACTCGCGCTGCTCGGTCCGAACGGAGCGGGTAAAACCACGACGGTCGAGATGTGCGAGGGTTTCGTGACCCCGGACAGCGGCACCGTGCGCGTTCTCGGTCTCGACCCGATCACTCAGTCGTCCCAGCTCCGGCCACGGATCGGCGTCATGCTCCAGGGCGGCGGCGCGTACCCCGGTTCCAAAGCAGGCGAGATGCTACGGCTCGTTGCGTCGTACTCGGCGAACCCACTCGATCCGGACTGGCTACTCGACTGTCTCGGACTCGAGCGAGCCGTCAAGACTCCATATCGCAGACTCTCCGGCGGGCAGCAGCAACGTCTCGCGCTGGCGTGCGCCATAGTCGGACGTCCTGAGCTCGTCTTCCTCGACGAGCCGACCGCAGGCCTCGACGCACAGGCCCGACTTCTGGTGTGGGAGCTGATCGACGCTCTTCGTCGCGACGGTGTCGGCGTTCTGCTCACCACCCACCTCATGGACGAGGCCGAACAGCTGGCCGACGAACTGGTCATCATCGATCACGGCCGAATTGTCGCCTCCGGCACCGCCTCCGAACTGACCAAGCAGGGTGCCGAGGGGCGGTTGCGCTTCAGCGCGCCCGCAGGCCTCGAACTGTCGCTGCTCGATGCAGCTTTACCGAACGGATACAACCCGATCGAGGACTCACCCGGTTCGTACGTCATCGAAGGCGTCATCGAACCGGGAATCCTCGTCACGGTGACGTCGTGGTGCGCGCAACGCAACGTGCTCGCCACCGAGCTTCAGGTGGATCAACGCCGCCTGGAGGACGTGTTCCTGGAATTGACCGGCAGGGAGCTCAGACGATGACCGTACGGCGAGATGTTCGCCTGGCCGCCAACAGGTTCGAGGCCGGGCTTTTCGAACCGAATCCGAGTCCGAGCTCTCCGTGGACCATGTTGTCCGCTCAGTCGATGCTCGAGCTGAAACTACTGCTGCGCAACGGCGAGCAGCTTCTGCTGACAATGTTCATACCGATCACGCTTTTGGTCGGGCTCTCGTTGCTGCCGCTCGGAGCAATGGGCGATCATCCCGTCGACCAGGTCGTACCGGCTGTGATGATGGTGGCGGTGATGTCGACCGCGTTCACCGGGCAGGCAATCGCCGTCGGGTTCGACCGACGCTACGGGGCACTCAAACGCCTCGGCGCCACACCACTTCCCAAGTGGGGGATCATCGCCGGAAAAAGTGTCGCGGTCATGTTGGTCGTGATCCTGCAGTCGGTCGTGCTCGGATCGATCGGACTGATCCTCGGGTGGCGACCGGACCTGGTCGGGCTGGTCTCGGGAGCTCTGGTGATCGCGCTCGGCACTGTCACGTTCGCCACATTGGGCCTGCTTCTCGGTGGGACGTTGCGCGCGGAGATCGTGCTTGCACTCGCAAATATCCTGTGGTTCATAATGCTCGGAATCGGGTCGCTCGTGGTGCTGTCCGACGACATGCCTGTCGTACTGCACACCATTGCTCGCCTCGTCCCCTCCGGCGCACTGGCCGAGGCATTGGGACAGGCAGTGTCGGGTTCCTGGGACTGGTTCGGGATCGCCGTGCTCGCAGGATGGGCGCTTGTGGCCGGATGGTTGGCCGTACGCACGTTTCGTTTCACCTGACATTCGCAATAGGACCAGCGGCCCAGGGGTCAACGGCTGCAGGGGTCAACGACACTGTGTAGTTGAACCCCGTTTACCATCGCTACGTGCTTTATCGAACGTTTTTGCGTCTTGTCGACCTGCTGCCCCTGCCGTCGCTGCGGGTGCAGAAGATCCTGGCGTTCATCGTCATCCTCACGCAGGGCGGAGTCGCTGTGACCGGGGCCATCGTGCGCGTCACGGCGTCGGGGCTCGGATGCCCGACGTGGCCGCAGTGCTTCCCCGGCAGCTTCACTCCCGTCGGAGTCTCCGAAGTTCCGGTATTGCATCAGGCCGTGGAATTCGGCAACCGACTGCTGACGTTCGTCGTGGTGCTTTCCGCTGCAGCCATCGTGCTGGCCGTGACACGAGCTCGACGCAGACGACACGTCGTACGTTTTGCATGGCTGATGCCGCTCGGAACCGTGGCGCAAGCAGTAATCGGCGGACTCACGGTCCTGACGGGACTGCTTTGGTGGACGGTCGCGATCCACCTCGTCGCGTCCATGGTGATGGTCTGGTTGGCATCGTTGCTGTACTTCAAGGTCAGCGAGACCGACAAGGCAGTCGAGGCAGCGAAGGTGGTGCCCGAGCCACTGCGCCTGCTGACCGGCTTGTCGGGAGTGTTGCTCGCGGCGGTAGTCGTTGCGGGCACTATGGTGACCGGCGCCGGCCCCCACGCGGGAGACAAGAGCATCGACAAACCGGTACCGCGTTTCGAGGTCGAGATAGTGACGTTGGTGCACATCCACGCCGAGCTGTTGGTGGCATATGGGGCACTGCTGGTGGGTCTCGGGTTCGGGCTGTACGCAGTCAAGGCGTCGGAGACGATCAAGACCAGGCTGAAGGTCCTGATGGCGCTCGTCCTCTCGCAAGCCTTCGTTGGCATCGTCCAGTACTTCACCGACGTGCCTGCGGTTCTCGTTGCCGTGCATGTCGCGGGAGCCGGCGCATGCACGGCCGCGACCGCAGCAGTGTGGGCAGCGTGTAGAACAAGATCGCCGTCGCTGAGCCCGGCCGAATAACGAAGAGGAGAGGTAGCCGGTCTCCCCCTCAGATGACCGACTACCTCTCCTACTTACTCCGACGCATCACCGTTGCAATCGGTTCCCACGATTTACGGCTAATTTTCGAGCGCTGCGTTCCGTGCCTTCGGGAAGCGTGTCTGACGCGCGACCCAGCCCGCCATCTTGCGGTGATGACCAGGGGCGGGAGTAGCAGAACTGACCAATTCCCGGTCCCACTCGGACTCGGTGAGCTTGCCCGCTTCTTCTATCAAAGCGTGCGCAATATCGTTGTTCGCCACGACCTGGTCACCCAACACACCGTCTGCACCCACCAAGGTCACCCGGGTGCCCACACGGCCGAGCGGCTGTAGCACGACGTTTCCGGTACCGCCGTGCTCGCCGACGAACGTCTTGACGGCAGAGAGCACACCCGCGGGCACCTCTATCTTCGGTTTTGCAACTGTGCCCGATGCCGCGTTGTTCTCGGTCGGGTTCTCTGCTTGGCTCGCCATTGCCCGATGGTACCGCCCAGTAACTTCGAGCGACAGTAAACCCACCCGGCAAGCCGTGTAGAAACGAACGCATGCGTGCAATCGAGATTCGTGGCAACGGCGGCCCAGAGGTATTGACCCCGATCGAGCTACCCGAACCGGTTCCCGGAGCTGGCGAGCTGTTGGTACGCGTCGAGGCTGCCGGAATCAACTTCATCGACACCTACTTCCGCAGTGGCCTCTACACCCGACCACTCCCCTACATCCCCGGGGACGAGGGTGCAGGCATCGTCGAACACGTGGGTCCTGGTGTGACGGAGTTCCTCGTCGGGCAACGCGTCGCGTGGGCCTCCGCGCCGGGGAGCTACGCCGAAAAGGTCATCGTGCCCGCCCGGGTAGCCGTTGCCGTCCCGGACGGCGTTCCTCCGGAACAGGCGGCGTCCGCACTGCTCCAGGGCATGACAGCCCACTACCTGATCGAGTCCACCTACCCCGCCCGGACCGGCGAGACCGTCCTCGTCCACGCGGGAGCCGGAGGCGTCGGACTTCTCCTCACGCAGCTCGCCGTTGCGAAGGGCGTACTCGTCGTCACCACTGTGTCGACGACGGAGAAAGAGGAACTCTCCCGGGCAGCGGGCGCGACCGAGGTCCTGCGATACGAGGACGACATTCCCGAGCGAGTACGTGCGCTCACCGGCGGCGCTGGGGTCCACGCCGTGTACGACGGAGTTGGTGCTGCAACTTTCGAACAAAGCCTCGCTTCGCTGCGCGTGCGCGGCACTCTCGCGCTCTTCGGCGCTGCCAGTGGGCCCGTTCCGCTGTTCGACCCACAGCGCCTGAACTCGGCGGGATCGATTTTCCTGACGCGTCCAACACTCGCCCACTACGTTCGCGACCGAAGCGAACTCGAATGGCGCGCGGGGGACGTGTTCAAAGCGGTGGCGGACGGTGTTCTGGACATCAGAGTCGGTGCGAGTTATCCACTCGAGGAAGCCCGAGCCGCACACACCGACCTGGAAGCGCGGCTGACCACGGGATCGATTGTGCTCGTGCCGTGAACGGTGCAGGCGACGGTCAGGACAGCAGTTGCGACAGAGTGTCCCACCCGACGACCGAGTCCACCGCCAGTCCGCAGAAGACCAGCGCCAAATACTCGTTGGACAGGATGAACAGCTTCAGCGGCTTGACCGGTGTTCCGGCACGAACCCCCGCATAGAGGCGATGAGCGACGGTGAGGAACCACACTCCCGACCCGAGCGCGACGACCGCGTAGATGACGCCGGACCCCGGTGTGAGAGCGAGCGTGGCCAGGACCGTCGCCCACGCGTAGATGACGATGTGTTTGGTGACCTTGGTTTCCGAAGCCACCGCAGGAAGCATCGGAACATTGGCTGCTTGGTAATCCTCTTTGTAGCGGAGCATGAGTGCCCAGGTATGAGGCGGTGTCCACAGGAAGATGACCAAGAACATCGCCAGGGCCTGCCAACCGATGGTTCCGGTCACTGCCGACCAGCCGATCATCACCGGCATGCAACCCGCAGCACCTCCCCACACCACGTTCTGAGATGTACGTCGCTTGAGGACGAGCGTGTAGACGAAAATGTAGAAGCAGATCGTGACAACAGCGAGGATGCCGCTGAGCAGGTTGGTTGTGGCCCACAGCCAGAAGAACGAGACGATTCCCAGGGTCACACCGAACACGAAGGCATGCGAGACCGGCATCGCACCGCGCGCGAGCGGTCGCTTGGCCGTTCGCGCCATTATCTTGTCGATGTCGGCATCGGCCACCATGTTCAGGCAATTGGCGCTGGCAGCCGCCAGCATTCCACCGAACAGCGTCGTCAGAATCAATCCTGGCTGTACGTGCCCTCGATCTGCCAGGAGCATCGCTGGAATTGTTGTGACCAACAGCAGCTCGATGACACGGGGTTTGGTGAGCGCCACATAGGCGAGCACGAGCGCGAACGCCCTCTTGCCCGCTGATTTCGGAGCCTCGGAAGCCCGATCCGCATCGACCTGCTCGGCATCGCCGCTGGTCGTATGGTCATCGGGTTGCCGCTGGCTGCCTACGAATCCGTGGCCGCCCGGCTGCTGCCCAATTCGCACTTACGTCTCCTTGCACGGCCTCGAAACACATGAATGTTGCGCACACACGACGTGTATCCCGTGCGCACTACTACAGGCGATGGTAGACGTCCAGCCTTCCGTCACCAATTCCTAGGGCACCCAAAGTGAGCAAGGTGTCGTCTCCCGGTAACACGAACTCAATCAACAGGGGGAAGTCACGACAGTAGGCTCGACCGGAACTAGGCTGGTGATCGGCGTGTTTTCGATCCACGGCGATCGGGCACGCGAAGGCCAAGTTGGTCAGCTCACTCGTACGAATGTCAGGAGACCTCTGCTCGTGTCGATCACAGACGATATTGACGTCCTCACCACGGCGCACCACCCCAGCGACTGGACGGACTTGGACACCAGGGCGGTCGATACCGTCAGAGTCCTCGCAGCGGACGCGGTACAGAAGGTCGGCAACGGTCACCCAGGCACTGCGATGAGCCTGGCCCCGCTTGCCTACACACTCTTCCAGCGAACGATGCGCCACGATCCGACCGATACCCACTGGATCGGACGCGACCGCTTCGTTCTGTCCTGCGGACACTCGAGTCTGACGCTGTACCTACAGCTCTACTTGGGTGGATTCGGTCTCGAACTGATCGACATCGAGTCGCTTCGCACGTACAAGTCGAAGACACCGGGGCACCCCGAGTTCCGCCACACCGACGGAGTCGAGATCACCACCGGTCCGTTGGGTCAGGGATTGGCGTCGGCCGTCGGCATGTCGATGGCATCCCGCCGCGAGCGTGGCCTGTTCGATCCCGAGCCCGCTCTCGGCGAGAGCCCGTTCGACCACTTCATCTTCGTCATCGCATCCGATGGCGATATCGAAGAGGGCATCACGTCCGAGGCGTCGTCGCTGGCCGGCACGCAGCAGCTCGGTAACTTGATCCTGTTCTACGACGACAACAAAATCTCGATCGAGCATGATACCGACATCGCGCTGTCCGAGAACACGGCCGCTCGCTACGAGGCCTACGGCTGGCATGTCCAGGTCGTCGAGGGCGGCGAGAACGTCGCCGCTATCGAAGAGGCCATCGACGCCGCAAAGGCGGTGACGGACAAACCGTCGATCATTGTCCTTCGTACGATCATCGGCTTCCCGGCTCCCACGATGATGAACACCGGTGCCGTACACGGCGCTGCTCTGGGCGACGAGGAGATCGCGAAGGTCAAGAAGGCTCTCGATTTCGATCCGGACAAGAAGTTCGAGGTCACCGACGAGGTCATCGGCCACACCCGCGGCCTTCAGGAGCGCGGACGCAAGGCCCACGCCGAGTGGAACACCGAGTTCGATGCATGGGCCGCGCGCGAGCCCGAGCGCAAGAAGCTCCTCGATCGACTCACCCAGGGCACTCTTCCCGAAGGCTGGACCGACGTCCTCCCAACATGGGAGCCCGGCAGCAAAGCGATCGCCACCCGCGCCGCATCGGGCGACGTGCTCAGTGCCGTCGGACCGGTTCTGCCCGAGCTGTGGGGTGGTTCCGCCGACCTCGCGGGGAGCAACAACACCACGATCAAGGGTGCGAAGTCGTTCGGTCCCACCTCCATCTCGACCGACGATTGGGATGCCGAGCCCTACGGACGCACCCTGCACTTCGGCATCCGTGAGCACGCCATGGGTGCCATCCTGTCCGGCATCGTCATGCACGGTCCGACCCGTGCCTACGGCGGCACCTTCATGCAATTCAGCGATTACATGCGCCCCGCAGTGCGCCTCGCGTCGCTCATGGACATCGATCCGATCTACGTGTGGACACACGACTCGATCGGCCTCGGCGAGGACGGACCGACCCACCAGCCGGTCGAGCACCTCGCTGCGCTCCGAGCGATCCCGAACCTGTCGGTCGTTCGCCCCGGCGATGCCAACGAAACTGCGTACGCCTGGCAGGCAGTCCTGGCGAAGTCCAGCAGTAGCGGACCCGTCGGACTCGCACTGACGCGTCAGGGAATTCCCATTCAGGAAGGCACAAGCTACGAGGGCGTGTCGAAGGGTGGATACATCCTCGTCGAGTCCTCCAAAGCTGCGCCGGACGTGATCCTTATCGGAACCGGATCGGAACTGCAGTACGCCGTCGAAGCCCAGAAGCAGCTCGAAGCTCAGGGCATTGCCGCACGCGTCGTCTCGATGCCGTGTGTCGAGTGGTTCGAAAGCCAGGATCAGAACTACCGCGACCAGGTACTCCCCCCGACCGTGAAGGCTCGTGTCTCGGTGGAGGCCGGTATCGCAATGCCGTGGTGGAAGATCGTCGGCGGCTTCGGCGAGATCATCTCACTCGAGCACTACGGTGAGTCTGCCGATGCCAAAACGCTGTTCCGCGAGTTCGGGTTCACAGCCGAGGCCGTCACCGCAGCCGCACAGCGCTCGATCACCAACGTGAAGGGATAACAACCATGACCCAGAACAAGAATCTTGCCGATCTGTCCGCAGCAGGCGTATCCGTCTGGCTCGACGATCTGTCCAGGGACCTCATCAGCTCCGGCAACCTGCAGGAACTGATCGACACGAAGAGCGTCGTCGGTGTCACCACCAACCCTTCGATCTTCCAGGCGGCGCTCAGCAAGGGCGACGCCTACGACGCGCAGGTCACCGAGCTCGCCGAGCGCGGCGCCGACGTGGACGCCACCATCCGCACGGTCACCACGGACGACGTCCGTAATGCCTGTGATATTTTTGCGCCGGTCTTCGAGTCCTCGGCAGGCGTCGACGGCCGCGTCTCCATCGAGGTCGACCCTCGCTTGGCGCACGACACCGAGAAGACCATCGCCCAGGCGATCGAACTGTGGAAGATCGTGGACCGCCCCAATGTCCTGATCAAGATTCCCGCAACCGAGGCCGGGATCCCGGCCATCGCCAAAGTCATCGGCGAAGGCATCAGCGTCAACGTCACACTGATCTTTTCCGTCGAGCGGTACGAACTGGTGATCGGTGCCTACCTCGAAGGGTTGGAAGCCGCACGCGCCGCCGGCCACGATCTGTCCAAGATCCACTCGGTCGCGTCGTTCTTCGTATCCCGCGTCGACACCGAGATCGATGCGCGTCTCGGCAAGATCGGCACTCCCGATGCGGAGGCGTTGAAGGGCAAGGCCGCCCTGGCCAACGCTCGTCTTGCTTACGTCGCCTACCAGCAGTCGTTCGAGGTCGCACCGCGATTCCACGAGCTCGCCGGTTCCGGTGCACGTCCGCAGCGTCCGCTCTGGGCTTCGACGGGTGTCAAGAACACCGCCTACCCCGACACCCTCTACGTGACGGACCTCGTCTCGCCGAACACGGTGAACACCATGCCGGCAAAGACGATGGATGCCGTCGCCGACCACGGGGAGGTCACCGGCGACACCATCTCCGGCAAGGGCCCCGAGTCGCAAGAAGTGTTCGACGCGCTGTCGGCAATCGGCATCGACATCACCGATGTCTTTCTGACGCTCGAGAACGAGGGTGTCGAGAAGTTCGAGTCGTCGTGGAACGAACTGCTAGAGGCCACCGGCGAGCAGCTTCGCCAAGCAGGCCAGAAAAGCTGATACGTGAGCACCGCAGAAACGAACCCGAAGGAATCCAGCTCACCGAACAATGCGGAGTGGACGAATCCACTCCGCGACCCACGTGACAAACGTCTTCCGCGGATTGCAGGGCCCTGCAGCTTGGTGATCTTCGGTGTCACAGGTGATCTGGCCCGTAAGAAACTCATGCCTGCGGTGTACGACCTGGCGAACCGGGGGCTCCTACCTCCCGGTTTCGCCCTGGTCGGCTTCGCCCGACGCGAATGGGACGACCAGGACTTCGCCAAGATCGTCCACGATGCAGTCCGCGACCATGCTCGAACGCCGTTCAGCGAAGAGGTATGGGACACCCTCGCCGAGGGTTTCCGTTTCGTGCAAGGTTCCTTCGACGACGATGCCGCGTTCGACCAACTGTCCACCACACTCACCGAACTGGACGAGACACGTGGCACCGGCGGAAATCACGCGTTCTATCTGTCGATCCCACCCGGAGCATTCCCGGTTGTACTCGAGCAGCTCTCGCGGTCCGGGCTGGCCTCGGGCGACGAAGACAAGTGGCGACGCGTCGTCATCGAGAAGCCGTTCGGCCACGATCTCCAGAGCGCCAAGGAACTCAATGCCGTTGTGAACCGAGTGTTCCCCGAGGACACCGTGTTCCGCATCGACCACTACCTCGGCAAGGAGACGGTCCAGAACATTCTGGCGCTGCGTTTCGCAAACCAGTTGTTCGACCCGATCTGGAATGCCCACTACGTCGACCACGTTCAGATCACAATGGCCGAGGACATTGGTTTGGGCGGTCGCGCGGGCTATTACGACGGCATCGGTGCTGCCCGCGACGTGATTCAGAATCACCTGCTCCAGTTGCTGGCTATCACCGCGATGGAGGAGCCCGTCAGCTTCAGTCCATCCGAGCTGCAGTCGGAGAAGATCAAGGTTCTCTCCGCAACCAAACTCGCCGAGCCGTTGGGCGAGACATCTGCACGCGGACAGTACGCGGCAGGCTGGCAAGGCAGCCAGAAGGTGAAGGGGCTCAAAGAAGAAGAGGGATTCGATTCCGAATCCAGCACGGAGACCTACGCAGCCATCACGCTGGAGGTGGACACTCGACGGTGGGGCGGAGTCCCGTTCTACCTTCGTACCGGCAAAGCGCTCGGACGTCGCGTCACCGAAATTGCGATGGTCTTCAAACGGGCACCACACCTACCGTTCGACGCGACCATGACCGAGGAACTCGGCCAGAATGCACTCGTCATCCGCGTTCAGCCCGACGAGGGGGTCACGATGCGATTCGGATCCAAGGTGCCGGGCTCGAGCATGCAGGTTCGTGACGTGAGCATGGACTTCAGTTACGGGCAGGCGTTCACCGAATCCTCCCCGGAGGCCTACGAACGTCTGATCCTGGACGTTCTGCTCGGCGAGCCTTCCCTGTTCCCGGTGAACGCCGAAGTCGAGCTGTCGTGGAAGATCCTCGATCCAATTCTCGAATACTGGGCTTCCGGTGGAACAGCCGAGCCGTACGAGGCAGGAACCTGGGGCCCCACCTCGGGAGACGAAATGATGGCACGCACCGGCCGAGAATGGAGAAGACCGTGATCGTCGACATTCCCGATACCACGACGGCCGAAGTAGGTAAGCAACTCGTCGAGCTGCGCGAGTCGGGCGGCGCAGTCACCATCGGCCGCGTTCTGACGTTGATCGTCGCGACCCGCGACAACGACCAAGCCGAGCGAGCAATTGCAGCGGCCAACGAGGCGTCCCGTGAACATCCGTGTCGCGTCATCGTGCTCACGCACGGTGATCGTTCCGCAGACCCCACACTCGACGCCCAGATCAGGGTCGGCGGCGACGCCGGCGCATCGGAGGTCGTCGTATTGCGGCTGAACGGCGAGTTGGCCGATCACGAGCACAGCGTAGTCATTCCGTTCCTGCTCCCTGACACTCCCATCGTGGCGTGGTGGCCTGACGAAGCACCGAAGGTTCCGGCCAAGGACCCACTGGGTCGCTTGGCAATTCGTCGTATCACTGACGCGACGAATGCACCGGACACGACAGCGGCGATCAAGAGCCGGTTGGAGAGCTACACCGACGGCGACACCGACTTGTCCTGGAGTCGCATCACGTACTGGCGGGGTCTACTGGCCACTGCACTCGATCAGGCTCCGCACGAAAGCGTCGTCTCGGCGACCGTCTCGGGCCTGGCTGAAGAGCCTGCACTCGACATCCTGGCCGGGTGGCTCGCGTCGAAGCTCGACGTTCCCGTTCACCGCAAGACCGGTGAACTTCGCGTCGAGCTCGAGCGTGAGACCACCAGTATCTCGATCACTCGGCCCCAAACAGGAAAGACGGCAACGCTTCGTCGAACCGGCCAGCCGGACGCCGAGGTCGCGCTCGCACGACGTGGGACAAGGGAATGTCTCGCCGAGGAGCTACGAAGGCTCGACACCGACGAAATCTATTTGCTGGCACTGAATGGACTGTCGAAGGTGAGCTATGAGTAAAACGTCGGTACTGCAGTTTCTCGACGCTCAGGCGCTGGTGGATGCCGTACGGTCCCGTTTTGTCGACGTTGTCGTTGCCGCGCAGACGGAACGCGGTTCGGCATCGGTCGTGTTGACCGGAGGGGGCACCGGCATCGCGCTACTCGAGGCACTGAGAAAAGACTCGGGCGCCATCGACTGGTCCAACGTGGACGTGTATTTCGGTGACGAACGGTTCCTTCCTGCCGGTGATCCCGAACGGAACGAAGTTCAGGCGTCCGAGGCCCTCCTCGACCACGTCGACGTTCATCCGGATCGGGTGTTCAGAATGGCGGCCTCCGACGGTCCGCACGGAAGCGATCCTGAGGTGGCGGCCGTGACGTACGCCCAGATCCTCGGTTCACGCTCAGGTGGGGACCACACCCCCGCTTTCGACGTACACCTTCTGGGCATGGGCGGTGAGGGACATATCAATTCGCTGTTCCCACACACCGATGCTGTTCGCGAGAAGGATCATTACGTGGTTGCGGTCGAGAACTCCCCCAAGCCACCGCCGGTGCGAATCACGTTGACATTGCCCGCAGTTCAGCGAGCGAGACATGTATGGCTGCTGGTTGCCGGCGCCGCGAAAGCCGACGCGGTTGCCGCAGCGGTCGGAGGTGCCGATCCCGAGGACGTACCGTCCGCGGGAGCTGTGGGCTCCGAGTCGACAGTGTGGTTTCTCGACACCGATGCAGCCTCGGGATTGTCCACCGACTGAACGCCTTTCCGCAGCCGACGCAGGCGGCGCCCATCCCCGGTCAACCGGGTTCGGCACCGCCTGCCTCTGTTCCCGGGGCTTTCTCGCTGTCGTCTTCGCATCGGGCACATCTGGGTCCCTCGATGCCGAACCGACGGCGGCCCTGTGTGCGGTAAACGCTTCCGTCGCGCCACGATTCGATGTCTGTCCTGCAGTACGCCACTGAAACCTCCCGAGTTCGACATGCCCTATCAGTTCTGACGCGACAGGTCCTCATCCGGTTCCACGATGAGCGAGGCAAAGAATTCACGGAGATCGGCGATCAGATCCTCGGGGGTCTCCATGGATGGGAAGTGTCCACCGTGGTCGAACTCGGTCCACCGAACGACGTTGTTCTGCTTCTCCGCCAGTCCCCTGATGCTCGAGTCCCTTGCGAACACCGCAACACCCGTCGGAACCCCCGACGACAGCAATGGCATCCCCCAGACGCCGGATTCTTTGTACAGGCGCATCGACGAGCCGATCGTCGCGGTGAACCACAGAATGCTGATGTTCTTCAACAGCATGTCTCGGTCGATGGCGTCGTCGACTGTAGCGGTGGCAGGGTCGACATACGTGTTCACCACATCTACGACCCAGGACAACAAACCCGAGGGCGAATCGGTGAGTGCCGGTGCCAGCGTCGCGGGTCGCGTCGAATGGATGCTCGCATACGACGAGGTTTCCGCACTGCTCCAATCCTGAAGGTCGACAATCTTCTGCTGATCTTCGGGCGAGTATCCGGTGGTGTCCTCGTCCCACGCCGGGATCGTGAGTGGCCCGTTGAGGTGGACGCCAAACACTCGATCCGGCGCGATCCGTCCCAGTTCCGGCGCGATGAACGACCCTGCATCGCCTCCATGAGCGCCGTAACGGCCGTAGCCGAGCCCGGCCATCAACCGCGAGATCAGCGCGGCGGACTTCGCGGTGTCCGCCTCACCAGGCCGTACCGTCGGCCCCGAGAACCCGAACCCTGGAAGCGTCGGAACGACGACGTGAAACGCTTGAGCAGACTCGGCACCGAACGCCGCCGGATCGGTGAGCGGACCGATCACTTCCGAGAAGTCCTCGAACGGCCACCCGTGAATCAACACGAGCGGAATCGCGTCCCTGACCTCCGAACGGACGTGAACGAAATGCATTCGTTGACCATCGATCTCGGCGACGAACTGCGGAAACCGATTGAGCTCCGCCTCGGCGGCTCGCCAATCGAACGTCTCCCGCCAGTACTGGGCGAGCTCCCGTAGATACGACGTCGGGACGCCATGAGACCAGCCGACACCGGGCAACCCGTCGGGCCACCGGGTGTCGGCCAGTCTACGATTCAGATCGTCCAGGTCGGCCTGCGGAATCGATAGCTCGAACGGTTCGATGCTGTACGAAGTCATACCGACGACGCTAAGCGCCGTCGCGGACAGCTTCGGTCCTCGTTTCCTACCCGCTGTTGCGCAGGGCGGTTGCGAGACCGTTCATGGTCAACAGGATTCCGCGTTTGACTCGTTCGTCGTCATCACCCGCTCGATACCGACGCAACATCTCGACCTGCATCTGGTTGAGAGGCTCGAGGTACGGGAATCGGTTGTGCACCGAGCGTTCCAATGCCGGATTGTCCTCGAGAAGTCGCGAATGGCCGGTGATCTTCAGGTACATCGCGATCGTCTTGGCATGTTCGGCCTCGATCATTCCGAAGATGTGCGCCCGTAATTTCTCGTCGGGCACCAATTCCGCGTATCGCGCAGCAATGCCGAGATCCGACTTCGCCATGACCTGTGCCAGATTGGACAGCACGGTCTGGAAGAACGGCCATTTGCGGTACAGATCGGTCAGTACGGCCAGTTTGCTGTCGTCGCCGTCCACCCACTCCTCGAAAGCGGACCCGGTGCCGTACCAGCCCGGAAGCATCACTCGGCACTGACTCCACGACATGACCCACGGGATCGCCCTCAAGTCGTACACGGAGTTCGTGGGCTTGCGTGACGCAGGCCTGCTGCCGATGTTGAGTTCGCCCACTTCGGCAACCGGTGTCGACGTACGGAAATACTCGACGAACCCAGGCTCCTCGTGAACGAGGCGACTGTAGGCGGCACGGGCTTTGGCGGCAAGATCGTCCAGAACGTCGTAGGCCGGTTCAGCACCGTCGCCGAGGCCCTCGACATCGAGCAGCGTGGATTCGAGGGTGCCGGCTACGAGCGATTCCAAGTTTCTCCGTGCCATCGACGGTTCAGCGTATTTCGCGGCGATGATCTCGCCCTGCTCGGTCAATCGGAGTGAACCCTGTACGACGCCCGGAGGCTGCGCGAGTATCGCGTCGTAGCTGGGGCCACCGCCACGACCGATCGTTCCGCCACGACCATGGAACAGCCGCAATCGGATTCCGGTCTTGCGGGATGCTTCGAGTAGGTCGAGTTCGGCGCGGTAGAGAGCCCAGTTCGCCGCCAGGTAACCACCGTCCTTGTTGGAATCGGAGTACCCCAACATGACTTCCTGGTTCATTCCTCGTCCGGCGACCAGCGCGTGGTAAACCGGAACGTCCAACGTCGCCACCAGAGTCGCTGCACCCTGCTGAAGGTCCTCGATCGTTTCGAACAGCGGAACCACTCCGACCGTCGAGGTCGGCGCCGAACCGTCGACACCCGGATCGAAGATTCCCGCTTCTTTGAGCAGCAGCGTCGCCTCGAGCATGTCACTGACCGATTGGCACATGCTGATGATGTAGTTCTGGATTGTCTCGGGACCGAGATGGTCGATCGCAACCTTCGCCGCTCGTACGATGCCGAGTTCCTTGGTCGCCAGTTCACTCAATTCGGCAGTGGGGCCGACGAGCGGCCTGCGCGTGGTCAGTTCACGAGAAAGAACGGCAACACGCTCGTCTTCGTCGAGAGACAGATAGTCGGGATGAACCCCCGCCCACGCCAACAACTCGGCAACGACGACCTCGTGGGTCTCGGAATTCTGACGCATATCGAGGGCCTGCAGATGGAAGCCGAACGTCTCTACGGCTTGCCGAAGCGCCAATAGGCGATCGTCGGCGATCAGCCCGTCTCCGTCCGCTCGCAACGCTCGATCGATGGTGTCGAGGTCGTTGAGAAAATCCTGTGGGACGGCGTAGGGCACCGAGCCGATGTCGAGTGTCGGGACCGGTACTGAATCGAGCACGGCAACGGCTGTAGCCGACAGGCGCGCCCGAATTCCCCTCACCGCCACGCGATACGGCTCGTCGTCTCGGCGGTCCTCGGAATCTCCGGATTCAGCGGCCAGCGAGGACAACTCGTCGGTGATCGCGACGAGGCGAATCGACATCGACAGTTCCTTCTCCAGCGCCACCAACTGGTCCATGTAATGCGCGAAGGCCACGTGACCGGCCTGATGAGTGGCGGTGTGGACGACATCGCCCGTGACGTTGGGATTCCCATCGCGATCACCACCGATCCACGACCCCGGCCGCAAGATAGGCCGCGGAAGCAGGTCGTCCTCGGGCCACCGTGACCGGAGCGCACTGCGGACGTCGGCATTGAGCGCCGGTATGACATCGAACAGCGATGTCTCGAAATATCGGAGCCCTACTTCGATCTCATCCTGAATCCGTAAGCGCGATAAGCGAATCAATGCCGTCTCCCACAAGGTCAACACCTGACGGCGGATCTGAACATCGACGAGGGCTAGCTCTTTGGTTGCAACGGCGGCTTTCGATTCCTGGGCAGCGACCGCGGCCTCTCGCCTACGCATGAGTTCGGTTATCTTCGACTGCACATCGAAGATGGTGCGTCGTCGAGTCTCAGTGGGATGGGCTGTGATGACTGGTGACACGAGCGCATCGGTCAACGCAGCGGCAATCTGCTCGCGGGTGAGATTCGCAGCGTCCAACTTGAGCCATGTCGCGTCGAGACTGCTGTCCTGCGGCGGGTCCTCACGATCGAGATGGATGGCTCGTCGTCGTTCGCGGTGCAGATCCTCTGCAAGATTGGCCAGAAGCGAAAAATGACTGAACGCCCTGATCAACGGAATCGACTGGGCCACATCGGCATTTGTGTAAATCTCGATCAAATCGTCACGATCGACCTCGGAACGTCGCACAGCGAACGATTCCACTCGGGCCCGTTCGACAAGATCGAACACCTCGTCGCCTTCGTGCTCTCGAATGATGTCTCCGAGAATGCCACCGAGATACCGGATGTCCTCGCGCAGAGGTTCTGTCAGCTCACGACCCTGAGTAGTCGGTGTGACGAACGCCGGCGAACCGGCCGATTCGAAGGAAGAAGTACTCATGAACCCAGTATCGTCCACTGCGCCGCGGGGCGCTCGTCGACGCGGAGCTAAAGCTTACTCAGGAGAATTTGATTTCAAGACCGATTCCGAGAATGGCAATGAGCCACACGATTGCGGTGAAGATGGTGAGCCGGTCGAGGTTCTTCTCGACGACGGTGGAGCTCGACAGAGACGATTGGACACCGCCACCGAACAAGCTGGACAGGCCGCCGCCCTTACCCCGGTGCAGCAGCACCAGAAGAATCAGCGTCAAGCTGGTGACCACCAGCAAAATATCCAGGAACAGTTCCATGTCCGCCTCACATCGATTCAGCTCACAACCCGTGACAGCCTACCTGCCACACGAACACGGCCGTGCCACCGCCTCTCGAGGTCGGTGACACGGCAGGTTCTGCTCTACTACGACACTCGCGTCGGTTCTATCAGGGAAGTGGTCCACCTGCGGCGATGGCCGACAATGTGGCGAACTCGTCCGCCTTGAGCGAAGCACCACCGACGAGCGCGCCGTCGACGTCGGCTTGGCCGACGATCTCACCGACGTTCTTGGCATTGACCGATCCGCCGTACAGAACTCGAACGCCCGCCGCGATATCGGCCGAAGCAAGCGTTTTCAATTCCTCGCGAATTGCCGAGCACACTTCTTGCGCATCCGCAGCACTGGCCACTCGGCCGGTACCGATTGCCCACACCGGCTCATAGGCGATGACAACTTTCGAGATGTCGTCGGCGGACAGACTCTCCAACGATCCGCGCAACTGCGCGACATTGTAGGAAACGTGCTCGCCTGCCTCGCGGATGTTCAGTCCTTCACCGATGCACACGATGGGGGTGAGCCCGTGCTTCAGTGCAGCTTTGGTCTTCGCCAACACCGTTGCATCATCCTCGCTGTGCAAGGTGCGACGCTCGGAGTGACCGACGACTACAAACGTGCAGCCGAGCTTGGCCAGCATCGAACCGCTGATCTCGCCGGTGTACGCGCCCGATTCCTGCGCCGAGACGTCCTGAGCACCGTAGGTGAGCAGGAGTTTGTCGCCCTCGATGAGCGTCTGAACACTGCGGATGTCGGTGAACGGCGGGATAATCGTCACGTCGACCTTGTCGAAGTACTTCGCAGGCAGCGAAAATGCGATCTTCTGCACCAGCGAGAGAGCCTCGAGGTGGTTCAGATTCATCTTCCAGTTACCGGCGATGAGCGGCTTGCGTGCCATCTTCTAGCCTTCCAGAGCCGAGAGACCGGGAAGTTGCTTGCCCTCGAGGTATTCGAGCGACGCGCCTCCCCCGGTCGAGATGTGCGAGAAACCGTCGTCGGGCAGTCCGAGAGCTCGCACGGCAGCCGCCGAGTCCCCACCACCGACGACGCTGAATGCGCCTTTGGACGTCGCTGAAACAATCGCCTCGGCGAGCCCCTTGGTGCCTGCCGCGAACTTCTCGAACTCGAACACGCCCATCGGGCCGTTCCAGAACACCGTCTTGGCTGCGCGCAACACCGCACCGAACCGTTCGACGGACTCGGGACCGATGTCCAGACCCATCCAGCCTTCGGGGATCTCGTGCGAGGGCAACGTTTTCGCCTCGGCCGACGCCGAGAAGGAATCGGCGACAATGACGTCCTTCGGCAGGTGAATGACGTCGCCGAACCGTTCGAGCAGATCCTTGCAGGTGTCGATCATGTCTTCCTGCAACAGCGACGTTCCGACTGGTAGTCCTTGCGCGGCGAGGAACGTGAAGCACATTCCGCCGCCGATGACCAGGGTGTCGACCTTCGGCGCCAACGCCTCGATGACTGCCAGCTTGTCCGAAACCTTCGAACCACCGAGCACGACCGCATAAGGGCGCGCCGGTGACTCGGTCAATGTCTTGAGAACCTCGACCTCGGTAGCGACGAGGTCGCCCGCGTACGACGGCAGCAACTTCGCGACGTCGTAGACCGACGCCTGCTTGCGGTGCACGACGCCGAATCCGTCGGACACGAAAGCACCCTCACCATCGGTGAGTGCAACCAGTTCCGCTGCCAACGCCGCACGTTCGGCTTCGTTCTTGCTCGTCTCACGTGGGTCGAATCGGATGTTTTCCAGCAGAAGCACATCACCGTCGGTCAGGCCTTCGGCGCGAGCCTGCGCATCCTGCCCGACGACGTCGCCCGCCAGCTGCACGTGCCGACCGAGCAGCTCACCGAGCTTGGACGCCACCGGCGCCAGAGAGTACTTCGCTTCGGGCTTGCCGTCCGGACGCCCGAGGTGCGCGGTGACGATGAGCTTGGCACCGGCGTCGAGCAGCGCGTTCAACGTCGGAAGCGAGGCAACGATACGACCGGGGTCGGTGATGACACCGTTCTCGATGGGAACGTTGAAATCCGACCGCACCAGCACGGCACGGCCGGAGACACCGGCTTCGATCAGGTCCTGCAGAGTTTTGACTGCCATGTGATCAGAGAGACTTTCCGACGAGTCCGATGAGGTCAACGAGACGGTTGGAGTAACCCCACTCGTTGTCGTACCAGGAAACGATCTTCACCTGGTCGTCGATGACCTTGGTCAGGCCCGAATCGAAGATCGACGAGTGCGGGTCAGTGACGATGTCCGAGGACACGATCGGATCCTCGGTGTACTTCAGAATGCCCTTCAGCGGGCCCTCGGCAGCAGCCTTCATTGCGGCGTTGATTTCGGCGACCGTGGCCGACTTCTTCAGGTTCGCGGTGAGGTCGGTGACCGAACCTGTGGGGATCGGCACCCGGAGCGCGTAGCCGTCGAGCTTGCCGAGCAGCTGCGGAAGGACGAGGCCGATTGCCTTGGCTGCACCGGTTCCGGTCGGGACTACGTTGAGGGCAGCAGCGCGTGCACGACGAAGGTCGCTGTGCGGGCCGTCCTGCAGGTTCTGGTCCTGCGTGTACGCGTGGATGGTCGTCATGAGGCCCTTGACGATGCCGAACTCGTCGTCGAGAACCTTGGCGATCGGTCCAAGGCAGTTGGTGGTGCACGAGGCATTGGAGATGATGTTCTGGCTGCCGTCGTACTTGTCGTCGTTGACGCCCATCACGATCGTGATGTCCTCGCCCTTGGCGGGAGCCGAGATGATGACCTTCTTGGCCCCTGCATCGATGTGTCCCTGCGCCTTGGCAGCATCGGTGAAGATACCGGTGGACTCGACGACCACATCTACGCCCAGCTCGCCCCACGGAAGTGCCGACGGGCCTTCACGCAGCGACAGTGCCTTGATCTTCCGGTCACCGACGACGATGGTGTCGTCACCCTCGAGGCTCACGTCGTACGGGAGACGGCCGAGGATGGAGTCGTACTTCAGGAGGTGGGCCAGGGTCGCGTTGTCGGTGAGGTCGTTGACAGCCACGATCTCGATATCGGTGGTGCCCAGAGCTTTCTGCGCATCGACCGCCCTGAAGAAGTTACGTCCGATGCGGCCGAAGCCGTTCACGCCTACCCGGATCGTCACTGTTTGCTCCTAAGTTGTTGAACCAATTTCGCATTTCGCGCATGGAGGTATGCCCACATGCGGTTTACACACTAGTGCTCGGCGCCTCATCGCGCGCGCATCACCCACGCCACTCCTGGACCGGCTTGGACGTTCTTACCGGCCTGGCCGCTCAAGCCTCGTCGAGAAGGTCGGCCGTGACCGCCGACTCGGTATCTGGAATGCCGGTGTCCTTGGCCTTGCGGTCGGCCATGGACAACAGCCGTCGGATTCGGCCCGCAACCGCGTCCTTCGTCATCGGTGGATCGGCGAGCTGGCCGAGTTCTTCCAGCGATGCCTGCCGATGCTCCACCCGAAGGGCGCCCGCAGATGCGAGGTGGTCGGGAACGTCGTCGCCGAGTATTTGCAGTGCGCGTTCGACACGCGCGGCAGCGGCAACGGCAGCGCGAGCAGATCGCCGGAGGTTGGCGTCGTCGAAGTTCGCCAATCGGTTCGCAGTGGCGCGCACCTCTCGTCGCATCCGACGCTCCTCCCACACCAAGCGCGTGTCCTGTGCGCCCATTCGTGTGAGAAGCGCACCGATCGCTTCACCGTCTCTGACCACGACGCGGTCGGTACCGCGCACCTCACGAGCTTTCGCTGCGACTCCGAGGCGACGTGCTGCGCCGACGAGGGCCAGCGCTGCCTCCGGACCGGGACAGCTGATTTCGAGCGCCGAAGACCGACCAGGTTCGGTCAAAGATCCGTGAGCGAGGAACGCACCCCGCCATGCAGCTTCGGCATCACCGACCGTTCCACCGACTACCTGAGCCGGCAGCCCTCGAACGGGGCGGCCCCTCATATCGAGCAGCCCAGTTTGCCGTGCGAGAGCTTCCCCGTCTCGTGCCACCCGCACCACGTACCGCGAACTCTTCCGAAGGCCACCGGCACTGAGCACGTGTACATCGGACGAGTACCCGTACAGGTCGAAAATCTCGCGTCGAAGGCGCCTGGCAATGGAACCCAGATCGACCTCTGCCTCGACGACGACCCGTCCCGCAACGATGTGAAGACCACCGGCAAAACGAAGCAGAGCCGAGACCTCGGCTCGCCTGCAACTCACCTGCGTGATCGCGAGCCTGCTCAGCTCGTCTTTCACCTCCGCTGTCATGGCCACGAAGTGATCCCCTCTCTGAGCTGCGGACTCGACGCGGCGTCGCCCTGTGGGGAGACGATGCTACCGAGGGCCGCAGCCAACTTTCCGAAATGATGAGCGTGAGTACCGGCTTCGGCGACGTCGACGTAGACGACCTCGGCCTCCAGCCTGGTCGCCGCTCGCGCGACGTGCTCGCGTTCGGCCCCTGGAGGCACGAACGCGGAGTCGACCACGATGTAGTCCACTCCGAAATCAGGTGCGTGTTGGGACAGTACGTGCAGGTGCCGCTCGGCGGAGAATCCAGTGGTCTCCCCCGGTTCCGGCGCCAGGTTGAGCACAAGCACCTTCGGGGCAGAGGATTCTGCCATCGCGCGGAGCAACTCGGGAACGAGAACGTGAGGAATGACACTCGAGAACCACGAGCCCGGACCGAGAATCACCAGATCGGCAGCGGCAATTGCGTTGACGGCCTGAGGCGTCGCCGGCGGATCCTGCGGTATCAACCGGACACGTCTGACCTTGCCAGGAGTCGTCGCCACGGCGACCTGCCCGCGGATAACCCGGCTCACCCTCGGATCGTCTTCGAGCCCCGACACATCGGCTTCGATATCCAAAGGAATCGGTGCCATCGGAAGGACCCGTCCTTCGATACCGAGCAGGCGTGCCGATTCCTCCAGCGCAAGCACGGTGTCCCCCAGTACCTCGGTGAGCCCGGCAAGGATGAGATTGCCAACGGAATGACCCGCCAACGCACCCGATCCGCCGAAGCGGTGTTGCAGCACATCGGTCCACATCTGGGTCCGCGGTTGCTCCGACGCCAACGCCGCCAAGGCCATTCGAAGATCGCCGGGGGGCAGCATCCCGAGCTCGGCACGCAGCCTCCCCGAGGATCCACCGTCGTCTGCGACGGTCACCACTGCAGTCACATCCGAAGCCAGCCTGCGGGCAGCGCTGAGCGTCGCATACAAACCATGTCCACCGCCGAGTGCGACGATCTTCCTGGATTTCCGGTCGCCGACTCCCGACACCGGCGGAACCGAACCCTCGCTCATTCGCGACCCACGTCGCGGTGCAGTACACGCACCGACAAGTCGTCGTGGCGATCCAGCAACGCAGCCAACGCCTCGGTCATTGCCACACTCCTGTGCTTACCCCCGGTACATCCGACCGCCACCGTCATATAACGCTTCCCCTCCCGCCGATACCCATCGACCGTCAATTGCAACAGATGCCGAAAGGTGTCCAAGTAGTCTTGCGCTCCATCTTGACCGAGCACGTAGTCCCGCACTGCTGCTTCGCGACCAGTGTGCTCGCGAAGCTCGGGCACCCAGTGCGGGTTCGGCAGAAATCTGACGTCACAGACCACATCGGCGTCGATCGGCAAGCCGTACTTGAATCCGAACGACTGCACCGTGACCCCAATCATCGCCGCTTCGGAACCGTTGAACGACGCCTCGATCTTCCGTCGCAACTGATGGACCGACAGCGAGGTCGTGTCGATGGTGACGTCAGCGGCTGCCTTCACTTGCGACAGACGCACACGTTCCGCTGCGATGCCTTCGGTGAGGGTGCCGTCCTGTCCGTCGTTCTGCAGAGGATGACTGCGACGATTGGATTCGAACCGCTGGATGAGTACGGCGTCGGTGGCATCGAGAAACAACACTCGATTTCGGACGCCCTTCGAATCGAGTTCCTTGACGACCCAGCCGAGATCACCGGTGAACAACCGGCTCCGGACGTCCATGACCAACGCCAACCGTTCGATCCGAGGCTTCGATTCCAGTCCGAGATCGACCATCTTGGAGATCAGTTCGGGAGGCAGGTTGTCTGCCACGTACCAACCGAGATCCTCCAAAACTTTGGCCGCAGTACGCAGCCCCGCCCCGGAGAGTCCGGTGACCAGGGCCACCTCGATAGCAGGCGGCGGTCGATCCTGGTCTTCGCCCTCCGAATTCTGCGAAGGTTCGGCTTGCTGGGTGTGCGGTTCACTCACGTCAAAGCCTGCCCTGTCGAAGTTGTCTCGTGCCGACCCCGAACCCGTGCACCTGTCTCGTCTTCTCGATCATCATTCCCCACCGATGCCGCCGGCGCGTCCGAACCCTCCGCAGCCGACCGAGCGGCACTGTTCGACGGGTCACTGTTCGACTGATCTCCGCCCAATCGGTCAGCATCGGGTTGCTCGCCGCCCAACGCGGTCAGAACTGCTTTTGCGGTCATTTCACCGATGCCAGGAACCTCGGTGATCTCGGCGACCGTAGCCTGTTTGAGGTTCGCGACGGAGCCGAAGTGGGTCACCAGGGCAGTGCGCCGCGTTTCACCGAGACCTCGAACCGAGTCGAGAGCTGATGCCGTCATTCTCCGTGATCGCTTGCTGCGGTGGAATGTGATGGCAAACCGGTGTGCCTCATCGCGAACACGTTGCAGCAGATACAGCGATTCGCTCGTGCGGGGAAGGATCACAGGGTCCGACTCCCCTGGCACCCATACTTCTTCGAGACGCTTGGCGAGACCGACCACGGCGACGTCGGTGACGCCCAACTCGTCGAGAACTTCCGCTGCGGCCGCGACCTGAGGTGCGCCGCCATCGACGACGAAGAGGTTGGGCGGATACGCAAACCTTCTCGGGCGTCCGGTCTGCGGATCCAACGCAGCTTCGGGAGCGAGATCACCACCGGATTCGGCACCCACGTCAGCACTGTGGCGCAAAAAACGTCTCCGCGTCACTTCAGCAATGCTGGCCACGTCATCGGAATGGCCGTCGCCTGCCGCCTCCTTTATCGCATAGTGGCGGTAGTCGCTCTTCTTCGCCAATCCATCTTCGAAAACAACGAGCGAGGCGACGACATCGGTGCCCTGCACGTGCGAGATGTCGATGCACTCGATGCGCAGCGGTGCGGAATCGAGATCGAGCGCTTCCTGAATTCCCTGCAACGCGGCCGATCTGGAGGTGAAGTCACCTGCACGTTTGAGTTTGTGTTGCTGCAGTGCTTCTTTCGCGTTGCGCTCGACGGTTTCCGCAAGCGCTTTTTTATCGCCCCGCTGTGGTACCCGTAGTTGTACGTTGGAGCCACGAAGTCCGGACAACCATTGCTGTACCTCGTCGGCGTTGGCCGGAAGCACCGGCACCAGCACTTCTTTGGGAACGGCATTGGCGCTGCCGTCGTCGTTGCCCGGCGCCCGCGTCGAGAGGGCTGCTTCCTGTCCGTAGAACTGGGTGAGGAATTGCTCGACGAGTGCCGGCAGGTCGGATTGATCATCGTCACGTTGCCCGTCGATCACTTCTCCTGCCTTCTCCACCACCCATCCGCGTTGCCCGCGTACTCGGCCTCCGCGGACGTGGAACACCTGAACCGCGGCTTCGAGCGAATCGGTCGCGAAAGCGACGAGATCCGCGTCGGTTCCATCGCCGAGCACAACTGCTTGCTTCTCCAGCGCCCGACGAAGGGCCCCGACGTCGTCCCGCAATCGTGCCGCGGTCTCGAAGTCGAGATCGTCGGATGCATCCTGCATCTTCTTCTCGATCTGACGGACCAATTTATCTGTCTTGCCGGACAGGAAGTCGCAGAAGTTCTCCACGATCACCCGATGCTCGTCAGCGGAAACGCGCCCCATGCAGGGCGCCGAACACTTGTCGATGTAACCGAGCAGACACGGGCGACCGATCTGCTTGTGTCGCTTGAACACTCCACTCGAACATGTTCGAGCGGGAAAAACTCGCAGCAGGAGGTCGAGTGTTTCCCTGATGGCCCAGGCATGCGCGTATGGCCCGAAGTACCGCACGCCTTTGCGCCGCGGACCGCGGTACACGAACAGTCGCGGGTATTCCTCGTTCATCGTGACAGCGAGCATCGGGTACGTCTTGTCGTCCCGATACCTGACGTTGAACCGCGGATCGAATTCCTTGATCCAGTTGTACTCGAGTTGCAGCGCCTCCACCTCAGTGGTGACGACCGTCCATTCGACCGAAGCCGCGGTGGTGACCATCTGTCGCGTACGAGGATGCAGAGATGCAACGTCGGCGAAGTACGAGTTAAGTCGGCTCCGCAGGCTCTTGGCCTTGCCGACGTAGATCACGCGTCCGTGTGGATCACGAAATTTGTACACGCCGGGTTCGACCGGGATGGTTCCGGTTGCCGGGCGATATGTAGCGGGGTCGGACACGTATTCCAGGTTAGCCGCAGCTACCGACGGGAAATACCGAGCAAGGACTCACTGTTCGGATTGGTGGGGTTCAGCGGATACGCGCGCGTACTTCGCTTCCAATGAACGGAACGTCCGTACGGCCGCTACAGCGTGGTCACGATCGTTCGACTGGATTGCCATGACCGAGATGAACTCGTCGTCGGGAATGTCGACTCGCGCCCACATGGCGCCGTCGGGAAACGACAGACCTTCTACGAGATCCCATTCGATGAGCCGCTCGGACAAGATGTTTCTCACTGCCACGCCCTCTGCACCCACCCGAACACGCGGCCGTGTGAGCAAGAGCGCAATCGCGGCGAGCAGCACGCCGATTCCCGCGAGCGCCAATTGGTCAGCCGTGCGGAAGTAGACGCCTGTCGGTGATACACGCAGCAGAATCGCTACCGTCACGTGCGCTATGACGAGCACCGTTGCAGCGGCGATCGCGTAGCGCGCCGACTTCACCGAGCGAACTTCCAATTCCCATCGATTGTCTGCCATTATCGAAAATCCTGGTTCGTCCACGGTTGCCGCAGATGCTTGAGCGTCAGCGCTGTGTCGATCGCCGCCGCGGCGGCCTGCGCTCCCTTGTCCTCTTTCGATCCGGGTAGACCCGAGCGATCGAGGGCCTGCTGTTCGTCGTCGGTAGTGAGCACTCCGTTCGTCACCGGGGTGCCTTCGTCCAGCGACACCCGCGTGAGACCGGCCGTGACTGCATCGCACACGTACTCGAAGTGCGGTGTTCCTCCGCGAATCACGACACCGAGCGCAATGACAGCATCATGATTGCGCGCGAGAGTCTGTGCAACGACGGGCAGCTCGATCGCTCCGGCAACTCTCACGACGGTAACGTCGATGATGCCTGCCTCGGCGACCTTTTTTCGCGCGCCGTCGAGCAACGCTTCGGAAATGGTGCGATGCCATTGTCCAGCGACGATCGCGACCTTCAGGTCGGCTGCACCCTCCAGTTGAAGTTGGGGTTCGCCTTCACCGCTCATAAAGTGTTCCCCGCTTGATCGGGTGTGTCGGCTGGGTTGGCTTCCTCGTAATCGTCGAGACCGATGAGGTCGTGGCCCATGCGATCACGCTTGGTGCGCAGATAAGTCAGATTCTCGGCATTTGCACGAAGCGGCATCGGGACACGTTCGGTGACGTGAAGGCCGTATCCATCGAGCCCGACACGTTTGGCCGGGTTGTTGGTGAGAAGTCGCATCGAGGAGATTCCGAGGTCGACGAGTATCTGCGCGCCGATCCCGTAGTCGCGCGAGTCTGCAGGCAACCCCAGTTGCAGGTTGGCGTCGACAGTGTCCGATCCTGCATCCTGCAGTTGATAGGCCTGAAGCTTGTGCAGCAGTCCGATTCCGCGTCCTTCGTGGCCACGCATGTACAGCACGACGCCGCGACCTTCCTGGGCGATCATGTCGAGTGCAGCATCGAGTTGAGGCCCACAGTCACACCGGAGGGAACCGAAGACATCGCCCGTGAGGCATTCGGAGTGGACTCGGACCAGAACGTCGCTGCCGTCACCGTCCGGTCCGGCGATGTCGCCCCGAACAAGTGCAACGTGTTCGACCTCGTCGTAGACGCTCTGGTAGCCAACGGCACGGAAAGTGCCGTGCGCCGTGGGAATTCGGGCGTCGGCGACACGAACGACGTGCTTCTCGTGCTTGCGTCGCCACGCGATGAGATCGGCGATCGAGATAAGTGCGAGATTGTGTTCGTCAGCGAAGACCCGTAGCTCGTCCGTCTGAGCCATTGCGCCTTCGTCCTTCTGACTGACGATTTCGCAAATAACTCCGGCGGGGCGTAGATCGGCCATTGTAGCGAGATCCACAGCAGCTTCGGTATGGCCTGGTCGACGGAGGACGCCGCCCTCCTTTGCGCGGAGTGGGACAACATGCCCTGGCCGGGTGAAATCATCCGCGCCCGTGTTCGGATCGGCGAGAAGCCTCATGGTCGCGGCTCGGTCCGAAGCCGAGATCCCGGTACCGATCCCCTCGCGAGCATCGACCGTCACCGTGTACGCGGTGCCGTGCTTGTCCTGGTTGGTGGCATACATCGGCGGCAAACCAAGACGGTCGCAATCGTCACCGGAGAGCGGAACGCACAAGTACCCCGACGTATAGCGCACCATGAACGCCACCAGTTCCGGAGTTGCCTTCTCGGCGGCGAAAATCAGATCGCCTTCATTCTCACGATCCTCGTCATCGACCACTACCACGGCCTTGCCCGCGGCGATGTCCGCGACGGCACGCTCGATACTGTCGAACCTTGTCACGTCCTACGCTCCATACGTCCAGTTCCGCGCCCTGAAGTGTCCGGCACGGATACATCGTCAACAGTACTTTCTCACCTGTCCGCTACTCAGAGAGGGTCGCAAGGCGCTCCACGTACTTCGCGATGACGTCGACCTCCAGGTTGACCGGTGTGCCGACACCCGATCGGCCGAGGGTGGTCAGGTCGAGCGTCGTCGGAATCAGCGAGATCTCGAACCAGTGGCCTCCATCGGCTTCCTGTCCGAGACCGGACACGGTCAGCGACACGCCATCGACGGTGATCGAGCCCTTCTCCACCACGTACCGGGCAACCGAAGTGGGCATCGCGACGCGGACGACAGTCCAGTTCTCCGAGGGCGAGCGATTCACAACGGTTCCGGTTCCGTCGACATGGCCCTGCACGAGGTGTCCACCGAGACGACTATTGAGCGAGGCTGCGCGTTCGAGGTTGACGCGGCTGCCGACATCGAGTCGCTGCAGGCTCGATCGGTTCAAGGTCTCCTGCATCACGTCGGCGGTGAAAGCGCCGTCGGCCAGCACGTCGACGACCGTCAGGCAGACTCCGTTCACTGCGATCGAATCGCCATGACCGGCGTCGGAGGTCACGATCGGGCCCTTCACGGTGAATCGAGCAGCGTCGGTCAGGTCTTCCTTGCCGACGATCTCTCCCAATTCTTCGATTATTCCGGTGAACACTTTCACTCTCCTGTTCGGTGAAGACCGCGTGGCCTCGTTGCGTTACCTCGAACCGCGCTGTATTTGTAATTGCAGCGTCAGCTATGTGGTGGGCACTGCGCTGACGAGGATGTCCGCACCAAGAGTTTTCACACTCTCGATCGAAAACCTCAGCGCGTCGGAAATTGTTCCGACACCGGCGTATCCCATGGCCGACACCCCCGATCCCAGTACCACCGGCGCGATGTAAGCGACGATCCTGTCGACGACGCCCGCTTCGAGGAATGCACCTGCAAGCGTCGGCCCGCCTTCGATCAATATGTCGGTGTGCTCGGAGAGCGTGTCTATCACGGCTTGCGGGTCGTGGGTGCACAGGAACATCGTGGGGGCGTCCACATTGCGGATACGAGCGGACTTGGAAATCTCTCGCGTCCCGACGACGACGCGTACCGGTTGGTGTGGCGCACGAGAGCCGTCGGGCAGGCGAGCCGTCAGTCGGGGGTTGTCTGCCTCGACGGTGCCTGTTCCGACGACGATCGCATCGAGCTTGGCGCGCTCGGCATGCGCGTGTTCACGCGCCGGGGGGCCGGTGATCCATTGGCTCGTGCCATCGGCGGCAGCGCTGCGCCCGTCGAGGCTGGCGGCATATTTCAGGGTGACGTGGGGCCTGCCGGTGCGCTGCTTGTGCAACCACGCTCTCAGGGGGCCTGCCGACACGGTGTCGGCGCCCACTCCGCTGCTCACCTCGATACCAGCCGCCGCGAGCGTGCGCGCGCCTCCCTCGGCGATCGGGTTCGGATCCGCGACGGCATAGACGACCCGTGAGATGCCCGCTTCGATCAATGCCCGTGAGCACGGGCCGGTGCGACCGACATGGTTGCACGGCTCCAGCGTCACCACCGCCGTGCCCCCGCGGGCCTTGTCGCCCGCTCGTGTCAACGCAACAATCTCTGCATGAGGCCCGCCGGGAGGTTGCGTCGAGCCGACTCCGACCACGCGCCCGGCGATGTCGAGAACGACCGCACCGACCGGAGGGTTCGGGCTCGTGCGCCCACGCGCCGCTTCCGATGCCTCGACCGCCATCTGCATGGCGTCGTCGATGGAAGCGGAGGCGGTCATCCGATCGACAGATGCGCCGAGGCTCTGCCCGCCTGCGCGCGGAGGCTTCGAACGGCCGCGGCAGGATCAGCGGTTCCGTACACGGCCGAACCGGCGACGAAACAATCGATACCTGCTTCGGCTGCCTGCTCGACGGTGTCGACGTTGATGCCACCGTCGATCTCGACGACAAGTTTCAGTTCACCCGAATCGACCAGGTTGCGCACGATGCGAGCCTTGCTCAACACCTCCGGCATGAACGACTGACCGCCGAATCCGGGCTCTACGCTCATCACCAGGAGTGTGTCGAACTCACGGAGGATTTCGAGATACGGCTCGATGGGAGTGCCCGGCTTCACGCTCAGGCCCGCCTTTCCGCCCGCAGCTCGAATATCCTTTGCCACCGAAATTGGATCGTCGGTGGCCTCGGCGTGGAACGTCACGTTGTAAGCGCCTGCTTCGGCGTACGGCGGCGCCCAGCGTGCCGGATCCTCGATCATCAGATGGCAGTCCAGCGGAATATCCGTTGCTTTCAACAGACTCTTGACCACGGGAAGACCGAGAGTGAGATTGGGAACGAAATGGGCATCCATCACGTCGACGTGCAACCAATCGGAACCTACAACTGCTGCAGCTTCCTCGCCCAGTCGAGCGAAGTCGGCGGAAAGGATGGACGGTGCGATCATCGGAGCTGCCACGATAGGACATCTTAGCCTGAATACACCGATGAAGTGACAACTGAGCGCGAGTTGTGAATACGAAATGCCCTGTCGTGGTGAAAGAATCAATCTTGTCTAGGGAAAGATTCGGCCACTACGAAGGGCATCTCGCAGAT
>NZ_JASISW010000013.1 GCF_030063335.1 Rhodococcus sp. G-MC3 | reverse complement strand
ATTTGCGCACGATGTCTTCAGCAGAGTTGCGCTTTCGTCCAGCCATGTTTCTCCGTCGTCCTATCCGCCCAGTTCACGGGCAACAAGACTCTAAAACAAAATGGCCCCGTTCACCGGGGACACGCCAATGGCCTCGCAATTTCTGAACGATGAGTGGGGATGGAATGGTTGGTTCTTGCTGACCGCAGCGCTACTTACGTTGAACGGAATCGTGTTGACGCTTGTCCTCGACCGTTACACTGTTGAATCGAATACATCCCTTGGTGTGGCAGGGCTACTGAAAAAGCTCCCGGCAATGCTGGTGGAATCGCAATTACGGTGGCTGTATCTGGCCACCCTCACCGTGATGTGCGGGTTTGTGGGTATAACGACAGCGATGCAGTTGGTCGGGCCCGCCGGACTAGATTCAGATCCCAGCCGGTTGTTGTTGCTACGAGCAGCAACGTTGCCCGTGTGTGTCGCCGTCCCCCTGACATCAAGACTGCTCGGATCGATCTCCGCCAAGCGTCGAGTTGCCGTCGCAATGGCCAGCGGAGCAGTTGCATTAGCAGCTTTGTCGCTGAACTTCGGACTGGTGTGGGTAGGCATCTGTCTCGCTGCACTCACCTGCGCTGTTGCTGTCACGGCACCTGCGCTCATCGAGGCTATCGGCGTAGCGGGTGCTCGCGCGCGCGGCGTCGCCACCGCGCTTTACGGTTTTGCCATGTTCGCAGGAGCAAGCGTCGGCCCTTTGATCGCGACCCAGCTCGCCCATATCGGATTCACAACGATCGCGTACGCCCTCGCATCCCTGATGGCGATCGGAACCCTCTGCGCTGCAAAGGGATTGTCGTCGAAACCGACAAGCGTGAACTCGTCGAGTTAGGCCAAAAACATCGGCACACGGTAGCCAGGCTTATTTACGCCACCGAGCGCCTCGTACGTAGTTCGGGCGGCACATTCATCGGCAGCGACCCTTTCGGGCATCGGATCAAATTGGTCCTCATCGCCTGCCGATAAGCTAAATTACGTAGTCTGAGCTCAAAATCCCCGCGTAGACGTTTCCGAAGAGTCTCCGGGAGTTTCCTTGTTCTCGAGTCCGGTTCGGATCCCCCGAAAAGCAGGTAGGCACCCGACAGGGTCGGTTGCACCCTTGAACGCCGGCCGCGACCGGCCCGGCTGCTTCGGTTACATGACATGACATGGCCAGAACTTCTGACTGCGGTACCGGGAACACGTCCAGCGTCAGGATGTCCTGACGGTGCGGTAGCTGTGTCTGCCTGCGTTGATGCGCTATGGATTGCCGCGTCCCGTGTCTGTCAGATCAGAGGCGCGCGCGGGCCTGCGAGACGCAAGTGGATGTTCTCATCCATCCTGCGGCCTCGGGGCCGGGGATACAAGCAGCGCACATGTGGCCGCCTTGCCGAGTTCGCGTACGGAATGAGCGGCGAGCGAAGGGAGTGCAGGGCATCTCCGGTTTCGATTCGAGCCTTATCGTTCCCGATGGTCGACTCCCCTGATATGTGCAGAATGTAGAGGCACTCGTCGCCTGAATGTTGGGCTATCGGGGCATCCGAGGACGGTGGGATGGTCGATAGGACGGCATCGATACCGGGGTAGTTGCCCGATAGAGGGGGCATCGCACCGTTGGCCGATGCGTGGGGTGCATTCTCTCCGGCGCGCACCAAATGAAACGCGGGGGTGCGAGTGAGGGTAAATCAGCCGGACCCGAGCGAGTTGGCGTTCGTCGATCTAAGTTGATCGGGTACCGGCGAATAGCGTCGCGAGCCAGGCGTCGGCTGTACGGCGGATCAGCCAGGTGGTCATCGACAGCGCGAGGTCATCGAGCGGTAGGACTACGAATTCGGCTGGATCGAGGGTGATGGCCAATTCCGATTCCATTGGTGCGAGGGCGAAGCACCGATTGTTGCGGAGCATCATCAGCATGCCGCTGAGATCCGAATACTGCACCGTGGGATCGGATTCGATGCCCGCCGACTCCAGTAATCTGCTGTTCTCCCTCCGGAGATTCCAGTGAGTCGGCCCGCTGACCTGCTTGGTTCCCCGTAAGTCTTCGGATCGCAACGAGGTTCGACCGGGGAAGCGTTGTGCATCGACGACCACGCCGATCGACTCCGAGTAGAGGCTGGTCGATGTCAGGTCTGGATGTTTGGTCTGGGCGTGCGAGATCGCGATATCGCTGGTGTGGTTCAGAAGTTCCGACTCCATTTCCAGCGACGGGATCTGCCGAAGTGCGAACGAGTAGATGTCGCTGAGGCCTTCGATTGCGGCGGAGATGCTTCGGCGGTGTTGTGGATTGAGCACATCGGGTATCGCGATGCGGACCTGCTGCGCTTGTTTGGTGGAACGTACGAGCCCCGGGATGGCGTCGAAGTCTGCAATCAGTTTGGCTGCTATCGGCAGCAGCGCGGTGCCTGCTTCGGTCAGTCTGGTGTGGTGGGTCGAGCGGTCGAACAGTGGTTCGCCGAGTTCCTTCTCCAGGGCCCTGATGCGCTGACTGAGCGGCGGAGTCGACATCTGCAGCACACCTGCAGCTTTGGTGAAGTTGAGCTCTTGCGCGACGGCCAGAAAGTAGCGAAGGTGCCTCATCTCCATGTGGTCGAGTGTAGTCCCATATTCATCGGTAGGACCGACTTGGTCATACCGATGCGAGAGAGACGGTCATTCCCTGCAGGCGGAGAAGTCGTTAGCGTAGGTATCGAATCGAATTGCGACACACAGCAAGCACACGAACGTAGTCGAAGGCGAAAGGAAACCATGAAGTGACGGTTCCCACGAAATCTGATGCACTCAACATAGGAAATGATCCGACCGGGCCCCTCTCAGGAGTCGTCGTCGTCGATATCTCCACGGTCGTGATGGGGCCTCTGGCCTCGCAAATCCTCGGTGACTTCGGTGCCGACGTCATCCGAATCGAGCCGCCATTCGACACCGCGAGGCATTCACCTGCCAATACCGGCCGCAACGAGGGGATGGCCCCTCTCTACATGCAGGTCAACCGAAACAAGCGGAGTGTGGCGCTGAACCTGAAGAATGCCGACGATCTGGCTGATCTGTTCGAGTTGCTGAAGGGTGCCGATGTACTGCTCACCAATATGCGGCTGCGGGCCCTCGATCGACTCGGTCTCGGGTACGAGCACATTCGCGAGCGGCTCCCACACCTGATCTACGCCCACGCGCAGGGGTTCAATGCAGAATCCTCCCAGAGTTCACGGCCTGCATACGATGAAGTGATCCAGGCCGTCACCGGGCTGGTCAACCTCCAGGAGCGGGCCAACGGTTCCTTGCAGTTCATGCCCACATTCATCGCAGACAAGACTGCAGCCCTGTATCTCGTCAACGGTGTCCTTGCCGCACTCTTCCACCGTGAGAGGACCGGGGAAGCGCAGCGCGTGGCCCTGGCAATGGCCGATGCCATGATCGCCGTCAACTCGGTAGAGCACCTGGCAGGCGATGTATTCGTTCCTGCCGCCGGGGCCGTGGGCAATCCGCTGAGTCTCACCGACGCGCACGCTGCGATGCGGACCAAGGACGGTGGCGCAATTGCCGCCACGCCGTACTCGTACGAGGCCGTCCGCCTGCTACTGATCGGTGCCGGGCAGCATGAGCGCGCAGCCGATCCGGTGTGGGACGAACCGCATCTGAATGGCGACGTTCTGTACAAGGGCATCCGAGAGGTTCTCGAGCACTCGACGGTCAAGACCACCGCCGAGTGGGTGGAATACCTCACCGTGCACGACATGCCCTTTGGCGTTGTCCTCGATATCGCGGACCTCTCGGACGACCCGTACGTCAAGGAGTTGGGGTTGATCACCGAAGTCGACCACCCCACCGAGGGCCGGATTCGAGTTGTGGCCAATCCCGTGAACTTCTCGAAGACCCCCGTCGATATCCACCGCCATGCCGAGCGCGCAGGACAGAGCACCGACGAAGTTCTCGGTTCGTTGCGGCGCCTCGCCTCGGTACCGAGCACACTGACAACCGAAGGGCAGGGAGCATGAATCTCGGACTCAGCAAGGACGAGGTCGCATTCCGCGACGAACTGCGCGAGGTGTTGTCAGACAACATCTCTCGAGACATCCGGCGCCGTTCGGCCCTCGGGCAGACCACGCGCGCGGACATCGTGGAATCCCAACAAGCCCTGAACAAGCATCGGATTGCCGTCCCGCACTGGCCGGCGCAGTGGGGCGGTAGGGACTGGACACCCACCCAATCGCACATCTACGCCTCCGAACTGCAGCGCGCCGCTGTCCCGAACCCGTTGGCCTTCAACGTGAGTATGGTGGGGCCGATCATTGCAGAGTTCGGAACCGAGAAGCAGAAACAGACGTTTCTTCCCGCCACGGCAAACCTCGACATCTGGTGGTCCCAGGGTTTCTCGGAGCCGGAGGCCGGATCCGATCTTGCTTCACTGAAAACCACTGCCCTCCGTGACGGCGACGAGTACGTCATCAATGGACAGAAAACATGGACGACCCTCGGCCAGTACGGCGACTGGATGTTTCTTCTCGCCCGCACCGATCCGGCCGCCCCGCGCAAGCAGCAGGGGATCTCGTTCATTCTCCTCGATTTGCACACCCCCGGCATCGAACGGCGCCCGATCAAATTGATCGACGGGGGATCGGAAGTCAACGAGTTCTTCTTCGACAACGTGCGGGTTCCCGCAGAAAACCTGGTCGGCAAGGAAAACTTCGGCTGGGGCTACGCCAAGTTCCTGCTGGGAAACGAACGAAACTCCATCGCTCAGGTGGGAACAAGCCAGCGGATATTCGCAGAAATCGCCGCGCAGGCGCACAAGCGCACGTTGGTGGAGGGCACCCTGGTCGACGATCCGGACTTCAGGGCAAAGATGCATTCGATCAAGTTGCGTCTGCTGGCTCTGGAAGCAACGCAGCTACGCGTTACCGGTGCATCGGAGAACGGTAAGGCCAGCCCGGCATCGTCTCTGCTGAAACTCGAAGGGACACGGCTGCTCCAGGAGTTGTCCGCCTTGCGTGTCACGGTGGCCGGATCCGATGCGGTTCTCGTGGGCGATGACGACGCGCTTTCATCGGGCCTTCACGCCGATGCGGCCGACGCCGTGGCCAGTGCACAGTATCTCAATCTGCGAAAGCTTTCTCTGTTCGGCGGATCCAACGAGATCCAGCGCCAAGTCATCGCAAAGACGATCCTCGGACTGTAAGGACACGACAATGAATCTCGAACCGAACGAAGACCAGAGCCTGCTGTTCGACAGTGTCGACGCGATGCTGGCGAGTTACTATAAGCCCGGATTCCGTGCCGAATCCGTTGCTAGCGAGATCGGTTGGAGCGCCAAGGCATGGGAGTCCGTCGCCAACCTGGGTCTGACCACTCTTAGCATCGACGAGGCTCACGACGGCGCAGGTGCGGGAGCGTCGGAGCTGTACGTCACCCAGCTTGCGATCGGTAAGCATGCCGCGGTCGAACCACTGCTCGAGGGCGTATTCCTTCCCTCGTGGCTGATTGCGGAACTAGGCTCCGCGGAGCAGCAGGCAGCCCTGTTGGCGCCGCTGGTGAGCGGCGAGGAGACGGTCGCAGTGGCGCACGCCGAACCGGGGAATTCCTGGGATGCGCTCCCGGCGGTGACGGCAACCGACGGTCCCGATGGAACGACGCTGAACGGTGTGAAATCGCCTGTCGTGCACGCAGACCAAGCGATCTCGCTACTGGTCACTGCAGTCGACCGTAATGGGGACGTGGGACTTTACGTAGTGCAGCGCGATGCGTCGGGCATGAGCCGGGTGGACGGCCGAACAACCGACTGGACTCACGCATCCGAGGTGCGGTTTGCCAATACTCCGGCTACGCCGCTCGGCGTATCCGGCGCCGCGGCAGTGCACGCGTTCGATATCGCTTTCGCAAAGGCTCGAATTGCACTACTGGGCGAAGCAATCGGGCTCATGGATGCCGGTCTGAGTCAGACCGTCGAGTACCTGAAGTCCCGCAAGCAATTCGGTGTTTCGCTCTCGACCTTCCAGTCTCTGGTCCACCGAAGCGCGGACCTGTACGCCGAGATCGAACTGGCACGGTCGATCGGACTGTGGGCCACCGCGATGGCCGAGGCCTACGCGAGCGGCGATGAGACTGATCTGGTTACTGTCGCCGACGACGCCTTCGTGTTCGTCGCGGATGCCGCTCGCAAGGCGGCCGAGGAAATCGTGCAATTGCACGGTGGGATCGGAATGACCTTCGAAACATCGGTCAGCCATTATGCAGCGCGGCTCACCGGAATCACTCAGGCGTTCGGCGGCGTGGCAGCGACCCGGCGCCGCGCGGTGGCTTCCGCGTCCCCGACCACCCCGCCCAGTGCGTTGCGCGATAACGCAATGACTCTCGTTGTATGAGTCGGAGACCTCGGTTTCGTAGGAAGTAGGGACGCAGTATGTACGACGCACTTCTCGTGCTGAACATCACGCACGGATCAATCGAACGAATTGATCTGCGAGACGGGGCGATACGCACCGTGGTGGCAGATGCAGGCTATGCACCCGACGGTATCGTGTATGACGCCGATGCGGGCAGGATCTACTGGACGACCATGGGAGAGCCGAGAACTATCGGTGCAGGTGCGTCCTCGGAAACAACCCGAGACTTCTCGGCGAAGAACGGGTCGATCCTCTCGGCGAATGTGAATGGGGCCGATCGAGGTGAAGTTCTCGCGGTCGGTGCGATCACCACGGGCAAACAACTGGACGCGGATTTCGGTGCGGGTTTGCTTTATTGGTCCGATCGTGAGGGCTGCAAGGTCAGCCGAGTCGGCACCGACGGCGCAGACCTGACCGACCTGGTGATCAACCGTCCATCAACTGACAAGACTCAGGAATGCGTGGGCATTGCGGTGGATGCTGCCTCCGGATACCTGTATTGGACCCAGAAGGGCCCTGCGAAGGGTGGGCTCGGTCGAATCTTGCGCGCCGGGCTGACAATTCCTGAAGGGGAAACTGCCGTCTCGCGCACCGACGTCGAGGTTTTGTGGGAGGGGCTTCCGGAGCCGATCGACCTACAGATCGATGTCGATTCCGATTCCCTCTTCTGGACGGATCGTGGTTCCGCACCGAACGGGAACACCCTCAACTGGGCGAAAGTGCCGGCGAAGGGTGAGCGCGGGGCTGAGCCTCGCATCCTCTCGCGCGGGTTCGCCGAGGCCATCGGACTAGCCGTCGACACCGAATCCTTGACGGCGTATGTAACCGACCTGGGCGGCAGGGTTCGCGCCGTCTCACTCGACCCGGCGGCGGCTGTGGCTGATCGTGTCATCGCCCATTTCGAAGGACAAGCACTCACCGGAATTGTAGGTATTCAGAAATGAAGACGATCGCAGTGGTAGGTGCGGGTGTCATCGGCCTGTCGTGGGCTCGACTCGCACGTGAAAACGATTGGCAAGTAGTGATATACGATCCTCGCGAGGATTTGGACGAGGTTGTGTCCGAGTTCGCGAATGATCCACAGGTCCGGGCGACCGGGGTCCTGGCCGACGCAGTGGCGGGTGCCGATCTCGTTCAGGAGAACGGGCCGGAACGGCTAGAGGTCAAACGAAAGATATTCGCGGAGATACTCGTTGCAGCAGACCCCACTGCCGTCCTCGCCACTTCCAGTTCTTCGATATCGGCCACCTCGATCGCGGCTGAGCTGGACGATGCGAGCAGGGTCGTGGTCGGACATCCGTTCAATCCGCCTGAACTCATGCCTCTGGTCGAAGTTCTGCCCGGCGAACAGACCACGCAGGAAGCCACGGACCGCGCAGTCGAGCTGTACAAAGAGCTGGGGCGCGTGCCGGTGGTGATCCATAAGGAGCTGCCCGGTTTCGTCGCCAATCGTCTACAGACTGCACTTTCGCGTGAGGCCCGATACCTGGTGCAGCAGGGGGTCGTGAGCGCTGCGGAACTCGACACCATCTTGCAGAACTCGTTGGGGCTGCGATGGGCAACGATCGGGTTGTTCGAGAGCAACGTACTAGGCGGAGGCCCGGGCGGGATTCGACACCTGTTCGCGGGCGTAGGCGCCGAGACGGGCAAGATCGAGCTCGGTGTGCCCTCGGCGGACCCTGATGTCATCGAAGACATGCTCGAACACGTCGAGAGCACCTATGGCACCGGGAACGAGGCGTTCGAAAGGTTGCGTGAGAAGCGGGATCAGCGAACGCGGGCTGTGCTGACGGCGCTGTCGCGATAGTTGAGAGTTTCAGTGGTGCAGTTGATGCAACATGCGGATAGATGAGGTCGTGTCGCGCCGGTAGTCGGTTGCGACGAGTAGACCGCTGAAAGGCCGAAACTGTTGCGCGGGACCGGGCGCGGTGAACCGCTTCATCGCCCGGTCCTGTTCGCGTTGCCTGGTGGATGTCGAGTGTGTCGGCCCCGAACGGATATCCCGCTTGGGGCCGGTCGCGTGCTGTCGCGAAGACGCACGGAATGGCGACGGTCAGTGCCGCGCCGTGGAGAGTTCGTGTGATGGCAATCTCCAGCCGTTTGCAGTCTTGGTGTATCCCATCCGAACGCTGCAGTCGCGGGACTGTCTCTGAGACAGTACCGATTGACCCGTCGGCACATGTACGGATGTTTCCGCAAACTTTTGGAACTCCTCGGCCGGGGTCAGAACTCGATGTGAATATGGTCGCTGGCTGGGCGTGCCTGACAAGCAAGAATGTACCCATTCTCGATGTCTTCGGGAGCGAGTACTTCGGCCTTGTCCATATCGACCTTGCCTTGTAAAACAGTGCATGCGCACGATCCGCATACGCCTTCGCGGCACGAGTACGGTACATCGATGCCCTCTGCCAGCAACATCTCGACCAGCGTTTGCCGTCGTAGCCATACATGCTGGTGTGTGGCGCCATCGAGTTCGATGTGGACCGTGGCAGCCGACTCGACCTCGCTTTCGGTGACTCCGGAAATCTGGCCGTGTTCGAATGGGTCGCCGCTGAGCGAGACGAAGACCTCTGCGTGCACGCGTTCGCGCGGCACGTCATTGGCGGCCAGCGCCGCGTTTACTACTTCCATGAACGGCGCTGGACCGCAGACGAATGCCCGGCGGTCGCGAAATGGAGCAGCTATATCCGCCAACTGCTGAGGGCTTGGGCGGCCCTGAACCGTCTCGAGCCAGTGCAGGACGGACAGCCGTCGGTCGTACTGTTCGGATAGCTTTCGCAGTTCCTCTACAAAGATGACGGAATTCTCATCACGATTGGCATAAATGAGCGCAATTCTGCACGCCCCCTCGCTAAGGGCGGACTTCAGAATCGAAATGACCGGGGTAATCCCGCTGCCGGCAGCTAAGAGGAGCAGATCCTCATCGAAGTTGTCGGGTGTAAAACGCCCAGATGGCGGCAGCGATTCGATAGCTTGCCCCATCGAAACGTTGTCGCACAGCCAATTCGAAGCAAATCCTTCTGAAGTTCGCTTGACCGTGACCTTGAGTGCAGCATCGGTGAATGGTGAGCTTGCCAACGAGTAGCAACGCGCCACCGATCCACTTCGATCGCTCGGTATGCGCAGGGTGAGGAATTGGCCGGGTCTGTATTGGAACGTTTGCACGGCCTCAGCCGGCACCTCGAATATGATGGATCGGGCGTCCGGAGTCTCGTCGACAACGCCTGACACTGTGAGAAGGACCGATCGTGGCCCGGATTGCGGGTCTACAGACATCATCGTCATGTGGTCCTCTCTACAGAATTTCAAGGCATCGGGGATCGTCGTGACATGACTGCGCCTTACCGAGATGCTAATTGTCCGGCAGAGTGTTTCGCGGAGTTGTCTCGCTGAATGGGAGAATCGTTTCCGTCGGTTTCGATGCTCGTTGTTTCACGCGCTCGACGGTGCGACGCCCACTCAGCGGGATTTCTGGCGGACCCTCGTCCTCCGCGGAACTACGGTCGACTGTATGTCCAAGACAGTTGCTTTCGAGCCGCCCGCTGTAGATGTCGTGATTGTAGGTGCTGGCTTTGCGGGCCTGTATGCCCTCTACCGGTTGCGAGAACAGGGATTGAGTGTGGTCGTGGTCGAGGCTGGCTCGGGCGTCGGCGGCACCTGGTACTGGAACCGTTATCCAGGGGCCAGATGCGATGTAGAGAGTATCGACTATTCATACTCGTTCTCGGACGACCTGCAGCAGGATTGGAATTGGAGCGAGAAGTACGCGTCGCAGCCAGAAATCTTGGAATACATCAACCACGTCGTCGACAGATTCGACCTCCGCAATGACATTCGCTTCGATACACGCGTGGACTCTGCAGAATTCGACGAAGAGACGCTGCGATGGGCAGTTCGTACCGACCGCCGCAGCATCGTCACGGCCCGCTTTTGCGTGTTCGCGACAGGTGCGCTGTCTTCTGCTATCCGCCCCCGGATCGCCGGCAGCGACTCGTTTCTCGGTTTGACATACCATACCGGCCAATGGCCACACGAGGGAGTCGACTTCTCTGGGAAACGTGTTGGTGTCATTGGAACTGGATCATCTGGGGTGCAGTCGATTCCGATCATCGCTGAGCAGGCCGAGACAGTGCATGTCTTTCAGCGAAGCGCGAACTACAGTGTTCCTGCCGGCAATAGACCAATCGATTTACAAGCGATGGCCGACGTCAAAGCCAGCTACAACGAGCGGCGCCGAGCCTCCAGAGCGAGTGGTGGCGGTTCGCCCTACGATTCGCACCCGACGAACACGATGTCCGTGACACCTCGAGAGCGCCTCGCAGCCTACGAAGCAAGGTGGAATCTCGGTGGAGTGTTGTTCGCCAAAACATTTCCGGATCAAACGGTCGATCCTGAAGCCAACGAAACTGCCCGCAACTTTGTGGAACGAAAGATCCGCGGCCTGGTCGACGATCCGGAGGTTGCCGAACTGTTGATCCCGAAAGACCATCCCATCGGCACGAAACGCATCTGCACGGACAGTAACTACTTTTCCACTTACAATCGCGACAACGTCACCTTGGTCGACTTGCGTTCCTCGCCGATCGACAGCATCGACGCCCGTGGCATAAGCACGATGGACACACACTATGACCTGGACATCATCGTCTTCGCAACAGGCTTCGATGCGATGACTGGTTCTCTCGCTCGTATCGACATAAAAGGAAGATGCTCGGCCTCCCTGAAAGACACGTGGAACGGCGGACCCCGAACTTACCTCGGCCTCGGGGTCAATGGCTTTCCGAACATGTTTATTGTGACCGGACCGGGCAGCCCGTCCGTTTTGGCGAATATGGTGCTCGGCGCCGAACAACACGTCGACTGGATCGCCGGCTGCATCGCACACCTCGACGAGCACGGCATCAGCACCATCGAGGCATCCGCCGATGCCGTTGACGCCTGGGTTGCCGAATGCAATGCGCGCGCCGCTCGAACGCTCTTCCCCCAGGCGAACTCGTGGTACATGGGTGCCAATATCGAAGGTAAACCGCGGACGTTCATGCCGTTCATCGGCGGGTTCGGTGTCTACGGTCAGATCTGCAATGACGTCGCAACTGCAGGCTACAAAGGCTTCCACCTCGACGGTGACCCACTGTGACGGGCCGGCTTTCGAATACCGTCGCACTCGTCACCGGTGCCGCCAAAGGGATGGGCCGAAGTCATTGCCTGCGCCTAGCCGAGGAAGGCGCTGACATCATCGGCTTGGACCTTGGCGAGGCAGCATCGATGCTGGCGGAAACCGCCGACCTGGTGCATGGGACGGGGCAGCGGTGCCATACGGAGCTCGCGGATGTGCGCGATCAACACGAGACGACGGCGGCCGTCCTCGCCGGGGTGACTGAGCTCGGTGGACTCGATACCGTGGTAGCCAACGCTGGAATCTACTCCGATCTCACAACGTCGTGGGAGTTGGAAGACTCGGCGTGGAAGCGGACGCTCGATGTAAACCTCACTGGCGTCTGGCACACAGTGAAAGCGGCCGAGCCGCATCTGACCACGGGCGGTTCGATCATCGTGATCAGCTCGACCAACGGGATCAAGGGAACTGCCCGAACTTCCCACTATTCCGCTAGCAAGCATGCACTGATCGGCCTTGCCCGTTCGTTGGCAAACGAACTGGGGCCCAGAATGATCCGGGTGAACACTGTCTTACCCGGGGCGGTCGGGACTGAAATGATTCTCAATACGGATGTATTCGCCAATCTCAGACCGGATCTGTCGCACCCGGCTCAGGCTGACGCAGCGTTCGCGCTGATGGCGAAGCACCTACTCCCGGTGCCCTGGCTGGAACCGATCGATGTGAGCAACGCTGTTCTCTTTCTCGCATCACACGAGTCCCGCTTCATTACAGGGGCACAACTGGTGGTCGATGCCGGACTAACCGAGAAAGTGACCTGATGGCTGCGCGACTTGCAGGAAAGATTGCACTGGTCACCGCTGCTGCCGGTGGAATCGGACGTGCACAGGCAATCCGCTTCGCCCAGGAGGGCGCCGATGTCATCGTGGTGGATGGCTGCGGTCCCATCAGAACGGGCGACACATCGCCGGGCACGTTGTACGGCCTCGCCGAGACCGAACGTGCGATCGTGAACGAAGGCAGACGTGCAGTGTGTTTTGGGGTCGACGTTCGTGATGGCGCCGAGTTGAAGCAAGCGATCGACGCCGGCGTCCAGGAACTTGGCGGTCTCGATATCATCTGCGCGACAGCGGGAATCACTCCTTTCGGCTTTGGTTCCGAACCTGTCGAAGCGACGTGGCAAGCGATCCTGGACGTGCATCTGACCGGAGTATGGCAAACATGTAAGGCGGCGGTTCCTCATCTCATCGAGCGCGGGGAAGGTTCGATCATTCTGACCAGCTCGGTCGCTGGACTGCGCGCGATGGTGGGGGCGGCTCACTATACTTCGGCCGAACACGGAGTCGTCGGATTGATGCGCAGCCTGGCTAAGGAATTGGCTCCTTACAAAATCCGAGTGAACTCGCTTCACCCGACCATCGTGGACACACCAATTATCCGACATGAGTTAGCCCGGAGGACCGTGAACCGGGACCGAACAATTCGGTCCCGCGAGGAGTTCATCGAGGCAGCGAAGAGAATGAACATGCTGGATATTCCCTGGATCGACGCTGTCGACGTCGCGAACGCCGCCCTCTTCCTGGCCTCGGATGAGGCGCGCTACATCACGTCGGTGGTACTTCCGGTGGATGCGGGAAGTAGTCAGCGTTGACAACGAAAGCGGCACGGCGAAATCCAGCTGAGCGAGAGGGGAACTCATAGTGAACGAGTGTGCAGGGATCAAGACCGCTGGTGACTGGAGGGGGGTGGATTTGGGTGCCCGCACAGTGTCTTACGACGAGCGCGACGCCATCCTGTACGCGATCGCCGTGGGCGCGACAGCAACAGAGCTGGATTTGGTGTTCGAGGAACGGCTTCGGGTGCTGCCGACCTTCGCCTTGACGCTCGCGCAGTGGGCGCCGGACGAGCTTGGCAAGCGCGGCGGATTCGACATCTCGACGACGCTGCACGGCTCCCAGGAATTACGAATGTTCGAGCCGCTGCCTCGACACGGTGAATTGACGCTGACGGCCTCGGTCGGTGACGTGTGGGACAAAGGTGGGGCAGCGGTGTTCGAGGTCAAGGTGCAATGTAGATATTTCCAGGCAACCTGGTCGCTGTTCGCCCCGGGCAGCGGCAATTTCGGCGGCGATCGCGGGCCCTCGAGGCCGCACGTTCCCACCGGCGCACCTGAGATTTGCGGTGTGCTGAGTACTGCGTCGAACCAAGCTGTTTTGTACCGGCTCACGGGAGATCGGCATCACATCCACATCGATCCCGATTCCGCCGCACTCATCGGCCAGCCGCGTCCGATCATGCACGGGCTGTGCACACTCGCAGCGAGCACAGTGCAATTGGCCCGTCTCACTGGTGTGCACCCCGCCGATCTCGTCAGTCTCGACGCCCGGTTCACTGCTGCGATGCACCCCGGTGACACTCCCCGAGTTGATGTTTGGGGTAAGGAGGGCGACTTATCGTTCCAGTTGGTCAACGGTGACAAGGTGGCGATCTCCGGCGGTCGAGCCCGATTCGATCACTGCTCGATGACACCGTCACGTCGGCCGTAGTCCGTGTCGGCACGAGGATCCATCCCGCAGCGGCCGCCCGGTAGCGAGGACATCGAATTTTCGGTTGCGCTCCGCTGATCGCAACGAGGGGAGTGGCGACCATCGAGCGGAGTCACTCCTTGCGGAGAAGGAAGGCGAGGACGGCACTCTCGAACGCTTCCTTTTGCTCGATCATCGCCCAGTGTCCGCAGTTTGGGAAGACGTGTAGCTCCGCCTTGGGTATCGTTCGCATCGGGATCAAGGCCATGTCGAGCGGGCTGACCCGGTCGTCGCGTCCCCAAGTGAGCAGCGTCGGAGACTTCACCTTGTGCATCATCGCCCATGGCGGTGGCGCGTCGGAGGCCTCAGCTGCATTCACGAATTGCGCGAAGGCGGCCTTGCCGTACATCCTGCGCGCGCTGGCAAGGGTTTCGGGATCAGTGGCCTGAACCCATCGCTCTTCGATCAGTTCCTCGGTCACTATCGCCGGGTCGAAGACCATCGAATGCAGCCATTCGACGAGCCGAGGCCGGGTCGGTTTGTCGGTGAACTCCTGAAGCAGCTTGATGCCCTCACCCGGTCCGGGGCTGAAGATGTTTTTTCCGATACCGCCGATGGTAATCAGCCGGCGCACCCGATCGGGATGGTTGATCGCGTAGCTGATGGCAACGCCGCCGCCCATCGAGTTGCCGACGATGTCGACGCAGTCGAGACCGAGGGCTTCCACGAACTCGACGACCGAATCGTGCGCGGTAACCATCGGGTGGCCACCGAAGTCGTCGCTGACCCCGAAACCAGGGAATTCTAGGACGAGGCAGCGGAAGTGCTCGGCGAAGAAGTCGAGGTTGCCCTGGAAGTTGCGCCAGCCGGTCACACCAGGGCCAGAACCGTGCAGCAGCAGAAGCGGAGGGCCGTCGCCGGCCTCGTGATAGCGAAGGACGCCCGCGTCGGTGAAGACTTCCCGTAAGGTGCCCGAATAACTCAGGTCCGATGTCATTGCTGCCCTCAATCACAGAGTCGGTGCGGAAAACCGCCGGTCTCCGGCAAGGCTGCCATTGCTGGGTAGCTGGTTCCCAGATGGTGTTCCGGTCAGTGGGCAGATCCGACGCCCGGCATCGGTGACGGGATCCTTCCTCGGCCTGCTCGATCTTGCGGGGCAGTATGAACGCGACGCCGATCAACGCTGCCACCGCACCGATCACAAAGGCAATCTCGAAGCCTCTGCCGGTGTAAAGATTTGCGTCCCTTATCGTCTCCTTGGTCAGCAGGATGGTGAACAGTCCGCTGGCGCCGTAGGTGAACCCGGCGCCGACCGCCGTCAGCGGCACCGGCCGGTTGTTGAGCGTGTTCAGGTCGATCAGCGGTTCGCGGACTACATCACAGTTCTCGGATAGCGTGTCGCGCCATCCACTGTTCCGCCCACCGGGAGATGTGCGACCTGCTCGCGTCCAGCCGTCCACAAACGCCGAGGTGACGCGGTTGTTCGGGCGGACAGTACTATCCGGCCGGTGACCCAAGGGTGCTTTCCGGTACCAAAACGATAGTTGACTCAAGCTGCATTCCAATTCAGCGAATATTATTCGGAGTCAACAGGTTTGGTTCGGTTAATGTAGGCGACCTGGAACAGGATAGCTGCGGGTGGCATCGGTTTCGAGGGCGCCCAGAACCACCGCGTCCGCGATCGAATCCCGAAGCCGGGTGCAGGTCGGGATGGACTTGCTCGGCATCCCGAGCGAGATGTGGCGAGCGAACTCAGGACAGGCCTCTTCCGCGTCCTCGAGCCACTGAACGCTGGTGTGCGTGGGGCTGTACTTCTCCACCAACACGCGGTTGCCGCAGCTGGCGCAGCTCAATTCCTGCATCGTGCCTCATCTCTCAGTGAACGCCGGCAGCGTGCCGAGCGCCGACCCACCCGAATACCATGGCGGGACCGATCGTGGCGCCCGCGCCGGCGTAGTCGTTACCCATCACGGCGGCGGAGGTGTTACCCGTGGCGTAGAGCCCAGCGATGATCCCGCCGTCGGCTCGCAGCACCTGACCGTTCTCGTTGTAAACGACCCCGCCCTTGGTGCCGAGGTCGCCTGCTCGCATGCGTACCGCGTAGTACGGCGACTTGTCCAGCACATCCATCGTCGGGTCGGGCAGCGTCGGGTCGCCGTAGTACTTGTCGTACTCGCTCTCGCCTCGACCGAAGTCCTGGTCCTTGCCTGCGCGAGCAAAGCCGTTGAACCGCAGCACCGTCGCGGTAAGTTGCTCGGCAGGAACGTCGATCGCCGCCGCGAGTTCCTCGATAGTGTCCTTCCGATGCATCAGCCCGGTATCGAACCACGACTTGGGAAACTTCTGGCCCGGCATGACTCCGCCGAACTGGTAGCGGCTCTTTGCCTTGCCATCGAAGATGAACCAGATCGGGTCGTGGTCACCCGCGATCTGGTCGTGCACGAATGACACGTACGGTGCGGCCTCGTTGGTGAACCGCTTACCCGTCTGGTCGACGATGAACGAACGCGGAATGGAGCGCTCCGACACCAGTACATGCATGATCCCGTCGGGCCGCTGGAACGAGGGCATCCACCAAGCATCGTCCATCAGATCCAGTGCGGCGCCGACCTGCTCACTGGCGATGATGCCGTCGCCGGTGTTGTCGACGGAGCCGGCGCTGTAGTTGTCCTTGCCGCCCTCGCGCAAGTGCTTCTTGCGCATCTGCTGACCTTGCTCGAATCCGCCGCTGGCCAGTAGCACTCCCTTACGGGCCCGGATGCGGATCGGCGAGGCACCACGCTGGGCGAGTACACCGGTGACGGCCCCGGAGTCATCGGTGATCAACGACTGCAGCGGCGTGTTCAGCCACAGCGGAACATCCGCGTCCTTGACCGCCAGTCGTAACCGGCCGATCAGCGCCTGCCCGAGGGTGTCCATGTGCTTGCGCATGACGAGGCTCCCGAGGGCCCGCCAGCCGGTGCCGAGTGCCGCTCGACGCCCCGCCCACGTGCGCATCACCATGTTGAGCTTCGCGAACTCCTTGGAGGTGATGTACAACCCCGCGGGCGTGGCGAGGGCACCGGGTCGAAGCCACTCCTCGTCCTCCCCGAGCTCCTTGAGGTCGAACGGCAGCGGTTCGATAGTGCGGCCGGCGGGGCGCCCGCCCGGCTTCTCCGGGTGATAGTCCGAGTACCCGCTGCACCACTGGAACCGCATGTGTTTGCTGGAGTTCTCCAAGAATTCCATTGTCGCAGGGCCACTGTCGATGAATGCGTCGATGTTCCCCGATGGGACGCGGTCACCGATGACGGCATCGAGGTAGCGCCGGACATCCGCGCGAGAATCCTCGAGCCCCTCCCTGAGAAGCGTCGGGTTGTTGGGGATCCAGATGTTGCCGCCGGACAGAGCGGTGGTGCCCCCGTACACGGACGCCTTTTCGATGATCAAGGTGTCCATACCTCGATCGGCGGCGGCCAGGGCGCCGGTAAGGCCGCCGCAGCCGCTGCCGACTACGACGAAGTCGACCTCGTGGTGCCAGGATTGCTGAGTTGCAGGCATTGTTCTCTCTCTGGTGATACTCAGCCGAAGCTGATGTCGTCCTGCGACCAGAACGCGCGCATGCTGGTGATCCGCGCCTGGTCGTCGAATGTCATGATGTCGATGGGTTCGATGCGGATGGTCTGCTCACCGGTGTCGGTGTTCACCCGGAAACGGAAGGCTGCACTGTTGCCCGCGGTTCGGATGTCAAGTAGCTCGGTGGTGCACTGCGCGGCGTCAAGAGCGGAGTAGAACTTTTCGATGGCCTCGCGCCCGGCAAGCGGCTCGGTGCCCACCGGGTCCTCGAGGGTGGCATCATCGGCAAACAAGGCCGCAACATCGGCCGAGGGCTTGTTCCCGACTGTGTCGAGGTAGTTGGTTACTGCCGAACGGATTTCGTCTGCTGAGACCATCTGGTTCTCCCTGGTGCCTCGGTGGGCCGTCGATCGTGTGACGGTAACCACCATCGCCAGGTTCACAATCGAGCTGTTCCCGCTCAGTGGGAGGTTGTCACCGACCGTGTCGCTCGTCCAGATTCTCGGGTACGGTCCCTCGGATATGGCTGTCGGCGACTTCACCCCTGAAACCGTGTGGGAGGTACTGGTACAGTCCGGGCGTCGCTACGCGGCTCGCGAAGCGGTCGTAGACGGCCGGGAGCGATTCACCTACGAGCAACTTGCGGGGTTGGCTTTCCGTGCAGGTAGGGCGATGGCAGCTGCCGGGATCCAACGCGGGGACCGAATTGCTCTGTGGGCCCCCAACTCCGCAAGGTGGGCGGTCGTCGCGCTCGGTGCCCATTCGTTCGGAGTCGTGGTCGTCCCGATCAACACGCGTCTGCGCGGCACGCAGGCAGCGGATCAGCTCCGCAGGACGGGGAGCCGATTACTCTTCGTCGAAGACGGCTTCCTCTGCACCGGTTACGTGGCAATGCTGCGAAGCGCGGCGGGCGGTTCGGGCTCGCGAAGGCCCATTCGAGAACTACCTCGGCTGGCCCAAATCATCGACTTTCAGCAAAACCCGGACTCGAATGTCACCAGCTGGACGCAGTTTCTCGAATCCGCGACGAGACCGAATCCCGCCGATCTCTGGGCTTCGCACAGTGCTGCGCTGCCGAGCGAACATGCCGCTTACATCATGTGGACATCAGGCTCGACCGGAGCTCCCAAAGGCGTCGTGTTGCGTCACGGTCAGCTCGTGCGCACTTATAGCGCTCTCGTCGGACGGCTACAGATCGGACCGACCGACCGACTCTTGGGGGTGGCGCCGATGTCTCACTCTTTCGGGCTCAATGCTGGGTTGCTCGCGACTCTGATTGCCGGCGGGTGCTATATCGCTGTCGACCTGTTCGAGCCGAGCGCGGCAATCAACCGGATTACGACGGAGCAGATCACCATACTATCCGGTCCGCCGACGATGTTCATCGATCTGATCGCGGCGGCCGGATTGTCGGGACTGGCACCGACATGGGCACCCCGCCTCGCCGTCACAGGCGCAACAACGGTGTTTGCCTCCCTATTGGACAGCATCCGAAGCGAACTCGGGATCGGGAAGATCGCAACGGGATACGGACTTACCGAGGCCAGCGGCGTCGTTACCGCGACATATCCTGAAACCTGCTCCTACTCGGCCGGAGCGCCCCCGCTACCCGACGTGGAGGTGCAGATACTCGGCGGCGACGGGCGCGGTGTTGCGGACGGGACGTGCGGGGAGGTTCTGGTGCGCGGTTTCAATGTCATGTCGGGATATTTCGATGACGAGCGGGCGACATCGGATGTGCTCGATACAGACGGTTGGCTGCATACCGGCGATGTGGGTGTGCTCGACGCGGGCGAGTTGCGCATCATCGACCGGATCGGCGAGATGTACATCGTCGGAGGCTTCAACGTGTACCCCTCGGAAGTCGAAGGCGTCATCGGTCAGCACCCTGCAGTCAGTGAGGTTTCGGTCATCGGAGTACCCGATGACCGACTTGGAGAGCGTGGAATCGCCTACGTGGTACTGCTTCCCGAGCAAACATCATCGGAGGCAGAATTGCGGGTTCATTGTCGCAGCATCCTCGCGGGGTACAAGGTGCCTGCTGAGGTGATCCTGCTCGATGAGATGCCGATGATCGCGTCCGGGAAACCCTCTCGTTCAATCCTCCGGGAGTGGGCATCACGGCGACCTCGCGGGTGACTACAACGAGTTCAGCGGCAGGGTCAGTGGTGGCGCGATACCGGCGTTGGTTCTTCGAAACCGCCGAAACCGCCCTTATAGAACAGCAGGGGCTTGGCGTGGTCCTCGGCGGTGAGGTCGGTGATGCGGGCAACCACGATTGTGTGGTCCCCGGCATTGTGCTCGAGTTCCACGGTCGCTTCGATACGGGCCAGTGCCCCGCCGAAGGCAGGGGCCCCGTTTCCGGCAAGGGCCCAGTCGACCCCAGCGAACTTGTCGCCGCCGCTCACTGCGAATGTCGAGCACAATTCGCGTTGATCGTGCGCAAGGATGTTGACGCACAGGTGCCCCGCGTTTCTCAGCAGCGGCCAACTGGTGGAGGTCTTGGACGGGCAGAACGAGATGTACGGGGGATCGAGCGACACCGACACCACCGATTGACAAGCGAACCCGACCGGACGCTTACCCGCCATAGCCGTGATCACCGCGACCCCGGTGCAGAAATGTCCCATAACCCTCCTCAACATCGCGATATCCGGGGGAGTGAGGCCGTTTCGGTCGACAACTACCGCGTTTTCCGTGTTCATGGGTTCCTCTCTGGCGAAGCGTGCAACACCAGAATTCCGATGAACAGACCTGGTGCGCCATCGGCTGTCCCGGTCAGTGGTCGATTGCGCTACCTGGGTCTGGGCGAGCAGCTGTAATCTTCGGGGGTGGCATCGACCGAACCGACCCCGGAGTCCGCGATCCCCAATCTGCCCGCGACGAGCTGGGCGGTTCTCGGCATGCTGGCGTTCGACGAAGAGCTCTCCGGGTACGACCTGAAGAAGTGGGCCGACTGGAGCATCAGATTCTTCTACTGGAGTCCGTCCTTCAGCCAGGTGTACTCGGAATTGAAGAAGCTCGAGAAGCACGGCTATGTCACCTCTCGTGTCCAGAACGACGACGGGGTGCGCGGCCGGCGACTTTACAAGATTACCGAGCCGGGTACTGCTGCTGTACGCAGATGGTCCAATGAAGCTCCGATCGACCCGCCGGTTCTCAAACACGGTGTGATGCTCCGCATCTGGCTCGGTCATCTTAACAAGCCGGACCGGCTCAAAGAGATCCTTCGGGAGCATATCGAGTATGTGGTGAGCATGCAGGCCCGGGCGGCTGCCGATGCGCGGGGCGCTGAGGCGGAGCCCGCCTGGGCGTATTCCCAGATCGTACTCCGATGGTCGGAGCGGTACTACGCGGCCGAACGTGATCTCGCCGAGCAGCTCATTGCCGACATCGACGACGCCGAGGACATACTGGGGCAAGCGAAAACCGGCGGCGGGGCCGGCTTTCCGAAGCCGGCACCAGGGGTATGGCGCCAGGTGGAGCAGCAGGTCGAGCGACACGAAGCAGGCCCGGACTGAATGGGTCTTCGTACCCGATCAGAGTAGATTGCCGAGATCGGTCCAGGTTTGCTGCTGGGCCCTGCGTGCAATTGCCAATGCGCTGACCGTCATGAACCCGTGAATGGTTTCCTCGTAGCATCGCTGATTCACCGGAACACTGGCCGCGGCAAGGGCTTGCGCATAAGAATCGCCCTCTGACCGCAGCGGGTCGTGCCCGGCCGATACCAGGACGGCGGGGGGTAGGCCGATGAGTTCGGCGTGGATGGGGGAGACATACGGATGGGCGCGGTCAGCATCGATCGGTAGGTACTGGTTCCAATACCACTGCATACGCGCGCGGGTGTTGAAGAAGCCGGTCGCATACCGCAGGTAGGACGCTGTGTCGAAATTCGGCGTGATGACCGGGTAGATCAGCAACTGTGCGGTTACCGGTGGTCCGCATCGATCGCGGCAGAGCAGCGCGGCTACCGCCGCCAGATTTCCACCCGCGCTATCGCCGGCCACAACGAGTCGGGTGGCGTCGCCGCAGAGCTCGCTCGCGTGCTCAGCGGCCCAGACCAACGTGGCGTAGACATCTTCGGCCGCACCGGGCCACCTGGTCTCCGGAGCAGGCCGATAGCCGACGGACACCACGATTGCACCGACACCGTTCGCCATAGCGCGGCAGAAGCCGTCGTGGGTGTCGAGGTCGCAGAACACGAATCCACCACCATGGGCAAACACGATGATCGGTGGCAACGAGGGAGTGCACGCAGCGGTCTGGTTTTCGCATTCCTCGATCGCTGCTGCTGGCCAATAGATCCGAATCGGGATGAGCGCGTCCGGTCCAGGAATGGTGCGCTCGGAAACGCCCGCCACGTACTCCGGCTCGGACGGTATCTGCAGCCGGGCTCGTACGGCGGCCCGGGCCTGCGGACCGCTCATGGTCTCGACCGCAGGGAATTCAGCGTTCAACACGTCCAACAGTGAAGACGACTCGGCGTCGAGCATCATGCGGACTGCAAATTCTGCGTAACCGTCGGACCATCTGCGTGGCCACGTAGCACCGAGGATTTGCCGAGGATCGGCCTGTTCTGCTGCAAGGTCGGCTGAACCCGAATGGCACCACCCTCGATGTTGTTCCAGATACCGAGTGCGGTCATACGCACCGGAGCGGCGAGCCTGTGGTCGAGCTGCATTTGCGGGACCGGTCCGCAAATCGAGACTGCGGCCACCACTTCGCCGAAATTGCCGATCGGTGCTGCGACACAGCCGAAACCGGGCAGCGCCTCCTCACGCTCGTACGCGATTCCTTGTGCGCGAACCTTTGCCAGGTCCGACCGGAGCTGGGTGCTGGTCGAGATGGAGTACCTCGTCTTTCGACTCAACACAGCCGCATCGATCGCTGCGAGTCGAGTCTCGTCCGAGTACCCGAGAATCGCTTTTCCGACGCCTGTGCAGTGCGCGGGGTAGCGGCCGCCGACGCGTGTCGGGATGGCTTCCGCGATGCGACCGCCGATTTTCTCGAGATACACCACGTCTGCGGCATCGAGAATGGCGAGGTGCACGACATGACCGGTCACTCGGTGCAGCTCGTGCAGGAATGGCATTGCTGCTCTGTGCAGCCGATCTTGGTGCACCGCCAGCGAGCCGAGCTCGACCAGACGCATTCCGAGCTCGTAGTCGTGGCCTTCGCGACGCAGCCAGCGGAGTTGCACCAGCCGCTCGAGCATTCGGTGAGCCGAGGATCGTGGCAATCCAGTGCGCCGAACGATCTGGGCGAGGGTGAGACGGCCCGGGCCGTCGAATGCATCCAGGACGAGGGAAACGCGGTCGAGTACGGCGCTTGGAGTAGTGGCGGCAACCGGGGTTGTCATGGGTTCCTCCGGGTGTGCGGCAGTGACGGTAGGGGCCTCACCTGTGTATTTCGATTAGGCATATACCTATTGTTATCACCTTTTGTGTCGCCTGTCACACAGCCGATGATTCAACGTGCGGACAGCGGACACCCCGAGTCGAAACCCCGGGCCGGGCCATAGACGTCGACGTGGCAATTCGATGGACTTCGGGCGAGGTCGGTCCATGTCGTCATGGCGCTCAGTCGAGCAGCTTGTATCTGAGCGTGTCGATGGTCGCCTGGCTCAGGCGGAGACCCTCGGTGAGGTAACGATCGACAGTTCCGTACTTTTCGCCGAGCCGGCCGAGCCCGGCCTCGAGGTAGCTGCGGTCGACACCCAGCAATGGATGGTAGATCTGAGCGACGGCCTCTCCCCGGCTGGCGACGATCTGGTCGTAGGTGTGCTTCATCGAAGAACTCGTGTATTCGTTCGTCAGTAAGTAATCATCGAAAATGGTGTCCTGTGGTACGCCTGCAATCGAGAGCAGCAGTGCGCTCGCCCACCCGGTGCGGTCCTTGCCAGCGGTGCAATGAAATACCTGCGGTCCATCCCTGTTGGCCAGTTCCGTCAGCAACCGGCCGAACGCAACTCGGGTGACTTCGTCATCGACGAAGCTGCGGTTCATATCCTGCATGAACGCAACGGCATCATCAGGCGACCTCAATTGCGCAACAGCAGCACTCAGGTCTCCCGACAAGATCGGGATGCTGACGTACCTACTGCCGGCCGGGAGCAGGTCCGGCTTGGAAGCGACCTCCTCGAGGGTTCGAACGTCGTACACCGCGCTCAAACCGAGGCCGGTGAGTACGTCGAGGTCCTGACCGTTCGGGGACAACGCGTTCGAACGATAGAACATACCTCTGGCAACATGTCCACGCGGTGCGGTGGCATACCCATTTTTGGTACCGCCGACGTCTCGGAAGTTGTCAACCGTCGTCAGCCGTGGCGCTTCGCCAACAGAGCCGCCGCCCGGGTCGGAAGAGCCGAAGCCTGGAAGGTCTATTCCTGGCATGAAAGTCGGGGCCGCCGAAGCGAGGGCAGTGGGCGTGAACCCGGTGAACAGGATACTGCTGGTGATCAGCACTGCGACGGTGCACTGTGCGCGTCGAAACATGAGAAGCCTTTCGTACGTGTCGGGCGAATCTGGCCCTGGGCGTGGCATGTCGCGACGCCAGCGGGTAGTCCGTATCACAGCGTGCCCTCGGGCGCTCTGGCTACAAGTTGTTCCGGTCAATGGGAGGACCAGTTCCACTGCGGGGAACCCTCATTCAGACTCGGGCGGTCGACACGAATGCCGACGGCGCGCAGATTGACAACACCTTCGACAAAGAATGTGAGCTGAGATGGCCGAGTGCCCGCAGCAAATGGCAGGGAAAGTCGTAATCATTTCGGGGGCGTCACGTGGCCTCGGAGCCGCCTTCGCCCATCGAATCATCGACGAAGGCGGAAGCGTGATGGTCGCTGACGTCCTCGATACCGAAGGACGCGACACAGTAGAGAAGCTCGGCGATCGGGCCCGATTCGTCCGCCTCGACGTCACAGACCGGCAGCAGTGGCAGGACGCGGTCGACCTGACGGTGCGGGAGTTCGGACAACTCGACGGCCTCGTCAACAACGCCGGTATTTCGGCCGGTCAGTACATCGAGCACGAGTCGACGGAGTCTTTTCGTCGGGTGCTCGACATCAACCTTACCGGCGTCTTCAACGGCATCCAAGCCGCGATCGCCCCCATGCGTGCCGGGGGCGGGGGTTCGATCGTCAACATCTCGTCCGCTGCCGGACTGATGGGGCTCGGACTGACCGCCGGCTACGGAGCTTCGAAATGGGGCGTGCGCGGGCTCACCAAGATCGGAGCGGTAGAACTGGGAACCGACAAGATTCGCCTCAATTCGGTTCACCCTGGAATGACGTACACCCCGATGACCGCTGGCTTGGGAATCGCGCAGGGCGAGGGAAATTACCCCAACACTCCGATGGCGCGAGTTGGGATACCCGGTGAGATCGCCGGGGCGGTCACCTTCTTGCTGTCCGACGCGGCGGCCTACATCACCGGTGCCGAACTGGCAGTGGACGGAGGCTGGACTGCCGGACCGACTGTGAAATACGTTATGGGTCAATGACTCGCCCGCCATGAACAACCCTGATCGCGTACACCGAGGAGCAAACTGACATGCATCGTTTTGCGCAACGACGGATTCTTGTGACGGGCGCAGCATCTGGAATCGGCCAGGCCACAGTTCTCCGGCTGCTGGCGGAGGGCGGAACCGTTGTAGCCGCCGACATTTCCGATGAAGGAATCGAGCACACCAAGATGCAGGCGGCCGCAGCTGGAACTGCCGAGCGCCTCATCGTCGAGACGATCGACATCGGTAACGAGAACTCCGTAACCGATGGTGTGAGCGCCAGTGTCGAAAAGCTTGGCGGGCTTGACGTTCTCGTGAACGCTGCGGGCATCCTGCGCGCCTCACACACCCACGACACCTCGCTCGAACTGTGGAATCAGGTGGTAGGGGTCAATCTGACCGGAACCTTTCTGATGGTGCGCGAATGCCTGCCGGTACTGCTGCGCAACCAACGCAGCGTCGTCGTGAACTTCAGCTCCACTTCGGCGGCGTTCGCCCATCCGTACATGGCCGCGTATGCAGCCAGTAAAGGCGGAATCCAGTCGTTCACCCATGCACTCTCGCTCGAGTATGGCAAGCAGGGGCTACGCGCGGTCAACGTGGCCCCGGGAAGCATCAAGACGGGGATAACCGACGCCACTTCCGGGTACGTCCCGGCCGATGCCGATTGGTCCCTGTTCGCCAAGCTCTCGCCCATACTTCCCACCGCCTTGGAATCCGGTGGCGCCGCGATGGGCGGACCGGAGCAAGTGGCAGGTGTTGTCGCCATGCTCGCATCGGACGACGGCGCATTCATCACAGGGACCGAAATTCGCGTCGACGGCGGCACTCACGCCTGACGCCCATATGCTAAGAGGCACCGTTGACCAGAGGCGGGCATCTCGGGACTGAGCGAGATGCCCACCTCTGGTCGCATGGATATTGGGCTACATCGCAGCCAATGGCTCGCTGCCGGACCAGTCATGGCCCCAGTAACTGTCGGCGGTGATTTCCTCTGCGGAGTAGTACACCTCGTCTACCTTGGTGCCCTCGGTACCGAACTCGATGTCCCAGCCGCCCGGCGCGCGGACGTAGAACGACACCATCTTGTCGTTGGTGTGGCGACCAAGCGTGGACGACACCGAGAAACCATCCTTGACAACGCGATCCAACGCCTGTCCGACAGCATCCAGAGAGTCCACCTCGACCATGATGTGGATGAGGCCAGGCGCGCCACCATGTGGAGACGGACACAATGCCAGGCTGTGGTGTCGCTCGTTGACACCCATGAATCGAACTCGCATCGGTCCGTATTCCGGCGGCGCCGGAATACGGAAAGCTCCGCGAGGTAGGAAACCCAGTACCTCGGTGTAGAAGGCGAAGGTGCCTCCCGCGTCCACCGCAGGAAGCACGACGTGGCCGAGACCCTGTGCGCCGGTAACGAACTTCGCGCCGAAGGGGGTGACGAGCGGGCTGTGGTCGAGTACTGCACCGTGGAATACCTCGAGGTTGGCGCCGCTCGGATCCTGGAAAGCGATGACCTCCTCGACTCGACGGGAGTCCGCCTCTTCCAACGACAACGGCTTTACCCCGATCCCTGCGGCCTCTACAGCGTCCTGAACGCGAACGAGCGCGCGGTGATCCCTGACCTCCCAACCGATGGTAACGATTCCGTCGTTGGCGCCCGGCACGATCACCAGCCGAGCGGCCCGCTCATCCATTCGTAAATAGAGGGCGTCGTCGTCAGGGCCCTTACCTTCAGCGAAGCCGAGCACCTCGAACGCGAACTTTCGCCATCGCTCCATGTCATTGGTCTGAATCTTGACGTAGCCAAGGCCCTTGATGTCTTTCATATTTCGTCCTTCTTGGGTTTCGGACTCGCTGGAGAATGCGGGTCAGATCATCGACTTGAGGTTTGCGGCGGGGTCGAGGCCCAGCGAGCTGACCGCCGACGCGTGGTAGACGGTGCTGGGCACATGGATGGCGTGGGCAAGACCGGCGTGCGCGTCACGCCAGTACCGCTGCAGCGGCTTGTCCATCCGCAGCGCGTTGCCACCGGATCGAGCGAAAATCTGATCGACGGCGCTGACTGCCCGCCAGGCCGCCCGCACCTGCGTACGGCGGCCTATGGCGCGGTCCTCGAAAGAGACCTCTTTGCCCGATTCGACGATGTCCCAGATCTTGTCGACGTTCGCCAAGATTTCTTGCCGGGCCGCGTTGATGTCGGCCGCGGCCTCGCCGATCGAAAACAGCACGTACGGGTCGTCCTTGACCGCGGTACCCTGCGCACCCACCCTGCCCCGTTGGTAGTCCAGGTGCGCGGCCAGCGCACCCTCGGCGATGCCGATGACGGCCGACGAAATGCCGAGCGGGAACATGGTGGACCATGGCATCTTGTACAGCGACTTGGTCATACCGGCGTTCTTCTGCGCGATGCCGTTGATCACCTCGTCGCCATCCATCACCCGGTAGTCGGGAACGAAAGCGTCCCGGACGATGATGTCCTTGGATCCTGTGCCCTTGAGGCCGACTACATTCCAGGAATCCTCGACAATCTCGTAGTCTCTGCGCGGCAAAATCATGTGCAACATCCGCGGCGGCAGGGCCATGTTGCCGTCTTTGTCACCCTCCATGGCGCCCAGAAAGATCCAGTCGCAGTGGTCGGTTCCAGACGAGAACTGCCAACGACCGTTGAAGATGTAGCCATCGTCGACGGGCTTGGCGATACCGGTCGGGGCGTAGGGCGAGGCTATCCAGGTGTCAGGATCCTGTCCCCAGATCTCCTCCTGGACCCTTGGGTCGGCGAATGCCAGCTGCCAGGGGTGCACGCCGACTATGCCGCAGATCCATCCGGTGGCCGGATCCAGCGATGCAGCCTTCATGACGGTCTCCGCAAACTCGCGGGGATGCGCTTCGAAGCCGCCGAACTGTTCGGGTTGAAGCATTTTGATAGGGCCGGCTACGACGAGTTTTTTCGCAGTCTCGTCGGGTAGGCGGCCGATGCGCTCGGCTTCGGTCGCCTGATCGCGTAGCTGATCCGCGATTTCAGTGAGGTTGTCGATCACTTTGGAGGTCATGAGAGTCGTCCTTCTCGTCCTTCGGTGCTGTCGGTTTCTGCGCGGGCTCAGGCGTTGGTCTGCAGCGGCACAACACCGTTGGCGATGTTTTCGCCGACCGTCGCCTCCCAGCTACGCACGGCCCGTTCGGTGTCGATTTCGAACTCGAACCGCTTGGTCATGTCATCTGTGATGTCGTCGACGTCGACATAGAACTGCCGATACCAGCGGCGTAACTGATATACGGGGCCGTCCTCCTCGGAAAGGAGCGGATTGTCGATGGGGGCCTTGCTCTTCCATATCTCGATGTCCTGCTCGAAACCCATCTCCACACCCTGCGCGAACTGCTGAGCCATACTTGCTGCGGCCTCGTCCGACATGCCTTGTGGTTTCTTGACCATTGCCCCGTACTGCAGCATGAATGCGTTCTCGCTGACCGGGTAGTGACAGTTGATCAACACCGTCTCGATCAACATTCCGTTGGCCTCGCTCCACAGCTTGTCGATCATGTACGAGGGCCCGAAATAGGACGCATCCGAGCGGAGGGTGGAGTTCGGATCGTCGTAACTGGTGCCGACCGCGATATCGTGGCGCGGTGTCGAACGCATGTACTGGGTGGCGACATGACCTTCGAACACATTCTTGAAAAAGCGGGGGAACGCGTAGTGCACGTAGAAGAAATGGGCCATGTCGACGACGTTGTCCACGATCTCACGGCAATGCGAGCCCTCGACCAATAGCGAATTCCAGGTCCAATCGGTCCACTCGTCGGTGCCGTAGCCCTCGATTTCAGGGATCGTCACCTCGTCGGTCGGCTTGCTGCCCTCGGGGTCGTGCCATACGTACAGTTGGCCGTTGCGCTCGAGAGTTGTCCAGGACCGGGTCCGGGCGAGCGGGGGAACGCGTCGGGCGTAGGGGATCCCGGTGCATTTCCCGTTGCCGCCCCAACGCCAGTCGTGGAAGGGGCAGGCGATGGAATCACCTTTGACGGCACCTCGGGCAAGATTGCCCCCCATGTGTCGGCAGAAGGCGTCGAGCACGTTGATCGTGCCATCGGACTCGGATGCAAAGATCACCAGTGACCCGCCGAACGCTTTCACCTCGTGTGGTTTTCCATCCTGGAATGAACTGAGCAGACCCAGACAGTGCCAGCCGCGGGCAAATCGCGTCGGGGCGGCCGACGCCTCGATCATTCTGATCTCGTCGACGTCGACGTCGACCTCGGATTGCAGCGCCATCGTTGCCTCTTCCCTCACGCTAGTGCGCACATTCATGTGATGCGCCACACATACTTCGGGTTGATGGACTCTGCGTTCGGTCCGCGTCCCACTGACCGAGACATTTCCTCTAGAGGTTGGACCTCGGCCTGCTCAGTCGCCCGATTGGTCAGGAAACGATAGGTACGTCGAGACTTTTCGAGGGTGCGGGAACTGCCGACGTCACCCACCGTGGCACGCGATCATCGAGATCGTGTGCTTCTACCTGATTGACGGCCCACTGGCTCATCTGCTGTCGGAATCGTCCAGCGCGAACTCGGTCTGAGTGTGCGGAATCCCCACACGAGTCCGCCGACAGCTTGAACATTCACGGTCGCCGACGATGCGCCCCGCATGTTCATGGGAGATGTTCACATCGTTCGACGCCGACACTCTTGGCGGTGTACCGGGCAAGGGCTAACGCAGACGCAGCCAGGTTGTTTTGAGTCCGGTGTACTTGTCGAGGGCGTGCAGCGACAGGTCCCGTCCGAACCCCGACTGCTTGAAACCGCCGAACGGCGTCGTCGACCCCAAAGCATCGACGCAGTTCACCGACACTGTGCCGACTCGGAGCTGGGACGCCACACGGTGTGCGCGGTCGAGGTTGTCGGTCCACACGGACGCGGCCAGCCCATAGATGCTGTCGTTCGCCATGCGGACGGCAGCTTCCTCGTCAGCAAATGTTTGGACAGTGACGACGGGCCCGAATACCTCGTCGCGGACAATCTCGGCGTCACCCGAAACATCGGTGAGGACTGTCGGTTCCACGAAACAGCCCCGGCCGTCCACATCAATTCGGTTACCGCCCGTCGCGACGGTCGCATCGGAACGCGCTCGATCGATGAAACCGACCACCCTCTTGGTGTGATGCTCGTCCACGACGGCCCCGAGCGTCGATGCCGGATCGAGCGGATTGCCGGGGGTGACGGCCGACGCCTCGGCGACGAGCAGACGGGTGAACTCCTCGGCGACGGACGCCTCCACCAGCACGCGTGAATTCGCGGAACACACTGCGCCCTGGTTGAAGAACGCTCCGCCGGCAGCGTGTTGAGCCGCCTCCACCAGGTTCGAGTCGGCGAAGACGATGTTGGCGGACTTGCCACCGCATTCGAGCCAGACCTGTTTCATGTTGGACTCGGCGGCGTAGCTCAGGAATCGCTTTCCCGTCGCCGTGGATCCGGTGAAGGCCAAAACATCCACGTCCATGTGCCGCCCCAGGGCCGCGCCCGTCGTCGGACCATCACCGTTCACCACGTTGAGCACACCGTCGGGAAGGCCTGCACAGGTGGCAAGTTCGGCCAACAGGAGTGCGGAGAGAGGGGCCTGCTCGGCAGGCTTGAGTACGACACTGTTTCCCGCGGCCAAGGCCGGGGCAAGTTTCCAGACCGCGAGATCGAGCGGGAAGTTCCATGGCACGACTGCCGCGACAACGCCGAGTGGCTCACGGGTTACCAAGGCCAGGTTTCCGGGCGCCGTCGGCGCGATCTCGCCGGGGATCTTGTCCAGAGCTTCGGCGTAGAACCGGAAGAGATCGACCGCCGAGGGCACGTCGACGGTCAAGGCATCGTTGACGAGCTTGCCCATGTCGAGAGAGTCCAGGAGCGCGAACTCCGCACCGTTCTCCTCGATCAGTTCGGCCAGCCGCAGAAGAACGCGCCTACGTTCGGCAATGCCCGACCGGGACCACGCCCCGCCCTCGAAGCTGCGGCGGGCGGCGGCCACCGCGAGGTCGACGTCGGCTGCGCCGCCGGCAGAAACCGCCGCGATGACCGAGCCGGTTGCCGGGTTGACCGAGTCGAAGGTGGCCCCGGACCGAGCGGGAACCGATGCGCCGTCGATGTACAGGCCGGTTCGGATGGTGAGCTCGGCGGCGAGCGAAGTCCAGTCGGCGAGTGTCTTGGTGGTCATGGGTCAGCCCTCGTCGGAGACATAGATGGCGAACTGCTTGACCAGAGGTTCGTTCACCCGATACTCGCCGCGCCACCCCTTCGTCAGGGTGAATGCCTCACCCGCGGTGAACGTTCGAGGAGTGCCGCCGTCAGTGGTGAGTGTCACCGATCCCTCTAGCACTCGGGTGTATTCGTCTCCCGGGTAGGACTCGATGAACTCGGTGTAGGGCTGTGCGCTCCAGGAGCCGGTCAAGAATTTTGAGTCCGCGCTGGTCAGATGTACAGCTTCTGTCTCTTGGGGATCTCCGGATCGGAGCGTCTCGGCAGTGACGTAAGAGCTGGGTGCCATCTTCTCGATGAGTCGAGATCCGACTGGGATGAGTGCGGGACTGGTCATGGTGTTCTCTTTCATGGACGCGTGCCGATAAGGGCAGATGTGTTGGATGTGGAGCGGATGGGTTCGAGAAAGAGTTCGGTGACTTCACGGCGATACCGGACAGGGCGGGGATCGACAGGTTCGTCGAGTTCTTCGGCATAACGATGGCCGGACCAGACGGCGGCCGCGATGGTGGACGGTGCCCAGGAGTCACCGATGCCCTTGACGGAAATCAGTCCGTGGTCGGCCCACTCGCTCTCGCGGCTCACGAGCTCGGTGTACAACCCGTCGTGGGGGAGGCGTGCGGTCACCATGACGACGCAGTCCGCAGGTAAGGCCATTGGATCTCCGGTGAACGCGCAGACGGTGTTCGCTGTGTCGACGTCGACCGACGCGAGCGCGCGGTTGGTGTGCACCGTGATGCCCGCTGCGATCACGCGCTTTCGGATGCGCACAACTTCCATCGTGTTGGTGGTCCACTGTGAAACGTGCGCGGCCGGTGTCACCAGAGTGACGTGGTACCCCTCCTTCGCGAGGAGCTCTGCGAGGATGGCCCCGAGGTAGTAGTGGTCGTCGTCGAACAGCACAACTCGGTTTCCCCGGGGCCGGCTGCCCGTCATGATGTCGTCCGGTGTGAGCACATCGGCCTCGGCCGCCACGGAGATCGGGTGGGTGTGCCACCTCGCGACACCGTCGCGCCGCCAACTGGATCCGGTAGCCGTCACGACGTGCTGGAAGTCGTTGTCGAGGATGTCCTCGGCAGTCAGCGGGCTTTCACGGAAGACCTCGACGTTGTCGAGCTTGCGCAATTGCTGCTCGCGGTAGTCGACGACGCGACTCCAGGCGGACAACCCAGGGAGGGCGGACTCTCGGGTCACGCGGCCGCCGATCTCGCGGGTCGCCTCGATGAGACTGACGGCGTATCCGCGCTGTCCCAGGGCCCGGGCAGCTTCCAGACCCGAAGGGCCTGCACCCACGACGAGAACGTTCGCCGCGCTCGACCGAACCTTGATGCGCTCCGGATGCCAGCCTCGACGAAATTCCTCACCCATCGTGGGGTTCTGGGTGCACCGGATCGGAGACATCGTGAAGTCGCCTGACACGCAGATGTTGCATCCGATGCACTCACGGATGTCTTCGAGGTCGCCGCGTTCGATCTTGTTCGGAAGGAACGGGTCGGCGATCGACGGCCGAGCGGCACCGATGAAGTCGAGCACCCCGGACGTGACCTGATGAAGCATCGTGTCGGGTGAGGTGAAGCGTCCGACGCCGACGACAGGCTTGGTGGTCAGCTGCTTCAGGCCGCGAACGTACGGTTCCTGTTCCGCCTCGGGGCCGAACCTCGAGGTGACCGAGTCGTCCTCCCAGCTGCCCAGCACGAAATCCCACAGGTCGGGAATTTCCCCGAGCATCCCGATGACATCTTCGATCTCGCTGCGGGTGATGCCCTCGTCGCCGATGAGCTCGTCGACGGAGATGCGGCAAGCCACCGCAGCCTTTCCGTCGGCCATCTCACACGTGTCCTCGAGGATCTCCCGAAGCAGGCGAGCTCGGTTGGTGAGGCTCCCGCCGTATTCGTCGGTTCTGTTGTTGTAGCGAGGGGAGAGGAAGTGATGCAATCCGCCGATGGCGTGGCCGGCGTAGACGTAGACGATGTCGTACTCGGCAACGAGTGAACGCCGGACCGCTTCACGGTGCCAATGGCGTAGGTCGGCGATGTCGGACTTCGTCATCTCTCGGGCCTGCACCGGGTCGTAGTTCCACGACACCACGGGCAGGTTCTGCGGACCGAGCGGCGTCTCGCGGCTGATGAGGTTGGGACTGTTGAGTCCGTTGTGCGCGAGCTCGATACCTGCCAGAGCTCCGCCCTCGTGAATCTTCTCGGAGATTCGTGTCAGAGCAGGCAGGTCCTGATCATCCCAGAGCCGAAGCTCGATGAACGGTCCGATGTCGGAGGTCGGATGGATCTCGACCTGTTCGGTGCAGACGACGGCCCAGCCGCCCTCGGCTTTGATCTGTCGCATGTACGCCTCGCCGGAGGGGTCGCGGTACCCCATGCCGTTGCAGTGTGGAACCTGGAAGAACCGGTTCCGGGCGGTGACGGGCCCGATCTGAACCGGCTCGAACAGGACGTCGTATCGAGGATCTCGCACGATTTCCTCCTAGAGGAATGAGCTGTAGCGGTTCGCATAATTCTTTGCGATGTATCTCAAATAATGCACACTGCGCCGTCGGGACACCACCCGATTCACCACATCGGTGCCCGTCGTTTTGTGATGCAGGTCATCTCCTGAACAGATGACCAGCACTCGGGAACGCTGAGGTCACAGCGACGAAACCAGATGTTGACAATCTGCCTATTCGATGGAGTAACCCGCAAATATGTGTTGTACAGAAGACGCTCGAGGAGATCAGGGTTGGGTTCGCGTCCACCGCAATCAAGGCCGCCAGCCAGAATCAGCCGAGCCCAGAGAGGCACTTCGATGAGTGACACGACACCGACTCCACTCGCCCAACGCCAGACCGAACACCTGAAAAAATCCCTGGGACGCTTCGACATCATTTTTCTCATCGTCGCGGCAGTCGTGTCCGTCGAAGTGCTCGGGCAGGTGTCCAGCTTCGGTGGAGAAACCTTCACCTGGGCCGTTGTTCTGGCGGTGTTGTTCCTGGTTCCGTACGGACTGATATTCGCCGAAGTCGGAAGTACCTTCACGGGCGAGGGCGGCGTCTACGTCTGGGTGCGCGCGGCATATGGACGCGCCCCAGCGGCAATGGCGTCGTTGCTCACCTGGGTCACGCAGCCTGTGTGGGTAGGCGGTTCGATGGCATTCCTTGCCACCGAAACGTGGAACCACTACGTCACACCCATCGAGTCCGGATCGATCTCGGACTACGCGTTCAAGCTGGTGTTCATCTGGCTCACTGTCTCAGCCGCCATCATCAGCCTGCAACGAGGAAAATGGATTCCGACTGCGGGCGCCATTCTCAAAATCGCCTTCCTGACGTTCTTTCTGTTGACAACAGCCCTCTACGGGATCAAGAACGGATTCGGCGGCTTCTCCACGCAAACCTTTTCCCCAACGGTGGCAGGCCTGCTCGGCGTAACCCCGCTGCTTCTGTTCTCGTACTTGGGATTCGAGTCGAGCAACAGTGCTGCCGGGGAGATGAAGAACCCGGGGCGCGACGTCCCCGTCTCCATTGCCCGCGCCTGTGGAATAGCCGCCGCGGCTTACCTGCTCCCGATCTTCGCCATTCTGTTGGTCATCCCAGCCGACGAGGTCACCGGTATCGGCGGACTGCTCGACGCCGTCGCCGAGGTCTACACCGTGTACGGAGCTGCCGGCCCGGCATTGCTGACGGCGACCGGCGTCGTTTTCGCGATCATCTTGATGACCCAGGGGGCCGCATGGATGATCATCAGCGACCGGATGCAGGCCATGGCTGCCGCGGACGGTGCATTCTTCGGCGGCTTCTTCGGCCGCTTCCACCCACGGCTGGGCACACCACTGCGCGTCAACTTTCTCTCGGGCGTCGCGTCATCGACATTCATGCTGGCCGCGATGCAAGTGACAGGATCGACGGCCGCCGTCTTCGGCGTGGTCCTGAGTATCTCCATCTCCACTTTTCTGCTCAGCTACCTCATCGTCATTCCCAGTGCCATTCGACTCCGCTCCAAGTTCCCGGACACGCCGCGCCCGTTCAAGGTGCCGGTGGGCACGGCGGGATACCGCGCGCTCGGCAGCGTGTGCTTCGCCTGGATCCTGCTCGGCTCGTGGGTGGCAGTCTTTCCGGGGACCCTCGAAACCGTGTTCGGGCTGGACTACGACTTCGAGGCCACGTGGGGAGTCAGCCGACTCACGTTCGAAGTGTTCACGCTGGGTACACTGACGGCGCTGTCCTTACTGGGAGGCGTGGGTTACCTCCGCGGCCGCACCGTCCGGACCGAGGCAGCGCCAATCACCGAAGTGGCCGCCACAGCCTGACCGGTGGGACTCTCAGGAGAAAGAACTGTGCAGCGACGGCCCGATGTCACCCTGACGCAACTCCGGTATTTCGTTGCAGCAGCATCACACTCGAACATGACGAAGGCGGCCGAGCAGCTGTTGGTCGCGCAGTCAGCGGTGTCGTCTGCTATCTCGCAACTGGAACACCAAATAGGGACCCAGCTCTTCATCCGTCAGCCGTCGAGGGGACTCGTTCTCACTGCAGCCGGTGAGGAGATGCTCAGGGACACCCAGAGTCTGCTCGCACACCTCGGCGAGGTCCTCGATACCGCCCGCGGCCACGAAGACGTGGTGCGCGGGACGGTAAAGCTGGCGTGTTTCGTCACCCTGACCCCGTTCGTGCTGCCCAGTTTGATCTCCGACCTGCGCAGGATCCACCCCGAGTTGGTGGTAGACGTCCTCGAAACGCAGGCCGCGTCGGTCCGCGCGGAGCTACGCAACGGTACGTGCGAATTGGCCATCACATATGACTTGGCCCTGCACCCTGACCTCGAATCCGAGGTCATCGGACATGCACCCCCGCACGTGATTCTCGCGGCCGACCATCGACTGGCCGGTGCGGACGCGATCGCTCTTGCCGACCTCGCGGACGAGCCGATGGTTCTGCTGGATCTGCCGAGCAGCCGCGATTACTTCCTTTCTATGCTTCGAGGCGTGGGCGTCGAACCGGTGGTGCGGTACCGGTCTGCGAGCTATGAGACGGTACGCGGCCTCGTAGCCCGCGGCCACGGATTCTCCATCCTGAACCAGGAGCCGGCCGACGGTGGCCGCACCTATGACGGCGGACAGGTTGTCGCGATTCCCATCGCCGACGACGTGCCGGTTCTTCCGGTGGTGATCGTTCGGTTGCGTGGAGTGCGCAGTACCGCGCGCGCTCGTGCCGTCGCCGACCGTGCACGAGCCCATTTTGCATCTCGGCGAGCCGCGCCAACCAGTTGATCTGTTCTTTCGATGCAATGCGTCTGTTAATTGTGTTGTACAGATGCGGTGCGGTCGCGACATCATTCGAGCCGAGCAAGCACCAGTTCCACTGCCCTCGACCGGAGGTCGATCATGTCTGTCAGCACGAACACCACGAGTGCCGTTCGATTCGAGCATGACTTGTTGGGAGAGAAGCCGATTCCCGTCACAGTGCTCTACGGCGTGCACACTGCGCGCGCGTTGGAGAACTTCACCATCAGTGGCACGCCCATCAGTCATCACACCGACCTGGTCGACGCTCTCGTGAGCGTGAAACAGGCCGCTGCACTGACCAATCAAAAGCTGGGTTTGCTCGATGACCGCATTGCAGCTGCAATTGTGGCTGCCTGCAAAGATATTCGCGCCGGAAACCATCACGAACATTTCGTCGTCGACGTAATCCAAGGCGGCGCAGGCACTTCAACGAACATGAATGCGAACGAGGTGGTAGCGAATCTTGCGTTGGACATCCTGGGCGTGGAGCGTGGCCGGTACGACGTTGTACATCCCCTCGAACACGTAAACCTCGGGCAAAGCACCAACGACGTCTATCCAACCGCGGTCAAGATTGCGCTCCAGTACGCAATTCGCCGGCTCACGAACGCCATGGACGATCTGGCACAGGCATTTTCGCTCAAATCCGTCGAGTTCGGCCAATATCTCAAGATGGGCCGAACTCAACTGCAAGACGCGGTGCCCATGACGCTCGGTCAAGAGTTCGGAACCTATGCGGTAATGGTGGGCGAAGACGCCGAGAGACTGGGCGAAGCCGCGCTACTGGTGGCGGAGATCAACCTCGGCGGCACTGCCATCGGAACCGGACTCAACACCCACCCGGCGTACACCGCTGAAGTTTGCGAAGCCTTGCGGACCATTACCGCGCTTCCCCTTTCGACGGCGACGAACCTCGTGGAGGCTACTCAGGACGTCGGATCGTTCGTGCAACTGTCCGGGGTACTCAAGCGCACCGCGGTCAAATTGTCGAAGGTGTGCAACGATTTACGTCTGTTGTCCTCTGGGCCCCGAGTGGGCCTCGGGGAGATCAACCTCCCGGCCGTTCAGGCAGGTTCGTCCATCATGCCGGGCAAGGTGAACCCGGTGATCCCGGAGGTGGTGAACCAGGTCGCATTCCGGGTGATCGGCCACGACGTGACCGTATCCATCGCCGCGGAGGGTGGACAATTGCAGCTCAACGCATTCGAGCCGGTCATCGCCCACAGCTTGTTCTCCTCGCTCGCCGAACTCACCGCAGCATGCGAGGTCCTGACTAACAAGTGCGTAGTCGGGATCACCGCCAACGTCGAGCACATGCGCGGCGGTGTCGAACGGTCCATCGGACTGGCGACCGCTATGAGCCCACTCCTCGGATACGACGGCGCGACGCGCGTTGCAACCACGGCACTTGCCACCGGGCGCCTCGTGACCCAGATCGTGCTCGAGCAGAACTTGCTGACTGCCGAACAGCTCGATGCCGTCCTCGACCCCGATTACCTGACGGGATCGGGCCGCGTTCGGGCAGCAACCGCACCTCGTGAGATCTGACCGACCGCCGGCACGGACAATGATCTGATGGCGAGACCAAAGCAGCAGGCGGCACGACGGCGCGAGATGGTCCTTGCCGCATCCGCAGCGATCTGCGAACGCGGATTGACCGGCCTGCGAATCAAGGATGTCGCCGAGCGTGCCGGCCTGTCTGCGGGCCTGGTCAGCTACTACTACTCGGACCTGGACGATCTCGTCCGAGAGGTACACGAGAGCGCCGTGGACCGATTTCATCGTGCTCGCCACGACGCCGTCCGCGACATTGTTGATCCCGTGCAGCGGTTACGTCGCACCGTCTATCTGGGCATTCCGGAATCGTCCGACGACCAGCTTTGCCAAGTTCTGTATGAATTGCACTTACACGCAGCACGCAGCCCCGCGCACTCCGTACTCATGCGCACGCTGTTCGAGCTGGAGGTGTCGCTGTATGTATGCGTCATCGAGCAGGGCGTCGACGCAGGCGAGTTCGACGGTCGAGGCCGAGTTCAATCGATCGCGACGACAACAGTGCTCCTCGAAGACGCCTACGGGCTGCACCTCGTCGGACGCAACGAAGCGGTGAGTCCGACGAGTGCGCGAAACGGAGTGCTCGACTACCTCGCGGGTGCTCTGTCGTGCCCGATGTCTGCCTTCGTCGATTGATCCTCGCTCGGCGCGCCGGCTGGAACGTCCGTCGAATGACCGCGCTGGAGCAGCAGATATACCGGTCCGGTTACAACCAACCCAGCGATCCAGGACAGATCTGCTCCGCCCACATGGGCGGCAATCGGTCCTGTGTACAGCGAGGTCGCCATGAACGGAACCTGTACTGCGATACCGATTGCGTAGGCCGTGATGGCCCGAGTCTGGAACCTTCCGTAGATGCCGCCGTCCACGCGGAACATCGAGTCCAAGTCGTATTTTCCCTTGTGCACAACGTAGAAGTCGAGAAGGTTGATGGCGGTCCAGGGGACCAACACGATGAGCAGGACGACAACGAGATCGACGAAGCGCGAGACGAAGTCAGTCGACAGGCCGATGGCCAGCGCAGACGCCAGAATCAAAATCACGATCGAGACGACCACCCGAGCGCGAGCTGTAGGGATCCACTGTTCGCGGAAGGTCTGGATCGACGTGATGATCGACAGCACGGCGCCATACAGGTTGAGGGCGTTGTGGCTGATGACGCTGAGCAGGAACAAAAGAAGCATCGCTGTGCCGAGGCTGCCAGTCGCGACATCGACGCCTTCCATCGTGTCCATCCCGATAGGCGCGGCCAACGCGACCACGGCGCCGAACGAGAACGCCAGGAACGAGCCGAGAACGGATCCGGCGTACGTGGCCCAAAATGACGATGCGACACCGACATCGGCAGGCAGATAGCGCGAGTAGTCGGACACGTAAGGGGCGAATGCGATCTGCCACAGCGCGGCCAATGAGACTGTCGCCAGCCAGCTGGCGAAGTCGAATCCACCACGCGTCAGGAAGTCCGCGGGCAGGTCGGAGGCGAATATCGCGATGAACCCGACGACGATACCGATGCCCAGAACCCAGGCACCGATCTTGTTCAGCAGATGGATCAACTTGTAGCCGACGATGCAGATCGCCGCCGAGCACAGAGCGCCGATGACGATCCCGAGGGACAACGGAACGGCCGGCACGACTCCGTGTAGCGATTGGCCGGCGAGCACGATGTTAGAAGCGAAGAAGCCGAGATACATCACCGCGGCGATGACGACCACCAACAGTGCCCCTAGAGAGCCGAATTGCCCGCGGCTCTGGATCATCTGCGGGATACCCATTTGCGGTCCCTGGGCCGAGTGCAGCGCCATCAGCGCACCACCCAACAGGTGGCCGACAGCAAAAGCGATCAGGCTCCACCACAGGGACAGGCCGAACAAAGCGGGTCCGAGTGCGCCGGTGACGATCGGCAGCGGAGCGAGATTGCCGCCGAACCACAGCGTGAACAAATCACGGACCTTGCCGTGGCGATCTTCCTCGGGAACGAAACCGACGGTGTGCTTTTCGAGCACCCGGGTGCGGGCGGTGGTCATGGGTTGCCTCCGGTGACATGATGCGACTGGTGCTTTTCAGTCACCATCCCCGGCTGAAACTATCGCTGTACAGCAGTCAAAATGGATGTTACGTATCTGTTTTGCCGATGCCGTCCGAAAACTGCTGCTCATCTCGCTATCTGCAGTAAAGATGTAAACAATCGGAACTATGAATTTTACAGATTCTCTCGCGGACTGAACCATGACAGGGGATAAAACGTCGCCTGTCGAAGCAGTGGAGGTCGAGATGTCGAACCTGGAAACCGAGGTCGTGGTCGTCGGTGGCGGTCAGGCAGGAATAGCGATGAGCGAGCATCTGGGTGCGCTCGGAGTTCCTCATCTCGTCCTCGAGCGTGATCGAATCGCCGAGCGGTGGCGAACGTGGCGGTGGGACAGCCTGGTGGCAAATGGGCCTGCGTGGCACGACCGCTTCCCCGGCCTGGAATTCGATGTCGACCCCGATGCTTTTGCCACCAAAGAGCAAGTCGCCGACTATTTCGTGGACTATGCCGCAAAAATCGATGCTCCAGTTCGCACGGGTGTAGAGGTCACGTCCGTCCGGAAGGTCGACGGGCGGCCGGGCTTCACTGTCGAGACGTCCGAGGGGACGGTCGGAGCTCGCTACGTCGTCGCGGCCACCGGTCCCTTCCAGCGGCCCGTCATTCCACCTGTGGTGCCGTCGGGCACCGACCTCCACCAGTTGCATTCCAGCTCGTACCGCAACCCCGAGCAGCTACCCGACGGCGGCGTGCTCGTCATCGGGGCCGGATCCTCCGGCGTGCAAATCGCCGACGAACTTCGTCGGTCGGGTCGCGAGGTCTACCTCGCCGTCGGTCCGCACGACCGACCGCCGCGCAGCTACCGTGGACGTGATTTCTGTTGGTGGCTGGGCGTTCTCGGGAAATGGGAGATGTCCGCGCCGCCGCGGGGAGCCGAACATGTCACCATTGCCGTCAGTGGTGCGCATGGCGGGCACACCGTGGATTTCCGAGATCTCGCGTGCAGCGGAATCACCCTGCTGGGGCGAGCAAACGAATTCAACGACGGGGTCATGTATTTCGCGTCCGATCTCGAAGAGAATATCGCCAACGGTGACGCCAACTACCTCTCGATTCTCGATGAGGCCGACGCGTACGCCACACGGAACGGCCTCGATCTGCCGGAAGAACCCGAAGCGCGACTCCACGCCGAAGACCCCGAGTACCTATCCGACCCCCTGACGCAACTCGACCTGGAATCCTGCGGGGTCACGACGATTCTGTGGGCAACCGGTTTCGCCGTCGATTTCGGCTGGCTGGACGTAGACGCGTTCGACGAAGTCGGCAAACCCAAGCACCAGCGCGGTATTTCGTCCGAGCCCGGGGTCTACTTCCTCGGTCTTCCATGGCAGTCACGCCGCGGTTCGAGCTTCATCTGGGGCGTGTGGCACGACGCTAAATTCATCGCGGACCAAATTCAGATTCAGCGTGGGTATCTCGACCTCGACCATTCGACGCCTCCCGTCGACCGTCGCCTCGCTCCCTCGTCCTGACATGCCGATCAGAGAATGGACAGTGACCATATGACCGACGCATCTGCAGCCACTCATACCCGTATCCGACCCTTCAATACGAAGGAGACATATCCGGAGCAGGATCTCGACAATGACCTGTGTCAGGCCGTCGTCGCAGGCGGCGTGGTGTATCTACGCGGTCAGATCGGCCAGGACCTCGACACTCGTGAGTCCGTCGGAATCGGCGACGTCGCAGTACAAACGGAGAAAGCAATGGCGAACATCGCCATGCTTCTTCACGAGTCCGGCAGTTCGTTGCGAGACGTGGTCAAGGTGATCGTCTACCTCACCGACATCCGATACCGCGAGACGGTCTATCGAATCATGGGCCGCTGGCTCGAAGGGGTCTACCCGGTCTCGACCGGACTGGTGGTCGAGGCGCTTGCGCGTCCGGAGTGGCTGGTCGAAATCGACGCCACAGCCGTCATCAGCGCCGTCACACCCGCGAGCGGGTCGTGACCTTCTCGCTGGGGGCCCGAGACCCCCAGACCGGCGCCTTCGGCATGGTTGTCTGTTCGTCGAGCCTCGCGGTCGCCGCGCGGTGCGCCCACCCACGAGCCGGTGTCGGAATCGTAGCTTCGCAGAACATCACCAATCCAGCGCTCGGCCCAGCCGTCCTCGATGCGCTCGCCGGTGGGAATGATGCCGAGACTGCCCTTGCCGCCGCACTTTCCGACGAGAAGTTCCGTGAATTTCGACAGGTCACCGTCGTGGACGCCCAGGGCAACACGGCGGTGCATTCGGGACCGAACAGCCTTGGCGTCCATACCGCTGAATCTGGCGGTCAAGCAGTGGCCGCGGGAAACATGTTGGCCGATACCGGCGTGATCAGCGAATTGCTAGCGGGCTATCTCCGTAGCGGATCCGCCTACTTCGAAGACCGTTTGCTCGACGGGTTCCGAGCGGCCGTTGCAGCCGGCGGTGAGGCGGGACCCGTACATTCGGCAGGTCTCATCGTGGTCGAGGATGTTCCCTGGCCGGTGACCGATCTGAGAATCGATTCCTCGGACGACCCGTTTCTCGATCTCACGGCACTGTGGAAGTTGTGGCAGCCTCAGAAGCGAGACTATCGCGCGCGGGGCGTGGACCCCACCAGCGCGCCTTCCTACGGCGTGCCGGGAGACCTATGAGCAACATCGACGACGCTGTCACCGCCCGGGTGAATGCCGACCACCGCGGGCTCGCACGCCTGTCCCGCGACCTCTTCGACCATCCCGAGGTGGCCTGGGAGGAGGTCCGCTCCGCCCGGGTGGTGGCAGAACATCTCTCCGACAATGGGTTCGAGATAGTCGCAAACTTCTGCGACCTCGATACGGCGTTCACCGCGACCATCGGCGAAGGGGACCTACACATCGCGTTGTGTGCAGAATACGACGCATTGCCCGGCCTCGGACACGCCTGTGGACACAACTTGATATCGGCGATCACCGTAGGCGCAGCACGTGCACTTGCTCCGCTGGTCGATGACCTCGGAGTGCGTCTGACCGTCATGGGTACGCCCGCCGAGGAGGGCGGCGGAGGGAAGATCGAGTTACTCGAGCGTGGCGGTTTCGATAGCCAACACGTAGCCGCAATGGTCCACCCTGGACCCGTCGATGTGGCCCGAGCAAGACCTTTCGCGGTGTCGCACAGTCATATCGAGTACAAGGGAAAATCTGCGCATGCTGCCGCTTACCCGGAACGGGGAATCAACGCCGCCGACGCTTTCACCGTTGCGCAGGTGGCCATCGGTTTACTGCGTCAACATCTTCCGCCCTCTTCTCGGGTACACGGAATGATGACCCGAGGCGGTGAAGCACCCAATGCCATTGCTGAGCGAACCGAGGGACGGTGGTATGTCCGTGCGGACACCCTCGCGGAGCTGGCTGCCATCGAGCCTCGCATCATGCGCTGCTTCGAAGCGGGTGCGCTGGCGACCGGCTCGTCGCTCAGCGTCACGCCCGAATCCAAGCCGTACGCCGAATTCCAAACGGACGAAGAGCTTCTGGCCTGCTACGAGCGACGCGCCACCGGGGTCGGACGCCGCTTCGTGTCGGGCCCGGACTCCATGATGGCGCGTGCGTCGACGGACATGGGGAATGTCTCGCAGGTCCTACCCGCGATCCACCCGTACATCGGCATCGATTCGGCTCCCGCGGTCAACCACCAACTCGAATTCGCCGCGGCCACCCTCTCCCCGGCAGCGGAGGCGGCAATCGCACAGGGAGCAATAGCGCTGGCGGGGACAATCGTCGACGCAGCGTTGGAGGGCAACATCCGAAACCGCCTTGTAAACGGGGCGAAAACACGTCCGTGAAACCCTGCGACTCGGATGCGGCCTGCGGGCGCCGAGATGCTGCTCACCTAGTTCAAATATACGAGACCGAACGAACGAACGCCCCGCAGGCCGAAGTAGAAGTTTTCGTGGCGGGAGCCTCGAACGGGCTGAATTGGCGTCGATGTTCCCCGACGGCCCTGGCGTACAGCGGCTGACACCCCAATCGATCACCGTCCAAGATCGAGCATCGGCGGAAGGTGAGCAGCGTGGGTGGAGCGGGGGTCCTAGGTTCCCGGAACGGGCAGTTCACTTGACGCGAACCCCGGGTCGTTCAACGTGGTCATCAGCACTCTGCGCGACATCCAACAGCTCAGTGGTGTTCTCGAAGTGAACGACACCCCGCCGAAACCCAAGTGTTGCTGGATAATCCCGGTCATACATCAGTCCCCTCGGTGGGAGGAGGTAGTTTTCCGGGCTCTGAACCCTGAAGGACGGGACGTTTGTGAACCGTTCTACCAAGCCCCCGCCCACGATCCTGGGTACAGCGTCGCTGGATGGTCGATCGATTCGAGGGTCGAAATAGTGCGGCAGGCCGTGACCCGCTACCTCACTAGACGATCACGTCCGAATGTGCCGCATCGAATGCCCACTGCATCGACCAACTGTGGACCAGCATCGGAATAGTTCTGCGAGAAGTCCACCAACTCACGCAAATCTTCTTGAATGCTTTTGGCACCCCGGTGTTCAAGCCCGTAAAGATTTTTTCAATGGTAAGTACAGTCGCCAGGAAGATCGAAGAATGGACTCCTGTGCCACAGCATGTTGGTTGATTGTCTCCATACCTCGAAGAATCTGATCAATCGAGTACATTTGCCGCATCACGGTAGATGCCACGCCGCCCCGCACGCACCGCATTGGTGCGAGTCGTCATTCACCATTCCTCTGTGCCCGCTGAACAGGGATCAACGAATATGAGATCAGCCGCCTACGGAGTTGCGCGCTCACACCGGCGCGGTCCGGACGGCTCAGTTTCTGAAACAGTCGACTTCGGTACTCGCCCATACTGAGTCCGAACTCAACGAGCACATCGCCTGCGGCTGCACCGCCGTACGGTTCCCACTTCACCGCAAACGCAACCAAGGGATCAAGCCCGCTCACCTGGTCGGTCATCTCTTGCTCACGGCGGGTTCATCGTCACCTTCGGTGAGGTCTGCATCGTCGACAAACACGAGCACACCAGTCTCGAGTGCGACCGCCCACCGACGTGGTTGCGCCCAGTTACGGCCGAAATCCTCGATAGCCATCGACGTGCCGGCATAGTCCTCGACGATCGTCCCGGCAAGGACCGCGCCATCAGTTTGGACTATATCGACGACATCACCGACGGCACGCAGTTCATTAATGTTAACTCCCGACACAGACATATTGGTATTCAAGCAGTTCGCCGGGAAGTTCGCTCGGCGAACGATTTGTAGCCTTCGCGACTTTTCGCGCGCTGTCGACGTGCGCACACGAGCAGTGTTGGCGCTGCGCGTGGCGGGCGGGATCCTTCGGAGTCAGGTGATCGCTCGGAGTAGAAGAGGGTCACGTTCGAGCGCCCTCACCCGCACCGCGCATTGTTCACGCACCGCGCATTGTTCACGCACTGCGGGCCGTTCAGCTCGGCTAGCGATCGGTGCCTGTTCGGCGAAATCCCTGCGAGCCGCACTGGAAGGCTCCCAACCACTTGCCCACCCTCTCCACTCCCGGCGAAGGCAACGTAATCGCCGACGCACGCGCCGTAAACGAGAACCGCGCCAGTTACATCGATCACTCTTCGACGCCGCCCAAACATTAGCCGCCGCACACGAAATGAACTCCGACGCGGCTTATGCGGGCGACGGAGCCAACTCCGAAAATTAGTGGAGCGGGAACGCGAGAAAGGCGACAACATGAAAAGTTGTTGTCTCACGTCACAAAACAGGGCGATTGTGAGCTCAGCTTGTTCCCGAAACGCGGACTAGCGGACATCGGTCCGTCCAGCGTCAGGGGGAGGCATCCGAGCGTGACTTGTTGCCGATGTCCTGTGCGAGAACATACTTCGTCGGGGAGTACGTATGAAGACATTCAGTTCGGCCCTGCGCACGATGGCACCTCTCGGTGCTGTCATGGAGTTGCAGTGCGGCACCGTCGACCTCGCCTGGACGGACTTCCCATCATGCTGCGGTGGACGGCGAACCTCATCGATTCCGACTGGGGACTGATGCACAGCTGGAGTCTGAGCTATCAGCATCCGCCCGCGCCAAACTGGTGCAACATCTTCGGCACCGCTATGGGCGGCGTCGGCACCGGCCCGTTCGTTTACGTGGGGTGCCCAGTACTCGTCAACGACCACGCTGCCCAGACCACCGACAGGATGACCCTGCCTCTAGCCCTGGCTGCGGGCAGCGCGACGCGGAGCTTCAGAACGGGTGGGCGCCCAAAGCTGGGCCGGTCCAGAGCCCATAATCCACCAGAGGAGTTCGGTACACACGTCGAGAACCAATTCACGGGTAGAAGTATTCTCGAGTGCGGGACATTTTCCGCAACTGGACGAGCCCGACCTGTTCTTTCGTGTGCTCGACGAATTTCTGACGGCAGACACTGACACCGAGAGCCCCTCCCAGGCGGCGTCCTCGGATTGACGAAGAAACCCGTCTTCCAGGCATTCATCCGTGCATCGATGAAATATCCAGGGTCCGGCAGTCGATCACGGTCACCGGTAGACATACTTGGACACTCTTAGTACTGTGTGTCCAGCCGGGGTGGTGGGGATTGGCGCACATGGAATTGAAGGGGCCGGATGTATCTACTTACAAGCCGAAGGGCATGGCCGGGAGTAGCCAGCGAGTCAAATACTCTCGAATGTCGTCGTCGGAACGTACGTATTCATCCTCGAAGAGGATGATCGAGAGCCCCATCCGCATTATGACCGTAGCGATTTCCTTCAGGTCGGGAAGATTTGGCTCACGATCGATCAAGGGTTGGAGCAACGCGGCAGTGACCGAGCTCGCCCGGTCCATCATGTCTGGATCGAACAGCGGGTTTGCGTCCCCTACCTGCAAAAGAGCCATCATCACTGGATGTGTCCGCACTGCAGCACGACCGGCAACGACCAACTCGACGAGGTACTCGAATGGCGTGTCGGTGGCGTCGAGCCGAGCGCGAATCTCCTTGACCACCGCGAGTGTTATCTCTGCGACAGTCTGCGAAACCAGCTCGTTGCGTGTGCCGAAGATGGAGTAGATCGTCTGCCGCGAAACGCCCGCTGTTTCAGCCACGGCGGCAATATTCACAGCATCGAAGCCGCCATGCTCGATGAGTTGAGAAGTGGCATCGATTATTTTCCGGCGTGACCGCATCTATGGATTATCTACAACTCCTGCAATCGCCGGTCTGATCCCCCCACTCGAGCACGGTGAACACCCGGCGGCCAGTCCATCACATGCACGGCAATGACCATATTTCGATCTCGGAAGCACCCGGTGGTGCCCGGCACGCAAGAGAGGTGACGACGACCAATGCTGTGGAAGCACTGGGCCTGGCAAGGTGTACGCGCATTTGTCCAGCGCAACCGTTCGCCCGGGCACGTCGACGCGTGCGTTCGTGCGATCGACTACGTTGCTGTTGCTGACGCTTTCGGAGTGTCCTGGCCGCAGACCCCCCGAAAAATCAACGCACTGCTCGTCCGCTTCGGTGACGAGGATCCAACCGCCGTCGCGACGATACTTGCCAACATTGAACAGCGAAAGTAACGACCATGCACAGGGGCTCGCCGTTAGTGGCGCGCAGACAATGAACAAAATTTCGGTCCCTCTGTAGAGTAACGGCCGAATTCATTGCCTGAAAAAAGTCATCCATCTCGAACGGGACGATAAATTCGACAAGAGCCGGAAATCAATGTCATAAAAGTCGTAAATCTTTTAGGGGAGATGTAGAGAAAATAGCGCTCGATATCTACGATTGAGTGGCGGGCCAAACCGCGTGCACTTTCCGACATCGGGAGATGCAGAAACGAAAGGGAGATCACCATGGAATTGGGACTGCTCGGACTTCTCGTTCAACTTTTCCTCGGAAGCGATGGAATTGCCGGTAGTTCGGCAACCGCTGCGGCTGCTCTGTAAGACGGATTACTTCTCATGGCTCGCGGCATCGTACGCGAGCCATGAGAAGTGCAGTCTGGATTAGTATTTCGCGAGTCGACTGGTCATGTAGTCATTCCGAGCCTAGATTCCGCCAACGGAAATCGTGCCGTGCTGTTCAACCTTCGGCCGGCAGGAGAACATTCGGAAGCCCGATTTTCTGCAAATAAAAGTGGCTGTCTACGAAACGACATGATATTTCGAAATTGCGCTGTTTTCAGCAGCGAGCAACTTCGCTTCGAAACAGTTTTGCGGCTTCAGCGGCTCCCATTCAGGACCGAGTCGTGCGAGTGCTTGTGGCAGATATCTTCAGCGATATCAAAAATGAGTAAATACCGCAGACCAGTGGATGCGGAGTGGGGCCGGGCCACGTGAATGGACGCTGTCGACCGAACGCTTGACCGATAACCACGCCAGCGCTGATGTAGCTGATGATTTTCGATTCGACACAGATTGGTCCAGCGCTGCAGCACAACCGGTGTACGCATCCCATAGACCCTACGGTTGTGCCCCCCGCCCCCCGGATGCACATCCGTCTCATCAGACTAGACACTTTAGGGTCCAAGTGTCAATGTTTGCATGATTGGCGTGCACTCACAGCCCGAGATGCCCCGGCACGCGCAGTGCAAGCTCGAAAGTCGCTCTGCGGGATCACGCGACAGTGTCTGTTGTAGAAGTGGTGAGGACTGCGTAGATCGAATTCTTGACACAAACGGGGTTGGGTGTCTAGTTTTAGTGGGTCGGCGTGTGATTCAAATCTCTGCGCGCACCATCTTCGACTCTGGGGGAAGCTTGTGCGTTGTGGATCGCCGCTCTCTGACAGGAACCGCGGTTCCCGGTTCGGCGCTGGCCACCGCGGCGCTACTTCTTGCCGAAGTGGGGGAGCCAGTACGTGTTCTCGAATGCGGAAAGCGTTGGCCTACAAGTCTGAATTCGGAGACCCTCTACGTGCGATCGCACCAGAGAAAGAGAATCCGCCGGTACGGATCGAGCCCGAACCTGTTGGGGACCTTTGTCCTGTTCGAGCCCTACGGCGTCGGCACGCTCATGCAACTTCGATGAATACCGACGACAGGATGCCACTGTGCACTCGCTGAAAGGCACGCTCGTATTTCCCCGGGCACTGACTCGCATCAGGACAACGGCGGTAGCGACGTGCAGCATCCTCGTCGCCGCCGCATTGATACCTGCCGCTGTCGCTACGGCCCAGCCGATAGCGGATTTCTACACTCCACCAGCCGAGTTCGATCCCAGTCCCGGTTCCGTGGTCCGTGCCGAGCCGCTACCGTTGCTGGCCTCGTTTCCCGGCGCCGATGGGACGTGGCCCGGCCGGGCGCAACGTGTCATGTACACCTCACGCCTGCAAGATGATTCACCGGTGGCAGTAACCGGGACCTACATCGAAGCAAGCCAGCCGTGGCAGGGCGACGGTGAACGTCCGACCATCATCGTCGCACCGGGTACGGTCGGCCAGGGAGACCAATGCGCACCCTCGCGCGCATTCGCAACCGGACTCAACGTTGCTACCGATCCGTTGTCGGTCTCCGTGAACCAAGAGCTGTTGGCCTCTTCGGTGTGGATCGCGCGAGGCGCCAGAGTGTTCGTCACCGACTACATCGGGCTGGGCACACCCGGGGTGCACACCTACGTCAACCGAGTCGAGGAAGCGCACGCGGTGCTCGATGCTGCACGCGCCGCCAACGCATTGAGCGGCACCGGTTCCTCCACTCCGACTGCGCTGTGGGGTTACTCGCAAGGCGGCGGTGCGGTTGCCGCAGCGGCAGAGCTACAACAGTCCTACTCACCAGAATTGAATATCAAGGGAACATGGGCAGGCGCCCCACCCGCCGATTTGCTGCAGACCCTCGATCAAGTCGACGGCACCCTCATCGGCGGGGTGATCGGATTCGCTGTCAATGGCTTCGTGGCGCGTCGCCCGGAGTTGTTGGAGCCGTTCAACGCCCGGCTGACGCCGGAAGGGAAGGCGGCTATGGCCGCATTGAGCGGGTCGTGCATCGCCGACGTCATCCTCGATTATCCGTTCCTGCGCACGAGTACGTACACCTCCGATCATCAATCGCTGCTGGCGAACCTTCGTACGATTCCCGAGGCCGCGCCCGTCTTCGACGAGCAACGCATCGGCACACTGACGCCGACGAGCCCTGTACTGATCACCAGCGGACGCAACGACGACACTGTCCCTTATGCGCAGGCCCGTCAACTCGCAGTCGACTGGTGTGCCAAGGGCGCCACAGTCGATTTTCGGACCGACGAACTGCCACCGATTCTGCCGGGAGCCGTGCTACCCAACCACTACGGACCGGATGTGCTCGACGGTTACGTCAACGGCAGTGCTCTCGACTACATCACCGACCGACTCGACGACATTCCGGTAGCCGACGGGTGCACAGTGGACTGACGGCAGGTGTGGCAACCCGAGATTTCACGGCTGAGTTCTGGCGTATGCCGGTGGACGCCCGTGTCCGCCGACACCAACGACATCACGGCCAGACGTGCCCAGAAGCTCACGTCGCAGTGGATTCTTGGAAAGAACGCAGACAGGTCGGGTCCGGTCGGCCCACTCGTTCCTTCGGCCGAGGTCGGAGATCTGCGGGAGGGGCTGCGCATCACGACGCGCGTCAACGGCGAGGTGGCGCAGGACGCTCGCACCGACGAGATGGTCTACACGGTCGGGGACACCTTGGCGCTGATCTCGCGGACGTTCACGGTCCGTCCTGGGGATCTTCTGGCAACCGGCACTCCGTCGGGCGTCGGCTATTCGCGGACACCGCCCTGGCTACTCGGGCCGGGCGACGTAGTGGAGGTCGAGGTCGACAGGCTCGGAATCTTGCGTACCACGATCGCCGGTAAGTAGTTTCGGACGTTCGGGAGCGAGCCCCGGCTCGCGGAGGGTTCGGTGGATGATTACCCGGGTGGGTTCGAGGGTGCGCTGGCCATCATGATGCGATCGACGACTTCCATGAACCCGTCAGGCATGGACGTTTCGGTGGAGGCAACGAGTGTGGTCGTCGCTTTGAGGATCGGCTGATTGTGTTGATCGAAGATGTCGTTTTCGACGATCATCAGATCTGCACCGGATGCTCGGCGTGCCGAGACGAGGGTGACTTCGCAGCTGAGCCGGTCACCGGCCTGCAGTGGTCGGTGAAATGCGAATCGTTGATCGACTTGGAGGACCTGCGGTAGCGCGTAGCAGTTCAATGCCTCTTCGAACATGCGGCGCTGGGCGACGAATGCGACGAGGGACATGAATGTGGGCGGTGCGACGAGCGCGGGATGACCGAGCGCTTTGGCTGCGTCGATGTCGAAGTGTGCTGGGTGGAAGTTCTGTACCGCTTTCGCGAACTCGGAGACTTTGGCTGCGCCCACGTCGTAGACGTCGTCGATGCGATAGCTGTGGCCGACCATGGAACGGACTTGTGCGGGCACGTCGTCGACCTCGTTCATGTTTCCCCAACGTACGCGTAGGACGGCTCACGCTTGCTGTCGGTGTGGCGTGTCGAGTGAAGTGCGCGGGCCCTCTTGCGTCTATAGCGCTGCGGCAGTGATGCTTCGAGCCGGGTTATATGAGAGGCCCTTGCCGATGGGGTGGCATGTGAATGGGTGTGAAATCGCTGCGCAGATGTCGACCAGGACGTAGTCTCCACTGTGGGGGTGGCACAGTCGAGCAGTTGGCTGCGGGGTCGTCGCTGCCATTGCAAGGAGATAACGCTGTGAACACACTCGAGCCATTTTTCGACGATGTACAGGCGCACTACGACTTGTCCGATGAGTTCTTCCGTCTGTTTCTCGACCCGAGTCAGACCTACAGTTGCGCGTATTTCGAGCGCGAGGACATGACTCTCGAGGAAGCTCAGTACGCCAAAATCGATTTGTCGCTGTCCAAGTGTGATCTCAAGCCCGGTATGCGGTTGCTCGATGTGGGGTGTGGCTGGGGGGCGACGATGCGCCGTGCCGTCGAGTTGTACGACGTCGATGTGGTGGGTTTGACGCTGAGTCGCCACCAGCACGAGCATGTGCAGTCGACGCTCGATGCCCTCGACACCACTAGGAAAACGGAAGTTCGGTTGCAAGGCTGGGAGGAGTTCGACGAGCCCGTCGATCGGATTGTCAGCATCGGGGCGTTCGAGCACTTTCGGTCCGAGCGTTACGACGCTTTTTTTGCCAAAGCGTTCGATGTGCTCCCTGCCGATGGACGGATGATGCTGCACACCATCGTTCAGCTTGGGCACGACATGTTTCGCCAGAAGTCGCGGGTGACCCGCGCCGACGTAGACTTCGCGAACTTCATCGGAGAAGAGATTTTTCCGGGGGGCGAGTTGCCGCTATCACCGGTCATTGTCGATCGTGCCGAGAACGCCGGGTTTTCCATCGCCCACATTCAGCCGTTGCAACCGCATTACGCGCGGACGCTCGATCTGTGGACCGAGGCACTTCGGGGACGCCGGGACGAGGCGATCGCGATTGCCGGTGACCCAATGTACGAGAGGTACATGCGTTATCTGCCGGGCTGCGCGGACTTCTTTCGGCGGGGCCTGATCGATGTTCGCCAGTTCACCATGATCAAAGAGCCCAGCTGACCCGGAGACCTTGGTTCCGACGCCTGCCGTGACGACCGACTGGCGATGTGGTGGGCAGTCTTTTCGTCAGACGCGACCCCCACCAAGCCCAGTGAAACGTTGACTGAGACCTCATCGAGAGTGCCAGCCAAGCATATTTGTTCGTTTCGGCGGATGTAACCGGCGGTAACGGATAGTATCTCAGCCTAGTCGGGTTACTCGACCTTTTCGCCCGGCGTGTCCAGTCCTACTGGATCGAAGGTCGAGCTAAAGGTTTGTGCTCGATTCCGCAGGTGATCGGGGAGGGATCGAGCATGGTTACAGACGTTATCGAGTGCACCGCTTTCGTCGAGCACGACGTCGAGCAGGTACGCAGCATGTTGAGCGGACTCGAGTGGTATCCGCGTTTTTTCCCCGGCATCGAGTCCTGCGTGTTGCGCGATGATGCCATCGGAGCTGGATACTGGGTCCGCGCCGGCGGCGTAGACCATGCCGTGCGGTTGACGGTGGATCGTTTCCGCAGGGACGTCGCCATCGAGCATGTCGACTCGGGCGGGTTCATTCGTTTCGCGCTCAGCCAATCGAGACCGACCGAGACCACTGTCAACGTGACGATCTTCAAGGCGGCCCTGAACGGCTCGTACTCGCCAACGCCCGACAACAATCGAGCTGTCACCGACTGGATTCGGGGCGGACTGAGTCGCATCGACGACTACCTGTCCGCAAAACCGAACTCGATTGTGACGAACGGAGGGGAGCACCGCTCGTTGCCCTTGGCGATAGCGAAGACGATGATCCGCACCGGCGTCGTACGCGCGGCCCGGCCTGATCGCGCGTATCGCCAACTCAACTCACTGGCCAAATGGGGTTTCACCCTCGGCGGCGGTTTCGCCGCGGCCGCAGCCAGATCACCGGATGAAATGGCTGTCGTCGACGATCGGGGCAGCCGAACGTTCGACGAAATTCATCGACGTTCGCACAGAATTGCCGCTGGACTGAGCGCGTTCGGCGTCGTGCCCGGCGACACCGTCGGCATTCTGGCGCGCAACCACATCACGATGACCGAATCCGTCGTGGCCTGCGGCATGCTCGGTGTCGGAGTGGTTCTGCTCAACACCGGCCTCGCTGCCCGGCAAATCGAGAAGATCGCCGCGCGTCAACACTTCAAAATACTGTTCATCGACGACGAATTCGACTCGATGATCCGCTATCTCTCGCCTGAAGTCATGCGGATCAGCCTGTCTGCCCACACGGCCATCCCGCATCGGCGCACCCTGGAGCACTTCGTTGCCCCGCCATCGGCCACGTTCGATCGACCCGATCGACCCGGTACCATGGTGGTCCTCACGTCGGGAACCTCTGGGTCACCCAAAAGCGCACTTCGCCCCACCCCACGCGGATTCGGGACTGTCGCGGCAATGTTGTCTCGTATGCCGTTGCAAATGAACGAGAAGATGCTCATCGCGGCACCGCTGTTTCACAGTTGGGGATTGGCGGCATTGCAAATCAGCACCCCACTGCGTGCCACGGTGGTGCTGCAGGATCGATTCGACGCCGAGGATTCTCTACGCGCCATCGCGGAGCATCGGTGTACGTCGCTGATCGCAGTGCCCATCATGCTGCAGCGGATACTCGACCTTCCGGATCACGTTCGAAATCGATACGACACGTCGAGTTTGCGTGTCGTCGCATGTAGTGGTTCCGCTCTGACAGGAACGACAGTCAGCCGCTTCATGGACACCTTCGGCGACATTCTGTACAACTTCTACGGATCAACCGAGGTGTCCTGGGCGACTATCGCGACACCGGACGATCTGCGCGCATCGCCCGCCACCGCCGGCAGGCCCCCGTTGGGAACAACCGTCGGCATTCTGGGCGCCGCAGGCAACGTCGTTCCCGTGGGCGCTCTCGGTCGCATCTTCGTGGGAAATGACATGCTGTTCGACGGTTACACCAACGCGGATCCGCCGTCGACGGCATCCGCTCTGGGATCGCACATGATGGACACCGGCGATCTGGGTTACCTCGATTGCAACGGCCGCTTGTTCGTCTGTGGGCGAGATGACGAAATGATCGTGTCCGGAGGGGAAAATGTTTTCCCAGGCCCGGTCGAGGATGCCATCGCGAACCTCCCTCAGGTCGGCGAGGTCGCTGTTGTCGGTGTTCCTGACAACGAGTACGGACACCGATTGGCTGCGTTCGTCGTCGGGCGAGGCGCGGCCGGTCTGGACGCAGACATGGTGCGTAGCTACATCCGCAACAGGTTGAGTCGATTCTCGGTGCCGAGGGACGTGACGTTCCTCGATACGCTTCCCCGAACCGCAACCGGCAAAGTCATCAAGAGCCTGCTGATCGAACCCACACCTGCTCCGAGACCCTGACGCACATCCACTACGTGCTTTACGGCAGGAAGATCGACTGCCGAGTTGTGACAATGACACCGTAGATATCGGGCACTCTGTCATGTCCATTGGGGTGGTGGAAACCGGATCGATGCTTTATCCGGTGGGCTTGTTCCGGCCTCAGGACAGGGCGTCGATCTCGGGTCGAGTCTTCGTGATGAAAATCTCTAGTTGGAATATGTCCCGGCGCTCCAGCGGTTCGCCCAGAGAGTTACTTGCACGTTTACGTGCACCCGCTGTGAGGAAAGAGTCGAACCAGTGAATATGTTTTCCCCGTTGATTCTCGGTGACCTGTTGCTCGAGAACAGGTTGGTCATGGCACCGCTGACGCGTGTGCGATCCGGCCGCGATGGTGTTCCCGGCCCGCTGGTGGTGGAGCACTACAAGCAGCGTGCTTCCCTCGGTCTCATCGTCAGCGAGGGCACATACCCGAGCCATGCCGGGCAGGGATTCCCGGGGCAGCCCGGTCTGGTCACAACCGAGCAGATCGCCGGTTGGCGCAACGTCGCTGACGCGGTCCACTCCGACGGCGGACTCATCGTTGCTCAAGTCATGCACGCAGGCCGAGTGACACACGAAGGTACGACGGGAGGCCGCGAGGTCGTCGGGCCGAGCGCTGTCGCCATCGACGGCGAGACCCGCACGTACGACGGGAAAGCGCCGTACCCGGTTCCTCGCGCGCTTCGTACCGATGAATTGCCCTCGGTCATAGCGGATTTCGTTCAGGCATCGAGGAACGCAATCGAGGCCGGCATGGATGGCGTCGAGATTCATTCGGCCAATGGCTATCTGCTCCACGAGTTCCTTTCTCCGGCATCGAATCTCCGCGACGATTCCTATGGAGGATCACCGGAGAATCGGGCCCGTTTCGTGGCCGAGGTCGTCGAAGCCGTCGCCGAGGCGATCGGCGCGGGTCGAGTGGGAATCCGCATTTCGCCCGAACACAACATTCAGGATACGCTCGAGAGCGACGCCGATGATGTGCGCTCGACCTACCGGGCACTGGTGGACCGGATCGCGCCGCTCGGCCTGTCGTACCTCAGTGTGCTGCACAAAGACCCAGCGGGCGAGCTCGTTCAGAACCTGCGAAAGGCATTCGGCGGACCGGTGCTGGTCAACAGTGGTTTCGGTGAGATCACCAGCAGGGACGAGGCACTGTCGTTGCTGGCCGACGGAATCGGCGACGCAGTGGTGGTCGGGCGCCCGGCGATCGCCAACCCCGATCTTGCGCACCGCTGGCGAGAAGATCTGCCGCTCAACACCCCGGATTCGAGCACGTTCTACTCCGACGGCGCCAAGGGTTACACGGATTACCCTGCGCTCCAGCGCTGACGACTCCAGCGCTGACGGCTGAACCTTCGATAGGCCCGCACCCTGATGGGTGCGGGCCTCGTTGCATTCTGGTGCAATCGCCCGCGAATCACACCCCCGAAAGGGGTGCGAACCGATCTTGGTTCCGGCACACTGCTACCTGTACGGCGGAACACGACGACAGGGATCGAACCATGCGAAATACAGTGCGTGCGTCTGCTATCGCTGCAGCATCGCGCATTCCTACCGAGGTCACCACAGTCGGCGCAGGCCGCCGAAGGAAGACCCGGTTGTGTGCCAATGCGGTCACTGTTCTGACGATCGTGGCAGGCGCCGCCGTCGTTGCCGGCCCGGTTGCATTTGCTGGGCCTTGCTCGGACGTCGATGTGTCGTTCGCCCGTGGAACCGGTGAGCTACCGGGCTTCGGAATCACCGGTGGTCCATTTGTCAACAGGCTCACCTCGGAGCTTTCGGGGCGTTCGGTCAGTACGTACGCAGTGAATTACGCGGCTGACTACAGTCAATTGAGCGCGGGCCCCGGATCCCGGGATCTTGTCGACCACATCTCGTCGGTCGCAGCAGCGTGTCCCGGAACGCAGTTCGTGATCGGCGGATATTCGCAGGGCGCGACGGTGATCTCGAACGCAGTCGGCCTACGTACCCCGAGTAGCGCCTCCGGCGCAGTACTGCCGAGTGTTGTCGCCGACAGGATCGCGGCTGTCGTCGTATTCGGAAACCCGCTCGGACTGCAGGGGCAGACCATCGAGACTGCCAGCGGCCCATTCGGTTCTCGTGCGTCAAGCTATTGCAACTTCGGTGACCCAGTGTGCCAGCTCGGCGGGTTCAACACCTTCGCGCATCTGACGTACGGAACCAACGGAAAAACGACGCAGGGTGCAGCATTCGCGGCTTCACGAATCATCGGCTGACTCAGCCGAAGCCGTGGATTGTTCGTGCCCGAGTAGGCAGAGCGCCTCGACGCGTTCTGCACCTGGGGCGCGCTCTGCAGCGAATCGCTGCGCCGGCATTTGTCCCGATCACTAGTGACTTCTGGCCCTGCACGAGCGGGTATGCGGGCGGCGAGGATCGATAGCGTGCATCGCTCGATCGTCGAGAACGGCATTGCTTGTGATTTACGGAGGATCGCCACGATGAAAGCTGCTGTCGTTACCGAGTTCGGTGCGCCCCTTACCGTCCAGGACATTCCTACTCCTGTGCCGGGACCCCAACAGGTGCTCGTGAAGATTCAAACCTGCGGCGTGTGCCACACCGACATTCACGCCGCACAGGGTGATTGGCCCGCCAAGCCGACGGTCCCGTTCGTACCAGGTCACGAGGGAATCGGAATCATCGAGGGCGTGGGTTCACAGGTATCGGAGGACCGAATCGGTGAGCGGGTCGCGATCGCATGGCTCGGTTCTGCGTGCGGTGAGTGTGACTACTGCGTGTCCGGGTGGGAGACGCTGTGCGAGAAGCAGGAGAACAGCGGCTACTCGATCGATGGCGCTTATGCAGAATATGCCGTGGCAGATTCACGTTATGTCACGCGCGTGCCCGACGGGATTTCTTCCTTCGACGCCGCACCCTTGACGTGCGCAGGCGTGACGACATATAAGGCGGTCAAGGTCGGCGGTGTAGTACCCGCCCAGCGTGTTGCGATATTCGGCGTCGGGGGCCTGGGCCACATGGCCGTGCAATATGCCCGTATCGCAGGAGGATTCGTTATCGCCGTCGACATCGAGGACGAGAAACTCGAACTTGCACGCGAGCTCGGTGCGGACCATACGGTGAACTCCATGACGACGGATCCGGTCGAGGCCATCCGAGCGCTCGGCGGCGCCGACGTCGCAATCGTGTTGGCTGTGATTCCAAGCGTATTCGACCAGGCCTTCAGATCACTTCGTCGCGGCGGGCGGCTCGTCTGCGTTTCGATGCCTGCACACGGCGTCCTTCCGATCCCAATCTTCGAGGCAGTGGTCGGCGGAATCTCTGTACTCGGATCGATCGTCGGTACCCGGAAGGACCTGCGCGAAGTATTCGAGCTTCACGAAGCCGGTCGGACGAAGGTCTCAGCGGTCTCTCGTAAGCTCGACGAAGTAAACGAGTGTTTCGACGATCTGCTCGGCGGCCGTGTCACGGCCCGACAGGTCTTCGAGTTTTGATCCAGGATCGAACGACGTTCTTGCGTCGATGCTGCATCGATACCGTTCCCATCGATGCTCCTGCGTAGTCTGGAGCACCTGTCGACGTTCCACTGAGGACGGATACGCCGTAGTGTTCGAAGGGGCAGGCACGTGCAGAAATTGCGTGTGGCCACAACGAATCGAGCAGTGCGATGAATACAGGGGATATCGGCGTTCCGCAGCGGAGCGCTACCGATTCAGGGCACGCGTACCCGAACGAGCTCGATGACGACTTCAGATCGAGCCTGGCCGACCTGGGCAAACTGGCGATGAGCACTCTGACGTTATCCGAAACTCTGTCGCATGTGGCGGAGTTTGCGGTGCGGGCAATCCCGGGCGCTGACGGGGCAGGGTTGACGCTCCTTCACTCCGATAAACCACCCACAATCGTGGCAAGCGCGGATTTTGTCCGAGTGGTCGACGGCATTCAATATGGGATGGGTCAGGGGCCGTGCATCACGGCAGCGGCGAAGGGCATCACGGTTCGGTCCGGATCACTCGACGCTGATCCTCAATGGCCCGAATTCGGGCCCAAAGTTGGTCACTTGGGTGTGCACAGTGTTCTGTCTCTGCCGTTGATCACCCGTGCCGGTGTGCTCGGGGCGATGAACGTCTACGCTCACCAGCCCGATGCGTTCGATGATCGCTCGGTGGAACTCGGCGAACTGTTTGCGGTCCCGGCCGCCGTCTCGGTTCAAAATGCACGCGCATTGGCCAGCGCGGTGCAGCTGACCGAGCATCTAGAGAAGGCCCTGAGCAACCGAGCGGTGATCGATCAGGCAATCGGAATTCTGATCAGTAGAAGTGGATGCAGCGGCGCCGAAGGGTACGAGAAACTTCAAGCGCTCAGTCAGAACGAACACAAGAAGCTCTCAGCGGTCGCTGACTCGATGGTCGCCGAGGCGACGAAAACCGCCCGCTTGCGGCGTAGACGCATGTAGCGCGTCCATCGCCCGCAGTGCCCGGACCACTTCTGCGTCACCGAGACTTTTTGTACAGGACTCGGTCAGAGAGAGTAGCGTTCAAGGTGCAGGTGAACCACGAGGCTCGGGGTCCGACTTTGGCTTCTCGCCTGCCTTTCCCTACGAACATTATCTTCGTGGGGCCCTCGAAGTACTCAACAGGCGATCGGGCCGCACTGGATTCTCAATGGAACTGCACCCTCGGCTGATTGCTGATCTCGCACTGTTGACCACAGCACTCGACACCGACGATGTCGACCTCGAACATCTGGCACGTCGGCTCATGGCCGACATCGATGATGCCGTGTCATCCGTTGTGTCCGTTGCCATCACCATAACGATCGATGGCGCGCACTTCGTGATCGCGAGTTCGACGACGGACGAGAGCGCCGGGGCCACGGTCTCGTCACTGCGTCTTACTCTCGCCCGTCCGACGAATGCGCACTCTTCTGTCGAACTGTTGATCCTCTCCGCTACTGCTGGCGCCCTTGTGGATTTGGCCGCGGACGTGAACTATTCACTCGGACTCGACCGTGCTGCGATCACTCTCGACGGGCATGCTCGAGAAATCGACGAAAGTAATGTGATTGCAACAGAAGTCGAGAACAGCTTTACTGCCGTGAGCGAAATCAATCAGGCGGTAGGCGTGCTTATCGAGGGTGGCCGCACCTCCGCCGAAGGCCGGGCCGAAATGAATCGCCTCGCACTGTTATCGGGTACGCCCGTCATCGAGGTCGCCCGCCGTGTCCTACGCGATGCCCGCCGGTGGCATCCGCCCCGGCGTTAGCGGATTCCGTCAGCGCCGGGCCGAATGCAACTGTGTCACTTGAATCGGTCGGCGATAATATGGCGTGGTAGCTGGAGCGGACTCGGATATGCGACGAGAACACGGTTTCCATCCGGGTCGCGACCATCGACGAAGTTGACCCCGCCTGCGCTGTGAACGTAGGTGGAGGGATAGCGTTGGCGCAAGCGATCGCCGACCTGTTCGAGGGCCGTTTCGGTGGCTGCGGACCACATGACTTCCTTCACTCCAAGACCCTCGATGGGTCGCTGGAGCGATGGCCCGTTCGCGTACAGGTAGATCTGAAAACCGTCTGGGGCCAACAAGAGTGCCGCATCCGCTTCGCGGAGGGCGACCGTACATCCGAACACATCGCAATAGAAGTCGATCGACGGCTCCAACCGGAGTACACGCATCAGCATCGAGGAGACTGCCATCGACGTGGGGTTCGATGACGTGGGGTTCGATGGCGTGGGGTTCGACGACGCGGCACCGACGCCGCCAGCGCTAGTGATGATCCCTCGAATGAACGACGAGCACAGGGCAATGAGCATGTTCGGCGCACTGTGCACTGACCGATCCCAGCAACAGGCCGACGAACCCTCCGTGGCCACGGCTTCCTACGACCAGCATCTCGGCCTCCCGGCTGGCGTCGAGCAATATCTGGGCCGGGACCCCCTCCTTGACGATGTATTCGACATCGGTTGGCACATCATGACCGAACGCGGCAGTGACCGAATCGGTGATGATCTGCTTGGCGTCCAGATCTGGATGGAATTCGCCGATGAAACCCACACCCATATACGACGGATACTGCCAACCAACAACGACGTCCATGCCTGTGCCGAGTGCCTCCGCAAGTCGCCTTGCGCGCTGCAACGCAAGTATCGAGCAGGGGGAACCGTCGACGCCCACTACTATGCGGGCCGTGGATATCTTATTGTCTACCATGCTGTTCCGTTCTCTCGTGAGGTTTGACATCGATGACGTGCGGCGGACCATCGACTGGTTCGGGCGCCTCACCGAGACGTTGGCGTCTGGCATTGAGGAACGCGTAGAGCACCAGACCTCCAAGGATCACCACCAGTGCCTGATAGACCACTTGGTACCCCGCAGCAAAGGTCACCCACATCGAGAACAGGACACTGGTCCCTGCCACCGCGAGATCACGCGCAAGGCGCCAGCCCTGAACAGGGCGCCGGCGCGATACGAGGTAGGTGAGCTGGGCGATCGCGGAGATGAAGTAGGGGATGGCGACTGTGACAACGGTCAGGTTGACCAGGTAGGTGAAGACCGTCAGGCCGGAGGTCGATGTGTAGCGCCACAGCATGAGAATCGACGGCAGTGCCGTTCCGATGAGAATACCGAACCATGCCGTCCCATTGCGATCGGTCCAGGCGAACGGCCGTGGGAACATGTCGTCCTGGGCCATGGCTCGTGAGGTCTCGGTGACAATGAGCGTCCATCCGTTGAGCGCTCCGATGCCCGAGATGACTGCGATGGCGGCGATGAACGTGCCCGCCCAACCGTTTTGGGAGAACATCGCTTCGAAGGCGTCCACGAACGGAGCGCCGGTTCCGATGAGGGTGTCGTGTGGTACTAGACCCATGACCGCCGCAGTCACCAGCACGTACAGCAGCGCGCTGGCCGCGGTGCCGATCAGTGACGCACGACCGACGTTCACTCGCGGGTTCTTCACACGCTTGGCGGTGACCGCCGCGGCCTCAACCCCGATGAACGAGAACAACGCAACCCCGGCGGCGATGCCGATGCCGCTGTAGAGGTTGCCGCCCGAGGCATTGAACTCCCCGAAGTTGCCCTGCTGTACGAAGAACCACCCGATCACGCCGATGAACAGCAGCGGAAGAAACTTCAACACCACCGTGATGTTCTGAAACCACGACATCTGCCTGACTCCCGCAAGGTTGATAATCGCGGGAACCCACAATCCCACCAGCGCGATTCCCCAATTCGTCAGGCCTGAAGGGTTTTCGAGTCCGAAGAGGGCGTCGACGTAGAACACCCACGATGCAACGATCGCGGCATTGCCCGCCCAAGTTTGGATCCAATAGCACCAGCCGACCAGATACCCGGCGAAGTCGCCGTATTCATAACGCGCAAAGGCGTAAAGTCCGCCATCGCTGTTTGGTATCCGCTTGGTGAGTTGCCCGAACATCGCAGCCAGCAGCATCGCGCCCACGGCGATGACGGCCAGGACGATAATGCTCATCGTTCCGGCCCCGGCCAGTACCGCGGGCATCGTGAAAACCCCTGTACCGACGATACTTCCGACCACGAGACCTGTCGCCGAGGTCAGGCCCAATGCATTGGCCTTGCGTGCGTCGGGTGAAGTGTTCTTCACAGCCGAATGAGTGGTTCCCGACTCTGAATTGGTAAGTGGCTTCTGGTCTGTCGACTTCGGATCGGGCACTGTTGTCGGACTCATGTTGCTCTCCTGGTAGGGAACCCGTGATGGTCTGCACGGCAGTGGCGGCTTCGAGTCACGTGTGGAGTTGCGCTGCAATGTGATCGACTTCCGTTCGATACTGGATTACATCGATGTCGCCGCGCGTAAAGCGTGCAGCGAACAGCTCCTCCAACGTGCCGGGTCCATCGACGTGCGCAGAGGCTGTGGTGGCCGGTGAACCGATGCCGAACCGTCCAGCCCCGAGGGCAGCCGTTACGGCAACGATCACTACAAGCGCGAGCATCATCTGTTTGTCCTTCTTGGTGACACGGTGTCAACTTCCGACCATCATTTTGGCTCAGCCTCTAGGTCGAAGAAAGGGACTTTGTTCCCCATCTGGCCAGCCGAAGGTGTTCGGTAGAAGCATCGTTCAGTCTCGGTGGAACTGAAAGTCACCGAACAACGATCGGTCTCGATGCTCCTTAGTTCTGCACTACCAGGCTGGCACGGCATTCAGGGCCTGGCCTCCTCGGACCGACGTGCCGCTGCGTCGGCGAGTGCCGACGCTTTTTCGCGGGTGGACGAGCGGCGTGCATTCCCCTGTCCGGGGTGTGGGCGACAGATGTGTTCGTGCATCTCCGAGGCCAGCTGTGCGACAGTCTCGGTCAGAACCGTGTTGGCCTCGATCAGGTCCTGCAGCTTGGCAGTATTGGACAAGGTATGCAATGCGACTTCGCTACTGATCGAATCCGCACGCTTGGCCGAAATGAGCAAGATTGCGCCCTGCAGACCGGCGATCATCGACAGGAAGAGATTGAGAAGAATGAAGGGGTACGGGTCGAAACCGCCCCTGCCGTTGTATGCGGCCCACACCGCCATCGTGGCGAGGAAGAATAGTACGAAGGGCCACGAGCCCATGCCGTTGCGAACGTGGTCGGCAGCCCGCTCGCCTCTGGTCAACTGGTCGCCGGTTCGTACACCGGGATGCTTTCGCCATCGATTCATCACGCAACCGTCTCGAATGTCAGCGTCATGGCTGAACCGGAACCGTCGGTTGGGCCGCGGCGAGCGTCGTGCTGATCGATCGCGCCCACTCCTCGACCGCATCGCGTGAGCGATCGTCTCCGTCCTTGGCTCGAATGAGCCGGACTACGAGTTTTTCGAACCAGGAGAGTTCCGATCGATGCAGCCGTCCGCCGAAGATCCGATGTTCCACTGCCCACGACGCCTTGTCCCACGGTGATGTCGCCGTGGATGTGTCGGTGTTGCCGATGGGTCCACTGGAGAACAGCCACACCGGACGAGTCTGGAGCTCGGGTTGTTCCCTTGCGACGAGGGAGCGAGAGGCACGTAACCACCTGCCCATGTAGACGGCGCTGCCGATGATTGCCGCATCGTATTCGGCGATGCTGTCGACGTCAGCGGCATCGCGGGTGTCCACCGTCGCCGAGACGCCAGAGTCTTTCAACGCATCGGCGAGCGCGGATGAGAGCCACTGCCCGAGCTCATGGGTAGATCCGTGCCGGCTCGATGTTGCGATCAGGACGCGCATGACGGTGTTCCTTCTTCTCCGAGGCTCGGCTTTCGGTGCTTCTGCTGCCCGGCTCATTGCCCTATTGGCCTCACTGTCGACGGATTTCAATGCCGCGGATAGGGCCTTCGGTCCTTTCATCGGTGGTAGTTCGTCGAGAGCACTCCTGGAACGCACATGTGATCCCGTCCGCAGTGCCGGTGGCGTCCGTTGCGGGCACAGAAGGACCAAGTACCCCTCGTCCTCATGACATGCGACCGCAGACCATTCCTGTTCGGGCGCTCACGCTTGGGGGTGCACAGACCGCATCTGCGGCAGCTCGACTGCAAGGAGACTCGGTGAGTACCGTTCGGACCGATAGTCCGCAGGGTCATACCTCCGCTGGGCCGGAGGATGACGATACGAATCGACCCGTCGCAGACCTTTTCCGCGATCTCAGAACCGGCCCGGACGGGCTGAGTGAGGCTGAAAGCGCCCGGCGCTCGACCACATACGGCCCGAACATTCTGACGCGCACTCACGCTAGGCGGTGGCCGAAAGAGCTACTGACTCAATTCACCCAACCGCTCGCCGTTCTCCTGATGCTCGCCGCCGTCCTGGCCTGGATCGGGGGAACGCCGGCGTTGGCGTACGCAGTGATTGCGGTCATCGTGCTGAACGCGGCCTTCGCTTTCGTGCAGGAGATGCAGGCCGAGCGCGCTGTCGAAGCACTGGCAAAGTTCCTTCCTGCGTCGGCACATGTGGTTCGCAGAGGCATCGAGCGGGAGGTCGCCGCTGCAGACGTAGTGCCCGGTGACATCCTGCTGGCCAGAGAGGGAGACAAGATCAGCGCCGACGGACGGATCATCGCGGGTGAGGTCACCGTGGACCTGTCAGCCTTGACGGGCGAGTCGATGCCGGTCCAACGGTCCACCGACTCCGGCGATGTCGGTGATCCGCGGTTGGATGCCGCCAACCTGATCTTCAGTGGCACCATCTGTGTCGGCGGTGATGCCCGAGTCGTAGTTACTCGTACCGGAATGCACACCGAACTCGGACGGATTGCATCCCTCGCTCAACGACCTCACACCGGTAAGAGCCCGCTCGAACGTCAAGTCACCCGAGCCACCATGATCATCGCGATCGTCGCGGTGGTTGTCGGCGCCGCGTTTCTGCCCATCGGGCTTTTTGCCGGCCTGGGGTGGGCAGCGGCGATCAGCTTTTCCATAGGACTGATCGTCGCCAACGTGCCGGAGGGATTGCTTCCGACGATCACGTTGGCGCTGGCGGCAGGCGTTCGTGAGCTCGCACGAGCGGGGGCAGTCGTCAAACGGCTCTCTGCCGTCGAAACTCTGGGCTCGGTCACGGTGATCTGCACCGACAAGACCGGAACTCTCACTGAGAACCGTATGCAGGTGACGCATCTCTGGCTTCCGGAAAGGGACGTCGATCCCGCTGACGCGCGAAATGATCCAGGCGCTCTGCTGCTCGCGGCCGATGCAGCAGCGTGCACCACTGCCGAGCTCGCCACCGAGCAGCGAGATTCCACGCTAGGAGATCCGACCGAGATCGCGCTTCTGAACTTGGCACAACAACTCGGCGTCGGGGTCTCGCCCGCTGATCGAGCCGAATCGCGCGTTGCAACTTTCACATTCGACTCACATGTCGAGCGGATGACAACCATCGATGCGGTGCCGGGTGGTACGAAAGTGCATACCAAAGGGGCTCCGGAAACAGTGCTTCCGCTGTGCACCCATGCGCTCGACAGTGCAGGAACGCTCGTAATTCTGAACGATGCTTTGCGCCAACAATTTTCGGACTCCCTCGATCGTTACGCCCGGCAGGGACTGCGAGTTCTCGCCGTCGCGGAGCGAGCTGTCGCACCGGGCCAGGACGTCCCGGTGCGCCGGGAGCAGGCGGAAATCGGGCTGGGCATCGTTGGGCTCGTCGCGATGGCAGATCCGGCACGTGCAGGAGTGTCCACTGCCGTGCGCGATGCGCATCACGCTGGAATCCGCATCCACGTCGTCACCGGTGACAACGGGTTGACGGCGTCGACTATCGCGCGAGACGTCGGTATCGGGAGCGGGCAGGATCTCCGCCGAATCGTCGACGGCGCCGCCTTCGATTCGATGACGGACACCGAGGTGAAAGCGCTTCTGGCCGGTAACGACGAAATCGTGTTCTCGCGGGCCTCGCCGGAGGGCAAACTGCGCATCGCGCAGGCACTTCAGTCGATAGGGCACATCGTGGCCATGACCGGCGATGGCGTCAACGACGCGCCCGCGCTCCGTCACGCCGATATCGGAATCGCGATGGGACGTTCCGGGACCGATGTCGCCCGTGAAGCAGCCACGGTCGTGCTCACCGATGACAACTTTGCCACCATCGTCACTGCCGTGCGCGCTGGACGGCAGGTATACGACAACGTTCGCAAATTCGTTCTCTATATCTTCGCGCATGCGGTCCCAGAAGTAGTCCCGTTTCTCGTCTTCGCAGTGTCGGGCGGTGCGATCCCGCTACCGCTCACAGTCCTGCAAATTCTTGCTATCGACCTCGGAACCGAAACGTTGCCTGCCCTGGCGCTGGGCCGCGAACCCGCCGAACCAGGACTGATGGACCGCCCACCGCGTCGCCGCTCGGCCGCCATCATCGACCGCGCTCTACTGTTCCGAGCCTGGTTGATCCTGGGCGTACCCTCGGCGATTCTGGTGATGGCGGGCTTCCTGTTCACGCTGCACCGTGCAGGGTGGAGTCCTGGGGATCCCACCGGTGTCGGCGACCCGCTGCACGATGCTTACCTGCAAGCCACAACAGTCACGTTCGCTGGAATTGTCGCCTGCCAAATAGGTGCTGCGTTCGCGGCCCGGACCGACCGCGCCTCTCTCCGCTCGATCGGACTGTTCACGAACCGTCCGCTGCTGTGGGGCATCGTCTTCGAACTCGTCTTCGCCGGGACGGTGATCTATGTGCCGCCCCTGCAGCACGTCTTCGGCACCGCTGCGCTCGATTTCACCCAGCTCGCCTTGATTGCGCCGTTCCCGTTTCTCGTGTGGGGAATCGATGAGTGTGCACGTTGGAGTCGGCGAAGGAAATCCCCGCCGAGAGAGTGCAGTGAACGAGAAAACCGGGTGACGAAGGGGACATGAGAAGGGACGTTGTGCCCTGGTGCGCGAGTTTTCAGGCCACGAGACTTGGCGGATAAACGACCACTACCCGTGAGTTCCTATTATTCATCCACTGTAAGGAGACCATCGTGAGTCGCTCGATCGGCGTCCATTCCGAAATCGGCCAACTGCGCCAGGCCATCGTTCATCGTCCAGGTTTGGAATTGTCCCGACTCACGCCGGGGAACTGTGAAGAGCTCCTGTTCGACGACGTGTTGTGGGCCGAGAAGGCGCACGAAGAGCATGATGCCTTCACCGATGTGCTGCGCACGCACGGCGTCCAGGTTCACCACTTCGACGCATTGCTGACCGAGACGCTTCAGAACGAGGAAGCTCGTGCGTTCGTGCTCGATCGCACGTGCACACCCGAGTTGGTGGGGCCCACGCTTGCCGGACCGCTTCGCCGGCTTGCCGAGCAAAGCGACGGCGCGACACTCGCAACGTTGTTGGTCGGCGGGGTGACCAGGGCTGATCTGTCGCCGTTGCATGTCGGCAGCCTCCGCTGGAACACCCTGGGACTCAACGAGTTCATTCTGCCGCCGCTACCGAACACCATGTTCCCGCGGGACAACTCGGCTTGGATCTACGGCGGTGTCACCATCAACCCCATGGCGAAACCCGCGCGCCAACGTGAATCACTCCATGCGCGCGCGGTGTACAAGTTCCATCCGCTGTTCACCTCGGAGACCTTCCCGGTCTACTACGGTGACGATGATCTATCGCATCAACCGGCCACTCTCGAGGGTGGCGACATCCACGTTCTCGGACACGGCATTGTTCTCGTGGGAATGGGTGAGCGGACGACGCCGATGGGCGTCGAAATAGTTGCACGCGAACTGTTCCGAACAGGACAGGCGAAAGCTGTAGTGGCGGTGCAGCTTCCCAAGTCTCATGCGTTCATGCACTTGGATACCGTGTTGACGATGCTCGACCACGGCACCTTCATTCGGTATCCCTACCTCGATCCCGCATCTCTGCGGCCCTGGGTGATCACCGCCACCGACCCGGAGGAAATGCTCGAACACGACACCGGAGGGCTGCACGTGCAGCAGCGAGACAATCTGTTCACCGTCATCGCTGAACTACTCGACCTCGACAAATTGACTGTCCTCTCTGCCGACGAAGACAGCCGCGCTGCCGAGCGAGAGCAGTGGGACGACGCCAACAATTTCCTCGCGATTTCGCCGGGCATTGTCATCGGCTACGAACGAAACACGATCACCAACAACATGTTGCGTGACAACGGAATCGACGTCATCGGTATTGCCGGCAGCGAACTCGGCCGAGGTCGAGGCGGATCGCGCTGCATGACCTGTCCCATCGAACGTGAGGCCCTCTGATGCTCAGCGAACGTACGCGAGGCTCACTGCTGAAGGAAATCGACCTGACCAAGGCGCAGTTTCTGCACCTGGTCGACCGGGCGCGCAGGCTCAAACATGCGGACGACACCGGTAACGCAGTACCCAGACTTGCCGGCAGAAACATCGCGCTGGTCTTCGAGAAGAGTTCCACGCGAACCAGATGCGCTTTCGAGGTTGCCGCTCACAAGGAAGGCGCACACGTCACATACCTGGACCCGAGCGGATCTCACCTGGGCAAGGATGAATCGGTTCCTGATACTGCGCGGGTACTCGGCCGGATGTTCGACGGTATAGAGTTTCGCGGCTTCTCTCAGAACATTGTGGAGCAGCTCGCTGAATACGCTGGGGTTCCGGTCTGGAACGGGCTCACCGATCAGTGGCATCCAACCCAGATGCTTGCCGACATCCTGACCATGACCGAGCATCACGACGGTCCCATCGAGGAGATCGTGTACTGCTACGTCGGGGACGGCCGCAACAATGTGGCACGATCGCTGTTGGTGACCGGTGCGCTGCTGGGAATGGATGTTCGTATTGTGACGCCACGAGAGTTGTGGCCACCGGAAGACGTTGTCGAGATCGCGGAACACCTGGCGATCGAGAGTGGAGCACGAATTCTGCTGACCGACAGCGTGTCCGACGGCGTCACCGATGCCGACTTCGTCTACACCGACGTGTGGGTCAGTATGGGCGAATCCGATGAACAGTGGGCCTCGCGCGTCGGATTGCTGACGCCGTACCGCGTGACCGCGTCGGTCATGAAGCTCACCGGTAAGCCGGACAGCAAATTCATGCACTGCCTTCCTTCGATCCACGACCGCAGCACTGACGCCGGACAGCGAGTTTTTGCGCAGTTCGGCCTGGACGGGGCAGAGGTTACGGACGAGGTCTTCGAATCGGCCGGGTCGGTGGTATTCGATCAGGCGGAAAATCGACTGCACACTATTCGTGCGGTACTTGTTGCTGCGTTGGGAGGTTGATGTGCGCATCGTGATCGCGATCGGCGGAAATGCCTTGCTCCCTCGCGGCGCAAGTCCCGACGCTGTTGTCGAGCTTGCCCACATTCGTAGCGCAGCAATTGCACTTGCACCGATCGTTCGTGCACATGAGGTAATACTCTGTCACGGCAATGGACCCCAGGTGGGTTTGCTCGCCCTGGAAAGCAGTGCTGACCCGTCGCTGAAGGCGCCCTATCCGCTCGACGCCCTCGTTGCGCAGACGCAGGGAATGATCGGCTACTGGTTGTCCCAAGCGCTGCGCAACGCGGGCGTAGTGAAGCCGATCGTGAACCTGACCACTCAAGTCTGCGTCGACCCGGACGATCCGGCGTTCACGGCCCCGACGAAGTTCATCGGACCCGTCTACACGCGCGGGGAGGCCTCCGCCGTCGCCGATGCGCACGGATGGTCCATCGCTGCCGATGGCGCAGGATGGCGTCGAACAGTGCCGTCGCCGAGCCCCATTCGCGTGCTCGAGCAGGATTCGATCACGCGTTTGGTTCGTTCCGGTTCTCTCGTGATCTGCGGCGGAGGCGGCGGAGCCCCGGTCGTCGAATCCGTGGGCGGGAGCATGACCGGTGTGGAGGCGGTGATCGACAAGGACCTGACCGCCACATTGATGGCTCTCGATTCCGACGCCGACTGCCTACTGATCCTCACCGACGTGTCGGCAGTCTTCGATCATTTCGGTACCGCACAGGCGCATTCGCTTCGACGTGTGTACATCGACGAGTTGGCGAAAATGAACTTCGCGGCAGGTTCGATGGGTCCGAAGGTCCAGGCGTGCAGCAAATTCGTCGCCAATTCGGGGCATTCTGCATACATCGGCGCACTCGACGAAGCGCAGGACGTGCTGGCGGGGATCACGGGCACGCGCGTTCTCGACCGTCGGGTCGATGACGCACGCACCGGGCGACGCTCTGTCGACGCTTCGATCGGAGCCGATCAAAAGTATGGTGCTCGGGCGTAACAAATTGTGCGTGAACCATAGTGGAGAGGGCGCACGGCTTCGGCGAGATACGCGATGGAACCGTTCTTCTAGCTCAAACACTGGTCGAGTCGTTGCTCGCAGATGACACTGCTCTCGGTGCGAATCGAGCCGACGACGGAACAATCATGACGGGGCAATTGGCGCGTCCCAGAACTGATCTGCCGGTGGATCCGAGCATCATTCCGCTGAAGCCCCCGCGACCGTGGCTACCTACCACCAGTAGCTGTGCACCCTGCGCATGATCGAGGAGAGCATGCAGCGGGCGATCCTTGACGACCACACGTCGCACGGACACCGACGGATAGTGCAACGAGTATTCGTTCAGAATCTGCGTCAGCGCATCCTCGGTAGCGGGCCTGTTCACCGGCCATTCGAGTCCGTGAACCGGTATTCCTATCGACAGATCGGCGTCGGACCACGCGTGAATGGCCGTGAGCGGTGCACCTCGCATGTCGGCCTCCTCGAACGCCGAATCCAGCGCGGCCGCGCTGGCCTTCGTTCCGTCGATCCCAACGACGATGGGGTTCGACGCGGGGATACGACGGCGGTCAGTCCATTCGCGCACAACAGTGACTGGGCAGTGAGCGTGGGTGCTGAGCGCAAAACTGATCGACCCGAGCGATCGCCGATCGGTTCCGCCGAGACCGTTGGTGCCGATAACCACCATCCTCGACGTTCTTGCCAGCTCGAGCAGTGTGATAGCGGCTGGTCGCTCCGAAAGACATACTTCGACAGCGATCGGTTGCGCCGCTATGGCCACCGCTTCCGCATTCGCCTCGTCCAGAATTCGTTCCGTCTCGACTCTCAATTGCGTGATCGTCGGTTCGGACAGAACTTCGAAGCCGGTCAGGGCGGCCGGCAAGGGGAGCGAGGAGACAATCGTGAGATCGGAGTTGTGCAGTCCGGCGTCGAGAACTGCCCACCGGACAGCATCCAGTGACGCGGACGACCCGTCGACTCCGACGACGGTCGGGAGTGAACCCATCCGAGACCTCCTTCATCGTGTTCGGTGACTCCATCAAACCTCGCGGGCTGTGACCGGCGCGCCAGCACAACAACACCGACACTGGTGACTTTTGTCGCCGCTTTCGGTGACCAAAGGGTCGGTCGCCTACGTCATGAGTACGTAAGGTTGGTTTCGATGCGTCCATTCCGGTCGCGTACGAGGGAGTGTTCCGTGGTCACAGTATTTTTGGTCGATGATCACGAGATCGTGCGCCGAGGTTTGATAGACCTGATCGACTCCGATCCCGATCTCGAGGTGATCGGAGAGGCCGGCAGTTGTGCCCAGTCGCTCGCCCGCATCCCAGCCTTGAAGCCGGATGTGGCTGTACTCGACGTACGGCTCCCGGATGGCAACGGCATCGAGTTGTGCCGTGAACTACTCGATCGAATGCCTGACCTGAAGTGCATGATGCTGACGTCGTTCACCGAGGATCAGGCGATGCTGGACGCCATCCTCGCCGGAGCCCGAGGATATGTTGTCAAGGACATCACCGGAATGGAACTGACCCGCGCGATCAGAGACGTCGGCCATGGAAAATCCTTGCTCGACAACCGAGCGGCGGCTGCGCTGATGGACAAACTGCGAGCGGGAACCGCGGAGCCAGGACCGATCGACCACCTCACGGGGCAGGAGCGCACCTTGCTCGATCTCATCGGAGAGGGGCTGACCAACAGGCAGATCGCTGCCCGGATGTTTCTGGCAGAAAAGACCGTGAAGAACTACGTCTCTCGGCTTCTCTCGAAGCTCGGCATGGAGCGACGGACCCAGGCCGCGGTGTACGCCTCCAAGCATGCCGGTGCTCAATCAACGACCGGTGCACATGCAGTAACCGATGCGCGTCCTGGAAATCGAGATGGATGAGCCTGCGGGTGATGCGGGGAGCTTCTTGCCGCAGCTTCGGCTGGGCGAACTTCTACTCGAAATGCAGAAGCGCATCGACCATATCGCTGACGCCAGAGCCCAAGCGGATGGGCTGCTCGACGCCATGCTGGTCATCACATCGGGGCTCGACCTGGAGATGACGCTCCGGTCCATCGTGGAATCTGCCGTCGAACTCGTCGACGCTCGGTATGGCGCCCTCGGTGTCCGAGGCGATGGTCACGAACTGAGCGCCTTCATCAACTTCGGAATGGAGGAGGAGACGAAGGCAGACATCGGACCACTCCCCACGGGTCGAGGTGTGCTTGGATTGTTGATAGATCAGCCCAAAGTGGTGCGTCTGGAAGACATGTCATTGCATCCGGATTCGGTCGGCTTCCCACCTGGTCATCCTCCGATGAAATCTTTTCTTGGAGTACCGATCCGGGTCCGCGATGAAATTTTCGGGAACCTCTACCTGACCGAAAAGAAGGACGGAAAGCAATTCACCGAGGACGATGAGGTCGTTATTCGGGCGCTCGCCTCAGCGGCGGGTATCGCTATCGAAAATTCGCGCTTGTACGAGGAATCGCGCACCCGGCAAGCGTGGATGGAAGCTACGAGGGACGTCGGTACCGAGTTGCTGGCCGGCACGGAACCGAATGAGGTTCTGCAGATGGTGTCACGCAAGGCCTTGCACCTGACCGGTGCCGATGTCGCGTTTATCGCAGTTCCGGAGGACGTCGACGAGAGCTCCGAACTCGTAGATCAATTGAAGATCATTGTCAGCGAGGGATACGCCGCGGACCGATTGTTGGGGTCCATCATCCCGATGGAGGGATCGAGTTCAGGCGCGGCGTTCAAGCGCCGCACAGCCTTTCGAAAAGAGCACCTCGACTACCATGAATTCGAATTGGGTCACCAACTCGGCCCCGCCCTGATCGCGCCTCTGCGGGTAACCAATGGGGTCAGCGGCGTGCTCGTGGTGTTGCGGGAGGAAGGGGCGGCCTCGTTCAGTGATGCCGAGCTGGAATTCGTCTCCAGTTTCGCGGATCAGGCTGCGCTGGTGATGCAGATGGCCGACTCTGCTCGTCGGGTACACGAACTCGACGTTCTGTCCGACCGCGACCGTATTGCCCGCGATCTGCACGACCACGTGATCCAGCGAATATTCGCTGCCGGTCTGTCCTTGCAGAGCACGCTGCAGCGCACCGAATCCGAGGAGATACGTCAACGACTGACGAGAACCATCGACGATTTGCAAGACACCGTCCAGGACATTCGAACCACGATTTTCGATCTGCAGAGTTCGTCTCACTCTGCCACTCGCTTGCGTCAACGTCTCAATGACGCGGTCTTCGAACTTACCGGCAATGTCTCGGTCCATGCGATCGTCCGAATGTACGGACCGTTGTCGGTCGTCGAGAACTCACTCGCCGACCATGCTGTCGCCGTCATCAGGGAGGCGGTCAGCAACGCTGTTCACCACGCGCAGGCCGACACGCTGTCCGTGACGGTATCGGTCGGAGATGAACTTCGAATTGAAGTGTCGGACAACGGAATCGGCATGCCTGAGGACGTCACAGTCAGTGGCTTGGCGAATCTGAGTGCACGCGCCGTCCAATGTGGTGGCGCACTCACCGTGGGCTCACCGACATCTGGCATGGGTACCTCGGTTGTCTGGTCGGTGCCGCTACCGTGACAGGCGTTGCCCCACAGCCCGACCTTCAGGCGTAGTGCTCAGGTGCTGGTGGCATTGGTCCTGAACGTAAAGGACCTCTGACCGCTGTGCCGAACGGCAGGTAACTCGTACCGTTCTGGAGAGAAGTCGCTGCAATTTACGGTACGCGGTGGCGATGACGAACATCGAGAGGAACCTGATGAACAGTTCATTTCCGGTTGGACCCATGGTCGTCGGCATCGACGGATCGAGGGCGGCGCTCGATGCTGTTCGGTTCGCGATGCACGAGGCGCGGGATCGGCACTCGTCACTGCGGCTGGTGCACGTGATCAGTCCTCATCCGCAACCGGAGACCGTCTACGGCGCTCCTGATGTGGACGGCGACTACGGCCGTGGCGTGCTGCATGAGGCTGTGCTCGCTGCTTCGGAGGTCGATCACGGCGTGATGGTGGAAACCGCAGTGCTACATGGTCAACCGGAATCCGCTCTCTTGTCGGAGGCGAAATCCTCCTGTCTTCTCGTGCTCGGTGCAAGCGGTAGCAGTGTATTGGCTGCACGGATCCTACGGTCGTTGGTTTTTTCCCTTGTCGAGTCTTCGGCATGTCCGGTGGCGATCGTGCGAGAATCCAGCATCGGCTCCGATGGAGCGGTGGTGGTCGCGGTCGGAGATGCGGAGGTAGTGGTCTCCGATGTGGTCGTCGGAGAGGCATTTCGCGAGGCGTCGAGCAGAAACGCCCATCTCGTAGCGATCCACACCGTCGCGGTGTCGCAGATTCTCGCGCACGCGTTCGGGGGTTCGGGCCACGACCCGCAAGTGAAATCGCTGATGGACATCAGGCTGGAGCCGTTCGGCGAGAAGTATCCGAAGGTACGGGTATCCACCGTCCGCGGAGAGGCCGGCTCTGGACCCGAACTCGTCGCGCTGTCCAGTAGCGCTCAGTTGATCGTCCTGGGGCATGAGCAAGGGCAAGCGTGTGGAAGCACGCTTACCACCGTGCTCCGTGAGGCACGGTGTCCAGTGCTCGTGGTGCCGCACGCATGATGATGAACAGCGGTTCGCGCGATCTGTTGATGTCCCCGTTGGCAAACCAGCTCGACGCCGTCTATTGCGCCATGGCGTCGATGATGAAGTTGCAGGGAGTGGAGCGGGCTGTGGATCTCGTGGCGACGACCGAAAAAATCCCGGTGGAGCCTGCGATCTCTCGCACACGCAGAATGCGCAGGGTCAGCAATGTGGACGCTGTGCGATCGTGCAACTTTGTGTACTGAGGAGTACATTTGATCGGTGATTGCCGATAATGCCCGCCGAGGCGGGGTCGTGTCGTGACCAAAGAGCTACCGAGGACGGCCAAGGGGCGGCGAACCCGGGCAGCCATCGTCGACGCCGCAGCCACGATGATGTATTCACGCGGGGTGGCGGGCACCACCATCGACGACGTTCTGACTGCCTCCGAGACTGGCAAGTCGCAGCTTTACCACTACTTTTCCGACAAATCGGATCTGGTCGACGCAGTCATTGTGCGGCAACTCGAACGCGTGCTCGTTGCGCAACCGTTATTGGCCCACATCGAGGGTCTCGATGACATCGATGCCTGGGCAGAGGACGTCGTGCGCGCCCACGAACAGCCGGGTGGGCCGTTCGCCTGCCCGCTGGGTTCTCTCGCCGCGGAGCTCAAGAACGATCCGGCTTTCGTCCCCGCACTGAATGCAGCTTTTCGGACGTGGGCCGAACCGCTCGAACGGGGCCTACGCGCGATGACGGAACGCGGAGAACTCGACGTGGACACCGATCCTGCAGCGTGCGCGTCGATGCTCATCGCCGCGCTGCAAGGCGGGATGCTGCTTGCTCGCATAACCGGTGATGTTCAACCGCTACGGGACACTCTCGGTGCTGCGGTGGACTCGATTCGTCGCCGCAGTGAGCGTGGGCGAGCGAAACGATAGAAGTTCGCGGCAGTACTGGTCAGGATGGCGCGGCTGGGCTAGTCTGGTACCAATTGTACTATCGGGTACATTCATCGAGATCGGACAACCTCATGGCTCGTGCTCCGATGCCCAAGTTTCGTAGCCCGATCCGAGGCGTGTGGTTCACCTCCGTACTCGGAGCCGTTCTGCTCGTAGCCCTTCCCGTCGTCACGGTCACCGGATTGCTGTCGTGGGTTGCCTACGGGCCGCGGTTCGGACAATCGATGCCGGGCGACGTCGGATGGATGCACTTTCCTGTATTCGACTGGCCGTCGAGTCCGTCGTGGATCTATCGCCTCACCCAAGGTCTGCACGTGGGGCTCGGGCTGATCATGGTTCCGATCGTGTTGGCCAAGTTGTGGTCGGTGATACCGAAGCTTTTCGAATTCCCCCCGATCCGGAGCCTCGCTCATCTGCTGGAGCGAATATCGTTGCTCGCCTTGGTCGGTGGAATCTTGTTCGAGATCGCCACCGGCGTACTCAACATTCAGTACGACTATTTGTTCGGATTCAGCTTCTACACCGCGCACTACTGGGGCGCCTGGGTGTTCATCGGCGGATTTCTCGCGCATGTGGTGTTGAAGTTTCCGGTCATGTGGAAGACGTTGAGAACCAAGCCGTTTCTCGAGGTCATGAGAATCAGGGTGGACGAGACCGTCGTCGATTCCGATGACGATACGGGTCTGGCATCACCGGATCCGTCTCCGGCAACGGTGAGTCGGCGGGGTGCACTCGCTCTGGTGGGCGGCGGCGCGCTGTTCGTCGCGGTGCTCAGCGTCGGCCAGACGACCGGAGGGTTTCTCCGCTCGGCGGCTATTCTGCTTCCCCGAGGCCGTTCGTATGGCAACGGCCCCAACGACTTTCAGATCAATCGGACGGCAAAATCGGCCGGCATCACCGAAGATCAGGTCGGCGACCAGTGGGCACTGGCGGTGCTTGCGGGAGAGGATACGCTCGAGTTGAGTCGTGAGAGCCTCGAGCGCATGACCCTGCATACCGTTGATCTGCCGATCGCGTGCGTGGAGGGTTGGTCGACGGTGCAGACGTGGACCGGGGTGCGGTTGATCGATCTTGCAGCGTTGATGGGGGTCCGGTCCATCGACACCGCCGAGGTGCGTTCGCTGGAACGATCGGGAACGTTCAATCACGTGACCTTCACCGAATCGCAATTTTTGCATCCGGATTCGCTGCTTGCCTTACGCGTGAACGGCGCCGAGTTGTCACTCGATCACGGCTTTCCGGCCAGGATCATGATTCCCGGCGTTCCCGGAGTCCATACAACGAAATGGGTCGACTCCATCGAATTCAAGGGAGTTTCGGCATGACCACTTTCCGGAAGCTGTACGGAGCAGGCCCACTGCATCTGCTTGCGGTCGCGTTCTGTCTCGCCGTCGGGCTGTCGGTCGTGTTCAGTATCGGTTTTCCGGCGCTGTGGAACCAGGCCGTGTGGTGGCAGTCCATCGCAGTCTGGTTCGTCGGCGCAGCGTTGCTTCACGACCTGGTCTTGTTTCCGCTGTATTCCCTGGTCGACAGAGGGCTCGCTGTTGGTCTTGGGCGCTGGGTCAACGCTGTTCGGATACCGGCGTTGGGGGCGGGACTGAGCCTGCTTCTGTTCTTCCCCGGCATCATCTCTCAGGGCAGCGTGTCCTACGAGTCAGCCACTGGGCTCACTCAGCAACCGTTCGCAGTCAGGTGGTTGCTGCTGGTGGTCGCCCTCTTCGTGGCAAGCGGGCTGTTTTACGCGGCGCGGGCCGTGGTTCACCGCTTTCGATCGTAATTCGACGAAAGGGTGCTCGAACGGTGTACCGCGACGGCAACGTTGCCAGCCGAGCCGGCTCAGACTTCCGAGGGCAACGCGGGCTCGGTCTCCAGAACCTCGCGGCGAAAAGTCAGCATCGACGCGAAGTAGATGCCACCCACAACGATCAGGCCGACCACGATCAGATTCGGGACTGTCGCATCGCTCGGCGTCACGAGAACGAACAGCGCGAACACCACCCAGACGAGAGCGGACACGGCTACCGGTAGTTCCCAGCGACCGAGGCTGAAGCCACCTTCCTTGCGGTCCAATCTCTTTCGTACCGCCAGGTACAGGATGACCGTCGCGCCGTAGATGAGGGCAGGCAGAATCGTCGAGCCGACAATGAGCTGGATCAGGGCATCACCGGGAAGCGCGACCATCAGGACGATTCCGATCACCAGGATCAGGATCGTCGCGGGAATCGGTGTTCGGGTCCGCGGACTGACACGACGCATGATTGAGTGCGCGGGAAACCGCTTGTCGCGTGCCATCGAGAACACCTGCCGTGAGCACGCGGCCATCACGACCATTCCCGCTCCGAACATCGCGCACGCCAGCCCGCTCAGCAGGATTCTCTCCATCACCGGTCCCAATCGGTCTTCGATGATCGTGGCGATCGGAGCGCCGCTGGTGCTCGTCGCGGTGACATCGTCGATGGCGACGGTCAGTGCTATGAGGAAGAGCATGCCGGTGACTGCCGCGGCGATCACGGACGCGACGATAGCGCGCGGGACGCTGCGGAAGGGGTCCTTGGCTTCTTCGGCAAGGTTGGCGGCGGAGTCGAAACCGACGAGGGTGGTCAGTCCCATGATCATGCCGGCCATGAGACCGCCGCCGACGGCGAAGTAGTCGCTATCGCCCGCGGTGATCCCGCGCGAGGTCAGATTGTCGAGATCGCCGCCGCCCTGAAACACGAAGACGGCGGCGAGGGCGACCACCACGACGACGATGATGCCCAGCTCGATCGCGACAGCCGCGGAGGTGACCATGCCGAGCAAGCGGGTCGAGGCAACCACGAGCAGGGCTTGGACGACGAGAACAATCACCGTGATCAGCCTCGCCGTGTCCTCGTCCGGGTTCATTCCGACAAGCGGCATGAAGGCCTGACTCGCCATCGCGTTGTCCATTGCCACGACGGCTATCGCCAGATACCAGAAGGTGAGCCATCCGAACATTTAGCCGACCTTCGGATTGGCAAGACGCGAAGCCCATTGGTAAGAGGACCCGCTGAGCGCGATCCTCGCGGCGAACTGAGCCACCACAAGCGCTACCAAAGTCTGGCCGACGGCTGCGATGACCCACAACCAGATGCCGACGGGACCCGCAGTGCGCAGTAGGTCGTCGTAGGTCGCGAAGACGCCGACCGCCACCGAGATGAACGCGAACGAGATCGCGAACACTTGAAACGAACCGAGCGTCCTCTTCAGTTCGGGCTGCTCGTTCGATTGGGTCCGTGTCACCATGAACACCTCGCATGGCTCGAAGTGCATCCCGTGCCTGCCGGCAGGAATGTCGCTGGAAGGCTATCGGCGACGATGGTGGCTCGTCGCCGAAACCGACGAACCTCATTCCTGAGGGTGAGAGTAAATGTCCGAATTCAAATCAAAATGTGTTGCAGGATATTCGACTGTGTTCGTGGCCGGGGAGATCAGATCAGGACTGCAGCTCGTTCACCGTGTACTCGCGCACGTCGGCACCCAGGATTGCGGCCTGCTGACCGTCGTCGGGGCCGGACCCACGAAATGCATGCAGTTGCGCTTGACTGGCCCAGCGTTCGTAGACGTTGACACGGGTGGGATCCGAGAGATCCGCGCCGAGTGCGAAGTCGTGGCACCCATCGGCGGCGCGCGCGAGACGGACCACCTCGACGCAACCGTCGAGGTAGCTCGCGCGTTCGGTGGGGTTCACGGTCAGGTATCCAGAGACGATGATCATGCAGTGTTGACCGGAGCGGCGTCGAGAACTCATCGGCGGCCGTGTCGTGGTTGCACGATTGTGGGAGCTGACGCTTACGCCCCAACCCGCGTTTCACTCGCGAGGATCTGTTCGACAAGGATGTCGGCATGCCCGGCGTGCCGGGCGAGCTCCTCGATCATGTGCAATTTGATCCAGAACAGAGTGACGCGACCGCGTCGGTAGTGGACGTAGTCGGTCGATAGCACCCGCCCCGCACAGATTTCGCGCGAGCGGTGGGCGGCGGCCTCGAATTCCTCTGTGACGGAACGACGTGACTCGGTCGCACCCACCGCCCAACCAGCGTCGTCGCCAACGGCGTAACCATCGCACTCGGACTCGGCTATTCCAGCCACTGTGCGTTGAAACCACACTCGCTCTGCTGCAGCGCAGTGCTTGACGAGTGCAATTGGAGTGGTGAGAGAAGGCACAAGACGCCGACGGCTTTGTTCGTCCGTCAGACGCGCAACGGATCGAACGAGCGCTGAACGGTTTTCGTCGAGCATGATATCGAGCTCATTCACACCGTTAGCTTTGCATGCACCAGATGCTGTGTGCAACGGATCGTCAGAGTCGAGAGTCTCTGTCCCGAGGTGCGAGGTGCGCCTTCGACAGTTCGGTGACCAAAGCCCGGATGGACGGGCTGGCATCGGCGCTGCGACGCCACGCTACATGGACTTCCCGAGTTGGGGGTCTATGCAGGGGAACGGCGACCAGATCACTTCCCAGCGGTGGGCGCGCGAGTCGAGGAATGAGGGCGACGACACCAGTCGATGCCACGAGCGAAAGCTGGCTGGCGAAATCGTCGACCAGGTGCCGAACGTCGGGAGCTTCGTCAAGGTCCGCAACCAGGCGCCGAAACCACTGGTGGCAGACGGTGCCCGGCGGGCTGGTTACCCACGCGTGGCCGGACAAATGGGTACCCCGGAGCGGCGCAGTGTGTTTCGCGAGTGGATGCTCGCGATGCATCACGATGTCGCCGATGTCGACGTGCAGTGCACGTTGGTTCAGGTTGGCCGGCACCGACACGGGCAATCCGTCGGCGTCGTGAACCAGGGCGACGTCCGCGGAGCCGGAGTCGACGCTGTGGAGCGCCCGATCGGGATCCTGCTCGGTGACGAGTACACGCAGATCGGGGAATTCGAGGTGCATCCGTCCCAGCGCGGGCGCCACCATGCCGCGAATGGCAGTGGAGAAGGCCGCGATCCGAAGTGTTCCGCGCGGCGTACCGTCCGCTACGGATTGTGCTGCTTGCGTGCATCTTTCGAGGGCCTGAAACACCTCTGGTGCCGCGTTGACGATTGCCTGCCCCGCCGGCGTCAGCACCACGCCACGTCCGGCGGGGGAGATGACGTCGACGCCAACCTGGCGTTCCAGTCGTTTGATTTGCTGAGACACGGCGGAGGCGGTGTACCCGAGTTCCTCGGCGGCACGGGCGAGGGTACCGAGTGCTGCCACCGTCCGCAGTGCGTGCAATGCCGCAACATCGATCATGAAGCAATCTTATGCAATATCGATGAAAAAGCATTGGTGGACCAATGCAGTTCTTCAACGGATGATCATCGACATGACTCCAGAACATCACTTCGGCTCCAACCTCGTCGCCATGGTGACGCCGATGAACGACGACGGCAGCCTCGACGACACGAGCCTGGACCGCCTGGTCGACCACCTGATCGCGGCTGGTTGTGACGGCATCGTAGTGGGAGGAACTGCAGGTGAGGCGCCGACTCTGACCGATGCCGAGTCGGCGTGGCTGGTTCGCACGGTTGCTACGCGCGCGGCAGGACGGGCGCGGGTGATCGCCGGTGTCGGTACTTATGACACTGCTTCCAGCATCGAGCGGGCTCGGCGTGCACAGGAGTGCGGCGCGGACGCGCTGCTGCTGGTCTGCCCCTACTACTCGAGGCCGACCCAAGCCGGGATCATCGCCCACTGCACAGCCGTGGCCGATGCGACCGATCTGCCTGTGATGCTCTACGACGTTCCGGCGCGCACCGGTATCGCGATGGAAGCGTCGACCCTGATCGAGTTGGCATCTCATCCGCTGATCCTTGCCGTCAAGGATGCGAAAGGTGATCTGTTCGAGGCGATGTCGGTTATGTCTGCGACTTCGCTTGCATACTATTGCGGGATCGATGAACTGAACCTGCCGTATCTGGCCATCGGCGCCATCGGGTTGGTGAGTGTGGTGGGAAACGTTGTTGCCGAACGAAATAGTCGACTGATCCGAGCCGTACGCGAGGGCGACCTAGCCGCCGCACGGTCGATCCAGAATTCGCTGCTGCCGTTCACCGATGCAGTGATGCGCACCTCGCAGGGGGCAATCATGGCCAAGGCTGCACTCGCCGAGGTCGGAATCATCGCCGACCCTGCTGTGCGCCTGCCGCTGCTCCATGCCCTGCCGGAGCATCGACGACTGATTGTGGACGCTTTGGCTGTCACGTCCTGATCAGTAACCGATCACATCCAGTGCCGCTCGGACGATCGAATCGGTGTCGACGCCGTGGTACCGATAGACCTCGTCGAGCGAACCGACTTGACCGAACCTGCTCACACCCAACGAGATCGAGGGAACCCTGTTGACCGTCGGCAGGAATGCAAGGGTGTGAGGATGGCCGTCGAGAACCGTCACCATCGGCGTTGCTCGCTCGGCCGGGAGCAGCTGGTCGAGGATCCAGCTCGGTCCTTCGCTGCGCCCTTGACGAGCGTGCAACGCTTCCCACAGCAGGCCTGGGCTGGTGATGCACAGAACGTTCGCCGCGATTCCGATCTGGTCCAACCGGGCGGCCGACGCCAATGCCTCGGTCATGAGCGCACCCATCGAAACGATCGTCACGACGGCGTCCTCGCGGCGAACGAGTGGATACCCGCCCGCCACCACCTGGCGCCGACGACGTTCTCGCGCAGCGGGATCCGCCGGCACATCGGCCAACGTCTGGTCGACGGGCCTCGTCGACAACCGTAGATATGCCGAGGTGCCGTCGGGGCGTCCGAGCTGTGCAATGCTGGAGAGGAGGGTCCACTCGACATCGATCGCGAAAGCAGGTTCGTAGCTGACGCAACCGGGCTGTTCCAGGCCGATCGAGGGCGTCTTGATCGACTGGTGCGCACCGCCTTCGGCGGCAAGAGTGATTCCCGACGGTGTCCCGACCAGAATGGACTGGCCGCCCGCGTAGATGCCGTACGACCACGGTTCGAGGGCGCGCTCGACAAAGGGGTCGTACATCACTCCGATCGGAAAAAGTGGCTGCCCCCAACGACTCCACGTCGCACCGAGCTCACCCATCAGGCCTACCAGGTTGGTTTCGGCGATCCCGAGTTCCATGTGCTGTCCTGCTGGATTCTCACGCCAGTGCATGATCGTCTCGGCATCATCGTCGAACCAGTCGCGCCGCTCGATAGCGGACCAGACGCCTACTTTGTTCACCCATCCGGCGAGATTCGTCGTCGAGCTGACGTCGGGGCTGACGGTGACGACGCGTTCGGCGGCGGCAGGGGCTTCGCGCGTCAAATCGAGGAGCGTGCGTCCGAGCGCGGCCTGGGTTGTCGCGGTTCCTTTCGGCGTGCGGCCGATGTCGGTGGGCACGGCAGGCGGCTCCGAGAGAGCTATCGCATCACGACGTAAGCGAATCGCTGCATCGCCGATGATCCGTCCCGACGGGCTGTCGTCGGGGAAGCGTTCCCACGGCGCTGCCGCATTCTTCCCGAGACTTGTTGCAAGCGAATCGTATTCCTCGACCGTCAGCAGCGAGGAATGGTTCTGGGGATGCCCTTGTGTCGGTAGTCCGAATCCCTTGACCGTGTAAGCGATGATGACTGTCGGTCGTGTGTCGTCGATCTCCGCGTATGCCTTGCGCAATGCCGGCAGATCGTGGCCACCGAGGTTGCGGATTGCTTCCGTCAGAGTCGTGCCGGGCAGGTCGGCGATCAATGCCTCGATCGCCTGAGCCTCGGGGCCGTCTCCTGGCAGCCGCGTACGGAGTTCGTCAGCGCTGCAACGCAGTAGCCGCTGGTACTCCGGGTTCGGCATGCCCGTGATGCGGTTACGTAGGGCGCCGCCACCGGGGCGTACGAACAGCGATTCCAGAAGGCCGCCGAACTTGACGGTGATGACTTGCCAGCCTGCGGCGTCGAACATCTTCTCCAGTCGCCGAGCGGCGATGTTCGGGACGACCCGATCGAGAGACTGCCGATTCAGGTCGACGATCCAGACGACCTCGCCGAGTTCCGCGATGCCGGGGTCGACGATGGCTTCCCACACTGCACCCTCGTCGAGCTCGGCATCGCCGACGAGCGAGTACTGGCGCCCGCTTCCGGCCCCGCCGAAGCTCGTCTCGACGTAACGGCGGGAGATGGCACCCCAGATGGGTGCGGTTGCACCGATTCCGACGGACCCTGTCGAGTAGTCCACCGGGTCGGGATCCTTCGACCTGGAGGGATAGGACTGAAGCCCGCCGAACGAGCGGAGCGTCGTCAGATAGGTCTCGTCGAGTTCTCCGAGGAGGTAGTTGATCGAGTGGAGAACCGGCGATGCGTGCGGCTTCACCGACACTCGATCGCCCGGCTGCAACTGTTCGAACCACAGCGACGTCATGATCGACACCATCGAGGCGCAGGAAGCCTGATGGCCGCCGACCTTCAAGCCGCTTGGGTTCGGCCTGACGCGATTCGCATGATGAATCATCGAGGTCGCGAGCCACAGGATGTGCTCTGCGATGTCGTGCAACGGGTCGTTCGCCTCGTTGGTCGAGTCCTTGTCACTGGGGACGATGCTGGTCATTCTGGCCGCTCCTCGGGTGGGCACCACTGCATCAGTCGACCATTCGTTTGTGTGTTGCACAATCGGCGGCTAGAGAATCGTGCATCCTGCACAGTTGGCACGCACCCGGTTGGACCGGCATGATCACGCTGCGTATGCCAACGGCCAGCGAACAGCAGCCACGGTTACTGTGACGGAAAGACTCGGATACTCGGGTTCTGGAGAAACAGGAGTGTTAATGAGCGTCGACAGGGATACCGGCAGTACGCCGTGGCAGGCCGAGGAATCGCCTCGGCCCCGGCGGGCAACGCTGCCCGACGACGACGCGTTCTACTCACCCCCGGAAGGATTCGAAGAGCACGAGCCCGGGACAGTCCTTCGTCACCGCGAGGTCGAGGTCGCCCTGTACGGATCCATTCCTCAGCAGGTCGATGCGTGGCAGTTGCTCTACCGGACCACCGACCTCAACGGCGTGGCGCAGGTGAGCGTCACGACTGTTCTGATGCAGCGGGGGAGCGTCGCCGAGATCCCGCGCCTGCTGTCGTACCAGTGCGCCATCGACGCCGTCTCGTCGACCTGTTTCCCCTCGTACGCGCTCCAGCGTGGAGCAAAGGCATGGGGCGCCGTCCCGCAGTTCGAGTTCGTCCTCGTGCTGCATGCTCTCCGCCGCGGATGGGTGATCACGATCCCCGATCATGAAGGACCGCAAGGGCATTGGGGTACACCGCGCGAACCCGGCTACTGCACTCTCGACGCTGTACGTGCGTCGCTGCGCTTCACGCCGCTCGGCCTGTCGGACGACACCTCGGTCGGGTTGTGGGGTTACTCCGGCGGGGGGCTCGCGACGTCGTGGGCAGCGGAGATGGCACCGGAGTACGCGCCCGAGATCGACATCGTCGGAGCTGCTCTCGGCTCGCCCGTCGGTGACCCGGCGTCGGCGTTCACCAGGCTCAACGCCACCCTGCACGCAGGACTTCCGACCCTGGTCGTCGAGGGTCTGCGTCGGGCATACCCCGATCTCGATCGCCTGGTCCGTACCCACGTCAACGCCGACGGTCTTGCGCTGCTCGACTCCGTCGACGACATGACCACCGTCGCAGCCGTGCGCAAGCTCGCCAGACACGACCTGGACAAATACATCGACATCCCGCTCGCCGATCTGCTGGCCAAGCCCGAGATTCTTGAGGTCTTCCAGGCGATACAGCCGGGTCGGACCGCGCCGTCGGTCCCGATGCTGGTGATCCAGGCCGTGCACGACCAGATCATCGCCGTCGACGACGTCGATGGCCAGGTCCATCGCTACCTCGACAACGGTGTGCACGTCACTTATCTACGTGACCGGCTCAGCGAGCATCTGTCGCTACACCCACTCTCGGCGCCTCTCACCCTGGATTGGCTGCGAGACCGATTCGAGGGACGCGAGCTGCCTGCGTCGGGAGTGACGACAGTCTGGTCGACGGCGTTGTCGCTCGGGGCCGTCCGCGACCTCTTCGCGTTGGCGTGGTCGGCGACACTCGCAGTGTTCGGCCGTCGCCTCTGAGGCATCCGTTTGTCCGAAGTCTCGATACCGTCGACGCGCCACACTGGAGTCGCGCGCCACTAGAGTCACGGAAATGACCGCCCCGACCGACTCGCATCTGCGTTCACCCTGGCTACTGCTGGTCCTGTCGTTCGGAGCAGGCGCGACGGATGCGTTCGCTTTCCTGTCGCTGGGCGGCATCTTCACCGCGAACATGACGGGCAACCTGGTGTTGGTCGGGCTCGTCGGCCGTGAGGAGTATCTGGACACTCTTGTCGGTGCTGCGATAGCGATCGCGGTGTTCTTCGTCGTGCTGCTGGCGGGCTTTCGCTACGTGCACACCTCTACGGCCACACCCACCAGGTCGACGACGGTGCTCCTCGCGCTTGCTGCTGCCATTCAAGTAGGAACTTTTGCTGCCTGGTGGATTCTGGACAATCCGCCCGCCGAAGTCGTCATCGATGTGCTTGTCGCACTGTCGGCGTCGGCGATGGCGCTTCAGACGGTGGTTGCGCGCACCTCAGCGGTGGGCGGCGGACTGTCGACGACGTTCGTCACCGGCACGATGGTCAACGTCGTCGACGACCTGGCCCAGGGAAAAACGGAGTACCTCGCCCTGCGTCTCGGTGCGATCGCAGCGTTGGTGGCCGGATCGTTTGCAGGCGCCGTGTCGATCCTGCTGGCGCCTGGTCTCGGGCCGCTCGTCTCCGCCGCCACCGGCTGTATTGCGTTGGGTCTGGTGGTTCGGCGGTGAGGCGGCTCCGCCGCACGTGCGCGGAAATACGTCGCGGGGGACGTACTTTCACTCACATGCGACGCAGTCGCTCACTGCCCCAGCTGCGTTCGATGTAACCGATGACGCGCTCGATGTCAGCTGCCGGAACCTTGTCTGGCTCACCGTGCTCGAGCGGATCGGTGTGATAGATGTACAGCCGGGATGCAAACTGCTCGAACGGAAGTGAGCCTTCGCCCGCCCGCTCACCGTTGCCCGACGTCCCGACGACCACGCCGTCGCCCCAGTCCTGGCCGCTGTCGTTGTTCGGGTTGAAGAAATAGACCCGCATCACGGCGTCGGGATCGGGGGCAACCCGCAGGACGGTGATCGCGTGCCAACCGACGTAGCGAGCTGCACTGTCGGTGGCAGCAATGCCCGCAGGCTGCGGGTGAATCAACGGTTGGCCACCGTTGTATTCCAGGTGGTACGACGCGTAGAACCCTCGCAGAAATTCGTCGAGATCGATCAGATCGCCGGTCTCGACGTCGACGTTGATATGGAAGCCGCGAGCTGACCACCAGCCGTGGAACTCTGGGTTCACCCAGCGGTGAGGGTCGCCGGGGCGGTCCGCGCAGCGCCGACCCATCTCCGCATAGATCCGGTCGAGATGAGGGACGACGATCTGAGAGACGGGGTCCAGATCGATCGGTGTTGCCGTTGCAACGCCTCCCTCACTGTCGTTGGAGGACAGGGACTGTCCTTCGAAATGCATAACGATCTCATCGTCGCGAGCGGCCCACACGAGCATCTGGAGCAGATAGTCGGGATCGTTGTACGCCCACATCGACAGGGCCCGAGCAGACTGACACGTCGGGTTGTCTCCCTGTCCGACACCCAACGGCTGACCGAGCATCGACAGCAGACCGCCCAGAAGGCGAGATTCGGGACTCGGGCTCGGACCGAATGTGTCGATGAGTCGTTGCCGAACGTCGGGTGCGAGTCGCAACGCCAACTGGCGCCACAGCGACGGGACGATTGGCGGCTGGTGCAGAATGCCGCGGTCGAGCATCAACGCGATTCCATACAGGCACTGCGCGGATTCCGGATGTACGGCTTCGTTGATCAGGCAGTGCACCAACTCGGGGTACCGCTGCAAACACGTCCGGCCTGTTTCGGATACCCCGAGCGCCTCACCGAGCAGATACGTGTTGTGCTCGATGAGAAAGCGAACAAGCGTTGCGTGGTAAGGAGATACAAGCCCAGTGTCGTGCATGGCTCGGGCAAATCCGCGTGCCTCGAATTCCAGCGCTTCGGTGTCCATGGCATCGAGCCGAGATCGATAGACGTCGACACCCGGATCCTCGCGGCATGCCTCGGTCGGTCCGAAAAGCGCCGAGATCAAGCGGTCGAGCCCTTGACCGGAGGCACCGAGATCGACGTCGGGATCCTCGCGATAGACCGCGATCCGAGTGACCATCGCCTTGACATGGTCGACCTGGATCGGGCGTTGACGCAGAACTCGCCAGATTTCTTCGCCGAGCTCGCCGAGAACGCTGGCGTACCCGATCTGGTCGGCGACGTAGCCGAACAGATCGCGAATCAGATGTGCGACGCGTCCGAGCCGAACCCGTTCCGCCTCCGACGGCGGCGAGAACAGCACTTCGAGGTTCATCGCCAATACCTGCGAGAGGAACCTACGTGCGTCGTCGGCGCTGACCGCCGGGTGTTCGTACTCGCCTGCGGCGATCGCGCACAGGCGGAGTTCACTCGTTGCTTCGAGCAGCACGGTATCGATGACGCCGCTGCGCAGGCTCGGCCCGACGAAACCGGGAACGAGAATGTCCGGTTTCGCCCAGTCGGTGCCCAGGAAGAGCCCAGCAGAGTCGAGTGCCGCTGCGCGGTCACGAACAGCCGCGCACCCGCCCGGCCTGGTCAGAACACGGTGCAGCGCGTCGAGAACGCGCGGCACCTTGGTGTTCTTGGAAAAATCGGGTGCCGACGCCAATGCCTCGGTCGCGTTGTCGAGCTGCGCGAGCCGCGACAGTAGCCCCTTGTCGATCTGGTCGGTCTGTTGCGCCGGGTCCATCGATTGCGACGGCCCACTGGAAGCGTCCCCGAAGTCTTGCCTCACACGTAGAAGTCCAATTCTTCCTGATGCTTCAACAGGTCGCGCATGACGTATGGATCCTCACCGAAGAAGTACAGCAGACCCCAATGTGTACCGAAAGCGGTTCTCTTCGTGACAGTTTCCTCGACGGGAGCCGCCAAGTCGTTGGTCTCGTAGTAGTCGTGCTCGGCCGTCTCCTCCGGAATCTCGAGGTGGCTGACGACGCGTCGACGGGGGTAAACACCGAAGCAACCGGCGATGCCGGTGGCGTCGACGACCTCCTTCGGGAAAAAGGCGTCGATCTCCTCCTCCGTGGTCTTCGGATCGAATGCCAGCGCGAGGCCCTGGTACGCATTGAATCCGTATGCTCGTTCGAGGAGTTCGAAGACCTTGAAGCCTGGCGGCCGGTACGCGACCTCGCCGAAGTACATCTCACCGTCGCTCGTCACGAAGTACTCGGGATGGATGAACCCGAACTCGATGTCGAAGGTCTTGATGAGCTTCTCGATCTGAGTGGTGATCTGCGGCCGGTACTTTTCCAGCTCCGGTGTCGCGGGTACGAAGACCGAGTAACCGAGGGTCACGTACTCGGAGATGTTGAGAAACTTGATCTTGCCGTTGTGGATCCAGGCCTCGACAGCGAATTCCCAGCCGTCGAGATGAGACTCCATCAGTACCGGGAATTCGTCGTCCGGGATGGAATCGACCTCGTCGGGGGTCCTGATGACGCGGTGGCCGAGGCAACCTGCCTTGTCGAAAGCCTTGAGGTGGATCGGATCGTTGGGGTCGCCGTCGAGCTTGAGCAGTGTCTGGTTGACGCGGCGCAGGAATCGAATGACGTCTTCGCGGTCGTGGGCTTCCTCGAAGATTCCGACGCGGATGCCGCCCAACTGTGCGCGACGCTTCATCAGCGCCTTGTCACGCAGCAGCATCGCCTGTCCGAACAGGCGGGGGTTGCCGAGAAGAACGGAGTTGATCGCACCGGCCCACTCGACGGTCTCCTCGTACAGCGGGATCGCGACGTCGACGCCTTTGTCCTGCAGCGTCTCGGCGATCTCCAGCGACCGATCGTTGAGTCGTTCGAAGTTCCACGGGATGTACGGAATGTCGTGTTCGGTGCAGTACGGCTCGGCCCATTCAGGTGCCACGACCACGTAACGACGGTCGAAATTGTCCAGCGCTTCCACCGCGGCCAGACTCCAGCCGAGCAGTGCGACGTAGCCTTTGCTCGGGTCTTTCTCCAGCCTTGCGGGCTGTGGCATACAAAGTCCTTTCCATCTTTTTTTCAGGTCAGGTCGTCCTTTCCACCGTACAGAGGGGCTTTTTTCGGTTTCAGCCCCCTGTGCGGGCGTACCGATCGGCGAGTGCTGCACAGGCTTCTCGGAGCTCGTGGGGAACGACGATCACGCGGTCGACGTCGAACCGGCCGAGGGACGCTGAGATGGCCGTTCACGACCAGGTTCCTTGGACGAGCCTGCATCGGTCCGCGCCCACCGGCTCGACGGTTCCGTCCCTATGCCGCAGGTGACACCCAAGCTCTTCGGTGGTGCAATGAACGCATGTCACTGAAATGGGAACAGGTCGTGGTCAACTCGCTCGATCCGAAAGCCCTCGCTGAGTGGTGGAAAGCCGCACTGGGCTGGAATTTTTCAGAGATCGACGAGGATGGCGATGTCGAAATTCGCCGGACACGAGATTCCTTCCCGGCGTTGATGTTCGTGGGTGTCCCCGAGGCGAAGGACGGCTTCGATCGACTCCACCTGGATTTCAGACCCGACGATCAGGCCGCGGAGGTGGAACGGTTGCTGAGTTTGGGGGCGGTCCACACCGACGTCGGGCAGGGCGAGGACAAGACGTGGACAGTGCTCGCCGACCCGGAAGGGAACGAGTTCTGCGTTCTCAGCGCCCCTGCCTGAGCGGGTCGGTTCGAGCGCGGCGGGTCTGCAGACGGCCGCTCGCGCATCGTGTTTCTGGATTGAGGTAGTAGTGCCGAAGCAGAGTGCAGGAATCTTGCCGTTTCGCCGTCTCAGCGGTGGTCTCGAGGTACTCATCGCACACCCCGGTGGCCCGTTGTGGGCGCGCAAGGACGACGGGGCCTGGTCGGTGATCAAGGGCGAGTACACCGACGAGGAGCCGTGGTCGGCCGCGAAGCGTGAGTTCACCGAGGAGACCGGGATCGAGGTGCCCGACGTGGCGTCCGTTCTGTTGCCCGTCGTCCGGCAGCGGGGAGGCAAGGTGGTGACGGTGTTCGCCATCGAGGCAGACTTCGACGTGACGGGTGCGGTGAGCAACACGTTCGAGATGGAGTGGCCGCCGAGGTCGGGTAAGCATCAGTCGTTCCCCGAGGTCGATCGCATCGAGTGGTTCCCTGTCGAACAGGCGCGTATCAAACTGCTCGCTGCGCAGGTCGTTCTGTTGGACCGTGTGATCGAGTGCGCATCGGATTGAGCCTTGACGCGCCCCTCGGTCGCATGCCACCCTGTTCAATACCGAGCGATCGCTCGGTCGGCCCGTGAAATCCGAGGAGCGACTTTCGTGCCCATCGATCTGACCTATTCGCCCGATGTTCAGGCTCTGATCGAGAAGACGAGAGTGTTCGTCCGGGACGAGGTGTTGCCGATCGAGGACAAGTTCCTCGGCAACGTCGCTGACGCAGGTGGTGACGAGCTGCGGGTATCGCTGCAGCGCGCAGCCAAGGATGCAGGGGTGTTCGCGCCACATGCGCCCATCGAATACGGCGGCGCAGGGCTGAACATGAGTGACCGCGCGCCGGTTTTCGAGGCAGGCGGATACTCGCTGTTCGGGCCGATCGCGCTGAACATCGGAGCCCCGGACGAGGGCAACGTGCACATGCTCGCGCACATCGCCTCGGCTGTTCAGAAGGAACAGTTTCTCGCACCGCTCGCGGCAGGCGACATGAGGTCCGCATTCGCAATGACCGAACCTGCCCCCGGTGCAGGCTCGGATCCTTCGGCACTGACCACTGCCGCGGTCAAGGTGGAGGGTGGCTGGAAGATCGACGGACGCAAGTACTTCATCACCGGCGCCGACGGTGCAGGCTTCTTCATCATCATGGCGCGCACCGCAGGCAAGCCCGGTGACCGCGGCGGCGCGACGATGTTCCTCGCTCCAGCCGACACCGCGGGCATCAGGATCGTCCGTCATATCGGCACCCTGGACAAGGCCATGATCGGTGGCCACTGTGAGGTCTCCTTCGAGAACGTGTTCGTACCCGACGAGAACGTCCTCGGTGCCGTCGACGAGGGATTCTCCTACGCCCAGGTGCGTCTTGGGCCCGCCCGGATGACCCATGTGATGCGGTGGCTCGGTGCCGCTCGTCGCGGCCACGACATCGCCGTCGCGCAGGTTGCTCAGCGTGAGGGCTTCGGCTCCAAGCTCGGCGATCTGGGCATGGTGCAGAAGATGGTCGCCGACAACGAAATCGACATCGCTGCCACGCGCGCATTGCTGGTGCAGGCATGTTTCGCGCTGGATCAGGGATTGTACGCGAGCAACGAAACTTCGATTGCCAAAACTTTTGCGGCCGAGGCCATCTTCCGCATCGTCGACCGCAGCATTCAGATGTGTGGCGGCCTCGGCGTGTCCGACGATCTCCCCCTGGCTCGGCTCTCGCGTGAAGTTCGTCCGTTCCGGGTGTACGACGGCCCGTCCGAGGTGCACCGGTGGGCCATCGCCAAACGCGTCGTGGGTGCAGCCAAGAAGGCAGCAAAGGAAGCAGCGAAATGAGCGAACTACAGGGCATGGATACCCCGGCACTCGCGAAGTTCCTCATCGACAGTGGTGTCTCGCTGACCGGCGACCTGAAGGTCGAGCTCATCAGCGGCGGCCGATCCAATCTGACGTTCAAGGCGTACGACGACGCCTCGGCGTGGGTCGTACGGCGGCCGCCGACCAGCGGCCTGACGCCTTCGGCGCATGACATGGCACGTGAATGGGCTGTCACGAGCGCGCTGCAGTCGACCGATGTACCTGTGGCGAAGACGATTGCGTTCGATGCGGAGGGAACGGTGCTCGGGGCCCCGACGACCGTCGTCGGGTTCGAGCCGGGCCGAGTAATCCGCACGAACTCGGACCTGGAAGATCTGTCCGACAAAGACATCGAGGGCAATACCCAGGAGCTCATTCGAGTTTTGGCACTCTTGCACGGCGTCGACTACCGAGAAGTCGGGCTGGGATCGTTCGGCAAGCCCGACGGCTTCGTCGGCCGACAGGTGAAGACGTGGGCACGGCAGTGGGAACAGGTGAAGACCCGCGAGCTTCCCGACGTGGCGAAACTCCACGACAAGCTTCAAGCTGCGGTGCCGGCGACGTCGCGTTCGAGCATCGTGCACGGCGACTACCGGGTCGACAATGTGATCTTGAAGGCCGACGATCCGAGTTCGATTGCTGCCGTGGTGGACTGGGAAATGTCTACTCTCGGGGATCCGCTGACCGACGTTGCATTGATGTGCATCTACCGGCAACCGATCTTCGACGAGGTGCTCGGAGTAAGGGCGGCGTGGACCAGCACACGCTACCCCTCGGCCGATGCACTGGCCGAGATGTACAGCCGTGAATCAGGTAACGAGCTGTCCGACTGGAACTTCTACCTCGCCCTGGCTAACTTCAAGCTCGGGGTGATCGGCGAAGGCATCACCCACCGAGCCCGAGCGGGTTCGGACTCGGGTGCGGGCGCTGCAGGTGCCGCAGAGGCGACTCACGAATTCATGGCTGCCGGTTTGCGTGCAATCGAAGGAAAGAACTCGTGAAGTCGGCGCTCGTTACCGGTGGCTCGCGGGGGATCGGTCTCGGAATCGCCACGCGGCTGGCCGAACTCGGCTACGGGCTGACCATTACCGCCCGCAACGCCGACGCACTCGGTGCTGTCGCAGACACGCTCCGAACTGCCGGAGCGCCTGAGGTTGTGACCGTTGCAGCAGATCTCGCCGATCGAGACGCCGCAGACCTCATCGTCGCGGCGCATGCCGAGCGTTTCCCCGCCATGGACGCACTTGTTCTCAATGCAGGCGTCGGGACCGCCGGGGCGATCGCGGACTACCCGATGCGCCGGTTCGACAAGACGCTCGATGTAAATGTTCGGGCGCCGTTTCAGGTACTGCAGAATTCGATTCCACTGCTGCGCAAGGCCGTCGAGGCGAACCCCGATGGCGGTGCGAAAGTACTGGCGCTGGCTTCGCTTGCCGGTGTCTATTCGGAATCCGGTCTCGCGGTATACGGGGCGACGAAAGCTGCCATGCTCTCATTGATCGATACTCTCAACGCGGAGGAGAGCGGCAACGGGATCACCGGGACCTCCATAGCACCCGGCTACGTCGACACCGACATGAGCGACTGGACCAAGGATGCGATTCCAGCCGAGACGATGATCCGAGTGAACGACATCGTCGAACTCGCCACGAGCGTGCTGAAGCTGTCGTCGCGGGCGGTCGTCCCGAGAATCGTCGTCACCCGGGCTGGTGCAGGCCTCGGGGCCTAGTTCTCTACCAGTCAGCGATCACCGGAATGACCTTCTCGCCGACAATGTCGAGCGGAGTGATCGAGGCGAGGTTCGCCAATCCAGTGTGAACATGGGACACCCCCAGCTTCGACATCTCCTCGAGCTGTCCGAGCACGGTGTCGACGTTCTCACCGTCGACACCCGGGTCGATTCTCATCATCACGGTCTTCTCGATCGCGTCGTAGTCGGTACCGAGAGTGTCGCAGTGCCCCTTCAGAACCTCCAGCTTGTGCGCGACGTCGGGTCCGCCGAACAGGTTGCACGCCTGGGCATATTGCGCGACGAGTCGTAGGGTCTTCTTCTCTCCGCCGCCGCCGATGAGGATCGGCGGATGCGGTGTGCGCAGCGGCTGGGGCACGTTCATCGTGCGGCCGAGCTGGTAGTGCTTTCCCTCGTAGGGACCTTCGTCCTCGCTCCACATCTGTAGGCAGATCTGCAGGGTCTCCTCCAACCGCTCGAAGCGTTCGGCGGTAGGCGGAAAGTCGAGGCCCATTCCGACGCTCTCGTCCTCGTTCCACGCTGCGCCGATGCCGAGGTATGCCCGTCCGCCGGACAGGACGTCGAGCGTCGTGACGGCTTTGGCCAAAAGGCCAGGCGCCCGATAGACAGCGGCGGTGACCCAGGCCAGCAGGTCGACCTTCTCGGTGACGGCCGCGAGGTACCCGAGGGCGGTGTAGGCCTCGAGCATGTCGGTGTCGACAGGACCCACCGGCTCGATCTGCCACAGGTGGTCCATGACGCTGAGCTTGGCGAAGCCGGCGTCCTCGGCGGCGGCGGCGATGCGCGACAGGTCGCCGGCGAGGGCGGGCGGGCCGCCGGGAAAGGTGAAGTCGGCGATGTGCAGTCCTAGTTCCATGCCTCGAAGGTAGGCCTCCCTCGTGGGGTTACCCAGGGATCAGCGGTACTACCTTCCGTTTCGGAATGTGTGCCAGCGTGTTGCCACCACCTTGCTCCGATGCCCGACTCGAATGATCCTGGGGTATGACAATCGCGCCAAGACGGGTGATCGTATTGCTTCGGCGTCGAACGCAGGAAAAAGGTCGGTATTGTCCGGGAAGTTTGTGCGATCCTGCGTAACAGGCACTTTCGTGTGCAACACTGCGCGTAAGCGCGGTCGTCGGTGCCGCATGTCAGTCGGGGGTTCCATGGTCTACACGCGACACTTCGGTGTCTTATGTGCTGTGCTTTTGTTCGGTCTCGTCGGTGCTCCCGCAGTGAGTTCAGCGCAATCGTCGGGGGCGTCGATCGAGAACGTCGAAGTCTCCAGCGAGACGTTGACGACGTTGGCGGTGTACTCGCCGAGCATGGATCGAATCATCGATGTTCAGGTACTGACGCCTGCCGTCGAGAACGGTCCAAGGCCCTCGCTGTACATGCTCAGCGGCATCGGCGAAGAGGATCTGGAGAACAGCATGTGGCTCCGCAAGGGCGGGGCGGCGGAGTTCTTCGAGGACAAGAACGTCAACGTCGTCCTGCCTCTCGCTGGTCCAGGAAGCTTCTACGCCGACTGGCAGCAAGACGACCCGAAGCTCGGTCGCTACCAGTGGGAGACCTTCCTGACCAAGGAGCTGCCGCCGCTGATCGACGCCGAGTTCGACGGCAACGGACGCAACGGGGTTGCCGGTCTATCGATGGGTGCGCAGTCGGCAATGATATTGGCGGCCAGGAATCCGTCGCTGTATTCGGCCGTTGCGGCATACAGTGGGTGCTTCTCGTCCGCCGAGGTGCTGGGCCAGGGAAGTATGCGCGGAATTGTGTCGGCGTTCGGCGGCGACGCGAACAACATGTTCGGCGGCCCACTGGATCCTGACTGGGCAGCGCACGACGTGCTCGCTCAGGCGGAGAATTTGCGTAACACAGCAATCTACGTGTCCGTTGGATCCGGCCTGGCCGGCCCGTACGAGCGGTTCGACACGGCGAAGGACTGGGACATCGTGATGGTGGGCGGGGCCATCGAAATGGGCGCGAACTACTGCACCCATCGACTCGATGACAAGCTGCGGCAGCTCGGTGTGCCTGCGACCTTCGACTTCGAGCAGGTGGGGACGCACTCGTGGGCGTACTGGGTGGACCAGCTACCCAAGAGCTGGCCTACGCTGTCCGCCGGCCTGGGGCTGTAAGCGTCAGAATCGACACAAGTGCGTCGATGGCCTGCGGGTAGGCGTTGTCGCTGGGAGCCGAAAAGCCGACCAGCACAGCGTCGACCGGTGCATCCGGGGAGTCGGGGTGTCTGAACATCTCGAGGCTTTCCAGCGCCAGACCGATCTCGCTCGACGCGCGAAGGACGGTCTTCGCCGACCCGGCTGGCAGCGTCAGGACGGCTTGGAGGCCGGCCGAGATCCCCATGGCGGCGACGTGGGGTGCGCGTTCATTCACTGCACGAACCAGTTCGTCACGACGGCGTCGATATTTGGTCCTGACAGCACGAACGTGTCGGTCGTATGCACCGGTGACGATCAGCTCGGCCAGCGTCAGCTGATCGACGACGCCGACGGTTGCTTCACGCTCGCCCTTGGCCGCGAGAATCGGATCCAGCAGAAATTCGGGCACGGCCATCCAGCCGACCCTGATGCCCGGTGACAGGCTCTTCGACACCGATCCGACGTAGAGAACTCGGTCTGGGTCCAGGCTTTGCATCGCACCGACCGGCGTGCGGTCGTAACGGAACTCGCCGTCGTAGTCGTCCTCGACGATCAAGCCGTCATGCTGGCGAGCCCACTCGATCGCGGCAGTGCGGCGCTGCGGATGCAATGACGCGCCCGTCGGAAACTGGTGGCTCGGGGTCAGGACAACGGTGCGGGCTTCGGTGGAACCGAGAGTGTCCGTCAGGCAACCCCTCTCGTCCATCGCTATCGCCACCGACGGCCCGGCCTTGTCGAAGATCATGCGGTGAAACGGCAGGCCGTAGGACTCCAGCGCGAACGGCGCCGCACGGCCGGAGTCCGTCAGTATCTGCGCTGCTTGCGCGAAACCCGAGCAGATGATGATCCGTCGGGCATCGGTCCTGACTCCGCGCGTGCGGGCGAGATAGTCCGCCAGTGCGCGGCGTAACTCGATGCGCCCGTGCGGGTCGCCTGGTCCGAACGCATCGGTCGGAGAGCGGTAGATGGCACGCCTGGCAGCAGAGAGCCACGCGGCACGCGGAAATGCCGCAGGATCCGGTCGGCCCGGGCGAAGGTCGAACTGTGGACGGGTGGCCGCGGGAACCACCGACGAGCTCGCGCGCGACTCCACTGCGCCTCGATGAGTAACCCGAGTGCCGGATCCCTGACGGGCTTCGAGCCATCCCTCGGACACGAGTTCGCCGTAAATCTCGGCGACGGTGTTCCTGGCGATGTTCAGGTCCTCGGCCAATGCCCGGTACGAAGGCAGTTTCGTCCCTGGTTCCAGACGGCCGGATCGAACGGAGTCCCGGAGGGCCTCGCCGAGCGCAGCCCTGCGTGAGCCCTCGGGGGACAGGCTCAAATGTAAGTCGACACCGGGGGAATTGACCTTACTTCTGACCATGGAATTGAACCCTACCGAGGGTCACCTGGAGTCGTAACGTTCTTTCCATGACAACACGAATCAATTTCAGTTCAGCCGCTCCCGCAGCCAGGAAAGCACTCGTCGCACTCGACATCGCAGCTCGCGAAGGCATCGACCCCGGCCTCGCCGAGCTGGTCAAGATCCGGGCATCCCAGATCAATGGGTGCGCGTTCTGCCTGCACATGCATTCCACCGACGCCCGCAAAGCCGGTGAGACCGAAGAGCGCCTCGCGCTCGTCGCGGTCTGGCACGACGCCGCGAATTTCTTCACCGAGCAGGAACGCGCCGTTCTCGCGCTGACCGAGGCAGTAACCAAGATCTCCGACGGTGGTGTCTCCGACGAAATCTACGAGCGGGTTGCCCAGCACTTCGACGAGCACGAGATCGGTCAACTACTGGCGCAGATCTTCACCATCAATGCCTGGAACCGAATTGGAGTTACGACGCATCTGGTGCCGGGGGTCGCGAACTGACCTATGTGCGCGGAAATACGTCCCCTGGGACGTATTCGCACTCACGTGCGCGGAGCGCCGTCGAAGATGCCGTTCGGGGTATGCGGCGCTCGCGCCAGGACGTCGTCGGCGACGGTGAAGGTGAGCTGATCCAGCTGGCCTGCTACCAACAACGGTGTGCGCTCGGCTGCAGCGAGAAAGCGGTCTTGCTCATCGGGAGCGATGATGCCGTCGGCGAGCGTGCGGAACTTGGCGACGTACTCCGCGCGGGCGAACGGCCTGGCCCCAAGAGGATGTGCATCGGCGACAGCGAGTTCGTCGACGATCACCGTTCCGTCCTTCAGCGTAATTTCCGCTCGTGCACCGAAGGCCTTCTCGTCAGGATCGACGGAGTGATAGCGACGGGTCCACTCCGGATCCTCTGCGGTGGAAATCTTCTGCCACAGGGCGATGGTGTCCGGTTGCTGCGCGCGCTCGGGCGCGTAGGAGCGCTCGTGATGCCATTCACCGTCCTCCAATGCAACGGCGAAGATGTACATGACCGAGTGATCGAGCGTCTCTCTCGAGGCTGTGGGATCGAACTTCTGCGGGTCGCCTGAGCCGGTGCCGATGACGAAGTGGGTGTGATGACTGGTGTGCAGCACGATCTTGACGATCTGGTTCGGATCGCCAACCCGGTCCCGCATGCGTCGTGCGAGGTCGATCGGTGCCTGGCTTTGATACTCGGCAGAATGTTCCTTGGTATAGCTGTCGAGGATCGCGCTCTTCGGCTCTCCCATACCCGGCAGCGGCACATAGTATTTCGCATCCGGTCCACCGAGGAGCCATGCGATGACGCCATCCTCGCCTTCCCAGATCGGCGACGGTGCACCTTCGCCGCGTAGAGCGCGGTCGACTGCTTCGACGGCGACCTTGCCTGCCAGTGCGGGTGCGTAGGCTTTCCAGCTGGAGATTGCGCCCTTGCGTGATTGGCGGGTAGCCGTCGTCGTGTGAAGGGCTTGCCCGATGCCTTGGTAGATGGTCTCGGTATCGAGACCGAGGAGCGTGCCGATGCCAGCGGCCGCCGATGGTCCCAGATGGGCGACGTGGTCGATCTTGTGCTCGTGCAACGATATTGCGCGCACCAGGTCGATCTGGATCTCGTATCCGGTGGCGAGTCCGCGGATCAGCTCGCGCCCACTACGGCCGGTATGTTGCGCGACGGCGAGGATCGGTGGGATGTTGTCGCCCGGGTGCGAGTACTCGGCGGCGAGAAAAGTGTCGTGGAAGTCCAGTTCACGCACGGCGACCCCGTTGGCCCACGCAGCCCACTCCGGGGAGTAGGTGCCGCCGATACCGAATACGGTAGAACCGGGGCTGTAGGGATGTGACTGCGCCTGCACCCGTGCGCTCGTCACGGGCCTGCGCACCAGAGAAGCTGCGGCCACAGCGGCGTTGTCGATGATCCGGTTGACGATCATCTCTTCGGTGGCTTCCGAGACGTCGACGGTGTCGGCGGCGACCTCCGCGATCTTCCATGCTAGATGTTCGGACTGGGGGAACTCCTCGGCTGATGTATGAGTGCGAACGAGATGGTTCTTCACGCTGAATCCTCCGTCGGTGTGTGGCTGTAGGTGCGACGCTACGTTCGCCTGGATGTGCGTGGAAATACGTCCCCTGGGACGTATTTCCACGCACGTGCCCGGAGGCCTGAGCAGCCAGGTCGCTTTCGCCCATGTCGGCCTTCCGCGCCCGTACGTCACGGGATGGCTTGTCGACGCCACCGGCAATGCGAAAGCCGGCTTGTGGATAGTGGGCGCAGTGGTGCTGTTGGTCAGCGTGCTTCGTGGAGGGGTGGGTGCAGGGCGGACCCCGGACGCAGACCCCGCACTTAGTCATTGAGCGCAGAACAAGCACGATTCCGTTACCTCAGAACGTGCATATCGCTCAATTTAGAACACAACTATTGCGCCAACTGATGATTCTTGGTTGTGTTCCAGGTAACAGTGCAACCTGTACGGAGGTCGACATGGATACCGCGTTCACGAAGAACACCGACGAAGAACTCATACAAATCGTCACCCCCGCCGGCCACCGCACCGAGCCCTCGGAATACAGCGACATCGTCGCCGACATCACCACCGAGAAGCTGCGAGATCTCTACGAGGATCTGGTCGTCGTCCGGCGCATCGACGCCGAGGCGACTGCGCTCCAGCGTCAGGGCGAGCTGGGGCTCTGGGCTCCCTTGCTCGGCCAGGAGGCAGCGCAGGTCGGTTCGGCTCGCGCTCTGCAGGGCGACGACTTCGTCTTCGCGAGCTATCGCGAACACGGCGTCGCCTACTGCCGGGGCGTGGATCCCACCGAAATGCTCCGGTTCTGGCGCGGATCGACCCAATCCGGCTGGAACCCCTACGAATACAACATGACGACGCCCGCCATCATCGTCGGCGCGCAGGCCCTGCACGCCACGGGCTACGGCCTCGGAATGAAGTTCGACGGGGTCGAGGGGGCCGTAATCACCTATTTCGGTGACGGCGCGACGAGCCAAGGCGACATTTCCGAAGCATTCGGATTCGCCGCCAGCTTTGCATCACCGGTCGTCTTCTTCTGCCAGAACAACCAGTTCGCAATTTCGGAACCGGTGACGCTCCAGACGCACACCACCATCGCCGAGCGCGGTCGAGGCTTCGGAATTCCGTCACTGCGCGTCGACGGAAACGACGTCCTGGCCGTACTCGCCGCCACCAGAATGGCTTTGGCACATGCGCGCGAAGGCAGCGGGCCGATGCTGATCGAGGCGTTCACCTACCGGATGGGTCCGCACACCACCTCCGACGACCCCAGCCGCTACCGGCCGGCGGCACTCGACGACGAGTGGAAGCTCAAGGACCCGATCGATCGTATAGCGCTCCTACTCGAGCACGAGGGCGCGATGGACGACGCCTTCCGCGCTCGCGTCAAGGAACGCGCCGACGACACCGCCGCTCAACTGCGTAGCGGCTGCCTCGGGACCGTGGAGCCCGGTCCGATGTCGATCTTCGACAACGTCTATGCCGATCCGCATCCGCTTATCGACGAAGAGCGCAAGAACTACGCCGCCTACCTCGCTGGATTCGAAGGAGCTCTGTCATGACCGCCACGCTCGCCGCACCGACAACTCTTCCGCTCGGCAAGGCCCTCAACGCCGGTCTTCGACGCGCCATGGAAGACGACCCGAAGGTGATCCTTCTCGGCGAGGACATCGGTAAGCTCGGCGGCGTCTTCCGCATCACCGATGGTCTGCAGAAGGATTTCGGACCGAACCGTGTGGTGGACACACCATTGGCCGAGTCCGGAATCATCGGTACAGCAGTCGGTCTCGCGTTCCGAGGCTACCGTCCCGTCTGTGAGATCCAGTTCGACGGATTCATCTATCCGGCCTTCGACCAGATCGTCTCGCAGGTGGCCAAGCTGCACTACCGCACCGGCGGCAACGTCAAGATGCCCATCACGATCCGCGTCCCCTACGGCGGCGGAATCGGTGCGGTCGAACATCATTCGGAGTCCCCCGAGGGCTACTTCGCGCAAACCGCCGGCTTGCGGGTTGTCAGCTGCAGCAACGCCGCCGACGCCAACGTGATGCTGCGTCAGGCCATTGCGTCGGACGATCCGGTTCTGTTCTTCGAGCCGAAGCGTCGCTACTGGCAGAAGGGCGAGGTCGACGTCACCGTATCGATCGACGACGCCTACCCCTTACACAAGGCGCGGGTGGTCCGCGACGGTACGGACGCCACCGTCGTCGCCTACGGCCCGCTCGTCACCACAGCCCTGCAGGCTGCCGATATCGCAGCAGGAGAGGGCCGCTCGCTCGAAATCATCGACCTGCGTTCGCTGTCACCCCTCGATATGGACACGATCGCCGCTTCGGTACGCAAGACCGGCCGGCTCGTCATCACGCACGAGGCGGCCACGTTCATGGGAATCGGCGCCGAAATCGCTGCGCGAGTGCAAGATCAGTGCTTCTACAGCCTCGAAGCGCCGATCCAGCGCGTCGGCGGTTTTTCCACGCCGTACCCCGCCGCAAAGGTGGAGGAGTTCTTTCTCCCGGATGCCGACCGGATTCTCGACGCCGTCGACCGCACCCTCAATCTCCGATAGGAACATTCCAGATGACGAAGAGCTTCCTGCTCCCCGACCTCGGGGAAGGGCTCACCGAGGCCGAACTGATCACCTGGCTCGTCAAGGTCGGTGACACCATCGAGCTGAACCAGGTGATCGCCGAGGTCGAAACTGCCAAGGCATCGGTCGAACTGCCCTCGCCGTATGCAGGCGTCGTGACCGCTCTTCGCGCACAAGAGGGTACGACGGTCGAGGTCGGCACCGCGATCATCGACATCGCCGACGGCAGCGAACCGTTGAAGGAACCTGTACAAGAGGAAGAGCGCGTTCCCGTTCTCGTCGGGTACGGCGTCGCCGGAGAGGGTCCGAGTCGTCGAGGTAACCGCCGCGCGGCCGCGCCCGAGACTGTGAAGCCGGTGTCGGACAAACCGCTTGCGTCTCCGCCGGTTCGGTTCGTTGCTCGTCAAGAGGGCATCGATCTGGCCGAAGTGCCTGCCAGCGGTACCCACGGCGAGGTGACGCGCGACGATATCGCGTCGTACATGGCTCGTGACGAGGAGCCGGTAGCCCTCGTTCATGGCAAGGATGAGACCCGCACACCGATCAAGGGCGTCCGCAAGCACACCGCGGCGGCAATGGTATCGAGTGCGTTCACTGCCCCACACGTCACCGAGTTCATCACGGTCGATGTGACGCCGACGGTCGAGCTTCTGGAGAAGCTCCGCGGTACCAAGCACTTCCGCGATGTTCGCCTCACGCCTCTGGCGCTGGTTGCGAAGGCGCTGCTGGTGGCATTGCGTTCCAACCCGAGCCTCAACTCCGAGTGGGACGAGCAGAACCAGGAGATTGTCACCAAGGGATACGTCAACCTCGGTATCGCGGCGGCGACTCCGCGCGGGCTGATGGTGCCGAACATCAAGGATGCTCACAAGCTGGGTCTCAAGGATCTGGCGCAGTCGCTCGTGGATCTGACGGCGACGGCCAAGGAAGGCAAGACCGGGCCGGCGGATCTCGCCGACGGGACCATCACGATCACCAATGTCGGTGTCTTCGGCGTGGATTCGGGAACCCCGATCCTCAACCCGGGGGAGGCCGCGATCCTGTGCTTCGGCGCGATTCGCCGCCAGCCGTGGGAGTTCGAGGGTGAGATCGCGCTGCGGTCGATGACCACGCTGAGTCTCTCGTTCGATCATCGTCTCGTGGACGGTGAACAGGGCTCGCGGTTCCTGTCCGACATCGCGTCGTTGCTGTCGGACCCGCTGAACCTGGTGGCGCTGTCATGAACGATGTAGTTATCCTGGGCGGCGGTTCGGGCGGATATGCCGCTGCGTTCCGCGCCGCTCAGCTGGGGCTCTCCGTCACGCTGATCGAGAAGGACAAGGTCGGCGGTACCTGTCTCCATCGCGGATGCATTCCAACGAAGGCGCTTCTCCATGCCGCCGAGGTGGCCGATACCGCCCGTGAGAGTGCGTCGGTCGGAATCAAGGCGTCCTTCGACGGCGTCGACATGCAGGGTGTCCATGCGTACAAGGACGGCGTCGTCGCCAAGCTGTACAAGGGCCTGCAAGGTCTGGTGTCCGCGCACAAGATCGAATTCGTCAGCGGTACAGGGCGATACGTGGGCGACAAGACCGTCGAGGTCGACGGCCGGCGGATCACCGGCAAGTCCGTGGTCCTGGCGACCGGGTCGTACTCGAAGGTGCTGCCGGGGATCGAGCTCGGGCCTCGGGTGCTGACGAGCGATCAGGCGCTGACGCTCGACACGGTCCCGAGAAGGGCAATCGTGCTCGGTGGAGGCGTCATCGGTATCGAATTCGCCAGTGTGTGGGCATCGTTCGGCACCGACGTCACCATTGTAGAAGCCTTGCCGAGGCTCGTTGCGGCCGAGGATGAGTGGGCGTCGAAGCAGCTGACTCGTGCGTTCAAGAAGCGCGGGATCACCGCGAAGACGTCGTCCCCGTTCACCGGTGTGAAGGAAACCCCGGACGGTGTGACAGTGACTCTCGAATCGGGGGAGACCCTCGACGCGGATGTGCTGCTCGTAGCCGTCGGGCGTGGACCCAGGACCGAGGATCTCGGGGAAATTTCGCTCGATGGCGGCTTCGTGACCGTGGATTCTGTATTGCAGACCAACCACGCCGACGTCTATGCCGTCGGAGATATCGTTCGTGGCCCGCAGCTGGCGCACCGAGGGTTCCAACAGGGCATCTTCGTGGCCGAGCAGATTGCTGGCCTTGCACCGAAATCTGTTCCGGACGCCAATATTCCGCGTGTCACCTACTCGAACCCGGAAATTGCGTCGGTCGGGCTGACCGAGGCACAAGCCGCCCGGCAGCATGGTTCGGCAGACTCGACCGTCTACGATCTCGCGGGCAACGGCAAGAGTCAGATCCTCGGGGCGGCGGGCGGCGTGAAGCTCGTGCGAGCCGGGGGCGCAGTCGTTGGGATCCATATGGTCGGCGCACGCGTCGGCGAACTGATCGGTGAAGCGCAACTGGTGGTCAACTGGGGTGCCTACCCCGAAGAGGTAGCCCATCTGATCCACGCGCACCCGACGCAGTCCGAGGCGTTCGGTGAGGCGCACCTCGCGCTGGCCGGCAAGCCGCTGCATTCGCATTAAGCGCTGCGCGCAGGTGAGCGGAAATACGTCGTGGGGGACGTACTTTCGCTCACATGCGCCTCACGCCTGGGGCCGGTTGTCGATCAGACGGCGAGCTTTGCCGATGGAACGTTCGAGCGCAGCAGGGGGAACCACATCGACCTGAACGCTGACGCCGATGCGATCCTTCACGAGCTTGCGCAGCGTCGCGGCAGCAACGGGATGGACTTCGAGGGGCGCGTCGGGACGTGCCTCCACCAACACTGTGAGTGAATCCATTCGCCCTGCTCGCTCGAGCACGCACTGGAATTGCGGTGCGAGCGAGGGAACCGTCAGGATGAGCTCTTCGATCTGAGTTGGAAACAGGTTCACACCGCGCAGAATGATCATGTCGTCGGTGCGTCCGGTGACTTTTTGCATACGCCGCATGCTTCGGGCGGTTCCGGGCAAGAGGCGCGTCAGGTCGCGGGTCCGGTACCGAATGATCGGCATCGCTTCCTTGGACAGCGACGTGAAGACCAATTCGCCCTCCTCACCGTCGGGTAGAACCTCGCCGGTCACCGGATCGATGACCTCCGGGTAGAAGTGATCCTCCCAGATGTGGAGTCCGTCCTTGGTTTCGACGCATTCCATCGCAACGCCGGGTCCCATGACCTCCGACAGTCCGTAGATGTCGACGGCGTCCATGGCCAGGGTCTTCTCGATTTCCTTTCGCATCTCCTCGGTCCACGGCTCGGCGCCGAAGACTCCGGTCCTCAGCGACGTCTTCGCGGGATCGATACCCTTCTCGAGCATCGCGTCGACGATCGTGAGCATGTACGACGGGGTGACCATGATCGCGTCGGGTTCGAAGTCCTCGATCAGTTGGATCTGACGGTCGGTCTGGCCGCCGGACATCGGAATGACGGTGCAGCCCAGCCGCTCTGCGCCGTAATGTGCGCCGAGGCCGCCGGTGAACAGCCCGTAGCCATAGGCGACATGGACCTTGTCCGACGGCTTCACGCCTCCCGCGCGGAGGCTGCGGGCAATCAGATCGGCCCAATTGCTGATGTCGTTGGCGGTGTAGCCGACGACGGTGGGACGGCCGGTGGTGCCCGACGACGCGTGGATGCGCGAGACCTGGTCCTGCGGTACCGCGAACATCTTGAACGGGTAGTTCGCGCGGAGATCTGCCTTGGTGGTGAAGGGGAACTTGGCGAGATCGCTGAGGTCCAACAGATCGTTCGGATGGACTCCGGCGTCGTCGAACGCTTTTTTGTAGTGCGGGACGTTGTCGTAGGCGTGTTTCAGTGACCACTGCATCCGCGCGAGCTGGAGCGCGGAGATCTGATCGCGGCTGGCGAACTCGATGTCCGGTGTATCGGTGGGGGTGGACAAGACGCTGGTCATGGCAGTCTCCGGGGGATTAGGCGTCGTAGTCGACGGTGACGTTGTCGCTGACGGGGAAGGTCTGGCAGGTCAGGACGAAGCCGGCGGCGACCTCGTTGTCTTCGAGCGCGTAATTGCGACGCATGTCCACGTCACCGAGAGTGACCTTGGCGCGGCACGTACCGCAGACGCCGCCCTTGCAGGCGAAGGGAAGGTCGGAGCGCAGTTGCTCTGCGGAGTCGAGGATCGACTCGTCCTGGGGAAGCGTTCCCGTCACCGTGCGCCCGTCGAGGGTGATGGTGACCTCGCTGCTCGGGCCGGTGACGCCGGGCTCGCGGTGCTTCTCTTGCGGCGGCGGTACGTCGTCGACGTAGAAGAGCTCGTGGTGAATCTGCGACTTCTCGACGCCGAGACCGGCGAGCACATCCTGCGCGTCGTTGACCATCCCGAACGGACCGCACAACCAGAAGTGATCGATGTCCGGCGTCGGGACGACCGTGTCGAGGATGTTCTTCAGGCGCTCCGCGTCGAGGCGGCCGCTGAACAATTCGACCTCGCGGGGTTCGCGGGAGAGAACGTGGATGACGTCGAAGCGGGAGCCGTACTGATCTTTCAGATCGGCAATTTCCTCGGCGAACATGACCGACCTGGTACGTCGGTTGCCGTACAGCAGCACAACTTCGGCGTCGGGGTTGGCCAGTACTGAGCCAGCGATGGATAGCATCGGGGTGATACCGGAGCCGGCTGCAATGAGTACATGTCGCCCGCCGGCGGCCGGGTCGGCATAGAAGTTCCCGCTCGGTCCCTGCACGTCGATCTTGTCGCCCGCTTTGACCTCGTGCACGAGCCACGAGGAGAACAAGCCGTCGGTGACCTCGCGAACGCCGACGCGTGGCCGTGTGCCTGCTGCAGCGCAGATCGAGTACGAACGGCGATGTTCGACGCCGTCGACGGTGCGGCTGAGCATCAGCGATTGGCCAGGGAGGAAGTCGAATTCGCCCTGCAGGTCGCCGGGAACGTCGAACGTGACGGCAACGGCATCGTCGCACAGTGATTCGACGTCGGCGACGGTCAACGTGTGAAAAGCCTTGTTGCGGTTCGAGGTGACGACAGGTTCGTCGGTGACGGTCATCAGATTTCTTTCACGTGGTCGAAGGGTTCGAGGCAGTCGTCGCAGCGGTACTGCGCCTTGCAGAGCGTTGCGCCGAATTCCGACGTCAGCCTGGTGTTCCCGGAGCCGCACTGCGGGCAGTCGATGACGCGCGGCTTGATCGTCAGCGTCAACGGAACCGGTCCCGAAGCGCGGGCGGGAGCCGGTCCCGGTGTCGAGTAGCCCGTCTCGCGAAGCTTTCGGAGACCATCCTCAGAGATCCAGTCGGTGCTCCACGCGGGGCTGAGGCTGGTGACGATCTCGACATCCGCGTAGCCACCGTCGCGAAGTTTGTGCTCGATGTCGTCGCGCATCGTGGCCATGGCCGGGCATCCCGAGTACGTCGGGGTGATGGTGACGCGCACGCTGCCGTTCTCGCCTACCTCGACCTCGCGCAGAACGCCAAGGTCATCGAGGGTCAACAACGGCATTTCGGGGTCCATGACGCTGGCTGCGATCTCGCGCGCCGAGAGTTGCATTGTGGTCACCAGACTCCCTCCGGATGTGCGCGCGCAACGGACTGCATTTCGGCGATCAGCGGGCCGAATGCTTCGGTGTGAATTCCGCGACGACCACCGCGGCCGCCGATGGTACCGACGGACTTGCCCTCTGGTGCAGTGAGTTCCGCAGCGTGCAGGACCTGCGCGATGACAGCGTCGAACTCTTCGCGCACGTCACGGGGGTCGACGCCGACGCCGACACTCGCCAGGGTGATCTCTTGTTCAGTGGGCAGGAACAGTTCGGAGACGTACGGCCAGATGCGATCGAGGGCATCGCTGACTCGGCGCTTGGATTCGTCCGTGCCGCAACCGAGAGTGACGACCCAGCGCGCGGAGTAATCGCGGTGGTAGGTGAGTTCCTTGACGCCCTTGTTCGCGACGGCGGCCAGAACCGGATCACGTGAGGTGCGCAGGCGGTCGAAAATCGCGAGGCGCCACGTCGACAGAACCAGCAGGCGCACTTGAGATTTCGCGAAGTCGCCGTTGTCGAGCTCAGCGAGTCGGACGTTCTTGAACTCGGCATCGGTGCGGAAGAACGCGAGTGCGTCCTCGGCCGGAGCGGGCGAGGTCTCCGAGATTGTCGGGACCACCGAGGAGTCCGCGGCTGCCGCACGGGCGAGCAGCAATCGTGCCTGGCCGAGCAGATCCAGGCCGACGTTCGCCAGCGCAACTTCCTCTTCGAGTTCCGGTGCCCGCGTGCTCCATTCGGCCAGACGCTGTGCGCTGACGAGCGCGTCGTCGCCAAGCATGAGGCAGTAGGCGGCGAGGGCTTCGAGGTCTACGTCGTCGGGCACGGTGGTGTCGACGCCGGCAAGGGGGTCGTCGAAACTCGTCCCGAAAGCCCATTGCCCGTGCGTGTCCTCGTTGACCAGGCCTTCGTAGGCGCTGTCGTGATCAGTCATCTTGTTCAGGCCTCACATGTGGGGAACGTTGTCGGGGATCTCGTAGAACGTCGGGTGGCGGTACACCTTGTCGCCGCTGGGTGCGAAGAACGGATCCTTCTCCGACGGGGACGATGCAACGATCGAGTTGGACGGCACCACCCAGATGCTGACCCCTTCGTTGCGGCGGGTGTAGACGTCGCGGGCGTGGCGCAGCGCCATCGTGTCGTCGGCGGCGTGGAGCGATCCGACGTGTACATGATTGAGTCCGCGTTTGCCGCGCAGGAAGACCTCGTACAAGGGCCAATCTGCCTTGACGGCTTCGCGTTTCGGCTCGACCGGCACACCGTCGGTAGGAACTGCGCCATGGCCGCCTTCGGCAGTGAACCCGGAGGCTGTGAATTCGGTCATGATGCGTTCCCCTGTGTTTTCTCGAAAGCTGCACAAGCTGTTGCCGCCTCGCGGACCCAGGCGCCGTCCTCGTGGGCTGCGCGACGGCCTGCGATGCGCTCGACGTTCGACGCCCCGTTGCCCTTGATGACCTGCATGAACTCGCTCCAATCGGGCTCACCGAAGTCATGTGAGTTGCGCTCTTCGTTCCACTTCAGATCCGGATCGGGGAAGGTGACTCCCAGCGCTTCGGCCTGCGGGATGGACATATCCACGAAACGCTGGCGCAGTTCGTCGTTGGTGTGGCGCTTGATGCCCCACTTCATGGACTGCTCGGTGTTGGGGCTCTCGTCGTCCGGCGGGCCGAACATCATCAGTGCGGGCCACCACCAGCGGTTCACCGATTCCTGGACCATCGCGCGCTGCTCGTCGGTGCCGCGCATCATCGTCGCGAGCAGTTCGAATCCCTGGCGCTGATGGAAGGACTCTTCCTTGCAGACGCGGATCATCGCGCGTGCGTAGGGCCCGAAGGAGCTGCGGCACAACGGAACCTGGTTGCAGATGGCTGCGCCGTCGACGAGCCAGCCGATGGTGCCGACGTCGGCGTAGGTGAGCGTGGGGTAATTGAAGATCGAGGAGTACTTCTGCTTGCCCTCGATGAGCTTGACCGTCAGGTCAGCGCGATCGGCGCCGAGCGTCTCCGCGGCGGAGTACAGGTACAGACCGTGGCCCGCTTCGTCCTGCACCTTCGCCATCAGAATCGCCTTGCGTCGCAGCGAGGGCGCGCGGGTGAGCCAGTTGCCCTCGGGTTGCATGCCGATGATCTCCGAATGCGCGTGCTGCGCGATCTGCCGGATCAGTGACTTGCGGTAGCCGTCGGGCATCCAGTCGCGGGGCTCGACTCGCTGCTGATCTGCGATGGTCGCGTCGAAGTCATCCTGTAGCGCGTCGGCGCTGAGGGCGTTTGACGTGGTCATAAGTCCTACTTTCATTACCGAATGATCGGTTGGTAACCAGTATGCACCGAAGTGACTCGGCACACAAGGCGGCTTCGCCGCACGTGAGTGCGAATACGTCTCAGGGGACGTATTTTCACTCACATACCGACGAAGGAGGCCTTCTCCTTGGCGAGGAAGGCATCGACCGCAGCCTTGTGGTCCTTGGTCTGACCGAGGTGGGTCTGCGCGGTGGCTTCGCGCTCCAGGGCGTCGGACAAGCCCGAGGCCGATGCGGCGACGAGTGCCTTGACCTGCCGGTACGCCTCGGTGGGGCCGGACGCGAGCTTCTGCGCGAGCGTGCGCGCAGTCTCCTGAACCTCTTCGTCGGCCACCAGTCGGTGTACGAGCCCCCAGTCGAGCGCCTGCTCGGCGCTGATCTTGTCGCCGAGGAGCAGGAGAGCCGTGGCCCGCGAAGAACCGAGGGACTCGACGAGCGAGTAGCTCAGCCCCGAATCGCTGGCAAGGCCGATGCCGGTGAAGGCCGTCCCGAAGGACGTCTTCGTCCCGGCCACGCGGATATCTCCGGCGAGCGCAATGCCGAGGCCTGCCCCGACACAGGCGCCGGGAATTGCGACGACGACGGGAACCGAGAGTCTCTTCAGCGACCGGATCAGCGGGTTGTAGTGAATCCCGACGGTATCCATCGCGGTCGACGGATCAGCTTCAAGCGCTTCGACATGCTCGCCGAGGTCCTGCCCGACGCAGAAATTCTTGCCCTCGGAGGTGATCAGGACAGCCCGTACCCCTGAGACAGCGTCCACCGCCTCCTGGAATGCAACCTTGGTCGCGATATTCAGTGAAGAGCGTTCCAGGGTGATGGTGGCGAGGCCATCCGAGATGTCGAGTCGTACCGTCATTTCTTCTCCCAATCGTAGAATCCCTTGCCGGACTTGCGGCCGAGTTCTCCGCGCGCGACTGTGTCTCTCAGCAGCTGTGGCGGGGTGAAGCGGTCGCCGAGTGTCGACGCCAGGTGCTCGGCGATCGCAAGCCTCACGTCGAGACCCACCAGATCCGTCGAGCGCAGCGGTCCCATCGGATGCTTGTAGCCGAGTTCCATTGCACGATCGATGGATTCGGCGTCGGCGACGCCCTCCTCCAGCATCCGGATGGCTTCGAGGCCCAGGCTGACCCCGAGGCGGCTGGTGGCGAAGCCGGGGGAGTCGTTGACGAGCACCTCACTCTTGCCGAGCAACGAGACCCAATCGCGAACCTTCGTCACGACGTCGGGCGAGGTTTCCGGTGCCCGCACGATCTCCACCAGTTCCGATACCGGAACGGGATTGAAGAAGTGCATGCCGATGAAGCGCGTTGGATCACTCAGTGCTGCACCGAGTTCGGCGATGGAAATGGAACTGGTGTTGGACGCGATCACTGTCGACGACGAGACCGACTTGTCGACCAGTGCCAGCACTTCGACCTTGAGCGATGGAATCTCCGGGACTGCCTCGACGACGAGGTCCAGGTCCGCTGGCAGCTCGTCCGGGCCGGCGACGGTGGATACCCGCGACAGGATCTCGTCGGGTGCGCCGTCCAGCTTGCCGCGCTCGTGCGCGCGAGTGAGACCGGTGGACACCCTCTCGAGGGCCGCCTGTTGATCCGCGGCTTCGGCGATGACCACCTGTGATCCGAGTTGGGCAAACACCTGGGCAATGCCAGCACCCATCCGTCCACCACCGACGACGCCTACTTTGGCCGGAATGCTTGTAGGTTCTTCTAGAAATGTCACAGTTTCTCCAGAAATGCCGTCATACGGCGTTGTTTGTCCTCGGTCTCGAAGAGGATTGCTTGGGCGATGTCGTCGGCCCACGGATGGGAACCTGGTGCGTCGAGAATCTTCTTGGTGAGCTTCAGTGCGAGGGGTGCCTGCTTGGCGACGCGGTCCAGCAGCGAATGGGCCGCGGCCAGAGGATCTTCGACGATCTCCATAGCCAATCCACTGCGCAGCGCCGCATCGGCATCGAGCGTCCGTCCACCCAGGAGTACCTGTTTGGCCACCGAAACGCCGATCAGAGTAGGCAGACGGTAGCTGGCGCCTGCTGCTGCCATGATGCCCAGGCCGGGCTCGGGATTTCCGAAAACGGCGGTGGACGAGATGATCCGGATATCGCAGGCATACGACAACTCTGCGCCGCCGCCGAGGGCGTACCCGCGGATCGCGGCGACGGTCGGTAGGGGGAGCGTAGCGATGCGGTCGAACAGGTTCCGGTTGATGCCGCGTAGTGCGTCGTCGCGCGTGCGCACTCTGAGTTGGTTGATGTCGGCGCCGCCGGCGAAGTGTTCGCCCTGGCCGGTCAGCAGGAGAAGCTTGGGCTTGTCTTCGATCAGCGCGCAGACCTCGTGCAGCTCGGAGATCATCTCCGCGTCGATGGCATTGCGCTGCTTTTCTCGGGCGAGAGTGACGACGACCCGGTCGGACAGTTCCTCTACGACAAGAGTGTTCACGGCGCCTCGATCAACATCGATACGCCCTGGCCGACGCCGACACACAGCGTCGCGAGTCCGCGTGAGGCTTTCTCGCGTTCCATCCGTCCCATCAGGGTGAGGAGAATTCGGGCACCCGAGGAGCCGAGCGGGTGGCCCAGTGCGATCGCGCCGCCGTCGGCGTTGACCTTCTCTTCGTCGAGTTTCAACTGGCGGATGACGCCGAGCGACTGGGCCGCAAAGGCCTCGTTGAGTTCGATTGCGCCCAGGTCGTCGACGCTCCAGCCTGCGCGGGCGAGTGCCTTCTGCGTCGACGGCACCGGTCCGAGGCCCATCACACGCGGCTCGACGCCAGCGCTGGCACTGGTCACGATGCGTCCGCGGACCTCGAGGTTGTACTTCTTTACGGCGTCCTCGCTCGCGACTACCAGCGCAGAGGCACCGTCGGTGAACGGGGAGGACGTGCCGGCGGTGACGATGCCGTCCTGCTTGAAGACTGTCTTCAGCTTTCCGAGCTTCTCCAGTGTCAGGCCGCGACGCGGAGTCTCGTCCTGAGTGACGTCCCCTGCCTTCGTCGGAACGGCGACGATCTCGTTGTCGAACCGACCGGCGTCCTGGGCTGCGATCGCGCGTTCCTGGCTGCGCAGCGCGAAGGCGTCGGACTCCTCGCGGGTGACGCCCTCCTGGCGAGCTACTTCCTCGGCGGTCTCGCCCATCGACAGGGTCGTTGCCGGATCGAAGCGGGGATTGGTGAATCGCCATCCGAGCGCGGTGTCGAAGATCTGCCCGGGTTTGGCCCACGGCGTACCCGGCTTCGCGATGACCCAAGGCGCCCGCGTCATCGACTCGACGCCACCGGCGACGATCAAGTCAGCTTCTCCGCTTCGGATCGAGGCCGCGGCGTTGGCGATGGCGGTCAGACCGCTCGCGCACAGACGGTTGACGGTGTACCCGGGGATGGATTCGGGCAAGCCGGCAAGCAGTACAGCCATTCGAGCCACGTCCCGATTGTCCTCGCCCGCCTGATTCGCCGCGCCGAGAATCACCTCGTCGATCACCTCGGCTGGAATCCCCGCACGACGCACTGCCTCGGCGACGACGATGCCTGCCAAGTCGTCGGGCCGGACGCTTGCGAGCGCGCCCCCGTAGCGACCGTGCGGCGTTCGTGCTCCGGATACCAGAAAAACTTCGCCCATTATGCGCTCCTTCGACGGGTTACCCCCCTATTAATAACCGAACATTCGGTAGTCACGCAAGGGCGGTGGTGGGTCGGACTGTGAAATCGCAACGAGCCTGGAAGGATGGAGCACATGACAACCGCACGGGCCCCGCGTCGCACCGGCCTTCCTGGCCGCCCGGGCTACGACCTCGATTCGCTGCTGGCCGTTGCGGTGAAGGTCTTCAACGACAAGGGGTACGACGGCACCTCCATGGAGGTGCTCGCGGGCCGCCTCGGCATCACGAAGAGCTCGATCTACCACCACGTATCCGGTAAGTCGGAGCTTCTCGAACTTGCGTTGTCGCGAGCGCTGAATGCGTTGTTCGCGGTCACCACCGAGGAGAAAGCCACCGAGGGTCGCTACATCGACCGATTGGATTATCTGGTCAGGCGCAGTGTCGAGATCCTCGTGGCTGAGCTGCCGTACGTAACGCTCTTGCTGCGGGTGCGCGGAAACACCGAGGTCGAACGCCGTGCCCTTGCGCGACGCCGCGAGTTCGATTTCTTCGTCAGCGACCTCGTCGTCGAGGCTGCGAAAGAGGGTGATCTGCGAGCGGACATCGATCCTGCGCTGGTCTCGCGACTGCTGTTCGGAACGGTGAACTCACTGATCGAGTGGTATAAACCGCGCACCGGGGGATCGGCCAACGATCTTGCCGACGCGGTGGTAGCGCTGACGTTCGACGGATTACGCAGGGCCTGAACTAGAAGACCGTCGTCGAAAGAGTGATCAAGGCGACGGCGATGAGCGCGGTGACAACCCACCCCTCCCATGAGTGCGGGCCGATTCCCCAGCCGACCTTCTTGGCTCCGAACCACTTTCGGGGCGGGTTGAAATGCATGTACTGGACCATACCCTTCGCAGGAGTAACGATGCGGCGTGCTTGACAACCCCATCGGTCGCGGACGAAGCTAATTACCGACCGAACGTACGGTGAGACGGAGATGCTGTGAGCAGAATGCTGGAGAGCTACGCCCAAGGACAATGGTTCGCTGCGAGCGACGAGGGAACACCGCTGCTCAGCGCGATCGACGCAGCCGAGGTTGCGCGCATTTCCTCGACCGGTCTCGATGTCGCAGGAATGATCGACTACGCCCGCACCGTCGGCGGCCCGGCACTTGCTGCGTTGACCTTTCACGAGCGCGCCGGACTGCTCAAGCAACTCGGCCTGACGCTGATGGCAGGCAAGGACGAGTTCTACGAGGTTTCGACGCTGACGGGCGCCACGACTCGCGATTCGGGCGTCGACATCGACGGCGGCTTCGGCACCGTGTTGAGCTACGCGAGCAAGGCCCGACGCGAGCTGCCCAACGACACGGTTTACCTCGACGGCGCCATCGAGCAGCTCGGCAAGAAGGGCACGTTCCTCGGCCAGCACATCTACACCTCGCGTCGCGGTGTCGCCGTGCAGATCAACGCCTTCAACTTCCCGGTGTGGGGCTTCCTCGAGAAGCTGGCACCCGCGTTCATCGCAGGCGTACCGTCGGTCATCAAGCCCGCCAGCCAGACTGCGTACCTCACCGAACTGGTGTTCCGACGCATCGTCGAGAGTGGCATCCTGCCCGAAGGCTCGGTTCAGCTGATCTGCGGCAGCGCACGCGACATCATCGACCACCTCGGTGGCCAGGACTCGGTGGCCTTCACCGGATCTGCCGACACCGCAGCATCGTTGCGAGCGCACCAGAACGTCGTCGGCGAAGGCGTGCATTTCACCGCTGAAACCGACTCGCTCAACGCGTCGATCCTCGGATCCGACGTCACGACGGAAGATCCTGAATTCGACCTGTTCGTCAAGGGCGTCTTCGCCGAGATGACGGTCAAGGCCGGCCAGAAGTGCACGGCCATCCGCCGCGTACTGGTGCCGCAGCCGCTCGTCGACACTGTCGTCGACGCGCTCAAGACTCGACTGGACAAGGTCGTCGTCGGCGATCCTCGCACCGAGGGCGTGACGATGGGAGCCCTCGCGAGCATCGAGCAGCGCGACGAGGTCCTCAAATCCGTTCGCGGACTGACAAAGTCGGCCTCGGTGGTCTATGGCAATCCCGATGCAGTGGATCAGCGGCCCGGCGCATTCATGGCACCGGTTCTGCTGAAGGCAGGCGACAAAGCTGCACCCGAGCCGCACGAGATCGAAGCCTTCGGGCCGGTGTCCACCGTGATCGGTTACGACGACACCGCAGATCTGCTCGACCTGGTTGCTCGCGGCAAGGGTTCGCTCGTTGCTTCGTTGGTGACGAAGGATTCCGCGGTGGCACGCGAGGTCGTCCTCGGTTCTGCCCCGTACCACGGCCGAATTTTGGTGCTCAACAGCGAAGACGCTCGCGAGTCGACCGGCCACGGTTCACCACTTCCAGTTCTGGTACACGGCGGCCCCGGACGAGCAGGTGGCGGTGAGGAACTCGGCGGCATGCGCGCAGTGCTGCACCACATGCAGCGCACCGCAATTCAGGGGACTCCCGACGTGCTCACCGCGGTCGGCAACAAATGGGTCGCCGGATCCGCGCGCATTGTCGGCGACGTCCATCCGTTCCGCAAGAATCTCGGCGAGCTGAAGCTGGGCGACACCATCGTGGGCGGCCCACGCCAGGTGACGCGCGCGGACATCGACCACTTTGCTGAATTCACCGGCGACACGTTTTACGCGCACACCGATCCGCAAGCAGCAGCTGCCAATCCGCTGTTCGGCGGAATCGTTGCGCACGGCTACCTGGTCGTCTCGCTCGCCGCCGGGTTGTTCGTCGATCCCGCGCCAGGTCCAGTGTTGGCCAACTTCGGCGTCGACAGTCTTCGATTCCTGACGCCCGTCAAGGCCGACGACAGCTTGACGGTCACGCTCACGGCCAAACTCATCACGCCGCGCCAGAGCGCGGACTACGGTGAAGTACGTTGGGATGCAGTAGTTGTCAACCAGGAGGGCGACCCCGTCGCCACCTACGACGTGCTGACGCTCGTCGCGAAGCCGGAAGGTGAGAACTGATGAGTTTTCGAGTCGCTGTCTGTTACGGAAAGCCGGAGGACGCCGCGGCGTTCGATGAGCACTACACATCGGTACACGTGCCGCTCGCCCAGGTGATCCCGGGGCTGACCGAGTTCACTTGGGGCAATTCCAGTTCGATGGACGGATCGCAGCCGCCCTACTACCTCATCGCCAACTTGGTCTTCGATGACGAAGCTTCCCTGAAGGCCGGTTTGGCGTCGCCGGAGATGAAGGCCGCGGGCGAGGATGTCGCGAACTTCGCCTCCGGAGGGGCCACAATGTTCACCCAGGAGGATGTGCGGGTCCCGCCCGGCAGGCCGAACCGGTGACTGTTCTGTGACATTGGGCGGTATGAAAACGCGCACGGGCGGAACCGCTTCAGAAGGAAACCCATGAGCAAGAACCAGATTGCGCTCGATATGTTCGCAGTGGATGCCGCATCTCAGAAGCTCGGTATCGAGTTGATCGAGATCGGCGACGGATACGCCAAGATGTCCATGACCATCACCGAGGACATGGTCAACGGGCACGCGATCACCCATGGCGGCTACGTCTTCATTCTCGCGGACACCACGTTTGCGATGGCCTGCAACAGTCGCGATGACGCAGCCGTAGCGGCACGGTGCGACATCAGGTACTTGCGTCCGACGAAGGCAGGGGACGTACTGGTCGCCGAGGCCGTCGAGCGGGCACGGTTCGGGCGGAACGGGATCTACGACGTCGCGGTGACCTGCGAGAACAAACCGGTCGCCGAGTTCCGTGGGGACAGTCGTATCGTGAACCGGTGACTTCGGGTGATCTGTCGACGTTGGCCGACGCCGTCGCGGCGGCTACGGGCGGCGCGGTCTCGGTCATGGATCCCGCCGGCTACGTCATCGCGTACTCGTCCCTGCCGGGTCAACCGATCGACGACGTCCGTCGAGACGGCATCCTCGGCAAGCGGGTGCCGGACAAGTACATGGTCCACCATCGAGATCCGGAATTCCGCGCCAGCGGAACCGTACGAGTGATCGACGTCGCGGGCACCCTGCCGCGGCTTGCCGTGGCGATCAGTAACGGGACGGAACACCTTGGTTCGATCTGGTCGATTTGCGCGGGACGGCCTGTCGATCCACCGGACCCGGCGGCCGTCGCGGCTGTGTCCCGGGCCGCGGAGGCGGCAATGGCCCGGGCCGCGGAGGCGGCGGTGCCGCTGATCCTGGCACGCAGATCATCGTCGCGCACGAGCCGAACACATGCGTTGCTGACGGATCCGGATGCGGTGCGCCCTGATTCCGATATCGAGTATGTCGTGCTTGCGGCCAAAGTCGTGTCCGAACACCCTGAGGGGTACCTCGACCGACTCGTCGGACTGCTCGATCTCACAGTCGCTCGCGGCAGGGACTCCGGGTGCGTGGTGATCGAGCAGACGGTATTTCTGCTGCGCCCCCTCGAATCCGACGACACTGTCGAGGACTTCGCAACCGAGGCCGACGTCGTTCGGGTTCGCGCGACAGCGTCATTTGGTGTGCCGATCACCTTCGGCATCGGTGAACCGTCTGCTCGTCCGAGCGCCGCCCGCAGGCAAGCGTCCAGCGTGCTCGACGTCGCGGCCGCGCGCACTGCCACCTACCGGACGGTCGAGGTCCAGGTGCGATTGCATCAGATGGAGACCGCACTCGCTGGCACGTCGATGTCGATCCCCGCCGTCGAAAAATTGCTCGCGCACGATGCGGCCGAGGGCACGAGTTACGCCGAGACGATTCTCGCGCTGCTCGACCACGAATCCAACGTTGCTGTTGCAGCGAACTCGTTGTATCTGCATGCCAACACCTTTCGGTACCGGGTGCGCCGCACGAAAGACCTGTTCGGTCTCGATCTGGACGACGCCGACACTCGCCTGCTGGTGTGGTTGATCCTGCGCTCGAAACGTCGCGGATTTACCAGTCACCACGAGAGCTGAGCACTTTGCCCGGGTTGAGCAGGTAGTCCGGGTCCAGCAGTTCCTTGATGCCGCGCTGCAGGGACGCGGCGACAGGATCGAGTTCCTTCTCGAGCAGGTCCCGCTTGAGCAACCCGACTCCGTGCTCGCCGGTGATGGTTCCCCCCAATCCGAGTGCGAACTCGGCGATGTCGTCGAACGCGCGTTGTGCCTTCGACAACGACGCGGGGTCGGCGCGGTCGACGATCACCGTCGGATGAATGTTGCCGTCGCCGGCGTGGCCGACCACTCCGATGACGATGCCGATGCGTTCTGCCACGCGGCTGACCTCGTCGATCATCTCGGCCAGGTGCGAGAGCGGAACCGACACGTCGTCGACCAGCGGGGACCCGAGGCGCTCGAGTGCGGGGTAGGCCAGCCGTCGAGCCTGCACGAGCTGATCGGATTCGGCGTCGTTCTCGGCCACCACCACCTCGAGTGCGCCGGCAGCAGAGCAGATGGCGGCGATCGCTTCCAACTCCGACGGTGCGCTCGGTCCCGAGTCCGATTGTGCGATCAGCACTGCTCCGGCTTCCGGTCCGAAGTCCATCTTCGCGTAGTCGTCGATCGCACGAATCGTCGTGCGGTCCAACAGTTCGAACAGGCTCGGAGTTATCCCTGCTGCGCGGGTGTTCGCCACGGCGACAGCTGCGGAACTGGTCGACGGGAAGACCGCGGCCATCGTCGACGGGGTTGCCTTGGGGAAATCGAGTCCAACGGTGGCTTCGGTGATGATGCCCAGCGTGCCCTCGGAGCCGACGAACAGATCGGCCAGCGCGAGGCCCGCTACACCTTTGACGGTTCGCCTACCGACGAAAGTGGCCCGGCCGTCGGCTAACACCACCCGCAGACCTCGAACGAAGCGTGCTGTGACGCCGTACTTCACGCAGCAGAGACCCCCGGCGTTGGTGGCGATGTTTCCCCCGATGGTCGACGCTTCCCAACTCGACGGGTCGGGAAGGTATGTCAGGGACTGTTCGGCGGCAGCGTCTTTCAGCTGCTTGTTGGTGACTCCTGGTTGTACGACCGCCACTCGGTTTGCGACGTCGAGCTCGACGATGACGTTCATCCGCCGGGTGCTCAGCACGATGCATCCAGGACTGCTGTTGGCGGCACCGGCAAGGCCGGTCAGTGCGCCTTGTGGAACGACGGGAACTCGGTGCCTCGACGCGATGGTCATGACGGCCTGGACGTCGGATTCGGTTCTGGGGAGGACCGCCACGGCAGGGGTCGTCGAGTCGCACAGCGCAGCGGCGTCGTGGCGATAGCTCTCGAGGATATCGACGTCGACCACGACCGCATCGGCACCGATCGCGGCTCGCAATTCGTCGAGTACGTTCTCGCCGACGAAGCTGGCAGGGACAAGCGAATGCGTCGACGTCATGACTGCGAGTATGGCGCGAATCACAGGGCGTTGTCTGCGTCGAGATGGACGAACTCCGACCGCGGTAGCCGTAGATTCGGACAAAATTCGCGGTCCGGGCGCGAAATGTGCTCGTCATGGCTCTTCTGGTCTCTACAGTGCGGTGACCGGATCGGGTAGATCCGGTGGATGAGATCTTGACAACAGCGGCGCAGGTAGCCATTCTAATTACCGACCGAATGGACGGTGGATATCGGCATGGCCGTCCGCCGCGGTTCAGAAAAGACTCTTGCAGGATGGAACGACCGTCCGGTCTCCCTCTTCGCCCCGATCCGATGCATGTCTATCGAGGTCAGGGCCGACACGAAACGAGAATTCGATGGCAACACAGGTCGAGGCGCCCTCGGTGGCGTCGCGCGAGCATCGGCGCGCAGCTCTTGCGAGCATGGTGGGCACGACGGTCGAGTGGTACGACTTCTTCATCTACGCGCAGGCTGCATCGCTGATCTTCGCGAGCCTGTTCTTCGCTCCGATGGGCTCGTCCGGACAGTTGGTTGCCTACGTGACCATCGGCATCAGCTTCATCTTCCGACCCCTCGGCGCAGTCGTCGCGGGCTACTTCGGTGACAAGGTGGGTCGCAAGAAGGTCCTCATCGTCACTTTGACCCTCATGGGCGTTGCCACCGTCGGAATGGGCCTGCTGCCGACCTACGAGTCGATCGGCATCTGGGCACCGGCCATCCTGATCGCCCTGCGCATCCTGCAGGGCTTCTCCACCGGCGGCGAATGGGGCGGTGCCGCGTTGATGGCCGTCGAACACGCGCCCAAAGGCAAGCGCGGAATCTACGGAGCAGCAACACAGATGGGCGTCCCGCTGGGCATGCTCATAGCGACCGGAACCTTGGCCCTGTGCACCGGCCTGCTGACCGAAGAACAGTTCGAGTCCTGGGGCTGGCGCATACCGTTCCTCATCAGCTTCGTACTGATTCTCGTCGGCTTCTACATCCGCCGCCGCGTCGAAGAGACCCCGGTGTTCAAGGAGCTGGCCGAGCGCAAGGAGCGCAACCACACCCCGGTTCGCTCACTGTGGCGGACCAACAAGAAGCAGGTCATGCTCGCGGCCTTGTCATTCATCGGAACCAACGGCAACGGCTACATCATCGTCGGCGGCTTCATCGTCGCGTACTCGACACGAGAGCACGGGCTCGCCCGCGTCGACGTCCTCGTCGCCAGCCTGCTCGCTGCGGTGGTCTGGGGTATCTTCACGTTGCTCGGCGCGTATTGGTCGGACCGCATTGCGCGCACCACCGTCATGAACGTCGGTAACGCCGCAATGATGTTGTGCGCCATCCCGTTCTTCATGCTCGTCGATACCGGCGAACTGAAGTGGGTGTACGTCGCGCTGGTGCTCTTCGCTGTCGGTCTTGGCTTGTCCTACGGTCCGCAGCCGGCACTGTATGCGGAGATGTTCCCGGCCGCTGTGCGATTCAGCGGCGCATCCATCGGCTACGCCATCGGTACCGTTCTCGGCGGCGCATTCGTCCCGACGATCGCGGAGGCTCTGTTCAAGGGGACCGGGACGTCGATGTCCATCTCGATCTATCTGATCGTTCTTGCTGCGATCTCGTTCGTCGCAACCTCGCGCATCAAGAACCGGCAGGATCAGGATCTGAACCTGTAGGCGCCTTCGGCGCACGTGAGTGGAAATACCTGTCCTGCTGGGTATTTCCACTCACCTGCACTCGCTACGAGTGGCGGTGCAACGGACTTCCCGACAACGCCATCATCGCCTCACCCAGAGCTTCGTTCTGGGTGGGGTGTGCGTGTACGAAGGCCCCGACCTCGGACGGCAATGCTTCCCACGCAACGGCGAGCTGGGCCTCACCGATCAACTCGCCGGCGCGATCTCCGACGATGTGCACTCCGACGACCGGGCCGTCCACGCCGGAACGAATCACCTTGACGCCGCCTGCAGTTCCGAGGATGCGGCTCTTGCCGTTTCCGCCAAGATCGTAGACGAGCGCGGTGATGGTTCCGTACTTCTCCTCGGCGGCGTGCTCGGTGAGACCGACGGACGCGACCTCCGGGTGCGAGTAGGTGACCCGGGGGAGGTTGGCGCCGTCGACTCTGATCGGTTCACGACCCGCGATGTGCTCGGCGACGAAAATACCGTGTTGAAAACCTCTGTGCGCCAACTGATACCCGGCGACTATGTCGCCGACGGCGTAGACGCCCGGGACGGTGGTGACGAGGTTGTCGTCGACCGTGACGAAGCCGCGCTCGGTGGCGATACCGACCTCTGCGAGCCCCAGTCCTTCCGTACGCGGCCCGCGCCCGACGGCGACGAGCACGATGTCGGCGTCGACCTTGTTTCCGTTCGACAGCGAGACCGCAACATGTGAATCCGACGAGACCACGGCTTCCACCTTGGTGCCGACGCGAATGTCGATGCCGCGCTTCTTCAGTGCCCGCGTCAGCTGTTTCGACGCCCACTCGTCCTCGCCCGGCACGATGCGATCGAGCGCTTCGACGACGGTGACCTTCGAGCCGAACGATGCCCAGATGCTGGCGAATTCGATCCCGATGACACCTCCGCCGAGTACGACGACCGACTCGGGCACCCGATCGAGCGAAATGGCGTCGTCACTCGTGATCACGCGATCGGTGATTGCGATCCCCGGGACTTCGCGCGAGTACGATCCCGTCGCCAGAACGAGTGAGCCGCCGGTGATTTCTCGGCCGCCGACCTCTACGGTCTTGGGGCCGACGAGGTGGCCGCGGCCGTAGACGATCTCGATGGCCTGCTGTTTCAGCAAACCCTGCAGTCCTGCATAGAGGCCGTCGACGACTCGTTGTTGATACCCGAGCGCAGCCGGGACGTCGACGCCGGAGAACGACGCACCCACCCCGACATCGCTTGCGCCGCGAACGGCGTCGGCGATTTCGGCGGTGTGGAGCAGTGCTTTGGTCGGGATGCAGCCGCGATGAAGGCAGGTACCGCCGAGCTTGTCCTCCTCGACGATTACCACCGACAATCCCAGTTGCGCCGCGCGGATCGCGCACGAGTACCCGCCGGATCCGCCTCCGAGAATCAGTACATCGACGTCGGTCATCGCGCTCCGCCCAGGGCCAGAACAGGGTTCTCGACGTAATCGGCGACGGTGCGCAGGAATCCGCCCGCGACACCGCCGTCGCACACGCGGTGGTCGAACGTCAGTGACAGCTGGGTGACCTTGCGGACCGCGAGGACGCCGTCCACCACCCACGGGCGATCGATGATGCGCCCGATGCCCAGAATGGCCGCCTCGGGGTGGTTGATGATGGCGGCGGACCCGTCGACGCCGAAGACGCCGTAATTGTTCAGCGTGAAGGTGCCACCCGTCAGTCGGGCGGGCGGCAACGATCCGGTTCGGGCCATCTCCGTGGTCTCGGCAAGTCGTTCCGAGAGTTCGCGCAGCTCAGCCTTGTTGGCATGGGAGATGACAGGCACCATCAATCCGCGATCGGTCTGCGCGGCGATGCCGAGATGCACGTCCTCGTAACGGAGGATCTCTCCGGCCTCGGTGTCGACGGTGCTGTTGAGTTCGGGAAACTTTGCCAGCGCCGTCATCGTGAGCGTGGCCAGAACCGCAAGGAGCGAGACCTTCACGCCGTCGAGCGAGGCGTCCAGATCGCGACGCGCCTGCAACAGGGCCGTCGCGTCGACGTCGACCCAGGTGGTTGCCTCGGGAATCTCGGATCTGCTTCGAGACATTTTGTCGCCGATGAGTTTCCGAATTCCGGTGATCGGGATGCGTGTGACGCCGCCGGTGGTGGTTGCAGGTGCCGAAGCCGGTGCTGCCAGGGCGCGCTCGACGTCCGCGCGGGTGATGACGCCGTGTGTGCCTTCGGTCGCGATGTCGTTCAGATCGAGCCCGCCGTTCGATGCAAGTGTGCGCACTATCGGCGACAGTACCTTCGGCGCAGTGACACGGGGGGCCTTCGGTGCAGCGACATCAAGGGCCTTCGGCGCAATCGCATTGGGGGCCTGGGGCGTTGCAGTTCGACGTCGCCGACGAGTCGCGGGGCCATGCCCGGTCCCGTAGCCAATGAGGACATTGCCCGAACCGGCCAGCTCCTCTTCGCGATACTGCTCGTGCGCGGGGCTACCACCGTCGACCGTGATGAGCGGTGTCCCGACGGCCATCGTCGTCCCCTCGGCGCCGTGGAGTTCGGCGACAATGCCTTCGAACGGGCAAGGCACCTCGACGGATGCCTTGGCGGTCTCCACCTCGACGACGACCTGATCGATCGTCACCGTGTCGCCCGGCTTGACTTTCCATTCGATGATGTCGGCCTCGGTCAGGCCCTCACCGAGGTCGGGAAGCATGAACACCTGCGCGCTCATACGGACACCGCTTTCGTCAGATCCGGCGCGTCGTTCCACTGCAGCCGGTCGATCGCGTCGAGGACGCGATCCGCGTTGGGAAGATGGAAGTGTTCGAGTTTCGGTGCGGGGTAGGGGATATCGAGTCCGCTGACGCGCAGCACCGGAGCGTGGAGATGGTGGAAGCAGCGTTCGGACACGCGGGAGGCGATCTCGGCGCCGACGCCGGAGAATCCCTGCGCCTCCTGCACGACAACGCAGCGGCCGGTCTTGCGTACCGACTGTGCGACGGTCTCGTCGTCGAATGGGTTCAGCGATCGCAGATCGACCACCTCGACGCTACGGCCGTCCTGGGCGGCGAACTCGGCGGCCTGCATGGCCACCGACACCGACGGGCCGTACGCAAGCAGGGTGACATCGGTGCCGGCGCGTCGGACGACAGCTGTTCCGATGGGTTCGGTGCGTACCAGATCGATGTCGGCTTTGGAGAAATACAACCGCTTCGGTTCCATGAAGATCACCGGGTCCGGGTCGGCGATGGCATCGCGCAGCAGTGAGTACGCGTCGGCGACCGTGGACGGCGAGACCACCTTGAGACCTGCGGTGTGGGCGTAGTAGGCCTCGCTCGAATCGCAGTGATGCTCGACGCCACCGATACCACCCGCGTAGGGAATTCGGATCACCATCGGGGCAGTCAGCGATCCTCGGGTGCGGTTCCGGATCTTGGCGACGTGCGAGACGATCTGTTCGAAGGCCGGGTACGCGAACGCATCGAACTGCATTTCGACGACAGGTTTGAAACCGGACATCGCCATGCCGACCGCGAACCCAACGATTCCGGACTCGGCAAGCGGGGTGTCGAAGCACCGAGTCTCGCCGAAATCGCGTGTCAGACCGTCGGTGACGCGGAAGACCCCACCGAGTGCCCCGACGTCCTCGCCGAACACGACGACTTTCTCGTCCTCGGTGAGTGCGTCGCGCAGGGCGGCATTGAGGGCTCCGGCCATGGTCAGGACAGTCATGTCAGTTCTCCTCGGCGGCGATTTCGGCGGCCACCTGATCGCGTTGTTCGATCAAAGCAGGGGTGGGGGTCTCATAGACGAAGCGGAACAGGTCCTGCGGATCGACGCTTTGCTCGGCGTTCATTCCGGTTCGCAGGGCAGCGGCATCGGCGTCGGCTGCCTCGGTGATTTCGGCGCGGAGTGCATCGGTGACCACTCCGCGGCCGGTCAGGTAGGTGTCGAGACGCGCGAGCGGGTCGCGCCCGAGCCAACCTGCGACCTCCTCGGCTTTGCGGTAGCGGGTGGCATCGTCGGCGTTCGTGTGCGCATCCATCCGGTAGGTGTGCGCCTCGACGACGACGGGACCCTTGCCCGACCGAACGTACGCAACGGCCTCGTCCATGACGGCCATCATCGCGACCGGGTCGTTTCCGTCGACTTGTTCACTACCGATGCCGTAGCCGACGCCCTTGTGTGCCAGCGATGGTGCTGCGCTCTGACGGGCGAGTGGGACGCTGATGGCGAAGCCGTTGTTCTGCACGAGGAAGATGACCGGGGCGTGGAAGACCGCGGCGAAGTTCAACGCTTCGTGGAAGTCGCCTTCGCTGGTCGCGCCGTCACCGCAGAATGCAAGAGCGATGGTGTCGCGGCCCTGCTTGGACTCCGCGTACGCGAATCCGGTGGCATGCAGCAATTGCGTTGCCAGCGGCGTGCACTGGGGCGCGACGCGGTACTGCTTCGGGTCGTAGCCGCAGTGCCAGTAGCCGGCGAGCATGCCCAGGAGTTCGACCTGATCGATTCCCCGTGCAGCGAGTGCCATGGAGTCGCGGTACGTGGGGAACATCCAGTCCTGGTCGTCGAGGCACAGAGCGGCCGCGATCTGGCACGCCTCCTGCCCGCGAGCCGACGGGTACACCGCCAACCGGCCTTGCTTGGTCAGTGCTGTTGCCTGCTGGTCGAATCGGCGGCCGTGGACCATCGATCGGTACATCTGCAGCAGTCGCTCGTCGGACGGTCGCGCGTATCGTGCCGCGCTGTCGACGCCCGTGCCGTCCGGTGCGAGGTACTGGACGGGACGGTCGGCTGGCATGAACTGTTGATACTGAGCTGCCGGGGAAATCTCGACTGTCGTCATGGGGCACTCTCCTGAAATCGACTTGTACAGTGATTCTGCCCGCGGGAGACCATTGTTTCGTCAGCGATCCGCGATTCGAAGACGATCGGCTGACAAGTGGCCCCGGATGTCCGATAGTGTCCAATGCGCGAGGTGTTCGACAAGGGAGCGGTGGACATATGGCAGAGGGTTCGGACCGGGTGGAACTGGACGACGTCGATCGTCGGATTCTGCGGGAGCTGTCGAGTGACGGTCGGCTGTCGATGCGAGTGCTCGCCGACCGCGTTCACATCTCTCGGGCGCATGCCTACACGCGGGTCGAACGGCTTCGATCCACCGGTGTCATCGAGAGCTTCACGGTGCGAGTCGATCATGCTGCGTCCGGACTCGGGACATCGGCGTTCATTGCATTGTCGATCCGGCAGGATTCGTGGCGTGCGGTGGCCAACGGCCTGAAATCGATGCCGTTCGTCGATCACTTCAGTTTGCTCGGAGGCGATTTCGACGTGTTGGTGCTCGTGCGAACTCCCGACAACGAGACGCTGCGTCACGTCGTCCTGGAGGGTCTGCAAAGTGTCGATGGGGTGCGGTCCACCCGGACGTGGCTGATTTTCGACGAAGCCCGCGGTGGCCTGGACAGCCCGCTACCGCCGGGCGAGAATTGACCCGGCGGTGGCGGGGCGGTTCAGAAGTTGCCGCGCGCCTCTTGTTCGCGCTCGATGGCCTCGAAGAGCGCCTTGAAGTTTCCGATACCGAATCCGAGCGAACCGTGCCGCTCGATCAGTTCGAAGAAGACGGTCGGGCGGTCGACGAGCGGTTTGGTGAAGATCTGCAGCAGGTACCCGTCTTCGTCACGGTCGACCAGGATTCCGCGCTTCTGTAGCTCCTCGACTGGCACCCGCACGTTGCCGATGCGCGAGCGTAGTTCGGGATCCTCGTAGTACGAATCCGGCGTCGCCAGGAACTCGATACCCGCCGCGCGGAGGGTATCGACGGATGTGAGGATGTCGTTGGTTGCCAGGGCCAGGTGCTGAGCGCCTGGCCCGCGGTAGAAGTCCAGGTACTCGTCGATCTGCGATCGCTTCTTCGCGATGGCAGGTTCGTTGAGGGGGAACTTCACGCGGTGGTTCCCATTGGAGACGACCTTGCTCATCAGTGCCGAATAGTCGGTCGCGATGTCGGCACCGACGAACTCGGCCATGTTGGTGAAACCCATGACCCGCTTGTAGAAGTCGACCCATTCGTCCATCTTGCCGAGTTGGACGTTGCCGACGACGTGGTCCAGCGCCTGGAAGATCCGCTTCGGCGCGCCCGCCGGCTTCACCAACGTGGAGGTGCGAGGAGCATAGCCGGGTAGATAGATCCCGCTGTAGCGCGAACGATCGACCAGCGTGTGCCGGGTATCGCCGTAAGTCGCGATGGACGCGGCACGTACGGTGCCGTTCTCGTCGGTCAGATCGTGCGGCTCCACCAGAACCCGCGCACCCTGTGCCCGCGCGTGCTCGATGCAGCGATCGACATCGGGAACCGACAGGGCGATGTCGATGACGCCGTCGCCGTGCCGGGCGTGGTGGTCATTGAGGTCGCTGTCCGGATCGACGGCTCCCTTGATGACGAATCGCACCGCGCCGGACTTGAGCACGTAGGCGTGATGATCACGCTGGCCAGTCGTCGGTCCGGAGTACGCAACGAGTTCCATGCCGAACGCGGATTGGAAGAAGTGGGACGTCTGCACCGCGTTGCCGACGGCCCAGACGATCGCATCCCACCCGCTCACCGGGAACGGGTCGCGCTCGTCGTCGTATTCGACGAGGCCGACGAGTTGGCGGAGCTGGTCGGCATCGAGGTCGGCAAGCTTTTCGTCGTCGTTCAGAACGTTGTCGAGAGACATGGGATTCACCTTCGGCTGCATCGAATTGAGGTAGCTATACAACCAGGCAACACCGGGGTGCTGAGGGTGTCAATCGAGTACTGTTCTCCTGGTAGATCCGGCCAAAATTCGCAGGGATTGCACCGGGTTTCTATACATATTGTTCACCTCGGAGGTCATTGTATGGAGTCGTCACTCGACCAACTGGACCGAGCAATTCTCGGTACGCTGCACGAGAATTCGAGGATCGGCGTGCTGGAGTTGTCCCGGGTTCTCGGAGTCGCGCGCGCGACCGTGGCCGCGCGTCTGCACCGACTCGAAGAACGCGGAATCATCTCTGGCTACGAGCCGCGAATTGGTTTGGCCGCAGCGGGTTACGGAGTTCAGGCTTTCGTGACGCTGGAGATCGCCCAGGGCGCTCTGGACGACGTGGCCACTGTGCTCGAGGCGATACCAGGCGTGTTGGAGGCGTTTGCGACCACCGGGTCCGGCGACGTGCTGTGTCGCGTCGCGGCCGAATCGCACGACGATTTGCAGCGAACCTTGATCGCTCTCAATCAATCTCGCACTATCGCCCGGTCGACGAGCGTGGTCGTGCTGTCGGAGATCGTGCGCTTTCGGACGCTGCCGCTCCTCGATGCCGGTGAGTCGTCTCGCATGCCGAAAGCCCCGGCCTACCGAGGCGACCGACGTAAGGTCGATCCTCGGTAGATCCGGGGCTGGCCGGCACCAACCGGACCACGATGCAACCCTTGCGACCCAAGAATGATCGAATTGCCCTCCACACGTCCGATCCGAGAAGAAATGAGATTCACGTGACCGACAGCCAGAATTCGTCGACGCTTCACCGGGGCGTCATCGCCCTCGAAGCCGGAAGCCCGCAGATCGACCCGGATGCCTGGATCGCGTTCAACGCGACCGTCGTCGGGCGCGTGCATCTGGGCCCAGCGACCGGCATCTGGTACGGCGCCGTGCTTCGCGCGGAGTACGAGGACATCAGGATCGGGGCGGGCTCGAACCTGCAGGACGGCGTCGTGGCCCACGTCGATCCCGGTTTCCCGTTGACGGTGGGGGAGAACGTCAGCGTCGGGCACAATGCTGTGCTGCACGGCTGCACCATCGGCGACGGATCGCTGGTGGGCATGGGTGCAGTGATCATGAACGGCGCTGTAGTCGGCGAAGGATCACTCGTCGCAGCGGGGGCACTGATCACCGAGAATGCGCAAATTCCGCCGAGGTCGCTCGTCGCGGGCGTTCCGGGCAAGGTCCGACGCGAACTCACCGACGACGAGGTCGCGCACTCCGGCCTGAACTCGGCCGTCTACCGCGAATTGGCGGTCACGCACCGAAACGCACGTCCGGCATAGCGCCAGCTCGACCACAGTAGCGCCGTCCGGTGACATATACAGGCAGCGATGATCGAGAGGAACCCGGAACCACGCTCCAGATCCGGCTCACGCCGGAGAATATTTCGGGGACGTCACGGGGTGAGGGCAAGAACCTTCGAGGACGTGAACGCAACGGCGTCCGGGACAGTGCTGTTGAACGCGTAGGAGAGATGGGCGAGAACATTGACGCCTGTGCTGCACACCGGATCGCCGACGGCGCAATACGTCCGGGCGCGGTCACCGTACAGCGCACTCTGGGTTTCGATCGTCCCCTTGCGACGACCTAGTGGATCGCCGAAGGTGACGACGGCGGCGATACGCGGCGCAAGTGCCTCCGGAATGACCTCGCCCTGGCCGAAGTTCGTGGGCACGCCGAGCGCGATCGCCGTTGCCGATGCACCCTGGGAGTAACCGCCGAGCACGAACGTCGTCTCCGAGCAGCGCGCCGCGAACTCGACGATCTCCCGCGAGATGTCGGTAGCACCGTCAGGGGCAGTCTTCTGGTTCCAGTTCGCTCCGTATTCAACGGCGTAAGACTCGACCTTCTTGCCAGGGAGGGCGGCCGTCAGCATCTTCACGAACGGGGCGCCCACGATTCCCAGACCGGGTAGTTCGCCGGACCCGCGCGTGAAGAGGACCTGAACGTCGGGGCAATCGGGGCCGGGCTGGGTAGCTGAGGGCTGGGTCGCTGAGGGCTGGGACAGGGCGGGAGCGGCATACAGCAGGACCGAGCTTGCTGCGGACACAGCGAGTAACCCCCCGATGCAGGCACGGCGGGCTGAAGCTGTGAAGCGCGGCATGGGGAATCCTCTACGGTCGGAACAGGTGCTCAACCACCTTAGGTCCCGGTGTAGGTCCCGACAATCGTTGTACGGCAGGATATTCGACAGCAATTCCCGCCGTCGGTGGTGAGTTGTACCAAGGCTCAGCGACGAGGTTGCAACAGGCCCGTCAGAACGTGGGCCTGTTCGAGTAGGAGTGTGCCGAGCTCGCGGTGGCGTTCGGGCCGAAAGCGTGTTTCTACGCCCGTGAGGCTCAGTGCCCATGCCGGTGCGCCGGCGCGGTCGAAGACGGCAGCTCCGATGCCCCAGCTTCCCTCGACCAGGAGAGCCGGGTTGACGGCGTAGCCGTTCTCGCGTGTCGTCGCGATGCGGTGTCGGATCGCGGCAGGTGAGTGGTGGACCCCCCAGTCAGGTTGCAGGTCCGTGCGCTCCAGGTAATCGTCCACCTCGCGGTCCTTCAGATGGGCCAGGATGACGAGTCCTGCAGACGCGACCCCGAGCGGAAGCCGGACCCCTTCGTACAGCACGTGAGAACGTAGCGGGAACCTTCCGTCCTCGCGCAGAAGGCAGACGGTTTCGTCACCCCGACGAGTGGACAGGAACGCGCTTTCGCCACTCTCCCTCGCGAGCGTGTGGACAATGGCTCTCGCGTGATCGGTGATGTCGTAGCGACCGGCGGCTGCGGAGCCGAGCAGGTACATCTCGGGCCCGAGGGCCCAGACGCCGGTCGAGGTGTCCCGGTCGAGGAAGCCCTCTTCGGCCAGGGAAGTGAGCAGCCGGTGCGCTGTCGGGCGCGCTAGGTCGGTGGCCCGAGCAAGTTCGGTGGTCGATGCTCCGGTAGGTTCGGCGCCGCCGACCGCTCGAAGAAGTGCGGTTGCTCGCGCGACGACGTTCGGGGGCATGGCATCATTCTAGCGTCCACTCAGTGAACGCCAACCGCTGAGAGCTTTCGTAGGGCGATCGATATCGGCGTTGTTACCAGCATTATCGCCAGCTCGAGGTTCACTGAGGACACGTTCGAAGAATGGACATCGAGTAGCTAGGGGTTCGACAGTGGCAGGCAAAGTATTCGAATCGGCGGTCTCGGCAGTTGCCGATATCGGCGACGGGGCACGGATAGCGGTCGGCGGCTTCGGGCTGTGCGGCATTCCCGACGCGCTGATCGAGGCCATCGTGGCAACCGGCGCGTCGAATCTGGAGGTGTTCTCCAACAACTGTGGCGTCGACGATCACGGCCTCGGGATTTTGCTGTCCAACGGTCGGATCAGCAGGGTGACGGCCTCGTACGTGGGAGAGAACAAAGAGTTCGCGCGGCAGTACCTGGCCGGCGAGCTCGAGGTGGAACTGACTCCGCAGGGCACGCTCGCCGAGCGTATGCGCGCCGGTGGTACCGGTATTCCTGCGTTCTTCACCCCGGCGGGCGTCGGAAGTCCCATCGCCGACGGCGGGATGCCGTGGCGCTACAACGCCGACGGCTCCGTCGCGATCGAATCACCGCCGAAGGAAACGCGGGTGTTCGGGTCCAAGCGGTACGTGATGGAAGAGGCGATCAACGCCGACTATGCGCTCGTGCATGCCGAAATCGGTGACACCGAGGGTAATCTCGTGTTCGACAAGACCGCAATGAACTTCAACCCACTTGCGGCGATGGCAGGAAAGATCACGATCGCGCAGGTCGAGAAACTCGTCGAACCCGGTGAAATCGACCCGGGCGCAGTGCATCTGCCAGGAGTGTTCGTGCAGCGCATCGTGCACACCGGCCCGCAGGAGAAGCGAATCGAAAAGCGCACGATCAGTGCAGGAGGTCAGGCATGAGCTGGACACGCGATCAGATGGCCGAGCGTACGGCCGCTGAGATGATCGACGGTGAGTACGTCAACCTCGGGATCGGTTTGCCTACGCTGATTCCGGCGTATCTCACCCCTGCTGTCAGGGTTGTATTGCACTCGGAGAACGGCATTCTCGGAACCGGGCCGTACCCGACCGAGGACAAGATCGACGCCAACCTCATCAATGCGGGCAAGGAAACCGTCACCGTCAATCCCGGTGCGGCATTCTTCGATTCCTCGCTGTCGTTCGGCATGATTCGCGGCGGACACATCGACACCGCGGTACTCGGCGGAATGCAGGTCTCGCGCACCGGTGACCTGGCGAACTGGATGGTTCCCGGCAAGATGGTCAAGGGGATGGGCGGGGCGATGGATCTCGTCCACGGTGCCCGCCGAGTCATCGTCGTCATGGAGCACACCGACCGCGACGGCAACCCGAAAATTCTGGACACGTGCACACTGCCGCTGACCGGGCAGGGCGTGGTGAACCGGATCATCACCAACCTCGCGGTGATCGACGTCGTGGGTGACGGGACGTTGGCCCTGGCCGAGCTTGCTCCCGGCGTGACCCGAGAGCAGGTGGAAGCAGTTACCGGCGCGCCGCTAGGGTGAGCCGGTGGCTGAAACCGAGAACTCAGGGCCCCTGGCGGGCCTCGTCGTCGCCGACTTCTCGCGCGTGCTTGCCGGCCCGTACGCGACGATGATGCTCGCCGACATGGGCGCCGAGGTCATCAAGATCGAGCGTCCGGGCGGCGGTGACGACACCCGATCGTGGGGACCGCCCTACGATTCGAGTCGAACGGCAACGTATTTCGCGTCGGTCAATCGGAACAAGACCTCGCGCGTGATCGACCTGAAATCCGACAGGGGTACCGCCGAGGCTCGTGAGATCGTCTCGCGCGCGGATATTCTCGTCGAGAACTTCCGATCCGGAACGATGGAATCCCTTGGCCTCGGGTATGAAGCGTTGTCGCACGAGCAGCCCGGGCTGATCTACTGTTCCATCACCGGATTCGGCACCGGCGGAGGTGCTGCGCTACCGGGCTACGACTTGTTGGTCCAGGCCATGGGAGGGCTAATGAGCGTCACCGGCCCCGATGCCCAGACACCCACGAAAGTGGGCGTAGCGATGGTCGACGTTGCCACCGGCCTGCACGCGCTCGCCGGTATTCTTGCTGCGCTGCATCATCGTTCGGTCTCCGGTACCGGGCAGCTCGTACATACCAGCCTGATGGCGTGTGTGCTCTCAGCGCTCAGCAATCAGTCTGCGGCCTACCTCGGTTCCGGTGAAGTCCCGAGGTCGATGGGAAACAAGCACGCGTCAGTCGTGCCGTACGAGGTGTTCGAGACGGCGGACCGTCCCCTCGCCCTTGCCGTCGGCAACGACAAGCAGTTCGCCGCGCTGGTGGAGGTGCTCGGACTGTCGGACCTGGCGGGCGACGAGCGATTCGTTGGGAACTCCGCACGCGTGGAGAATCGGGATGTGTTGGTCGATCAGCTGACCTCGAAATTTGTCTCGCGTACCGCTGACGAGTGGTATCGAGCCCTGACCGACCGTCACGTTCCGGCGGGGCCGGTCAACTCGATCGAGGAAGCGTTCGAGTTCGCCGAGTCCCTCGGTCTGAATCCGCGGGTGGACGTGCCGGGAGCGGTGAGCAAGCATGTCCGCAATCCGATCGACTTCTCGGCCACCCCGGTCGACTACCGCCTGCCGCCGCCGACGTTCCCTGGCTAGGGTGGGGGAATGTTCGTCAACTCAGCCTCCACGTTCGTTGCCGACACCCTCCGCGGGCTGGTCGCCTCCACCGATGACATTGCCTGGCACGCCGATCCCGGTTTTCTGACGCGCCGCGAGCCCCTTGCTTCCGGCCGGGTCGCGCTGCTGTCGGGCGGCGGGTCTGGTCACGAGCCGATGCACGCGGGGTTCATCGGGTCAGGCATGCTCACGGCCGTCTGTCCGGGCCTGGTCTTCACTTCGCCGAACGCGTTGCAGGTGCACGAGGCATCGAAGGCGATCAATGTCGGCGGAGGAGTGTTGCACATCGTCAAGAACTACACGGGCGATGTGATGAACTTTCGGATTGCGCGAGAGCTGCTGCAGGAAGACGGAATAGAAGCCGATTTCGTTCTGGTCGACGACGATGTTGCCACCGAACGCACCGACGGCGACGGACCGGGGCGGCGCGGCACGGCGGCCACCGTCGTCGTCGAGAAGATCTGTGGTGCCGCGGCAGAGCGAGGGGATTCGCTGCCCTCGATCACCGCGCTCGGTCGCAGGGTCGCCGGTGGTGCGCGCAGCATGGCCGTTGCGCTTCGCCCGTGTACGTTGCCCGGTTCGAGCGAGCCGTCGTTCGACCTTCCCGACGGTGAAATCGAGCTCGGGATCGGTATCCACGGTGAGCGCGGAACACAGCGAGTACCCACGATGCCAGCGCAAGAGATCGTCGCCGCGCTGACTCAGCCGGTGATCGATTCGCTGGAACTCGAGCGCGGCGACAAGGTCATCGCCTTCGTCAACGGTCTCGGAGCGACGCATCCAATGGAGCTGCACTTGCTCTATGGCGAGCTGGCAGAGTTCCTGTCCGACAAAGGGATCGAGGTTGCTCGTCCGCTGGTCGGCAGCCTTGTCACCGCACTCAACATGGGCGGGGCGTCGATCACACTGGTGCGGGTGGACGACGAGATGCTCGAACTCTGGGACGCGCCGACAGACGCGCCGGCATGGCCGAATGTCACTGCGAGTGGGCAGTCGGAACTGGGCGAGCGCGCTGGCTTCGGTCCGAGCTTCACCCCGACTGAAAACGGCAGTTCACGTGATCGTTTCGTATCAGGGTGGGTTGCGGCATGGGTGGAGCGGGTGCTCGCGGAAGAACCTGCGCTGACCGATCTCGACCGGCGGGCCGGTGACGGCGACTTCGGCACCAACATGGTCGCGGCACTGGAACAGCTCGATCTAGCCAGTATCCGCGAAACCTATTCGGCACAAACAATATTCGAGGCTGTGTCGGAGGCGTACCTGGGGCATGCCGGAGGCACGTCCGGCGCGCTGTTCGGAATCTGGTTTCGTCAGTTCTACCGAAGCCTGGAGACCGTCGACCTCGCATCGATTACCGCGGCAGCCAGGGGAGGACTCGACAGCATCACCGAAGTCGGGGGTGCGAGTGTCGGTGACAATACGATGGTCGACGCCATCGCTCCGGCCGTCGACGCGCTCGAAGCAGCTACCGATCTGGTCGAGGGATTGCGGGCCGCTGCCCAGGCAGGCGAGGCCGGAGCCCAGTCGACGCAGGACATGCTCGCCCGCCTCGGGCGAGCTTCCTACGTCGGGGACGCAGCTCGCGGCGTCGTCGACCCCGGCGCGTTGGTGATGGCGTGGTTCTTCAGCGCTGCGTCAGACTGTGTTGTTCAGTGATTGGGTGAAAATCGAGGCAATAGCTTCGAGGCCTGCCTGGTCTTCGGCGTCGAATCGATTCGAGACCGGGCTGTCCAGATCGAAGACGCCGACGAGGGTCTCTCCGTCGTACAACGGGACAACCACCTCCGAACGCGTCGCTGCGTCGCACGCGATGTGGCCGGGGAAAGCGTGGACGTCAGCGATTCGCTGCGTCTTCCGCGTCGTTGCTGCGGCGCCACAGACGCCCTTGTCCAGTGCGATCCGTACACATGCGGGCTGCCCCTGGAATGGGCCGACAACCAGTTCGGTGCCGTCGTACAGGTAAAAACCGGCCCAGTTGACCTCGGGGAGAGCGTGATAGACGAGCGCCGAGATGTTGGCGGCATTGGCGATGCGGTCGGACTCTCCGTCGACGAGGGCCCGAGCCTGCTGGACCAGCTGCTCGTACTGATCGGTCTTCGAGCCTTCGAGTGCGGTTGCGGTGAACGACATGCACCGCAGTCTATTTCTTCACCCGCGCCTGTCGATCACTGCGCCGTCGAGCACTCAGCCGCCCGGCTGCAAAACCGACAGCGAACAGCACCAGCAAAATCAACCACAGTGGTGAGCTGATCTGCAGCCAGAATAGTTCGATGGTGGTGCGGTAGCGATTCTCGGCGATGAACACCACCGCGAGGATGACCAGGATAATTGGAATCCAATGCGTCTTCAGGAAGCTCAGTATGCGATCTTTACCCGACATACTGAGGAAAGCTACCTGGTCAGCGGTACTCCCGGTCTGAGAACGGCGAACCCGAGCACTGCCAGGTACAGCGACATTCCTGACACTTGGATCCGTTGTGCGAGCCCGAGACTGTAGGTGCCGGGGAGGTTGTCGGCGATCATCAGCCAGGCGGTGGCGAGCGAGGTGACAATCAGCACGGCCAATCCGGCGGTGCGGAGTAGAGGAAGCGTCCGGTAGCGGAATGCCGCGACCGTGAATGCCACGATCGCGGTGAACACAGCAAACACCGCGATCGTGCTGGTCAGCGCGTGAATGTGATGCAGCTGGGGGAACAGGCCGCTCGGCTCGACCGGGCAGGTCGGGTCGTTCTCGGCGACACACTCGATCGGCAGCTGCGAATCGGCGATCGTCGCGGCGCCGAAGATCCCGACAGCGATCCAGCCGGTGCTGGTGAACCGCGTGCGGGCCAATGCCCACATTCCGATCGCCGATGCCGCGATCAGGAGCAACCCCGTGATCAGATCCGCGGTACTGAAGAAATCTCTATACGGCTGATCGGACGCGTCCAGCTCGCTGAGAAAAGAATGGGTCGGGTCGAGCCCGGTATCGAGAAAGAACTCCGCCACCCACGCTGAGTACAGCAACCCGGCGACCACCAGTAACACCGTCAGTACGGTGACTCTCCGTTGCGTCACTGGTTCAACTTTAGCTCCACCTTGTCGGCAGCCTCGCCCGCCGGCTCGTGCTCCCACACCCGCACGACGGTCCATCCTTCGGCCGCGAGGCGCACATCGGTATCGCGATCACGAGCTACGTTGCCTGCCAACTTGTCAGCCCACCACTGCGCGTTGTTGCGCGGTTTCGTGGAGTGAACGGGGCAGCTGTGCCAGAAGCATCCGTCGACATAGACCGCGACCTTTCGACGAGGGAAGACAAGATCTGCCCGACGCCTCAGACCTTTCAGCGGTGCCCGGTCGACAAAATAACGCAGACCACGGCTGTGCAGTTCACGGCGAAGCGCAACCTCGGGTTTGGTATCTCGCCTGCGTTGCTTGCTGAGCCGCGCGCTGGTGGCGGCGTCGGTCAGTGGCTTGTCCACCCTTTGACATTAACCGTCTTCACTGTCCTCGGGCTCGGACCACGTGGGCGCGAACTTGTTGCGACGCTCGACCTCCCCGTGGACGAGCGCGACGAAGTCCTCGAACCCCAGCGTCTGCGCGTCCGTCGGGCGCCCGTTGCGCGGCGGCGACTCGTCGACGTCGAAGAAGCGCACTGTGCCGTCGGTGTCGTACAGCCCGATGAAGACTTTCTCGAACAGGTCGTAGCGGGTGTCCTCGGCGCCGAGGTCGACCCACATCTTGCTCGGGCCACCGACGACTGCTCGCTTACCGCGGCCGGATCGCTTGGAGAGCGTGGTCACGTGATGGGCGAACGACGACTTGCCGGTATCGCTGGCCTTGGAGGCGTCACCGTCGTCGCATGTGGCAAACGGTTCGAACATGACGGCGATGAGCACGCTGTAGGGCTGACGCTGGTGGAGAACCATCGCTTCGCCGCGCAATTCGTGGTCGTTGCGCACGATGTTTTTGGTCCAGCGCCCGAACTTTCCGGTCCGTGGGCTGAAGTCACGGAAGCTGTAGGTCTTGATCGACACGCACAGGATGAGCCCGAGCGTCGGATCGAGAGCTTTGACGTCGAGTCTTTTGCGTCCTTTCGCGACGTCGACCTGCGCTTCCTGCCCGACGCCCCACGCGTCGGGAGTGATGTTCGGGTAGTGCGGCCGCAGGGCGTCGGCGACGGTTTGAGCCAGGTGGTTCGACAGTCGTTGCGCGTAGTTCTTCTTGTCGCTGCGATCGGCGTCGGGTGCGGGCTTGTTGCCCGCCAACGCCAAGGGCCGAGCCAGCGCGGGCGGATCGGGAAACAGCTGATCGCTCATGCTGCCGGGGCCGCTCGGGATGTGGGGCTGGGATGACCGCCCATGCGGTCCAGATGAGATTCGACGTCGTCGAGGAATCCCGGCACGAACCGCAGATTGCCCATCCGGGCGCGCTTGAGGAACCCGGCAGTGGCCCGGGCGGACAGCAACTTCGAGTCGTCGAGGAAGTCGCTGAGGTTCTCGTACGGTTCGTGGACCGGCCACGTCGATCGGTGCACGCGGTACGCCGAGCCGTTGGATCCCCATGCAGCGGTAGGCCACGCTTGCCCCGGCATCAGTTCGACGTCGTCGGAGTCGTCGTGGAGCTGCGGGCGCTCGAGTTGAGAGGCCACCCACGACGCCATCCGCACGCTGACCGCGTTGCCGACGAGCTTCCACCGATGCCCGGCGCGCACACCAGGCAGCGCCAACGCGGGCGCTGTCCAATCGGGATCGAACCCCTGAAGCCGCTCGGCGCCGACGATGCCGGGCGTGACGATCTCGCCGGATGGCAATCGGATTGCAGGCGGACTGGCGATGCCGATGGACGAGCCACCCTTGAGCGTCGGAACCGCATTGACCGCCCAGCCGAGGCCGCGGGTGCCCTCGGTCCAGTAGAAGCCGCACGGCTGATCGGACGGGTCACCGTCGGGCACCGGTCCTTCGTCCTGGGAGAACAGAACCTCGCGGGGATCCTCGGTGCGCGATGCGAGCATCAGCACGCGTTGGCGGCGTTGCGGAAGCCCGAACGACCGGGCGTCGACGACGCGGTAGGCCCACATGTAGCCGAGATCGGACAATGCGTCGGTGATGTGTTTCATTGCTGCACCCCGGCCGAGTTGCAGCATGAACGGAACGTTCTCGATAAGTAGCCACCGCGGGCCGTTGCGACGCTTGACCAGCCTGAATACCTCGTCGACCAGGCCCGACCGCGCACCGGTGATGCCTGCGGTACGACCGGCTTGCGACAGGTCCTGACACGGAAAGCCGGCGGCGACGAGTTCGGTTTCCGGCGGCAATGCCCGCAGCTTGGTCACATCGGTGGCCAAGGGGACGCCGGGGAACTGTGCACCGAGGACAGCGCCTGCACCCGGATCGATCTCGCACAGCAATTCTGTCGACCAGCCCTGCTCCGAGAGCCCCAACTCGAGCCCGCCGATCCCGGCGAACAGCCCGACCATCGATCGTGAACTCACGGGCACCCTTCTCTTGCAGCAACGACTTCCAATGCAGGCCAAAACTCATGCAGAACGTTACTCGAGAACTCCGACAGGTTCTGCCACACACACCGGTGCGTGGAATGCCGCACGAGAAAAATCGGTTGGTCGGAGGGCTGCCGGAGTGAAACCATGCATTCCACAGCATGTAAGGAGAAAAACGTGTCCACGGGTGTTCTCGAAAGTCGGACGACAACGGCCGAACAGTCGAACCGCCAGCGCGGCACCCGAAGCTCGCTGGCCCGGTTTCTTCCGTTCCTCGCGCCGTACCGGTGGCACTTCACGCTGTCGATCACGGTCTCATTGATCGCCACACTGACCGGCCTCGTGATTCCGCTGGTGATTCAGGGCGTCATCGACGGTCCGATCACCGACGGCGATTTCTCCGCGATCTGGTGGCCTGCCGCTCTCATAGTCCTTTTGGGAACCATCGATGCCCTCGGTATCTGGGTTCGTCGTTACCTGGTGTCCGCGCCGTCGAGTCAGTTCGAGATATCAGCCCGCGCAGCGGTGTTCGACAAGTTGCAGAGGCTCTCGGTATCGGCGCACGAGGGTTGGGAATCCGGCCAGCTGCTCTCGCGCGCGATTTCGGACCTGTCGTCGCTGCGTCGGTTCGTCGCGTTCGTCGGCCCGTTCATCATCATCAATACAGTCACCTTGGTTGTCGGTCTCGGTGTGCTGTTCGTTCAGTCCTGGCAACTCGGGCTCGTCATGTCGGTGACCGCAATTCCGTTGGTGATCATCTGCACTCGATTCGAAGGGCTGTACCGCGTCGTTGCGCGCGACGCCCAGGATCAAGCGGGCGATGTCACCACCACCGTCGAGGAGTCGATCCAGGGCATCCGTGTCCTGAAGGCGTTCGGGCGCAGCGCGCACCTGGGCCGCAGGTTCCTGCGCGGCGCTGCAACGCTGCGCGGGACCGAGATGAAGAAGGTCCGCTACCTCGCAATCCTGTGGTCGCTGATCGTCGGCATCCCGCCGATCGGAATCGGTGCGATGCTCGCGTTCGGTGGATATTCGATCGTTCAGGGAACCATGACGGCAGGCATGCTCGTCGCGGCAATGGCGATCGTGGCGTTTCTGCTGTGGCCCATCGAATCTTTCGGCTTCTTGCTGGCCGAGCTCAACAACGCGCGCACTGCAGCGGATCGCTACTGGGAGATCATGGATACCCCGGAAACGATCACCGAACCCGTCAATCCCGTTGTGCTGCCGCAGAACGTGCGAGGGGTACTGGAATTTCGTGGCGTCGGATTCACGTTCCCCGACGCCACCGCCCCGCTTCTCACCGGCGTCGACTTCCGTATCGAGCCAGGTGAGATCGTCGCGCTGGTCGGCGTCACGGGTAGCGGCAAGACCGCGCTCACCAACTTGGTACCGAGGTTGTTCGACGTCACGGCAGGTTCGGTGACAATCGATGGAATCGACATCAGGACGTTGTCGTTGGCGGACTTGCGCTCGGTCGTGTCGGTGGCGTTCGAGGATCCGGTGCTGTTCTCGGCCAGCGTGCGCGAGAACATTGCGCTCGGTCGGCCGGCAGCCACTCATGCCGACGTCGACGAGGCACTCGACATCGCACACGCCCGAGAGTTTGTCGAGACACTGCCGTGGGGTATCAACACTCGGATCGGTGAGCAGGGCATGAGCTTGTCCGGCGGGCAGCGTCAGCGACTGGCGTTGGCGAGAGCAGTTCTCGGAAAGCCGCGAATTCTGGTGCTCGACGACCCGCTCTCGGCGTTGGACGTCGGCACCGAAGCGCTTGTTCAAGAAGATTTACGACGAGTTCTGACGCACTCGACGACACTGCTCGTCGCGCATCGACCGTCCACCGCCGCCCTTGCCGACCGAGTGCTGCATCTCGAGAACGGAACAATCGTGGAACAGGGTACGCACGAACGATTGTTGGCGACGTCGGCGAAGTACCGCCACGTGATGGGGTCGATCGATGGCTGACCAGACTGATTGGCGTGGAACCGGAAACGAAGATTCCACAGTCGATTCCAGCGGTAACACGATCCTCGCCGGCCGATCGAGGCGACTGTTGATATCGCTGATCAGGCCGTATCGCAAGCAGGCGCTGTTGGCGCTCGCGATCATCATCGTCGACAACCTCGCGTTCGTTGCCGGGCCGTTGTTCATCGCGTACGCGCTGGACAACGGCGTCTCGGCGGCAGTGGACGGCAATTGGGCTCCACTGGTGTCGGCGGTGCTCGGGTACAGCGCATTCGGGATTCTCGGTGCGATCACCACGTACTGGTTCCTGATGGTCTCGGGCAGACTGAGCCAGTCGATTCTGTTCGATCTGCGCCGACGTGTATTCACCCATGCGCAGAAGTTGAGCCTCTCGTTTCATGAGAAGTACACCTCGGGACGGTTGATTTCTCGACTCACCAGCGATGTGGAGTCACTGCAGACACTGCTCGAAAGTGCGTTGAACGACGCCTTGTCCGCGGTGCTGTCGATCGTCAGTATCGCGGTGATTCTCGTGTATCTCGATGTGCCACTTGCGTTGATCGTGCTTGCAGGCTTCATCCCGCTCGTACTCGTCACCCGGTGGTCGCAGCGCGAGCAACGCAGCGACTACCGCCGCACCCGCGTCGCAATCGCCAAGGTCGTCGTCCACTTCGTGGAGTCGATGGGCGGAATTCGCGCAGTCCAGGTGTTCCGTCGCGAAGGTCGCAACAACGCAATTCTCGAGACGGAAGACACCCAATACCGCGATGCGACGACGGCTGCGCTGCGCGGTATGGCCAGCTACACCGGCATCGTCCGGTGGATCGGTAACCTCACGCTCGCAGTCATCGTGGTGTTCGGGAGTTACCGAGTGATCAACGGCCACATGGACATCGGTGTGCTCGCGGCCTACGTCCTGTACCTGCGCAGGTTCTACGGACCTCTGGACGAGCTGGCTCAGGTGTTCAACTCCTACCAGTCTGCTGCTGCCGCGCTCGAGAAGATCTCGGGAGTACTGGAAGAACAGCCGTCGGTGGAGTCGCCGAGCAACCCGGTGCGTCTCGCCGCGGCTCGGGGTGAACTCGATTTCGACAAGGTGGAGTTCGCCTACGGTGCCGACCGCGTTGTACTTCCCGAGTTCTCGCTGCATGTCCCCGCGGGTCGAGTCGTGGCGTTGGTCGGAGCCACCGGTGCCGGAAAGTCCACGTTGGCAAAGCTTCTTGCACGGTTCTACGATCCGACGGCGGGAACCGTCAGTCTCGACGGCATCGACCTGCGCACCCTTGGTGACGAAAACATGCGCGAGCACATCGTCATGGTGACGCAGGAGTCGTTCCTGTTCTCCGGTTCCGTGGCCGACAACATCCGCCTCGGCAAGCCGTCCGCGACAGATGCCGAGGTCGCTGCCGCAGCAGAAGCCGTCGGGCTGACCGAGTTCATCTCCACCCTGCCGAACGGCATCGACACCGACGTGCGCAAGCGCGGCGGCCGACTCAGCTCGGGGCAGCGCCAACTCGTCGCGTTCGCTCGGGTGTTCCTGGCTGCGCCCGCGGTGATCGTGCTCGACGAGGCAACGTCCAGCCTCGACATCCCCGGCGAATTGCTCGTCCAGCGTGCGCTCGAGACGATCCTGCACGGTCGGACGGCACTGATCATCGCGCACCGACTCTCGACTGTCGCCATCGCCGACAGGGTGCTGGTGATGGCGAACGGGACGATTGTCGAAGACGGGCGGCCCTCGGACGTGATCGGGCCTGGAGCGCTGCTCCGCAGCCCGTGAGCGTTTAGGTACATTGGCGCGTGCATAAGTGCTCACGGGCGGCAAAGCCGCACTACCAGGGCGCAATCGGCGGCTTCACCCACATGATCTTCTCGTCGGCGTGCGCAGGAGTCGCCGACGGATGGGCCGCATTGTCCTGTGCCCAAGCGCTCTTCTGATCGAGCAGTTCGGCGGCGATCGTCCACGTCTCCATCGTGCTGGGCGGACTGAGGTCGGCGGCCCTGGCCAGCTTTCGACGTGTCGCATCGGGCAGGGCGAGCAGTTCCCCGCTGTCGATGCCACGCTCCCAGATGTAGCGGGCGAGGGCCGTTGCCTTGTCGTGTCGACTTTTCGCGGCCTGCTCGGAGTGCGCGAAGTCGAAGCCACCTGCAGTCACGAGGTACACAGTAGTGACGTGGATGTAATCGATGCCACGTGAACTGGTTCGGCCAAGTGGGGATTCCTTGGTTCAAAGCCTGCAGAACCGGGTACCGGCATGGGCTCGGTGGCCATAAAAGTCACTACCGCTTGGTCTTCTGACCGGGCTGTCGCCTACCGTAGTCGAGTGACCACTCCAACATCGGGTGTAGAACGCGCTTCCGCCCCAGCGCAGTCGACAGGGTCCTGGCCGGCAATTCTGACGTGGCGAGCGCACGATGCCCCCCGGATGGAGTCGGTTCGCGTTCAGCTCAACGGCAACCGCATCAAGGCCGCTGGACGCATCATCGGCGGCGCGTGCGACGAGCATCCCGCATTCAGTGCCTCATACGACCTGGTGACAGACGAGACCGGTGTAACCCGCAGGCTTTCGCTGCGTACCTTCGTCGCAGGCGGCGAGAAGCAGGCATCGGTCAGCCTCGACGACGAGGGCTACTGGATGGTCGAGAATTCGTCTAACCACCAGCGATCGACCTACCACGGTGCGCTGGATGTCGACGTCGTGCTCAGCCCGTTCTTCAACACTCTGCCGATCCGCAGGCTCGGATTGCACACCGACTCGATCGACCAGCAGGTGCCCGTCGTCTACGTGAATCTGCTCGACTTGAGCATCCAGGAAGCCAACCTCACCTACAGCAGTGGGGCTGATGGCATCCATGTCCTCTCGCCGGTCTCCAGTTCGTCGGTGACCGTGGACGCGGACGGCTTCGTGCTCAACTACCCGGGACTCGCCGAGCGAATCTGACGTACGACGCCGCCGCGACGGCCGGCCTCGCGCAGTGCCTCGCACCACCCATCGGCGCCTGGTTCGACGTCGATGATTTCCCACCGCCGATGATTCTCGTACTCGATACGTGCGAGATTTCCCTCCCGCACGAGGAGGTCCGCCGAGCCGTCTTCGGCCAGGGCCGCACGTGCGGCGGTCAGTAGTTCGAGGGCTTCGTCGAGAGCGACGGTGAGTGCTGCCGCGTTGCCCTCGCACATTGCACGCACAAGGCCGGGTGCCGACGAGGAAACGCGGGTGCCGTCGCGAAACGAGCCTGCGGCGAGCCCGAGCGCCAGCGGTCCGCCGGCTGCGCCGACGGACGCCAGGGTCTCCGCCAGAAAGTGCGGTAGGTGCGAGATCCGCGCGACGGCTCGGTCGTGTTCGGTGCTCTCGACCGGTACGACGACCGAACCGCAGTCCAGTGCCAGCGAGGCCACTTGTCGCCACACATCGGGGTCGGCATTGTCGTCGACGCCGACGACCCAGACAGCGTCGCGGAACAGATCAGGGTTAGCGGCACCCCAGCCGGATTCGTTGGTACCCGCCATCGGATGCCCGCCGACGTAGCGAGCGGACAGGCCTCGCGCTGCCACAGCGGCCGCTACCTTTGCCTTGACGCTGACGACGTCGGTGATCGGATTGTTCGGAGCGTACTGGGCGATGGCGCCGAGAATGCTGTCGACAGCGGGCATCGGCACACCGATAACGATGAGCGCACCGGTCTCGGCCGCGCGGGTCAGAGCGGCTTTCAGATCGGTTCCCGTCTCGAATCCGTCTTCGCTCGACCCTGCGATGGCCTCCGCTGAACGGTTGTATCCCCAGGCACTTCGACCAGCACGAACAGCTGCCTGAAGGATCGATCCGCCGATCAGTCCCAAGCCGAGCACACAGACGGGAGCAGTAGTCACGGTGAACAGGTTGACATACGTGCATGCACTCGCGCGCACGGTGGACTTCATTTTGAGGCGGTGCGGCGACTACCGTTGCGCGCATGGCTGCACAGCGCGCGAGTAACAGCTCCGCCAAGGCGAAGAAGATCGACGGTCCGGAGAGCAACGCTTCGGAGGACCTCGAAGGTTTTGGGGTCGCCGTCGTCCGCGAGGACGGCAAGTGGAGCGTGACACCCCTACCGGCCTCCGCATTGACGTCGTTGTCCGCTGCCGAAACCGAGCTGCGCGAAATGAGGAGTTCGGGTGCAGTTTTCGGGCTTCTGGACGTCGACGACGAGCTCTTTGTGGTTCTTCGCCCCGCTCCTTCCGGTACGCGGCTTCTGCTGTCCGACGCGAGTCTTGCAGGCGAGTACGACATTGCCGCAGATGTCCTGGACGAGCTGAACATCGACATCCCAGATTTCGACGAAGACGAGCTGGACGACATCGAGCCCTGGCCCGAGGGAGACCTGGGGCTGCTGGCCGACCTTGGCCTGCCCGAAGCGGTGATGAGCATCATCGTCGCCGAGACCGATCTCTATCCCGACGAGCAGCTCGGCTCGATCGCTCAGCGACTCGGATTTTCCGATCAACTCGGAACGGTGCTGGACAAGCTGCTCAGGTGAGTGACGAGGACTACATCCGCGCCGCTCTCGTAGCGGCTGTGGGTGCCTCGGACACGGACGTACCTGTCGGTGCTGTGGTGTTCGACGCAGACGGCAAGGAGCTGGCTCGTGCGGCCAATGCCCGCGAAGCAACCGGTGACCCGACGGCTCACGCCGAAGTGCTGGCGTTGCGCGCTGCTGCCGCTGTCCACGGCGATGGGTGGCGACTCGAAGGCTGCACGCTGGCTGTGACGCTCGAACCGTGCACGATGTGCGCGGGCGCGTTAGTGCTGGCGCGAGTGTCCCGCGTGGTGTTCGGCGCGTGGGAGCCGAAGACGGGTGCTGTCGGATCGTTGTGGGACGTCGTTCGCGACCAGCGGCTCACGCATCGCCCGCTCGTGCGCGGCGGTGTGTTGGACGACGAATGCGGCGCGCTGCTGCGTGAGTTCTTCTCGTCGAAACGCTCATGAACTTTTCATGTTTGTAGGTCGAGCCGTCGGGTAAGCGTGCTCATGCAAGGGGCGTAGTGCCCTCTTCATATTCTCAGGAGGCATTCATGGGACTCGACGACAAAATTAGCAACAAGACTGAGGACCTGGGCGGCAAGGCAAAGGAAGCCACAGGCTCGGTCACTGGTAACAAGGACCTCAAGAACGAGGGCAAGGGCGACCAGGTCTCGGCTTCGGTGAAAGACGGCGCGGAGAAGGTCAAGGACGCAGCCTCCAACATCAAGGACAAGCTCACCGGACACTGATTCAACAGTGCCCGACCAGGCGATTTAGTCTCGGGCCGCCACTGCGGTACAGTTTTCCGCGGTGGCGTGTCCGAGCGGCCTAAGGAGCGCGCCTCGAAAGCGCGTGACGGGTAACCCCCGTCCGAGAGTTCAAATCTCTCCGCCACCGCCAAAGCTCCCCACCTGCTTCATGCAGGTGGGGAGCTTTTTTGTGCGGTGGGTGGATTGTGGCGCGGGTTCTGGGTTGTGGCGCAGGTTCTAGGTGTTGGCGCGATCTGCACAGTGCGCGGTCGGTGGGAGGTGCGCGGCTAGCGTTGAGCCGTGAGAATTCGTCGTCGACTCGAAGCGGATCTGCCGGAGTGCGTCCGGGCGCTGCGAGAAGTGCACGACTGCGACGGCTACCCGGACCGATGGCCGGCCGATCCCGTCGTCTGGCTCGAACCGACTGAAGCGGCATGGGTGGCGGAAGTAGACGGCGCGCTCGTCGGACACGTAGTTCTGGTGGACCGCGAGGACGGGTTCTGGGTGTCGCGTTTGTTCGTACCTCCCTCCGCCAGAGGCATGCGTGTCGGCGAAGCCTTGCTGGACCGGGCGCGCACACACGCCGGGGGTCGAGCGCTGATGCTCGACGTCATCGAGCACTCTTCGTCGGCGATCTCACTGTACGAGCGCACCGGTTGGACCTTGCTGGGCACGAGAGGCGCCGACTGGACTATGGCAGACGGCACCATCCCGATCGAGCGAATCTACTCAGCCGAGCGACGGTGAATTGATCGCCGCCTTCCATCGCAGCGTGACCGCTCGAAAATTGTTTGATCGCGGATGCCCGATGCTCTACCCTTCCTAGGGTGGCTAGGAAATAAGCCACAGTGACTAGTTAGGAATGTGATGGCGCGCGCTGGGGTGACACTTGCCCGTCTGACCGAGGCGGCAGGCGACATGGCCGACGACATCGGCTTCGAGAACGTCACCGTTCTCGCTCTGGCGCGATCGTTCGGTGTCAAGGACGCGAGCCTGTACTCGCACATCAAGAACCTGCGTGACCTTCGTCAGCGAGTGGCGGTGGCGGCACTGTCCGATCTCGCCGACCGGGTGTCCGACGCCTTGGCCGGCCGGGCAGGCAAGGACGCTCTCGTCGCGTTCGCCGGTGCCTATCGTGACTATGCCAGGGAGCATCCTGGACGTTATGCGGCAACGCAATTCGCGCTCGATCCGGAAGCGGCGGCGGCCAGCGATGCTAGGCGTCACTCGTTGATGTCGCGGGCAGTGCTGCGGGGATATTCGCTCACCGAGCCGGACGAAACCGACGCAGTCCGATTGCTGGGCAGCACATTTCACGGCTACATCGCGCTGGAAGCGTCGGGCGGCTTCAGCCATACCCCGCGGGAGTCGGAACTGTCGTGGGCGAGAGTGCTCGACGTGCTGCACCATGCGCTGGAGACCTGGCCGTCGAGCTAGTTTCACCGTATTTCACAAGGAGAAGAATCATGGATCCTGTCACCGAACGAGATATAAGGGCGTCGTTCGTCAACTGTTCCAAGGGAGACACGAAGCGTCTCAACGTCCCGGCGAAGCTGGGCACTACCGATTGGGAGCAGCTGGATTTCCTGGGCTGGTCCGATCTCTCCTACGCGGGGCGAAGTTACATCGTTGTTCCACGCGTGGATGGTCTCGTCGGGATCGCGTTGCGATACGAATCCAGCGGATCGGACCGAGCTCAGATGTGCACCGTCTGTACGACCACGCATTCGCGCGGTGACGTGGCGTTGATGACTGCGAAAAAGGTGGGCGAATCCGGGCGTCGCGGCAACACCGTCGGCACCTACATCTGCACCGACCTGCTGTGCTCGTTGTATGCGAGGGGAAAGAAGACGCCAGCGCTCGGAAATCGTTACCGCGAGAACCTCACGCCCGAAGAGCGCGCAGAACGTGTGCGCGTGAACATCGAGCTGTTCGTGGATCGCCTGTACACCTGAAAAAGGTTGACCTAGACCCTTCTCTGCGAGCTCTTCAGGGGCCGAGTGTTCAGCACATCCCTTTCCCGGCAGCGGTCAGCCCGCGCAGAATCTCCTGCTGATCCGCAGGAGGAAGCGTCGACCAACTCGGGTTGCCCTGCAACTGAGCCGCAAGACCGGTAGCGGACTGCTCCCGCGAGGAGACGCCCGTCGCGGCGACGCCGTCGATCACGGTGATGAACTGCTGACACGTCTCGGCATACAGTTGCTCGCCGTGGGGCTTGTCGGTTCCACCGGGAATGCCAGGCTCGGTCGAGGCCTCGGGAACAGCCCCTGCAGGTGTCTCGGCGGCTTCGGACTGCGCTTGGGGCGGGGTCACCACCGCTGGTTCGGCGGCTGTCGCAACCGACGACGTTGGCTGGGTCGACGTTGGCTGTGTAGATGTTGGCTGGGTCGAGGTTGGTTGGGGCGCCGTGGTCGACGGCGGTGCTGCTTCGTCTGTCGACTCGCCGCTACAACCTGCCAGCACGAGAGCAACAAGAACGCCGACAACACCCATCCGCTTCATGGGGCATGTGTACCAGAGCTCAGTCGAGATCGGCGGCATGGGCTGTGATGGTGTCCACGGTGGTGGTCCAGGCGGCCGAGTCTCGGTCCACGAAGTCGCCGTGCCCCGCTCCCGGCAGTACGACTAGTTCTGCCGGGTCACCGGATGTACGTGCGGCGTCGACGTACGCCTTGCTCTGGTTGACCGAGACGGTGGTGTCGGCGTCGCCGTGTATCGCCGTGACCTCGACACCGATCGGAAGGCTGGCGATTGGCGACGCGAGTCGATAGCGATCGGGAACCTCGTCGGGCATGCCGCCGAGAAACGCAGGGACGAGTCGGTCGTCGCCGATGAGCGCAGCGCGAGCCATGTTGAACACGCCGGCCATGATGGTCGCGCTGCGCGGGAGAATGTGGGGCTGCGCGCCGGGCGCCGACGGCGGCAGAGTGTGGCGTCCGGCCAACCATGCGGCCAGCTGACCGCCTGCCGAATGGCCCGCTACCTGCACTCGGTCCAGATCAAGGCGGCCACCCGACGCTTCCTGGACCGTTGTAGCCAATGCCTCGGTGGCATCGTCGACGTCGGCGAGAGTGTCACGATATTCGCCGGCGCCGCGGCGATACTCGATGTTCCACACCGCGATTCCGTGGTCGGCGACGGCCTCGGAGATCGGTCCGAAGTAGGTCATGTCGTACTTCTGCTGCCAGCCGCCACCGTGCACCATGACGACGACGGGAAGGGAATCTGCTCCGTTGTTCGGGAGGTAAAGATCGCCGAAATTGTCCTTGTCCGGGCCGTACGCCAAGCGAACGGGCGGGTCGGCGAGAGCAGGGACCAGAGCGGGCGACGGCGTCGGGAGTGGCGGAACCGAATGGTCCATTGCGGTACTGCAGCCGAAAAGAAAAGGGAAGGTGCTCAGAAGAGCCAGGAGTCGGTGGGATCTCACCGATCGCCACCCGTCCAGGCGAGAAGGTCGTCGACCGACCAGGTGTTGATGATTCGTTCGGCCGGCACCCCGCGAGCCGCGGCTCGCACGCACCCGTACCCTTGCCAATCCAACTGGCCAGGTGCATGCGCGTCGGTGTCGATGGAGAAGAGGCAACCGCGTTCGAGTGCGATGTCGATCAGACGTTCCGGCGGATCTTGACGCTCGGGTCGTGCATTGATTTCGACGGCCGTGCCGAACTGCTTGCACCCCTCGAATACCACTTCGGCGTCGAACTTCGATTCCGGCCTGGTTCCGCGCCCGCCTTCGACGAGCCTGCCGGTGCAGTGTCCGAGCACGTCGACGTGCGGGTTCGCGACGGCATTCACCAATCTTCGCGTCATGACATCGGAGTCTGCGCGAAGCTTCGAATGTACGCTTGCGACAACAACATCCAACTCAGCGAGGAGGCCTTCGTCCTGATCGAGGCTGCCGTCGTCGAGGATATCGACCTCGATGCCGGTGAGAATGCGGAATGGCGCGAGCTGATCGTTCAGTTCGGCAATCACGTCGAGTTGTCGCCTGAGGCGCTCCGCGGTGAGACCGTTGGCAACGGTGAGTCTGGGGGAGTGATCGGTAAGGGCGCAGTACTCGTGGCCGAGCCGTTTGGCAGTTCGCATCATCTCGTCGATAGGGCTGCCGCCGTCGGACCAGTTCGAGTGAGTATGCAGATCGCCCTTCAGCGCCAACCGTAGATCGTTCTGACCGATCGGTTCGGCTTCGCCTCGCTTCTCGGTCAGATAGTCCGGCACATCGCCTGCGAGCGCTTGGCGAATGATCAGCGACGTTTTGGCGCCGATACCTGGTAGCGCCGACCACGAGTCCGTTTGTTGCCTCTCGGAACGAGCTGCGGGGCTCAGAGATTCGACGACATCGGCAGCCTTGCGATATGCCTTGACGCGATGGGTGTCCGCCCGGGAGCGTTCGAGCCAGTAGGCGATCTCACGAAGAGCTTCGATCGGGTCCATGTCACTAGTGTCCAGGAATGGGGTGCGGGTCGGTCGTCGGAAGTGATCGGCTCCAGTCGTACACCACCGACGTACGCAACACGATGTCCTGGAGTGAACGCCTACGTCGGTCGACGGCAACCCACAGCAGACCGAAAGCGAACAGCACGCACAACACCGCACGCAGGGCAGCCAACGGCCACCGCAACGATCCGCGATGGGGTGAGACCAGCCGAATTCCCATCATGGTTGCCCCGACGGTCCGGCCCGTCGTCGCCCAGCACAGTGTCAGGTAACCGATCGAGATTGCGATGAGCGCCGAGATGGACAGGGTCGCAGCGGGAGACCGGAAAGTGAACGATTGCGGATCGAACAGCAACTGTACGAACACGGTACCCACGTAGACCGAAGCCATGATTACTGCGACGACGGCCAGGTCGATCACCGCAGCGACGCCGCGGGTGACGATGCCTGCCGGGTTCATGTCCTCGATACTGGGATGCGGGCCGTTCACGTCGTAGCCTGCCCCGCTTGCCCTGCCTCGCGGCCGAACAATCGTCCGACGAAGTGCGAGACGGCGTCGTCGGCGTTCATGCCCTGGCTCCTGACTCCCCGCACGGCCTCGGCGGACAGTGATCCGGTCGAATCTCGGATGATGTCGGGAAGGTTGACACCGTCGATGATGAGGTTCGCGAACGCAATCAGGTCGACGCGGGAGACCTGCCGATCGAGGTCGACGGTATCGACGATTGCATCGAGGTCGACACGTCCGATTACAGCGTCGATGTCGACTCTGGTTATTGCCTTGTCAAGGTCGACTCTGGAGACAGCTAGGGCGTGTCTCCTAGATGTGAGTGTGGTTGTGCTCGAGAATGTTTCTCGTGTCGAGATTGCAGATGTTCACCGATGAGCAGTGGGGTCTGATCGAACCGTTGTTGCCCTCGTCCGATGGTCTT
>NZ_JASISW010000012.1 GCF_030063335.1 Rhodococcus sp. G-MC3 | reverse complement strand
GGGCCCTGCGGGCCCCCGGGCACCCGATGACAGGAAATACACCCCCCATCGGGCACCGAAACACCGCAGCCCTGCCGCAGGATCCATCACCGACAAAATAATTCAGCAACAGGCTCCCTGGGACGTAATTCCACTCACGTGCGCGAAGCGCCTAACCCAAACGCTGCTTCAGCGCCTCGAACTCGTCCTTGATGCCGGTGGGGAGCTTCTCGCCGACGAAGTCGAACCACTCCTCGATCAACGGGATCTCGGCCTTCCACTCGTCGACGTCGACGTTGAGTGCCTCGGCGACATCCTGCGTGGTGGTATCGAGGCCGTCGATGTCGAGCGCCTCGGGAGTCGGAACGACCCCGATCGGAGTCTCGACGCCGGCAGCCTTGTGCTCGATACGCTCGACGATCCACTTCAGAACGCGCGAGTTCTCGCCGAATCCTGGCCAGAGGAAGCGCTTGTCGTCGCCGCGGCGGAACCAGTTGACGTAGAACACCTTCGGAAGCTTCGACTCGTCGGCGTTCTTGCCGAGGTCGATCCAGTGCTGGAAGTAGTCTCCGACGTTGTAGCCGAGGAACGGAAGCATTGCCATCGGGTCGCGGCGGATGGTTCCCACCGTCCCCTCGGCTGCCGCTGTCTGCTCGGAGCCGACAGTGGCACCCATGAACACGCCGTGCTGCCAGTCGCGAGCCTCGGTGACCAGCGGAACCGTCGTCTTACGACGTCCACCGAAGAGGATCGCCGAGATCGGCACACCCTTCGGATCGTCCCATTCGGCGGCCATGGACGGGCACTGGGCCATCGGCACGCAGTAACGCGAGTTCGGGTGCGCAGCCAGGGAATCCGACTCGGGCGTCCAGTCGTTGCCCTTCCAGTCGATCAGGTGTTGCGGGTCGCCTTCGAGGCCCTCCCACCAGACGTCACCGTCATCGGTCATCGCGACGTTGGTGAAGACGGAGTTGCCCTGGTCGATGGTCTTCATCGCGTTGGGGTTGGAGTCCCAGTTGGTACCGGGAGCAACACCGAAGAAGCCGAACTCCGGGTTTACGGCGTAGAGACGGCCGTCTTCACCGAAGCGCATCCAGGCGATGTCGTCGCCGATGGTCTCGGCGCGCCAGCCCGGGATGGTCGGCTGGATCATCGCGAGGTTCGTCTTGCCACACGCAGACGGGAATGCCGCCGCGATGTAGTACGCCTTGTCCTCGGGCGAAATCAGCTTGAGGATCAGCATGTGCTCGGCGAGCCAGCCCTCGTCGTGAGCCATCGCCGAGGCGATGCGCAGCGAGTAGCACTTCTTGCCGAGCAGAGCGTTGCCGCCGTAGCCGGAACCGAAGCTCCAGATCTCGCGGTCCTCGGGGTAATGAGTGATGTATTTGGTGTCGTTGCACGGCCATGCCACGTCGGCCTGACCTTCGGCCAGCGGGGCTCCGAGCGAGTGCAGCGCCTTGACGAAGAAACCGTCGGTGCCGAGCTTGTCGAGTACCGCGGCACCCATGCGAGTCATGACGCGCATGGAGACGACGACGTACTCGGAGTCGGTGATCTCGACGCCCAGTTTCGGATCGTCGGCACCAAGCGGTCCCATGCAGAACGGAACGACGTACATGGTGCGACCGCGCATGGATCCGCGGTACAGATCCGTCATGAGATCACGCATCTCCGACGGGTCCATCCAGTTGTTGGTGGGACCGGCGTCGATTTCGCGCTTCGAACAGATGTAGGTACGCGACTCGACACGAGCCACGTCCGACGGATCCGAGTTGCCGAGGAACGAGTTGGGCTTCTTCTCGTCGTTGAGGCGAGTGAAGGTGCCTGCGCTCACCAACGCAGTGGTGAGGCGCTCCCACTCCTCGTCGGAACCGTCAGCAAATACGACCCGCTCCGGCTCGGTGAGTTCTGCTACTTCCTGCACCCACGCAAGGAGTTCCTTGTGTTGGGTGGGAGGTGCGGCGTCAGTGCCGTTCAAACCGGGAATGGTCGCTGAGGTCATCTAAACTCTCCTGGGGTGAGCCGGAACCAGATCAATATCCAACGCTGGAGGGCAGTACAGCGGTTGGAACAGATCCGATCATCCCCTCTCGGTGGGGAGCTGCCCGATCACTCGATCCGCGTATACAGCATCATACTGACGACGTCAATTCGAGGACACGGGCGCCGGGTGTCCTGGTCCCAGGTTAACGCCGAGTGACGCCAATCCGGAACCGGGGTGTTGTCCGATTGGTCACAAGAACGATTCAGTTACTGGAAAGTAGGGGTTCAGAGCCTCCCACCTGCCGTGATTCCTTGTGTGGACATTAGAATCTACCGCCCGAAATCAGTCGAAAACGTCACCGGAGGATGTGCGCTCCCACCGTGCCGTTCCGTCTGCGACACGAAAAATCTCCCACGAATCGTAATGGCCGCCACGGCCGACGGCTGTGAACGTATCGATCACACCGTCGCCGTCGACATCCACGGCAACCGTCATTCCGTCCTCGGTGTAGTGAACGCGGGTCTCGGCGTATCCGTCCGCGTCGACATCGAAGACGTCCAGAGATACAGCGTCAGTCGCCAACGCACCGTGCCCGACTAGTTCCGAAGGGTCGGCAGGGCCCGCAGGTCGGGCGGGGTCGGCATCAAGGAAGAACGCGTCGCCGAAGTCCATGGTTGCCGCCCCGATCGTCGAAGTAGTGCAGCGGCCGGATCCCCCGCCTACATGTTCAGACGCATCACGGCCGCGTCCGGTTCCACCGAATGTGGACTACCTCGACGGCACCGCTCGAACGCGACCCCCGAATTTCTCCACTCCCCGGTCGAGTGTCGACAGATCCCTGTCGCACGCGGCAAGAACCGACGCTCGATGGTCCGCGACGGCCCGCAGTTCGGCGTCGAGCCGTTCGAGTTCGGACTCGGCCGCCACCGAAGCCGACAGAGCAGTCGAACGATCCGCGGCAGCGAGCGCCGTCTCCGCCGCCAACATCCGGGCCAACGCGCGTTGTTCGAGAGAGGACTTGGCGCTCGCTGCAGCGTCGGCGACCCAGGTTCGCGTGTGAGCACGGTCGGCGACGAGCCTTCTCGACCGCACCAACCACCACGCGCAGAAGGCACCCAGCACCAGCGATACCGGAATCGCCGCGATGTCGAATGCCGGGACCATCGACAGCGGCGACACCACGATCCTGCCGAGACCGACGCCTGCGGATGCTCCGACGACGATCATCATCTTGTCCTCGACGCCTGTGCGCCGCATCGGCGGATCGAGAGTGACGACAGTCGAGTCGGCCGGCGCGAGCAGGTCTGCCGAGAGTCCGAGGTCGTCATCGATCGCCTGCAGCCGATCGGTCAGCCGCGAGTCGAGACCGGAGACCGTTCGGGCCAGCCGTGCAGACAGATCATCCTGCAGGTGGCCCAAACCTGACCGCTTCGAGGTATCGATGGACTCACGTGCAGCAGAACCGAATTCGCGGATGTGCTCGTCGATGTCGTGGATTGTGTCCGAACGCGTCAACTGCAGGCGGTTTCGGAGCGCCCCCGCACGCTCCGCCCGTCCTCGATCCCGTACGTCGATGAGCCTGGCGCGCTCTGCCCGCAGTCCAACAGTTGCCCCGACGCCCGTCACCGCCCGAGCCTTGTCGACGATCCGCCCCCTGGCGCCTGCCGCGGCGTCGCGTACGGCCGCGTTGTATTTTCGCTCTCGCAGAACATGATCCGATTGCCCGAGCCCTGCCTCGACGAAACGAAGCACCCCGCGAAGCCCGGATTCTTCGGCGAGCGCTGCGCGCATCTTCGGATCGAAGGCGATACGCGCGCGTTCGGCGAGTTTCGCGGACGTGGGAAGAAACGCGACATCGACCGATCTCGGGACGTGCTCGTCGACCGCTTCGGAAACGGCACGCTGGACATCGCGCCAGTTGCGATGGACGTCGATCTTGTTGACGAGCAGGCCGGTGGTGGTGGACTCCAGTACCGGCGCGAGGTCGGCGAGCGCAGCACGGCCCAGCGGTGCGGAAGCATCGAGAACGAACAACACCACCGCGGCCGACGCCGCGTCGGGAGCTCGCCGGACGGCCGCACCCGCCAGAAAATCGAGCTCGTCGGCAACCGCCCCGACACCGGATCCGCTGGTCCCGGTGATGAAGACGCCTGCCGGGGCAGCCCGCCTCCCTGCATCGATCACATCGGCGCCTGCTGTGAACCAGCGCCTGACAACGCTGTCCATGTCGGCCGGAACATCCTTCATGGCGTGCTCAATCTGAGGTAACCCCGCGCGACTGCGAGCGATGCGCGCGCGTGCCCTGGATCGCGGGCGCTCTGCCACCGGTCACGCCACATCTGCACGGCGGGAAGCGACGGTTGTGGGTCTTCCGGTTCGCGCAGCACCCGCAGAGCCGATCGCATGATCGCGACGACCGCCTCGTCGGATGCGAGGTACCGCTCGAACTCGGTCACAAGCGGATATTGAGCGGCCAACTCGGTCAGACGGTGAAGCAATTGCCCCTGCCGGTCCACGTGCACCGCGTCCACTGCACGTCGGACCGCGCGCGCTGCGTCGTCGATTCCGCTCTTGTCCGACAGCAACAGGCGCAAAGTTGCGTCGTCGGTCGCAGGGTTGGCGCGAAGGGCGTCGACGACGAAGCCGATGCCACGGGTCTCGATCGACTCCACCAGCTCGACTCGAACTCGACGAGAAACAGGAAGCGTCGCTCTGAGAAAACGATCCGGAGTCAGTAATGCTTCCGCGCACACGTCGGGAGTCATCTCCGGCGCCGCAGCTCGAAGCGGATCGAACGTATCCGGTCTCCCGCGCATCACGTTCGCTGCGATGGTGCCCATGACCGGATGCACCGTCATACCGACCGCCGCGGACAGCGCCGCGGCGACGGAATCCAGGTCGTCGACCGTATCGGCCTTGGCGAGCACCGCCACGACCTCGGGAGAGGAAGCCAGCACGTCGATGTCGGCTTGTTGCGCCCCGCTCGTCAGCACATGGACGAGAACATCCCCGTCGAGGATCGGATCGGGGGCACGCGGGACATCGATCGAGGCCGTTTCGACGATCTCCACGTCGTCAATACGAAGATCCCGATGCAACTTCAGTACAGCGCGCACCGAGGATTTACCGACGCCGGTTCGACCGGACACCTGGACCCGAACACCGGAGAAACAACGATCCACGGCAGCATCGACCTCACGCCCGAGTTCCGCGTCGCGAATCGAGATCGAATGTGCGATTTCGCGCACCCGCTCCGACGACACTGCGTTCATATGAATCCCCCGTACTTCCCGTCCGAAGCGCTCGAAAACATCCGGTCCCCACCGTCGCGCTGCGCAATTCTGGCACAGGCGACCGACAATGTGTCCGCAGAAGCAGGCGGCTGGCCTGCACGAAAACCTCAAGTCTCAACTTCAACTCGAGACCCGCCTGTCACACACTCGCTCGATGGGCGACAATGGAGCAGTGAACGACGCACCAAGCACTACTCAGAACCTCGACACAGGTGACGCCAAGCCCGAAAATCGGGGGTCACGGCTTTACCCACGAGTGACGAGTTTTCGCTCTCGGCGCGGCGCACTGACAGACGCTCAGCAAACGACTTGGGACTCACTGTGGCCGCGAATCGGCCGTGACGTCGCCGACGACCGCATCGACGTCGACGCCTGGTTCGAACGTTCCGCTCCGACGATCCTCGAGATCGGCTCCGGGACAGGCACCGCAACGACGTTGATGGCCAAGGCCGAGCCGCACGTCAACCTCATGGCCGTCGAGGTCTACCGACCCGGCCTCGCACAGACGCTTCAACAGATCGAACGCGAAGACATCGAAAACATCCGGCTACTGCGCGGCGATGCCATGGATGTGCTGGAGAACATGCTGACGTCGGAGTCGTTGACAGGTGTCCGCGTCTTCTTCCCCGATCCGTGGCCCAAGGTGCGCCATCACAAGCGCAGGCTGCTGCAGGGGCCGACGTTCGCGATGATCGCGGATCGTCTGAAGCCCGGCGGCGTGCTGCACGTCGCCACCGACCATGCCGATTACGCGGAGTGGATCGCCGAGGCAGGGAACGCCGAGCCTTCCTTGACCGTTCTCGACTGGGAATCTCCGATGACACACGAGCGACCTGTCACCAAGTTCGAGGGCAAAGCCCAACTTGTAGGCAGCTCGGTGACGGAGTTGATATGGGGGAAGAGTCCACGATGACGTACACCGGAGATGCTCCCGACGCATTGCTCACCCCCATCCCCAGCCTCGACACGAGTGATTCTCGACACAACAAAACGGTTCTTCTCGTGTGGGATGCCCCGAACCTCGACATGGGTCTCGGCGCCATTTTGGGGGGACGCCCTACCGCTGCATACCGCCCGCGGTTCGATGCGCTGGGCAGATGGCTGCTTCAACGCACCGCGGAACTGTCCGCCGGCGAACCGGCAATCCTCGAACCCGAGGCCACGGTATTCACCAACATCGCCCCTGGCAGCGCCGATGTAGTTCGCCCATGGGTCGAAGCGTTGCGTAACGTGGGTTTCGCGGTGTTCGCCAAGCCGAAGGTCGACGAGGACAGTGACGTCGATGCCGACATGCTCGACCACATCGAACTGCGTAATCGTGGGGGTGGGCTTGCAGGCGTCATGGTCGCGTCCGCGGACGGTCAGGCGTTTCGTGAGCCGTTGGAAAGCATCGCTGCAACAGGCGTGCCCGTGCAGGTGCTCGGATTTCGCGAGCATGCGAGCTGGGCGGTCACGTCGGAGACACTGGAGTTCCTCGACCTAGAGGACATCCCCGGTGTCTTCCGTGAGCCACTACCGCGGGTGAGCCTGGACTCGCTCCCGGACGAAGGCGCATGGTTGCAGCCGTTCCGCCCACTGTCCGCCCTTCTCGTCGGGCGCCAAGGAGTTTCTTAAGTGTTCGCCAGATGGGGAGATCTCGTCTACCGCATGCGGTTCACGGTCATCGGAGTCATGGTGGCCGCCCTTCTGGGGTTCGCAGCGTACGGTGCAGACCTGAACGACCACCTGAGTCAGAGCGGATGGGACGATCCAGGCTCCGAGTCGGCCGAGGCAGCGCGTCTCGCCGACACGACATTCGGGCGTGACAAACAGGGTGACGTGATTGTCCTGTACACCGCGCCCGAGGGCAAAACCGTCGACGACCCCGACTTCAACGCCAAGGTCACCGACAGCCTCAACTCTCTCGTCTCCGATCACCCGGAGCAGATCGAGAAGATCAACGGCACGTACTTCAAGTTGAACGGCGTGGTCAGCGCGAATGCGCTGGCCACCGAGGATCGAACGCACGCGATTGCCAGCGTCGCGATGCTCGGCGCCAACGACACCGAACTGACCAACAACTTTCAGGCCGCGAAGGACGCCTTCTACATCGACGGTGTCGACGTGCAGGTCACCGGACTCCAAGCGGTGGCGGGCGCGCTGCAGTCCACGATGGCAGGCGACATTCACCGTATGGAATTGCTGGCCATTCCGGCCGTCGCAATCCTGTTGTTCTTCATCTTCGGCGGCGTCGTCGCTGCCGCCTTACCACTCATCATCGGTGGTCTGACCGTCGTCGGCGCCAATGGCATCGTGAAGATGTTCACCAACTTCACCGAGATCAACAGCTTCGTAGCGCCGGTGGTCTCGCTTGTCGGCCTCGGGCTCGCCATCGACTACGGGCTCTTCATCGTGTCCAGATTCCGAGAAGAACTAGGGGACGGTTACACACCCAAACAGGCCGTCCGCCGCTCCGTCATGACCGCAGGCCGAACCGTCGTCTTCTCGGCGACGATGATCGTCGCCAGTCTCGGCGGACTTCTGCTGTTCCCGCAGGGATTCCTCAAGTCCGTCGCCTACGGCTCCATCGCCACGGTCGCCCTCGCCGCACTGACAGCGATCACGATCCTGCCTGCGATGCTCGCTGTCCTCGGCACCCGCGTCGATGCTCTCGGTCTGAAGTTCATGCGCAAGACCAAGTCGTCGGAGGAAATCGAGAACGGCGTCTGGGGCAAACTGACTCGGTGGGTCATGAACAACCCGCTCAAGGTCGTCATCCCCATCGTGCTCGGGCTCGTTCTCCTGACTCTGCCGGTCGGCAACATCAAATTCGGCGGCATCAACGAGACGTACCTGCCCCCTGACAACGTGACCCGCCAGGCCCAGAACGAATTCGACGAACTCTTCCCCGGCCAGCGCACCGAACCGATCAAGCTCGTCGTCGAGAACGCACAGGGCGCCAACCTCGGCAGCATCACCAGCCAGGCGAACGGCGCGCCGGGCCTGATCGAGAAGTTCACTCCGAACGGCGCGAGCAAAGACGGCATCATCGTCTTCAAGGCAGGCCTTGTCGACCGGAACGATTCCAAGCCCGCCATCGACTATCTCCGCAGCATCGACGTTCCCGACGGGGCGACGGTGATGGTGACGGGCACCCCGGTCATCGAGCAGGACTCGATCAGCGCGCTGATCGACAATTTGCCGCTGATGGCGCTTCTCGTCGTGTTCATTGTGACCCTTTTGATGTTCTTGACCTTCGGATCTTTGGTGTTGCCCATCAAGGCCGTGCTCATGACGACGTTGGGGCTCGGCGCAACCATGGGAATCCTGACGTGGATCTTCATCGACGGCAACGGCGCAAGTTTCATGAACTTCACCCCAGGGCCGATCATGGCGCCCGTGCTGGTGTTGATCATCTCGATCGTGTTCGGGCTGTCGACCGACTACGAGGTGTTCCTCCTTTCACGCATGGTCGAAGCGCGAGAGAAGGGTGCGAGCACCAGCGAAGCCATCCGCATCGGAACCTCGCATACCGGGCGGATCATCACCGCTGCAGCCCTCATCCTCATCGTTGTGACCGGCGCGTTCGCCTTCTCCGATCTGGTGATGATGAAATACATCGCCTACGGCATGATTGCCGCGCTGATCATCGACGCAACGCTGATCCGAATGTTCCTCGTGCCTGCGACGATGAAGCTTCTCGGCGACGACTGCTGGTGGGCACCACAGTGGATGAAGCGAATTCAACGCAAGCTCGGTCTCGGCGAGACGATCCTCGAGGACGAGTTCATTCCGATGGACGTTCCAGAACTGGCAATGGCGGGCGCGGCCCCTCTGTCCCCAGCGATGCCGCCCAACACCGCTTCACCACACCGTCCCGCGCCGCGGCGCAACGAACCTCTCACCGAGCCGATTCCCGTCGTTGCACCGGTGGGATCCGGTCCGATCCGCGCGACGCACACCGCGCAGGAAAACGCGCGCAGATCTGCAACCGGGAAGCCTGCGCATGCCCCGAAGGACGAGCATTCGATACCCGAGGTGAAGCGCCAGGTGCCTCCTCCCCCGGCGCCCGAGCCCCGACCTGCGGCTCCCGACCCACGACCTGCGGCACCGCAGCCCCGCGAGGCCATGCCGACAAACGGTTCGAACGGCAAGCACCCCATCACGCCCGATCCCCGGTCCATCGAGGGCTGGCTGGCCGATCTGCGAGCGCCGACCGACAAGCCACGCAACGAGCCCGCCCGTTCGGATACTCGACGCGCCGACGCCCAGAGGTCGGAGTCGCAGAGCTCGGAGTCTCAGAGCTCGCAAACCCAGAGTTTCGAGGCCCAGAGTTCCGACAAGCAGGCCCCCGAGAAGACGCCGGAAGATCGGCCCGTCGTCCGCTCGCGAGACGAGTCCGTGTCGAACGGGGCAGCAGCATCGGGTGGAGCCTCGGCTCATACCGGGTACTACCCGCACGGTCGGAACGGATCGAGCAGCACCGGAACCAACGGCTCCAGGTCCAGCCGCAACGGCTCGAACGGCTCTGCATCCAGCAGTTCCAGTTCCACCCCTCGGCCGGGTTACAGCATCGGCGCAGACTCGAGCGGCACTTCGGGCAACTACGAGCGCACCAACAACGGCGGGGTCCGAGGCTATTCGTCGCCGAGCAACAGCACATCGAACGGAACCGGCTCCAACGGCTCGTCCGGCGGTGCCAACGGGAACGCGCGCGACGAACACCCCTCCAGCACGCCCATCAAGCCCACTACATCCAGCTCACCCCGCGCTCGCTACGACATCACAACGAGGAACGCACCCCGCCCAGCGGAGCCGGCTCCTCCCGAGCCCACTGCCGCCGAGCCCACTGCCGCCGAGCCCACTGCGCCTGCCTCCGAACCGACTTCGTCCCGATTGACCGGCCCCGCGCGGGAGCATCGAGAGTCACCGGCACCCCGGTCGTCCCGACGCGGCGCGGACACTCGGAGCGCCGAAGCCAGTGAATCCGACGCAGACAGTGGTCGCCACCGCGGCGGAGACGGTCGTCCAGCGTTGAGCGTCAGTGACCTGCTTGCGCGGGAAAAGCGGAAGTAGTTCGCGTGGGAAGGGCCAGCTCGACAGGCGTCGGGCTGGCCCTTTCGTGTATCGGCAACACAATAGTGCTCACCCGTTGTCCCATGTCACAGTAAAGAGTTGGAACGAGATATCGTCACCACCCGTTGCCTAAAGGACTGTGACAGTCTCACCACCGCAATTCCCACCACCGACATCGAGGAGCCGCTGAGAGTGTTCGCCGCATGGGGAAATATCGTCCATCGTTGGCGCTACACAGTCCTAGGGGTGATGGTCGCCGGACTCCTGGCGATGGCGGCCTACGGAGTCGGTTTCGAGAATCACCTCAGCCAAGGTGGGTTCGACGACCCTGGTTCCGAGTCGGTCGAAGCCGCTGAACTCGCCGACGAGACGTTCGGACGCGACGCCCAAGGCGACGTGATCGTCCTCTACACCGCGCCCGAGGGCAAAACCGTCGACGACCCCGCCTTCACTGCTGCCGTCACCGGCAGCCTGAACACGCTGGTTGCCGCACATCCCGATCAGATCGCGAAGATCAACGGCACGTACTTCCAGGTCGATGGAGTTGTTCGCGCAGCCGCGCTCGCCACCGAGGACAAGCGACACGCCATCGCCAGTATCGCGATCGTCGGCGACAATGACACCGAACTGACCAACAACTTCCAAGACGTCGAGGATGCCTTCCACGTCGACGGCGTCGACGTTCAGGTTGCCGGCTTGCAAGCTGTCGCGGGAGCGCTGCAGTCGACGATGTCCGACGACATCCACCGCATGGAGATCTTGGCCATTCCCGCTGTCGCGGTGCTGCTGTTCTTCGTGTTCGGTGGCGTCGTCGCGGCGGCGCTACCCCTGATCGTGGGTGGCCTGACGGTAGTCGGCGCGAACGGGATCGTGCGTATCGTCACCGGTTTCACCGAGGTGAACACCTTCGTGGCACCCGTGGTGTCGATGGTGGGCCTCGGCCTTGCGATCGACTACGGGTTGTTCATTGTCTCGAGGTTCCGCGAAGAGCTGGGCGACGGCCGCGAAGTAAAAGACGCAGTACGACGAACCGTCATGACCGCGGGTCGCACCGTCACGTTCTCGGCGACGATGATCGTGGCGAGTCTCGGTGGTCTACTGCTGTTCCCGCACGGGTTCCTCAAATCGGTTGCATACGGCTCGATCGCGACGGTTGCGCTCGCGGCGCTGACGGCGGTCACTGTGCTGCCTGCGATTCTCGCGATTCTCGGTAAGCGCGTCGACGCGTGGGGCTTGAAGTTCATGCGCAAGACTCGTTCGTCGGAGGAGATCGAGAACGGCATGTGGGGCAAGCTGACTCGATGGGTGATGCGTCGGCCGATCAAGGTCGCCGTCGCCATCGTCCTCGGCTTGCTGGTGTTGACGATTCCCGTCGGGAAGATCGAGTTCGGCGGCATCAACGAGACCTACCTCCCGCCGGACAACCCGACCCGTGTGGCGCAGACCGAGTTCGACGAACTGTTCCCTGGCCAGCGCACCGAACCGCTGAAGCTGGTCATCTCGGGAGCGGAGGGAGCCTCGCTCGGCCAGATCACCAAGCAGGCCAACCAAGCTCCGGGTCTCATCGAGAAGTTCACCCCCGCCGGCGCGAGCAAGGACGGGATCATCGTCTTCAAGGCGGGACTGACAGACCGCAACGATTCCTCGGAGGCCATCGAGTATCTGCGCGCCATCGACGTACCGGACGGGGCGACGGTCGAGATAACCGGTACCCCTGCAATCGAATTCGACTCCATCGGGGCGTTGGAGGATCGGTTGCCGCTCACCGCTCTCCTCGTGGTGTTCGTCGTGACGCTGCTGATGTTCCTGACTTTCGGTTCTCTGATACTGCCGATCAAGGCGGTCCTCATGACAGCGCTCGGTCTCGGCGCGACGATGGGCATTCTGACGTGGATCTTCATCGACGGTCACGGCGCGAGCTTCATGAATTTCACGCCGGGGCCGATCATGGCGATGATTCTGTTGTTGATCGGCGCCATCGTGTTCGGATTGTCCACGGACTACGAGGTTTTCCTGCTCTCCCGCATTGTCGAGGCGAGAGAAAAAGGCGCAAGCACGACGGATGCGATTGCGATCGGAACCGCGCACTCGGGTCGGATCATTACCGCGGCCGCGCTGATCCTCATCGTCGTCACCGGTTCGTTCGCGTTCTCCGACCTTGTGATGATGAAGTACATCGCCTACGGCATGATCGCAGCTCTCATCATCGACGCCACCGTCATCCGCATGTTCCTCGTCCCCTCGATCATGAAGCTTCTCGGAGACGCAAGCTGGTGGGCTCCGCAGTGGATGAAACGAATTCAACGCAAGCTCGGTCTCGGCGAGACGTTCCTCTGAATCCCTCTGGGCAGCTGGGCATTCCGATCGGGCCCGCAGCGCTAGGCACTCTCGGCGTGGTCGGCTCGATCGGCGCGATCGGCGCGATCGGCGAACACCTTCGCGTACCGGGTTCCACCGAACAGCAGGAGAAGTCCGACGACGATGAAGGCTCCGACTCGAAACAGCCCGTCGAGTGCGACGAGATCGAACAGGAACAATTTGGCCACGGCTGCCGCCGTCAGCGACAGCCCTGCCAACAGTGCTGTGTGAGCATAGATTTCACTGCGTAGTCCGTGGACGAGCAGCGCGACGGCAGCAGCCATCCATTCGATCGTTGCTGCGCAGTGCCCGGCGATGAATCCGGTTTCGCCGCCTAGTGCCGCAACTCCGAGAGCAACCGTCGCCGAGGTGAGTGCATAGAGTGACACCGCGCCTGCCGCGACCCAGCATGTCTGAAGGTTCTTGCCGACGATGGACAGCTCGGAGGCGACGATCACCAGACCGACGGCGATCCCGCTCAATAGTATTCCGGCAATGACCACGCTGAATTGCACGACGGCATAATCGGAGCCGGTCAATGCCTCGGGCGGCGACACGGCCGCGAAGCCGAGCGCCCCAAGAACTGCGAAGGCCGCACCGACCCAGAAGGCGATCTTCGAGGACGACCTGTGTGTAGCAGCGATCAGTGCAGCGGCCACGATCAACAGAGCAAGCGGACGGAGTTCCACCGAAGTCGACACCAGAACAGCCTGCAGGAGAGCAAGAGATCCGATTGCCGCAAGCACGGCACGAGCGTGAACCGGCAACGAGGTGACCGCTGCGATGGTCACCAGGCAGAGGAGAGCGACAGCGCCTTCGACGAGACTCCGTGTCCATCGGTCGAACAACGCGCCCACCAGAAGAACCGGAACCGATGCAGCGGCGAGCATCACCGTGGCCATCAGATCGGAAGCGTTGCGGCGGAGCAATTCTGCCGAGCTCCCGATCGCGAAGACAGCGACGACGGACGAGATCACCAGTAGTTTCAGGGCATCGGCGAAGGTGACGCCGACTGATCCAGCCAGGGCAATTCCGATAAGCGCTGCGATGACGATCGGTACGGTCCGAGCTGCGTTGAGAAACGGCCAGTTCCGCCCGAGCTGCGCGGGGAAGCCTGCGATGAACGTCGCGGTGAAGAAGGCGAGGAGCGGCACGGTGATTCCACCGGTGACGACCGGGGCACAGACGGCAACACCCGACAGAATCAGCGCGGCCATCGGCTGCGAACGCCATGTCACGGCGAGTGCGACGCCGGCGGCAGCAATCCCGAACGCAACGATCAGCCCGATCACGGGCTCCAACCACTCGTAGACGACGGTCACAGCGACCACGTCCAGGTACAAACCCGCAATTCCGGTGGCAGCAATGGAGATACCGCCGACCCGGCCTCCTGATCTTCCGAAGACCCGGTACCCGATGTAGATCAGCGCCAGCGAGAACACCGCTCCGGCTGCGACGCGTAGCTCGGGGCCGAACCACCCGGCCTGCGCGGCAAGGACGAGGAGCATGACGACACCGACGAGCGTCACTCCTGCACCTGCAACCGCGAGCACGCGGCTGATTACGCCGTCGCGCTGCCACCATGGCTGTTTCGGCGCTACAGCCGGTTGTTGCGGCGCTATAGGCCGCACTGAGACCTGCTGCTGAGGTGGGGCCGGCGACCGCTGCGGCTGTACTGGCGGAGCGTGCTCGGACTGAACCGGCCGAACCTGCTGCGTCGGCTGAGGTTCGAATCGTTGCGGCTGGAATTGTTGCGGCTGAGACACAGCCTGCGTAACCGGCGACGTCAACTGCGCCTGCAACGAGCCCAGGTCTGCCGAAACGCGACGCATCTGATCGCTCATCGACGCGAACTGGCCTGCGAGGCCTGCTACCAAGCGGGGATCGATCCCTGGAATTGTCATGCATCGATACTTGCGTCTGGACCCCGCTCGGGTCGTGAGTAGAACTACCCGTCCGGCATGGGTAGTTATTCGAGACGGGTATTTACTCGCGTAACGAGCGTCAGTTCCCGAACATTCTTCGCAGGGAGGTCCCCAGCGGATGCTTGGCCGTGATCGATCCGAACCGGACCTTCCCGCGGACGATCACGTGCAGCGGGCCGATCGGCGGGCCGGTTCGGACCTTGTTGTTGGCGCTGCCGCCGACTGTCTCCACGGCGTTCAGATCGACGGTCGCCTCCGGGGGCACGACGAGTGAGATCGTGCTGCAGTAGTCGTTCACGGTCACCTCGACCACCTGGGTGGACATGACGGCCTGCGTGAAGTCGAGAGTCACCGTCGACATCTTGGACTCGATCGAGAGTTTCGGCGGAACATGCCACGGGCCCTTGCGCGAGACGGTGGACATCGTGCCCTTCACGACATCGCCACCGGCACCGCCGCGCTGGCCGACCTCGTGGCCGTGCGTTCCAGCGGGTGGCCGGGAGTAAAACTGATGCTCGGGGCGGTGCTGCTCGGCGATCTGCATACCGGGCAGGTCGGCGACGACCGAATTGAGCTCCCCGCGGGTTTTAGCTGCCAACGCGGTGTCCATGCGCTCGGTGAACTCCCCCAATGACAGCATTCCCTGCCCCACGGCACGCTGCAACAGTTGCCCCACGTGTTCCTTTTCCGCATCGGATACGCGCAGATTCCTCTCCTCCATGTGATCAAGGATAGGCGGTCCGCAGGAAAGGGGTAGTCACGACGAGTTTCCACGATGTAGAACCGCGAGCATGCCGTCGATGGATGCGGGCCAGCCGAACTGCTCGGCCCGGTCTCGCGCAGCGGTGCGCCGTCCAGCTGCCGGAAGCTCCAACACACGAACGAGTTCCGAGGCGAATCCGTCGGCGGTGTCGTCGAATCGTCCACCGCACGCGGGGGTCACGATGTCCGCCAGTGCGGAAGATTTCGACACCACCACCGCGGTGCCTGCGGCAAGGGACTCCAATGCAGCGAGTCCGAACGTTTCGTGGGGCCCCGGCGCCAATGCCACATCGGCGGAGGCGAGCAAAGATGCAAGTTCCACGCGGGAGTCGACGAATCCGAGGAAGTCGACGGGGAGACCGCGCGCTCGACGCTCCAGCGCCTGCCGGCGAGGCCCGTCGCCTGCTATCGCCAAGCGCACGTTCACACCTGTTTCACGCAGCGCAGCAATGGAATCGATGCTGCGGTCCACTCGCTTCTCCACCGACAGTCTGCCGCAGTGCACCAGTAACCGCTCGGCGTCGCCGTGCCACGGAGATCTGATGTTCGGATGTTTTCGTTCCGGGTGGAACATGTCGAGGTCGACACCGAGGGGGACCTCGCTGATATTGCCTGCGCCGATGCGCTCGAACTCCCGACGCGCGAAAGCCGTCGTGCACACCACCGCGTCGTAGGCATCAGCGGTACGCCGATTCGCCACGTCGGCAAGGGCCCGTGCCGCACCCCTCGGCACGACCTGTCCCAGAAGTCGGTCCAACCGCTCGTGCGAAATCATGACGCTTCCAACCCCACGGCGCGATGCCCACCCGCCCATACCGCGGAGTGTGAGACGGTCCGATACTTCGAGTACGTCGGGACGGAGACCTTCGGTGATGTCGGCGATGGCGCGCGGATCCGCGGCACGGTATCCACCCGCGAAGGGAATCCGGACTGCCGGTTCGGTGATGCGCAGTACCCCCGTCGGAAGAATCTCCTCGGAGGCAACTGCCCCGGGAACGACCAGGACCACCTCGTGCCCTCGGGCCGTGTATCCGGCACCGAGCTGATCCACAGCCGTCCGCAAGCCGCCCGAGCGTGGGCCGTAGAAGTTGGCCAGTTGCACGATCCGCATTTCGATCAGTGTGCAGTTCTCAGGTGACCGATACCCCACAACGGTGCGAACGCCAGGGGCTCCGCGCGCGCTGCGCCTGTCCATTCACGGCCGGAGGCACGAGAAAATGCGTTGTTTCGGTCCGATCGACCGAAACATACCGAGTCCTGCGTTTTTGCTTCCGATAATCCGGGTAGAACAGGTTCTATGCAGACGACCATCGAAGCAACCGGCACGGCCCCCGCGGGGGCCGTGTGGGAGCGTTACATGGACCCCACCGTCTGGTCGTCGTGGGCACCCCAGATAGACGGCGTCGAGTACTCGGAACAACGTCTTACCGCTGATACGACGGGCCGGGTCCACGGGCCGATGTGGTTGCGTGTCGATTTCGAAATCGTCGACGTCGACGAAGCGGCTTGGACCTGGACGTGGAACGCATGGTTCCAATTCCGGCCGCTGGGTTTGACGTTGACGCACGGCGTCGCATCGAGGCCAAACGGGTGTCGAACCTGGGTCACCGTCACCGGTTCGCGCCCATTGATCATCCCGTACGTGCCGGTCGCGAAACTGGCCCTCATGCGGTTGGTCAGACCCTAACTACTCGGTGCGACTGGTGGTCTTCGGATCCGTCGGCGTATCGGTGACATCTTCGGGATCGGGCGTGGGCAACGCCTGATCGTCGCCTGATCCGTCCATGTGATCGTCGAACTCGCGTTGCGCTTCGCCGCGTTCGCCGGCGCTCTGATGAGTGTCGGCGCCCATTCCCTTGGACTTTTCGGTGGGATCGATTGTTGTGTCGACGGGCTTGTCGGTGTCGGTCATGCCCGCTGGGGTGCCCCGAAACACGGCGTCACAAACCACGGCGTCACAAACCCTGCTCGATGACGTAACGGGTCAACTCGACCCGGTTGGCCAGCTGTAGCTTTCGCAGAGTTGCCTGCACATGATTCTCCACTGTCCGGTGGCTCAATGTCAGCTTGGTGGCAATCTGTTTGGCGCTCAGACCTTTTGCGACGAATCGGAGTACTTCGGTCTCGCGCTCGGTCAACGTCGGCCTTTCGTCGGCGTCCTGAGCTTCGGGCGAAGTCGAAATCCGCCGAAACTCTCCGAGCACCAACCCCGCCAGCCCAGGGGTGAACACGGCCTGCCCAGCAGCGGTCGCCCGTACCGCCCCATACAACTCCTCCGCCGACGCACTCTTGACGAGGTAGCCCGATGCCCCCGCCTTGATCGCGTCGAGCACGTCCTCGCGCTCCGCCGACGCCGACAGGACGAGGATTCGACTGTTCGGGGAGCCGGCGAGCACCGCGACTGTGGCCTGCGCACCGTTGCCGTCGGGCAGATGCATGTCCATCAACACGACATCGGGCTGCGTCGCGGTTGCTCGCCGGCCTGCCGCGCCGACGCCGTCTGCGGTCGCAACCACGTCGAACCCGGCGTCCTCCAGGTCGCGGGCGACGCCGTCTCGCCACATGGGATGGTCGTCGACGACCATGATCGACACGGACCTCTCGGTCATTTCTTCCCCTTCGGGACTCTGATTTCCCATTCGGTTCCCGCTCCTTCATCGGTATCGAGAACTGCTGTACCACCCAGCATTTCGACGCGGCCGAGTATCGATTTGGATACCCCCATCCGCCCTTCGGCTTCGGCCTCAGCGAGTCTGCCCAGCGCAATTCCGCGCCCGTCGTCGCGGATGCTGACGACGGTGTGATCCCCCAGATCTTCCAACAGCACATAGGCACGCGCGCCTGGGCCTGCATGCTGCACAACGTTCGACAACGCAGTGGCAACCACCGCCGAAATCTCTTCGGCGTCGAATCGATTCACGAGAACGGGGTCGGGCGGAGTTGACACCGATATGGTCGTACTCGCCTGCGGCCGAAGCAGGCTGCGCAGGTCGACTTCGACACGCGAGGTATCGACCGTGCTCGGCTCGCTCTGCTCCGAGATGAGCATTCTCAGGGCCACCTCCTGCTCACCGGCCAATTCCGCAAGTTCGCCTGCAGCGCCGCCTATTTCGCTGCCGCGGCGACGCACCAAGGCCAGCACCTGCAGGACGCCGTCGTGCACCTGCCTCGCCAGGCGCTCGCGTTCTTCGGTGATCGCCGCCAATCGCGCCGCTCGTTGGAGTTCGGCGTGCGCGCGCTTGGCGGTGTTGCTCGCCAATCCGAGAGCAAGACCGACCGACACCAGCACCGGCGCGGTCGCATCGGTCCATAGGTCCAGGTTCAGCTGGTCACGAACGATGGCGCTGACCACGGACAGCAGCACCCCCGACGCAATACCGCCCTTGGGGCCGAACAGAATTGCGGCCGAAATCACCGCATTGGTGGCCCACAGAGTGGTCGGCAATGTTTGGTGGGTGCTGTACCAGTCATAATCGGCGACGAGCCTGGTCGACGCCATCAGCCCGATCACGACCAGTTGATCGGCCAGAACGACCTTCCACCGCGGGAGCACGGCGTGGGACAGCAGCGACGCCGACAGACCGGTCCATACCGCCATCAACGCGACAAACAACCAGCTCAGCTGCGAGTTGCTGTAATACCCCATCGATGCGATCTCGTAGCTGATCGCGTAGAGGAGGGTGATGAGACGAAACACCTGCGATGCCCGCCACAACGGCGTGACGGCATCATTCATCGGTCGGGTCCTCGACACTGCCGGGCTTGGTGACACTGCCGGGCTTGGTGACACTGCCGGGGTCTTTGAGACTGCCGGGGTCTTTGAGACTGCCCGGGTCCAGCTCACGGTTTCGTGCATGCGGACTGTCCGGTGCCGCCGGGAATCTTGCCATTGCTGGATCGTGTTCTTCGAGTTCCTCGTAGACCTCGTCGGGGTCGTCGGCGAGCAACGAGCGCACCGCCGTGTTGAGAACCGCGACGATCGGCACGGCCAGCAGCCCACCTACGATACCTGCCAGCAGGATGCCTACGGTGATGCCGAGAACCACTGCCAATGGATGCAGTCGCACTGCCCGGCCCAGCAGAAGGGGCTGCAGCACATGACCTTCGAGCTGCATGACGGCGACGACGATTCCGAGCGCGATGAGCGCGGTCAGCAAACCTTTCGTCACCAAGGCGATGAACACTGCGACGAAGCCCGTCAGGAATGCGCCGATAATGGGAATGAACGCACCGATGAACACGAGCGACGCTAGCGGTAGCGCCAACGGCACTCCGAGGATCGCCAGTCCGGCTCCGATTCCGATGGCGTCGGCCCCCGCGACAGCGACAGTCGCGCGGACGTATCCCACGAGCGAACCGAAGCCCTGACTGCCGGCGAGCCGGATGCGTTTTCGTGCGGGCGTCGGCGCGAGTCGGGTGACGAACTGCCAGATCTGATCGCCGCCGTAGAGAAAGAAGATCAGGATGAACAACGTCAGTGCCGCGCCGGTGAGGATCTCGCCGATGACGGTGGCCGTCGTGAGAGCACCCGAGGTGACAGCGGCCTGATTGTCCTGAATGGTCTTGACGAGGTTGTCGCTCGCCGCCCGGATCTGGTCCTGACTTATGTGTAGAGGCCCGTCGGTTATCCATTTCTCGATGTCGTTGATGGACGAGGAGAACTGGTCGCCGAGCTGAGGCAGTCCTTCGATGAACTGCTCGACGACGAACGTCATGATGCCGGCGACCACGCCGATGCTCGCGACGATGACAATCACGACAGCGGGACCGCGCGGGACACCTCGTCGTTGCATCCAGTCGACGATCGGCACCAGCATCGCCGATGCGAGCAGCGCCAAACCCAGCGGGATGATGACTGTGTCTAGGCGAGCGACGGCGTAACAGAACGTCACGAAGCCGGCGAAGATGACCAGCAATCGCCAGGTCCATTCTGCTCCGATGCGGACGAGGGGGTGCACTAGGTCGGCGGGAGTGGAGCCTGCGGAATGACCAGAAGGGGCGGGAGTGGAGCCTGCGGAATGACCAGAAGGGGCGGGAGTGGAGCCTGCGGAATGACCAGAATTGCCAGGAGTGGAGCCTGCGGAATGACCAGAATTACCGGGAGTGGAGCCTGCGGAACCGCCGATCTGGGCACTGGAAGACACGGATGACGCTTCTGCCTGCGGCTCGCGTTCGGTCACCCGCTAAATTTAACCTGTGCTGGCATCTTTCCGAGCGGTCTCGCTCACTCTGAAGAGTCGCTGGCCGCTCTATATGCTCTCGATGTTGCTGTCGAATCTGTTCGGCGCGGTTCTGGTGTTCGCGTTCGTGCGCTATGGCCTGCCTATCGAGGAGTCTCAGTCGATCGTCGCGGACCGTGTTCGCAACGTCTACATTTTCGGCGCCTATCTCGTGTTTGCTGGGTCGATCAGCCTGTATTACGCGGCCCGGATGCTGCGTACGGTCATCAGGTGGCAGTTGCGGGGCGGTCCCCCCACACACAAGGAACAGATGACGGCGCTGCATGCGCCGTTGCGGCAGGCAATCGTCCATCTTGTTTTGTGGGCCGTCGGCGGAATCTTGTTCGTGGCCCTGACGGTCGCCGAGATGCCGTCGCTGTCCATCGCAGTGATCGTTACTGTCGTGATGGCCGCCACCGTGACGTTCGGATTCACCTACATGCTCGGCGAGCGCATTCTGCGTCCCGTTGCGGCGATGGCGCTGAGCGAGGGACGGTTCGACCGATTCATGACGCCCGGGGTCGGGACTCGCATGGCGATGACGTGGGGTCTCGGCACGTTGATGCCCGTCATCGGGATCATTCTGCTGTGCGCAACACAGTTGACGACCGATCTGGTGTTCAGCCCGAACGCTCTAGCTGTCGCGATCATCCTGCTCAGCGTGCTTACGATCGGTCAGGCATTCATCCTGTCGATGCTCACTGCAAGCCAGATCTCCGACCCGATCCGTCAGCTCCGTCGCGCTATCGAGCGTGTTCAACGCGGCGACAACGACGTCGAGGTCGACGTGTTCGACGGCAGCGAGATCGGCAGGTTGCAGGTCGGCTTCAACCGGATGATGGAAGAGTCTGCGGAACGACGCGTTCTGCGCGAGCTGTTCGGCCAACACGTCGGCGAGGACGTGGCGCGGCGCGCATTGCAATTCGGTACCGAATTGGGCGGCGAAACCCGATTCGTTGCGGTGCTGTTCGTGGACATGGTGGGCTCGACGGCAACCGCATCGGAACGGCCGCCGAGTGAAGTCGTCGAACTTCTCAACGAGTTCTTCCGAGTCGTCGTCGACGTCATCGATCAGCACCACGGTTTCGTCAACAAGTTCATGGGCGACGCGGCACTCGCAATTTTCGGAGCTCCACTCGATCGGCCCGATGCGCCGACGGCGGCACTGGCTGCAGCTCGTGACCTGCGGTTCGCACTGGATGACATCACCGGACTCGACATCGGAATCGGTGTATCGGCCGGTTTGGCCGTCGCGGGCAACATCGGCGCGAAGGAACGATTCGAGTACACCGTCATCGGCGACCCTGTGAACGAGGCGTCCCGATTGACCGAATTATCCAAACTGCGCCCCGGGCGGGTGCTCGCTTCGACGTCGGCTCTGTACTTCGCCAGCGACGAGGAACAGGAACATTGGGAACTGGGCGATCAGGTCCAACTCCGCGGCCGACGACGGCCCACCCACCTTGCCTGGCCGGTGGAGCATCCATGAACGCTGCCCGCGGGTGGTTACGCTGTATGCGTGGCCGAACCAAGACCAGATCTCGCGGCCGGTGCTCCACGTAAGAGAAATCGGCTCCGCTGGTTCAAGTGGCTTGCCGGGCTTGCACTGGTCTGCCTGCTGGTGGGCGAAGGAATCTATCTTTGGCCGCGGTTGCACGAGTCCTGGCAGGCTCTGACCGAGATTCATTGGGGATGGCTGGCCGCCTGTATCGCTACCCAGGCCATATCACTGAGTGCTTTCGGTCGAGTTCAGAAGCAACTCCTCGAAGCTGGTGGAGTGCGCATCCGGCAGTCCAAATCGCTGTCGGTCATCTACGGCAGCACTGCGATGGCACTGACACTGCCTGCTGGCCAGGTGTTCTCCACGGCATTCACCTACCGCGAGACCAGGCGATGGGGAGCAAGTCCCGTCGTCGCATCGTGGCAACTCGCGATCTCCGGAGTGATCGCGGCGGCTGGTCTCGCGGCCATCGGCGTCGGTGGGGCTCTCCTCGTCGGCGGGTCCGTCAACACGTTCACATTGATTCTCCCGATCGCAGGCGTCGTCGCGATCGTCCTCGCGGTCCGCTACGTATCGAGCCGTCCCCAATCGATCCGCAACGCGGCGCGGTGGGTGCTGCACAAGGTCAACGACTTCCGGAATCAGCCTGCCGATACCGGCCAGGAGCGCATCGACGAGATCATCGAACAGGTCCAATCGGTACAGCTCGGGAAACGCGACGGCGCACTCACCCTGTCGTGGTCGGCAGTGCACCGCCTCGCCGACGTATCTTGCCTCGGTTTTGCCTGCCTCGCCGTCGGCGCCGACCCTCGGTTGTCGGGGTTGCTGTTCGCCTTCGCCGCAGCCAAGGCCGTCGGATCGGTACCGCTCGCGCCTGGCGGACTCGTCGTCGTCGACGCCACCCTCATCGCTCTGCTCACCAGCGCAGCATCGATCAGCGCGTCGCAAGCTGTCGCTGCAGCATTCGTCTATCGAGGCGTCAGCTTCATCCTCGTCGCGGTCGTCGGATGGATCGTCTTCCTCGTCCTCTTCCGCAAACACCAGCACAAGGATCTCGAGTACGACCTGGAAATGGAACAGCGCGAGACCAAAGAATTGCACCGCGAAGCCACTGCGACCAATGATCTGCCGCAGCCGAAGAACGACAGGTCCGACCCCGAGCCTGCCTGACAGGTTTTCTGTGTTCCCGGGAATAGATGCGGACCCCGGTCCGCTTATGTACTATGAGACTTGAACCTTCAACCAATCAGGGAGTTTTCATGACCACCGCGATCGCATTGCCCGAACTGTCCGCAGGCACCTGGAACATCGACGCCGCCCACTCGACCGTCGGATTCACCGTCCGACACTTGGTCGTGAGCAAGGTTCGCGGCCGTTTCCAGAACTTCAGTGGCTCCATCACGGTCGCCGAGGACGGCACTCCTTCCGTGAACGCCGAGATCGATGTCACCTCCATCACCACCGACAACGAGCAGCGCGACGGCCACCTGAAGACCGCTGACTTCTTCGAGGTCGAGAAATTCCCGACCGCGACGTTCACGTCCACCTCGGTCAAGGCCGACGGCGGCGACTTCATCGTCACCGGCGACTTCACCCTCCACGGCGTCACCAACTCCGTCGACCTCAAGCTCGAGTTCAACGGCGTCAACCCCGGCATGGGCAATGGACCGGTTGCAGGCTTCGAGGCCAGCACCACCATCAACCGCAAGGACTTCGGCATCAGCATCGACATGCCCCTCGAAGGCGGCGGCGCAGTCGTCGGCGACAAGATCGTCCTGAACCTCGATATCGAAGCCGGCCAGGCTTCCTGAGTCGTCACCGATCCACCGAAGAGGCCCACGGCAATTCGCCGGTGGGCCTCTTCTTTATTGTGGAGCACGTGATCAAGCGCAGCCCTGCCATTGCAGCAATCGTCGACCTCGTCCTCGTGGTGATCTTCTGCGTCATCGGTCGACGAAGTCACGACGAAGCCAATGCGGTTACCGGCCTCCTCCACACCGCATGGCCCTTCGTCGTGGGCGCGATCGTCGGTTGGGTGGGAGCTTGGGCCCTTTACCGCGACAAGTTCGACGCCTTCTCGATCGTCCCGACGGGCATCATCGTGTGGGTGTCGACGGTCGTTGTCGGCATGATTGCGCGTGTCGTGAGCGGTCAGGGAACGGCTTTGAGCTTCATCGTCGTCGCCACGATCGTGCTTGGAGTGTTCTTGCTCGGTTGGCGCGGGCTCGCCAAGTTGATACCGGTCCTGAAAAACTGACGCCATCGCCCCGAATTCATGCCCTGAACATGGGACAGTTCACATATGGCCGATGTACAGAACAAGCAGGACACCGCGTTCTTCGGGCAGCCTTTCGCGCTGGCCAACCTTTTCGGTGTCGAGATGTGGGAGCGATTCTCGTTCTACGGGATGCAAGGCATCCTCATCTACTACCTGTACTACTCGGTGTCCGACGGCGGACTCGGTTTGTCCGAGAGTTCGGCGACGTCGATTGTCGGCGCCTACGGCGGCACCGTCTACCTCTCGACCATCCTCGGCGCGTGGATAGCCGACCGTCTCCTCGGCTCCGAGCGCACGCTGTTCTACAGCGCAGTGATGATCATGCTCGGTCATATTGCGCTCGCGGTTCTGCCCGGATTCCTCGGCGTCGGTGTGGGTTTGGTTCTCGTTGCGTTCGGCAGCGGCGGACTCAAGGCCAATGCGACGTCGCTCGTCGGCGATTTGTACGACGAGAACGACAATCGCCGCGACGCGGGCTTCTCGCTCTTCTACATGGGCATCAATCTCGGAGCCTTCGTCGGGCCGCTGCTCACCGGGTTGGCGTGGGACAAGGCCGGCTTCCATGCCGGCTTCGGACTCGCCGCAGTCGGCATGGCGCTCGGCCTGATTCAGTACACGCTCGGCCGCAAGCACCTACACGGGATCGGGGCCGTTCCGCCGAATCCGTTGCCCTCCACCGAGCGCGTCAAGTGGGCGGGGATTGCCGTTGCTGCGATCATCGTCATTGCACTGCTGTCGGTTTTCGGTGCGATCACTGCATCGAACATGTCCGACATCGTCGTCGGAGTGACGATCGTTGCAGCCATCGGCTACTTCGCAATCATTTTGTCCAGCAAACAGATCACCAAGATCGAACGACGCCGTGTCATCTCGTTCATTCCGATGTTCATCGCCAGCGCCGCATTCTGGTCGCTGTTTCAGCAGCAGTTCACCACGATCCCGCTCATCGCCGATTCGGTACTGGACCGCAACCTGTTCGGCTGGGACTTCCCGCCGAACTGGGTTCAGTCCATCAATCCGGTATTCATCATCATCTTCGCAGGTGTCTTCGCTGCGGCGTGGACCAAACTCGGCGACCGACAGCCGTCGACACCCGTCAAATTCGCTGCGGGCGTGTTCATCATGGGCTTGGCGTTCTTCGCCTTCGTTCCCTCGCTCGCTGGGAACAGCATGCCGTTGCTCGCGCTCGTCGGAATTCTGCTGTTGTTCACCTTCGCCGAGTTGTTCCTGTCCCCGGTCGGGCTGTCACTGTCGACCAAGTTGGCGCCTGCCAACTTCCACACTCAGATGGTGGCGTTATTCTTCCTGTCCGTCGCGCTGGGCTCGGCGATGGCAGGAACGCTCGCCGGCTACTACGACCAGGACAATCCGAATCCCTTCTTCTACAGCGTCGGTGGAGCGTCGATCATCGTCGGTGTCGCTCTCGTCGCGTTGACGCCGTGGATCAAGAAGATGATGAGCGGCGTTCGCTAGTTACTTCAACAGCAGCCATACGGCGAGACCGAGGCCGCACAACCCGACGACAATGCGCAGGACCTTCGGTGGGATCACTTTGACCACGGGAGGTCCCGAGTAGCCGCCGGGGAAGGCTCCGAGTGCGAGAGCCAGCGCCGCGAGCCAGTCCACATCGCCGGAGAACGAGAAGATGATCGCGGCGACGAGGTTGGCGATGCCGAGGAAGAAACTCTTCAAAATGCTCGCGCGCCACATGGAGTCCGATGTACAGATCAGCGCCAGCGCCAGAAAGATCACTCCGGCGCCGGCTCCGAAATAGCCACCGTAGATCGCAACGAAGAACAGGGCTATCGGATAGAGAACCGGGAAATCACCGCTGCCGGAAAGCTTTCGGATCTGCGGCTGCATCAATACCGCTACTGCTGCGAATGCCACCAGGAACGGAACGATGGTCTCGAAGGAGCCGTCGGGAGCAGCCAGCAAGATCAGCGCGCCGACGAGACCGCCTGCAGCAGAAACCCCGACGAGCCGATACAGCACTTTTCGGTCCTTGGCGATTTCGCTCGATGCATTGGTGGTTGCACCGACCCCGACCGCCACCAGCGCGACGGTGTTGGTCACGTTGGCCGCGACCGGTGGGATCCCGATCGCCAAGAGTGCGGGATAGGACACCAGTGACGCCAGTCCCGTCACGAACCCGACGAGGCCCGCGAAATAACCGGCGACGACGAGCAGTCCGAATTGGAGCAGAGTCACGAGGGATAAAACTACCCTGCGAAGCGACCCGGACAGTGTCGCTGACGAGGTTGCGGCTACTCGGTAGTGCCGGAATCCATGTCGCGCAGCAGCATCGTGCTCATCTTCACGGCCTGATCGGTACCGTCGGCGTCTTCGATGTAGACGGCGAAGGCCAGGTCACCACGGTTGGCGATGAACCAGCGGTCGTCGCCACTGTTGCCTGCGAATCCGGTGAGTCCAGCGTAGGCATCGAGCCCCTCGTCGTGTGCGGACTTCTGGAACATCTCCCGCAAACGGGCCAACGCATCGGCTGGGATTGCAGACGTTTCCTTGTCCGGGACGGCAGTCTGCCCTGCCACGATCGACGGCAAGGGTACGCCGCCTCGTGAGACGGCAGCGCCCATCTGCGCGAGACCGAACGGCGTCACCGCTGCCTCGGACGACTCGTTGCCGACGGTCCGGAAGCGGTCGATGGAGCTGTTTTCCGACTGGACTTGGCCGGTGAACGCATCGAGACCAGGCATCGAATAGTTGACGCCGAGACCGAGGGCGCTGGCATCGAGGCCGTCGACGGCGAGCAAGTCGGTTGCGCTGCCCGCCGGGTACATCCCCGAAAACGCGATCTGACCCTGTTCGTTGGCATAGCTGTTCTGCGCGGCGGCGACTATTGCGCCCGTCGACGGCGCGATTGCGACGATCGATGCCGAGGTGCCGACGCTCACGACGGCTTCTTCCGCGGCCAACTGGATGCGTGGGTCGAGCGTCGCGTGCAGGTCGGGTCCTGCGGGACCTTGGAAGCCTGCCTGACGCGTCAGCATGCCGTCGGCCCCGACGACGTCGACGGCCCATCCGGCGGTGGCGTCGCGGTTCTGCTGCCAGGCGGTGCGCAGCGAATCGATGACCGGGGACGTGATGCGGCGGTCGCCTGCAATCAACTTCGGTGTCTGCGCGACCACGACGCCTGGTATTGCCCGCAGTTCGTCCTCGAGCACGGCGAAGTCGTCGTCGCGAAGGTTGACGGCGAGGATCGCGCTGCCGGGAGTGGCCGCGAGGTCCGAGAGCAGTGTGTCTGCGGTGATCAGCGGCGCGACGACGTCGATGATGTCGGCGAGCTGCGAGGCGGATGTCGCGGGATCCGGCATCTGCGCAGGATCGAGCAGGATCGCGTTGATCGTCCGCTCGTTCATCAGAACGTTCTGTGCGGAGTCGAACACCGTCGGCGGAGCTGCGTCGGTGCGGACGTATCGTACGGATCCGCCCGGGGGCATTTCGGGTGCGAGCACGTCCGGCTCCCACGCGATTCGCCACCCGACGCTGAGCTTCTTCGCGGTGCCACGGGTCTCGTATTGCCAGTCCTTGCCGTCGCCGAAGTTCCATCCTGTGTCCAGGGTGAAGAAACCGGAGTCGCCGGAGAGGTCGATGAACTGCGCGACATCGACATCGTTCGTCGACGTGCCGTTCGCCGCCAAGCCGTCGAACATCTGGGTCAGGCTGGCGGCTGCCGCGTTGGGGTACGTCGTGAGCGCTGCCGCGGCCTCGACGTCGTGGTTCTCCAGTGCTTTGGCGAACTCGTCGACCAGACGTTCCCCATCGCTCTGCGAGTCATCGAGCGTCCACAGGGCGACGGTCGACGTCAAGACGAGACTGGCCCCCACTGCGACCACGTAGCGGCCACGAATCCGGCGCACGACCGGCGATCCCACAGAACTCATGAGTCACAATATTCACTGTAGTCACACGAGTAACAAGCACGGGATTCATACGCTACGGTCACGATTGAGCTACGGTGCGCTCCGAATCTCACGCAAACGCACGTGCGTTCGGTTGACGCGTCAGGGCCTCAGCGCAAGAACGCCCCCGCCGCCTGCAACGCCGGCGCCGAACTCTGACCGCCCGCAACAAAGACCGCGAACGCCAGATCGCCTTCGATACCGACGAACCAGCCGTGCGCACCCTCGTTGTTCGGGCCGAACTCGGCGGTGCCGGTCTTGCCGAGCAGACCGGGGATGTCCCGCAGCGAGGTTGCGGTGCCCCCCGTCACGGTCTCGCGCATCATCGTCTTGACCTGCTCCGCGACTACCGCATCGACGGGCTTCGTCGCCGTGTTGGCAGTTCCGGGTTGACCACTGACCAGCGTCGGCGGCTTCAGGGAACCGGCCGCGATCGACGACGCCACGAGCGCCATCCCGAACGGGGTCGCCGTCACCTGCCCCTGTCCGATTGCCGACTCGACGCGCGCAGCCGGGGTGTCGGCCACAGGAACCGAGCCGGTGACCGTCGTCAGCCCCGGTGTCACGTAGTCGACGCCGAGGCCGTACTGCAGCGCGGTCTGCGCCAGGCCGTCGGCGGGGAGGCCGACGCCGAGGCGTCCCATCGTCGTGTTGCACGATTTCGCGAACGCGGTGTGCAGCGGCACGTCGCCTAGGTCGAAGTTGTCGTCGTTCGGGATCTGCCGTCCCTCGATGTTCTCGGTTCCGGGGCACGGCAGAACAGTGTCCGGAGTTGCGGTGCCTGCTTCGAGTGCAGCCGAGGTGGTGACCGTCTTGAACGTCGAACCCGGCGGGTAGAGCCCGGTGAGTGCGATCGGCCCTTCGGCGTCGGCAGCCGAGTTCTGCGCAACCGCCAGCACGTTGCCGGTGGAGGGCTGCAGGGCGACGATCGCCGCCTGCTGCGGAAGCGACGCCAGCGCGTTCTCGGCTTTGCGCTGCAGCGAGCTGTCGAGGGTGGTCGCGATGTCGGGCGCGGGGTTCGCATCGATACCCGCGAGCTGCTCGACGGTGCCGTCCGCCTTCGTGGACTCGATGGACCACCCCTTGTTCTCGTCGAGTTGCTGCTGCCACAGCTCGGACACCCCGGTCAGTGCCGGCGAGGCCACCGCGCGATCCGTCGTCAACAGGCGCGTCTGTGGCGCAAGGGTCACGCCGGGAAGTGCGGCAAGCGGCGCCGCAATCGGGTCGAGGTCGGACTGCCGCAGCGCGACGAGAGTGACCGTATTTCCCGAGGATCCTGCCTGCTCGGTTGCGATCGACTGCGCGGTGATCGTGGGCACAATCGGGGTGAGGTACGACGCCACGGCAGCCGGGTCGGCGGTGGCGCCAACGTTGATCAACGTCACCACCTGCTGAGACATCAGTTCTGCACCGGTGCGGTCGAACACCTTCGGGGTGATCAGCGCGTCGGTGGGGGTGTACCGAATGGTGGTGCCGGCAGCGAGGCCGGGCGCCAGGATGGTCGGGTCCCAGTTGATCCGCCAGCCCTGATCCGTCTCGGAGGCCGTGGCGGTGGTGTCGTACTGCCACTGCTTCGGCTCGCCGTCCGGCTCCTCCGTGCCGTCGCCCGTCGTCGAGAAGCGCCAGGTGGCGTCGAACTTCACCGTTCCGCTGTCCTCCGAGGTTGATTCGACCGAGAAATCAGGAGTCGCGGTGACGGTTCCGCTCGCACTGAGTCCGTCGTACAAACCGGTCAACGCGGCGGCGGCGGCCGCGGGGTCTGTCGTCAACGCCGCTGCGGCATCGGCGGACCCACTGTTGATCGCGTCGACGAACTGCGTGGCGGTGGCTGCAGGCTCGGGCGGACCGTCGTCGCCACACCCGGCGAGTACCAGTACCACCGCAGCAACGAGGGCAGAAACCGTGTTCTTCGATGTGCGCACCCGCACGATCATGCCGCACTTGTAGCGCAATCGAGAACTTGGGTGTAATCATGTAATTACGCTTACTTCGCAATCAAAAGGAGACATCATGAGAAAGTTCGGACGACCGGGCGGATGGCAGCAGGCCGACGTACCCGACGCGACAGATGCAACCGAATGGTTCACCGGCAGGCTTCCCGACGACTGGTTCGCTGGTGACGCCACCGTCGAGATCGACCGTGAGGAAATCGTCGTCGTCGGCCAATTGCCCACGCCGGAGGATGCGTCCAGCGCATCGACGGAGGGCCGCATCGCACGATTCCGTGAGAGCACCCGTCAGGACCGAATGCAGATTGCCGACGAGGCCGAGGCACGATACGGCCGCAAGGTCGCCTGGGGTGTCGCCGTCGACGGCGAAGCCGTCCTGTTCACGCACCTCGCCGTTCCGGTGATGACGAGGCTTCGCCAGCCGGAGCGGAAGGTCCTCGACACCCTGGTCGATGCGGGCGTTGCACGTTCGCGCGCCGATGCCTTGTCGTGGGCCGTCAAACTCGTCGGCGAGCACACCCAGGATTGGCTCGGCGAACTGCGCGATGCCATGACAACGGTCGACGACCTGCGCAAGAAGGGGCCGACAGGATAAAGCGGTTGCGCGATTCCCCGAGCCACGTCTAGCCTGGGTATCGCCTTGCTACCAACAGATTCGGAGAGGCCATTGCTCATCTAGAGGTTTTCCTGCCGCTGCGTAGAACCACTGCGCGCCCGCATACCTCTGGAGCAATCATGTCTACTTCGCCCTCCCTTCTCGTATCCGATCTACATTTCACCTGGCCCGACGGCGATGCGGTATTCGACGGACTCGACGCCGCATTCACCAGTGGCACAACGGGTCTCGTCGGTTCCAATGGTGCCGGAAAGTCGACACTGCTCAGATTACTGACCGGTGAGTTGCAAGCGCAGCAGGGCTCGGTGGCTGTGCCCGGCGTTCTCGGCTACCTGCCGCAGGACATCGCTCTTCGCTCCGGACTGCGAGTGGACGAGATTCTTCGCCTGCGAGAAGTGCGAGAAGCACTGCACCGCATCGAGTCCGGTGGTGGTTCCGAACAAGATTTTTCCGTCGTCGGAACGAGATGGGACGCCGAGGACCGAGCGGTGGCGCTGCTCGACAAACTCGGCCTGTCGCACATCGTCGGCGAACGAAAAGATCTCGACCGAGTTCTCGGAACGTTGTCCGGCGGCGAGTCGATGCTGCTCGCACTCACCGCCGAATTGCTCGCCGAACCCGACGTATTACTTCTCGACGAGCCGACCAACAACCTCGATCGTCATGCCAGAGCGAGGTTGCATCAAACCATCGGTGCGTTCGGTGGGGTCGTGATCGTCTGCAGTCACGACCTGGAGTTGCTGGCCACCGTCGACACTATCGCCGAGCTCAGAAAGGACCGTAGCGGACCGAGCGAGCTCCGAATGTTCGGCGGCAACTACGAGCATTACCGATCCGTCATCGACGCCGAGCAGCAGGCCGCACGTGCCGCACTGCACGACGCCAAGAACGATGCCCGGAAGCAGCAACGCGAACTGATCGAGACACGGACGAAGATCGACCGCCGAGCACGCTACGGCCAGAAAATGTTCGAACAGAAACGTGAGCCCAAGATCGTGATGGGAGCTCGCAAACGCGCGGCACAGGAATCGGCCGGGAAACTACGCAACACCCACATCGAGAAGGTCGCCGACGCGAACGCCGCTATGGCCTCAGCAGAGGACCGCCTGCGCGATGACCGTGAGATCAGGATCGAGCTCCCGGCAACGAAAGTGCATGCGGGACAGAAAATAATCGACACCGAAGAAATCGAGATCGTCGGGCCGGAGCGCATCGCATTGATCGGGCCGAACGGCAGCGGAAAGACCACGCTGCTTCGGAAGCTCGATGCTCTCGGCGCCGAGAGTCCGTGGCGATATTTACCGCAACGTCTCGATGTGTTCGACGAATCCCGCACGGTGGCCGAGAACGTAGCCGATGTCGCCGAGCACGCATCGAACGAACAGATCCGCGCACAACTGGCACGCTTCCTGTTCCGCGGAAACGATGCGGACGCAGTGGTGTCCACTCTGTCCGGCGGCGAGAGACTGCGAGCCGCGCTGGCTCGTATTCTCCTCGCCGAGCCGTCGCCGAAGTTCCTGATGCTCGACGAGCCGACGAACAACCTCGATCCGGTCAGCCGTGCGCACCTGACCGAGGCACTCCTGCGCTACGAGGGTGCATTGATCGTCGCGAGTCACGACCTGCCGTTCCTGCGGGACCTGCAGCCGACTCGGTGGATCGAGCTCTGAGGTTCTTCCGTCCACCCCGGCCGGCGCGCCGTCCTGCGCCAGGGTCGATAATCGGGCGATGCCCTTACCGGTAAGCCTCGGCCGCTTGCCCGGGATCGTCACAGCCCGGAACTACCACCGCGAATGGTTGCGCAGCGACATCACCGCTGGACTCGTTCTCACCGCTCTGCTGATTCCGGCGGGAATGGGTTACGCACAGGCTGCCGGGTTGCCTGCCTACGCCGGGCTCTACGCCACCGTTGTTCCGCTACTCGCCTACGCGGTAGTGGGCCCATCGAAAATACTGGTCATCGGCCCTGATTCATCGCTGGCGCCACTGATCGCCGCGGCAATAGTGCCGCTGGCTGTCGCCGACGACCCCGAGAATGCGCTGGCCCTGGCCGGAGTCCTCGGTGTGCTCGTCGGTCTTGTCCTTCTCGTCGGCGGTTTCCTTCGTCTCGGCTTCGTCACAGCGTTGCTGTCGAAGCCCATTCGGCTCGGCTACCTGAACGCGATCGCACTCATCGTCGTCGTCGGGCAATTGCCCAAGCTGTTCGGATTCTCCGTCGACGCGTCCGGCGTCCTCGGACAAACCGTCGAGATCGGCCAGTCGGTGCTGCGGGGCGAGATCGACCTCACCGCTGCCGCAGTGGGTGTCGGCTCGCTCGCCGTCATCCCCATTTTCCGCATGTGGATCCCGCGTATCCCCGGAGTATTGGTGGCGGTGGTGGGGGCCATGATCGCGTCAGCGTTACTCGACCTCACCGACGACATCGACATGGTCGGCGCACTCCCCACAGGGCTGCCGCTGCCGTCGTTCGGCGGTGTCGACTGGGTGGACGTCGGACACTTGATCGGGCCTGCGGCGGCGATCGCCCTCATCGCGTTTGCCGACACTGGTGTGCTCTCCCGAACGTTCGCCGCCCGGCACGGCGAAAATGTGAACGGTAGTACGGAGATGAAAGCGATCGGCGTCGCCAACCTGGCGGGCGGACTGTTCGGTGGTTTCCCCATCTCGGCCAGCGGGTCACGGACACCAGTGGCCGAACAGAGTGGCGCCCGAACACAATTGGCGAGTGTGGTGGGCGCGCTCGCCGTCCTGGCCTTCGTCCTCGTCGCTCCCGGTGTCACCGCCTACCTACCCGATGCAACGCTCGGGGCGGTGGTGATCGTCGCGGCCTCCTCGCTGATCGATGTGAGCGGCCTGGTCCGAATGTGGCGCATGAGCCGAGTCGAATTCGGTCTCGCCGCAGCCGCGTTCGGTGGGGTGGCCCTTGTGGGAGTGCTGCAGGGCATCCTCGTCGCGATCGGGCTGTCCTTTGTCGCAGTCGTCGCTCGGGCCTGGCAGCCGTACCGCACCGAACTGGTCCACACGACCGACCGACCGGGCTTCCACGACATCGAACGCCACCCCGACGGCCGGCGCATCCCCGGCCTCGTACTGGTGCGGTTCGACGCCCCGCTGTTCTTCGCGAACGGTGAGATCTTCAACCAGTACGTGCGCTCGGTGGTGGCCGACGCACCGAGCCCGGTCGAATGGGTCGTCGTTGCCGCCGAGCCGATCACCGGGCTCGACACCACTGCGGTCGACGAACTCGTCGACCTCGATCGAAACCTGGAAGGGCAGGGAATTCGGCTGGCCTTTGCGGAAATGAAGGGCCCCATCAAGGATCGTCTCATCCGTTTCGGAGTGGGCAGCAGGTTCGATACCACTCGCTTCTACTACACCGTCGAGACCGCTGTCGACGCGTTCCACCAGCGACCGGATCAACCGGGAGGAACGCTGCGATAATCGACCGCGTGGACTTCGCTACCAACCCTGCCGATGGTGTCCGAATCGCCTACCAGGTCGTCGGTTCCGGACCGCCGCTGCTACTGGTGCACGGCAGCCTGCTCACGCATACGATCTGGCGCACGTTCGGCTATGCGAAGGCGCTGCGCCCCTCACGCACCCTCATTCTGCTCGACATGCGCGGACACGGTCGCAGCGACAAGCCGCACGACGTCGAGACGTACCGGATGGCGTCCATAGTCGAGGATCTTCTCGCCGTCCTCGACGCTGTCGGCGTCGGGAAGGCAGATTTCTGGGGCTACTCGTTCGGCGGCCGGGCCGGGCTGTCGCTCGCGGCCAGCGCTCCCGAGAGGCTGAGCTCGATCGTGGTCGGGGGCGGCTCGCACGGTCCGCAGCGCGGCGCATTCGATCGCCTGTTCTTCCCCGGATGCGCCGACGTCCTCGCAACTCGCGGTATGGGCGGATTCATCGAGGAATGGAATCGGCACCGCCTGTTTCCGGTCGACGCTGCGACTCGTGCGGTGTTCACCGCCAACGACCCAGATGCCATGGCCGCGTATTTTCGGGCTTCGGACATCGAGCCCGGACTTCCGGACGACGCTCTTCGCGAGTTCGATCTACCGGCACTGTTCTACGTCGGGTCGCAGGACCGCACTCGTCTCGATGACACCCGGTCCGCGTCAGGGCTGGTGCCCGAATCGGAGCTGCACGTCATCGAAGGATTCGACCACTCGACCACTCCCGCCGCCGCCACCGAGGTGATGGCCGTCGTGAAGCCGTTTCTGGCGAGAGTGCACGCCAGAAATAACACGTGAACATCTGAGCAAGTGTAGACAGTTGGCGGTACACTTTTTCGATGGCTGATGCCGACGTTGTCGCGATGCATATGAGCGACGGGATCGTGAACCTCCCGACCTCGCTGCTGTTCGGCGTGATCGCCATCGTGGGCGTCGGTCTCTGTGCGTGGAAGGCTCGATCCGAACTCGACGAGCGGACCGTCCCGATGGCCGGACTGGTCGCGGCATTTGTCTTCGCCGTCCAGATGGTCAATTTCCCCATACTCCCGGGCGTGAGCGGCCACCTGCTCGGTGGTGCGCTGGCAGCCATTCTCGTCGGACCGTTCACGGGAGCGCTCTGTGTCTCGATCGTTCTGGTGGTACAGGCACTACTGTTCGCCGACGGCGGCACCAGTGCCCTCGGCACCAACATCACCAACATGGCATTGATCGGAGTCTGCGTAGGCTACGGAGTTGCGCTGCTGCTGCGTCCGGTACTCCTCGGTAGAAGCACACCGACAGGACGCGCGCTGACCGTAGGCACGCCCGGCGGCCTCGGGGCGCTCGCATTTCTCGCCGCGCTGTGCGGAACCGTCTGTGCCGCCATGGGATTCGTACTCGAGTATGCCCTCGGCGGAAGTGTATCGGGTTCGCTCGGCACCGTCGGCGCCTACATGCTCGGCACCCACGTCCTCATCGGAATCGGCGAGGGCCTGATCACGGCCCTGACAGTGCTGACGGTGGCGCGTGCCCGGCCAGACCTTGTCTACCTGCTGCGCACCGCCCCGAAGCGCCACACGAGCGACGCATGAAAAAATCCCCGACTCGGCGCTTCTACTTCTGCTTCGCGCTCGCAGCTTTGATAGTGGCGGGATTCGTGTCGTACTTCGCGAGTTCGCATCCCGACGGACTGGACTCGGCGACGCTGCGCGGATGCGAGATCACCCGAACGGACACCGGTGCCGAGACCCTTACCGGATCGTGCATCGCGCAAGGCGAAACCGACCATGCGATGACCGGATCATTGTTGGCCGACTACACGGTCGGCGGCCGAGACGGGTTGACCGGTGTCGCTGGGGTCGTCGGAGTTCTCGCCACGTTTGCGTTCGCCGGCGGAGCCTTCTGGTTGATCGCCCGCTCGCGCAGGCCCGCGGCCGGACGAGACGACTGACTCATGGGTGCCGGGCATTACCACCCGCTCTACCGCGAGGGCTCCTCGGCGGTTCACTGCACGCCGGTAGAGGTCAAGATCGTGTGCGCCATCGTCACAGTGCTCGCGATAGTGGCCACGCCACGAGAGATGTTCTGGCCGTTCGCCTTGTATGCGGCTGCGCTGATGTGCCTCTGGCGGTATGCGAACGTCCCGCTGCGGTGGATTCTGCCCCGCATGGTCATCGAGTTGCCGTTCGTCCTGCTCGCAGTACTGCTGCCATTCGCCGAGGGTGGCGCACGCGTATCGGTCCTCGGTGCGTCGTTGTCGGAGCCGGGTCTCTACGCGGCGTGGGGAATCGTCGCCAAAGGAACTCTCGGCGTTGCCACTTCGCTCACGTTCGCCGCCACCACGCATTCGCGCGACCTTCCGCTCGGCCTCACGCGGTTACGCGTCCCCGCTCTGATCACCACGATCCTGGTGCTGATGTTGCGATACATAGATCTTCTTGCGGGAGAAGCCACACGGATGCGCAACGCCCGCCTCTCGCGTGGCGATTCTCCTCGCGTGATTCACCAGGTCGGCGCCACCGCTCGCGGCGTCGGAGGATTGTTCCTGCGCTCGTACGAGCGCGGCGAGCGCGTCCACCTGTCGATGGCATCTCGTGGTTTCACCGGCAGCATCCCCGATATGGCGGGCATCGCGGGCGTGGCGGCCCCCGCCGACTCGAGATCATGGGCGACAGGTTTGATTCCCGCGTACTTCGCAGTTGCCATTGCGCTCGGCGCCTGGGTTGTGTCGTGAATCCTGCCATCGAGGTCTGCGGTCTCACCTTCGTCTATCCCGACGGCCGAGTCGCCATCGACGGCATCGACCTCCACATCGCAGTCGGGGAGCGAATTGCGATACTCGGGCCGAACGGAGCCGGTAAGACCACGCTGATGCTTCAGCTCAACGGTGTGCTCACTGCCACCTCCGGCAGGGTTCGGATCAGCGGTATCGAGCTGAAACGAGCGACGGTGCAAGACATCCGGCGACGCGTCGGCATCGTGTTCCAAGATCCGGACGATCAGCTGTTCATGCCGACCGTCGCACAGGACGTCGCGTTCGGTCCAGCGAATTTCGGCGTCACGGGCGAGGCGCTGACGCAGCGAGTGAAGGCCGCGCTCGAATCCGTCGGAATGCTCGATGAAGCCGACCGCAGCGCAGCGCACCTCTCCGGTGGCCAGCGTCGACGGGTCGCCTTGGCGACGGTACTGGCCTGTGAACCCGACGTTCTGGTGTTGGACGAGCCCTCCGCCAATCTCGATCCCGTCGCGCGGCGGGAACTCGCCGAGACACTATTGACGCTGGACACCACGATGTTGCTGGTCACCCACGACATCCCCTACGCCGCGCAACTGTGCGATCGCGTGGTCGTGCTCGACGAAGGGAAGATCGTCGCTGACGGCAGCGTTCACGACGTGCTGGCAGACCGCGATCTCCTGGGCCGGCATCGTCTCGAACTGCCGTGGGGCTTCTCGCTTCCGCGAACACGAGGCCGCTCGTCGCCGTAAATCTTGAAACTGCGGCAATCTTGAAACTGCGACGTTCTTGAAACTGAGCCGCGAAACGAGTACCACTGACGCGGCGCCGAGCGCACTATGGACTGATGCACGAACTGTCGATCACACAGTGCATCGTCGATGCGGCGTGTGAGCGCGCCGCGGGCCGGACGGTAGCGAGCGTCCGTGTGCAGGTCGGTCGGCTCTGTGCCGTAGTCCCCGATTCGATGCAATTCTGCTTCGAACTGATCACCGAGGGAACCCTGATGCAAGGCGCTCGACTCGACATCGACGAGACGGCGGCCAGTGCCCATTGCCGTGGGTGCGATTCGGATTTCGCGTTGGCCGATTCGATTCTGCTGTGCTCGTGCGGTAGCGCGGATGTCGAGGTGATCTCGGGTCGGGAACTGAGAATTCTGTCTATGGAAGTGAGCTGAACTCATGTGTGCAACCTGCGGATGCGACGGTGACGGCGGACCGGTTATCACCGTGCCTCACGACCACTCACACGAACACACACACGAGCACTCACACGAGCATCCGCACGAACACCCGCACACCGAAACCATCACACTGGAGCAAAAGGTGCTGGCGAAGAACGACCTGCTGGCCGAGCGCAATCGGGGCTGGCTGGCCGGTCGCGGAATCACCGCGTTCAACATGATGAGCTCGCCCGGGGCCGGCAAAACGACGCTACTCGAGCGCACTATTGGACACCTGGGGCAATCGAGGCCCATAGCCGTGATCGAAGGCGATCAGGAGACGCTGCTCGATGCCGACCGCATCAAGGCGGCAGGATGTGCTGTGGTGCAGGTGAACACGGGCTCGGGGTGCCATCTGGACGCGGACATGGTGCGCGGCGCGCTCGATGTGCTCGATCCTGCGGAGGGCTCGCTGCTCTTCGTGGAGAATGTGGGAAACCTGGTCTGCCCAGCGATGTTCGATCTCGGCGAGCAAGGTAAGGTTGTCCTAATTTCCGTCACCGAGGGGGACGACAAGCCACTCAAATATCCACATATATTCGCAGCCGCCGATCTGGTGATCATCAATAAGACCGACCTGCTACCGTACGTCGACTTCAATATGGAAACCTGTGCGCGACACGCGAAGTCGATAAACCCACGACTCGAGATCCTGGCGACGTCGGCAACCGACGGTGACGGAATGGACGCCTGGTACCGATGGATCGCCGAGCATTGATCGCCCTTGCCTCCCATCCTCATTGACACCTTTACCATGCAAGAGTACAAAGTGATATACATCACACAAGCAAGCCGACGGTCGACTCCGGTGATGTAGGGGCATCCCCGCGGCCCCGGAGAGCGGACTTCATGCCCACCAAGGCAGCAGTCGAAGCCGAAAAGGCGCTTATTCACGTGCTGTGGATCAACGCCGGACTCAGTTGCGACGGAGATTCGGTGGCCCTGACTGCAGCCACCCAACCCAGTATCGAAGAGATAGCTCTCGGTGCCCTCCCTGGCCTACCCCAGGTGGCCGTGCACTGGCCGCTCATCGATTTCGAGTGCGGGCCGGTAGGTGGCGCCGACGATTTCCTCGAGTGGTTCAGGAAAGCGGATCGAGGCGAGCTGGAGCCTTTCGTTCTTGTCGTCGAGGGCTCGATCCCCAACGAAGCGCTGCACGACGAGGGCTATTGGTGCGGCTTCGGTAACGACCCCGAGACCGGACAGCCGATCACGACGAGCGAGTGGCTGGACCGGCTTGCGCCCAAAGCCACCGCAATAGTTGCCGTCGGAACATGCGCAACATACGGCGGAATTCACGCCATGGCAGGCAATCCGACGGGTGCCATGGGTGTACCCGACTACCTTGGCTGGGAATGGAAGTCGAAGGCCGGCATACCCATCGTGTGCGTTCCCGGTTGCCCCATCCAGCCGGACAACCTGTCGGAAACCCTGACATACCTGCTCTACATGGCGACCGATCAAGCGCCGATGATCCCCCTCGACGACGCTCTTCGTCCGCAATGGTTGTTCGGTCAGACGGTGCACGAAGGATGCGACCGTGCAGGCTATTACGAGCAAGGCGATTTCGCCACCGAGTACGGCTCCCCCAAGTGCATCGTCAAACTCGGATGCTGGGGTCCAGTGGTGAAATGCAATGTACCCAAGCGTGGTTGGATGAACGGCGTAGGAGGATGCCCCAACGTCGGCGGAATCTGCATCGGCTGCACGATGCCCGGATTCCCCGACAAGTTCATGCCGTTCATGGACGAACCTCCGGGCGGCAAGCTCTCTACCACCGCGTCGGGAATGTACGGGTCGGTGATTCGCAGTCTGCGACATATCACCGGCAAAACGGTCGATCACGAACCGAAGTGGCGTCATCCCGGCCGCACGCTCGAAACCGGCGCCACCCGCACTTGGTGACGCATCACCCAAGTCCACTCCCACACCGAAGCGAGTCCGAAGAAGAGGCCCTCGATGACAGCCACCATCCCCAACCCGTCCCACAAGGCAACCGACGAAGACGGTTTGGTGGAGATGGCATGGGACCCGATCACTCGAATAGTCGGCAGCCTCGGGATCTACACGAAGATCGACTTCAAGAACAAAGAAGTGGTCGAGTGTCACAGTACGTCGTCGATCTTTCGAGGCTATTCCATCTTCATGAAGGGCAAAGACCCGCGCGATGCCCACTTCATCACCAGTCGTATCTGCGGAATCTGCGGCGACAACCACGCGACGTGCTCGTGCTACGCGCAGAACATGGCGTACGGCGTAAAGCCTCCTCACCTCGGCGAATGGATCGTCAACCTTGGTGAAGCCGCAGAATACATGTTCGACCACAACATCTTTCAAGAGAACCTGGTCGGCGTGGACTACTGCGAGAAGATGGTATCGGAAACCAATCCCAGCGTCCTGGCCAAGGCCGAGAACACGCGGGCGCCGCACGAGGGCGAACACGGCTATCGCACCATCGCCGACATCATGCGCTCACTCAATCCGTTCACCGGTGAGTTCTATCGCGAGGCACTCGTCGTGAGCCGCTCCACCCGAGAAATGTTCTGTCTCATGGAGGGTCGACATGTCCACCCCTCGACTCTCTATCCCGGCGGTGTCGGAACTGTAGCGACAATTCAGTTGATGACCGACTACATCACTCGTCTGATGCGTTACATCGAATTCATGAAGAAGGTCGTGCCCATGCACGACGACCTCTTCGACTTCTTCTACGAAGCACTTCCCGGATACGAAAAGGTAGGGCTCCGAAGGACGCTGCTCGGTTGCTGGGGTTCGTTCCAGGATCCCGACGTGTGCAACTTCGATTACAAGGACATGACCAAATGGGGACGAGCAATGTTCGTCACCCCGGGAATCGTCGTGGACGGCAAGCAGATCACCACCGATCTGGTCGACATCAATCTCGGCATCCGGATCCTGCTCGGCTCCTCCTACTACGATGACTGGACCGACCAGGAAATGTTCGTCAAGAACGATCCGCTGGGCAATCCTGTCGACCGTAGGCATCCTTGGAATCAGCACACCAATCCCAAGCCTCAGAAGCGCGACATGGAGGACAAGTACAGCTGGGTCATGTCGCCGCGCTGGTTCGACGGCAAGGAGCATCTGGCCCTCGACACCGGCGGCGGACCGCTTGCGCGCCTGTGGAACACCGCCCTTGCCGAGTTGGTGGACATCGGCTACGTCAAGTCGACCGGGCACAGCGTGCAGATCAACCTACCCAAGACTGCCTTGAAAGGCCCGGTCAGCTTCGAGTGGAAGATCCCAGAGCACGGTAGCAACACCATCGAGCGCAATCGGGCCCGCACCTACTTTCAGGCCTACGCTGCGGCAGCGGCATTGCACTTCGCCGAGAAAGCACTCGTGGAGATCCGCGCCGGCCGCACCAAAACGTGGGAGAAGTTCGAGGTACCGGACGAAGGTATCGGATGCGGATTCACCGAGGCGGTACGCGGAGTTCTTTCCCACCACATGGTTATTCGCGACGGCAAGATCGCCAACTACCATCCCTATCCGCCCACTCCGTGGAACGCCAATCCGCGGGATTCGTACGGCACCCCCGGCCCGTACGAGGATGCCGTACAGGGTCAGCCGATCTTCGAGGAGAACGATCGAGACCATTTCAAGGGCATCGACATCATGCGCACCGTGCGCAGTTTCGATCCGTGTCTGCCGTGCGGGGTGCACATGTATCTCGGCGACGGAAAAACCCTGGAGAAGCTGCATTCACCCACCCAATCCGTCACCGGTGAGTGACGGAGGCGCGCATGGATACCGATGCCCAGAGGGGTGCACCGGACGAATGGCGAACCGCAGGTGAGCGTATCGACGCCCTCATCGACGGCCTCTCGACCGGCGGCGCACTCGCCCGCGAACGTGCCGAACAACTCGTCCGGGAGGTCGCCGACCTCTACGGCGAGGCGCTCGCCCGCATCCTGGCTTCGGCCGGTCCGCAGCATAGAGCGCACATGGTGGACGACGATCTGATTGCCAGCCTCCTGCTCGTGCACGGGCTGCATCCGGACGACGTCGAGACTCGCGTACGCAATGCCCTCGACGGCGTCCGCCCGTACCTCGGCTCCCACGGCGGCGACGTCGAGTTGATCGGCGTGCAGGACGGCGTCGTGACTCTGCGATTGTTGGGTAGCTGCAAGAGTTGCCCCTCGTCGTCGGTGACGTTGGAACTGGCGGTCACCGATGCTGTCCAGGCCGCGGCTCCGGAAACCACCTCCATCGAAGTCCGCACCACGGACCCGGCGGCTGTGAACGGCGCGGCTGTGAACGGCGCGCCTCTGGACAGCGGTTCGTCCGGGGCACTGGCCTCGGGTTCACTGTTCTCGACCGAATCGCTGATGGCGAAAGTGCACGCCCACTCCGCGGCGGAAGGTACCTGGTCGGCGGTACCCGAACTCGCTGACGGTGAACTCGGCGGATTCAGCGTCGCAGGTACCGCGCTCGTCATTGCTCGCATCGGCGAGCACCGCTACGCCTACCTAGACAGGTGCCCTCGCTGCGAAGGTAGCTTCGCGGGCGCCGCGATGGCTCGGCGCGCCGGCCGACCCGTCGGTGATGCGGTGTTGCGATGCCCCACGTGCCGGGCTCACTACGACGTACGGGGAGCCGGCGCCGGGTTGGACGATCCCGGGCTGCACCTCGATCCGTTGCCCGTGCTTGTCAAGGACGGCGTGCTGTCGATAGCGATTCCTGCCCCGCCGGTGGGAGCGCCGTCATGAGCGGCCCGCTGGGGGCGCTCAATCGCATCACACGTTCGAAGCCGACGGCACCGGTGGGCGAACGCTGCGAGATGTGCGCCGAACCGATCCGCGACGAACACCAGCATGTGGTCAATACCCAAGCGCGTCAACTGATGTGCGTGTGTCGAGGCTGCTATCTGTTGTTCACCGACGCGAGTGCCGAGTTACGGTATCGTGCTGTTCCCGATCGGTATGTATCGTTTCCGGAGTTCGAACTGGGCCCGGGTCAATGGGACGAACTCGAGATACCGGTAGGCCTCGCTTTCTTCTTTCGCAATTCAGCGCTGGGAAGGACTGTCGCGTTCTATCCTGGCCCCGCCGGGGCCACCGAATCGGAGTTGCCGCTCGAGGCATGGGACAACGTCGTAGGGGCCAACCCGCAACTGTCTCTCCTCGCCGACGACGTCGAGGCCCTGTTGATTCGAACGGCCGGCGACATCACCTGTCATATCGTTCCCATCGACGCCTGTTACCAGTTGGTCGGCACGCTGCGGACGCTGTGGCGCGGTTTCGACGGTGGCCAGGACGCGCACCGCGAGATCGACAGCTTCTTCGCTGCCGTGGAGGCCCGCAGCCGCCCGGCACCAGGTGTCAGCCGCCCGGCTCCAGGTGTCAGCCGCCCGGCACCGGCCGCCACCTCGGATGCAGCATCATGACGCAGCTGTCGTTCTCCGTGATCGACATCGTCCCCGAAGAGTATGCGGTGACGCCCAATCTGACTGTGCAGCTGCGGATCGAGGAGACCACGGGCGCCACGATTCACGCACTGGCGTTGCGATGCCAAGTACGGATCGAACCGCAGCGCCGGCGCTATACCGATGCCGAGGCTGCCGCGATGGTCGATCTCTTCGGTGGGCGTGAGCGTTGGACGTCGACGCTGCGCTCGTTCCTGTGGATGCAATGCAGCACTGTGGTACAGGGCTTCTCCGGGGCATGCGAAGTCGACCTCCCGATGCCGTGCACCTACGACTTCGAAGTCGCGGCGTCGAAGTATCTGCACGCACTGGAGGAAGTGCGTGACGGCCATGATGCGAGTATTCCGATCGAACTGCTCTTCAGCGGCACCGTATTCACGAAAGGCACGAGCGGATTCGGCGTGCAGCAGATTCCGTGGGACCGGGAGTGCTCGTTCGAACTTCCAGTGCGGGCATGGCGGCGGTTGGTGAACATGCATTTTCCCAACACGGGCTGGATTCGGCTCGACCGAGATACCCTCGACGCACTCGCCTCCTACCGGTCCGAACGGGGAATGACCGGGCTCGACGACGCCGTCGTCGACCTGGTACGGACGGCACGTATCGCGGTCGGCGAGGTAGCGGGATGACAGCGCACAGCGATCTCGAGATCGCCAGGACCATCGCCGATGCCGTTCTCTACGAGGGCTATCTGCTCTACCCGTACCGGGCCAGCTCGCAGAAGAACCAATCGCGCTGGCAGTTCGGTGTGCTCGGGCCCATCGGAGCAGCGGCAGCGGGCCTCGGCGAGGAATCGACGATGTCGACCCAGTGCGTGGTAAGCGGCCACGGTTCCCTCAGCGTCACACTACGATTTCTTCAATTGCAGGTTCGGAGCATCGAGAAATGTTCCCCGGAATCGACATTCACCGAGGTATCCGAGATGACCATCGGATCGAACCGGTGGCTCAGCTGGGACGAGGCCATCTCGCAGGAGATAACACTCGATCGGTACGCACTGACCGATCTCACAGAACCACAGTATGTTTCGGTCGAGATACCCGGAGGGCGCGATTGCGAATTCATTCACACCGACGACGGCACAGTCGCGGGAAGAATCGTGCGCACCCGCTGGCCGCTGACAGCACGAGTATCGCTGCGTTGCGTACGAGTCGGCAAATTTTTCAGGCTCGAGATTGCCGTCGACAACGTCCATCGTGAAGAGAATCCGAACAAGGACAACGCCATCCGACGCTCCTTCATCGGCGCGCATCTGGTGATCACCTGTGAGGATGCAGCATTCGTATCGTTGCTCGAACCTCCCGACGACGCTGCCGACGTCGCCGCGTCGTGCACCCAGAGTCGGTGTTTCCCGGTGTTGTCCGGTGCGCCGGGCGCCACCGACGTCGTACTCGCCTCGCCGATCATCCTGTACGACTATCCGGAGATCGCGGCGCAGAGCGATGGGGCATTGTTCGATTCCACCGAGATCGACGAGATCCTGACGCTGCGGATCATGACAATGACCGACGACGAGAAGGCTCAGGCTCGCGCCACCGATCCGCTTGCGGCACAGATCATCGATCGGTGTGAGGCCATGTCCCCGGAATCGTTGCAGCAACTACACGGCGTGCTGCACGATCCGGGCGGGATGGGTGATCCGGGCGGTATCGGTAGTCCCGAGGGCCTGATACCCGAACTGCCCCAGGGTGTTCCGTGGTGGGATCCCGAAGCCGATACCGCTGTTCGACCGGATGTCGATGCGGTGCTCGTCGACGGTGTTCGGGTGTCGAAGGGCTGCCTCGTCCGTTTACGGCCCTCACGCAGAGCCGACGCGCAGGACCTCTTCTCGGCCGGCCGCACTGCGCGGGTCGCGACGGTCCATGCCGATGTCGACGGTGATATCCACGTCGGCGTCACGCTGCTCGACGATCCGGCGGCGGATCTGCACGACTGGTACGGCCGGTACCTCTATTTCGCGCCGGACGAAATCGAGCCGCTCGAAGCGCAGGTCAATCGAAAGGAGAGTCAGCCATGAACATGGTGGGAACGTTGACGACCGCAGTGGTCGGTGTGCTGGTGCTGGGTGCGGCATTCGTCGGAGTTCGATCGATCCCCGACATCAAACGGTACCTACGGATGCGCCGGATGTGACCGGCACGCAGATCCTCGTCGCAGGCATCGGCAACATCTTTCTCAGCGACGACGGATTCGGTCCTGAAGTGCTGAGAAGGATGGGCGGTCGGTCGCTGCCTGCGGGTGTGCGCGCGGTCGACTACGGCATCCGGGGTATGCATTTGGCCTATGACCTTCTCGGTAGCGCCGAACGGGCAGCCCCACAGGCTTTGATCATCGTCGACGCCGTGCCCGATCGCGGCTGCCCAGGTGCACTTCGCGCCTTCGACGTTGCCGCACCGGACCTCGAAGGTGGCGCGTTCGACCCGCACGGCATGGACCCAGGGTCGGTCCTCGTCTCGCTCGGTGCACTCGGCGGCGAACTACCCCGTACCGTTGTGGTCGGCTGCCAAGTCTTCTCCGTCGAAGACGGAATCGGATTGTCTCCCAACGTCATTTCCGTTGTCGACGATGCCGTCGACCTGGTCCTCGACACCGTCGAATTGCTTATCACGGAGTCACAGATGGGCCCGTCGCCAAGGACCGAAACATTTAGCGCCCGCGCATCTACCGCAGATGTGAGGGGTTGAGGGCCGTGTGCTTGGGAATCCCGGGTCGGGTAGTAGGCATGGTGGAGGGCTACGGCAACCAACTCGCGCTCGTCGATGTCGTCGGCGAACTTCGCAAAGTCAACATCGGCATGATGCCCGAGGACGTGTTCACTGAAGGCGACTGGGTCATCATCCACATGGGATTCGTGGTGGAGCGGACCGACGCCGACGGCGCCGAGAGAGCAATGGCCGGACTCGAATTGATGGGTCGGGCTCGGGAGGATCCGACGCCATGAGAGCGCGCAGACGGTTCGAAGTGAGCGGCGTCGTACAGGGGGTCGGGTTTAGGCCTTTCGTCTACACGACGGCATCGGAACTTTCGCTCTCGGGCAGCGTGGGCAACAACAGTTGCGGCGTCGAAATCGAAGTGGAAGGTGAACCTGCTGCGCTCGACGCATTCGAGTGGCGTCTGCGACAGCGCCCACCGGTGTTGGCGCTGGTGGAATCGATTGTCGTGACATCGCTGTCGACGCAGGGCGGGAACGGCTTTCACATTGCCGACACGCGGCGCGCCGACGGTGGCCGGACCCTTGCGTCACCCGATGTCGCCATCTGCCGCGATTGTCTGGTCGAGCTGGCAGACCCGACAAACGCGCGGTACCGGCATCCGTTCATCACCTGCACGAACTGCGGCCCGCGATTCACGATCATCACCGATCTCCCCTACGATCGCGCATCGACGACCATGGGGGCGTTCTCCATGTGCCCTCGATGTGCAATCCAATATCAGGACCCAAGCGATCGCCGATTTCACGCCCAGACCATAGCGTGTCACGACTGCGGTCCCACGCTTCGTTTCACCGATGGCTCGGGCACCCACTACCTTCGCGAGGACGCTCTGCGACACGCTCGTGCACTGCTGATGGGTGGCGGCATTCTCGCAGTCAAAGGAATAGGCGGATTCCATCTGGCGTGCGACGCGTCCAATGCCACTGCGGTACAGACCCTTCGCAGTCGCAAACAGCGGGGCGACAAACCTTTTGCGGTCATGGTTCGCGACATCGAGTCTGCCCGCGCATTGGCGACGCTCGGCGCCGAGGAGGAGGCGCTGCTCGACGGCGTCCGCAAGCCCATCGTGCTGGTGACACAACGCGACGACATCGACGAAAATCTTGCTCGATCGGTCGCGCCCGGTAACCGCGACATCGGACTCATGCTCGCGTACACGCCTCTTCATCACCTGCTTCTCGGCCTCGCGGGTGACGAGCCCGGACCCTTCGCGCTTGTCATGACATCCGGAAACCTCGGAGGCGAGCCGATCGTTCACGACAACAACGACGCACGACACCGGCTCATGTCACTGACCGACGCCTGGCTCGATCACGATCGCGGCATCGTTCTCTCCTGCGACGATTCAGTAGCACGTGTTGTCGACGGCGCCGAGCTGCCCGTACGCCGTTCACGAGGATATTCCCCGCTGCCACTGACACTCCCGTTCGACGTACCGGCTTCGCTGGCGGTCGGGGCAGATCTCAAGAACACGATGTGTGTCGCCGAAGGACGGTACGCATGGGTGAGCCAGCACATCGGCGACATGGACGACCTGGCGACGCTACAGACCTTCAGCACCACGGCAACGCACCTACAGACACTCACCGGCGTCACTCCTGTTCAGCTGATCGCCGATGCGCATCCCGGCTACCGATCGTCGATGTGGGCGCAGCGACATGCAGGTGGCCGGCCGATGCGTACCGTGCAACATCACCACGCACACGTTGCCGCCGTCATGGGTGAACATGGCCTCGACGGATCCTCCAAGGTCCTCGGCTTCGCTTTCGACGGAACCGGATACGGTCCTGACGGCGCCGTGTGGGGAGGAGAAGTACTCGTCGCCGACTACAAGGAGTATCAGCGCCTCACACACCTGAGCTATGTACAACTCGCCGGTGGCGATTCGAGTGTCGAGCGTCCCTATCGAATGGCTCTCTCGCACTTGCATGCTGCGGGCATCGATTGGTCTGCCGATCTGCCCAGCGTGAATGCGTGCCCACCCCGCGAACTCGCAGCGCTGTCCCACCAACTCGATACCGGTTTCGGATGTGTCCCCACCTCGAGCATGGGCCGATTGTTCGACGCCGTCGCCTCCCTCGTCGGAGTCCGTCATGTCGTCGAGTACGAAGCTCAAGCAGCCATCGAGCTCGAGGCCCTCGCCCGCGGCGTCGACTGCGGCGGAGTGCGATACGAGTTCGCACTACCCAACACCATCTTCAACGCCATGTCCGACGGCGGCACCGATAGTGAAACCGTCGATTGCGCTCCCGTCATCAGGGCGGTAGTCACCGATATTCGGGCAGGCGTTCCTGCGGCCGTCGTTGCCGCTCGCTTCCATGATGCGGTAGCTACTGCGGTGGTACACATCGCCGAGGCAACCCGGGCGTCGACCGGGCAGGTGACCGTCGTACTCACCGGCGGTGTCTTCCAGAACGCGCTCCTGCTCTCCTCCACCGTGCAGGCACTGCGTGCTTCGGGATTTGTAGCGCTACGACCACACCGGCTACCGCCGAACGACGGGGGCCTCGCGCTGGGCCAGATTCTGATCGGATGTGCCTCGTGAAAGGAGCAAGACGATGTGCCTGGCTGTACCTGGAAAGATCATGAGTTTGGAGGATCGCGACGGCACGCTGATGGCCGAAGTCGACTTCGGCGGACTACGCAAGGAAGTTTGCCTGCAATACATCCCGGACGCGGTGCTCGGCGAGTACGTAGTGGTGCATGTCGGTTTCGCGATCCAGCGACTCGACGAGGTGTCGGCACTGAAGACACTGGCGGAATTCGAGCGGATGAACATCCTCGAGGAGGAGTTCGGTGACGGGTTCGCCCGCGCGGCGCGAGCAGCAGGCGTCGAGCCGGAAGCCACCGACACAAGCACAGGAGCGCGATCATGAAGTATCTGGACGAGTTCAGCAATCCCGAGCTGGCAAAGCGCCTACTCGATCAGATTCACGCTGCCACTACGAAGCCTTGGGCAATCATGGAGGTGTGTGGCGGACAGACACATTCGATCATTCGGCACGGGATAGACCAGCTGCTACCCGATCAGATCGAGATGATTCACGGTCCCGGCTGCCCGGTATGCGTGACACCGCTCGAGATCATCGACAAGGCCCTCGCGATCGCCGCGCAGCCGGGCGTGATCTTTTGTTCCTTCGGCGACATGCTGCGGGTACCAGGGAGCACACAGGATCTTTTTCACATCAAGAGTGCGGGCGGCGACATCCGCGTCGTCTACTCACCTCTCGATGCGCTGACCATCGCGAAAGACAATCCGGATCGAGAGGTCGTCTTCTTCGGCATCGGATTCGAGACCACAGCACCTGCCAATGCGATGACGGTGTACCAAGCCAAGAAGCAAGGGATCAAGAACTTTTCACTGCTCGTCTCGCACGTGCTCGTGCCGCCTGCAATCGCAGCCATCATGGAGTCGCCGACGTGCCGGGTTCAGGCTTTCCTCGCGGCAGGCCACGTGTGCAGTGTCATGGGCACCGGCGAGTACCCACCACTCGCCGAAAAATACAAAGTTCCCATGGTGGTCACCGGTTTCGAGCCGCTGGACATCCTGGAGGGGATCCGGCGCACTGTACTGCAATTGGAATCGGGCCGGCACGAGCTCGAGAATGCGTACCCTCGCGCGGTGACTTCGGAGGGCAACTCACCCGCGCAGGCAATGCTGGCCGAAATCTTCGAGGTAACGGATCGGACGTGGCGCGGAATCGGCATGATTCCGAAAAGCGGTTGGCAGTTGTCGCGGGCCTACCTCGATTTCGATGCAGAGCTCCGCTTCTCGGTGTCCGACATCCACACTGCGGAATCGTCGATCTGTCGGTCGGGTGAAGTGCTGCAAGGCCTGATCAAGCCCAACGAGTGTGCGGCATTCGGGAAGGAATGTACTCCGCGGAATCCACTCGGAGCCACCATGGTTTCCTCCGAAGGCGCGTGTGCCGCCTACTACCTCTACCGTCGTCTCGAGCAGCCCGCGGCGGCGAGTCATGCGTGAGCACGCCTCGCCCGTGGCCGCGGCGATCGACATCGAATCATGGGTGTGCCCAGCGCCGCTGCGTGATTCACCGAACATCGTCATGGGTCACGGCGGCGGTGGAGCGCTCTCCGCAGAGCTGATCGAGCATCTCTTCCTCCCGGCGTTCGGTTCCGCGGCGGACGCCGGCCTCGGAGATTCAGCGGTGCTGACCCTCGGCGGCGCAAAGTTGGCGTTCTCGACCGACTCGTACGTCGTGAAGCCGATGGTCTTTCCCGGCGGAACGATCGGGGATCTCGCTGTCAACGGAACGGTCAACGACCTTGCCATGTCCGGGGCGCGACCGATGGTGCTGTCGACGGCCTTCATCCTCGAAGAGGGCACTGCGCTTGCCGACATAGCTCGTATCGCAACGGCCATGGGAACGGCAGCCCTCGCGGCCGGTGTGACCCTCGTGACGGGCGACACCAAAGTCGTCGACTCGGGTCACGGGGACGGCGTCTTCATCAACACGGCGGGCATTGGCGTCATCGACGACGGGGTGGACATCAAACCCCAACGCGCCTCGGTGGGTGACGTCGTGATCGTCAGCGGCGACATCGGAGTACACGGCATCGCCGTCATGAGTTGTCGAGAGGGTCTGGAATTCGGTACCGAGGTGCTTTCGGACTCTGCGCCGCTCAACGGACTGGTGGCCGCGATGGTTGCGACCGGCGCCGACATACACACTCTGCGCGATCCCACGAGGGGCGGCGTGGCAGCAACTCTCAACGAAATCGCGAAGGCTGCCGGGGTTGGAGTCGCGATCGTCGAGGGCGCGTTGCCGATTCCGAGCGCCGTACGCGACGCATGTGGCGTTCTCGGACTGGACCCCCTCTTCGTCGCGAACGAAGGCAAGCTTCTCGCATTCGTTCCACGCACCAGCGCCGATCGGGTACTCGAAGCAATGCGTGCTCACCCACTCGGAGCCAATGCAACAGTCATCGGCGAGTGCGTGCAGGATCACCCCGGCATGGTGGTGGCACGCACAACGTTCGGGGCGAGCAGAGTCGTCGATCTTCCACTCGGCGAACAACTTCCTCGAATCTGTTGATGGCGATGCCCGTGCGATGACGAACGATATCGATGCCGGACAGCGTGGTCCCGTGCTGTTCAATCGCTACGCCTACCCACCCAACGAACTCGGATACTGCGGACCGGATGGATCGGCGGATCTTCTCGCTCGCCTCAGTTCCGGCGTCGGGGACATGGACCTACGCGCTAGAGCCCGTGGTTTCGACGGCGCCTGGCCATACCTGGAAACCCTGGCGACAACACTGAGCGCTGCTGATTCCCTTCCTATAGATCCACTTGATGCCGAGGTGGTACATGCCTACTGGGTCGGCAGCGATCTCACGTCTTCGGTCGACCCGAAGACGTTGATCGATCGGTTGCGAGTCGATTTCGCGGGGCAGAGCGGTGGCGTGGTGCACGACATCGACTTCGACACGGACTGCATGGCACACCACAGCTTTCATGTTTTTGCCGTGTACCCGTGGCTCCGGTTGCTCCCCCGCGGCGCCGACGTCCCGCTCGCAGTCCTTCAGCAATGCCGAGTTCGTTGGGGCACCGTCGTTTCGGTGAGCGACGAATACGTGGATCTACTGTCGGAGCCGTTGCAGTTTCTGGGTGGCACCCTCTCTCTCGGTGCTCCGGTAGCCGAGACTGCCCGATGGAGTTCGGCGGGCCGTTCTCTACTTGCCAGGCCCAACGTGGGCGATCTGGTCTCGCTGCATTGGGATTGGGTATGCGATCGCATCGACGCCATGGATGTGCATCACCTGCAACGCTGCACCGACGCGTCGATCAGCGTCGCGAACCGCGCCTTGCAGTCGATGTGAGCTCCAACAGGCTACTTCAACTCGGGCATCTGATCGTCACGCCATTCGCCCGGCAGCACCTGACCCGACTCCTCGCGCGCCCGCAGTTCGACGCGGCGGATCTTGCCCGAGATCGTCTTCGGTAGTTCGAAGAATTCGATCCGTCGCACTCGCAGGTACGGGGCGAGGTGTTCGCGGGCGTACTTCAAAATCTCGAATGCCGTCTCCTCGTTCGGCTCCCAGCCTGCCGCCAGCGCCACGTAGGCCTTCGGTACAGCCAGCCTGGTTTCATCGGGAGCCGGTACGACGGCGGCCTCCGCCACGGCCGGATGCTCGATCAGCACGCTCTCTAGCTCGAACGGCGATACCTTGTAGTCGGACGCCTTGAACACGTCGTCGGTGCGGCCGACATAGGTGATGTAGCCGTTCTCGTCACGCGATGCGACGTCGCCGGTGTGGTAGTAACCGCCCGCCATGACTTCTTGGTTTCTGGCCGGGTTGTCGAGGTACCCGGTCATGAGATTGAGCGGGCGGGTGCTCAGATCGAGGCAGATCTCTCCCTCGTCGGACGGTTCACCCGTCACCGGGTCGATGATGACGACGGCAACACCGGGCAGCGGACGGCCCATCGAGCCGAACTTCAGCTCGGCCCCCGGTGTATTCGCTACCAGCGCAGTGGTTTCCGTCTGACCGAAACCGTCGCGGATGTTGAGTCCCCACTGCTTCTGTACGTGCGAGATCACCTCGGGATTGAGAGGCTCGCCTGCGCCGATCGCTTCCCTCAGCGCGCCTTTGCCGCCGGAGATATCAGCTTGAATCAGCATGCGCCACACAGTCGGTGGCGCGCAGAACGTCGTCACCTTCGCTCGTCTGATCTGTTCGAGAAGAGCTGCGGCATCGAAACGTCGGTAGTTGTAGATGAAGATGGTTGCCTCGGCGAGCCACGGCGCGAAGAAACAGCTCCACGCATGCTTCGCCCAGCCAGGCGAGCTGATGTTCAGATGAATATCACCCGGCTTCAGACCGAGGAAATACATCGTGGAGAGATGTCCGACGGGGTACGACACCTGCGTGTGCTCGACGAGTTTCGGCTTACTCGTCGTACCGGAGGTGAAGTACAGCAGAAGGCGGTCGTCGGGCGCGGTGACCGACTCGAACGGCTGGGCATCGGCGATGTCGTAGGCGGCGCTGTAGCGTGTCCAGCCGTCGACGTCGCCGATCGAGATCTTCAGATAGTCGCCGGGGACATCGTCGAACTTCGGAGCATCGGCCGGATTGACGATTACGGCCTTCGCCTGCCCGCGCTCGACCCGATCGGTGAGGTCGGCCGACCCGATGGCCGTGGTCGTCGGCATCAGGACGGCACCGAGCTTCATGACGGCCAGCATCGATTCCCACAGTTCGACCTGGTTGCCGAGCATGAGGACAACGGAGTCGCCGCGGCCGATGCCGAGGGATTGGAGCCAGCGTCCGACCTGATCGGACCGGCGGGCCATGGCGTCGAAGCTGTACTCGGCTTCGGAACCGTCCTCTTCGACGATCCACAGTGCGGTTCCGTCGTTACCGCGTGCGAACCCGTCGAACCAGTCGATCGCCCAGTTGAACGTGTCTGCGAACGTGGGCCACTGGAAGTTGGCGACGGCGGCGTCGTAGTCGCCGTGGGCATCGAGGAGTAGATCTCGTGCTTTCTTGAATTCCGCTGACATGGTGACTCCCTGTTGTGGCGCGCGTCTCACTCGAGTCAACGTTATGTCCACGGAAAATCAGGCGCTACCCCCGAACGGGGGTAGCGCCTCGTGAGTGGAAATACGTCCCCGGCGACGTACTTCCGCTCACGTGCGGGCGCAGCCCGCCTAAATCCGCTCGCCACTCTCCGGGTGGAACAAATGCACGTGCCCGTCGAGCTTGGTGAGGCCGATGCTCTGCCCGATCTTCGCGGGCGCGCGGACGGCCGATCGCGCAACGAGCGAGACCGGACCTCCGTCGAGCCCCTTCACCTTCGGGTCGTCCAGATGCGCATAGACGTACGACTCGCTTCCCAACTCTTCGATCAGATCGACGTGAGCGGCGAATCCCGAACCGTGCTCGATGCCGAGCTGTTCGGGGCGGAGCCCGATGGTGACGGTGGAGAGCTTGGCACTCGACAGCGCGGAGAGCGCACCACGTTCGAGCGGCAACGTCGCGTCACCGATCTGCACGCCATCGGAGTTGATCGGCACTGTCATCAGGTTCATTGCAGGCGATCCGATGAATCCGGCGACGAACGCGTTGACGGGGTTGTCGTAGAGGTCCGTCGGGCTGGCGAACTGCTGCAGCTTGCCACCGCGCAGCACTGCAACACGGTCACCCATCGTCATGGCCTCGACCTGGTCGTGCGTGACGTACACGGTCGTCGTGCCGAGCCGACGTTGCAGCGCCGCAATCTGCGTACGCGTCTGCACGCGCAGCTTGGCGTCGAGGTTCGACAGCGGCTCGTCCATGCAGAACACCTGAGGTTCACGAACGATAGCGCGGCCCATCGCAACCCGTTGGCGCTGACCGCCGGACAGCTTGCCGGGCTTGCGGTCCAAGTACTCGGTGAGATCGAGGATCTCGGCAGCTTTGGCGACCTTCTGTTTGCGCTCCTCAGCGGAGACTCCGCGCATCTTGAGCGCAAAGCCCATGTTTTCACCGACGGTCTTGTTCGGATAGAGCGCGTAGTTCTGGAACACCATCGCGATGTCGCGATCCTTGGACGGCACACCGACCATGTTCTTGCCACCGATCTCGATGGCGCCACCGTCGATGTCCTCCAGTCCGGCGAGCATCCGCAGCGCGGTGGACTTGCCCGAGCCGGAAGGTCCGACGAGTACGACGAATTCGCCGTCCTGGATGTCGAGGTCGAGGGCATCGACCGCGAGCGTGTCGGCGCCTTCATAGACGCATGATGCTTTCTTGTACGCAATTGCAGCCATGACGAATCTCCTGAAGTTATTTGATGGCGCCGAAGGACAGACCGCGCACGAGCTTGTTCTGCGCGACCCAACCGGCAAGGACGACGGGAAGTGCTGCGAGCGTCGCAGCGGCGGACAGGCGAGCCCAGTACAGGCCCTCTCCGGTGATGAAGCCGACGAGCGCAACCGGAACGGTCTGTGCTTGCACCGCAGTGAGGTTGACGGCGAAAAAGAACTCGTTCCAGGAGAAGATGGTGCAGATCAACGCCGTTGCTGCGATTCCTGGCGAGACCAGAGGCAAAATAACCTCGCGCACCGAGGTCCACAGCGACGCACCGTCCATACTGGCGGCCTCGAGCAGTTCGCTGGGAACTTCGAGGAAGAACGAGCGCATCATCCAGACCGCGATCGGGAGGTTCATCGCTGTGTACAGGATGATCAGCGCCCAGATGTTGTCGAGCAGACCGATGTCGCCGACGATGACGTACAGCGGCACGATCGCCGCGACGACGGGGAGCATCTTGGTCGATATGAAGAAGAACAGCACGTCTTTCGTCTTCTTGACCGGGCGAAGCGACAAAGCGAATGCAGCCGGAACACCGAGCAGCAGAACAAGAGACGTCGAGACGATCGTCGCGAACGCCGAGTTCAGCAGTGCCGTTCCGATGCCGCTGGACAGCACCGCGCTGTACTGATCCAGTGTCGGGGTGAAAAACAGCTTGGGCGGGTCGGAATAGGCGTCGCCCTCCTGCTTGAAGCTGGTGATGACCATCCAGAGCACCGGGAAGAAGAACCCGAGACCGACGATCCAGGCCACGACCGTCCAGATGGTTCCGGTGCTGAAACCTTTCTTGCGCTTGACTACCTGCGTGTCGGTGGTGGTGCCGGTATCTGTTGCAGTACTCATCAGGCTGCCTCCTCGTTCCCACTGAAGCTCTTGAATATCAATCGAAGTGCGAGGGTGCTGACGAGGATGGTGGCGATCACGGTCACCACACCCATGGCAGCGGCCTGACCGATGTCGAAGCCGAGGAACGCACGTTGGTAGATGTAGAACGGAAGGTTCGCCGAGGCAACACCAGGTCCGCCCGACGTCATCATGTAGACGGCGTCGAAGGTGTTGACAAGGTAGATCGCTCCGAGCACGGCACCGAGTTCGATGAATCGGCGCAGATGCGGAAGCGTCAGTTCACGAAACAGCGAGAACGCGCTTGCCCCGTCTACTCGGGCAGCTTCGGAGATGTCCTTGGGCATGGACTGCAGACCCGCGAGGATCAGCAGCATCATGAACGGCGTCCACTGCCAGACGAGATTCGTCATGACCGCGGCGAGCGGAAAGCGCGAGACCCAGTCGATCTGCCCGACTCCGAAAGGTGAAAGCGCGAAGTTGATCAGCCCGAAGACCGGATCGAACATCGTGGTCTTCCAGATCAGCGCTCCGGCTACCGGGGTCACGAGGAACGGCGTGATCAGCAAGGTTCGAATGAGGCTGCGACCGATGAATTTTCGGTCGAGCAACAACGCCAGGAACAGTCCGAGGATCACCGAGATGATGACGGTTCCGACGATCATGATGACGGTGTTGAGTGCCACCTCGCGGAACTGACTGTCCCTGAATACATCCACGTAATTGTTGAGCCAGTTGAACTTTCGTGATCCCGGGCGAACCAAGTTCCACGACTGAGTGGAGTAATACAGCGTGAACAGGAACGGGATCTGGGTGACGATGATTGCGAACACCATTGCCGGCAGCAGCGGGCCGCGGCGACGCCAGCCTTCAGCGCGCGTGATCGTGCGCGGACGCGGAACGAACTTCTCGGAATCGGTGTGCGTCAACCGTTCTTCGGTCGTGGTCATCGCTGGCCCTCCTGATACGTCTTACCGACCACTTCGGCGTATTGCTGCGCTTGTGCGAGCGCATCGTGGACGCTGACTCGTCCTGCCACTGCTGCACTGACCTGTTGACTGACGCGTGTGCCGAGGTCCTGGAACTCCGGGATCGTCAGGAACTGCACTCCGGTGTATGGGACCGGGTCGACCGTCGGGTTCTTCGGATCGGCGCCCTCGATGGACTCGAGCGTCAACGGACCGAAGGCCGCGGCTGCTTCCTTGTACTCGGGAATATCGTAGGTCGAGAGACGGCTACCGGGAGGTACACGCTCCCACCCCAGTTCGTTGCCGACCTTCTTCAGGTACTCCTTGCTTGTCATCCACGAGACGAATTTCCAGGCATCGTCGGGATGCTCCGAGGTCGTGGGGATGCCGAGTGCCCAGGAGTACAACCAGCCGTTGTCGCCCTTGACTTCACTCGGAGCCTTGGCATAACCGATATTGCCGACAACTTTGCTGGCGGTCGGGTCTTCGAGAACCGAGACTGCGGAGGTGGCGTCGTACCACATTGCGGTGTTTCCCTGCGAGAGCTGCGTGGCGCATTCGCTGAATCCACTGGTAGCAGCGCCGGCCTGGCCGTGCTCGCGCACGGTGTCCACGTAGAACTGGACGGCCGCCTCGACCTGCGGGCTGTCGAGCTGTGCGTTCCAGTTCTCGTCGAACCAGCGGCCACCGAACGCGTTGATGACGGTGTCCAGCGGCGCCAGAACCTCACCCCAGCCGGGCTTTCCGCGCAGGCAGATACCGGAAACTCCGCCGTCGGGATCGTCGAGCTTGGCCGCGGCGTCGGCGACCTGCTCCCACGTCGGCTCTGCCGGCATCGCGATGCCGGCAGCCGCCATGAGGTCCTTGCGGTACATCAGGAACGAGGACTCACCGTAGAACGGCACGGCATACATGCTGCCGTCGTAGGACAGCGATTCCTTGAGCGTCGGGATGAAGTCGTCTTCGTCGTAACCCGGCGTGGCATCGGCATATTCGGAGAGGTTGTCGAGCCAGCCGTTCGCGGCCCACTGCGGCGTCTCGAAGTTACTGATCATGACCACATCGAATTCACCGCCACCGGTTGCGACCGATGCGGTGATCTTGGCACGGGCTTCGTTCTCGGACAGCGACACGAACTTCAGATTGATGCCGGGATTGTCGGCCTCGAATGCGGGCGCGAGCGAAATCGCGTCCGTCATCTGCGAGTTCGACACGATGGCGACGGTGATGGTCGTGCCATCACTGCTGCCCCCGATCGAACCAGCGCCGGCGCAGCCGGACACAACCAAGGTCGTCGCGAGCGAGGCCGCGACGGCCACTTTCGGTAATACCTTCACTTAACTTCCTTCCTTCGTCTGCGCCAACAGCCAGCGCGCACTTTCGATGTCGGTAACCAGAACGGAAGCGAAGCCGCCGCGTAATGCACCGAGAATTGCCTGGTGCTTCTTGACCCCACCGGAGATCAACATTGCTCGGTCACAGTCGCGGATGGCATCGAGTCCGACCGATACCGTGCGCTCCGGTAGCGAGCCACCCGTCGGTGTCCCGTCAACCGAGAAGAACCTGCCTCCGATCTCTCCCACTGCGCCCAAATGCTGCAGTTCGTCGAGAATCTCGAGATCGATGAAGCTGCCCTCGAACAACGTCGTGGAGGTGGAAACGGGACCGAGGCCGTACATCATCACATCGGCCTCGGTCCCGGCTTGAAGGGCACGCGAGATCACCGAGTCCTGCTGCAAGGCAGTTACTGTCGCCGGATCGGCATACAGCGGTGCATTGAGCCGAACCGGTTTCGCCTGCAGGTAGTCGGCGCAGCGGCCGAGGGTGTACTCCACGCCAGTTTGGTAGTCGGCCGAACTCATCGAGCCGTCGAGTTGAACTACCTGAGCGCAACGCGCGCCGCGAGTCTTGAGCGAATGCGCGACGGCGACGGTTTCCGGACCCCACGTGAATCCCACAGTGTCCGCGCCCTGCAGTCGGCGCGAGAGCATCGCCCCCGCCGCGCGACCGAGCGATCCGTATCCGTTGTCGGTGCCGTCGATGACATCGGGAACGACGAGGGCCTCGGTGAGTCCGAACATTTCTTCCAGCCCGCGCTCGACATCGGCGTGGACGGTGCCCTGTAGCTCGTCGGGCACATGAATCTCGATGGTCACGAGCCCCTGGGTGCGCGCTCTGGCAATGAGCCGGCCTGCGGTCGGGCGTGAGACACCGAGTTTGACGGCGATCTGCGCCTGAGTGGCGCCTTCGAGGTGATACATCGACGCCGCGCGTAGGGCGAGCCGCAGGTCGTCGCTCGACTTGGACGAGCGGTGCGAGTCCGGCACCTCCGGAACCGATGTTGTCATGACGCCCCTCGTCGAGTGTGAGCATATGCTCACAGTGTGTTCTTCTGCTCATTAAGCTAACATTCAGGTGTGATCTACACAACACCCACCTCTCGCGAGTCGCCGCCGCCACAGACGATGCAGGCGAGCGTTCTCACAGGTCCCCACGAGATCCGCTTGGAGGAACGACCCGTCCCGACGCCTGCGGCCGACGAGGTTCTGGTCCGAGTCACTGCGGTCGGTGTCTGCGGATCCGATGCGCACTACTACCGCGAGGGACGCATCGGCGATCACGTCGTGGGTGGCCCACTCGTGCTCGGTCACGAAGCCGCCGGAGTCGTCGTCGCCGTGGGTTCGGGCGTCGCCGACACGCGCATCGGGCAGCGAGTCTCCGTCGAGCCGCAGCGTCCCGACCCGACCAGCGCCCAGTCCAGAGCCGGCCGCTACAACCTGTGCCCGGCAATGGAATTCTTCGCGACACCGCCCATCGACGGTGCGCTGGCAGAGTACGTGCTGATCCAATCGGTGTTCGCGCATTCGGTTCCCGACGAGATCTCCGACGAGGCAGCTGCCCTGTTCGAACCGCTGTCGGTGGGCATCGCATCGGCGCGCAAGGCCCGCATCACACCCGGCTCGAGCGTGTTGATCACGGGCGCAGGCCCGGTCGGACTGGTCACCGCGCAGGTTGCGCGAGCATTCGGCGCGACGACAGTCATCGTGAGCGACATCGACGAATCACGTCGAGTCAACGCAGCAACGTTCGGTGCAACCCAGGTGATCGATCCGGCCGTCGACGACGTGCGGGCACTGGAAGTCGACGCATTCATCGACGCGTCCGGTGCCGCGCGGGCCGTCGTCGACGGAATTCATGCGGTGCGGCCGGGCGGTACCGTCGTTCTGGTGGGAATGGGCGCGTCCGATTACGCCGTGCCGATCTCGCTCATCCAGAACCGCGAACTCGTCCTGACCGGCGTGTTTCGCTATGCCAACACGTGGCCGACGGCTCGCGAGCTCGTCCTCGCCGGTCTCGTCGACCTCGATTCGATGGTGACGGCTCGATTCGGACTCGATGGCGTCGAGGATGCCTTGAACGCAGACAAAGTAGCCGGAAGCATCAAAGCCGTGGTGATCCCGGGCTTGAAGAAGGAGACGAACGCATGAAGTTGAACGCACACACCCTCGACGACTTCATCGAAGACGTCGAGGTACCCACTTACGATCGCTCCGACGTGACCGTCGGCATCGTCCACTTCGGCGTCGGCGGATTCCACCGCGCACACCAGGCCATGTATGTCGACCGGTTGTTGCAGCAGGGCGAGGTGTCGGACTGGGGCATCTGTGGGGTTGGAGTTCTCGAACACGACCGACGAATGAAAGATGTCATGGAGGCACAGAACTGCCTCTACACGTTGGCGCTCAAGCATTCCGACGGAACCTGGGACACCCGTGTGATCGGCTCGATCGTCGAATATCTGTTCGCGCCGGACAACGCCGAGGCCGTCATCGAGAAGATGGCAGCGGAGACGACGAGGATCGTCTCGCTCACCATCACCGAGGGCGGTTACAACTTCTCGGCGACGACGGGCGAGTTCGACGCCGAGAACCCTGCCATCGTCGCCGACCTGGTCGACGGCGCGACGCCTGCCACCACGTTCGGTCTGGTCACCGAAGCTCTTGCGCGCCGCAAGGATCGGGGACTGAAACCGTTCACGATCATGTCGTGCGACAACATCGAGGGCAACGGCCACATGGCACAGTCGACGTTCACGACGTTCGCGCGCCTGAAGGACCCGTCGTTGGCAGACTGGCTCACCGCCGAGGGAGCGTTTCCCAACTCGATGGTCGATCGCATCACGCCCGTGACCACACCTGAGGTGGTGCAGGGACTTTCGGAGCGGTACGCGATCGACGATCAATGGCCGGTCGCGGCCGAGCCCTTCACGCAGTGGGTGCTCGAGGACAATTTCACCCTCGGCAGGCCGCCGTTCGAAGACGTCGGCGTACAGGTGGTGGACGATGTGACGCCGTACGAGTTGATGAAGCTGCGGTTACTCAATGCCAGCCACCAAGCTCTCTGCTACTTCGGCTACCTCAGCGGGTATCGGTTGGTGCACGAGGTTGCGCAAGATCCGTTGTTCGCCACATTCCTGTTGGCATACATGGACAACGAGGCAACCCCGACGCTGCAACCCGTGCCGGGAATCGACCTCGGCGACTACAAGAAGACGCTGATCGAGCGGTTCTCGAACCCGGAGATCCGCGACACCGTAGCGCGACTCTGCGCGGAGTCCTCGGACCGAATTCCCAAGTGGCTCTTGCCCGTGATTCGCATGAACCTCGACAGCGGCGGCGAGATCGTACTGTCCACCGCCGTCGTGGCGAGTTGGGCCCGCTACGCCGAGGGCATCGACGAGCAGGGTGAACCGATCGAGATCGTCGATCAGCTGAAAGACACACTCGTCCCGATCGCTCAGAAGCAGAAGGACGATCCGACGGCGTTCATCGCCAACCGCAGCGTGTTCGGCGACCTGATCGACAACGAGCGGTTCGTCGCCGAGTACACGAAGCAGTTGGCGTCATTGCACGAGAACGGTGCGCGGGGGACGCTCCGCGCCCTGTGAGTGGAAATACGTTGCAGGGGACGTATTTCCGCTCACGTGCGGGCGAAGCTCGCCGTCCCGACCGTCCAGTCCGCGGCCTGCTCGCTCAGCGTGAAGCCCAGGCCCGGGCGATCCGAGAGATGCATTCTGCCGTCACGGGTTTCGAGGTGCTCGTTGAATAGCGGGTCGAGCCAGTCGAAGTGCTCGACCCACGTCTGCAGCGGGTAGACCGCCGCCAGGTGCAGGTGGATCTCCATCGCGAAGTGCGGTGCGAGCTGCAGATTCTTGTGCTCCGCGAGCGCTGCAAGCTTTAGGAACTGCGTGATGCCGCCGATGCGCGGGGCGTCGGGCTGCAGGATGTCGACGGATCCGGCCTCGATGAGCCGCACGTGCTCGCCGACGCTGGCCAGCATCTCACCCGTCGCAATCGAGGTGTCGAAGTTGGTGGCGAGCATCGCATGCCCCTCGGCGTCGTACGCGTCGAGTGGTTCCTCGATCCACACGAGGTCGAACTGCTCGAGAATGCGGCACATACGGTTGGCGGTGGGGCGATCCCATTGCTGGTTGGCGTCGACCATCAGCGGCACGTCGTCGCCGAGGCGCTCACGCACAGCGGTGACGCGTGCAATGTCGGTACGCCAATCCGGTTGTCCCACTTTGATCTTGATGCCGCCGATACCCGCGGCGAGTGATGCCGTCGCATTGTCGAGTACCTCTTCGATCGGCGTGTGCAGGAATCCGCCCGAGGTGTTGTAAGTCTGAACCGAGTCGCGGGTCGAACCGATGAGCTTGGCCAGCGGCAACTGCGCACGCTTGGCCTTGAGGTCCCACAATGCGATGTCGATGGCGGCGATGGCCTGCGTCGCGACGCCGCTGCGGCCGACAGATGCGCCTGCCCATTGCAGCTTGGTCCAGATCTTGCCGATGTCGTTGGGATCCTCGCCGATGAGAACCGGGGCGATCTCCTGAGCATGAGCGAACTGGGCCGGCCCGCCCGCGCGCTTGGAGTAGCTGAAGCCGATGCCTTCGTGGCCCTGCTCGGTGCGGATCTCGGCGAACAGGAACGCGACCTCGATCATCGGTTTCTGGCGGCCGGTCAACACCTTGGCATCGCTGATCGGGTTCTTCAGCGGGAGCGTGATCGACGACAGCTTCACGTGAGCAATGCGATCGATCGTCGCGTCCCCGGCAGCGAGTGCCTTGATCGCGGCGTCGGGTGCAGTCAACCCGCTTGTCGGCTTCGAGCTCGCGGCGGTTTCCACAGCAGGTGGACGGAAAGAGGTGGACACTGCTCAGTCTCCCTTGATCAACGGTGTTGGTGCGCTACCTCACACGGTATTCCTCCGATCAATTCAGGTCCAACACCAATTGTGCATCCGCTGATACCTGAACTGCATCGACCGAGGGGCACGACCGGGCTCCTAGTCGACAAGTCGTTCACCGGTGACGATTCCGAATAAGTGAGTGCGCTCGGCGGCGTAGGACAGTGTCACTGTCTCGCCGCGCCGAGGAGGAGTGCGGCCGTCGGCGCGCACAACGATGGGCTGTTTGATGCCGTTGATATCGGCCTGGCCGTACACGTAGGCGTCGGCGCCGAGTTCCTCGACGACGTCGATGGTGACCTCGAGGCCTTCCCCGGTGGTGATCGCGAGGTCCTCGGGGCGAACACCGAGCGTCACCGAACTTTCACCGATGCCGGCGACGGCCGATCGCGGAACGGGGACAACCTGACCGCCGAATCGCACTCCACCGTCGACCAACGGCAGTTCGAGCAGATTCATCGCGGGTGATCCGATGAAGCCGGCGACGAAGACATTGTTGGGATGCTCGTACATGCGGCGCGGGGTGTCGCACTGCTGCAGCACTCCATCCTTGAGAACGGCCACGCGATCACCCATCGTCATGGCCTCGACCTGGTCGTGCGTGACGTAGACGGTGGTGGTCGCGAGGCGACGCTGGAGTGCCGAGATCTGCGCACGTGTCTGAACGCGCAATTTGGCGTCGAGGTTGGACAGTGGCTCGTCCATCAAGAAGACCTGCGGCTTGCGGACGATGGCACGGCCCATGGCAACACGCTGACGCTGACCGCCGGACAGCGCTTTGGGCTTGCGGTCCAGGAACTTGGTGAGGTCGAGGATCTTGGCGGCGTCCTCCACTCGGCGTTTGATCTCCGACTTGTCCTCACCGGCGATACGCAGGCCGAATCCCATGTTCTCGCCGACTGTCATGTGCGGGTAGAGGGCGTAGTTCTGGAACACCATCGCGATGTCGCGATCTTTGGGTTGGAAGTCGGTGACGTCCTCGCCGCCGATGGTGATGGCGCCGCGGTCGACGTCTTCGAGGCCCGCAAGCATGCGGAGCGAAGTGGATTTGCCGCAGCCCGACGGACCGACGAGGACGAGGAATTCGCCATCCTCGATCGCGAGGTCGAGGCTGTCGACGGCTGCCTTGTCGCCTCCGGGAAAGAGCTTGGTGACGTTCTGGAACGCAACGGTTGCCATGATGGGTGTCTCCTTCACCGGCAGGAACGTGCCGGACGATCCGAGTGGGAGTTCGAACGTAAAGTTCATGTATGTGAATGTGAGTCAAGATGGTGACTTCATTTCGAAGTATGTACTAACGTGATCCGCAGCACAAGAGATTCTGCGAAGAGAAACGAGCGAACATGACACGACTGTTGATCACCGGCGCCGCCGGCAATATGGGAAAGATGCTGCGGCCCTTGCTGCGTCGCCCGGACCGTACGCTGCGACTGTTCGACATCGCCGAGATCACCGACCTCGACGGCGACACCGAAGAGTTCGTCCAGGGCTCCGTCACCGACCGCGCTGCTCTGGCCGCCGCAGTCGAGGGGGTCGACGCAATCCTGCACCTCGGCGGGTTGAGCACTGAGGACTCGTGGGCCAACATCTTGTCGATCAACGTCGACGGCACCCAAGCGATCTTCGACGCCGCAATCGCCCACGGGGTCACCCGCGTCGTCGCCGCGTCGAGCAACCATGCCGTTGGATTCTGGACGCACGACGAGGCAGGTGGCGAACCGCTTGCCGGCGACGTCGCCCCGCGTCCCGACGGCTTCTACGGCTGGTCGAAAGCTGCAGTCGAGGCGCTCGGACGGCTGTACCACGACCGCTTCGGTATCGACGTCGTCAACCTTCGCATCGGATCGAGCTTCGAGAAGCCGCCGAACTACCGGGGCCTCGCCAGCTGGATGTCGCCCGCCGATACCGCGCGCCTCATCGAGGCGTCACTGTCCGACAGCGCAAAGGGATTCCACACCGTCTGGGGGATCTCGAAGAACTCGCGTGCCTGGTGGTCGGGCGCCGAGGGTGCCGCAATCGGGTACGAGCCGCGCGACGATGCCGAGCAGTTCGCCGAGGAATTCCTCGCCGCGCACGAGTGGAGCTTTTCGGATCCGATCCTCCAGCGGGTCGGCGGAGCGTTCTGCGACCAACCACTGGGGCAGAGAATGCACTGAGCTGGCTGGGGCTCACTTCGAGGTGACCGAATGCCCCATTCGGTCACCTCGCACTGTCCAAAACCCCGAAAATTACGACGAGTATTGCGCGATGATCGAGCCCAGCGCATCGAGCTGCGGCCGGTTGACGAGTCCGAGGTGGTACAGGTGCAATTCGTTCGCGCCCGCGGCTACGGTGGCCGCGACATGGGCTCCCACCTCGTCGAGCTTCTTTGGCGGCAGCACCGACACGTATGCACCGACAGCGACGTTCTCGCCGACGAGCGCCCGTGTCTTCTCTACCACCGCAACGGTTTCGGCTGTCCCCGGCCACGCGGAGACGAGGACGGCGTCGACCTCTCCCCTGGCGTTCGCGGTCAGGGCAGGCGAGGGTCCGGTCTTCCACGGATCAGGGTGGCCGTGGAGGGTGATGTGCACTTCGGAGGACTCCGCGCGCACCGCCGCGAGTACCTCACGTCGCAGGGTGTCGGAGTCTGCGTGGCGCACCGCGAGGACGGCGTCGGCTTCCTCCGAGCTCAGGACATCGGTAATCGAGGCACCAGGCAACAGCGTTCCGTCGGACAGGGCGTCGACCCCGTCCCGAAGTTTTGCGACGATCTTGTCGGCATCGACACCATGCTCTCCCCATGCTGCGAGCTCGCGTGCGGTGCAGCTGATCGACATCAGAGAGTCGCCGACGCCCGGGTACGCACCGTCGGTCTTCTCGTGCGGTCCGACGTGGGCGAATCCCAGCTGACCGGCGGCCTCGATCGAGACTCCACGGAGGTCGACGCCTCGAACAGCCTCGCCCGCGAGGGTGCGTGCGTACGCGACGATGTCGGGGTGACCGGGAGAAAGAGCGTACGGGTACCGGTCTCCGAAGCAGTTGACGACGGTGGCGTCGGGATGAGCGTGACCGACTATCGTGCTGTGCGACAGCACGATCCACGCGTGCACATCGATACCCGCATCGTTCAAAATTCTGGCGGCATCACCGAAGGCATCCTCGGATCCTCCCCAGGCGGCTGTGCGGGCGGCAATCTTCAGGCCGTCCCACGCCCCTGGGCGCAGCGGTCGATACAGCGCGGCGTGGTGGGCATCGACCACCTTGTGCTGCGGATGCAACGGCGTCGCGGCGCGAGTGGAGTGGTAGCTGGCAGCAAGGGCGATCTCGCGAATGCCCAGTTCCCGGGCCCGTTCGACGAAGCAAGGATCACCCAGCACGTCCCAGGGATAGGCGTGCGCAACGATGCGATCGACAGTGTTCTCGGACATGGATAGCCCCTCAGGATTAGTTCAACACACAGGACGGAGTTCACACATGGGAACACAACACGAGCCCAGCTGTCCACGGTCGGACCTGCGTCGCGACATCCTCCGCGCCCTCGGCATGCCCTCCCACCTGCACGAGAGCAGCCCAGGTGTCACCTACGGACGCGCCTGGACCCGCGACGGCATCGACGGCGTCGAACTGACCTGGAACTGCCAGTCCGGGCACCGCGCCCCCACCGAAGCCTGGCTCCTGACACCCGCCGGAACCACAGTCACCGAGCTTCATGCCGTCCTGCTGCTCCACGGCCACGACGGCATGAAGTTCTACGGCAAAGAGAAGGTCGCGGATGGACCGGACGGCATCACCCCCGGAGTCGTCGAGCTACGCAAACGCGGGTACGACGGCCAGGCCGTGGCCGCATCACTCGTCGGCGAAGGGTTTGCCGTCCTCGTCCACGACGTCTTCCCTTGGGGCAGTCGCCGGGTGCGCTGGGACGATCTTCCGGCCCGCGCTCGACAAGCGGACAACTACGAAGCCGCAGCCCGCGAACACGAGCACGGACTCGCCAAGGTCGCTGCCCTCACCGGCACCTCCTTGGCCGGCCAGGTACTTCAAGAAGACCTCGTCGCCCTGGAAGTCCTACGCACCCTCACACGTCGGAAAATTGCCGCGGCCGGCTTCTCCGGGGGCGGCGCACGGGTCGCGCATCTTGTTGCATCCGCGGACCTCGATGCAGCCGTGATCACGGCGATGATGAGCACGTTCGACGACATTGCGGCGGGTCACGCCGACGACACCACCTGGTTGATGATCACCCCTGGCCTGCCTGCGGTCTGCGATTGGCCGGACGTGGCAGCGTCAGCGTCGCCGATGCCGCTCTTGGTCCAATTCGCCCTGGCAGACACCCATTTCGGCCTCCAGGGAATGCGCGACGCGGAAAGCATGCTCCAGCGGGCCTACGACGGCGCCGCAACCCTCACCACCGAATGGCACGAGAGCTGCCATCGCTTCACTGCCGAGATGCAGCGATCGACCGCCCAGTGGCTTCGATCGACCGTGTGACTCGCCACGCTTGACATGTCTTGTGACTGCCGTCATAGTAAATCCAGTAATTCACATAGCAGACGCGAGTTCATATACGTGAACGGATGAGAATGAACGAGAAGAACCCGAATTGCGCGCGCACAGCCGGATTCACGCGGTTCGCTCAGCACTTCCCGTCACCCTGAATTTCGTCCCCACCGCATCTTCATCCCCACCGCATCTTCGTCCCCCGCATCTTCTCGCCCCATGAAACTTCCTGTCGGACCCAGACTCGTCGGCACCCGCCGGCCCCGAAAGCTTCGGAGCGTCAACCATGGTCACCACAATTCCCCCTCGCACAGGAGGGAAGCAGACACCCAGCGCCTCCCCCGCGCCGAGGACCCGTCGTCGACGCAGGATCTCGGCGCCCTACATCCTGATCGCTCCGGTCGTCATCCTGCTCGCCGTCTTCATCTTCTACCCCGTCGGCAGTGTCTTCTACTACAGCCTGCAGTACTACAATCCGACGACGCCGTGGGACAACGGTTTTGCCGGGCTGGAGAACTTCAAGCTGATGTTCGCCGACGACCTCTTCTGGAACAGTTTGGTCGTCACCGCCAAGTGGGTCGCGACCCAAGTCGTCTTCCAGCTGATCCTCGGGCTCGGGCTCGCGCTGCTGGTCAACGAGGTCTTCCGAGGCCGCGGATTGGCTCGTGCTCTGGTGTTCTCGCCGTGGGCAGTGTCCGGCGTTCTCACCACCGGCATCTGGCTGTTGATCTACAACCCGTCGACCGGTCTGTTCAAACTTCTCGGCAACATGGGCATCGGCGACGGCACGGCCGCTCCCATCGCAGACCCGGACACCGCGTTCTGGGCCACCAGCGTCGCCGAACTCTGGCGCGGCGTACCGTTCTTCGCGATCCTTATCCTCGCCGAGCTGCAGAGTGCGCCGAAGGATCTCTACGAAGCCGCGAACGTCGACGGCGCGAACCGGTGGCAGCGCTTCCGCTTCGTCACCCTCCCGCACCTGAGGGCAGTCATCATCCTCTCGACGCTTCTCCGCGGCGTCTGGGAGTTCAACAACGTCGACCTGCTCTACACACTCACCGCGGGCGGGCCCGCGGACGTCACGACGACGTTGCCGCTCTACGTCTCTCAACTCGCCACCACCGCACAGGACTTCGGATACGGCTCGGCGCTGACCACCGTGGCATTCGTAATCCTGCTCTTCTGCTCGATCCTCTACTTGCGCCTGAGCAAGTTCAACAGCGACAAGGCCTGAGAACATGACCACTACTGCCGATCGCCCGGTGATCCAGAAGCAGGACACCGAATCCTCCGACCAACAGCGCGTCTACAAGAAGAAGCCCCGAATCTTCAGCGTCGGACTTCCACTGGCGATCTACCTGCTGTTCACGCTGGTCCCGTTCTACTGGATGATCGTGTTCGCGTTCCGCCCCGCCGGGTCCAATTCGATGCTCCCCTGGCCCATCACGTTCGAGCACTTCGACACTGTCTGGAACACCCTCGGCTTCAGCTTCTTCTTCAAGAACAGTCTGATCGTCGCCGGCCTGTCGCTCGTACTGACCACCTTCGTGGCACTGGCAACAGGATATGCACTGGCACGCTTCAAATTCCGCGCCAGGATTCCTCTGGTGATGGCGCTGCTCTGCAGCCAGTTCGTCCCCGGCGCGATGCTGCTGATCCCGCTGTTCCAGGTTTTCCGCGAAATGGGTCTCGTCAACAACCTGTTCGGCCTCATCGTCGCCGATACTGTCTTCCAACTCCCTCTCGCCGCAATGCTCATGGCGGGCTTCATCTCTCAGATCCCGGTGGAACTCGAAGAAGCAGCGATGGTCGACGGATGCTCCCGGCTGAAGGCGTTCCGCATCATCATCATGCTGCCGCTGCTGCGTCCCGGCCTGATCGCTGTCGGATCGTTCGCCTTCATCGGTAGCTGGAACAATTTCCTGTTCGGCCTGATGTTCATCTCCAGCCAGGACAAGTTCACGCTCCCCGTCGGATTGAGCTACACCATCGGTTCCTACAACGTCGACTTCGGCGTATTGGCGGCCGGCGGCCTCATCGCCGCGGTGCCCGTCGTCGCAGTCTTCGCCGTCATCCAGAAATACCTCGTCCAGGGCCTCAGCGCCGGAGCGGTGAAGGGCTGATCATGAAGAACACCAATCTCACCCGCCGGACCTTTTTGGTCGGCGCCGTCGCTACCCTCGTCCTTGCCGGCTGCAGCTCCGAAACCTCCCTGCCCGACGGCGCCCTCGGCGACCCGAACAACGGCACCCTCACGTTCTGGGACAACAACGCCGGACCGGACCGGACTCCGTTGTACGAAGAACTGATTCGCCGTTTCGAAGCGGGGAATCCCGGGATCGATATCGAGTACGTGGGGCTTCCGTCGGACAGTGCGCAGCAGAAGTACCAGACCGCTCTTGCCGGCGGTTCCGCCCCCGACCTCGGCATCGTGTCGACGGCTTACCTTGCACCACTCGTTGCACAGAACGCCGTCATTCCGTTGGACGACTTCATGGCAGCCTCGCCTCAGACAGCCGACTACGACCCGAAAATCATTGCCTCGGCCATCGAATCCGGCGGCGGCGAGAACCTGTACGGCCTGCCCTACACCAGCAACAACGCAACGCTCTGGTACCGCGCCGATTGGTTCGACGAAGCAGGCATTGCACCGCCCGGTACCTGGGACGAGTTCTACGACGCCGCCGCCGAACTCACCGACAAGGACCAGGGCCGCTACGGGTTCACCATCCGCGGCGGCGGCGGTTCGATCTACCCGTTGCTGCAGCACATGTTCGCCACGACCGGTATCGAGAATTTCTTCGACGGTGGCGAGTCCACGGTCAACCGGCCAGAAATGGTCGAGGCCATCGAACGGTTCGCAGCGCTCTACGACGTCGACACCCCCACCGCGGATGTCAACAACGGCTTCCCTCAGATGGTTGCCAGCTTCGGCGGTGGTTCGGTGGCGATGATGCAGCACAACCTCGGCTCGCTCAGCAACCACAAGAAGGCGCTCGGCGACAAGGTCGGTGCCGTCGCACTTCCACTTGCGGACAACGGCGTTCGCACGGTCATGACCGATCCGTTTCCGTCGTACACGGTCTTCAAGAGCAGTCAGCACCAGGCGGCAGCGTGGAAGTTCCTGGAGTTCATGACCAATCCGGAGTCGCAGGCGTACTGGAACGAGAATGTCGGACAGATCCCGGTCAACACCGTTGCACGATCCGCTGATTCGTTCAAGGAGATGCAGTCCGTTCAGGCTGCGCAGGCAGCTCTCGATGATCCGAAGACCGTCCTCGTCACGCCGCCCGACTACCTGCCCGATTTCGGCAAGATCGTCCAGGTACAAATGCTCGGTCAGTGGCAGAAGGTTTTGATCGGCCAACTGAGCGCGCAAGACTTCGCTGACGACTTCGCCGAGAAGCTCAACCGCAGCAAGGCCAAATACGATGCCCGCCAGGGTAAATAGGGGATCAGACATCATGTCCAGCGTCATCACGGAAGTTGCCGTGCAGGTGTTCAAGACGGAGGCGCGCACTGCGGTCGACTCGTACGGACACCGTCACCCGGGACCATCGATCCAGACGATGCAGGCATTGCTTCGCATCACCGACTCCGACGGGGTCAGCGGTTACGCCGTCGGCAAGCCCAATTACCTTCGCCAGGATCAGGTGGAGCAGTCGTTCAGATCGGTACTGATCGGAGCCGACCCACTCGCCCGAGAAGCCATCGAGAAAAAGTTTGCCATTCGTCAGCGCACCAAGGCCGTCGAGCTCCCCGAGCACACGCTCAGCTATCTCGACCAGGCATTGTGGGATCTCGCAGGCAACAAGTTCGACACCCCGGTGTGGAAGTTGCTCGGCGGCGCTCGCAGCGAGGTCAAGGCGTACGCCAGCACGATGTGCGGTGACAACACCGAAGGTGGATTGTCCTCACCGCAGGACTACGCCGCCTTCGCCGTCTCCCTCAAGGAACGCGGATACAAGGGCATCAAGCTGCACACGTGGATGCCGCCGCTACCGGGCGCTCCCGACGTCAACCGCGACATCGAGGCCTGTGCCGCGGTGCGCGACGCCGTCGGGCCCGGTTTTTCACTGATGCTCGACGGCTACCACTGGTACTCCCGTACCGAGGCGCTCTCACTCGGGCGCGAGCTGGACCGGCTGAAGTTCGACTGGTTCGAAGAGCCGATGGACGAGTTCTCGCTGCGGTCCTACAAATGGCTCGCGGATCAGATCGACACCCCGGTGATCGGCCCGGAGACCACCCCCGGCCGGCACAAGTCGCGGTCCGAGTGGATCGTCAACGAGGCCTGCGACATCCTCCGAGTCGGAGCGATGAACGGCGGCGGCATCACACCTGCGCTCAAGACGGTGCACATGGCGGACGGCTTCGGTCTGAACTGTGAGATCCACGGCAACGGTGCACCCAACCTCGCACTCGTCGGCGGGGCATCCAACATCCAGTGGTACGAGCGCGGGTTGTTGCACCCGCACACCGACTACGACTGGGTCCCGCCCCACCTCGAGTCCATCGTCGACCCCATCGATGCGAGAGGAATCGTGCGCATGCCGGAGCGACCAGGATTGGGTGAGGAGTACGACCACGACTACATCGCCCAGAACCTCGTCTCCGAGTATTGATGTCTATAGGTGAAACTCGGTTCCAAATGAGGGACACTGTCATCATGGTGAACGATGTGAGAGACGGTCTACCCGCTACCGCCGCGCCGGAGAGCCAGCCGGTGAAGTCCGCGGAACGCACCATTCACATCCTCGAGACGCTCGCGGCGTCGCCGACTCGCATGAGTCTCGGCGAGTTGCAGGAGGCGTGCAAGTACCCACGATCGTCCTTGCACGCGCTCTTGCGCACCCTCAAGGAACTGCGGTGGATCGAAGCCGACGAATCGGGCTCGCGCTACGGCATCGGCACCCACGCGCTGCTGACCGGCACGTCCTACCTCGACAAGGATTCGGTGGTCGGGCGGGCTGCGGCAGTGCTCGAAGACCTGCGCTCGGATGTCCGGCACACCGTTCACTTCGCGCGCCGTGACGGAGACAGTGTCATCTACCTCGCCAGCCGAGGATCCAAACTCGAAGTTCGCCGCATGCACCGCGTCGGCCGCAAACTGCCGTGCCACGTCACTGCGTTGGGTCAGGCTCTGCTCGCGGAGCTCACCACCGACGAGGTCACGCAGCTGCTCCCGCAGAAGTTGGAGGCGTACACCCCCAACACCATCGTCGACCGCGGCGTTCTCATCGCCGAGCTGGCCGAGGTCCGCAGGCGCGGATGGTCCTTGGAACAAGAGCAGGGAACCGTCGGCGTCGTCTGTATCGCGACGGTGGTGCCGTACCGCATCCCCGCATCCGATGCGCTCAGCGTTTCCATGCCTGCCGAGGTGGCGTCGTATCCCGGCGAGCTCGAGCGTATAGCGGGGGTACTGACCAAGCACGCCGACGCGTGGGCGCGGGAGCTCCGGGCCGAAGGGGTGCGCTGACGCCTATGTGCGCGGAAATACGTCCCCTGCGACGTACTTTCACTCACATACGGGAGATGTTCCGAGCGATATCGCCCACCCGCCCGACGAACGTGTGGCGGGTAACTCCGGACGAGTGCGGGGTCATCAGAATATTCGCAAGGTCTTCGAAGGGAAGCGAACTCGGCTTTCCGATGCCATCCGACGTCGGGTACCGGTACCAGACGTCGATGGCCGCGCCTGCGATTGTTCGGTTCGACAGAGCGTCGAACAGCGCCTGCTCCTGAACCAGCGGACCGCGCCCGACGTTGACGAGAATGCCATCGCTGCCGAGTCTTCTCAATTCGGCGACGCCGATCATTCCTCGCGTTCGGTCGGTGAGCGGTGCGGACACGACAACGATGTCAGCCCAGTCCATCAGCGTTCCGAGCCATGACCCATCAGCCGACCATTCGAGGCTCGCGGACGATGCATTCCCGCTACCGGTCACGGCGGCCCCATGAGCGCCGTAGGCCTCGAAAAGCTGCCACGCGCGTTGACCGATGTGACCGAACCCGACGAATCCGATCCGCGCACCGTTCAGAGACAACGGTTGCGGAATGGACGGGTCATAGACCGAGGTTTTGAACACGGCCGTCCGCAAGGCTCGGTCCTGCTCCAAGAATCTACGACGCAGCATGACTGCGCTCGCGACGATGTATTCGGCGATGGAGTTCTCGTGGTGAAAGGTGTTGCACACCTGAACTTCCGGACCCAGAGCCGAGCGATCCACGTTGTCGGTTCCGGCACCGGCGACGTGCACCATTTTCAACCGAGGAGCAGCCTTGCCCATCGCGGCGCTGAACCGCCCGCCGACGTAGACATCGGCGTCGGCCAGCTCTTCGACCGCCAGAGTCTCCTCGAACGGCACCACCCACACGACCTCGGCATCATCCGGTAATGCAGTCTCGAACTGCTCCTTGTGCGGGAGGACATTCCGATCTCCGACTACTACTTTCATCGAAGGAGCGCGGGCCGCTTGCTGTCAAAGGCCCACCCGTCGATCAGGTACTGCATGCCGATCGAATCGTCGCGCGCACCCAGGCCCTCACGCTGGTAGAGCTCGTGCGCAGCATCCACCTGATCCCAATCGAGCTCCACACCGAGACCCGGCCTGTCGGGAACCGTCAGGTAGCCGTCTTCGATTTCGAACGGCGCCTTGGTGACGCGCTGACCGTCCTGCCAAATCCAGTGCGTGTCGATGGCGGTGATGTCACCCGGCGCAGCCGCAGCGACATGGGTGAACATGGCCAGCGAAACGTCGAAGTGGTTGTTGGAGTGCGATCCCCACGTCAGACCCCAAGCGTCGCACAGCTGCGCGACACGGACCGAGCCGTTCATCGTCCAGAAGTGCGGGTCCGCGAGGGGGATGTCGACGGCGCCGGATCGGATCGTGTGTCCCATCTCGCGCCAGTCGGTTGCGATCATGTTGGTGGCCGTCGGAAGTCCCGTGGCACGTTTGAATTCTGACATCACCTCGCGGCCGGAGAACCCGCCCTCGGGGCCGACAGGATCCTCGGCGTAGGCGAGCACGTCCCGCAGCCCGCGGCAGGTCTCGATCGCGTCCTTCAGTAGCCAACCACCGTTGGGATCCAACGTGATTCGCGCCTGCGGAAAGCGTTCGGCAAGTGCTGTCACAGCCAATGCCTCCTCCGCTGCCGGCAGAACCCCGCCCTTGAGCTTGAAGTCCGCGAATCCGTAACGGGCGTGCGCAGCCTCGGCCATCCGTACGATGGCGTCGGGAGTGAGGGCCTCCTCGTGGCGCACGCGCAACCACTCGTCGGCAGAAGCGCTTTCGTCGGTCGCGCTGCGATAGGCGAGATCGGTTTCGGCCGAATCGCCGACGAAGAACAGATAGCCGAGGGCTTGGACCTTCGCACGCTGCTGGCCGTCACCGAGCAACGCGGCGACAGTGACTCCGAGATGTTGGCCCAACAGGTCCAGCAGCGCGGACTCGACAGCAGTGACCGCGTGGATCGCAATACGAAGATCGAACGTCTGCGCCCCGCGCCCACCGGAGTCCCGGTCCGCGAACGCAGCCCGCATCGAACCCAACACCGCGTTGTACGTCCCGATGCTCGCCCCTTCGACGAGAGGTCGTGCATCTTCGAGACAGCGCCTGATCGGTTCCCCGCCCGGCACCTCACCCACTCCGACTCGGCCGTCCGAATCGGTGAGAACGACGAGGTTTCTCGTGAAGTACGGCGCGTGTGCGCCGCTGAGGTTGAGCAGCATGCCGTCATGGCCGGCGATCGGAACCACACGCATCTCGGTGACGACGGGGGCGACGTTTTGTGCGTTCATTGCTCGACCTTCTTGTCAGGAGACCTACCAGTGAGCGGGCTCACAAAACAGTAGAAGTCGAGACCAATTCCTGTCTAACACCAAAAGGGCATGGGTCGATTCACGATCGGTATCGGAGCACTTTATTGGAGACGGCAAGGTCACGAGCAACGATACCGAGACTGCATCGACAGCACGACATTTTGACTTGGACACGTATCAATCAGCCTTCTACCGTGGGTAGCTATGAGTCAGGTCACGCCACGAGCTGCTGGCCGATCGACAAGCACACGACAAGGAGTCACCCCATGACAGCATCACTGACGCAGTCCACCGAGCTCACCGGCGACATGATCATCGCGGGCAAGGCCGTGCGGGGTACAGGCGCCGAGGTGCGCGGGATCGACCCTGCTACCGGACAGACGCTGGAGCCGCCGTACCAGCACGGCGATATCGCCGACGTCGACGCGGCTGCCGCCGCGGCCGCAGCCGCTTTCAACGACTACCGCAGCACCACTTCGGAAACCCGCGCTCAGTTCCTCGAAGCCATCGCCGACAACATTGCAGCCCTCGGCGATACGCTCATCGAACGCGCAGTCGCAGAATCCGGTCTGCCGCTCGGACGCATCACCGGCGAGGTCGGCCGCACCACCGGCCAGCTGCGCCTCTTCGCCTCGGTGCTTCGCGACGGCGGATGGAACGGCGCCCGCATCGATCCGGCATTGCCGGATCGCACTCCGCTACCACGTGCCGACATCCGCCAGCGCAAGATCCCGCTCGGACCAGTCGCCGTGTTTGGCGCCAGCAACTTCCCGCTCGCATTCTCCGTTGCGGGCGGCGACACTGCGTCTGCTCTCGCCGCGGGTTGCCCCGTCATCGTCAAGGCACACGACGCTCACCCCGGCACCTCGGAGCTGGTCGGCCGCGCCATTGCCGGTGCCGTCGCCTCCACCGGAATGCCGTCGGGAACCTTCTCGCTGCTGTACGGCTCGGGGCCCACGCTTGGTACCGCTCTCGTCACCGATCCCCGCATCAAAGCCGTGGGGTTCACCGGATCACGTTCGGGAGGAACGGCTCTGGTCGCTGCTGCAGCCGGTAGGCGTGAACCGATTCCGGTCTACGCCGAGATGAGCTCCATCAACCCAGTGTTCGTTCTCGACAACGCCTTGCAGTCTCGCGGCGCAGATCTGGGACGGGCATTCGTCGCCTCGTTGACTCTCGGATCGGGTCAGTTCTGCACCAACCCGGGGCTGGTCATCGCTGTCGACGGGCCCGGGTTGAACTCGTTCGTCTCAGCAGCGCAGGAAGCAGTGTCCGAGTCGACCCCCACCACGATGCTCACGCCCAACATCGCGTCCACCTATGCGCGCGGCGTCGACGAGCTCGGCAAGTCGGCAACGGAGCTGGCTCGCGGCACCGAGACCGACGCGCCCCACGCAGGTCGCGCTGCCCTCTTCGTCACCGACGCGAGCAGCTTCGTCGCCTCGGAGGTCGAACAACAGGAGGTCTTCGGTGCGTCGAGCCTCATCGTGAAATGCACCGACGCCCAGCAGGTACGCGAGGTTGCGGCACTGCTCGAAGGACAGCTCACCGCGACCATCCACACCGACGGCGACGATCACACCGAAGCAGGCAAGCTGCTCTCGGTCCTCGAGCTCAAAGCCGGACGAATCCTGTTCGACGGCTGGCCCACTGGAGTCGAGGTCGGTCACGCCATGGTCCACGGCGGACCGTTCCCCGCGACGTCCGACTCACGCACCACCTCGGTCGGTTCACTCGCCATCGAGCGCTTCCTCCGACCTGTCGCGTACCAAGATGTTCCGAAGTCATTGCTACCCAGCGCAATCGCCGACGGCAACCCGGACAAGATCTGGCGCCGCATCGACGGCTCCCTCACCCAAGACTGACCTACCCCCTGCGCTGAAATGGAGATCGAAATGCTCGACGGAGTCCTCTTCTTCCCTGTCACCCCGTTCACCGGTTCAGGCGAGGTCGACTACGACCTCCTCGCAGCCCACGTCGCCAAAGGCGTCGACGCAGGCCCTGGTGGAGTGTTCATCGCCTGCGGCACAGGTGAATTCCACGCGCTCGAAGCAGAAGAGTTCGGCAGGATCGTCGCCGTCGCCGTCGACGTGGTCGCAGGCCGCGTGCCCGTTTACGCCGGCGCGGGCGGATCGGTCGCGCAGGCCAAGGCATTCGCCCGCAGCGCAAAGGCCAACGGCGCCGACGGAATCCTCCTGCTCCCGCCGTACCTCGTCACCATGCCGCAGGCCGGCCTCGTGGCATACACCAAGGCGGTCGCCGACGCCTCCGACCTGCCGCTCATCGTGTACAACCGCGGCAATGCGCGCTTCACCGAGGTATCGGCCGTCGAGGTATCCCAGTTTCCGACGGTAGTCGGATTCAAGGACGGCACAGGCGATCTCGATCAGGTCGGCCGCATCGTTCGCGCAGTAATCGACGCCCTGGAGCCGTCGGGCAAGCCTTTCCAGTTCTTCAACGGGCTGCCCACCGCAGAGGTCTCGCAACAGGCGTACCACGCGATCGGCGTGACGCTGTACTCGTCGGCGACGTTCGCCTTTGCACCGGAGCTCGCGCTCGCGTTTTACCAGTCCATCCAGACCGGCAACGAGAAGCTCACCGCCGCGCTGCTGCGCGAGTTCTTCCACCCGCTCGTGCGTCTGCGCGACCAGGTACCCGGATACGCTGTCGCGCTGATCAAGGCAGGCGTCACGATGGATGGCATCGCTGCCGGGCCCGTGCGTCCACCGCTCGTCGATATCAGTGCTCCCCACCTCGACGAGCTGACCCAGATCATCGCCGCCGGCCGCGCCGTACTCGCGAACGAGCTAGCGCTGCACTGATGTCCGAACCCTTCAGGCTGCGCGAGCCCATTCGTATCGCGGGGGCGCGCATCACACCGGTCGCGTTCGTCGACCCGCCCCTACTCAACACCGTCGGCGTTCACCAGCCATACGCGTTGCGCGCGATCATTCAGCTCGACACCGAGGCCGGCATCGTCGGCCTCGGTGAGACCTACGCGGACACGGCACATCTCGCTCGACTGGAGGCTGCCGCGGTCGCCATCACGGGGTTGGATGTGTTCGCACTGAACGAGATTCGCGCAGCCATCGACAACCAGTTGGCCTCGTCGACCATCACCGGCGGCGACGGTGTTGCCGGAATGATCACGACGGCCAGCACCACGGACCGTGTGTTCTCGCCGTTCGAGGTCGCTTGCCTGGATGTGCAGGGCAAAGCGCTCGGCCGTCCGGTATCGGATCTGCTCGGCGGCAAGGTACGGGACACGGTCCCGTTCAGTGCGTACCTGTTCTACAAGTGGGCGGCGCACCCCGGCGCTCGGCCCGACGAGTGGGGCGAGGCCATCGACCCGGACGGACTCGTGCGTCAAGCACAGAAGATGATCGGCGAGTACGGCTTCGGTGCCATCAAGGTCAAGGGTGGCGTGTTCCCACCGGACGAGGAGATCGCCGGCATCAAGGCGCTGCGTGAAGCATTCCCCGAGCTCCCGCTCCGTCTCGACCCGAATGCCGCGTGGACCGTCGACACGTCGATCCGCGTCGCATCCGAACTGGACGGCATCATTGAGTACCTGGAGGATCCGACACCGGGTCTCGACGGGATGGCCGAGGTTGCCCGCGAGGCGAAGATGCCGCTCGCGACGAACATGTGCGTCGTTGCCTTCGATCAACTCGAGCCTGCGGTGGTGAAGAAATCAGTGCAGGTCGTGCTGTCCGACCATCACTACTGGGGTGGGTTGCAGCGATCCCGGTTGCTCGCGGGGGTGTGCGACAACTTCGGTTTGGGTCTGTCGATGCACTCCAACAGTCACCTGGGCATCAGCCTCGCCGCCATGGTGCATCTGGCCGGTGCGACACCGAACCTCACCTACGCGTGTGACACACACTGGCCGTGGAAGAACGAAGACGTGGTCGTCCCCGGAGTGCTGAAGATCGTCGACGGCGCCGTCGCCGTTCCTACCGGTCCCGGCCTCGGCGTCGAGATCGACGAGGACGCGCTCGCCTTGCTGCACCAGCAGTACCTCGACTGCGGTATCCGCGACCGGGACGACACCGGCTATATGAAGAGCATCGACCCGACCTTCAAGAATACCTGCCCTCGCTGGTAGACCAGCTTTCGCTGCTGACGCCTCGCGAATTTTGGTTCGGTGGGCGCGTGCCTTGCGTTAGATTGATACTCGCTTAACGTGTTATCGATCAGGTGCGATTCAAGGAGTGAATGAGTTGTTTTCGCTCAACCGGCTGACCTGCTTCATCGCCGTCGCCGAGGAACTCCATTTCGGTCGCGCCGCCGAACGATTGCACATGACGCAGCCACCGCTGAGCCGGCAGATCCAGCAGCTCGAGAGCGAAGTCGGCGTGGGGCTCATCGACCGAACAAGCCGGTCGGTCACGCTGACCGCCGCGGGGCTTGCGTTTCTACCCGATGCCCGGCGCATTCTCGATCTCGCCGAAGGCGCTGTCCTCACTGTCCGCCGCGTCCCCACCGGCGACCTGGGGACGGTCGTCGTCGGGTTCACGGGAGCATCCGCGCACGCGGTGCTGCCCCAGTTGCTGGAGAAGGCCCGCCAGGAGCTGCCGGATGTGAAAATTGTTCTACGCGAGATGGTCTCGGCAGTTCAGATGGAATCACTTGCCATCGGCGACCTCGATCTAGGGCTCGCCAGGCCGCCCTTGAAGCGACCAGGGATCGCCTCGAGACCGGTGCTTCACGAGGCACTTGTCGCTGCGATTCCCGTCGACCACCCACTCGCCGAGCTCGAATCGTTGACCATTGCAGATTTCGACGACCAACCGATCATCATGTATTCGCCAATTGATGCACGCTACTTCCACGAGCTGCTGATCAGCACGTTCACCGTTGTCGGCGTACGGCCTCGTTACGTGCAGTACGTGACGCAGGTGCACACCATGCTGGTTCTGGTTCGCTCCGGCATCGGTATGGCGCTGGTGCCTGCATCAGCGAAAACCCTGCAACCGGACGGCGTGGTCTTCCGCAATATCGCCACGACCCCGAAGCGGCCCGTGGAGCTCGATGCCGCGTGGCGTATCGACAACGAAAACCCGGCGCTGCACCGCTTCATGGCTGACGTCTTGCCTGCGAGGGAGTGGACCTGAGCTCCGCTCTGAATGTCTCCCGCCGAGATCGAGGCTATGTCGCGATTTGGGTGGATTTCGCCGCGTAACTTCGATCTCGGCTGGAGTAGGTGAATCGCCGTCTCGATACACGACGTCATAGTCCAGCGCGAGACAGGTTAGAGCTGGGCGCCGCTCATGTCAGTCCGAGGTGATGCACGAAGAACCGGGCCGTGCTGTCGTGCACATATTCGGGAACTGGGTAGCGTGCGCCCGACCTGAAGTGCAGCGTTTTCTCGGCCGAGGCGAAGGCATCGAACAGCGCGATTCCGGCTGCATTGTCGACGTGCTCCCCGCCCCACGGCATCGAAAACTCCAGCGGGACAGTGACTTTTCCGGACACCTCGAGAAGAGTGTCGTCGACGAAGACTTCACCGAGGCTCAGGGCGCCGATGCGAGGTTCGACCGCCGACAGCATCAACCCGGTCACAACGCCCAGGTTGACGCCTCCGAAGGCGACGGGTGCGTCGGCGTTGATCCCGCCGAGCACTTGGAGGGCATGGAGTGTTGCTCGCCATTCGGGTACCGCCTGCTCGGCTAGCGCGGCGTTGTAGCTGCTGACGATCGGCGCAATCGTCTCGCCCACCGCCTTGGCCGTATGAATCGCTTCGCGCCAGGCCAGATCTTGCTGGTTCGGCGGCCGCTGACCATGCCCGGGCGCGTCGATGGCGGCAACGGTGAACCCGTAATTTTTGACGCAGTGAAGCGCAGAAGCAACCAGCCCGGGTGCCTTCTTGTGCATGCCGCCTGAATGGCCCAACAGGATCAGGGGCGATGCGGCCGTGTCGGTGTCGGCGGTCGGCGACCAGAGCACGCCGGGAATGCCGTCGAGCAGGAACTCACGTTCGGTGACGCCGGCCGACGATGTATCGGATATGAAGTGCATGATGTTGCCTTTCGGATTGCCTTGTTCGAGGCGCTCCCGGCGACACCTACTTCAGTCGCCGAACCGTGAACTCCGAGCGGGAGCACCCACATGTCCTTGCGTTCATGGGTCTCACCTCCTCCAGCGAAGTCACCGTCACGCGAACGGTACCAACTCCGGAGGCGTGGGGTCCAATACTTTTTCGGCTCGCCCTGCCGCTTGGCGAACCACCCCCCACCGTCGGCCTGGGTCACCTGGCGGCGTTGGGTGTCGACCGATAGGACGGCCAGAACTTCAGGACGGCGAGCATTCCGGTTCTGGCCGTGCGTGACGCGGGCTGCCAGCCGCCTGGCTCGGGATAGATATACGGTCTGGGCATGACTGTAGGCGGCACAGGTATTCCTGTGCCGCTTGCGGTTTGGGGTTCCCGGATTACGGCTCGGGGTCCTCGGGGTCGTGGTACAGGTATTCCTGTGGATGATGAAAATGATTCACTACCCCGCGGCGATCGGGATCGACACTCCCGGGGGGATGCCACTGAGTACGCCCAGGAGTGGGATGTCCTGGGCCGGTGGTGGTGGTCGCCCAATCATGGGAGCCATCCCCGACGAGGGCGTGGTGGATATCGCAACCGAAGGTCATCGCATCGACGTCGGTGTTGCCCCCGGAGGCCCACTCGTCGATGTGGTGGACCTGCGACCAGGTGGCGGGGCGGGTGCAGCCGGGGAAGCTGCACCCGCGGTCGCGGGCGATCAGCACGATCCGTTGATCGGCGGTAGCGATGCGTTTGGTGCGACCGAGGTAGAGAGCGCGGCCGTCGGCGTCGTCGAAGACCGCGAGGTACTGATGGGCATGCGAGGCCATCCGGATCGCGTCGCGCATCGGGATCAACGATCCGGTACCGGTGACAGCGTGCCCGCAGGCAGTTTCCAGATCCTGGGCGGTCATGGAGATGATCGCGGTGACGGGCAGGCCGCGGTGTTCACCGAGGGTGCCGGAGGCGAGCATCTGGCGTAGGACAGCTTTGACGGCGTCGTGGTTGCGTCGCCCCTGGGTGCGGGTATCGCGTCCGGCGCGGCGTTGCATGTCGGGATCGGTGACGGTGTCGCGCGGAGTGGTTCCCGACTCACCGCTGCCGGGTCCGCCCGAGCCGCTGCCGTCGGAATCGCCTGTGCCGCCGGAATCGCCGCCGCCAGGACCGGGACCGGGACTGGGACCGTCGAACAGTGTCGGATTCCCCGGCTTCGCGTCCGGGCGATCACCTGAACCACCGTCCGGCTCATGCTCGCCCGGCTCGTCCTCGACCACAGGCTTCGGCTCGTCGGGGTTGCAATTGCCCGGCTTGGCGAGTTTGGCGAGCAGCGCTTCGAGATACGCCCGGAACTCGGCGTCGATGAGGAAACTGCCCTTGCTCAACCCCTCGGCATCCTGCTTCCCCAACCGGAAGAAACATTTCGCGATCGGATCGGGCTCATCCCTGAGCGACCCATCCGGATCCAAGAGAGTCTGTAGCCGGTCCGCAGCAACCTGCAACTGCTCCGGCGACACCTGCTTCGCCAACTCCGAGAGCAGAAACTCCGACTGCACCCGCGACTCGTGATCGACGCCTTCGGGCAGATCGCCGAAGAATTTGTCGATGATCGTGACATGCGCGGCATCGATCTCCCCGCTGGTATGCGCAACTGCCGTCGTCGGCAACACCGGATCCAACTTTTCACCCGTCATCGCCCGCCGCACCGCGATCTTCGCCGCGATCCTGATGCGTTTACCGGCGACCCCGGCATTGATCCGCAACAGAGACGCCAGACGAGACGGATTCTTCTTCTCCGGCATCACCGCCAACCCATCGGAATCGATCAGTTCGGTCAACCAGGTATGCGAAGTGCCGTACATCGCCCGCGACAACGTTTCCATCCGCACCATCAAGGCCCGCTTGTCGGCGTCGAGCAACCCGATCGACGCCACCGCAGCGACGCAGACCCACGCCGACTCCATCGACACCACCGCATCGAGCAGACACGGGTCGGCGATCGGCAGCACACCACGCGGTGTGGCGACCCCTAGGTCGTCGGCGAGGCCGGCGACGTTCTCCCCCGAAAGCATGCGATCAACATAACCGCACCCACCGACAGAAACTCGAACACCAGTTCGATTCCGAAACCGCGCAACTCGTGGCCGCCCGGATGCAGCAGCACTGCACCACTTGACCTTCGAGTAGGTCGAGGCCCGATGATGACGAGGTGCCCAATTCCGAGTTGATGTCGATCGGTTCCTTCTCCCGACAATGCGGTCTGACGACGAGCGCTCTACGCTTCTATGACGATTGCGAGCTCCTACCGCCGGCGGAGGTCGACCGGGCCACCGGGTATCGGTTATATCGCGAAGATCAACTCGATCGCGCAATCTTGCTCCGACGGCTCCGCGAGATCAGTATGCCGCTCACCGCCGCCAAAACCACGCTCGAGAGTGACCGCAACGAGATCATCCGCGCCGTCGACGAACACGTCGGCACTGTACTCGAGGACGCCGCCGAAGCTAGGCGTCTGGCCGCGGTCATCAAGGCCTCTCTGAATCCCAGGACCACCGAGTACGTGACCACCCTGCGCGGACCTGTTCTGACGGCCGCGATCGAGCAGATCCTGACCGCCACCACGGATGAACCGGGCAGGGCAGCCCTCAATGGCATCCGCCTCGAAGTAGAGACCGGCACAGTAACTTTGACCGCGACAGACCGATATCGATTGTCCACGCGATCCCTGAAGCCCGTCGATCAGTCCGCCGACAGCTGGTCCGGAACCATCGACGCCGACGATCTACGAGGCTGCCTGGCTGAGCTTCGCCGGTCCACGCTGGTCCGAATCGACGCCGGCGAGCACGAGGTCTACTTCCAGATGGCACAACGCGGTACACGCCGCTGCCGATTGCTGACGGAAACCTTCCCCGACTACAAGCTCATGCTCGACGCCCTGCCGCCGGCGGCCACTCGCGTCGCGATCTCCAAGGCTTTCTTCCTCCGGGCGTTGGAAGAATGCCCGGCCGATCAAATCCTGCTCCGCGTCGGCGAGTCCACAATAACGCTCGCGGACAACGAGATAGACCTTCCAGCGCACATGACCGGCCCACCGATCGACATCTGGTTCGAGATGACAACTCTGTACCCGGCTGTCAGCACCGCGATCGGAGCGGACGTCCTGATCGACCTGCGCGCACCCGACCAGCCTGCGACCATTCGGTCCGCCGACCACGGCGATCTCACCACGCTCGCCATGCCTACCGAAGGTCCCGGGGAGATCCGCGAATAACAATCATGGACGCAATCACCGATGCCGTCGGCGCCCGGCAGAGGAAAACACCGTCTCGGCCCGAGCGTAGAGCATCCGTCGTGACGCATGGCCTTCAAGTGACGAGGCGTAGTCAGAATCGACAACGCTGCAGGAGATCGACACCATTGCCGATTGCCAACACACTGGTGGCGTCGCCCCCGCGCATCCGACAGAGGCGAAAAGCTGTTCTGAGCAACCTATTCGAATCACCAGACAGGGCGTGGTGTGCCGCCTTTCCCAATCTCCTCGAGCGCGTGCACCAACGATGCCATCGTGTCTGCACCCAGCGTCGTGCTCGCTGCGTTCCAAAGGAAGAGGGCTGCGTCTGTAGCTGCTGCGGTCACGTCGGCACCGGCGGAGGTAAGTCGCACTAGTTGCGAACGGCGATCGTACGGGTGTGGGTGTTTGCTCAAGTACCCGGATGCGACCAGCTCGTCGACGATCACAGCTGCGGATTGTTTCGTGATGCCCAGGTAGGCGGCAATTTCGCTAACGGTTGCCCCGTCGCCGGTCACTCGCAAAAGTACTAGACCATGCGCCGGACGTAGCGTCGGATGGCCATCCGCGACGACGGCAGCGTTGATCTGCTCGGCAAGGGCTGACGCGCTGCGCATCAGCAACATCAGCAGATCGGCACGTGGTTCGTTCCTTGACATATGGTCAGCCTACCTGTCCAATTAAGACAGTTGAACTGACGAAAGGAACTCGACATGCCGATCCGAAAAAGTGGGGACCATCGCACCCACCAACTGCACGGCACACAATTTCACTCCTATGTAGCTCCCTCCCTCGGCAGTCGACAGCTGTGCGCTTGGCGCACAGATCTCGGACCCGGCACTGTCGGTGCGCCGCATGCCGTCTCGCACGAGGAAGTCTTTCTCGTGCTCCAGGGTTCACCCGCGATAACCCTGGATGAGCAGCGATTTCAACTCTCGTTTGGAGATGTTGTGTTGGTTCCGGAGGCGGCGACAGTCCAGCTCGACAACCCGGGTATCACTACCGCCTCGCTATGGGTGACGACATCGGCGGGCTTGACCGCCATCACTGCCGACGGCGGAACCATAACACCCCCATGGACGTGTTAAACATGTTTTAGTTCAACGACTTACGGAAATACTCGTGCAGTTCGATCTCAGTCCGGCCACCCGCCTGCGGTGGACACTCGCGGCCCACGCGCCCGCTCCGAGCCCGCCAACGATCAAGTTTCTGAGCAAGCGGGTCAGTCATTTGATCAACGTCGATTTGCGAAATGCGTTGGGACCATCATGCATTGTGCCGGTCTCGGAGTCGAGCATGCGGCTGGGCCAGGAGCGGCGGCGCTAGAATCGCGCGACGACTGGAAAGCATGTGAGACCGGCGCCAATCCGGACACGGCCCACTACAGGCTGGCTCTCGACACCCCGGAGCGTCGACAGGCCTCCGCCGTGCTCCCCGGCCGGATACTCGCCAGCCGAGAGTTCTTCACCGCGCTGGAGGCGGGCCTCCCCGACCTTGCCCAACTACCGACCTTGATCGTGTGGGGTGATGCGGATATCGCGTTTCGCCCGCAAGAGCGTGAACGACTGGAAGCGACGTTCCCCGAGCGCAAGACCGTGATCGTCGAGGGTGCAGGCACCTACATGGAGTCGGACGCACCGGAGGAATTCGTTGCCGCTATCCGCGGCTGGCACACGACCTGAAACGACGAAATCGAGGTTGTGCATCGAATTCGACAAAGATCCGCGCATAACCTCGATCTTGACAAGGGTACCTACTTCGGCAACCCCACCGGCGGCTTGACGGCGGCCACCGGGCATTGGGCCTCGAGTAGAACCCGCTGAGAAACACTGCCCATGAACAGCTTTCCGACGGGAGATCGTCGACGAATCCCGATCACGACAAGCTGAACACCTTCACCGAACGACAGATCGATCAGATTGTCGGCGTGGGAGCGCCCCTTCTCGTTGTCCTGCACCTGCACCACAACACCGGCGGCGCCTGCCTCTTCGCGCGCAGATTCGATCACGGCGTCGAAACCGGCATCGGATGCACTGTCGTCCTCGGCCACGATGATCAGATCGGTTCCGCGCTGCAAGGCTTCCCCGAACGCGAAGGGCAGTGCGCCTTTACCTTCGGCGGTCGGCGAGTAGCCGACTACGACGCTCATCGCGTCACCGGCGTCGTCAGGGTGCCGTCGGCGAGGAACTGGTCGAGATTCTGCAGCGTCAGCGCCTGCATGGCAGCACGCGTCTCGACGGTCGCGCTGCCCACGTGTGGCAGCAGGACGACGTTGTCGAGACCGAGCAATGCGTCGGGCACCAGCGGTTCGCCGGCGAAAACATCCAGGCCCGCCCCGGCGAGCCCGCCACCGGAAAGCGTCTCCACGAGAGCATCCTCGTCCACGACGCTCCCGCGAGCCACATTGATGAGGTATCCCTGCGGTCCGAGGGCGTCGAGCACCTCACGGTCGACGAGGTGGCGAGTGCCCGCACCGCCCGACGCCGCCACGATCAGCACGTCCACGCCGCCCGCGAGAGCCTTCGGCGTCGCCGCGTACGTGTATGGGGAGCCGTCGATCTCGTTGCGGTTGTGATAGCTGATGGGGCAGCGGAAACCATTCAGCCGGTCGGCAATTGCCCCGCCGATACGCCCGAGTCCGATGATCCCGACTCGCATGCCGGTGACCTGACGCGCAAGCTGCGTGTTTCCCTCGGAGACCCACCGGCCCTCACGGACGTACCGGTCGTTGTACGACACCTGACGAACAGTGTCGATCAACAAGCCGATGGCCAGATCTGCAACGCAGTCCGTCAGAACATCCGGGGTATTACTGACGCCGATGCCTCGCTCGACCGCAGCGTCGACGTCTGTCGTGTCGTACCCGACGCCGAAGTGGACGATGGCGCCGAGGTTGGGGAGTTCGGCCATGAGCTGCGCATCGACGCCGGTGCGGCCGGAGGTGACGGCAGCAGTGATCGACTCACCGTGCAGAGCGAGGAAGTCTGCGCGGTCGTCGCCGTCCGGAAGCACGAGCGCGTCGTAATTCGCGGCCAGTGCCTCCATCAACGACGGCTTCAGCGGCCCCACTCGTAAGACGCGTCCGGTTGCCACCGAGTCCCGTTGCGCCCCTGCAGATTTCTCCGAGCCAATCGTCGTCATCGTCCATCTCCTCACCCTCGGTGACGCATGCGCGTTTGCGAGTACGTTATGCCGCTTCTTGATACCTGTCCAACACGTAAATAACATGGATTGATACCGAAACGGCATTGCAATGCAGTCAAAGGGGAACCCTTCATGGCTACTCGAGCCCCATTTCACCAGGTCAGACGTGCACCAGTGTGATTCAAAGTTGTAATTATCACCGACTGTGACCCACAGAACTGCCCGAATACGGCCGTAACCCCAGTTGACGGCGCAATCCACCACTCCTACCGTGTGTCTACCGTCACAGACTTGAGCGCCGCTCAACAGCTGGCGCACATCACATTCCCCTTGGAGGTCACCATGAGCCCTGCACGAGCAGTGCAGCAGGGACAGACCAAGCGTGCAGCGATCATCCTCGCTGGCGCACTTAGCTTTTCGTTGATCGTCAGTAGTTGCTCGGTCGCGAACTCGAACCACGGTGATGCTGCAAGCGCTGACACGCTGCGCATCGTGCTGCAAGAGGAACCGCCGACCCTAGAGGCCTGCGACGTGTCGATGACGGCGATTGGCGTCGTCACCCGGTCCAACATCACCGAGCCGCTCATGGAACGCAATCCCGCCACCGGCGATCTCGAACCGAAGCTCGCAGACTCGTGGGAACTGACTTCCGACCGGCAGTGGACGATCAAGCTTCACCCCGGCGTCACCTTCAGCGACGGCACGCCTTTCGAAGCCGCAGACGCGGCGCACTCCATCGAACGGACCGTCAATTCGGACCTCGCGTGCAACGTGGAGGGCTACGTGTTCGGCGATGCCAACCTCGACGTCCAAGTGATCGACCCGCTCACCCTGACGGTCGCATCACCGGAGGCAGACCCGATCCTGCCGCTGCGTGTTTCCTTCATCGAAATGGTGCCGCGAACCACCAGCATGACCGAACGAGTTCGGGAGCCCGTCGGCACTGGCCCCTACGCGATCGACTATTGGAACGCCGGCCAGCGACTCTCGCTCGTCCGCAACGACACCTACTGGGGCGAGGCACCCGAGTTTTCACGCGCCGATTACCAGTGGCGTAGCGAGGGCAGCGTCCGCGCCTCGATGGTGCTCAACGGCGAAGCCGACCTCGCGACATCCCTCGGGCCCGAGGACGGGGCGGGCGACCTCGGCGTCGCCTACCCGAACAACGAGACCACGGCCGTGCGCATCCAACTCGAGGAACCACCTCTCGACGACATTCGCGTGCGGCAGGCGATCAACTATTCGATCAACCGCAACGGGATCGTCAAGGCACTGTTCCGCGGTCTGGGAACGCCTGCGGAGCAACTGATCTCCAAGGGCGTCATCGGTTTCAACGAGGATCTGCAGCCCTGGCCATACGACCCGGAAAAGGCACAGCAGTTGATCGACGAAGCGCGAGCCGACGGAGTTCCCGTCGACACCGAGATTCGGATGATCGGTCGAACCGGGCAGTTCCCCAAAGTCAACGAGACCTTGGAGGTCATCCAGAACGCATTGTCCGAACTGGGCATGAACGTCTCGATCGAGATGACGGACTCGGCCGGGACCGCGGAATACCAAGAACGGCCTTTCCCCGATGTAGGCCCATATCTACTCATCATTCAGCACGGCAACCAGGCCGGGGACGCGGCATTCACCGCAGACCAGTACATGCGCAGTGACGGATTCCAGAGCGCTGGCGGCACAGCAGAATTCGACGAGCGCGTCAACGACGCCGGGGAGAAGACCGGTGAGGCACGTCAGGAGGCGTACGGACAATTGTTCGCCGACGAGCCGAAGGACATCATGCAGATGGCGTTCATTGCACACATGAACGGTGTACTCGCCAAATCCGCGTCGGTGGATTACACGCCGAACTCCGCGACCGTCGACGAGATGCATCTCGCAGCCATGACTCACGCCGACCCCACCGAAACCGATTGAGGCACCATGACCACATCACTCACCGGAAGGCGTTGAGAAGATGTTCCGTTTCCTTCGTCGCCGGATCTACACCAGCCTTGTCCCGCTTCTCGTCGTTCTCATCGGTGTCTTCTTTCTCGCCCGCCTCACCGGTGATCCCACCAGCCTGTACCTTCCGGAGTCCGCGACGCAGGCACAGCGTGAGGCGTTCCGGGCGAGCAACGGTTTCGACGACCCGCTCCTGACGCAGCTCCTCGATTACTTCAAGGGCGTCATCCATCTGGACTTCGGAACCTCCTTGCGTACAGGCGAAGCCGCGTCGGCGATGGCACTGCGCGCCTTCCCCGCGACACTGCAGCTCGCCTTCATGACGATGTTCCTCGCGATCGTCGGCGCCATCGTCATCGGCTGCTGGGCTGCGTACCGCCCGAACTCGCTGGCCGACCGAATCTCCAGTCTGCTGTCGATGACGGCCGCAAGCATCCCTGACTTCTGGTTCGCGATCATGGGCGTCTATGTGTTCGCGATCCTGTTCGGCTGGCTGCCCACCTCGGGCGTCGACGCAGGCATGCTCTCGTGGATCCTGCCCATCGCAACCCTGCTGATCCGCCCACTCGGTGTGCTGACGCAGGTGGTCCGCGGCGCGATGGTCTCGGCGCTGTCCGCACCGTACGTTCGCCTCGCCCGCAGCAAGGGCGCGGGGGACCTGCGCGTGGTCACCCACCACGCGCTTCGCAACGCTGCCGCTCCCGCGCTCACCGTCGCCGGTGACCTCATGGTCGGCCTGGTCAACGGAGCCGTCGTCGTCGAGGCGATCTTCGGATGGCCCGGTATCGGCAAGCTGATGATCGACGCGATTCTGCAGCGCGACTTCGCGGTTCTGCAGGCAGCCGTATTGCTCACCGCCGTCAGCATCTTCATTCTCAACATCGCTATCGATGCCTGTTACGCACTGCTCGATGCTCGCGTTCGCGACAAGGTGAAGGTCTAGGAGATAAGCACATGTCACTCGACTTCGAAGCACCCAAAACATCCGAGCCCGAAAGTGTTCCACCTACCCAGCCGGTCGCGCGGAAAAGTTCGGCGCCCTTGTGGAAGCTGCTGCTGCGTGACCGCGTCGCTACCGTCGCCGCCGCGATCCTCGTTCTTGTCTTCCTGACGGCGATCTTCGGTCCGATGCTCGTCGGCGACGCCGCCACCGATCAGGACCTCGACCGCTCCAATCTTCCGCCGTTCGATCTCGACACCGGATGGATGAATGTGCTGGGCACCGATCCGCTCGGTCGCAGCATGTTCGCCCGTCTGGTCGTTGCCTGCCGGACGACACTGTCTGTCGCGATCCCCGCCGTCGTGCTGTCCGCGATCATCGGGTCGGTCATTGGAATGTGGGCCGGTTATCACCGCGGCTGGCGTGAGACCTCCGCGATGCGAGTCGCCGACGTCATCATGAGCTTCCCGTCGCTGCTCATGGCCGTCGTCGTGCTGTACGTCTTTTCACCGAGCGCCGCGAACATCGTGCTCGTACTGGCCATCACCCGGATCCCAATCTATCTGCGCACCGCGCGCGCCGAGTCCGCAGAATTACAAAGCAGATTGTTCGTCGACGCCGCCCGCACGTTCGGGGCGTCGAGCGGCGCTGTGATCAGGCGCCACGTCGCACCGATTCTCTTACCGACATTGCTCACCGTCGCCACCCTCGACTTTTGTTTCGTCATGCTGGCCGAGTCCTCACTGAGCTTCCTGGGCATCGGAATTCAGCCGCCGGATGTCAGCTGGGGCCTGATGGTCGCGCAGGGTCGGACGTATCTGCAGACCGCGTGGTGGCTGTCGTTTTTCCCCGGCCTGGCCATCGTGCTCACCACGGTGTCCGCGACGGTACTCGCCGCGTGGGCGCGTATCGCTACCGATCCAGCTCAGCGGTGGCGACTGAACGTCCCCCGCTCCAAGAAGTCTCGCCTCCTTCCTGTCCGAAAGGTCGTCTCATGAGTGCACCTGCAGTCGCCAGGGAGAAGAATCCCGATACCGACCGAGTCGCGATGCAAGTCCGCGATCTGACGGTCGACCTCCGCACGCCGTCGGGAATCATTCGGGCCGTGGACCATGTGTCGTTCAATGCCCGTCGCGGTGAAACCCTCGCACTGCTGGGAGAATCAGGATGCGGGAAGTCGATGACGGCGCAGGCCGTCGTCGGACTGCTGGAGCCAATCGCCGACATCACCGAAGGCTCGGTTGAACTGGGCAGCGATGAACATGGCCGAGTCGACCTCGTGACCGCCAAGAAAAAGATCAGACGCCACCTCGCCGCCAACGAATTGGCCATCGTCTTTCAGGATGCACTGACCGCGCTGAACCCCGTGTACACCGTGGGAACGCAACTGGCCGAACCGTTCCGGATCCATCGCGGTATGAGCGCCAAAGAGGCCAAGCGGGAGGCCATCTCGCTGATGACACGTGTCGGGATCCCCGAGCCGGAGTCCCGCGTCGACTCGTACCCGCATCAGTTCTCCGGCGGTATGCGTCAGCGACTCCTCATCGCGATGGCAGTGGCACTGAGTCCTTCGGTTCTGCTCGCCGACGAGCCGACAACTGCTCTCGACGTGACGGTGCAAGCACAGATCATGGCGCTGCTGCGCGATCTTCGGACCGAGCACGACATGGCCGTTGTGCTCATCACCCACGATCTCGCACTCGTCGCCGAGGAAGCCGACCGCGTCGCGATCATGTACGCCGGCAATATTGTCGAGACCGGCCTGGTGTCCGAGGTGTTCGCCGAGCCACGCCATCCGTACACGAAGGGGTTGCTCGATTCGGTGCCCGTACATGCGGTGCGAGGCGAGGACCTCGCGTCCATCGGGGGCACCCCTCCGGACTTGCACTCCGTTCCCTCGGGGTGCGTGTATCAGGCTCGTTGCCCGCTCGTGCAGGACATCTGCATCAGCACTCGTCCAACTCTCGAACCAGTCGGCGACGGAAGATTCTCCGCTTGCCACTTCTCGAACGAGGTGTCCCATGTTTGAAACTGCAGAATCCGAACAGCTGTTGACTGTCCGCGGCATGAACAAGACGTTCAAGACCGGCGGCGGCGATCTGCGCGCACTCGACGCGATCGATCTGGATCTTGGGCGCGGCGAGACGCTCGGACTCGTCGGCGAATCCGGCTGCGGAAAGTCGACGCTCGCACGCACGCTGATGATGCTCGAGCGACCCGACTCGGGAACCGTGGACTTCGACGGCGTCGACCCGTTCTCGTTGCGCGGCAAAGACCTTCTCGGCTTCCGTCGCCGAGTGCAAATGGTGTTTCAGGATCCCTACGGTTCACTGAACTCGCGGATGAATGCATCCGACATCATCAGCGAGCCGTGGCAGACCCACAAGACCCTTTACAAGACTCGACGAGACCGCGCCGCACGCGTGCGTGAGCTGCTGCATCTGGTTGGTCTGCGGCCCAGTGACGAGCACCGATTTCCTCAGGAATTCTCGGGCGGTCAGCGTCAGAGAATCGGGATCGCCCGGGCCTTGGCTCTGAACCCGGACGTCATCATCTGCGACGAACCGGTCTCCGCTCTCGACCTGTCGGTACAGGCCCAGGTTCTGAACCTGCTCAACGATCTGCAGCAACAACTGGGCATTTCGTACGTCTTCATCTCGCACGATCTATCTGTCGTCCGGCACGTCGCCGACCGGGTCGCCGTCATGTACCTGGGCCGCATCGTCGAGTCGGGAAACACCGAGTCGGTTTTCGACCGTCCGAGACACCCGTATACGGCCGCCCTCATGTCCGCGGCTCCCAAACTCGACGCGGCTTCGCGCGGTGAGCGCATCCTGCTGAAGGGCGAGGTGCCGTCTCCCCTGAATCCGCCGTCGGGCTGCCGTTTCCGTACGCGGTGTTGGAAGGCAACCGACCTGTGCGCATCCGAGGCACCACCTGTTGGGAAGGACCGCAACGAGGCCGATCATATGGCTGAATGCCACTACCCGCTGGTGAGCAACGACCTGGGACTGGTGGCAACGGCACCGTGATTGCCGTGCGTGGAGCCTGCGGAATGCACCGATGATTGCCGTGCGTGGAGCCTGCGGAATGCACCGATGATTGCCGATCTGTCGATTGCTGGCTTCGCGGTCGTCGCGTTCGCCATCTTCTTCGCCTCGTGCATGCAGGCGTCGATCGGATTCGGGATGGGGATGCTGGCGGCACCGATCGTCGCCATCGTCGACCCCGCGTTGGTACCGGGCACGCTGATCATGTTGGCGACGCTCGTCAGCGCCTTGGTGCTGCTGCGCGAGGGCGCAGCATTGGACTTCTCCGGCGCCGGCTGGGCTTTGGCGGGCCGCGTGCCGGGCACCATCGTCGGCGCACTGCTGCTGGTGGCGCTTCCCGAAGAAGGGCTTGCGCTGATGCTTGCAGGCGTTGTCCTGCTCGGCATCGTGTTGACCTCCCTCGGCTGGGTTCCGTTACCTCGGAAACGGAACCTGCTGGTGGCCGGAGCCGCCTCCGGCATTCTCGGCACCGCTACCTCGATCGGCGGCCCACCGATGGCACTGGTGTGGCAGCGCAACACCGGAGCCAAGCTGCGCAGCACCATGAGCGCATTCTTCTTGGTCGGTTCGATACTGTCGTTGATCACGCTTGCTGTGGCCGGCGCGGTCGACTGGCACACCGCGTGGTTGTTCGTTCTGTTGGCTCCCGCAACGATCCTCGGTTATGTACTGTCTCGTTTCGTGAATCGCGTGATGGATCGTCGCCGGCTGCGGATTACCGCGATCTCGGTCTCCACGGTGGGCGCAGCTGTTCTGGTCATCCAGCAGCTCGCAACATTCCGATGAACCCGGCGAGACGTTTGCAGCGCGCCACACTGGTTAGTCGTATCGGATGAGTAGTAATAGCAACACAGCTCCCCGCGTTCTGGTCGTCGGTGCCACTGGCATCTCCGGACAAGCACTGTGTCGTCGCACTCTGGACGCCCGGTGGACCACCTACGGACTGAGCCGGAGCGGAAAGACCCCCGTCGATGGAGTGATCCCCGTGGCCGCCGACCTGCTCGATCGACAGAGTCTTTCCGATGCGTTGTCCGAGATTAGCCCCGACAGGGTGTTCTTCACCGCCTGGATGAAAAAGGACTCCGAGCAGGAGAACATCGACGTCAATTCAGCCACCCTCCGCAATGTTCTCGACGTCCTCGGACCAGGCGGATCCGTCGAACACGTGTCTCTGATGACTGGGCTGAAGCATTACCTCGGCCCGTTCGACGCCTACGGCAAGGCCGTCATGGCCGAAACACCGTTCCACGAATTCGAACCACGTCTCGACACGCCGAATTTCTACTACGCGCAGGAAGATGAATTATTCGCCGGAGCCGCGAAATACGATTTCGGATGGAGTGTGCATCGGGCGCACACGATCTCCGGATTTGCCGTTGGCAACGCGATGAACATGATCTTGACTCTGTCCGTGTACGCGTCCATCTGTGCCGAACTCGGTACCCCGTTCGTCTTTCCCGGCTCGGCGACCCAGTGGAATGGGCTGACGGACCTCACCGACGCTGATCTGCTGGCCGAACAGATGGTCTGGGCCTCGTCGGACGCAGCCGGCCGGAACGAGGCGTTCAACATCGCCAACGGCGATGTCTTCCGCTGGCGATGGATGTGGCCTCGGTTCGCCGAACTGTTCGGCGTCGAACCAGAGGGCTACCGCGACGAGCCGCGCCCGCTCGAGCCCCGGATGTCCGACGCGGCGCAGGTCTGGAAGGGCATCGCGGACACACACGATCTGGTCGAATCCGACGTCGTGAAGTTGGCTTCATGGTGGCACACCGACGGCGATCTCGGCCGCGACATGGAGTGTTTGACCGATATGAACAAGGCCAAGAAGGCCGGATTCCTCGGATTTCGATCGACCCCGGACAGCATCGCCTCTGTTGTTCAGCGCTACCGGGAGGCTCGAATCATTCCCTGACCAAATCTGGGTCGCTGGGTCGGTCGATACCGAAGCTGCATCGAAGGATGCACAAATACGCTTGGACGTGCATGCATGCCTGTGCGTAGTGTCGTTTTCGCGAACGAATGTGACACCGGACACTCCGCTTCCGGTCAATCGCGCCCGTCCCTGAAAGCGAGAAGTTTCATGACCACAGCCAGGCCCGCCGAGAAGTCGGTGGTGACGTCAGTACTGAGTATCGGCAAAGTCCGCTACACCATTCTGGCCATGATCTTCGCGGTGACGGTGATCAACTACGCCGATCGTGCGACGATCTCGATCGCAGGCGATGCCATCCAGACCGAGTTCGGAATCAGCTCGGTCACGCTCGGTTACATTTTCTCGGCATTCGGCTGGTCGTACCTCATCGGCCAGATCCCCGGCGGCTGGCTGCTCGACCGATACGGTTCGAAGAAGGTCTACGGCTACGCGGTGCTCACTTGGTCGAGTTTCACTGTGATGCAGGGCTTCCTGGGCAACTTTTCGATGGGAACGGCCATCGGTCTGCTGTTCTTCCTGCGCTTCATGGTCGGACTGACCGAGGCTCCGGCATTCCCGGGCAATGCCCGCATCGTTGCCGCGTGGTTCCCGGCGAAAGAGCGCGGGATGGCGTCGGCTGTCTTCAACTCGGCCCAGTACTTTTCGACGATCGTGTTCGCCCCGCTGATGGGGTGGCTCGTCACCGCATGGGGATGGGAGCACGTCTTCATCGTCATCGGCGGCATCGGCATCCTCTTTGCGCTCATCTGGACCAAGGTCATCTACAGCCCGAAGCAGCACCCTCGCCTGACGAAGTCCGAGCTCGAGTACCTCGAAGAGGGCGGCGCACTCGTCGACATGGATCAGCCCGAGGCAAAGCCGCAGGCCGACGGCAATTCTCAACTGCGCTACATGAAGCTGCTGCTCACCAACCGCATGATGCTCGGTGTCTTCTCCGGCCAGTTCTTCATCACCACGATCACCTGGTTCTTCCTCACCTGGTTCCCGGTGTACCTGGTTCAGGAACGCGGAATGACGATCCTCGAGGCCGGCTTCATCGCCGTTCTACCCGCCATCTGCGGTTTCGTCGGCGGACTGAGCGGAGGATTTGTCTCCGATGCCCTGCTTCGCCGCGGCGTATCGCAGACGGCAGCACGCAAGATTCCGATCATCGCAGGCCTACTCCTGGCCAGCACCATCATCGTCTGCAACTACGTCGATGCATCCTGGATGGTCGTAGCCTTGATGTCACTGTCGTTCTTCGGCAAGGGATTCGGCGCACTCGGCTGGGCAGTCATGTCCGACATCTCGCCCAAGGAGATCGCAGGCCTCGGCGGTGGGGTGTTCAACACGTTCGGCGCCGTTGCAGCAATCACCACTCCCATCGTCATCGGCTACCTCGTCGGCGCGACCGGAAGCTACGAGTGGGCGTTGATCTTCGTCGGAGCCTGCGCCCTGGCAGCAGTAGTGTCCTACACCTTCATCGTCGGACCGATCGAGCGCGCCGACCTCGAGCAGATGGAACAGCACGCCACAGCGAAGAAGCTCGCGAAGAGCTGATCCCGCAACAGACTCCCTGGCCTCGACCCTCCACACGGAGGGTCGGGGCCAGGATGCGTATGCCGCCCAGTCAGAGCCCTTCGGTCAGATCCCGCACCTCGGCGTAGCGCTCGCGGATGGCCGGAGTCGGATCCGCTTCATAATTTCGAGCAGGCGCCGACGCCCACTGTGGGGGCTCCGGAGTCCGTGCCAACGCCCATGCAGCCTGACGCGCTGCCCCGTCCGCGACGTACTCCCCCGGCTCGGGAACCACCACCGGCACACCGAGAATCGCCGGTGCCAGCTCGCGAAGCGCCGCGGACTTCGCACCGCCGCCGACGAGGAGGACGCGACGAGTCTCGATTCCCTGGGCTCGTAGTGCGTCGATGCCGTCTGCGAGGCCGCAGAGCAGACCCTCCACTGCGGCCCGTGCAAGGTGAGCGGGTGTCGAATTACCAAGCCGTAGACCGTGAATGGCGCCAGAGGCAGCCGGACGATTGGGAGTGCGCTCACCCTCCAGATAAGGAACAAGCACCAAACCCTCGCTGGCAGTGGACAACGCGAGTGCCGACAACGTGTCGTGATCGACACCGAGAAGCGAAGCCGTCGCATCCAGCACCCGCGCGGCATTGAGCGTGCACACGAGCGGAAGCTGCCTGCCGGTGGCGTCGGCGAATCCCGCGATGATTCCCGACGCGTCCGCGGCTGCTACGTCGGTTACCGCGGAGACGACGCCCGATGTGCCGACGGAGACGACGACATCGCCCACCCCGGCGGCCAGTCCAAGTGCGGCTGCGGCGTTGTCACCCGTTCCGGGTCCGATGAAGGCACCCGAGAACATCTGACCGATTCGATCCGAGGGACCCACCACGCGCGGCAGCCGCGGCGAACGGCCTCGCATGCCGAGTTCCAACAAATCCTGTCGATAGCTGTTCGAGCCTGCCGAGAAATATCCCGTTCCGCTCGCGTCACCACGATCGGTCGCAAGAGTGTCGAGTCCGGCTGCGCCGCCGAGTTGCCAGCTCAGCCAATCGTGCGGAAGACACACCGCTGCAGTGCGATCCGCGTTCTCCGGTTCGTTGTCGACGAGCCATCGGAGCTTCGAGACGGTGATCGACGCGAGCGGCACAACACCCACTGCGTCGGCCCAAGCCCGCGCGCCGCCGAATTCGTCGATCAGATCTCGTGCCGACGACGCCGAGCGAGTGTCGTTCCACAACAGAGCCGGGCGTACGACGTCTCCCGACTCGTCGAGACAGATCATTCCGTGCTGCTGCGCACCGACGGCAACTGCATCCACGTCGTCCATGCCGCCCGCATCCGCGATCGCAGACTCGAGTGCGGATTTCCACAGGTTCGGGTCGACCTCGGTACCGGCGGGGTGGCTCGCACGCCCGCTACGTACCAGTTCACCCGAATCAGCATCGCGCACAAAGACTTTGCACGATTGAGTAGACGAGTCGATTCCTGCAACGAGCGCCACGGCGAAGGACCTTTCGGGGAGTGCATCCTGGTTCTCGCAGACTACCTTGGCGGCCTCCATGGACTACGTTGTTCGCTATGCGCGACACCGAGGACCCCGACGCCTTCCGCCTCGCTGTGGCCAAGGAGGCCCTCGACCTGTTCGCCGTCAAGGGCTACGACGCGACGTCCGTGGACGACATCGCGGAGGCGTCGGGCATTTCGCGTCGTACATTCTTTCGTCAGTTCCGCGGCAAGGACGACGTCATCTTCGCCGATCACGAAATTTTGCTCGCCCAAGCAGCAGAATTCCTGTCCGGGACCCATCCCGATCCGTGGATTGCAGTCTGCGAGGCCGCGCAACTGGTGTTCGAGCGTTTCACCGGCTGGAAGGAGTACGCCCGACTCCGCTACCAGGTGGTACACGACAATCCGGCTCTGCGTGACCGCGAGATCGTGACAGTCTTCCGCTACGAACGGCTCTTCGTCGACTACCTCCGTGAGGCGATCCCCGAGCACTCGCATCTCGAGACCATCCAGTTCTGCGCATCGGTGACGGCAACCCACAACTACGTTCTACGGCGGATGATCCGCGACGGCGTGGACACCGCTACCTCGGACCTGCAGGCGGAGTTGGCCAAGGTCAGAGCGGGCTTCGGTTCCGCCTCGGGCGAAGTCGTGGTCGCAGTGTTCCCGCGCGGGGCCTCCCGCGATGCCGTCGCCGATGCTTTGGCTGCACATTTGGACTGACCCGCATCTGGCACTCGGTGCCTTCAGGTTCCTTGTTATCGCGCAGCATAGTCGGTATCGTCAGTTCGAACGTGGCACCGAGTGCCGCACCTGCACGACGAGCCTCGAGGAGAGTGGCACCCATGGCCGGAAATCCGGACTTCGATCTTTTCCAGCTTCCAGACGAGCACAACGAATTGCGGTCGGCGATTCGTGCGCTGTCGGAAAAGGAGATCGCTCCGTACGCCAAAGCCGTGGACGAGGACGCGCGCTTTCCCGAGGAAGCCCTCACCGCGCTCAACAACTCCGGCTTCAACGCCATCCATGTTCCCGAGGAATACGACGGTCAGGGCGCAGATTCGGTCGCGACCTGCATCGTCATCGAGGAAGTTGCTCGCGTCTGCGGTTCGTCCTCACTCATTCCTGCCGTCAACAAGCTCGGCACCATGGGACTGATTCTGAAGGGCTCCGAGGAGCTCAAGAAGCAGGTCCTCCCATCGTTGGCGGGCGGCGCGATGGCGTCGTACGCACTGTCCGAGCGCGAAGCCGGCTCCGATGCCGCAGGCATGCGCACCCGTGCGGTAGCCGACGGTGACGGCTGGATCCTCAACGGCTCCAAGTGTTGGATCACCAACGGTGGCAAGTCCGATTGGTACACCGTCATGGCCGTCAGCGATCCCGACAAGGGCGCCAACGGCATTTCCTCGTTCATCGTGCACAAAGACGACGAAGGATTCGTCGTCGGTCCCAAGGAAAAGAAACTCGGCATCAAAGGCTCTCCGACGGCCGAGCTGTACTTCGAAAACTGCAAGATTCCCGGTGATCGCATTATCGGCGATCCCGGCACCGGCTTCAAGACCGCCCTCGAGACGCTCGACCACACCCGCCCCACCATCGGCGCGCAGGCCGTCGGGCTGGCTCAGGGCGCACTCGACGCCGCGATCGCCTACACCAAGGACCGTAAGCAGTTCGGGCAGTCGATCAGTAGCTTCCAGGCGGTGCAGTTCATGCTTGCCGACATGGCCATGAAGGTCGAGGCAGCCCGCCTGATGGTCTACACCTCGGCAGCTCGCGCCGAGCGCGGCGAGAAGAACCTCGGCTTCATCTCCGCAGCGTCGAAGTGCTTCGCTTCCGACGTCGCGATGGAGGTCACCACCGACGCCGTTCAGCTGTTCGGCGGAGCCGGTTACACGACGGACTTCCCAGTCGAGCGCATGATGCGCGACGCCAAGATCACCCAGATCTACGAGGGCACCAACCAGATCCAGCGCGTCGTCATGTCCCGGGCGCTGCTCAAATGAGCACCATCGAATTGGTAGGAGTCATCGGCGGCGGCACCATGGGCGCCGGTATCGCCGAGGTAGCTGCTCGCGCAGGTTCGTCGGTGATAGTCCTGGAAACCAGCCAGGCCGCTGTCGATGCAGCCGAAGCTCGGCTGGACAAGTCCTTTGCCCGCGCGGTCAAGTCGGGGCGTATCGAAGCAGATGCCGCCGAAAAAGCCCGTGCAGCAATCACATTGACGCTCGACATCAATGACTTCGCAGACCGCGACCTCGTCGTCGAGGCAGCCCCCGAAATCGAGTCGCTGAAGCTCGAGTTGTTCAAGTCGCTGGATTCCATCGTGAAGCCCGAGGGGATTTTGGCGACCAACACGTCGTCGATCCCGGTCATCAAGATGGCCAACGCAACGCAGCGCCCGGACAAGGTCGTCGGAGTTCACTTCTTCAACCCGGTGCCGGTGTTGCCGCTCGTCGAGATCGTCGTCAGTCTCGTCACCAGCGAAGAGACAGTAGCGACCGTCACCTCGTACGCCGCAGATACGCTGGGCAAGAAGACGATTCGCTCGGGCGACCGAGCCGGATTCATCGTCAACGCATTGTTGATTCCGTACCTGGTCTCGGCCATCCGAATGCTAGAGACTGGCTTCGCGAGCGCCGAGGACATCGACGACGGCATGGTCAACGGGTGTGCGCACCCGATGGGTCCGCTTCGCCTCACCGACACCGTCGGACTCGATGTCACTCTGGCAGTAGCGGAGTCGCTGTACGCCGAGTTCCGTGAACCGCACTATGCGCCACCGCCCTTGCTACAGCGCATGGTCGATGCGGGCATGCTCGGCCGCAAGACGGGTAAGGGTTTCTACTCGTACTGATCTACAGCATGAATGGACCATGGCAACGGTTGGACGGTTGCGGTGGTCCATTCATGCGTTACGGGCCTGCGTATCAGTCCTTCGGGCCGCCGGCTGCGTAGACGACCTGGCCCGAGATGAAGCCCGCGCCCTCACTGATGAAGAAGGACGCGAGGTGGGCGATGTCGTCGGGATGCCCGACGCGATTGACCGGAATCTGCGACGCCGCAGCCGCTTTGAAGTCCTCGAACGACATTCCGACGCGTTCCGCGGTGGCTGCCGTCATCTCGGTCTCGATGAATCCGGGAGCAATTGCGTTGGCGGTGACGCCGAACTTGCCCAGTTCGATCGCCAGAGTCTTGGTGAAGCCCTGCATGCCGGCCTTGGCGGCCGAGTAGTTCGCCTGTCCACGGTTGCCGAGTGCGGATGTACTGGACAGGTTCACGATGCGGCCCCACTTGGCGTCGATCATGTGTTTCTGGACTGCGCGTGTCATCAGGAACGATCCGCGGAGGTGCACACCGAGCACCGAGTCCCAATCCTGGACGGTCATTTTGAACAGCAGGTTGTCGCGGGTGATGCCCGCGTTGTTGACGAGCACGGTCGGCGCACCGAACTCGGTCGCGACGCGGTCCACTGCCGTCTGGACCGACTCCTCGTCAGCGACGTTGGCGCCTACCGCGAAGGCCTGGCCGCCCGCGGACTTGATGGCCCCGACGGTGTCTGCACACGCTGCTTCGTCGAGGTCGAGAACTGCGACACCGAAACCGTCTTTGGCCAGGCGTTTCGCCACGGCAGCACCGATTCCTTGGGCGCTTCCGGTCACGATGGCGGTCTTCACTGAATCACTCACGCGCTTCTCCTGAATGTGCGATAGACGACAACTCTTCCACTGTTTCTACCAACACCGGCCTACCGGTCAGTAGGCGGCTACCGCACCGTCCAGCGCATTCTGCATTCCAGTCGCCACAGTGCGCGCGATCTCGATGGGTTTCTGCGGGAGTTCGGTGATGGGCATGTCGATGTAGACGCTCGCGGACTTCAGCTTTTCCGATCCAGGTCCATAACTGAGGCCGATGCAGACCAGCACCGGTTCCACGCCGAGCTTGCGTACCCGCGCGGCGATATGTCCGATTCCGCTTCCCACGTGCTGGACCTGCGTGGGATCTTCGAGGTTCAAGGTGCCCTCAGGGAACACGGCGAGGTCGTCTCCGCGTCTCATCCGCTCGGCACTGACGTCCATCATCCGGTTGCCTGCGGCGCTGACTGCGCGCATCCCGTGGTTCTTACCGCGGAACACGGGGATTCCGCCCATCATGTCGATTCGTCTGCGTTGCTTGGGTTCCTGGAACAGTTCATCTTTCGCGAGCACGCGTGTCCGGCCGATCACCGGACGCAGCGGCGACGCCCATGCCGCGGCGGCAACGGTGTATGGATCGGTTTCCGTCAAATGATTGACGGCGAGAATCAAGCGAGTGTCGTCGTAGACGAGCCGACGGAGCTCTTCACGGGCTCCATCGGGGTAGCTCACCCTCGGTTTGAATTTTCGGGCGAGCGTTGCGTAAGCCAACCTTGCCACTTGCCGATTCTGCTGATGCTGCAGATAGAAGTCGTAGACGGTGGCGTCGTTATCGAGAATTACCGCGGGTCGATCCATGATGCGAGCTTAGCCGCCCGGGCTCGGACGCCGATGTAGGAAATGCCGAGCAACCCGGCGACCTTGTCCTCGTACTTCGATGGCGAGATGTGGCGCGCGGCTGCGGAAAACGAAGTGGAGTTTCCTGCGCCACACTTCCGAGCGGTTGGTGACGACGAGCCGGTTCGATTGAAATGGTTCATTATGTGAGTCGGCACCCGAAAGTGCTCAGGGACAGAAGTCAGCGTAGTGACCTGCAACACTCGACGGCGTTACCGAATCCAACTGTGAAGCGTTTCACTGGTTGGTGATGGCATAATTCTCGAGCACGGGGATATGGGGAGGTAGGGCAGGCCGATGGCAGCAAGCATGCGCGAGGTCGCAGCACTCGCCGGTGTATCGATGGGCACGATCAGCAACGTCCTCAATCGGCCCGACATGGTCTCCGAAGCTACCCGCGAACGCGTCGTGGCCGCCATCGCTCAACTTGGCTTCGTTCGCAACGACGCCGCACGCCAGCTACGCGCAGGCCAGTCGCGCATGCTCGCCGTTGTAGTGCTCGACGCCCGAAATCCCTTCTTCCTCGACGTCGCCGCAGGCGCGGAATCCGTCGCAGACAGCAACGACCTGCTGATGGTCCTCGTCGGCAGCGCCGAGTCGGAAGAGCGCGAGAACCGGCAATTGGGACTACTGATGGAACAGCGCGTTCAGGGCATCCTGCTCAGCCCTGTCGGTGAGAACATCCCGATGCTCGAGAAACTGGACCGTCAGGGCACACCCGTCGTCTTACTCGATCGTGGATCCCGCACGCCGGGGCGTTCATCGGTAGCAGTCGACGACGTACACGGTGGACGCCTCGCCGCCCGGCATCTGATGGACCTCGGCCATCGCAGTCTCGTCTACGTCGGCGGCCCGGAAAGCATCAGGCAGGTTCGTGATCGACGGTCTGGCGCACTCTCGGCGGTCGCAGAATCCGCAGGCACCCGCATGTCCACCATCTGGGCGCCATCCCTGACCATCGAGGCAGGCGCGAAGGCCGCCAGCGAGATTCTCGACATGAGCGACGAGCCTCCCACCGGTGCGGTCTGCGCCAACGACCTCCTCGCGCTCGGCGTACTGCAGGAATATGTCCAGCGGGGCCTGCGCGTGCCCGACGACCTGGCGATCGTCGGCTACGACGACATCGACTACGCCGCGGGCGCAGCGGTGCCGCTGACCTCGATCGCGCAGCCACGCAAAGAACTCGGCCACGCTGCCGCGGAACTGCTTATGGAACAGGTCAATTCGCCTGCAGAGTACGAATTTCGGCAGCTCACGTTCACCCCAACACTGGTAGTCAGGGGATCGACGGATCACCGTTGGCGAGGGCCCGGAACCTAGGAACCGCGCGGCACGTGTGAATCCGCACGCCCCGGGTATCCGGAGTCGGTAACGACGAAGGGATGCATCCATGCCCGATAGAGAGAACACACCAGGGCCTGATAAAGAGAACACGACAGGTCCGCGTTGGATCAAAACTGCGGAAAACCGCAGCGGGGTCGTGTTGATGATGGCGGGAATTGTCGCGGCAGCTTTGTTCATCACCGCTTTGGCAGGCGGATTCGAGGGCTGGGTATGGATCGCGGCCGGCGCCACCGTCGTTCTCGTAGTCGGCGGCTTTCTATCGCTGCGAGCGGGCGCACGGCGAGCCGTCGAACAGCGGCCGATCGTCTACCATCCCGACTCCCCCGACGTCGCAATCGACATCGATCCCGACACCGGAAAACGGTCCCCCCACCGCGACTGAATGAGATGGTCGACGAATGCCTCTCGATCCCGACGCGCTCTTGGACGCTGCACTGACGCAGGCCCGACTCGGCAACCAAGAGGGCGGCGTACCCATCGGCGCCGCGTTGTTCTCCGCCGACGGGACCCTGCTCGGCGCCGGACGGAATCGTCGAATTCAGGACGATGACCCATCGGTGCACGGCGAGACCGACGCGTTCCGCAATGCAGGTCGACAGCTCGACTACCGTTCGACGACAATGGCGACGACGCTGTCACCCTGCTGGTACTGCAGCGGATTGGTGCGTCAGTTCCGCATCGGGTCGTTGATCGTCGGCGAGAACGTCACGTTCGACGGCGGCGGCCACGAATGGCTCCGCGAGCACGGTGTCGAGGTGATCGTTCTCCGCAACCAGGAATGCATCGATCTGATGACCGAGTTCATCGCGCGGGAACCAGCCGTGTGGAACGAGGACATCGGGGTCAGTAGTTGACGGACGACTTCATCCGCACGTTTCCGAGCACCCGTCCCGAGATCAAGACGCCGATCCGACGTGTCACTGCCCTGGTGCTGATCGAGCGTCGAAACGGCTACTCCCACAACCTGTTGTGCAGTCTTCATGCGGCCGACAGCAGCATCCTCGGTGCAGGCCGCCTCGGATCTACTGTGGACCGGATTGACGTCGTAACGTTGCCGCGACCCGGGCGACGTGCGCCCGCACTCCGGCCACGATGTCGACCTGGCCATCGCTGATCACCCATTGAAGTTGCAACCCGTCGCTGATCGCGAGGCACTCGCGGGCGATCGCCTCGTAGTCTGCCTCCGGATCCATGCCGTCGTGGTCTACACCTGCTCGAAGCCGCGCGCCCAGCGACGCCACGGCCGTGCGATACCTGGTCGCATAGACCTCGTGCGCCGGACTCGACGGATCGGCAGCTTCGGCGCTGACCAGAACTACCAGCTGAATGAGTCCCGGCTCTGCCAGGTACCGCCGCGTGGCATCGACCATGAAGTCGAGAGTCGCAAGCCCTACCGCATCGGCGGGCAACGAGTCCCACCACTGGGCTGAGGCTTCGAATCGATGCTGCGCCACGGCCAGCAGCAGGTGCCGCTTGTTCGGAAAGTGATGCAGTAGACCACCTTCACTGATGCCGACATCCGAGGCGATGGTCGTCATAGCTGTCTTGTGATACCCATCGGCAGCGAATCGGTCGGACGCGGCGTCGACGATCCGCTGTTTCCTCTCGGCCCCAACCGAATATGTACCCCTGATCGCCATGCCGCCAACTTACTGGATCGGGTTTTCACGAATAAACAAAGGATCCTCTTTTTTCATGTACGGTGACAATCATGGACATCCTCGACGTCGAGTACGCACCCGACCTCTACCTCGACGTAGTCGCGCCGCCGGACGCATCTGAACCGCTGCCCGCAATCGTTTGGCTCCATGGCGGCGGGTGGCGTCTGCAGGACCGAAAGGCTCGCCCCGATTTCGCCCGCCACTTCGCCGAGCGTGGTTTCGTCATGGTCTCCATCGACTACCGCCTGACTCCCGATACGATCTTCCCCGGCCAACTTCACGACGTGCGAAAAGCACTGCGCTGGATCAGGAGCCATGCCGAGGAGTACGGAATCGACCCCAGCCGCATCGGCCTCTGGGGGTCCTCGGCAGGCGGCCATCTGGCGGCCCTCGCCGGAGCGCACTCCTCGCGCATGCAGTTGCCGGGCGAGGAACCGAGCGAGATCAGCGCCGCCGTCCAGGTGGTCGCCGAGGGCTACGGGCCGGTGTTCTTCGACGACCAGCGAGACGACTCACCGGAGGCATTCCTGCTCGGTGGACCGATCCGCGACAACCCCGAACTGGCACGGGCTGCCAATCCCGCCAAGCAGGTAAGGCCCGGCATGCCGCCGTTCCTGATACTGCACGGCACCGCAGACACGATGGTCCCCCACACGAACAGCATCGCCCTGTTCGACGCGTTGGCGGCAGCGGGCAACGAGGCCACCCTCTATCTCGTCGGCGGCTTCGGGCACGGCTTCCTCAACCCTGGGGACGTTCTCGAACTCGGTCCAGGGGTGTTCCTCGACCAGGGCCGATTGGAAGCGAACCCCGACTCTCCCGCCGAAATCCATTCCACCACAACCACAACAAGACACGGCACGGTCTCGATGGGCACCATCGCAGATTTCTTCACCGTTCACCTCGGACAAGGAAGTCCCTCATGAGCACGTTCGACATCCCGACCATCGACATCACGCACACACTCGCGCCCGAGGTCGACCAATTGCCAGGACGATGCGCCCCGTACTACCTGGCGTCCGGTGAGGGTCTGCGGTACGACTTGGACGACCAGCTCGTCACGGTCATAGCGCGACCCGAGGATACCGGCGGTCAGTTCGGTGCAGCCTTCGTCTACGGCGGAAAAGGCGCTTCTGCACCGTTTCTCGCGCACGATCGTGAGCACACGTTCCTTTACGTGTTCGAGGGCCAAATTCAGCTGTGGCTGCCCGGTGAGACGCAGATTCTGGTTCAGGGTGACTCCGTCGCCGTTCCGCCTGGCATCCCGTACGCCTACCGAATGTTGGCCCACACGAACCGTTTCCTCAGCTGGACCACAGCCGGTGACGGTCATGCGCTTGCAGCGGCGTCGGGTTCGCAGACTCAGTCCCACGTTTTCGGCGGACAGGGTTCGCCGACGAGAGATTCCGAGCTTGCCGAGCAGTTCGGCGTCCGTTTCCTCGATGTGGAAAAGATGGATCTCGACAACGTGGATCGGCCCCCGCTGACCGGCGTTGGACTACCCAGCGGCGTCAGCCCGTTCGTGTTGAAGGCAGGCGAGGGCGATCGGTTGAAGAGCCTCGGCCAGCTCAACACCTATCTCACGCGATCGCGGAACACCGAGTCCACCTACTTCGCGATGCACTCCCGGGGCGCGAAGAGCCAGTACATTCCGAGGCACTTCCACCGCAAGCACACCGAGAACTTCTTCTGCGTCGAAGGCCGGATTCTGTTGCACGCGAACGGTCAGCAGATTCTGCTGACGAAGGGCGATTTCCTGCATGCGCCCGCCGGAACCATTCACAGCTTCGCCTTCGAAAGCAATACCACTCAGATGCTTGGGCTCCTGACCACCGGAATCTTCGAGAAGTTCTTCGAGTACATGAACACCCCCACCGACGACCACATCCACGACGAGGGCGGCGACATGACGTTCCCGGGCGAAGGATTCGGCCGAGCACGCGCCGAACTGGACCTGGAGGTGGTCGGACCGCCTCCGGAGAGGGAGTGAACCGGCTGCTCCACACCGGACATCACTGCACCGGAACAAGAATCCGCCACGCGCCCACTGCAAGAGAGCCAAGCGTAACCAGCAGGAACAGACCCACCCAGACGATTCCTGGCAGGAACGTCAGCCTGGCCAACTGATCGGCATCGGAGTCCCGCGCCCGTCCGCCGCTGCGAGATCGCTGCAGTTCGAGTACGGGCCGCGGGCCCGCGATCAGCAAGAAGAACGTGATGAAATAGGCGGCTGCCACCTGCTGTTCGCCGGTACCCCACCAGGACACTGCGAACAGCAGAGCACCGACGAGAACAAGCGACAGCAATCCGTAGAGGTTGCGAATCATCAGCATCATCAAGGCGATCGAGATCACCCCGATCCACAGCACCGCAATGGCGTGCTGGGTACCGAGCACAAACGCATACGTCAGACCGAGCAGCGAGGGGCCGACATAGCCGGCGAACGTCATGACGATGACGCCGAGACCCGTCGGCTTGCCCTTCGAGATCGCGACACCGGACGTGTCGTGGTGCAACCGAAGACCCATCAGCTGTCGACCCGTGATCAGCGCGAAGAACAGATGCGATCCCTCGTGCGCGATCGTCACGACGTTGCGAGCGATCCGCCAGGTCTGCGGAATCAGCACTATCGCCAACGCGATCAGTGCTGTCAGTTGGACGATCCACACCGGAGGATCAGGACTCACCGCGGATATGCGGTCCCAGAATTCAGACACGACTGAGTATGGCGCCTTCGGCGCATGTGAGCGAAAATACGTCCTCCACGACGTATTTCCACGCACGTGCGCCGGAGGCGCTTACGACGCCCTACGCTCGGCTTTCGCTGCCTCACGCGCCAGCGAGCGATCGCGCATCTCTTCGAACTTGGTCGCCTGCTTCTCGAGATCCTCGAGGAACACTGCCAACTCTTCGCGCTTGTTCTCGCCCTGAGCGGTGAAGTCCTCGCGCTCGAAGACCCTCCACTTGCGCAGAACGGGCCAGACGACCTCCTCGAGGTGCTGGCGCAGATCGTAGATTCCGTGCTTGGCCATCAGCACACCATTGCGACGGAAGTTGGGCATCCCGGCACCGGGCATCTGGAAGTTCATCACGATGTCCGCGACGGCATTGATCGTCTGGTCGGGCGAGAGGTCCATTGCCGCGCCACAGATGTTGCGATAGAAGATCATGTGCAGGTTCTCATCCGCTGCGATGCGCTGAAGCATGCGGTCGGCGATCGGGTCCTCGCACACCTTGCCGGTGTTGCGGTGCGACACACGCGTCGCGAGCTCCTGGAACGTCACATACGACACCGAATGCAGCAGACCCGTGTGCGAACCCGCGGGAGACGCGAACCCGTTGGTCATGTGAATCATGCGTGCCTGCTCCAGCGCGACAGGATCCACCCCCCGGGTAACGACGAGGTAGTCCCGCATCACGATGCCGTGGCGATTTTCCTCGGCGGTCCACCGGCCGACCCAGGTTCCCCAGGCACCGTCCTGCGAGAAATTTTCGGCAATCTCGCGGTGGTAAGAGGGCAGGTTGTCCTCGGTGAGCAGGTTGGTGACCATGGCCGCCTGCGCGACCTCGTTCAGCTTGCTCTGCCCGGGGTCGTAGTCTTTTCCGCCGAGCTCGGCGAAGTTACGTCCTTCGTCCCACGGCACATAATCGTGCGGGTGCCATTCCTTCGCCATGGACATGTGCCTGTTCACGTTGTCCTCGGCGACCGGAACGAGCTCGTGCAACAGCTCCAGTTGGGTGAGTTCCCGTGCCATGGGCGTGCCTCCTCGTGTCGATTACGTACGACAGCGTAGGTGCGCTCTCCTGATCCGATAGCCGGTGAGCCGAGATTCTGTTAGAAGTAGCAATCCGGGCCGGACCGACTTGTCCCTGTTCACAGGTGTTCGGCGGACCCGATCTGTGCAACGGAGTGGTCCCAGTCCGCCAGCAATGTGAGCAGGCCGGACACCAGCGGAAGCGGCTGATCGAGCATGATGTGATGCCCCGCGAGCGGAATCTCGACGACGGGCGCCGTTCTACCGAACAGTGCGTACATCTCGGCAGCGACATCGGTCGTGACCAGGCCTCGCTCGGCACGAAACAGCGCTGCACGGCACCGAACGGACTGGAGTAACTCCGGCGTGGGACGCGCACTGCCGAAGATCCGCGGATCGAACTTCCACGACCAGCCGCCGTCGACCTCGCGCAGTGACCGTCGAGCAACGTGGTCCATGACGAACGGCAGCGAGTCGGCTTGATCGGGAACCGTGCGGAAATGGGAGATCGCGTCGATCAGCGTCGGGTAGACCTTCAGCGGCCCGAACGCCCGCTTGTCGCGTGCCGCTGCCTGTTCCGGGGACAACGAACGCAACGGCGTGTCGAGGACGGCCACGCCTGCCACGCGCGCATCGTCCGTCGCCGCCGCCATGGACACCCAGCCGCCCATACTGTGACCGATCAGCACCGGCGGCCTGACGAACTCCGACGCCTCGACAACGGCGAGAACCTCTGCTGACCAGAATTCGAATCCGTATCCCTCGCGGCTCCCCGAATCACCGTGCCCGCTGAGGTCGAGCGCCACGACGCGATGCCTGCGCGCGAGGAACGGCGCGATGTGGTCCCACCAGCCGGCGTGCGCCGCCCCGCCGTGTACCAACACCACGCCGGGCAGTTCCGGCTCGCCCCAGGATTTCAGGTGGATCGACGTCCCGAGCACTTCGATATCCCGTTCGACGGGGACCCAGGATACGGAATCGGAAAACCACTGCGGCGCAGCCATATTCGGCTAAACCTTCGGTGCAGCGACCAAGGGGACCACGGCTTCGCTGGTATAGGCGAGGAAGGTCAACGACTCCTGGAAGTACAGCTCGACCGTCGTGGCGTCGTGTGAGAGGTAGCCGATGGACAGGTCCTGACCGAGGTGTAGTTCATAGTCACCGCCGCGCGTCGTCAGCAGAAATGCACCGTCGATCGCAGGGGCCCAGATGATCTCACCGTCGAGAAGCCGTCTCAGGTGCTCGCGAATGGGGTAGCCGTGGTCCGAGGTTTCGTTGATCGCGGTGAAGGCATCGGCACTGAGCAGCAACGAATACGGTCCGTTGACACCTGCAAGCCGCAGCGCCGTTATCGCCTGGCTGATGACCTCCGGGTACTCCCGTGGGTCGGCGGGAAGCTTCAACTCGGGGTTCGATGCACTCTCGCGCAAACCGGTGATCCCGGCTGCCGAATAGCCTTCGAACACCGCACGGTCCTCGGCGAACGCAATCTGGGTGGCCGCGTCCTTGACGGGCTGCCAATCGGAATCGCTTGCACCACGGTCGACGTCGTCGATGGCACTGCGGCTGACGGTGAACGGAACCCGCAACTCCACCACCGGCTGAGACACCCGCGCATGGGCGATGACGCCGTCGGCGATCGGCGTAATCAGGCTCTGGTGGCCGGTACCGACCGCAGCAAGGGTGAGTCCGGACGGCCCCTTGACGTCGACGACGCGGCGGCCGGCCACGTTGCGCTTGAACGTTCGAGTCGCCTCTTCCTCGATCTCGGCCCAAGCCGCTGCCGAAATCGGCGCGAGTTCGCGATGCAGATTACTCATTGGACCGATACTCCCTTATTGAACGAACTTCGAAGACTTCCGATTCCGAGCGAACCGTCCGCGATATCGACGGCGACTTCGGAGGCTGACAACACGGGCCGAGTGGGTTGATCCTCGAGGAAATCGAGCGTAGGAACGAAGAACAACGTCCCCGTCACAGCGGTAGAGAAGTCCAGGATCCGATCGTGGTTGCCCTCGGGCTTACCGAGGAACATGTTGCGCAGCATCTCCTCGGTCACCGCCGGCGTCGCCGAGTAACCGATGAAATACGTACCGAACTCCTTGGCACCGACATGCCCGAAAGGCATGTTGTTGCGCAGGATCTGAAGCTGCTCGCCGTTCTCGTCCTCGATGACATTGAGCGCAACGTGCGAGTTCGACGGCTTCACATCATCGCCGAACTCGATATCGGACAGCTTGGTGCGGCCGATGACATCTTCTTGGGCCTCGGTGGTCAGAGAATTCCAGGAATCCATGTCATGCAGATACTTTTGCACGATGACATAGCTTCCACCCGCGAAATCCGGATCCGATTCCGTTACGGTCACCGCCGCCTCGGCGTCGTCACCCGCAGGATTCTCGGTGCCGTCGACGAACCCCATCAGGTCGCGCATCTCGAAGTACTTGAACCCCTGAACCTCGTCGACGACGGTGACCGCGCCCGCGAGCTTGATCATCAGCTGCGTCGCCATCTCGAAACACAGATCCATCTGCTGAGCGCGAAGGTGGAACAACAGATCTCCCGCCGTCGCAGGCGCTGCGTGTCTCGCTCCGACCAGCGGAACGAACGGGTGCAGTTCCGCGGGCCTCGGCCCGTCGTACAGCCTGTCCCACGCGTCGGATCCGATACCGACGACACATGTCAACTTGCCGTCGGGCACGCGGAAGCCGACAGAGCGTTGCAGACCGGCGATGTCGCCGATGACATCACGGACGACGTCTTCGCCGCCCTCGTCGACTGTCACCACGAGGAATATCGCCGCGGTGGTCAGCGGCGAAAGCACGGGTTGAGGTGTCACGGGAAACAGTTTTGCACAACTGATTCCCGGGAGCATTGCAGGTCTCGCCGCCCGTGCCCTACTCCGGCTTCCCGAGCACCAGGGGGACAACGCGGCCCGAGGAACCGCGCTCCGAGCCGAGCCCCTGTGGGTCCGCGACGCTGGCGAGCCCGATGTCGAGCTCGCTCGTCCATTCACGTGCGACCTGGGCGTCGAGGGCGCCGAGCCGTGCAGTCAGCGGCGGATGCTGATCCGGCGGGCAGGCGTCGATCAACGTCAGAAACAGCGACCGCAATCGACGTTGCACCTGCGTGCTGCCCGTACTGAAGTGGCGGATCTCGTCAGTCGCGATAGTGACGTAATCGGTCCACGTTCGACGAGTTCCACGCAGCCGCGTCAATGTTGAACTGGCGGAGCCGGCGGACCTGGCGGAACTGCCCGAATCTGCTGTTTCGAGCCGCACCCGCGGCGCGATCGTCATCAGCAGATCCTCGACATGGTCGATGGCCTGCACGGCGCGGCCAGGGTCGTTGATGGCAGGAGAGAGTGCTTTGAGTGCGATGTCGACGATCGCCTGTATGGCAGCGACAGGACTGACCGCCGGGCTGTGCGTATCGCCGAAGACCAGAGCGGCAATCAGCTGATGCGCACGGACCCGAAGCTGCGGGCCGTCCACCTGGAACAACACCGCGTGTTGAGCGACGAACTCCCCGATGGTCGGCATCACCTCTACCGTGACACCCCATTTGGTGGCCAGCCGCTGTATCCGGGCGGCATCGACCGCGAGGAGTATTCGCCCGTCGGGCGAGAGTTGCGTCAGACGAACGGTCATGGCAGAGCCGAGCGGGTCGGGCGCCAGGAGCTTCTGCGTCGCCGGAACCGGTGTAGGAAGCAATTCCTCGACCTCGGCATCCGGATCGAATCCGGGATAGAGCCGCACGATCGACGTTCGACCTTGCGCGGCGATCCAGCGCAGCAACCGGGATGAATTGAGCACCATTCCCACTCTGGCAACGAGGGCGATGAACAGAAATGCGCTGATGAAGGCCAGCAGCACAGCGATCCACGTTGCCAGCACAGGCGAGGTGTTCTCGCCGGCGAGTGCCAGATCGGAGGCGATGATGACGGCGAAGACGAACGTGGACAGGAACATTCCGATGGACCACCGCATGATGGCTTCCTGCTGCAGCATCGGCACCACCCGGACCGAGATCTGCGAAGCCCCGAACTGCATGGCGAGCGTGATGGCGGTGAACACCAAACCGGTCAGGGTGATCATTCCGCCGGCGATGACCGCAAGGAGGGTTGCCGTCGCACTCACGTCTATGTCGGCTTCGACGGTAACCCCGTCCGACGCCTCCAGCGCACCTTCGACTTCGACCAGAACGAAGGCGAACACGATCGAACAGGTCACCAGGAAGGCAGGCAGTCGCCAGACCGGAGCATGACGCAATCGTCGGCGAGTGCGGTTCCAGCGGATTGCCGAGAGCAGCCGGTTGGGCAGCTTCGCATGCGACGGGGCGAAGGCCGGCTCGTCTACATCGGTGACGACCGGGACGGGAATCGGGACACCGAATCGCCCCGAGAGAGCCTCCTGGACAACGATCTTCGCGCGCACTGCCGGTTCCCGGAAGCGCTTCTCCCTGGTGAAGGCCCTGGCCTGCTTGGCAGGCTTGTCCGCATACCGCCACCGGGCCCACGGCGACCTCGGGCGCCCCAGGCGACTGGCACCGATGATGAGCAGCGGAACGAAGAACAATCCGATCAGTCCGGTCCACAATTTGCCTTTGAGCAGAGTGACCGCCGCCAACAACAGCTGGAGGGCGAGACCTCCCAGCACCAGAGCAAGGGTGCCCAACGAACGGTCCTGCTGGTAGGCGTCGAAGTCGCCGGCGAAGCCGATCGGGTGGATGCCGAGCAGATACAGCCCGGTGATCGCGACGGCGACGAATACTGCATCGATCGAAGACCGGCCCTCCTCGGCCCAGTACACGTCACGCAGATGCAGGATGAGCGCGAACTCGTCGAGCATCAGAGCACTGCCGATACCGAAGACACTCGCCAGAAGGCAGTTGGCGACCGGGGTCTCGTAATTGGCGATGGCGACGAGCGCGAAGCCGGAGATGAGGACCATCACCAGGCCGAACATGACGTGATGGATGTGCATTCCGCCAGGGGTGACGTTGCCTGGCCACCAGGACACTTCGGCACGAATCATCCGGACACTGAATCGGATGAACAGAAAGGCCAACACGAACGAGACGAGCAAGAAGAACAAGGGCAGACGCCCGTTGTCGACGACGGTCTCGGTGAACCACCTGCCCATTTCGGCCTCCTCGCGGCAACGAGCCAGGTCAGCCTATCGCCGCGGGACGAGCGAGCGCGTCAGAACACCCAACCGCGCAGTGCGAGAAATCGGAAGACGCCTGTCGCTGCACTGACAGCAATGACGGCGATGACCTGGAGCAGAGCGGAGGATCCGGGGAAAAGAACGTGTACCGCAGCGAGTGCCGCCGTACCCAGTGCGAGTCCGACGAGCGCGAGGCCGCCCGCTTCCCACTGAGTTTGAAACCAGCCGACACGCTCGGCAGCGTGGAAGGTGTGACGGCGGTGCAATTCGTTCGCTAGGACAGTACTGCCCAGAATGCCGATGATGTTGGCGGTGAACGAGCCGACTGCGGTGAGAGCTACGAACAGTGCGGCGTAGAGGACGTTGCTCGACACGCCGACAATGACGAATCGCACGAACTGAGCAGTGGCGGACTCGCCCAGGAATCGCGCCTTCATACGAGGACGACAGGTGTCTCGTCTCGTACGCGTCTCTAACGAGTTGCTCATGACTTCTCCAGTTGCCTGCACGAACGGAACCATCCGTGACATCCATACAACCTGAGAAACACCTGAAACTATGCCCAACTATGACGCATGTCTCTAAGAAGTCTCGTTCTTCTCGGCCTTCTTGCGTGAGCGACGACCGAGGTCGAAGTTCAACGCATCAGGCTTGATCGACGCGAGAAACAGCATTCCGCAACCGACAACAACCAAAACGATGGTCAGAACCACCACGACGATTCCGATGAACGCGCCGATACTTTCCATAATTGCCTACCTCCCGTGTCGGCCCTAACCGTACTGGGCGCTCGAACCGACAGACGAATCCACCCCGAATCGAACATTCGGCGGCAGTGCGAGTTGTAGCGTCCAGTCGATGACACCTCGATTCGACGGAAAATCCCAGCGGTTCGAAGGCAAGGTCGCATTCATCACCGGAGCCGCTCGCGGCCAGGGTCGAGCCGAGGCCGTCAGGCTTGCAGCCGAAGGCGCCGACATCATCGCCGTCGACATCTGCGACGAGTTCGATTCAACCTCCTACGACGGCGCCAGCTCGGGAGACCTCGCCGAGACCGTAGCGGCAGTCGAGGCGCTGGACAGGCGGATCATTGCGTCAGAGACCGATATCCGAGATTTCGGGGCGCTGTCCGCCGCACTGAATGCAGGAGTGGCCGCGCTCGGCCGTCTCGATGTCGTCATCGCCAACGCCGGAATCTGTTCGGCCGCGATGTCATGGGAGATCACCCCGGAGCAGTGGAAAGAGACACTCGACGTCAACCTCACCGGAACGTTCTTCACGGCGAAGGCTGCCATACCGATACTGCTCGATCAGGGATCGGGTGGATCGATCGTCATGACGAGTTCGGTTGCAGGGCTGCGCGGACTACCGTTTCTCGCGCACTACGCGGCGTCCAAGCACGGCATCGTCGGACTGTGCCGAACGATGGCAAACGAACTCGGTCAATACGGCATCCGCGTCAACACCATTCATCCGCACGGAGTCGCGACAGGGATGCAGCCGAACGACATGATGGCGCTTCTCGGCGAACACGGAGCGACGCTCGGCCCGATCTTCATGGGTTCGCTACCCGACCCGATCAGCGAACCCGAGGACATTGCCGCAGCGGTGGCCTGGCTGGCCTCCGACGAAGCCCGGCACGTGACGGGCATCCAGTTGCCGCTGGACCTGGGAACCTTGACGCGCTGACCGGCAATTACTTCTGCAAATCCGCGGCCCGCATGATCGCCCGACGGATACGGAAGTACGTGCCACAGCGGCATACGTTCTCGATCCGGTCGATGTCCTCATCGGTGGGATTCGGTGTTCGACGCAGCAACGCCACAGCAGCCATGATCTGACCCGGCTGGCAGTAGCCGCACTGGGCGACGTCTTCCTCCAGCCACGCCCGCTGCACAGGATGCAAGGCGTCGATGTCCTCGTCGCCCATCGTCGCCGCGAGGCCTTCGATAGTGGTGACCTCACGGCCGTCGACGTCGGACACCGGAGTGATGCACGGCAGCATTTCCTCCCCGTCGAGGTGACTGGTGCAGGCATGACAGACACCGATGCCACAGCCATACTTCGGCCCACGTACCCCCAGCTTGTCGCGCAGCACCCACAGCAAGGACAAATCGTCGGGAGCATCGACCGAGACCTGTCTCCCGTTGACGACGAACTCATGCATGTCGATGGCCTCTCATCGCGGGAACGGGTCGAAGTCGGCAGAAAAGTCGATGGGAAACGAGGCTACCGCCGTGCCGGTTGCGCGCGCGTACGCATTGGCCACGGCCGCAACGGCCGCCGGCACGCCGAGCTCGCCCGCACCTCCAGGTTCGTCCGCACCCTCGATGACGATCACCCGAACATCGGTGGGCGAATTCCGCTGCCGCGCATAATGAAACTGCGAATAACTCCCTTCGAGCGGTAGACCTTCGTCGATGTGCAATCCTGCCGACAGGACAGTCGACACAGCATCGGTGAGGCCGCCGAGCATCTGAGCCTCGAGACCGGTCGGATTTATCGCCTTCCCGACGTCGAGCGCCACGACTGCTCGCCGTACACGCGGCGCATTCGGATCGGTCACGTCGATATCGACGACGACCGCTGTACTGGAACGATACTCGGCGTGAAATCCCACACCCTGCGCCCACCCGTCGGGCAGCACTGCGCCCCAGTTACTCTCGCGCGCGGCGGCGTCGAGAACCGCGAGATGGCGAGGGTCGGTGAGGTGCGCACGACGGAAAGCGATCGGGTCGACCCCGAGAGCACCCGCAGTACGGTCGACGACGATCTCGGCGGCACCGCGACTGTTGGCCGAGTACACCGACCGCCAACTTCCGGTATTCATCGGCAGTTCGACCTCTGCGAGAGACTCGATGGTGTCACCGAAGTCGTAGGGGCTCTCGACCGATCTCGAGAACACCGATCGTCCGGAACCCGACGATCCCGACGCCGTCAGAATCTCACCGAGTCCGTGCGAAAAATCCGTTGCCACAGAGGCGACTCGGTGCTCGAAGGAAACGACGGCACCTCCGTCGGTCTTCACTCGGAATCGATGATGCGACGCGGGCCTGGCGCGTCCGTGACGCATGTCGTCGACTCGCGTCCACATCAAACGCACCGGCCTGCCCATCGCTTTGGAGATGCGTGCAGCCTCGAGCGGTGCGTCGAAGAACAGACGTCGACCGAAGGACCCGCCGCCGTTGACCACATGCGCGGTGACCGCCTGCACCGGCAAACCGAGCACTCGTGCGATCACCTGCTTCGCGACGATGGGGGTCTGCATCGATGCCCAGATCTCCGCCGAGTCCGAACGGACGTCGGCCACAGCAGAATTGGTTTCCATGGCGGCGTGCGAGACGAACGCGAAGTCGAATTCCGCGTCGAGATCACCAGTTGTGGTGAAGGGTTCGACGGCGCCGCGTAATCGCTGACGGATCGTGTCATCGTTCTCGGCAGCGAAGGGGCCCGCAGTCCATGTCACCGCTGCAGCAGCACAGGCATCGATGGCCTGCCCGAACGTCGACGCCATCACCGCGACACCGGTTTCGATCACCGCGACGTCGAGTACGCCCGGCATCGCGCGCAGCGCCGCGTCGTCGACCGACTCCACCTTGGCTCCGATGGTAGGGGGCCGACGCACCACCACCGGCATCGCGCCCGGTACCTCGAGATCGAGCGCGTACCGGTGCTCGCCGGTCACCATGGCACGGGCGTCGGACCGACGCGTGGGAGTACCCACAAGGCGGAACCGATCAGGGCTTTTCGGTTGGAACGCAACATCTCCGAGTGCTGGATCCGCGGCAGCGACGGCCACGTCTCCGATTCCCATGGTTCTACCGTCGTTCGCTGCGAGAATTCCGACATCGAGTGCGATGGTGTCGGGTAGGACGCCCCACCGCGCTGCCGCCGCGGCAACCAATCGAGCGCGAGCGCCTGCGGCCGCATGACGGACGGGGCGGTACAGCGAGCGGATCGAATTGGAGTTCCCGGTCAACTGGCCGAACAACAGCTCGGGGCGTGCATCAGCGAGTGTGGTCTCGACCGCATCGAGTGAGACGTCCAACTCTTCCGCGACCAGCATCGAGATCGAGGTGGTCAGGCCCTGCCCCACCTCGGCCCGCGGCAGCACCAGTCCGACGGTGCCGTCGGTCCGAATCTCGAGCACGACAAGAAGGTGAGCAGTGGCGCTTCCCTCGAGAATCAGGAGATCGCCCAATTCCATCGCCTTCTCGGCCGGGGTGGCGTGAGCGAACGGTGAAACCGCGACGGTGAGGGTTGGTGCCAGCAGGAGGGTCGTCAAGAACGCGCGGCGGTTCATCCCCGCACCACTCATCTACCCTGACCCCCCTGACCGATTGCAGGTCCACTGTAGAGGTCGGGTCCTCGTCACCGTCCAACCCCTCGACCGCCCGGCCTACCCCTCGACCGCCGGGGCCAATCTCCTGATCGCGCGCATAGGGATGTCGAGCCAGGTCGGCCGGTTGCGCGCCTCGTAGACCGCCTCGTAGACGGCTTTGTCCAATTCGTACGCGCCGAGCAGAGCAGCGTCCGCACGCGGGTCGGTAGCGGAGACCGAAGAATAGCCGTCGCAGAACGCAGCCGTATTGCGCTGCGCCCAGTACGACGCCCGCGCGTACGTCGCCTCCGAACTTCCGGAATCGAGTAGCAGATGGTGCGCGGCGTAGTCGAAGGATCGGAGCATTCCTGCCACGTCCCTTAGCGGACTGTCCGGTCGTCTGCGCTCTTCCAACGTCTTGGCCGGCTCACCTTCGAAATCGATGAGCAGCCAGGTGGACGGTGTCCGTAGAACCTGGCCCAGATGCAGGTCGCCGTGGATTCGCTGCACAGTCGTCGTACCCGCAGCTTCCGCGCGGGCGATGAGCTCACGCGCTGCAGGAAGGTGCGCGGCAAGTTCCGGGACAATGCCTGCCGCTTCCTCGACCCGTCCCAAGATTTCGTCGACCGACGATGCTGCCGGTCGCTGCGAGGTGCCGAGCTGCTTCGCTAGGTCTGCGTGTACGTGCGCCACCGCCACACCGAGGTCGAATGCTTCACTGGCGAAGTCCGAGGCGACGTCCTCCGCAGCGAGATCACCCGCGAGCAGGTCACGGACGCTCGCCAGTGCGGTTGTCCACCCTTCGGCCGAGTCGATGACGAAGTCCTGTGCCATCCCCAACATCGACAGTTCGCCGCCGGACTGCGTTTCGATCCAGCCTCGCAGTGGCGCAACATTGGCGCAGCCCGTCTCCGCGAGGGCCCTGTGCAGTTCGATGTCCGGATTGACACCCGGGGACACCTGGCGGAACAGCTTGAGCAGGAGTACATCGCCGAGAATCACCGACGTGTTCGACTGCTCGGCCCCGAGTACTCGGCCTGCCATGCCCGAATCGATCGACGTTCCGCTCACATTTCGGAAGTCGACCGAACCGACGGACCCTTCCGTTGCGAGCAGATCTCCGTAGAGAGCGATGATCGCCGGGTCACGCAGACCGTCGTACACGACCACCTCGTCGAGGTGCGGAAGCGACAATTGCCAGGAAGCAAGGTCGTCGGGCGCGTTCTCGCGGAATCCGAGGGGTATCTGGTATTGCTGCACGCGGCCACCGCTGGACGGCGGTGCGTCCAGCACGATGTCCACCAACAGATGCTCGGCAGCCACCCCGGGCCGCGAGCCCAGCGGCACTCGGGACGCCACAGTCAAAGAGATCAACTTCGAGCCCTTGCCTGCAAACCACCGTTGCTGCGGCACCCAGGCCACCAGTGCAGTCTCTAGATCTACCGTTTTCACGAGCGTCGAATCGGTCATAGAGAGTTCTCTCGCCTCCGCATTCGCTTGGTGTTCCTACCCTATCGATCGATCCATGTCTGTGCCTGCCGGGCGAGCCTGTGCCCGCCGGGCGGCCCGGTTCGACAAGTACCCGATCCGCTTTCGATCACACACTGCGGCATTTGTAGTGTGAAAGTTATCCGTCCTCACGACGTTTCCCGGCGGCGGCTCGTACAGTGGACATATGCCAGCTCCACAACCTCTCCCTCACAGCTCGAAGGGGTTCGCGCCGATCCCGCACATTTACATCCACAAAGCCGGCGATCGATTGAAAACCCGTGTGGCATGGCTCGACTCGAAGCATTCGTTCTCCTTCGGGCAGCACTACGATCCGGACAACACGCATCACGGCGTACTTCTGGTCAACAACGACGACATCGTCTCGCCTGGTGAAGGTTTCGACTCACACCCCCACCGAGACATGGAGATCATCACCTGGGTAACGAAGGGTTCTCTGGTACACCAGGACTCGATCGGACACTCGGGAGTGATCTACCCCGGCCTTGCGCAACGGATGAGCGCGGGCAAGGGCATCATGCACTCCGAGAAGAACGACTCCTGGCGACTGACAGGTGACACCCACTCCGAGCCGGTGCGGTTCGTGCAGATGTGGGTCGTACCCGACACCCCTGGAATCGATCCCGGCTACGAGCAACTGGAGATCGACGACGAACTACGTCGCGGCGGACTGGTTTCCGTCGCTTCGGGTATGAAAAAACATCACGGCGAGTCCGCAATACGCATCTCACAGAAGTCGGCCGCCCTGCATGTGGCGCGTTTGCAGCCGGGTCGTCCGGTTTCCATTCCCGAAGCGCCGTTCCTTCATGTTTTCGTCGCCAAGGGAACTGTGCAGATGGAAGGTGTGGGAGAACTGTACGAGGGAGACGCGGTGCGCCTGAGTTCATCTGGGGGACAACGCATTCAGTCGAACGAGACGGCCGAGGTCCTGGTATGGGAGATGCACAGTCGCCTCGGGGGCTAGCAAACGCCTGCTTTCCCTGCCGACTGTCCGAGTACGACGCTAGACTCTCGATTCACCAGTCCAGAGACAAATCGGGGGGAACATCACAGTGTCCGATCAACCACCTTCAGGACCACCACCGGGCGACTACCCACCAGCCGGCGGCAATCAACCCGGCAGTAACGAGCCCGGCAGTAACGAGCCCGGCAGTAACGAGCCCGGCAGTAACGAGCCCGGCAGTAATGAGCCGCAGGGGAACTACCCCCCGCCCGGTAACTACCAGCAGCCCGGTAATTATCCACCGCCGGGCAACTACCAACAGCCCGGCCAATATCAACAGCCGGGTAATTATCAGCAGCCCGGTAACTATCAGCAGCCGGGCCAGTATCCGCCGGTAGCACCCCAGAACACTGTGGGTGTCGTAGCCCTCGTACTGGCAATTCTGGGCATATTGAGCAGCTTCACCATCGTCGGCGGGATAGTCCTGGGTCTGCTGGCCGTGGCTCTCGGCTTCGTCGCACGGTCGCGATACAAGAAGGGAACGGCAACCAACGGCACCGTCGCGCTGATAGCCATCATCCTTGGCTTCATCTCGGCGGCACTGTCCATCGCCCTCATTTTCCTTGGCATTGGTTTGTTCAACAGCGTCGGGGGCGACGACCTCGTGAGCTGCATGAACGATGCCGGAAACAACCAGTCTGCTCAACAAGAGTGCTCGGACCAATTCCAGAACAACATCGAAGACCGATACAACGTGACGATCGAACCCACGAGGTAGCGATCGTTCCCAGCTTCTTCACAGCTGAGATGCAGATTTCCCGCAGTATCGGGAAAGACAATGGGCATCATGAACAAAGACGTAGAAATTAGTCGCAGGCGTGTCAGTCGTCGTCGAGCAATGGCGCTCGGCGGCGGCGTCAGCCTGGCCGGATTCGTTGCCGCCTGCACCGGCAACTCCGACACCAGCACAGCCACTACCAGCACTGCAGCCACCAGCGCTGCAGCCGTCACCAGTTCCGACGACGCATTTCTCACGTTACTGAACCAGGCACCGTCGTGCCTCATGACAGCCGAGGAAACGCAGGGACCGTATTGGTTCGACGTCGATTCCATCCGCGGCGACATCCGCGAGGACCGGCCGGGCTCGACATTCGAACTGGCGCTGCGAGTGCAGGATCTCGACAACTGCTCCGCGGACGGCATCGCGAACATCGGCAGCAACGATGTCGTCGAAATCTGGCACTGCGATGCAGGCGGCGTCTATTCCGGCTTCGAATCCGGCTCGACTGCAGCCGACATCGGTGGTGCCGGCGCATCAGGCGGCACGGGCGGACCACCCGAAGGCGGCGCTGTGGGCGGAACCCCGCCCGGGGGCGGGGCGGGAGGACCACGCGGTGATGGTGGCGGCATGGGGGGTTCCGGCGAGACTTCGGACGGTTCGTACAGCGTCGGCGATTCCGAGTCGACCACCACCGACGACGGCACCTATCTGCGCGGGGCTCAGACCACCGACGCCAACGGCATCGCGAAATTCACCACGATCTTCCCGGGTTGGTACATCGGCCGAACCACACATATCCACGTCAAGGTGCACATCGACAAGAAAACAGTACTCACCACACAGCTCTTCTTCGACGACGCGGCCAAGACCGAGATCTATTTGACGGCACCGTATTCCGACCACACCGGCTGGGAGAACAACGTCCAGAACTCCACCGACAACATCTATGACGACACCGGGCTTGTGACGATGCAGAAAAGCACCGACGGCTACCTCGGCGCGGTCAATCTGGGTGTTTCGGTCTAGCGACCTCGCCTTCGCGGCGGGGCTCCCGTCGACGACGACCTGGTCACCAGCCCGACACAGACAGTCAGCGGGCAGACGAGACTTTATGGTCGGGTAATGCAACATGCCAACCGTTGTCGGGTCAGCTGCGTAGATCTCGCATCCGGAACGCGAATGTTCCCAGCACGCCGGTAACTGCGGCCAGCACGATCAGCCACACCAGCGGTCTCGTCGTCACCTGCCCACCAGGCAGATGGGGCAAGTGGGTGAACGGCGACAGATCGAGCCAGAACTGCGGCAGCCCGACGACCGAACCGACCTGACCCAGCAGAACGCAGCCGACGAGCAGCGCCCATGCCGCACTCGAGTATCGAGGTGCGACGCCGAACAACAGGGTTCCCGCAGCCGTCAGCACCCAGATCGCCGGAAGTTGGACGAGCGCAGCACCGAGCACCGTCGGCAACGCCGACCCCACGTCGCCGACGGCGACGCCATACGCAATTCCTGCGGCGAGACCCACCACGAACATGACCACGACAGGACCGAAGACCGCGAACACCAGGTGGCTCGACAGCCACCTCGCCCTTCCGACGCTGCCCGCAAGAACGGATTCGGCGATGGACTCGTCCTCCTCCGTGTGGGCCCGCAGGATCGAGGAGATCGAATAGGCCGCCGCCCCAATTCCCAGGATGGAGATCGCGGTGGCGAGAAAGGACTGCACGAGCGAGGTTCCGCCGAACTTGTCGAGTGCGTCCGTGATCGCGGCACTGCTCCCGAGTTGACCACCGACGCCGTCCGCCGCACTCCCCAGAACCAAAGCGATCGAGCCCAGTCCGACGGTCCACGCGACCAGCGATCCGCGGTGTCCTCGCCACGCGAGCCCGAACACGCCTCCGAGAGACGCCGACGCCGTGGCTGGACCCCGCCTTTCGGCAACGAGTCCCGAGCCGAGGTCTCGTTCGCCTGCGAGAACGAACGCTGCGGTGACGGTCAGCGCCGTCGCAACGAGGGGGACAAGGAGAACCCACCATCGCTCGTCGGCGAACGGCCTCAACTGTGCCGACCATCCGATGGGCGACAGCCAGGACAGCGTCCCCGAGCCCGCGTCTCCCACGGCACGCGCTGCGAATGCGAGCGCCAGCACCGACAAGGCAAATCCGCGTGCGAGCCGTGCGCCGGATGCGATCTGGGCAGCGACGGCTGCGAATCCGGCGAACACAGCTCCGACGGCAGCGATCCCAAGCCCGAAGGCGAGGCTGCCGAGGACTGCGAATCCGGTGGCGAGCAGTGACACCGACGCGATCACGGCCGTACTGGCAACTCCGCCGACGGCGACGAGAATTGCGGCCGACAACGCAGCGCGGCGACCGACCGCAGTCGAACCCATCAGTTCGGTCCGGCCCGCATCCTCCTCGGCCCTGGTGTGTCGAACGACCGTCAGGATCGCGGCCAGTGGCGCGAGTGTCAGGAGAATTCCGGCTCGCCACGTCACGAGTGCCCCGAGATCACTCCCGAAGATCGGACCGACCATCGCAAGCTCAGCCGGGGTGCGAGCCGTCGCCTCAAAGAACGTCTCGCGGTCGGTTGCCGCTGGGTAGAGGCCGCGGAAGCTGACGGCGTAGAGCAGCGGAACCAAGCCGATCACCAGGACCCACAACGGAAGGACGACCCGATCCTTGCGGAGGTAGAGCCGAATCAGCCCGAGAGTGCCCGTCATGGCTGGTGCGCCGAAGTGCTCGATGCGTAATACTTCAGGAACAGGTCCTCCAGCGTCGGGGGCGAGCTGACCAGACTGGTTATTCCACCGTCGGCGAGCAGATGCATCAGTACCGGCAGATCGGCGCTGGTGGTTCGGCAGGTCACCGAGTGACCGTCGACGGTCACCTCACCAGGCAACGAGCCCGGATCGACAAGGGGCCGCTCCAGCACGGCCGTGACCGTGGAGTGAGTCAGGTGCCGCATGTCCGCGAGCGCACCCGAGTCGACTGTTCTGCCGTCGCGGATGATCGTGACACGATCGCAGAGCTTGTCGACCTCGGACAGAATGTGCGACGACAGCAGCACCGTCGCGCCGCGCGCCACCGCGTCGGTGACGCAACCTGCGAACACCTGCTCCTTCAGTGGGTCGAGTCCGGTTGTCGGTTCGTCGAGCAACAGCACGTCCGCGTTCGACGCGAATGCCGACACCAGCGCGACTTTCTGCCGGTTCCCCCTGGAGTAGGTGCGCGTCTTCTTCGTTGGGTCGAGTTCGAAACGCTCGATCAGTTCCCCTCGACGCGCCGGGTCGATCCCACCGCGCATGCGCGCGAGTAGATCGACAACTTCGCCGCCGGTGAGCTGGGGCCAGAGCGTCACATCACCGGGGACGTAGGCAAGGCGTCGATGCAGGGCGACGGCGTCACGCCACGGGTCGCCGCCGAGCAGCTGGACGTGACCGGAGGTGGCGCGTATCAGACCGAGCAGAATTCGGATCGTGGTGGACTTGCCTGCGCCGTTCGGGCCGAGGAATCCGTGAACCTCACCCGCGCCGACATGAAGTTCGAGCCCGTCAAGGGCTGTGGCCTTGCCGAACGTTTTGCTCAGTTCGCTGACATCGATGGCCATCATGACTCCTCCAGAAAAGCAGTGAGTGTGTCGGAATCGGTGAACAGTGCTTCGGTGTAGAGCTCGAGCGCGGGGAGCGTGGTTTCCTCGGTCAACGCACGGACGGCAACCGTGAAATCGGTTCCTTCGGGCAGCATCTGGATGTAGAGCAACATGCCGCCGACACTCTGGCGGGTGAGGAATCGGGCGCGAGCGGCTGGGTCGCGGCTGGAGGTGAGTTTCCCGCTCTTCACCCCCTCGTGGAGGTAAGCGGCCGCGTCGTCGACCATGCGCTCGAACATTGCGGTCGCGAGCTGTCCGCCAACCGCGAAACTTCGGACAATGTAGGCGACCGTCGGGGCGTAGTGGTCGATTTCGGCGAGCTGTTCGATGACGCTGGCCGGCGAGCCCGCCAGCGACGCGGATTTGCTCTCGTGGATGACCGCCAGAACGTACTCGTCACACGCCCGCCGAAGGCCCTCTTTCGATCCGAAATGGTGATTGACCAGTCCGGGAGACACGCCTGCTGCGGTCGCCACCGTGCGCACGCCCGTCGTGAATCCAGACCGGCCGAACACGTCGATGGCCGCATCGCGGATTCGAGCCCTCGTCGTCAGATCTTCCGGCTTCACTGAACGCATGTTTCAGATCCTAAACACCCGTTCAATCGCACGCAAGAGTGTAAAGATGGGAAGCATGACGGCATTGGATTCAGGACCGGCCAACTCTGGCATCGACCTCACCTATACGGACTCCGGCACACGGGCACAGGACGATCTGTTCGTTCACGTCAACGGCAAGTGGCTCGACGATTACGCCATCCCGGCGGACCGCGCGGTCGACGGAGCGTTCCGGACCCTCTACGACAAGGCCGAAGAAGACGTCCGCACAATTATCCAGGAGTCGGCAGCATCCGATCCGGCCGTCGGCACCGACGCGCAGAAGGTCGGCGACCTCTACTCGAGCTTCCTCGACGCGGAGGCCGTCGAAGAGGCGGGACTTACCCCTATCGCCGACGAACTCGCTGCCGTCGCCGACGCCGGTGACCTCGTCACCCTCGCCGAGGTAATGGGGTCGCTGCAGCGGACGGGTATCGGCGGAGCCATCGGCCACTACGTCGACACCGACGCGAAAAATTCCTCCCGCTATCTCGTGCACTTCTCGCAGTCCGGAACGGGCCTGCCCGACGAGTCCTACTATCGCGAGGACGGCTACGCCGAGATCCGTGAGGCCTACGTCGCGCACATTGCGAAAATGTTCTCCCTTGCCGGCCTGTCCTACGACGCGCAGCGCGTATTCGACCTGGAGAAGAAGCTCGCCGCGGGGCACTGGGACGTCGTCGAACGCCGCGATGCCGAGAAGAGCTACAACCTGTTCGAGTTCGACACCCTCGTGAAGAACGCACCTGGATTCAATTGGGCCGCCTGGATTTCCGGTCTCGGTGGCACAACGAAACAGTTCGCGGAAATCGTCGTGCGGCAGCCTCCGTACCTGACCACGTTCACCGGCCTCTGGGTGTCCGAGGACATCGAGGACTGGAAGGCATGGCTGGCGTGGCGCATCGTGCACGGCCGGGCGACGTACCTGACCGCAGCACTCGTCGACGAGAGTTTCGCTTTTTACGGCACCAAGCTCAGCGGCACCGAAGAGAACCGAGAGCGTTGGAAGAGAGGCGTCTCGCTCGTCCAGGATCTCCTCGGTGAGGTCGTCGGCAAGATCTACGTCGAGCGGCACTTTCCCGCGGACGCGAAGGCACGCATGCAGGTCCTCGTCGCGAACCTCACCGAGGCGTACCGCCGAAACATCACCGACCTGGAGTGGATGAGTCCGGAGACCCGCCAGAAGGCTTTGGACAAGCTCGACAAGTTCACCCCGAAGATCGGCTACCCCGACCGCTGGCGCGACTACGACGCCATCACGATCGACGCGGGCGACCTCGTCGGCAACTACCGACGAGGCTACGTCGCCGAATACCAGCGAGATCTAGACAAGCTCGGTGGCCCGGTCGACCGCGACGAATGGTTCATGACCCCGCAGACCGTCAACGCCTACTACAACCCGGGAATGAACGAAATCGTCTTTCCCGCAGCCATTCTGCAGCCGCCGTTCTTCGACTCCGGCGCCGATGACGCAGCCAACTACGGCGGAATCGGAGCTGTCATCGGGCACGAGATCGGCCACGGATTCGACGATCAGGGCGCCAAGTACGACGGTGACGGCAACATGATCGACTGGTGGACCGATTCGGATCGCACCGAGTTCAGCAAGCGCACCACGGCATTGATCGACCAGTACGACCAGTTCGAGCCCAAAGCACTGCCCGGTCACAAGGTGAACGGCAAGTTCACGATCGGTGAAAACATCGGCGACCTCGGCGGACTGTCCATCGCCGTCGCCGCGTACAAGATCGCACTGGAAGGTAAGGACGCTCCCGTACTCGACGGACTCACGGGTCTGCAACGAGTGTTCTTCGGATGGTCACAGGTGTGGAGGACCAAGGCACGCGACGAAGAGGCGATCCGTCGTCTCGCGGTCGACCCGCACTCCCCGCCTGAGTTCCGCTGCAACGGAGTAGTACGCAACCTGGACAGTTTTCACGAAGCGTTCGCTGTGAAGCCAGGAGATGCGCTGTACTTGGATCCGGAGCAGCGCGTCAAGATTTGGTAGGCGCATGTGCGCGGAAATACGTCCCCTGCGACGTATTTCCGCGCACATACCCGACGTAGGAGGGCCTCGATGAAAGCTCGAATCAGATGGATCGCGGCGCACGGCATCGTGCGCTACGGAGCACAGAAGGCCGCCAAGGCCGGGGACATGCAGGCGATGCTCGTCGCCGACCCGGCGACGCGCGCAAACCCGCGGCAGGTGTTCGAAAGAATCCGTGCCGCGGGGCCGCTGGTGAAGACGCGAATCTCGAACATCAGCGTCAACCACCGCGTGGTGCACGAGCTGCTGCGCTCCGACGATCTCCGCGTCACCGAGCTCGGGGCCAATCTCCCCGGTCCGCTGCGGTTCGTCGAGAATCGGACACGGTCGAAGGCCCTGCACCCCCTGAAGCCGCCGTCGTTGCTGTCGGTGGAACCGCCCGAGCACACGCGGTACCGCAAGCTGGTGTCCTCGGTCTTCACCCCGCGCGCTGTCGCGAAAATGCGCGAGATGGTTCAGGAGAAGGCCGACTCCCTGCTGGACGATCTCACCAGGGGAGGCCGCGAGGTAGATATCGTGCACGCCTATTGCGCTCAGCTCCCGGTGGCCGTCATCAGCACCATCCTCGGCGTACCCGATGAGGACCGTCAGAAGGTGTTGGAGTTCGGTGAGATGGCGGCGCCGAGCCTCGATATCGGGTTGTCCTGGGAGCAGTTCCAGCGCGTGGAGAAGGGACTGGAGCAGTTCGACGCCTGGCTTGCCGATCACCTCGCCGAGCTACGCCGCAACCCTGGCGACGACTTGATGAGCCAACTCATCAAGGCGAAGGAGGACGGTGTCGGGCTCAACGACGAGGAGCTCCGCGCAACAGCCGGTCTTGTGCTTGCGGCCGGATTCGAGACGACGGTCAATCTACTCGGCAGCGGCATTGCGCTGCTCCTCGAACATCCCGATCAGCTCACAGTTCTGCAGGAGGATCCCGCCCACTGGGTGTCGGCGGTCGACGAGATGCTGCGCCTGGAATCACCGGTGCAGCTCACCGCACGTCTGGCCAAACACGATGTGACGATCGAGGGAATCCCGATCGCGAAGGGCGCACTCGTGGTTCTGGTCCTGGCTGGGGCCAACCGCGACCCCGAGGTGTTCGAGGACCCCTACCGATTCGATGTCACTCGCGCGAACGCGAACAAGCACCTCTCGTTCTCGGGCGGGCGTCACTACTGCCTCGGCGCGTCGCTCGCGAAGGCCGAGACCGAAGTGGGATTGAAGACGCTCTTCGACCGGTTCCCCCACCTGCAGTCCGCAGGCGAGGGAATCCGTCGTGACACCCGCGTCCTGCATGGCTGGGCGTCGCTGCCCGTCGATCTGGGACAGCCTGCTTCTACAAGCGCTCCCCGGTAGAGGACGAAAAGAAGAACACCTCGTCGAGCTTGGGGACCACCCGGACGGTCTGAGCGAGACCGACGGCGAGCTTTCGATCGACGCGAACCGCGAGCCGGCCGGACTGGGCACTCCAGTCCGAACCGAGCGGCGGCGCGCCGTACAGGAACGACTCCGCTCCGAGTTCCTCGACGAGTTCGACTGCAACAGAAACAGACCCAACCCCCTCGCCGACGAGATCCCAGCCTTCGGGCCGAATCCCGATGGTCACCCGCGCATCCGATGTCGGTGCCGGCATCCGGACGCCTCCGATAACCGCGGCACCGTCGATCACCGGAGCGTCGAGAAGATTCATTCCGGGAGAACCGATGAAGCCTGCGACGAACGTGTTGACCGGGTTGTCGTACAGCTCCCGCGGTGCAGCGACCTGCTGCAACTTTCCTGCCTGCAACACCGCAACGCGGTCACCCATCGTCATGGCCTCGACCTGATCGTGGGTGACGTACACGGTGGTTGTGCCGAGGCGCTTCTGTAGTCCGGCGATCTGCGCCCGGGTACTGACGCGAAGCTTGGCATCCAGATTGGACAGTGGCTCGTCCATGCAGAACACCTTGGGCTGACGAACGATCGCGCGTCCCATCGCCACCCGCTGACGTTGACCACCGGACAACTTGCCCGGCTTACGGTCCAACAGAGGTTCCAACTCGAGCATCTTCGCGGCCTCCAGCACACGGACCGCTGTGTCCGCCTTGCTCATTCCGGCGTTGCGCAGAGCGAACCCCATGTTGTCCCCGACGGTCATGTTCGGGTACAGCGCGTAGTTCTGGAACACCATCGCAACGTCCCGCGCCCGCGGGGCGAGCGAGGTGACATCGACGCCGCCGATGTCGATGTGGCCGCTCTCGACCGATTCGAGACCGGCCAGCATGCGCAGACTCGTCGACTTGCCACATCCCGAAGGGCCGACGAGAACGATGAATTCACCATCGGCGATATCGAGCTCGAGCGAATCGACGGCCAGTGAGTCGGCGCCTGGGTAGCGATGCGAGACTGCCGAGTAGTGGACGGCTGCCATTACGCGGGAAGCTTCGGGGTGATCTGACGGTCGATGATCTGCTGCAGCTGGTCCTGCACGCTCGCGAACGTGGTTGCCACGTCGGCGTTCTGGAGTGCGATCTGCTCGAGACCGGTACCGATGATCTTGTCCCCGCCAGGCACGAACACGCGAGCACTGTCCTGCGAGCGCGTCTTGGCCAGCTGGTCGACGGCCGTCTTGGCGTTCGGGTTGGCTTCGAGGAACGCAATCTCGCTCGGATCCTGCTGAGCGGACTTGCGGACCGGCATGTAACCGGTGTTCTGCGAGAAGTAGGCGGTATTGGCGCCGTTGGTGGCGAAGTCGATGAACCTGAGCGCGTTGACCTTACGCTCGTCCGAGATCTTGGAGGGGATGGCGAGACCGGCCCCTCCCGTCGGGCAGCCAGGCTGTCCGTCGTTGGACGGCAAGAATGCCGTACCGAACTCGAAGGCTGCGTTCTTCGTGATGCCCGAGAGATCGCCGGTCGAGGCAACGGTCGAGGCGATGATGCCTGCGCCGAAGTCGTTGGCGATGTCGTTGGAAACCGCTGCGTACTTCTTGGTGTGGATCATGTCCTTGAGGAACTGACCTGCCGCAATGGTCTTTTCGTCGTCGAACTTGAGCTCGAAGCCGTCGGAGTACGACCCACCGAACGTCCAGATCGGGCCCTCGAACGTCCAGCCCAGGTAGTCCACCGCGTTGCCCCAGCCGTGAGCGAGCTTGCCGTTGCCGACGACGGCCTGGATCCGTGGGCCCCACTCGTCGAATTCCTGCCACGTCGCGGGTCCACGATCCGGGAGGCCTGCCTGCGCCCAGACTGCCTTGTTGTAGTAGAACAGCGGCGTCGAACGCGCGTACGGAAGCGCCCAGTGATTGCCGTTCCAGTTGTAGTCGGCAAGAAGAGAATCCACGTAGTCGCTGGAGTCGACACCTGCTGCCGCGAAGTGCTTGTCGAGGGGCTCGATGGCACCGGTCAGTGCGTAGTTGAACCACCACACATCGGAGAGGACGACGACGTCGGGCACGTCGTTACCGGACAGCGAGGCGTTGAATTTCTGCGAGACCTCCTCGTAATTCTTTCCGCCGTCGATCAGGTTGACCGTCAGGCCCGGGTTCGCGGCCTGGAAGCGCGAGATGAGCTCCTTCTCGAACTCCTGCGACTTACCGGGGTGACTCGACCAGAAGTTGATGGTGCTTGCATCACCGGATCCGGCATCGCCCGAGGAGCTTGTTCCGGGTCCGCTGCACGCGGCCAGGGCCGCACCAGCGGCCAGTGTGCCGGTCAGGGTGAGGAATCCGCGACGATTTATGTTGGCCATGAGTGTTTCTCCTGAAGGTGGAACGAATCAGCCTTTGACCGCACCGGAGGTGAGGCCCTTGATCATCTGGCGTTGCAGTACGAGGAAGACGAGAAGAATCGGAAGGATGGTCAGGATGGTCGCCGCCATGACGGCGCCCCAGTTGGTATAGCCCTCGCTGTTCTGCAACAGGGTGAGGCCGACGGGGAGCGGTGCCACCGAGGAATCGTCGGACATCAGGAACGGCCAGAGGTATTCGTTCCATTCGGTCACGATGGTGATGATGGCGAAGGCCACCATCGTGGGCCCGGACAGCGGAAGCACGACGCGAAACATCAACCGGAAGGTACCGGCGCCGTCCATACGGGCGGCTTCGATGATTTCGGCGGGCAGTGACAGAAAGTGATTGCGCATCAGGAACGTTCCGAAAGCCACGCCGGCAAGTGGAAGAATGATGCCCTGGAATGAGTTTCGCCATCCCAGCTCGGAGATCAGCGAGTAGTTGGAGATGACCGTGATCTGGTTGGGCACCATCAGCGCTGCGATAATCACCAGGAACACGATGTTCTTGCCGGGGAAGCGCAGGAACACCAACCCGTATGCGCTCAGAACCCCCAGCACAAATTTGATGGACGACGTTGCGGCCGTGATGATCAGCGAGTTGCGCAGGTAGGTGAAGAACGGAACTTCCGTCGTCGCTTCCGAGTAGTTCGCGGGCCGAAACGAATTGGGCCACCACGTGACCGGCCGAGTGTAGATGTCACTACGGTCCTTGAACGAGGTGATCAAAATCCAGAACAGCGGAAGCCCGATCACCAAGAGCACCAACACTATCGCAATGTATCCGAATACCATCTGAAGGCTGCGTTGGCGCTGGGGATCTTTCGGTGCGATTCGAGTTGCCGGCTCGGGAGCTTTCAATGTCACTGTCATCGCTGATCGTCCCGATCCATGATCCGTACCTGTACGAGGGTGATGATCAACAGGACCACGAACATGATGGTCGCAACCGTGGCCCCGTAACCGGCGCGGAAGTTGCGGAACGTTTCCTCGTACACCTGGAAGACCATCGTGGTGGTGCCGTTGCCGAGCGGACCGCCGCGCGTCATGACGTTGATGATGTCGAACACCTGGAGCGAGTTCAGCAAGACGGTGATCGAGAGAAAGAACGTCGTCGGGCGCAGCTGCGGCAGAAGTACCTTGCGGAAGGTAGTCCATGTGCTCGCGCGGTCGATCTCCGCGGCTTCCATCAGTTCCTTGCGGACGCCCTGGAGCGCCGCCAAGTAGATGACGAAGGTGTAGCCGAGGTTCTTCCACAGGTACGTCACCGTGATCATGAACAGAGCCCAGTGGGGATCCTGATAGAAATCGGGCGAACTCAGCCCGACTCGGTGCAGCAAATCTTGGACGAGGCCGAAGTTCGGATCGAAGACGAACTGGAAGGCGATACCGATCGCGGCACCAGAGATGACGAACGGTGCGAAGACGGCTGATCGTACGAAGTTGCGGCCACGAAGCTTCTGATCCAGGAGCAACGCCAACACGAGTCCGAGCACGAGGCTGCCGACGACCGCTGCGATGGTGAAAATGACGGTGTTGCCGACGATCACCCAGGTGTCGTCTCGAGAGAACCACTCACGGTAGTTGGCCAACCCCACGAACGTCGAAGTGGGAGAGGACAGATTCCAGTCGTAGAAAGAGAACTGGAAGTTTTCGATCAGCGGTCGGTAGGTGAACACGACCAGCAGGGCCAGATTCGGGCCCAGAAGAATCGAGAAGAGTGCGTAATCACTCCACGGCCTACCGAAGAAAGTCCTTCGGCGTGCCGAGGGCAGCACTCGTTCCGTTGTTGTACTCACTGCGGGGACTGTGCTCACCCACCGCGAACGGTAGGTGAACTAGGCCCGAACGCCTGGACACGTTGAAACCAAAACCTTCGCTATGTGAGCGGAAATACGTTCCCCGGGACGTACTTCCGCTCACGTGCGCCGAAGGCGCCTACCTATTCCAGTCACCCAAACCGTCGGAGCCACTGAGGGTTCCGCCTGCAGTGTTCACGACGATGACGGGGTCGCCCTTCTGTGCGGTCTCGAAGAACCATTTGCCGTCCTCGGTACTGACGTTGAGGCAGCCGTGGCTGGTGTCGGTATTGCCCTGAGCATCGACCGACCACGGCGCTGCGTGGACGAAGATGCCGCTGTAGGAGATACGCGTGGCGTACTCGACGTACGTCCGGTAGCCGTCGGGAGCATCGACCGGCACGCCGTACGTGGACGAATCCATGTACATCTCGCGAAGACGCTCGCCGACGATGTAGGTGCCGTTCGGCGTCTCGTGGTCTGCCTTGCCCATCGACGTCGGCATTGTCTTGACGACCTCACCGTTCCTGGTCACGGTGATGGTCTTCGTCGCGTCGTCTGCCGTGGTGATAACCGAGTCACCGGTGGAGAAGTCTGCGTGCGCGCCGCCTGCTTCCACGGTCACCTGGGTGTGCGCCGGGTAGAACTCGTTCGGCAACCACCGCACTTGGGTGTCGTTGATCCAGTAGAAATGGCCGTCGACGCTCGGGGACGTCGTGACGCGGATCGCAGCTTCTGCTGCGCCGCGATCACCGATCGCCTCATTGAAGCGGATGGCGATCGGCTGGGCGACGCCGACGACTTCGCCTGCGTTAGGACTGATCGAAGGATCCGAGAAGTTGGCAGGCGCGAGGCGCTGAATCTGCGGTTCCGGTGCGATGCCGGGCAGCGCGGGCAGCGCGGGCACCGGTAGTACCGGATCTGAGGACCCGAACCCTGGAACCTCGGGCCCACCCGGCCACAGCGGGTCGGCCTGAGCGGGCGACACGAGAGCCGCGGCGCCTAAGGCAGTGACGGCCCCGGCGAGCGTGATCCGCGCGACCAGTCGACGAGGTGAACGAAGTGTGAATGCCATAACTGACCCGATCCATCCTGTTCGAACCAATAACCTGCCGCGATTTTCGACGCTGCTGTGAATCAGCAGTGTGCGCAGCAGAAACCCACAGCCATTAACACATACCGTGCGGTCGATTGCCAATCGAAATACTGTCGCCTCGGCTAACCGAGGACGCCAGCCTTCTTCGCCGCCGAACGCACCTGGAATGCGGATACGACGAACAGAACACCGAGCATCACGGCGAATACACCGACGAGCCACACAATGCTCAGGATGCCGCTGACCGGGAAGAACACCAGCACGATACCGAAGAGCAGCTCCAGAATTCCGGCGACGAGAAGTACGACCCAATGCGCGGCGCCGTCAAATTTTTTCAGCCGAAACGATCCTGCTATTTCGAGAATTCCACCCATGATCGCCCAGAATCCTATGACGAAAACGGCAGCGAGTGCAGTAATGTCCGGCCAAACAAACGCGACAATTCCCGCGACAAGTGACACGACGCCGCCGAGCAGCCACCATATCCAGCCGGATTCGACCTTGCGCGCCTGCACGGCCCTGATGATCGCGGAGATACCGTCGACGATCGCGTACGCGCCGAACACGACCACCAGCGCCCATACAGTCACCGACGGCCACACCAGGGCAACGATTCCGAAGATCACCGCGAACACCCCACGCAGCAGGACCGCCCACCAGAGGTCTTTGCCGATTCGCAGAAGTGCTTCTTCGTTGGACGTGAATTGTGTCGACATGATGATCCGCTCTTTCTTCTGGTCCACAGCTGGTTCAGGGCACAAATAGTTCACGGCACAGCCGGAATGGAACTCCATGTGTTCACACCGTCGGACAGGCAGACCTGGCCGAGACTCAGATTGACGGCGAAGCCGGGACCTGCCTCGCACCGGACGCCTTCGTGCGCGGTCCCGACGAATGTCTGCCCCTTGGCCAGGGACAATGCCAGAGCGAATGCTCCAGGATCGGCGGAGACTATGGAGACGGCATCGGGACCGAAGGCAGTGGCAGCAACCTGGCCGGATTCGGTTTCCGCCGCCGCGACGCCTCCGTCCTGGGCCAGACCGATCGCCCCGCCGCCTCTGTCGGCCCGGGCGAATGCGACGGAATCCAGGGCCCGCGCGAACGCCCGACTTGTCGAATCGGCCCGCGCACCGCACGCCTGAAGACCATCGACAAAGACGCTGTCGGTCGAGGGTGTTCCGTCACAGGTCAGATCTGCGGCCTGCGCGGGGCTCGGCGCTCCGATCACCCCGAGAACACCGAGCACGACCGCACTTGCTGATATGAGCACGTTGCGCATGAGCACCCCCGACGATGTCGCTGGGTCCGCGAAAAGCGAACCGCCATGTTTGGATTGTGCCACTACGGGGGATCAAAAATCGGGTCTACGTGGACTCGCTTGGATTCCGTCGAGCCACCGGCGGCAGAACACTGCCGACTCGGATGCGCAGACGTTCGAACCCGTGGCACATCGTGTCGTCAGCGGGATTTTCACGTAGCGACGGATCGGCACCGCGGGAGGGTGGACGACAAGTGTTCGAAGCGCAGCGCGATATTTCTCGGTTGGTGGTGGTTGTGCCGGTTCACAACGAGGAACTGGTTCTCGACGCATGTTTGTCGGCTGTCGGGAAGGCAGCAGAACGTACGGGTGTCGACACCGTGGTGGTTACCGTTCTCGACTCGTGCACCGATTCTTCTGCGTCCATCGCCGGTTCTTGGGCCGCGCGGACGGGTGGACGAGTCCTCGCCATCGATCGTCGCAACGTAGGAGCGGCTCGCGCCGCAGGATTCTCGACCGCGGCACTCTCGACCGCGGGATTCTCGACCGTGGAGGACGCGCCGGGCACCTGGTTCGCGACGACGGACGCCGACAGCGTGGTTCGGCCCGACTGGCTCACGTCTCAGCTCGCCCATGCGCGGCGGGGCGCTGCCGTGGTCGCAGGCACGGTGCTTCCGGATTCCGTCGGCCTCGATCCCGTTCTCGCAGCAACGTACTTCGCCGGATACCGCATACGGCCCGGCCATCGGCACGTCCACGGAGCGAACCTCGGAGTGCGCGCCGACGTGTACTGGAACGTCGGCGGTTTCGCGGCGCTGCGCACAGCCGAGGACGTCGACATCGTTCACCGGCTCGAGCAGGCCGCCTATCCCGTCCTCTACGCCTGCGACTCACCGGTCACGACCTCCGCGCGGCGGGTCGGCCGCGCACCGGACGGTTTCGCTGACCACCTGCGCACCTTGGAAGCCGGCCGATCGGCTGCAAGGCAAGAGTTGGCGGTCGCCCAGTGAACACTGGCCTGACAGACCGCATGAAGTCATGGGTGAACGAGGAGGCCGCGAACCTTCCGCTTCCCGGCGGCGGGTTCACCGATACGCGCTGGCTCACGTTGGCCGCACTCGGCCGGGAGGACACCGTTCTCGGCCGCTTTGCCGAGGCACACGCCGACGCCGTTGCCATTCTCGACGAACTCGGCGGCCCGCCGCCCAAGCGCGGCCGAATCTGGGGAGTCTGGGCGGCAGAACCTCCCTCTCCTGTTCTCGAAGCGAGCCACGGTTCGCGCGGCTGGAAGCTCACCGGTGTGAAGCCCTGGTGCTCGGGAGCGAGCCTGTGCACCGATGCCCTGGTCACGGCACGCGTCGGCGATCGGTCCATGCTGTTTGCGGTAGATCTGACTCAGGACTGGTGCAGACCCATTCCGCACACCTGGCATGCCGTCGGAATGTCGAGGAGCGACTCGGGGTCGGTCAGGTTCGACGGCGCTCTTGCGGTCCCGGTGGGCGAACAGGGCGCATATCTCGAACGTCCGGGCTTCTGGCACGGCGCAATCGGCGTTGCCGCAGTGTGGTTCGGCAGTGCCTGCGCCGTCGCAGACGTTCTGCACACGTCGGTCCGCTCGGGCGCCGACGCGCACACGAGTGCTCATTTGGGCGCGGTCGCGGCGTCTCTCGGTGCTGCATCGAGCGCACTGACCACCGCTGCCGCCGAGATAGATTCCGATCCGAACGATTGCGAGGACCGCGGCCGAACCCGGGCTCGGATCGTGCGCTCAATCGTCGAGAGCGCCGCAACCGACTGCATCGACAGAGTGGGCCGCGCACTCGGCGCTGGGCCACTGTGCTCCAACGGTGTGCATGCCAGACGCGTTGCCGACCTGACGGTGTACCTGCGCCAGAGTCATGCCGAGCGTGATCTCGCTGCATTGGGAGAGGACATCGCGAAGGAGGACAACCCGTGGTAGCTGCGACACCCCCGGTACTTACGTCCCAGCCGGTGGCTGGGTTCGATGCGGCCGAGTTGGGCACTCCCGACTCGGAATGGGCCGCTTGGGATCACACGTTCCCGCCACTCGATCTGAGTCGATGCCGCGAGATGATCGTCGTGGCACCGCATCCAGACGACGAGGTCCTCGGTGTCGGCGGGCTGATGTCGAAGGCTGCCGCGGCGGGCATTCGGGTGTCGGTGATCGGTGTGACCGACGGTGGCGCATCACACCCCGGCTCGCCAACGCTGACCCCGGAACAGCTGGTCGACGCCCGTCCTGGCGAGGCCCGGCGGGCACTGACCACTCTGGGTCTCGATGTCGACCCCATCAGGCTTGGTTTTCCCGACGGTGGCATCGCCGAGCACGAGGACGAGCTCGCACGCGCGCTCACCGAACTGTTGTCGGGTGGGCAGGGCACCTGGTGCCTGACGCCGTGGCGCGGGGATCGCCATCCCGACCACGAGGCAACAGCACGTGCGACGCTCACCGCTGCCCGACGAGTGGGCATCGCGGTGCTCGAATATCCGGTGTGGATGTGGCATTGGGCGCACCCGGGAAGCACCGACGTCCCGTGGACTCGGGGGCTCGGGATCGACCTCGACGACCACACGACAGAACTGAAAAAGAGCGCGGCAGAGCAGTTCACGACTCAGGTGACGGCATTGTCGGATCACCCGGCCGATCGTGCGGTACTGCCACCGCACGTATTGGACCGACTCCTGCGCTCCTACGAGGTGGTGTTCGCGTGAGCCTGCACAAGGACTATTTCGATGCGGTGTACACCGACAACGCCGATCCCTTCCAGCTGGACGACAACTGGTACGAGACTCGCAAGTATGCGATCACGATGGCGTCGTTGCCGCGGCGCAGGTATCGCCGCGCGCTCGAACCAGGTTGCTCCATCGGGATCTTGACGGCGGAGCTGAGCGCGCGCTGCGAGAGTCTGATTTCGACCGATGTTGCGCCTGCCGCGCTCGACGCCGCACGCGCGCGCGTGAACTCGGACAAGGTTCAATTTCTGGAATGGTCGCTCACCGGCGACTGGGACGCTGTATCCGACGGTGACTCGTTCGACCTGATCGTGCTCAGCGAGGTCGGTTACTACCTCGACGAGCCGGATCTTCGGCATGCGCTCGATGCCGCTGCGGCGAACCTCGAACCCGGTGGCACACTGCTCGCGGTGCACTGGCGTCACCCCGTCGCGGACTATCCCTTGTCGGGAGACAAGGTCCATGCTGTGATCGGGGCAACCGACGGTCTTGTTCGGATGGGAGGCTACGTCGACGAAGATGTGATCCTCGAAGTGTTCGAAGTTTCGACTGCGAAGCCTGACTCGGTAGCAAGAATTGAGGGATTGGTATGAACGGCGGGACATCCACACGTGCATACGACGGTGGCGGCCTCGAGTCCATACTGGGACCGAACAGCCTTCGCACCGACTTCGCACCTCTCGTGGATCTGCTGACCAACGAAGTCATCGGTTACGAGGCCATCGTCAGGGGCCCCGAGGACTCGGCTTTCGCCGAGCCGGCAGCGTTGGCATCTGCCGCGCGGGCGATGGACATGACAGTGGATCTGGACCTTGTCCGCTGGGCAGGAGCTGTGGACGGCGCGGCCGGCACGAAGGAACTGGAGGGATTGCCCCTCTTCATCGCCATCGACCCGGACACCCTGCCGCACCTGCCTGATCGTGGTGATGTCGATGCAGGAACAGCGGTACTCCAACTCGACGAAACCGCGTTGATCCGAAGACCCGCTCAACTTCTCCGTGCCGTCGCCGACGTCCGACGCCTCGGCTGGGCCATCGCCGTCGACCACGTTGGAGTGCGCCCCGAGTCGCTCGCGTTGCTGCCGCTTCTCGAGCCCGACGTCGTCAAACTCGACCGCAGCCTCATTACCCGAAAGCCCGGCAGCTTCACCGCCCGGGTGGTCAACGCCGTTGCCGCATACACCGAGCGCACCGGCGCAATCGTGATGGCCGAAGGAATCGACACCGAGGACGCCGTCGGGATCGCGCTCGCGCTCGGCGCCAGGGTGGGCCAGGGACGCTTTTTCACCGAGCAACGAACGGCGCCGGTGGAACGGTCCGCACGATTGTCTCCCTTGAACTTCCGAACGTCGCCCGAACGCGGGTCGCTTCCTCGTTCGTCGCCGTATCAGCTCGCGGCCGCCGGACGAGACTCGAAGCCGTCGACGAAGCGGTTGCTCGTCGAGGTGAGCAAAGGCTTGGAATCCATCGCGGGCCAAAGCCTGCAGACGGCAGTCATTCTCGGATCTTTCGAGAAGCGGGAGCACTTCACTGCGCTCACAGCTCGTCGGTGGGAAGTGATGGCCACGAGCGCCGCGCTCGTGGGGGCGCTGGCCGTCGGGATGGACCCAGAGCCTGCGCCGCGAGTGCGCGGGGCCGACCTCGAACCCGACGACCCGGTTCGCGCGGAATGGGTCGTGGTGGTTCTGTCACCGCACTTCTCGGCGGTTCTCGCCGCGAAGGACTTCGGCGACACGGGCCCGGACATGGACCGACGCTTCTCCTACGTCCTCAGCCACGATCCGCAGTTGACGGTGGACTGCGCCCGGAGCCTTCTACTTCGGTTACCCGTCGAACGCACAGGGCTCTAGCTAGCCCTGCGCATCCCGCTCGGCGTCGGCGACGACCTGGTGGGCCAGATCGGCGAGCTTGGTATTGGTGTCCTGAGACAGCTTGGACAGCAAGGCAAATGCGGCTTGCGCTCCGAGCTTGTACCTCTCCATCAGCATGCCTTTGGCCTGGCCGATGACATCGCGACTTGTCAGCGCAGTGCGAATCTGCTGTTCCTCGCGGGCGCTGGAAAAGGCGATGGCAGCGTGCGCTGCGAAGAGAGAACCGATGGATTCGGCGTCCTCTCCGAACGCCGCGACCCGCGACGAGTGCAGGTTGAGGGCACCGAAGTTGAACCCCTCCACGTACAGCTGGAAACAGATCATGCTCTTTACTCCGAGCCCGGAGGCCTGGGCGGCAAACCTGGGCCACCGGACATCGGAGTCCATGTCGTCGATCCGAATCGTTCGTTGTTCGATCGCAGACTCGAGGCACGGTCCCTCGCCGAGTTGCCGCTGAATCGCGTCACACTTCTCGGCCACATCACCTGCCAACGCGGCACTGTGGACAAGTTTGCCCTGCAGGACAGTGGTGATGCTCGCGTACTCGGCGGCGGGCACGTTCATCACCGCGGACTCGGTGATCGCTTGTAGGGTTCGCTGCGGGTCACCGTGTTCGCGTCGCAGTTCACGAGCAAACATGGCCAATCGCTGACTGAGGTCGAGATCGGTCACAACGACCTCGTCACCCAGAACCTGCTCGCTCATTCGTACCTCCGCCACATCACCAGCCCGACCGGATCAGTCAGAATACCCTGTTGCGAAAAGAAAACCTGCTGCTCACACCGCGCTCGGAGAAATGAGTAGATGCACAAAACGCATCTTGTCCATCACCGTCGGAGGTAGCACGAACGGGTAGAGATCCTGATGGCCCATCGAACGGTTGATCTGGTTCAGCGCCCAGGACAGCGGGAGCCACCATTCGATGATTTGGGCGAATCCGACGTCCCCGGGAAGCGGGCTGTCGAGCGTCGACCCTGCAGGCGCCATTCCGAAGGCCGCTGCAGTGTCGAGCGTATCCCTGATATGCAGGTAATGGGCGAATGTCTCGGCCCAATCTTCGGCGGGGTGCATCGTCGCGTAGGACGAGACGTAGTCGTCTTCCCAGTTCTCGGGAGATCCCTCGTTGTAGTGGCGATCGAGGGCAGCCTGATAGTCGGTGTCGGGATCGCCGAAGAGCTCTTCGAATTGCGGACGATCGTCACCGGTTCCGACCAACACGGTCTGGTAGTAATGGCCGATTTCGTGCCGAAAGTGTCCGACGAGTGTGCGATACGGCTCTGACATCGAGACGCGGAGCTGCTCGCGGTGGACGTCGTCACCCTCGGCGAGGTCGAGCGTGATGAGACCGTCCGCGTGCCCGGTCAACACCTGGGTGTTGGCGCTCGACAGCAGGTCGAATGCCAAGCCGGTGTTCTTGTCTTCGTCCCGGCCGACGATGGGAAGCCCGAGCTCGGTCAGTTCGAGGATCACGCGACGCTTGTTCGTCTCCGCGTCGGCGTACGCCGCCATCGCATCGAGATCGTCGTCCGCAGGGCGAGTGCGCGTCAGTCTGCAGGACACGCACAAGACATCGCCCTCCGAGGTGTCCACGAGCCAGTTGCACTTTGCAACGTTCAGGTTGGCGCACGTCTTCCAAGCGGTGTTCTCGACCTGGACCTCGGCGGCACCATCATCGGCCTTGTCCGGCAGCACGAGCAGTGCACGCGAGGGCAGATGAAATCCGAGCGCACTGTGGCAGTTGAGGCAGAGCGAGTTCTCGAACGAAAGTTTCTGACCGCATTTGCGGCAGATCAAAGCGCGCATGTTCCCGACTTTCATTCTTGGCGTGTGTTCAAGTACCGCACATGGAGATGACAGAGCCACTCATGCTCGCGTGCGGATATGTCGACATACCCCTACCGACGGTACTTGCAAGACAACAGAATGGTCACGATTAGATAACGACACCGGGCATGTGAGCGGAAATACGTCCCCTGCGACGTATTTTCGCTCACGTGTGCGGGACGCGCTTCCCCTCGTCGTCCCAGTGCTCGGCCACCTTTTTCGACGGCTGAACACGCGGTGGCTCACCGGGCATCTTGGGGTAATCGGGCGGAAAGTTGAGCTCTCCCCCCGGCAGCGACTCCCACAGATCGAGGAGGGGTTCGAGCGGATAGGCCTGGGCGTCCATGTCCTCCCAGGGATCCCCATCCTTCAGTAGGTCGGGCACCGTGATCAGGTTGTAGTCGCGGGGATCGGTGACGTCCGCGAGCTGCGCCCACGTCATCGGGGTACTCACCGGCGCACCCGGCCGTGCGCGCAGGCTCCACGCACTCGCTATGGTTCGGTCCCGATTGTTCTGGTTGTAGTCGAGGAAGATGCGTTCTCCGCGTTCCTCCTTCCACCATTTCGTGGTCACCCCGTCGTCGCGGCGCTCCAACTCGCGTCCGAGACCGATTGCCGCATGCCGCACCTGTTCGAAGCTGTAGTCAGGCCGAATCCGAACGTAGATGTGGATTCCCCTGTTGCCGCTCGTCTTGGGGTATCCGCGCAGACCCAATTCCTCCAGCAGCTCGCGGGTCACGTCGGCGACGCGCTGGGCGTCGGCGAACGTGGTGCCCGGCTGCGGGTCGAGATCGAGTCGGAGCTCGTCGGGATGGTCGACGTCCGGACGACGAACCGGCCAGGGATGGAACGTCAGGGTGCCCATCTGGGCGGCCCACACCAGCGCTGCAGATTCGCTCGGACACAGCTCCTCCGCGGTGCGGCGACTCGGGAAGGCGATCTTCACCGTTTCGATCCACTCGGGAGCGCCCTTGGGGAGCCGCTTCTGGTAGAAGCCGTCACCCTCTTTGTCCTGCGGCCCGACCGCAAGACGCATACCGTCCCGGTAGCCGTCCGGCCAGCGTTCCATGGCGGTGGGGCGTTCGCCGACGGCGCGCAGCAAGGGTTCCCCGATGGCGGCGTAGAACTCGCAGACCTCGAGCTTGGTGACGGCGGGAGTGCGCTCGGTGGCTTCGTAGATGACGCGGTCGGGACTCGATACCCGCACCTCTCGCTCGCCTGCTTCGACGAACGCGGGTGGTGTCTTCGCAGCCACTAGCTGCCCCCTGCCAGTACGTCGGCCACGTCGTAATTGACGGGCACTTCCAACTGCTCGTAGGTGCAGGATGTCGGGTCTCGGTCGGGACGCCACCGCAGGAACCGGGCGGCGTGCCGCAGCCGTTCACCTTCCATCTGGTCGTACGCGACCTCGATGACGCGCTCGATGCGCAGCGGAACCCAGCTGCGGTCCTTGTTCGTCGTCCACCGGTTCGCTTCCGCGGACTTCGGTTCCTCACCCGTCCGAAGTGGTTGCAGCTCTTCGAGTATCTCCACGCGGCGTTTGTCGGTGAACGCGGAGGCACCACCGATCATCCTGAGTTGATCGCCGTCGTACAGACCGAGCAGCAGAGAGCCGATGCCGTTGCCGGACTTGTGCACTCGATAACCGATCAACGCGCAATCGGCGGTACGAGCGTGTTTGACCTTGATCATCTCTCGCTTGTTCGGCAGATACGGGCTGCTGAGTTTCTTCGCGACGACACCGTCGAGCCCCGCACCTTCGAAACGTTCGAACCAGTCCTGGGCGGTGGCGGCGTCATCGGTCGTGCTGGTGACGTGGCAGCTCGTCCCGGCCGCCGCCATCCCGCCCGCCATCCCGGCCGCCATCCCGCCCATGACCTCGAGCAGTTTCTCGCGACGTGTCCCGAACGGTTCCCCGGTCAGATCGGTCGACCCGAGCGCCAACAGATCGAATCCGACGAACATCGACGGCGTCTTCTCCGCCAACATCTGCACTCGGGAATCGGCAGGATGGATGCGTTCGGACAACGCGTCCCAGTCCAGACGCGTTCGACCCTCGATTTCCCGCGGCACGACTATTTCACCGTCGACGACGATTCGGGCGGGTAGCTCTCGTCGGACGGCGGCCACCAACTCGGGGAAGTACCGCGCGAGATTCTTGCCTCCGCGCGAGCCGAGGACGACCTCGTCGCCGTCGCGGAAGACGATGGCACGGAAACCGTCCCATTTCGGCTCGTACGACCATTCCACGGGACCGTCGGCAGGCTGCGCCGGCACCGCCTTCGCAGCTTTGGCGAGCATCGGCTGCAGCGGCCATTCCACAGGTAGGTCCACGGGGTCAATAGTGCCCCATCGCGGCCTGTCCGCGTTCGATTCGCCTCGACTACCCCGATAGGCGCTTTGTCGGATATTTTTACCCTCGGCGCAAATCGTGCGCCCTTCCCGAGAGCTAGGACGATCGATGCCTCTCCTCCGTCGAACGCTCCGCGGCGCCACCCTCGCCGTGTCCGTATGTACCGCCCTGCTGCTGGTGAGCTGTGGCTCGGACGTAACCCCACGCGCCATTCCCGCCGATGACGACGGTGTGATCACCTCGTCCAGCCCTTCGACATCCAGCCCTTCGACGTCCAAGCCCAAGTCGACTCCGCCCAATCAGGACGGCGACGGCGACGTCGACATCGACGTGGAGATCGGCGAATGCGTCGAACTCGGTGGCACCGCCACGGACGCGACGATCGACAACTCGACCTGTGGCAGTCCCGAGTCGAACTACAAGGTGATCGCCAAGGCACCGACCAACCTCGACTGCATCGCCGATGCCGACCAGACCTACTACGAACTGTTCGCCGACATCGAGCAGGGCGCACTGTGCCTCGATATCGACTGGGTGGTCGACGGGTGCATGGAGATGTCCGGTGAGAATCCCCAGCGAGCCGACTGCGACACCGTTGGACGTCAGACCGTCAAGGTCACCGAATTCCTCGACGGAACCACCGACCCGAACGATTGCGCCGATCCTGCGACCAGTGGCTACTACCACACCGAACGTAATTTCATCGTCTGCGTCGAAGATCTGTAGGCCGGCGTGAACGGCAGTAGTTCGAACGGCAGTAGTTCGAGCGGCAGTAGTTCGAGCGGCAGCGGCACTGTCCCGCTGAAATCCCCGCGGGGACGCTGGATCGTCGCTGCCACCGTGCTCGGGTCGTCGCTGGCGATGCTCGACGGGACGATCGTCAACATCGCACTTCCTGCTATCTCGCGCGACCTCGGATCAGGTGTTTCAGGGCTGCAGTGGACCGTCAGTGGCTACACGCTCACGTTGGCGTCGCTCATTCTGTTGGGCGGCGCGCTGGGTGACCGGCTCGGTCGCCGGAAGGTGTTCGTCCTCGGCACCGTCTGGTTCGCGATCGCGTCGATCCTGTGTGGACTGGCGCCGAACATCGAGGTGCTCGTGGTGGCGCGGCTTGTCCAGGGCGTGGGCGCTGCGCTGCTCACACCAGGCTCGCTCGCGTTGATCTCGGCGTCCATTCATCCCGACGACCGGGGCGCAGCAATCGGTCTGTGGTCCGGCCTCGGCGGGGTCGCCTCCGCGATCGGACCGTTCCTCGGCGGGTGGCTCGTCGAAACGGCTGGGTGGCGGTCGGTGTTTCTGCTGAACATTCCGCTGGCCATCGGCGTCGTGTGGGTCGCCGCGAAACATGTCCCGGAAAGCCGAGACCCACACGCGGCAGGAAAACTGGACCTTCCTGGTGTCGCGGTGGTCGCATCGGCCCTGGCGTTGCTGACTTTCGGATTCATCGATTCGTCGTGGCTCGCCGTCGGATTCGGCCTTGTCGCTGCAGTGGCCTTCGTCGTCGTGGAAGTACGTTCTCCGAACCCGCTGGTGCCGCCGTCGCTTTTCGCGTCGCGAATTTTCCTGGCGGCCAATCTCGTCACCTTCGCCGTGTACGCAGCGTTGGGGGGAGTGTTCTTCCTGCTGATCCTGCAATTGCAGTTGGCATTGAACTACTCCCCGATCGCGGCGGGGGTCGCGACGCTTCCCATCACAGTGCTGATGCTGTTCCTGTCGGCGCGAATGGGAAGACTCGCCCAGCGAATCGGACCACGAATCCCGATGACGGTCGGCCCTGCAATCGGCGCTGTCGGACTGCTGCTGATGCTGCGCATCCACCCTGGTTCGACGTACGTGCTGCACGTACTACCGGCGGTCGTCGTCTTCGGAATCGGCCTGACGATTCTCGTTGCGCCGCTGACCGGCGCTGTGCTGGGTGCGGTGTCCACCGATCGCGCAGGCATTGCATCGGGCGTCAACAATGCGGTGGCCAGGACGAGCCAGCTGCTCGCGGTCGCCGCCCTGCCAGGCCTTGCCGGGATCTCCGGAGTCGACTACGACAGCCCCACCGTGTTCTCCGGCGGATTCCACACGGCGATGATCATCTGCGCAGCGCTGCTGGCTGCCGGTTCGTTGATCAGCGCCCTCATGATCCGAGGCGAACAACGGGCCGAGCCGGAGTCGATCGACTGCAAGCCACACTGCGACATGACGTCCCCGGCAGTGAGTCCCCAGACCCAGGTTTAGTCTGGAGGGGCGGATACAGCCCATATATCCACGTAGAGCTCAGGAGTGTCATGTCGACCGAGGACAATTCGCCAGACGTCAAGACCCACGATGTCAAACCAAGAAGCCGTGACGTCACCGATGGCTTGGAGAAGACCGCGGCCCGCGGCATGCTGCGCGCGGTCGGGATGGGTGACGACGATTGGGTGAAATCTCAGATCGGTGTCGGATCGTCGTGGAACGAGATCACCCCGTGCAACCTGTCCCTCGATCGGCTTGCCAAGGCTGTCAAGGAAGGTGTGCGTGCCGCAGGCGGCTTCCCGATGGAATTCGGCACGATCTCGGTGTCCGACGGCATCTCGATGGGTCACGAGGGAATGCACTTCTCCCTGGTCTCTCGCGAGGTCATCGCCGACAGCGTCGAGACCGTCATGAGCGCCGAGCGACTCGACGGCTCCGTGCTTCTCGCAGGTTGCGACAAGTCGCTACCCGGAATGCTCATGGCTGCAGCACGTCTGAATCTCGCGAGCGTATTCCTCTACGCCGGATCGACGTTGCCCGGTTTTGCGAAACTGTCCGACGGAACCGAGCGTCAGGTCACCATCATCGACGCGTTCGAGGCTGTCGGAGCGTGCTCCCGCGGTCTGATGTCGCAGGCCGACGTCGACACTATCGAGCGCGCCATCTGTCCCGGTGAAGGTGCCTGCGGCGGCATGTACACCGCCAACACGATGGCCAGTGCTGCTGAAGCACTCGGAATGTCGTTGCCCGGCAGCGCTTCTCCTCCCGCCCCCGACCGGCGACGTGACGGCTATGCCCACGCCAGCGGAGAAGCCGTCGTCGAACTGCTGAAGCAGGGCATCACTGCCCGCGACATCATGACGAAGGAAGCCTTCGAGAACGCTATCGCCGTCGTCATGGCATTCGGTGGATCAACCAATGCCGTATTGCACCTACTGGCCATCGCGCACGAGGCCGAAGTCGATCTGACCCTCGACGACTTCACCCGCATCGGCGCCAAGGTCCCGCACCTCGCCGACGTCAAGCCGTTCGGCCAGCACGTCATGACCGATGTCGACGCCATCGGCGGAGTGCCCGTGGTCATGAAGGCGCTGCTCGACGCCGGGCTCATGCACGGCGATTGCCTGACAGTCACCGGCAAGACCGTCGCCGAGAACCTCGCTCACATCGCACCGCCGGATCCCGACGGCAAGGTTCTGCGCGCAATGAGCGAACCGATCCACCCGACGGGTGGCATCACGATCCTCAAGGGATCACTCGCGCCGGGCGGAGCCGTCGTGAAGTCGGCCGGATTCGACTCCGACGTATTCGTGGGCACCGCAAGAGTTTTCGAACGTGAACGCGCCGCGATGGACGCACTCGAAGACGGCACGATTTCCGCGGGGGACGTCGTCGTCATCCGTTACGAAGGCCCCAAGGGCGGACCGGGAATGCGTGAAATGCTCGCCATCACGGGAGCCATCAAGGGCGCAGGCCTCGGCAAGGACGTACTGCTCCTCACCGACGGCCGGTTCTCCGGCGGAACCACCGGCCTCTGCGTCGGCCACGTGGCACCGGAAGCCGTCGACGCCGGCCCGGTCGCCTTCGTTCGCGACGGTGACCAGATCCGGCTCGACGTCGGCACCGGAACGCTCGACCTCCTCGTCGACGATGCCGAACTCGAAGCACGGAAGGAAGGCTGGGCGCCGCTGCCTCCCCGTTACACCCGCGGGGTGCTCGCCAAGTACGCGAAGCTGGTCGGCTCGGCGTCGGAAGGTGCTGTGCTGATCTAGATTTCGCTTGCCCCACTTTCCGCATGAATGGACCACTGCAACCGTCTAACCGTTGCGATGGTCCATTCATGCGGTAGGGACGGCCGCGAAAGCTACAGCGGCATCGCCCACACCGAGCTGGATCGCTCTTTGAACTCGGTACACCGACGATGCGCCGAGTCGCTGGACTGATAGAAGTTGACCAGGTTCGTCCCAGCCTTCGGTGTCGAAACGGCTTTCGGCCTCGAGGATCGCCGCAGCACAGGAAGCTCGGCGAGATCGAGCGCCGAATCGAGCTGTTCCTCCGCGGATTCCCGACGCCTGCGCGCGATGTCGACAAGAGCGAGCTGATGAATGTTCATCCGCCCCTGAGCTTTTACTGCACCTTCCTCCAGCGCCGCTTCCTCACGCTCGGCAACCTCCAGTTCGTAGACCTTCGCTGCGAGCTGATAGATGCTCGGTCGCGAATCTCCGTCCACGGGATGCCCGGATACTGCCGCGTGCTCGGCGGGCTCAACCTTCCTCACCACCGGAACCCTCAGCACCACAGCATCGCGAGACGGAGAAACCGTGACCGCGGCCCGAGCAGGCTCATTCACCGCAGGCTCAATCACAGCAAGTACGCCAGCGAGAGGCTTTGCCGCCAGCGGCTTCTCGGCCGAGGGCTGCTCCAGCAGGTGTTCGAGTTCGGCAACTTCCATCGCTGCTGCCGGGTCGAATGCTGCAGGCACAGTGACCGCCCGGCGCCGGATCGGCCCAGGTAGCAGAACGCCGACGATGATGGCGCCGACTGCGAAGGCCACAGTGGCGATCAACGATGTATGTACGACCGCTCCCACGAAAGCACTGACGGCCTGAAGTTGAAGGTTGTCGGCATACCCCGAGAGAAATGGATTCTCGCGCAGGATGTCCGCGACGATCACTGCACCGGCAACGGAATCCCCCGACGCCTCGATCGCCTGAACCGCCTGAGCCGTGTGTTGGCCGTCGGGGCCCTTGCCAGGGAAGTTCGCGAGGTAGTCGATGATGCCGCTGCGATAGTTGGTCGCAAGAAAGGAACCGAGTACGGCGATACCGAGCGAACCACCGAGCTCGAGTGCAGTGTCGTTGAGACCGCCGGCCACGCCGAGCTTGTTGTCCGGAAATTCGGCCATGATGGCGTCGGTGCACGGTGAAACGCTCAGTCCGATACCAAGACCGAGCAGAGTCAGCACCGGCAGGAAGTCCGAATACGTTGCACTCGTATCGATTCCGAGCATCGACGCCACCGCGAGCGTCCCGACCACCATTCCTGCGGTGACGGTGTACTTCATACCGACCCTCGGCGTCAGCCACATGGTGATGCCGGAGCCGACGAACACTGCTGCCGCGAGGGGCAGCAGGTGCACGCCGGTGGACACGGGTCCGAAGTCGAGCACGAACTGAAGGTACTGCGCCACATAGTAAATCCCGCCGAATGTCACGAGGAAGAACAGGAGCACGGCAAGTATCGCACCGCTCAACACTCGAGATGTGAATGCACGAACGTCGAGCAACGGGTTGGGGTGTCGCAGTTCCCAGGCAACGAAAGCTAGTGTGCTGAGTACTCCGACCACACCGAAGTACGTCGGACCGACGCTCCATCCGAAGTGCATTCCTTCGATGATCGCGTAGATGATGGTCGCAACAGCCAGTACCGAGAGCAGTCCGCCGAGCCAGTCGATACGCCCTGGATCAACAGCGCGCGACGGCGGTACCAGCACGATCACTGCGCCGATCGAGAACACCGTGATAGGCACGTTGATCAGGAAACTCGAACCCCACCAGTAGCTTTCGAGCAGCCAGCCTGCAAGCAGTGGACCCATCGCGATGGCGAGTCCAGATGTTGCCGCCCAGATCGTGACGGCCGTTGCGCGTTCACGTTTCGGGAACGTGGCGACCAGAAGCGACAGCGTGGCAGGCATGACGATCGCTGCGGCCACCCCCATCACGATGCGTGCCAGAATCACGCCGCTGGTCGCGTCGGTCAGTGCGCCCGCGATCGATCCGGCGGTGAAGACCAGCAGCCCGAGAAGTAGTGCACCCCGTCGCGAACAACGGTCTCCGATAACGCCGAACAGCAACATCAAAGCTGCGTACGGCACGGTGTATCCGTCGATGACCCATTGAAGGTCGCTGCTCGACAGGTTCAGATCCAGCGTCATCGACGGCGCCGCGACCAGCAGCGACGTATTGGCCATGACCACGACCAACAGGCTCAGACACAGCACCCCCAGCGCCGCCCAACGTTTCGCGTACGGCTTCTCCATCTCTTGGACAGGAGTCATCGCCAGCAATGTCATGTGTGTTCCCCCCTATGCACCACGCCCGACACACCGCGCGCAGTGCCGTGAAGCCTAGGAAGGATGCACTAGGCCGCGCAATTCTTTGTGGCGGCCGTTACACATGAGGTTTCGTTCGACAAGATAAGGTTCTGCGTTGATTCGTGCCAACACACGAAAGTGCCACCGTGTCAAACGAACTGACACGGTGGCACTTCGAAGCATTGTGCAACTAGTCAGGGAATTGGGCTGAACCCTGCTCCCACAGCGTTCCCCGCGTTGATCTGGCGCAGGATCGCATCGATGTTGGTTCCGACCTGTGGGCCGAAGCATGCGATGCCGAGGTATGCGTTGACCATCCCAACGAGCGTGGTCCCGACAACCACCGGGCTGCCTGAGTCTCCCTCGGCGACACACAGCTGCGACCACGTTTCCTGCGATTGCAGAACGTCGCCGTACGCGATGCCGCAGGTGTTGCCGGTGGTGCGGCCTTCCTTGCAGACGATGTTCGGGAACATTGCAGGCGGACCGACCTGAGTGATGGTGACGTTGCCGATGCGGTTCACCGGGATGACCTTGCCGCGATCGAACTCGATCACTGCGTAGTCGTATTCCGGGTTGGAGAACGCAATGGTCCCCACGACGCCGGCGTCCGTGTTTGCCTCCGGCACGATCGTTGCTCCCGCACCACCGCAGTGACCTGCAGTGATGCCGACGAGACGGCCTGCGGCGTCGTTGCCGATTGTAGTGAGTGTGCACTCCGATGCATTGTTCACAATGATCCCGGAGCCACCACCCAGTACCGCCGGAGCTGCAGCGGATGCAGTCCCGACGCCGAAGCTCGCAGCAACAGCAGCTGCCACAACGGCGACGAGCATAAACTTCTTCAACATGTATTCCCTCTCCAGCGGTGTCCGCAGAACCCTAGCAACAACTTGCACCACTAGACGAGTAGCTGGACTAACTGCTTCTTACCAATGGACTAACTGTCCGATTCCAGGGCAGCCAGCATCGACCTTGCTTCTTCGAGTTGACGGCTCAACTCCTCCACTCTGGAGGCTGCTTCTTCTCGTGCGTGGGAGATAACTGCTTCGACGGCGTCGCGGGCGGTGTCGTCGCCGAGTTCTCGAACGGCGCGCGAGACCGATTCCGGCGAAACGGACTGGGCCTTGCCCGGCCGCCGAGCGCCGTGAGTGACCGTGACGGACCAATCGTTGTCGGAGCCGGCGTGGATGGTGACGCTGACACTTTCCGGCCCCTTCTTACCCTTGCGAGCAGTCGGCGCGGTAGCGGACTTCGGAACGGGCACAGCCTTGGGAGCAGGTGCCGTAGGAGCAGGTGCCTTGGGAGCAGCAGGCGCCTTGGGGATTACAGGCGCCTTGGTCGCAGGCACCGGCTCCGTCCATTCGGCGACCTCCGGGGCTGCCGGCTTGGACGCCGGTTTCGAGGCCGGCTTCCCTGCCCCGCCCGGAGGATTACGCGTGATGCGCAATTCTTCGGCCTCGAACGGGAGCTCGTCGTTGACGCCTTTGGGCCTGATGGTGACCGTAGTGCCGTCGACGGATACCACCTTGGCCGAGGTGCCCTCGGGCAAACCCAAGCTCGGTGTCGGCTCTATCAGATAGACAGTCGCACGCCTCCCTTCCGAGAGCGCCGAGGCGAGTGTCTCGAGATTCTCGGGCGTCAGCGATCCCGTGGCAGTGGAACGTCTACGCGGTGGCATGCAAGCAGACCTCTCTCGAAAGTGTTTGCGAATACTGTCCCACACTTCTCGGCCACAACGTGCGACGAATGTCGACTGTGACCGCCGCGCTCGAACATCTCCCGTGTGGGTCAGCTCACGCGTAACCTGACGCTCGTACCTGTAGCTCGGGTACTTTTCAAGGGGAGGTCTTGATGTACCACGTCGATGCACGCACGCAGGAGACCGGCGACAGCCAGCAGGTCTATCTGCTCGACGCCGCGTCCACGCTGGAGGTGCAGGCGCTCAACCAGTGGATCGATTCGACGACACCGGACGGCCAACAACGGCCCCCGTCGGTGGTGTTGTCGAGCGAGCCGTCGCATCAGGTTGCCGATCAGGTCAGGGGGATCTTCGACGATCCTCTGCTGGTGCCACTTCGCGTGACGCTGTCGGAGAAGAAGCACGGCGGCCTCCTGCGGCGGGCATTTGCACCGCGTGGAAATTCGATGCCGACCAAGGCGTGGCAGCGCTGGGTGCAGGGCGAGGATCCCGATCACTCCGCCGTGCTCGTTGGAGAACCGGCCACTCTGAGCGATCTCGAGTCGCGCTTCGACAAAGCGGGCGGCACCTCGTTGTCCTCCTTCATTCGTCGTCAGGCCAGCCTTGCGCTCGACCGTGCCGAACGCGACGTCATCGGCTCGGAATACAAGATCCCGCGTTTCGTCGTCGAGGACATGACGGAGCAGAAGAGATTTCACGACGGGATGGCGACTCTCGCCGAAGAAGTCGGCGAGGACGTCCCGGAGGTCGAGCGCCGCGTCCACGAGATTCTGAACGAGATGGTCGCGACGGAGACCCGCCGTGCCGTGGAGATGTGGGGAACGCTCGGCGCGTACTTCTCACGTGCGTACAAGGTGGACGTCGACCGAACAAAACTTCAGAAGGTCCGCGAGCTCAACAAGAACTATCCGCTCGTGTTCCTGCCGAACCACCGGTCCTACCTCGATCCGCTCGTCCTCCGTCCGGCGCTGCTGGCCGAGGGTCTCCCGCTCAATCACGTGATGGGCGGCATCAACGTCGGATTCTGGCCACTGGGCCCGATCGCCAAACGCAGCGGCGTGGTGTTGATCCAGCGCAAATTTTCCGACGAGATCTACAAGTGGACTCTCCGGCAGTACATGAGCTTTCTGCTCAGCAAGAGGTTCAACCTCGAGTGGTACATCGAGGGAGGCAGAAGCCGAACCGGTAAACTCCGCCCGCCTCGGTTCGGACTCCTGAGCTACCTTGTCGACGCCCTGGAGAACAGCGACGCCGAGGACGTCTACCTGGTGCCGACATCGATCACCTACGACCGCTTACACGAGGTCGGGGCCATGGCCGCAGAATCACACGGTGCGCAGAAGCAGGCCGAGGGAATTCGGATGGCCATCGGCTACATCCGCGCTCAGGGCAAGCTTCGCGGCAACGTGTATCTCACCTTCGGCGAACCGATCTCGGTCAAATCAATCGTCGACGAGAGCAACGACAAGCGCGTCGCGGTCCAGAAGGTCGCCATCACTGTCTCGCACGCCATCAACGACACAACGCCGGTCACCCCTGCCGCACTGGTGACGATGGCATTGCTGGGCATCGAGGACCGCGCACTCAACGTGCACGAGATGTGGGCGATCATTTCCCCCCTCGCTCGCTACATCAAGAGACGTGGCCTCCCGACGGCAGGTGGCGTCGACATCAGTGAAGTCGATGTCGTGCGCTCGGCGGTGATAGCACAGGTGAACGCAGGCGTCGTCAAAAGGTTCGACGAGGGACCCGAGCCGGTGTTCTATCTGGCGCAGGACAAGCATCTGGTTGCAGCTTTCTTCCGTAACAACGCAATTCACTACTTCGTGATGCGCGCGATCGGTGAACTGGTGGTGCTGCCGAACGAAGGTCAGGCGGCGGCGTCCACTCCCGAATCGATGTGGGGAGCGGCGCTCGAACTCCGCGACCTGCTCAAGTTCGAGTTCTTCTTCGGAGACAAGGAGGACTTCGGCCACAGGCTGGAGGCCGAGGTCGAACTCATCGATCCGGACTGGCGTTCGAACTTGAGCGATCCCGTCTACGCTGCACGCCAATTGGAATCACAGGATTTGCATCTTGCGCACCGCGTATTGCAGCCGATCCTCGAGGCCTACCAGGTGGTGGCCGACCAACTGATGCTGCTGCCACAGAAGGCGGAATTCGACAAGCCAGCTTTCATCGCCCACTGCCTCGGCGCGGCTCAAGCACGGCGGCTGCGTCAACAGCTCGATCACAGCGAGGCCATCTCGGCCGAATTGTTCGACACAGCCCTACAATTGGCGGACAACAGGAACCTCGTCGATCCCACCGGCGAGAACCTGGCGCTGCGCCGACGAGACTTCGCCCGCGAGATCAACGAATGGGCGCGCAAGGCCAGGCTCATCCGCGACATGGCACATCACATGCTCGACGATGTCGATCCACTCACCGTACCCAGCACAGTGCCCAGCACCGACGAGCAGGAGGACCAGCCCTGATGACAGACCTGTCCCATCAGTTGAGCGCAATCGCCGAAGCGCCCACCGGACCGGACACCGCTGCGTTCTTCGATCTCGACGGCACCCTCATCAACGGTTTCTCCGCGAAAGCGGTATTCCTCGAACGGCTCAAGACGCTCGATGTGACGGTCAACGAGCTGTGGGAGATTTCGAGCGCGGTGGTCGAGATGAGGATGCGCAACTCACCCGTCGACAACCTGATGGGCAAGGCCGTCAAAGGGTTGGAGGGCAGGCGCGAGGACGACCTCATGGAACAGGCCTACACCCTGTTCCGGAACGAGATCGCGCCGATGATCTATCCTCAGGCTCGCGAACTCGTCGAGGCACACCGCCACGCCGGGCATCGTCTGGTCATAGCAACATCGGCGACGCCTTATCAGGCCGTTCCGGTCAAAGAAGACCTGATGTTCGACGAGCTTTTGTGCACGACACCCGTCGTCGTCGACGGCGTCCTGACGGGTGAGGTCGTCGGTAACTCGCTGTGGGGTCCGCGCAAGGCCAAGGCCGTCGCCGACTACGCCGAGCGCGAGGGACTCGACCTCGCGGGCTGCTTCGGTTACTCCAACGGAGGCGAGGACGTCCCCTTCCTCGACGAAGTTGGACATCCCATCGCCCTCAACCCCGACGACGAAATGAAACGCCACGCGAAGAAGGCGGGCTGGCCCGCCCTAGAGCTCGAAAACCCCAAGCGTGGAACCGATCTCGTGTCGGTGGTCCGAAGCACGGCAGCGCTCGGCGCTGTGCTCGCCAGCGCAAGCCTGGGTGTGGGTCTCGGACTTCTGACGCGGAGTCGTCGCACCGGTGCGAACATCACATCCACTGTTGCGCCCGATCTTGCGTTGACGATCGCCGGCATCACGCTCGATGTCACCGGCACCGAGAATGCGTGGTCGGCGCGACCCGCGGTGTTCATGTTCAACCATCAGAGCTCGGTTGATTCCCTTATCGTCACATCGATTCTACGTCGCGACATCACCGCCGTCGCGAAGCGGGAACTCGAACGAGACCCCCGGTTCGCACTGCTGGGGCTGATCTTCGATGTCGCCTACATCGACCGAGGCGATCCGGCGCAGGCCCGTGAGGCGATGCGGCCTGCGATCGAGAAACTGCACTCGGGGGTGTCCGTCGCGATCGCTCCCGAGGGCACGCGCATGCCGACATCCCGGCTCGGTCACTTCAAGAAGGGTGGCTTCCACCTGGCGATGCAGGCCGAGGTCCCTATCGTGCCGATCGTCATTCACAATGCAGGCGACGTGATGTGGAAGAAGGATTTCACTGCGCATTCCGGTACCGTGAAGGTCACCGTCGGAGAGCCCATCTCGACCGAGGGCTGGGTCCCCGACAAGATCGACAGCTACATCGACGACGTCCGGTCCTATTTCGACAGAACGCTGGGATATGCCTGAAAATCAGATCAGCTCGGTTGTGCAGGGGGAGATCGAAAAGAATCTCCTGGGGGGAACACCGAAGTACACGCGTCTGGACATCGTCGAAAAATCGGGGATTCCGCTCGAGCGCGTGGTGCGGTTGTGGATAGCGATGGGATTCCCGGTACACACCGATCCCGAGGCAGTGGTGTACACCGACGCCGACCTCGACGCTCTCCGATTGATCACCAGCCTCTCCGAGCAGAACATCATCAAGCCGGAGATGGAAGTCGCTATCGCTCGCACGCTCGGTCAGTCGATGTCGAGGCTCACCGAATGGCAGGTCGGCATGGTGAACAGTCGGATGTACGACCTGGTCTCCGCCACGGAGGACTCCGCCGACCTCGATGCCATCCGCCGCGACGCGAGAGAGATTGCGGCGCAGACGGTACCGACGCTGGAGGCCCTGCAGTCCTACACTTGGCGCAGGCACCTCGCTGCAACCGCCGGCAGGTCCATCGCCGACCCCAACGAGGAAGCCACCAGCCGCACTCTGGCGGTCGGTTTCGCGGACATGGTCGGCTACACGAGCCTGACGAGACAGCTCGGCATCGAGGAACTCACCCAGCTGCTCGAAGAATTCGAATCGGTGGCGAGCGACGTCATCGCCCGCGGCCGCGGATCCGTCATCAAAAATGTCGGCGACGAGGTCATGTTCAGTGCACAGACCGCCGAGGACGCCGCGCACATCGCGTTGGACCTGCAGGAGGCGTTCGCCGCGAACGAGGAGATGCCCGAGCTCCGCGTCGGGCTGGCATGGGGCCCTGTCCTTGCCCGGTACGGGGATTTGTACGGATCGGTCGTCAATATCGCTGCGCGCCTGACAAGTTCGGCTCATCCCGGCACAATTCTCGTCGACACCACAATGGCCGAGGAACTCGAGAGCGACTCCGAGTTCTATCTCAAGTCGCTCAGATCTGTTCGGGTGCGAGGCTTCCACAAGCTCAAGCCGCACGCGCTCCGACGCAACAAAAGAGACTAGCGTCAGCCCTGGCGGAATGTGTGCAGGAGATCATGCTCGATCAGGACACCGACCTGTAAAAGTTGAGGTGTTTGCGCGCGGCCTCGTCCCAGGTGAGGCTACGGGCGAGGGCTCGGCCAGCGTCGGCATTGTGGCCGTGATCGATTGCTACGGCGATTTTTCCTGCCATCGCTGCGGGGTTCGGTCGCGTAACTGACCGCATCGCCGAAAACTTCGCGCAGCACCGGAAGATCCCGTGCGACGAGGTGCGCCCACATCCATTTCCTGCTGGTCACCTACGGAACAACGCCGCGTTTCGAAGGCCTCACGGAATTGACGGCTCATTGCCTTCGATACCCTGTTGAGAGTCCACACCACTCTCCAAGGTCAGTTACGAGGAATCGATGATCGGCGCCGTCACCGGCTTGTTGTACGTGATGTCCCTCGTCGTCGGCGTGTGGGTGCTGGTGAAGCTCGTCGTGGGCAGCCCGGTGTTGTTGAAGAACAGGGCAGACCGCGCGCTGTTCTGGACTGTTTCCGCGACCGAAGCGCTCGTGCTGGTGCAGGCCGTCGTCGGCTTCGTGATGATGTTCAGCAGCGACCGCGAGATTCATCGGCTGACGTTCGGTGCTTACCTGATCGGGCTCCTACTTCTTCTTCCGATCGGCACGTGGTGGTCGCTCGGCGATCGTTCCCGCGGCGGCACGGCAGTTCTGCTCGTCGCCGTCGTCACTCTCGCGGCCATGGTGCTGCGCCTGAGCCAGATATGGGCCGGATATGCCTGACAGTTCGCGACAAGACGCCATGAAACAAGCTACCCGCACCGGGTTCGGGCGTTTTCTCATCGCGGTCTATGCGGTGTTCGCGGTAGCGGCCACGTCTCGCTCGCTGGTGCAGCTGACGACGCGTTTCGACGACGCCCCACTCGCGTACATCCTGTCCGCGTTGGCCGCGGTGGTCTACATAATTGCGACCATCGGACTCGCTCGCGCCACCGAGGCGTCGCGTCGGGTGGTGACGATCTCCTGCGTCATCGAGCTCATCGGTGTGCTCGCCATCGGCGCTCTCAGCTATATCGAGCCCGACGATTTCCCCGAAGCGACGGTCTGGTCTCACTTCGGTCAGGGGTACGTCTTCATCCCCGTCGTGCTCCCGATCGCCGGGCTGTGGTGGATGAGGAGGCTTCGCCGTATGTGAGCGGAAATACGTCCCAGGGGAAGTATTTCCGCGCACCTGCGCGTAGCGCCTAGCGAAGCGCCGCCAAGTTCGCCACCGATTGCTTGACGTCCGCGTCGAGCGCTTTCGCGACAACTTTGCCGACCGGGCCGAAGAGCACGCCGCCGCCGAAGTAGGCGTCGAGCGTCAGCTGCGAGCCACCTTTCCGCTCGCGAACGTTGATGGTCAGCGAGATTTTGATCCCGCCTTTCCCGTGGCCGGACATCTCGATGAGCTCGGGTTCCTTGAACTCGGTGAACGTCCACTGGATCGTGTTCTTGAAGCCTTTGACCTTCACCAGCGACTCCACTTCGGTGCCTACGCCGAGTTCCTTCGGCGGCGGGCTGCACCACCCGCCGTGGATCGTCATCCATTCGTCGAAGCGATCCAGTGCCGCTGCTTTGTCCCATGCGCCCTGCGGATCCTCGGGCATGTCCACGGAGACTCTGATCGTTGCCATACCTTCGAGCTTGACACAATGCCCACGCGGCTAAACGTCGGTGCATTTAGCCTTGTGCAATGGCGACGCTCGACATCGGCGGCCGGAAGGTCTCGGTCACCAACCTGAACAAGGTTCTGTTCCCCGAGACCGGCACCACGAAGAGCCAGGTCATCGAGTACTACACCACGATCGCTCCCGCGATGCTCCCGCACATGGCAGGCCGCGCCGTGACGCGAAAACGGTGGCCGAACGGCACCGAGAAGTCGTCGTTCTTCGAAAAAAATCTGGCGTCGTCGGCGCCGGACTGGCTCGATCGTCGCGACATGCAGCATTCCGATCGGGTGGTGACATATCCGCTGTTCTCCTCGGTCGCGGACCTTGCGTGGCTCGGTCAGCAAGCGGCGATCGAGGCGCACGTCCCGCAGTGGCGCTTCGACGGCCAAGACCCAGGTCCGGCGACGAGGATGGTGTTCGATCTCGACCCCGGCGACGACGTCGACCTCGATCGCTGCGCCGAAGTCGCCTGCGAGATCAGAGACATGATCGCCGAGATCGGGTTCACGGCGTTCCCGGTCACGAGCGGAAGCAAGGGCATCCACCTTTACGTGCCGCTGGACAAGCCCCTGACCACATCGGGGGCATCGACCGTTGCCAAGCGCGTTGCAACCTTGCTCGAGGAGCGCTCACCGGACCGCATCACGGCAACGATGGCGAAGGCGAAGCGGACCGGCAGGGTCTTCGTCGACTGGTCGCAGAACAACGGAAAGAAGACGACGGTCGCCCCGTACTCGATGCGCGGCCGCCACACCCCGACCGTTGCGGCTCCGCGATCCTGGGACGAGCTCGAGGAATCGGGACTGACACAGCTGCGGTTCGAGGAGGTTCTCGAGCGCTATCAAGACCAAGGCAATCTGTTGGCCCCGTTGGATCCCGCTCTCGAGCTATCGGAACCCGACAAGCTCACTACTTACAGGAACAAGCGCAGCGCGAAGAAAACGCCCGAGCCCATTCCGGCCGCCGCCGAGCCGAACGGGAACGACGACACCTTCGTCATCCAGGAACACCACGCGCGGAGGTTGCACTACGACTTCCGTCTCGAACACGACGGTGTTTTGGTCTCCTGGGCAGTGCCGAAGAACATTCCCGACGATCCCGGTCAGAACCGGCTCGCGGTACACACCGAAGACCATCCACTCGGTTACGCGACCTTCGAGGGCACCATCCCCCAAGGCGAGTACGGCGGCGGAGAGGTAATCATCTGGGATTCGGGGACCTACGAGCTCGAGAAATGGCGTGAGAACGAAGTCATCGTGGTCCTCGACGGTGCAAAAGCGAAAGGCCGGTTCGCCCTGATCAAGACACAAGGCGATCAATGGTTGATGCATTTGATGAAAGAACAGTCACCTGCCGAACAGAAGCCGAGCAGCGTCCTTCACAAGAGTGAACTCCCCAAAAATGTTGCACCGATGCTGGCGACGGCAGGCGATATCACTGATCTTCCCGACGGCGAATGGGCCTTCGAGGGGAAGTGGGACGGGTTCCGTGTCATCGCTCGTTTCTCCCGCGGCGACATGAAACTCGAATCCCGCACCGGCAAAGACCTGACTCAGCGTTTCAGCGCATTCTCCGCACTGGCCGAGGATCTGGCAGACCACGAGGCAATACTCGACGGCGAGGCAGTGGTCTTCGACTCCGAAGGTCTCACCAGCTTCGAACTGTTGCAGGGCAGCTCCGGCAAAGATGTTCGCTTCATCGCCTTCGATCTTCTTCACCTCGACGGCACCTCGCTGGTTAAGAAGAAATACGCCGATCGACGACGGCTACTCGAACTGTTGACGACGGGCCTTGACTCGGTTCTGGTTCCCGAGCAACTCACCGGCACGGCGTCCGAGGCGCTCGCCACGAGCGTCGAACGGGGTTGGGAGGGCGTCGTCGCCAAGCGTGTGGACTCCGTCTACCAACCGGGTCGACGGGCGCACACCTGGGTGAAGACCAAGAACTGGCGGATCCAGGAGGTCGTCATCGGCGGCTGGCGTCGGGGCCGCGGTCGCCGCAGCGGCGGACTGGGCTCACTCCTGGTCGGCGCGCCCGGACCTGACGGCCTCCGGTATCTCGGTCGCGTCGGTACTGGATTCAGCGACTATGAACTCGACAAGTTGCGTGACATCTTGGCGCCGCTTCACACCGTGAATTCGCCTTTCGCCGAGACACTCCCGGCGGCCGATCGCAGTGATGCGGTATGGGTCACACCCGTCCTTGTCGGCGAAGTCCGGTTCTACGAATGGACGGATTCGATGCACTTGAGACACCCGAGCTGGCGGGGTATGCGTGACGACAAACAACCGAACGACGTGGTGCTCGAGAGCAATCCCTAGTCACTGGCGGCCTGTCCACCGGTTGCCCTAAAGTCACTGCCTACGTACAGTATGGGCATCGTTCCGGGGGGAGCGCGAAGAGCCGATCTGATTTCGTGCACCGCGTTCATTAGGGTGGATGAGATGCGTTTCGCTCCACATCAATGAGCTTTACTCGGGAGGGGTTTGACGTGATGCGCGTATCCAAACTAGCGAGCGCTGCAGGGTTGACGGCAGTAGCCCTCGCGTGTTCGACCTTGATCGCAGGGAGTCCGGCAGCGGCGAATCCCCTGGAACCGACACCGATCTCGGACATCTTCTATGCGCAGGTGCCGGATCTGGAAGCCAAAAATCCCGGTGACATCATCTCGAGCAGGCCGATGCCTCCGCCTCCCGGCTTCTTCGACATCGACGTCTGGCAGCTTCGCTTCCGTTCCACCAATTCCGCAGGCGATCCCATCGCCGCGGTCACCACGGTGATGTCGCCGAAGAACAAGGTCCCGAACGGCCCACTTCTCTCGTACCAGCACATCATCAATGCGCTCGGTCTCGAATGTGCTCCTTCGCAAGCCCTTTGGACGCAAGATCCGAACCTGATGATCCGCGAGGCTCCGGCCCTCAACGTTGCTTTGCGGCGCGGCTGGACCGTGAACATCGCCGACCATCTCGGACCGAACAGCGCATACGGTGCCGCCAAACTCGGCGGTCAGATCGTTCTCGACAGCATTCGCGCGAGCCAACGTTTCGATCCACTGCAGGTCCAGCAGAGCCCCGTCGCCCTCGCCGGCTACTCCGGTGGCGGTATGGCAACGGCGTGGGCGGCTGCGCTGCAGAACGATTACGCCCCCGAACTGAACATCGTCGGTAGCGCTACGGGCGGAGCGCCGATGAACCTCGAGCGCATGGCACGCGATCTCGGTTTCGCGCCTCACCCCGTGTTCGGACTCGCCTTCGCGGCCGCGCTCGGACTCGAGCGGGAGTACCCCACACGAATCCCGATCAGCGCGCAGCTCAACCCGCTCGGCCAGCAGATGGCGGCGCAAGTGAAGGACGGCTGCACCAACGACATCATCTCTGCCGGCGCCGGTAAGAGCGCGATGATGGTGGCCAACACCACCGACCTGATAAACAGCCCTGAGATGATCACCGCGGTCAACGAGAACAGCGTCGAGCTGTATCCGGGAGTTCCGAAGGCACCGTACTTCGAGTGGCACAGCCCCACCGATGGGCTCATCCCGGTCTCGTCCATCACCAATACCGTCGGCCGGTACTGCGCGGCGGGCGTAAAGGTGACCGAACTGCTGGTGCCGAGCAACGACCACCTCACCGCAGCGGTCCTCGGCCTACCGCAGGCGCTCGAATGGATCGACGCTCGCTTCTCGGGAGCACCTGCCCCGAGCAACTGCTGAGCTTACACGCTTGAATACTTCCTAACCGGGCCTTGAGGGTTTGATTACCACAAAGCTCGGTTAGGCTAACCTCGCAATAGTTGAATACGCGAGGAGTCGTGCAGTGCATTCCAATGTTTTCAAGGCCGCCGCTTTCAGAGTCACCGCTTTCAGAGTCACCGCTTTCAGAGTCACCGCTTTCAGAGTCACCGCTTTCAGAGTCACCGCTTTCAAGGTCGCCGCGGGAGTCGCGGCCTTCGCCCTGGTCGCAGGATGCTCGTCGGACGACAGCTCGTCCAATACCACCGAGTCATCCAATAATTCCGAGTCATCCAGTAACTCCGAGACGTCCGGGAGCCTTCCGGTGACGATCTCCCACAGCTTCGGCGAGACGACGATCGAGAGCGAACCGTCTCGCGTCGTTACTATCGGGTTCAACGAGCAGGACTTCGCCCTTGCCCTCGGGGTGAAGCCGGTCGCCACTCGCGGCAACCTGAGTTACGACTACCGCCAACGCCCGTGGGCCCAAGAGGCTCTCGGGGGCACCGAGATCCCCGAGGTCGGCACCGACGAACTCAACCTCGAGCAGATTGCTCAGGCTGGTCCGGACCTGATTCTCGGCCCGTACTCCTTCATCGAGCAGGGCCAGTACGACCAGTTGTCCGCAATGGCTCCCACCATCGCCGACATCGGCGGATACGGGGACGTGCCTGCAGCTACGTGGCAGCAGGAATTCGACGTGATCGGGAAGGCTCTGGGCAAGGAGCAGGAAGCAGTGGACCAGACTGCCAAGCTCGAGCAGAAGTTCGAGACGACTCAGACCGCGAATCCCCAGTTCGCGGGTAAGTCGTTGACCCTCGCCTTCGTGATGGCCGACGGCAGCTACCTCTTGCTGGGCAAAGACGACATTCGCGCGCTGTTCTTCACCGACCTCGGCTTCGACATCCCCGAGGCAAGCGAAACGATCGGCCCCGAGGGCCTCACCCAGCGCGACACCGATGTTCTCGTCATCGCCGGTCAGGACCGCGTGCAGCTGAACAGCAATCCCCTGTTCGCCCAACTTCCTGTTGTAGCCGAGGACCGGACGGTCTACATCGGCTCGTTCAGCGAGGATCTGCCGTCTGCCCTCGGTTACTCGAGTCCGCTCTCGCTGAACTACGCGATCGACGGATTCGCACCGTTGTTGGCCGCCGCGACCGACAACGATCCGGCCACGGTGGTTCCCGCTCCCGCAGCGTGAGCACTGTCGGTTGAATTCTCGGTAGAGAACTGTGTCCGATGGAGTTCCTCGTAGCGGCCTCCCGCCGCGAGGAGCTCCTCGTGATTTCCGCGTTCGACGATGTTCCCTCCTTCGACGACGAGGATCACATCGGCGGCTCTGATCGTCGACAACCGGTGAGCGATGACGATCGAGGTCTTTCCTTCGAGCGCCTCGCTCAATGCCGCCTGCACCGCTGCTTCGGACGTCGAGTCGAGCGACGCCGTCGCCTCGTCCAGAATCACCACTCGAGGGCGAGCGATCAACAATCGGGCGATCGTCAGCCGCTGCCGCTCACCGCCGGACAGCCGATATCCGCGTTCTCCCACAACGGTCGCCAGTCCGTCGGGGAGCGAAGCAATCAGGTCGCTCAGTCGCGCACGCCGCAGCGCGTCCCACACTTCCTCGTCGCTCGCATCGGGCCGCGGGAGGACAATGTTCGCGCGAACGGTCTCGTGGAACAGGTGTCCGTCCTGGGTCACCATTCCCACTCGTGTGCGGATGGACTGCGCCGTCAGGTCTTTCACGTTCGCACCCGCGAGCAGCACCGCACCACTGTCGACGTCGTACAGCCGAGCGATCAGCTGCGCGATGGTCGACTTTCCCGCCCCCGACGTACCGACGAGTGCCACCATCTGCCCGGGTTCGGCCCGGAACGAAACACCGTGCAGCACTTCCTCACCACCCCGCGAGTCCAACGCCGCAACCTCTTCGAGCGAGGCGAGCGACACCTTGTCCGCCGACGGATACGCGAATCGCACATCGCGAAGTTCGACCGACACGGGCCCGTCCAACAGGTCGACGGCGTCGGGCTTGTCCTGAATGAGCGGGACCAGATCGAGCACCTCGAAGACACGCTCGAAGCTCACCAGAGCGCTCATCACCTCGACACGAGCGCTCGCCAGCGCGGTCAGCGGCGAGTAGAGGCGGACCAGCAGAAGTGACAGCGTCACAACCGAACCCGGATCCAACTGGCCCCGAAGTGCGTAGAAGCCTCCGAGCCCGTAAACCACGGCGAGCGCGAGCGCGGAGACGAGCGTCAAGGCCGTCACGAACACCGTCTGCACCATCGCGCTTCGCACACCGATGTCGCGGACGCGAGACGCGCGCAGCGCAAACTCCTTCGACTCGACGTCGGGCTGGCCGAACAGTTTGACGAGCGTCGCGCCGGGAGCCGAGAACCTCTCGGTCATCTGCGTGCTCATCGCGGAATTGTGTTCGGCTGCTTCACGTTGCAGGCGCGCGAGCCTACGCCCCATGCGCCTCGCCGGGATCACGAATACCGGCAGCAGAACCAAGGCAAGGAGCGTGACCTGCCAGGAGATCCCGACCATCACGACCAGCGTCAGCAACAGGGTGACAAGGTTGCTGACAACGCCGGACAAGGTATCGCTGAAGGCGCGTTGGGCACCGATCACATCGTTGTTCAGCCTGCTGACGAGCGCCCCGGTGCGGGTTCTGGTGAAGAACGCAATGGGCATCCGTTGCACGTGATCGAACACGGCAGTGCGTAGATCCAGAATGAGCGCTTCACCGATGTTCGACGACAGCCACCGGTTGACGAGCCCGAACACCGCGTCGACGATCGCGATCGAAGCGATCAGCAGCGACAGTCGCAGGACCGTCCCGAAAGCATCGCCGTCGACGATCGCATTGACGACGCGACCGGCGAGGACCGGCGTTGCCACGGCGAGCACCGCCAGCACGACGCTGAGCGCCAGGAAGGCCCCCAGTTTGCGGCGGTGAGGGCGGGCGAACTGGAAAATTCGCCGTGCTGTGACCGTCGAGAACTGGGTCTTCTGGGACGATGCGTTCATCGTCCGATACATCTGATTCCACGCCGTGGATTCCATGCTCATACCCAAGTCGGTAGAACCTCGACAGTAGTAGAGGTCAAGAGCGGGGGTCGAGATCGAGCGCGGGGTCAGGATCGTTGCGGCCGGACTGGAGATTCACCGATGGATCTCACCGACAACCACCGTTCCGTCGAGTTCCTCGGAGTGAACCACCGTCGGGTCGAATCCGGCGTCGGCGAAGATGGCTGCCGTGTGTTCGGCTTGACGAACACTGGTCTCGACCAGAAGGCACCCACCCTCGGCGAGCCAAACGCGAGCGTCGACGACGATGCGACGGTGAACGTCGAGACCGTCCGCGCCACCATCGAGCGCTACCATCGGCTCGTGATCGCGCGCCTCGGGCGGCATCGAACCGATTGCGCTGGTCGGCACGTAAGGCGCGTTGGCAACGATAACGTCGACGTTACTCCGGAGATGCTGCGGGAGAGTCGAATACAGATCACCCTCGTGGACTTGCCCGCCGACCGGTTCGACGTTGCGCCGGGCGCAGAGCACGGCTACCGGGTCGATGTCGGCGGCATGCAGGTCGAGTCCATCGACGATGTTCGCCAGAGCGGTTCCGACGGCCCCTGAACCACAACAGATATCGACGACGGTGTGTGGATTTCGGGCGGCAGCCTGGTGTACCAGGAGTTCGGTCCGCCGTCGCGGAACGAACACACCGGGTGCGACGAGAATACGTAGTCCGCAGAACTCGGCCCAGCCGAGAAGTTGCTCGAGCGGGGTTCCTGAGACTCGTCGGCAGACCATTGCGTCGAGTTCGTCGCCGTGAAAGGCGTCGGACAAAAGCTGTGCTTCGATCTCCGCGTAGACACACCCGGCCTCGCGGAGGGTGTTCACGGTGTCGATACACGAGGGATTCGTAGGTGGATTCATGTGCACCAGTGCCTTTCGGGACGCCTGAGGCGCTCTCCTATTCGGCAGGGAGGCGCGCCCACGTACAAGTAACGTTCATGGGTGTCACCTCCTGTGTGTCTCTTCTTCCCGACTCTAACTCACGGCGCGAAGATCCGTCCGCTGATCGAACCGTGCATGGTCCGAGTTGCAGCCATGGCCCATGCCGTGACCAGCAGCGCGTACTGGCAGACGGCGAGTGCATGGAGCACGCCCCAGCCGAGCGCGGTTCCGAGAGCCGTCGCACCGGTCACGCAAGTCCCCACGGGCCACGTGAAGCTCCACCAGGTGAGCGAGAAGGTCAATCCCTGACGGACAGCGCGGACAGTGAGAGTTGTCGCGGCCGCGAACATCACTACACCGAAGAGCCCAGCGGACGCACCGTAGGCGATACCAAAAGCAACAAGATCGGCAGCGATGCCTGCATGTGCACCGGTGAAAACCGATCCCGCGTCGACTGCGAGCAAGTTGGCCGCGGTGATCGATTGGCCGACAAGTCCGAGGGTGATCCGGACGGTGGGGACAGCCTGCAGCGGAGGAGTTCCGCCGCGAAGCAGGTGACGGCAGATCATCGCAAGGGCGATCGCTCCGAGGGTCAGGCTGATCGCGAACAGCACGTAGCAGCTCCTGAGAAACAAGAGCCGGAGTTCGATGCTTGCAATGTGGGGCGCCAGCAACGCACCGGTGGACGCCGACACCATCGGAGGGACTACGGGCATCAACCGTGCAGGCAGCGGCGCGGCGTTTCGATGATCGCCTGCCGTGATCATCCGGCGCGGGATCCATACACAGGTTGCGAGTCCGAGCCCGGTGCCTATCGTCCACAGAACGGCCGCGATCCACAGAGCAGGGCCGTCGCCGACGTAGAAGAGCGATGCCACCGGATGTTCGGCGTATCGGCGCGCGTTGGCGCGGTGCAGCAATCAGTGAGCGGAGAAGGCAAACGACACCGCGATGAGGGCGATCGACGCGATCACCCAGATGATCGTCGCACACACCCGTAGTCCCACGACGTGCAGTGGAAGTGTGGCGGCTGCATTGGCGACGATTCCGGTGCCCATGACGGATGCGAACCAGTTGGGCGTGAGGTGTTCGAGCAGTTGGCCTGGACGATCGAGGGCCTCCAGGAACCGGTGACTGTGCGCCGGAGCGGCGGAGTCCAGAACTACTGTGGTCTGGTCATGGCGTTTCGGAATCGAGGGGCCTACCGGTCTCTGCTTTTCATCGTCAATCGACTGATCTACGAGTGTGGTTGAAGTAGAACATAATTGGTGGCATTTTGTGTCGAGATATTCCGTGCCAGGACTTGTACTCGAACATACGTTCGACTACTGTTGTCCGTATGGAACAGCCGGGGGGCTCCGCACACATTCGATCCGAGCCAGACGCTGCCGCCTCGGAATCACTCGCACGCCTCGCCGACGCCCGCCGCGCCGAGAACATCACCGCCGCAACCGTCATCCACGAACTGCACGAGCTCACCGAAATCCGGATGGCAGCAGAAATGGA
>NZ_JASISW010000011.1 GCF_030063335.1 Rhodococcus sp. G-MC3 | reverse complement strand
TGCATCTGCGAGATGCCCTTCGTAGTGGCCGAATCTTTCCCTAGACAAGATTGATTCTTTCACCACGACAGGGCATTTCGTATTCACAACTCGCGCTCAGTTGTCACTTCATCGGTGTATTCAGGCTTAGGCGAGGTCCGCAAGACCGTTTCCGACGAGTCGCACCACGAACTTCTGAAAGCGCCACGGCAAGCTCTCGGCGCTGCGCTTGACGACATCGAGAAAATGGTCGAGCACTTGACCCAGCACCTTCTCGACTCCGGCCGAAATCCCGACGCGTTGTACAAGATCGGTCTTGGCTCCGTCCCGTTCCTGAAGGCGTTCGGGGATTTTCTGGTGGGATGGCGGCTGACCGTTGCGGCCGAAATCGCGGCTCGCGCGTGCGATACGCCGTCGACCAAGCACGCGGACCGCGGCTTCTACCAGGGTAAAATCGCTGTGGCGGCGTTCTTCGCCTCTTCGGTCCTGCCGCATATCGCCGCGACCCGATGCATCGTCGTCGAACTCGACACGTCTTTGATGGAGCTCGACAGATCAGCTTGGTGAACACTTCAGCGGCTACCAAGTCGGTGGGCGTCAGAGCGAGATTCACTCCCGCGTAATCGACACGGTGAGGTACATCGAGTAAGTCCTGTCCGAACCCACCTGCGCCGTGCGCGGAGAGCCGGCGCGGTCGCTTTGTGTGAGCGAATCGCAGCTTCGCAGACTGTTACGCAGGGAGTAGGGCGCATCCGTGCGCAGGTTAACCCTCGATCCATGGACTGAGGTGGAGTTGGCGTTCGACGATCAATTAATCGGATGAATCGTGAGGTGGGTGGGCATGTGTCGACCGCTGGTCTACCCAGCTATTCCACGATTCACGTTGCTCGGGCCCGGTGCGGCGAGGTGGTTACGGCGGAACAGTCGCAGGGTTTCTGTATCCGATGACGTTGCACCACAGTTGAATCCAAACGTCCTTCCATGGCCAGCACCTGGGTAGGTGCGAGGCGGGTGTGCGTTGGGGCCGGACGAAGGGGCCGAGATCTCGACGACCCCAATCTCGTGTAGGCCGCCGGGTCAGTTCCGGTACTGGCGTTGGCGCAGCGATCAGGACTGCATGCTTTGACGCAGGAGCACCTCACGGTGCCGACGGACAAGAGGGGGCGAACGCAGGCCTCAAGGTCGGGCCCCTGGTCGCAGGCATGGTCGCCGGGGCGGACAGTATCGCCGACATGGCGATCCTTCGGCACGGAGGAATGGGAACAGTGTTCGACCGACCGTACGCACCGTCGACGTTGGGATCGTTTCTACGCCAGTTTCGATCAGAGCGTCGACGCCCAGAGAAACGCTCTCAGCGCCGCGGGGTGTCCGAGGGTGTGGGTCGAAACAGCAAGTGGGGTGACTTCTTCACGGCCAGAACTGACGGATCTGTTTTCACACTTGCGGTCCGGGGACACTGTCGTGGTGTGGAGGCTCGACCGTCTGGGCCGATCACTCCCCCACCTCCTCGAGACGGTCGAGAGTCTCGAAGCCGACGGTGTGGGTTTTCGTTCGTTAAACGAATCCATTCACACGACCACCTCGGGCGGGAAAGCAATCTACTCGATCTTCGGGGCGTTGGCGGAGTTCGAACGCAAGCTCATTCGCGAGCGAACTCAGCTGGGACTTGAGACTGCGCGGGCACAAGGCCGGTTGGGTGGCCGCCCCCGGCTAATGTAGGACACAGATGAGGCAAGCGAAGCGGATGCACGCCAGCGGTATGCCGTTGACCGACATCCGAGATGTGTTGAGCGTGAGCCGATCCACTCTGTACCGATACCTTAAATGATCGTACGTTTAAGGAAAGCTCGGGCCTGCACAGGTCTATAGGAACGCACAATGCCACTTCGTGAACACTCGTGTCGGCGCTCTTCATCCGGCTAGTCGTCAGTCGAGGCCGCGAGTCTTCGCTTCGGCTCGTAGCTGCGCCCTCCATGTCGTCAAATCCAGCCTTCGACTGGGCCGCGCCGTATCACCAGCGCCCGGTCTCACTGACAGACGCCCTCGACAACCGGCTCTGACTGCGCAAATTCGGCGGTAAATCTTTCGAGAGCTGTCTGTCGGACTGCAGTAGTTCCACACAGTGTCACGAGAGAGATTTGGAGGCAGTTCGGATGAGTTCTGACAAACCGTGACAAGCACGCGGGCCAAACGCAAAAAAGACCCTCCGCCTTGCGAGTTGATCCGCAGGTCAGAGGGTCTTTCAAGCGCTCCCCCGGCTGGACTCGAACCAGCAACCGTCCGATTAACAGTCGGAAGCTCTGCCAATTGAGCTACAGGGGATTACTTCGACTTCACACTCTCGTGTGGGCCGAGAGAAACAATAGCGCACACCCCCATAGGAGTACCAAATCGCCCTGCCCGGGCCGAGTCAGGCAGGATGGAAGACAGACATTGAACTAGTGGAGGACTTTCATGATTCGTTTGGTTCTGGCTGCCGGGGCAGCATACGTACTCGGAGCCAAGGCAGGTCGTGGGCGCTACGAGCAGATCCGCAAATCCGCCTCGGCAGTCGCGGGCAGCCCCGCCACCAAGAAGGTCATCGAGGTGAGCAGGCAGAAGCTGTCGGACTCGTTGAACACTCAGCCGAAGCTCGAGCCGATGAAGCAGGTCGACGACGACTCCCAGCTCTATATCCCGCAGGATCAGCTGCGTAAGCGCTAGCCGACTTCCTCGACGTTGCCGATCGCCTGCTCCAGCAGGCTGCGTCGGTACTGTTCGAGCGCGATGACGTCGCCGAGCAGCGCGTAGTACTCGTCCTGGTTGTCGGCGGGTGACATTCGCTGCATCTTCGACTTCAGCTCGGCCACCTGCTCCCCCACCCACACTTCCTGCAGACGTGCCATCACACCGCCGATGTAGCGGGTGAGTGCGATGTCCGCCACCGGGATGTGTTCGACGGCCAATTCCATGACCAACGACTTCACGACGGGCGTCTCTGCCCGCTTGGCGACGGCGTCAACCCACTCGCCTCCGCCCAATCCCGCCGCGGTGCCACCGGCGGCAGTGACTGCCGTGCTGACAGCCGCGTACGCGGCGTGAGTGAACGTCTCCGGAGGCAACGAGTCGAAGACCGACCCTGCGATCGCCGGATTCTGCAGAGCGGCCTTGAGCGCCTCGCGCTGCGGCCACAGCGCCGGATCCTTCGGCTGCGGACGTGCTGGCCCGGCCGGCACTTCCTGCGCGGGCGCCTGACGCTTCTCGAACGGAACACGCTTCTTGGTCTCGCCCCCGCCGCGAGCGTTCTTCTTGGCCTCGTCACGCACTCGCGCCAGCACCATCGCGGTGTCGTCCCAGCCGGTCCACCCGGCGAGCTGACGCGCGTACTCATCGCGCAGTGAGCCGTCTTTGATGCGGGCAACGACGGGCACGGTACGACGCAGGGCTTCGACGCGCCCCTCGGGGGTATCGAGATCGTGTTCGCTCAGAAGCGATTTGACGACGAACGCAAACATCGGTGTGCGCCGAGCGACAAGGTCACGCACCGCGGGATCGCCAGATGTCTGGCGCAGCTCACACGGGTCCATACCGTCGGGCGCGATCGCGACGAACGTCTGACCAGCAATCTTCTGATCACCCTCGAAGGCTTTCATCGCGGCAGCTTGCCCCGCGGCATCGCCGTCGAAGGTATAGATCACCTCGCCACGAAAGTAGCTGTCGTCCATCATGAGCCGACGCAACATTGCCAGGTGGTCTTCGCCGAATGCCGTACCGCACGATGCAACCGCAGTCTTGACGCCGGCGAGGTGCATTGCCATGACGTCGGTGTACCCCTCGACGATGACGGCCTGATGCGACTTGGCGATGTCCTTGCGCGCCAGGTCGAGACCGAACAGCACCTGAGACTTCTTGTACAGCATGGTTTCCGGCGTGTTGATGTACTTTCCTGGCATGGTGTCGTCGTCGAACAGCTTGCGTGCACCGAAGCCGATGACATCGCCACTCTGGCTCCTGATCGGCCACACGAGCCGTCGACGGAAGCGGTCGATGGGAGTCCCACGCTTGCCTGGCGTCGCGAGGCCGGCGTCGATGATCTCCTTGGCCTCGAAGCCGTGCGTCAGGAGGTGTTTGGTGAGGGTGTCCCAGCCGTCGGGGGCGTACCCACAGCCGTAGGTGAGTGCAGCCTGGCCGTCGAAGTTCCGCTCGGTCAAGTAGTCGCGAGCAGTCTGCGCGTCGGGCTCGCGCAGCCTCGCTGCGTAGAACTCCTGCGCGGCGGAGTTGGCTGCGATCAGTCGCGCCCGGGTTCCTCGGTCACGCTGAACCGACGGCCCACCGCCCTCGTAGGAAATGGAGTAGTTAGCCCGCTCGGCGAGTTGTTCGACGGCCTCGACGAACGAGATGTGCTCGATCTTCTGAAGAAAAGAGTAAGCATCTCCACCCTCACCGCAGCCGAAGCAGTGGAAGTGTCCATGATTGGGCCTGACGTGGAACGACGGAGATTTCTCGTCGTGGAAAGGACACAGGCCCTTCATCGAATCGCCGCCCGCGCGCTTGAGCGAGACATAGTCACCGACGATGTCTTCGATCCGTGTGCGTTCGCGAATGGCGGCTATGTCACGTTCAGGAATTCGGCCGGCCACACGGGAAGTCTAGACCTGAGGACCGACCGCTGAGAATCAGATCGAACCCCGCTGGAAATCAGGTCAACCCCAGCTGGCCTGAGCACCGAGACTGCGCTTGTCGATCAATTCCAGCCTGCTCTCGGTGTAGGACGCAATCTGGTCCACCACGACCCTGGTGCGTTCCCCATCGGTGTCCGCACGGTTCCAGGCGGGCACGAAAATCGGGTCCAACTCCCCCGGCGCCGACCGCTGCAACCACTCCGCGACACGGTGAATCCGCTCCCGTTGCCGTTCCTGCCGAATCTTGTGACCGGCGTCGGACATCACGTAGCGCAGGGCCATCGTCTTGAGCAACGCGACCTCCGAGGCCACGATCGGCGGGATCACCAGATCTGCCTCGTAGCGGGCCAGTGGTTCCGTGCCCCACTTGTTGCGAGTGCCGTTGATGGCTGCGGTCGCGAACCGCCCGACCAGTTCGCTCGTGAGATGCTTCAGCGCAACCGACGCGTTCAACGTGCCGTCGAACTGACCGACAGCGAGTACCACGGGCATTCGGGACAGCCGATCCGCTGCCTCGATCAGCTCGTTGACGTCGAGCCCTCGAAATTCCCGCACGCCGAGCTCGGCCAGCTCACGCTGCTCACTCGGATCACCGAGAGCACGCAGTGCGATCCGCCCGTCGATGACGCCGTCCTCGACGTCGTGCACCGAGTAGGCAACATCGTCTGCCCAGTCCATCGACTGCGCTTCCAAGCATTTACGACGGTCGGGCGCGCCGTCACGTACCCAGCCGAGGATCTTTCCGTCGTCGTCGTACGCACCGAACTTCGCGCCGGGGGCAGGGCGCAGCCACGGATATTTCGTCGCCGCATCCAGGGAGGCACGGGTCAGGTTGAGCCCGGCACTGCGGCCTTCCTCGTCGAGAATCTTCGGCTCCAGCCCGGTGAGAATCCGCAGGTTCTGAGCGTTGCCCTCGAATCCACCGCAGTCCACGGCGACCTCGTCGAGCGCTCGCTCACCATTGTGGCCGTACGGCGGGTGGCCGATGTCGTGGGCGAGTCCGGCAAGATCGACCAGGTCAGGATCGGTTCCGAGTCCTTCGGCGATGCTGCGCCCGATCTGAGCGACCTCGAGCGAGTGCGTCAGACGGGTTCGAGGCGTGTCGCCGTCGCGCGGTCCGGTGACCTGCGTCTTGTCGGCCAGCCTGCGGAGAGCCGCACAGTGCAACACTCGGGCACGATCGCGGGCGAACGCGCTACGGTGCGACGCGTTCTCCTGCTTGCTGTTCAAACCCGCGGTTTTGGGAGCCTCGGCCACGAACCTCTCTAGGTCGTGGTCTGTGTACTCGCTCAATGTCATTGACCTGCCGTGTAGGAGAAGTCTGCTGTGAAGTGCGTCAGCTGGTACCAGAGCAGTGCACCGGTCTCGCGAGCAATTCCATGGGCCTGCGATTCACGGGTGTACACCGCGGGCCCGGTTCGGGTGGGCGAGGTCCAGGCTTCGAGACCGGCATCGCGCGCCATCGTGCGCGTCCGCAGTGAATGCCAGGGATCACTGACCAACACGACGGACGACTTACCTTGCGCACCAAGTGTTTCGCTGACCGCCTCGATGCTTTCCAAGGTGTCCGAACCTTGCTCGACGGCTATGATCTTGTCCGCGGGTACGCCTTGATCGATGAGAAAGTTTCGACCGGACGCGGCCTCGGTGTAGAGGTCGCCTTCCTGCTTTCCGCCCACTGTCACGATCTCGGGAGCGACTCCTTCCTCGTACAGCGCTGCGGCTTGGGAGAGCCGGGACTCGAACACCGTCGACGGTGTGCCGGAGTACTGCGCTGCGCCGAGCACCACGATTGCCTGGGCCGGAGAATGGTCGTCGATCCGGGCCACCTGCCACACCCTCGCCGCGGTGCCGCCGACAACGATCAGTCCCATCAAGATGACGCCGACGATCACACGCATCGTCCATCGACCGAGGGTGCCGAAGAACCCGAGCCGGGAGGGTTCGGGTTCGGGTTCTTCGTAGGAATCCTCGTGGGGATCGCCGTACGGATCGCGGGCGAGAGTCGGGTTCACCCCTCGAGTTTGCCAGTCGCGCACGGTTGGGGTCGCCGGGGCGTGCGCAATGAACCCACAACCAGTCCGAATGCACTCACAACCAACCGCGGTCCTGCGCCACTCGGACTGCTTCGGCGCGGGTGGTCGTGCCCGTTTTTCCGATCGCCGCAGACAGATGGTTGCGCACCGTCCCCTCCGACAGGTGCAGCTGCGCCGCAAGTCGAGCTGCAGTGCCGCCGGCCGCGGCAGCGCGGAGAACCTGCTGCTCACGGGCCGTCAGCGGCGAGACACCGTCGGTCAGCGTCTCGGTGGCGAGCGTTGGATCCACGACACGCAGGCCCAGGTGAACTCGGCGCACGGCGTCGGCCAGCTGCCGCGCAGGGGTGTCTTTGACGACAAATCCATACGCACCCGCATCGATGGCTCGGCGCAGATATCCGGGCCTGCCGAACGTGGTGACGATGAGCACTCGGCATGACGGCACCTGCTCTCGGAGTGCGGCGGCGGCCGCAATCCCGTCGAGACCAGGCATCTCGACGTCGAGCAGCGCCACATCCGGCGAGTGCTCGAGCGCCGCCGCTACGACCTCGTCTCCTCGGCCGACCTCGGCCACGACGTCCAGGTCGGATTCGAGATCGAGCAGTGCTGCGAGCGCCCCGCGCACCAACGCCTGATCGTCGGCCAAAAGCAGTTTGATGCTCATGCAGACCTCACTTCCACTCGAAATCCGCCGGTTCCGCCGCGACCGACCGCAAGCGATCCGTTGGCAGCCTTGACTCGCTCCGCGAGCCCTCGAAGCCCATTGCCATCGTTCGCCGAGTTCTCGGGCACACCGCATCCGTCGTCGGAAATTACGATGTGATTCGCGTCGATTACCACCGAGCACGTGTGGGCTCCGCTGTGCCGGATGACGTTGGTGACAGCTTCCCGCAGCGCCCAACCGAACAGCTCGCGGTTACGTAAGGACACAACATCTGCGTCCGCCGGGAGGTCCGCGTCGATGTCGGCCGCTGCGAGAGCGGAACGTGCGTTGCCGAGTTCGGCGGCTACATCCACCCGGCGCATACCACCCACCGTCGAACGAACGTCTCCGAGTGCTTCTCGCGCAAGCGCTTCGATCTGTCCGATTTCGATTGCTGCTCGCGCCGGGTCGATCTCGATCAACCGCCCGGCGAGTTCGGCTTTCACCGTGATGACGGTGAGCGAGTGTCCGAGAATGTCGTGGACGTCGCGGCCGACCCGTTCGCGCTCGGCCACCACGGCGAGATCCGCCAACTGCTGGCGAGCCTCGGCGAGCTCGTGGTTGCGGCGGAAAACCTGAGTGATACCCCACGCAGCAACGGCACTGACAATGAGCTGAAACGCGAAGAAGGTGCCGGGATTCCAGTCAGGGACGATTCGCGGAACTAGCTCGACTATGGCGACGAGGACCGCGACACCGGCCCATGCCTGACGGCTCGGCAGCGTCATCATTGCGAGTACCGCCATGTAGATCGTCGCGCCGAACGCCACACTCCCGAGGAGAAGCGCGAGTAGCAAAATCAGCAGCGCCATCACGATCAAGCTAGTCCACGCCCACCGGAGATCGAGTCTCCGATTGTTGCGGTTCGCGTTCCGAAACGCCCAGAATGTCACCACGAATGTTGCGCCGAACACGATTACGGCCGCGACTCCGGCGATTTGTTGCCACAGCTCCGGCTGATCGAGCGCCTCCCCGAGCGGATACACGAGGTAGAAAAGCCAGATCATGCCGAAGACCCAGCCGAAACGGAACATCCGCCCCATGGTCTCGGGTCCGTCCGTTTCGGCAGTCATGTTGCTCACGCTAGTACGGCTCGTCAGACTCGCCCGGTGTCCCGACGGAACAACATGGCCGCCCCGACGATGAACACCCCCGCCCAGACGACGAGGTTGAGAACCGCCACCGCGAGCGTGCCGCCGGAGACAGCGGTGAATGGCGCCCGGGCGACCGTCGCGAGACCGTAGAGCGGGGTGAACTGCGCGACCACCGAGAACCAACCGGTGTCCGAGAGTGGAACGAACAACCCACCGGCGAAGGCAAGCACGGCGAGAACAGGTCCTAATACCTGCATGACGTTCTCTGACGGCAGCAGATATCCCATGAACAATCCGAAGGCCGCGAACACCGAGCTACCGAGCCAGGCAATGAGGCCTGTAGCGATCCACACCCAGATCGGCATGTCCGCGCCGACGAACGCCGCCACCACGAACACCACCACCACCGATGCGAGCCCCATGGTCATCGCGACGAGCATCTTGGTGACGATGTAGGCGACCGGCCGCAACGGCGTCAGGCGAAGTTGCCTGCTCCAGCCCTGCGCTCGTTCGACGGAGACCATGGCTCCGCCGCTCGTTGCGGCGAGCATGGCACCGTAGACGGCCATGCTGATGGCGATGTACGCCGTGACGTTCCCGTGAGCGAAGGCGTAGTTGCTCGAGTAGTCGGACTGAAGCCCGAAAATCACGAAGAACACCGGCGGCATCACGAGCGTGAACACGACGGTTCGCCGATTACGTACGAGGCGCTTGATTTCCAAGCCGAGGAACGTGGGACTGAAGCCGCCGAGTGCCAGCGTCGGCCGAGGTGCATGGGTCGTCCGGATTGTCTCGGTGGTAGTCACTTCGAGCTCCCTACAAGGCTGGTGGTCTGGGCATCGGTGGTGAGCGCGAGGAAGGCGTCCTCGAGGTTTTTGGAAACGATTTCGAGGTCGACGGCGTCGGTCTGGGTCAGCAGGTACCTCGCAACAAGGTCGGAGTTCTGCCCATGGATGAGCACCCGCTCACCGCGAAGCTCGACACTGTCGACCCCCGGCAACCCGAGCAACGCCGTCTGGTCGACGCCGGGCGCCGTGGCTGTCACTGTCCGACCGGACGCGAGGTTCTTCACCTCCGCAGCACTGCCGTCGGCGACGACCCGGCCGTGACGCAGCAGCACGATCCGGTCCGCGTAGGCGTCGGCTTCGTCGAGGTAGTGGGTCGCAAACAGAACTGTTCGGCCGCGGAGTGCGTCCTGTCGAATGGCCTTCCAGAAGTCCCGGCGCCCTTCGACGTCCATCCCCGTGGTCGGTTCGTCCAGGATGATCAGGTCGGGTTCGGGCAACAGGGCAAGCGCGAATCGCAGTCGCTGTTGTTCTCCTCCCGAGCATTTCGCGACCCGGCGATCAGCGATAGCGGAGATGCCCGCTCGCCCCAGGACGTCGTCCACTGGGCTCGTCCGGGGGAACAACGACGCGGTCAAGCGCACGGTTTCTCGGACGGTCAGGTCGCGGAGCAGTCCGCCGGACTGCATCACAGCCGAGACTCGGCCTGCACCGATCGCCTCCGCGGGCGCGGCCCCGAACACCCGGGCCGACCCGGTATCCGGCGTCGCGAGTCCGAGCATCATGTCGATCGTCGTCGTCTTGCCTGCACCGTTCGGGCCGAGGAAAGCCACTACCTCGCCCGGTTCGATGCGCAGGCTCACGTCGGCGACTGCCTGCACCGATCCGTAACTCTTGCTCAGGTGTTCCAGATGAACCGCTGGTGTCGTTGTCATGAGTAGAACTCTGCTACCGATCCCAGCCCATGCCCTGGTCCGAGCGTCACGATCCTGCCATGACAAGTGTCATGGTCACCTCGCTGCGACGCGTGCCGGTAGATTCGGATTCCATGGCAGTCGATCAGGCTAAGCACGTTCCCGATTTCTCACGGACGCGGCGATTTTTCGCCTTCACCGCGCTCACCCTATTTCTTGGATTCGCAGCTCTGTTGGGCTCCGCGGGGACGGCGTCGGCCGATCAGCCCTCACGTCTGGCGGGCCAGATCACCGACACCGTCGAGGCAATCGACGACGGCCAACGGGCGGATGTGCAGACGGCCATCGATGACCTGTACAACGACGACCGGATCCGCCTCTGGGTCGTGTACGTTGCCGACTTCGACAACACCGATCCGGCCGCGTGGGCCGAGTCGACGGCGAAAGCAAGCGGCTTCGGAGATCGAGATGCCTTGCTTGCCGTTGCGACGGTGGATCGTTCGTACGCCACCTGGGTCGCGACAGGGCTTACCCAGATCACCGATTCCGAAATCTCGGATATGCGCACCGATAACATCGAACCCGCACTGCGCGAGGAGGATTGGGCGGGTGCAGCCATTGTCACCGCTGGGTCGTTGAGTGACGCGTACGCATCCTCGAGTTCCGACGGCTCCGGCACACCCTGGCTGATCGGCGCAGGTGTTGTCGTGGTCGGCGGCGGCGGTGCCGTCGTGTATTCCTCCAGGCGCAAGAAGGCACGCCAGAAGGCCGGAATCGAAGCTGCACACAACATCGACCCCACCGATACGGGCGCGCTTTCGGCACTCCCCCTCGACTTTCTCGATGCACGCGCGCACTCGATGCTCATCGAGACGGACAATGCAGTCCGCGCGAGCGAGGAGGAACTTGCGATCGCTCGATCCGAGTTCGGCGACACCACCGCGGCGCCGTTCATCGGTGCGTTCGAGGAAGCGAAGAAAGCTCTCGCATCGGCATTCGAGATCCGCCAGCGCCTCGACGACGCGATCGCCGAAACCCCGGACCAGCGCCGCGCCATGCTGATCCAGATCATCTCCTCGTGCGGCCGAGCAGACCACGAACTCGATTCACGTGTCGAAGAATTCGAGAACATGCGCGATCTGCTGATCAATGCAGACAGCAAGCTGGACTCCCTGACGCAGAGTGTCGTCGAACTGACGGTTCGCGTGCCCGAATCCGAGCGGGTCCTCGCGCAGCTTCGTACCGAGTTCGCTGCGCCTGCGCTGGCGTCGATCGCGAAAAACGTCGACATGGCGCGAGAAGACGTAGCGCTGGCCGAGTCGAACATTGCCGCTGGACGAGACGCTGCAGCCAAGCCCGCCGGACAGCAGGGCCAGCTCGTCTCCGCCGTGCGCACCGCGGAGAAAGCCGTCGACCAGGCGAGAGCCCTTCTCGATGCAGTCGACCACGCGCAGAACGATATTCGCAATGCAATCGCCACCCTGCCGGAGGCCATCGCCGAAGTGCGGCGCGACCTGGACCAGGCCTCATCGCTCACACAGCACGGCGGCTCGGACCTGCAGGCAGCGCGAACAGCTGCCGAACAGGCACTGCGTAACGCCGAGGCAGCACAGGCGTCGGATCCGTTGGGCAGCTACAACCAGCTCGTCGAGGCTGATCAGCACCTCGACGAGGTGATCGAGGACGCGACCGAAGCGAAGACGCAGGACGAACTGCTCCGCAGCAGGCTGGCTCGCGACCTCGGCGGAGCGCAGTCGCAGATCACCGCGGCGAAGGATTACATATCGACCAGACGCGGAGGGATCGGCGCCGATGCACGAACTGCGTTGGCAGAGGCCGAGCGGTACTTCCAGGCAGCTCGCCAGCTCGAAACCAGCGATCCGGCAACGGCGATCCGGCATGCTCAGGCTGCCGCCCAGTTCGCTTCGCGCGCATCGCAGTTAGCACAGGCCGACGTCGCACAATGGGAGGACAGCAGGCGTCCGCGCGGCGGCGGCGGCGGCGCTGCGGGTGCCGTACTCGGCGGGATCCTGATCGACAGCATGCTGCGGGGCAGTCGGGGCGGCGGCGGCTTCGGTGGAGGTTTCGGCGGCGGAGGCGGCTTCGGGGGCGGCGGTTTCGGCGGCGGGGGCGGCGGGCGCGCGGGCGGCGGCCGGTTCTGAACACCCACAACGCACTTCAGGTGACCGAATGACTCATTCGGTCACCTGAAGTATCAATCCGAATTACGCGCCGAGGAGACGCTGCCCCAGGTAGGCCTGGACCTGATCGAGAGCAACGCGCTCCTGCGCCATGCTGTCGCGCTCACGGATGGTGACGGCATGGTCGTCGAGAGTGTCGAAGTCGACGGTGATGCAGAACGGCGTACCGATTTCGTCCTGACGACGGTACCGGCGTCCGATAGCCCCGGCGTCGTCGAATTCGACGTTCCAGTACTGACGCAGCTGCGCCGCCAGATCCTTCGCCTTGGGCGTCAGATCAGCGTTGCGCGAGAGCGGCAGCACCGCCACCTTGACCGGCGCCAACCGCCGGTCGAGCTTGAGCACAACGCGCTTGTCGACGCCACCCTTGGCGTTGGGTGCCTCGTCCTCGGTGTAGGCGTCGACGAGGAACGCCATCAGCGAACGGGTCAGTCCGGCTGCGGGCTCGATGACGTAGGGGGTGTACCGAGTGTCGGTGGCCTGCTCGTAATAGCTCAGGTCCTGACCGGATGCCTTCGAGTGGACCGTGAGGTCGTAGTCGGTGCGGTTGGCGACACCCTCTAGCTCGCCCCACTCACTGCCCTGGAACCGGAATCGGTACTCGATGTCGACCGTCCGCTTGGAGTAGTGCGACAGCTTTTCCTTGGCGTGCTCGTACAGCCGCAGGTTCTCCGGATCGATGCCGAGATCGGTGTACCACTTCAACCGGTAGTCGATCCAGTACTGGTGCCACTCATCGTCCTCGCCTGGCTTGACGAAGAACTCCATCTCCATCTGCTCGAACTCGCGAGTACGGAAGATGAAGTTGCCGGGCGTGATCTCGTTGCGGAAGCTCTTACCGATCTGGCCGATGCCGAACGGCGGCTTCTTGCGCGAGGTGGTGAGCACGTTGGCAAAGTTCACGAAGATGCCCTGAGCGGTCTCGGGGCGGAGGTAGTGCAGGCCCTCTTCGTTGTCGACGGGGCCGAGGAATGTCTTGAGCAGGCCGGAGAAAGCGCGCGGCTCGGTCCACTGGCCTGGATCACCGGTTTCGGGGTCGCGGATATCGGCAAGCCCGTTCTCGGGTGGGTGCCCGTGCTTCTCCTCGTAGGCTTCGAGGAGGTGATCGGCGCGGTACCGCTTGTGAGTGATGAGCGACTCGACGAGAGGGTCACTGAACGTCTCGACGTGGCCGGAGGCCTCCCACACCTGGCGCGGCAGGATTACCGACGAATCGAGGCCTACCGTATCCTCGCGGCTGGTGACCATGTTCCGCCACCACTGCTTCTTGATGTTTTCCTTGAGCTCGACGCCCAGCGGGCCGTAATCCCACGCCGACTTGGTACCGCCATAGATCTCGCCGCAGGGGTAGACGAGCCCTCTCCGCTTGGCGAGGTTGGCGACGGTTTCGACTTTGGACTTGGGTGCCACTGGCGGAGCTCTCCATCTTGTGTCTGGTGAGGGGGGACTTGTAGGTGCTGAGCCTATCGGTCGGCTCGGGTTTATCCGAACGCTCCCCGGGCTCGGTTGACGTGCACAGTCGTGCATATCAAAATGGAAGTGATTTGCATTAACAATCACTGGACTAGTGTGGGGTCTACAACCGAGCCTGATAGAAGGAGACATCTGTTGGCGATCATGGACACAGACCCTTCGCACCCAGCCGACGAACATGCTGCACTCGCTGGGCATGCGACCGACGGGCACGTGAACGACCCGTTCGGGTCCGCACCGCCCGCACCGATGCCGCCCAAGGAAACTCTTGCGGCCGCGGGGGACATCCTCCGCGCTCTCGCTGCGCCGGTTAGAATCGCAATCGTTCTCCAGCTCCGCGAGTCCGAGCGTTGCGTCCACGAACTGGTCGGCGCACTCGGGGTCACCCAACCGCTCATCAGCCAACATCTGCGCGTCCTCAAGGCCGCCGGAGTGGTTCAGGGTGAGCGCAACGGTCGCGAAGTTCTCTATCGACTGGTCGACGACCATCTCGCTCATATCGTCGTCGACGCAGTTGCTCACGCCGAGGAAGGCTGAATCCATGGCCGAAAAGTCATCGACCGAGACCACCCGCCGCAAACCCGTCGTCGTCGGCGTTCGCGCAACCAAGCAGCGCAGCGCGATCTCCGATCTCCTCGACAACATCGAGGAGTTCCGATCGGCGCAGGATCTACACGACGAACTCCGCAAGCGCGGTGAAGGTATCGGACTGACGACGGTCTACCGAACCCTGCAGACTCTTGCCGATGCGGGCACCGTCGACGTGCTGCGCATCGACACCGGAGAATCCGTCTACCGTCGGTGCTCGTCGGGCCACCATCACCACCTGGTGTGCCGCGACTGCGGATACACCGTCGAGGTCGAAGGCCCGACCGTCGAGAAGTGGTCGCAGGGCGTCGCGGAGACCAACGGCTTCACCGACGTGAGCCACACCATCGAGATATTCGGCACCTGCAGCGAATGCAGGTCCCGATAGGCCGCCTCAGGGCAGCAGCCCCTCGCGAGCTTTCTCGACGCCTCCCAGCACCAGAACCAGCATGGTCATCAGCGCCTCGTCGTCCAGCCCGCTGGCCGGAAACGTGTAGCGCAGCAGTACATCTGCAAGCTTTTCGTGGATGTTGACCGAGATCGATCCGAATTGTGAATCTGCGTTGCGATCCGCCACCTTCTTGTGGAGCGACGCTTTCAACGGGCGATCCCAGGCCAGAACGGCTGTCAACGACAGCACTTCGAGTCCGGGCGAGAGTGCGACCGAGCGAAGCGAACACAGCGCTCCTGCGTAGTCGAACCCGAGCGATCCTTCTTCTCCCACAACAACGGTTGCAAACTGCGACAAGGCTATTTCCGCACGTGCCTGCAACGACAATTCCTCACTCATACTTCACTCCCCCGAATCTACGATCTCTCGACGCGTATTCGACGCAGGCTTCCCACAAGTCGCGTCGATCGAAATCTGGAAACAGCTTCTTCTGGAACACGAACTCGGCGTACGCCGACTGCCAGATCAGAAAATTCGACGTCCGCTGTTCCCCCGACGGACGCAGAAACAGGTCGACGTCCGGCATGTCGGCCTCGTCGAGATACTTTGCGACGGTTGCCTCGGTGATCTTCTCCGGATCGAGCTTCCCGGCTGCAACCTGACGAGCGATTTCCTTTGTCGCATCGGCGATCTCGGCGCGACCGCCGTAGTTGACGCACATCGTCAGCGTCATGACGGTGTTCTTCTTCGTCAACTCCTCGGCTACTTCGAGTTCTTTGATGACACTGCGCCAGAGCCGCGGCCTACGACCGGCCCAGCGGACGCGGACGCCCATTTCGTTCATCTCGTCGCGGCGACGCCGGATGACGTCGCGGTTGAAGCCCATCAAGAACTTGACCTCGTCAGGGCTTCGCTTCCAATTCTCGGTGGAGAACGCGTACGCCGAAAGCCACTTCACGCCGATGTCGATGCAGCCGCACACGGTGTCCATCAGCACCTCTTCGCCGCGTTCGTGCCCGGCAGTACGTGGCAGTCCGCGGTCCTGCGCCCATCGCCCGTTGCCGTCCATTACCAGCGCGACGTGGCGTGGGATGAGCTCGGGCTGCAGTATCGGCGGCCTCGCTCCCGACGGATGTGGATCCGGAGGACGTACAGCGGTCTCGCCGTCGGTCGGTGCGCGCGGCTCGCGTCGTCGAATCACGGTCTTCATCCTGCCCGACGGCCACCTGCCCGGCCGAATCAGGTTCGCCGGTGGGCGGCGCTACGGCCTACCGGCCTTTTGCCGACGCATACTGCGCCAGGGTAACGACGGCGCCGGTGGCCACGGTCGTGAACACACGGGACGTGACCGATCCATTGTCAACGACGGCCGATCGGGTCACCGGGGCGTGCACACAGGCGGCATCGACGATGTCTGCCCCGGTGAATCCGAGGACCTTGCGAAGCGAGTCGTGCGCGTCCGCTGCCCGAGAAGGATTCGCCGAGACATTCAGCCACGCACAGGGTTTCCCGACGATCTCCATGCCGCCCACCGTCCAGTCCAGCAGATTCTTGAACGAACCCGGCAGTCCGCCCGCATACTCCGGCGTGCACATCATCACGGCGTCACTCGACGCGATCGCCGAACGCAGGCGCGCAACGCTCGCAGGAACAGCGTCGGTGTCATCATCGGGGTTGAAGTGTGGGAGTTCACCCATGTCGCGATTGACCTCGGCAGTCCACCCGGCCGGCACCAAGGACGCGGCAGTGGTGATCGCAGCGGTGTTGGTCGAACCCTCTCGGAGAGAGCCGGAGATCAGGAGCAGCTGCCTGCTCGGCATCGACCAACTCACGGGTGAACGACGGTGTCGAGTCGTGTCGGATAGCCAGGCTCGCCGGTGTGCGGTCGAGACCGCTCGATCAGCGGCAGAGTCCGCAGCTGACGTTCGAGATGCCACTGCAGATGCGCTGCGACGAGACCGCTCGCCTGGCTGCGAACTGCGGTCGACGTGGTCTCGGTGTATTCCCATTCCCCGCGCTCCAGCGCGACCATCAGGTCCAGAACCCCAGTCATCGGCGTCGCCGAACCCGGTGGCCGGCAGTGCACGCAGACCGATCCACCAGCGGCGACGTGGAACGCCCGGTGCGGTCCCGGTGCTGCGCAGCGTGCACATTCGGTCAACGACGGCGCCCACCCCGAAAACCCCATGGCGCGAAGCAGAAAGGCGTCGAGAATCAGTTCCGGTGGCCGTGCTCGTTCGCCGAGGGCGCGCAGGGCCCCGACCGTCAGCTGATGAAGTCGCTTTGCCGGTGCGTGCTCCTCGCCCGCGAGGCGTTCCGCGGTCTCGAGGACTGCGCATCCGGTGGTGTAACAGCCGTAGTCGGTGACGATGTCGCCGCCGAACGCGTCGACCGTGTGCACCTGGGTGACGATGTCGAGATTGCGTCCTGGGTGGAGAAGAACATCCACGTGGGCGAAAGGTTCGAGCCTGGCACCGAACTTCGACTTAGTGCGGCGAACGCCTTTGGCGACGGCACGGACGATGCCGTTGTCCCGTGTGAGGAGCGTGACGATGCGATCGGCTTCACCCAGCTTGTGCTGGCGCAGCACGACTGCATTGTCCCGGTATAGCCTCACGCTTACCAGTCTCCCATGCAGCAGAGCGAATGGATGTCTCCCACTCACGGCGGATCCAGCGACGCTCAGAAACCGAGCTTGCCCATCTGCTTGGGGTCGGTCTGCCAATCCTTCGCGATCTTCACGTGCAGATCGAGGTAGATCCTGGTTCCCAGAAGCTTCTCGATCTGTAGGCGCGACTCGGTGCCGACTTCCTTGAGCCGCGATCCACCCTTGCCGATGATGATTGCCTTCTGGCTCGATCGTTCGACGTAGAGAATTGCGTGCACATCGAGCATGTTGTCGTGGCCTTCTCGCGGAGTGATCTCGTCGATCACGACAGCGAGCGAGTGCGGGAGTTCGTCACGAACGCCTTCGAGCGCGGCCTCACGGATGAGCTCGGCCATCAAGATCTCTTCCGGCTCGTCCGTGAGCTCGCCGTCAGGGTAGAACGCAGGCCCTGGCGGCAACTCCGAAGCGAGAAGCTCGACGAGCTTTTCCACCTGCTCCCCCGATGTCGCGGACACCGGGATGACGTGACTGTTCTCGCCGAGGAGCTTCGACAGGGCCATGAGCTGTTGAACGATGCGTTCCTTCTTCACCTTGTCGATCTTGGTGATGATGCCGATCAACGTGGTCTTCGGTGCAATGTGACGCACCTGTTCGAGAATCCATCGGTCGCCAGGCCCGATCTTCTCGTCCGCGGGAATGCACAAACCGATGACGTCGACTTCCGAGTACGTGTCCTGCACCAGATCGTTGAGGCGCTGGCCCAGAAGTGTGCGGGGACGGTGCAACCCGGGCGTATCCACCAGGATCAGTTGCGCACTGTCGCGGTGAACGATTCCGCGGATCGTGTGCCTGGTCGTCTGTGGACGAGACGATGTGATGGCGATCTTGGCACCGACGAGCGCATTGGTCAGCGTCGACTTCCCGGTGTTCGGTCGACCCACGAAACAAACGAATCCGGACCGAAACTCTTCTTTGCTCGCGTCAGACACCCCGCACCTCCCAGCTCTTCCCGCCGCAGTCGGCTGGGATAGTCGTGACGCCGATGCACTTATTCATCGGCATCTTCTGTCTCGTTTTCTGCATTGTTTTCGGTTGACTGAGGAGCCGGGACCTTCTCCACCAGAACAGTGGTCACGCGAACCCGGCCCTTCTGGTCCGCTCCGCCTTCGCCGACCAGAATCAATCCGTGGGATTCGACACGTGAACCCGGCAGCGGCACACGGCCGAGTTCGTAACCGAGAAGCCCGCCGAGAGTGTCGACATCCTCGGACTCGATCTCGATGCCGAACAACTCACCGACATCTTCGAGCGGCACCCGCGCTGACACACGGAAAGTTCCGTCACCGAGATCTTCGATCGGCGCAACCTCGTCGGCGTCGTATTCGTCCGCTATCTCGCCCACGATCTCTTCCAGTACATCCTCGATGGTGACGAGACCGGCAGTGCCGCCGTATTCATCGACGAGTAGCGCCATGTGATTGCGGTCCCTCTGCATCTCGGCCAGGAGTGCATCGAGGGCTTTGGAATCCGGCACGAAGACGGCTGGACGCATCAGTTGGCTCACCTGCACACCGCGACCACCGTCGGTCGAAAAATACGTCTGCTGCACAAGATCTTTCAGATAGACCACACCGACGATGTCGTCGACGTTCTCACCGATCACCGGGATTCGCGAGTGTCCCGACCTCACTGCCAGCGACGTTGCTTGACCTGCCGACTTGTCCGATTCGATCCAGACCATTTCGGGCCTCGGCACCATGACTTCGCGCGCCGAGGTGTCGCCGAGCTCGAACACGGACTGAATCATGCGACGTTCGTCGTCGGCGACCACGCCGCGCTCACGCGCCATGTCGACGAGTTCGCGGAGCTCGATCTCGGAAGCGAAGGGGCCGTTACGAAATCCGCGGCCAGGGGTGATGGCGTTACCGATCAGGATGAGCAACCTGCTCACCGGGCCGAGAATCCAGCCGAGGGCGCGAAGCGGAAATGCAGCGGACAACGCTATCGAGTACGCATGCTGGCGGCCGAGCGTCCGCGGGCCGACGCCGACTGCGACATAACTGACGAGCACCATGATGACTGCGGTGACGGCAAGCGCCAGATTTTCCGACAGCAGATCCATCATGCCGCCCGCCAGCATTACCGTCGCCGCAATCTCGCACAGAATCCGCAGCAGAACAGTCAGATTGACGTACCGCGGTCGGTCCGCCACGACGTTGAGCAGCCCGACGGCACCCGGTCGTTCGTCCTTGACCATATCCTCGATGCGGGCCCGAGAGACGGTGTTGAGCGCCGAGTCGACGGCCGCGAACACACCGGCGAGCGGAACCAGCACAACAGCAGAGACGATGAGTGCGGGTGCACTGCTCACAGGTTCTCGTCCCGGGCGAATCCGGTCTTGCCCAGAAGCCGATTGTCCCGTGCGGTTTGCAGATCGGCTTCCTCCGCGCGGCGAAGATCCTCGTACCAGTCCTCGAGGATTCGATTCTGGAGACCGAACATCTCCTTCTCCTCGTCGGGTTCGGCATGGTCGTAACCGAGCAGATGCAGAACGCCGTGCACCGTCAGCAGCGCGAGTTCGTGTTCGAGCGGGTGACCGGCGGACGCGGCCTGATCCGCGGCGAACGACGGGCACAACACGATATCCCCGAGCATCGACGGCCCGGGGTCCGGCGCGTCGGGACGACCGCCCGGCTCCAGCTCATCCATCGGAAACGACATCACGTCGGTCGGGCCGGGAAGGTCCATCCACCGCATGTGCAGATCGGCCATGGTGGCCGAATCGACGAGAACCATCGACAGTTCGGCGGCAGGGTGCACATCCATGCTCGCGATCGCGAACCTGGCCACGCTCACGAGTTCCGGCTCGGAGATATCCATCCCCGATTCATTGGACACCTCGATACTCATCTACCGCACATTCTCTCTACACATCGTTCTTTCTCGACTCCGGACACGATTACTCTAACGGCGAGTACTCTAACGGCGAGCTGACCGCGGACCGTTCGAGCGTCGCTGCGCACGGTTGCCGTCGGCCTCGTGCGTGGATTCGAACCGCTCGTACGCATCGACGATCTCGGATACGAGACGGTGCCGCACGACATCGCTACTCGTCAGCTGCGCGAAGTGGATGTCGTCGACATCGGTGAGGATCTCGCTGGCTGCGCGGAGCCCGGACCGAGCTCCGCCTGGCAGGTCTACCTGCGTGACGTCGCCGGTCACGACGATCTTGGAACCGAACCCGAGCCTGGTCAGGAACATCTTCATCTGCTCGGCAGTGGTGTTCTGCGCCTCGTCGAGAATGATGAACGCGTCGTTCAACGTACGTCCACGCATGTAGGCGAGTGGTGCAACCTCGATGACTCCGGCCTGCATCAGCTTCGGGATGGCCTCCTCGTCCATCATGTCGTGCAGAGCATCGTGAAGCGGTCGCAGGTACGGATCGATCTTCTCGTGCAGGGTGCCGGGCAGGAAGCCGAGACGCTCCCCTGCTTCGACGGCCGGCCGAGTCAGGATGATCCGGCTCACCTGCTTGGTCTGCAGCGCTTGGACCGCCTTGGCCATCGCCAGGTAGGTCTTGCCGGTGCCTGCCGGCCCGATCCCGAACACGATGGTGTTGACGTCGATGGCGTCGACATAGCGTTTCTGGTTCAGGGTTTTGGGACGGATCGTCTTACCCCGACGCGACAGAATGTCCAGGCTCAGCACCTCGGCGGGCGATTCTGCCACTCCTTCGGTGAGCATGGCGACGGTGCGGCGGACCGCATCGGGCGTAAGTGGCTGCGCGCGCTTGACGACGGCCGCCAACTCCGAGATCACCCGCTCGGCCAACGCGACGTCGGCGACCTTTCCACTGAGAGTCACTGCATTTCCGCGAACGTGGATATCGGCACTGAGCACCTCTTCCAAGGCGCGAAGATTCTCGTCGGACTGCCCGAGGAGTGGAGGGACGGCCTCGGGTGCCAATTCCATGCTTGACCGAACCTGACGCTCGGCAGGAAATTCGCTGTGTTGACTCACGTGGTGGCTATGGCCTGCTTTCGGATGTCGCGTAACGGGATGCTGATCTCGAGTTTAACGCGCACGGCAATGCGCGCATTCCAATTTACCTGCACGGTGGTTCAATCGGCCGGTGGTTCAATCGGCCGGTGGTTCAGTACAGCGGCCATGGACTGCTTCCAGCATTCCGTTCCCGGCGCAAGGAAGGCGAAATGGTCCTCCCCGTCGATCACGGACAGTCCTGCGACGTCCCCCGCGGCGGTCGCTGCCGCGACGTAACGCTCACTGTGAGTGACCGGCACCTGCACGTCCGCTGCTCCGTGAATGCACCGCACGGGTACTCCGGTCGGCAGCCTGTGCAGGGGCGAGGCAGCCCTGTACAACTCCGGCGCATCCTCGTAGCGCGCATCCAGCAAAGACTCCACAGCCGGGTTCGCGTGACCACTGGCAGGTCCTGCAGCGAGATCGAGAACGCCTGCCTGCGACACAACCAAAGACGGCCGGATCGGCAGCTGACGCTCCCCTGTCATCCAGACTGCGAGATGCCCACCCGCCGAGTGACCGATAACGCGAATATCGTTCGTGTCGAACGGTATCGGCGAGTGTTGCTGCACCAGAGAACCGACGGCCTGCAGCGCAGCCGACACGTCCGAGCCGACCTCGGGCCACACACCTCCTTTACCGACACGGCGGTACTCGATGTTCCATGCCGCCAATCCTGCGCGCGCGAATTCGACGGCGTACTGGGTTCCCAGAGTCAGCGCGTATCGCCCACTCCACGATCCACCGTGCACGACCATCACCACCGGAAGCGGTTCACGCACAGGACTTTCCGGAAGATATAGATGACCGTACTGCTCCGGATGCTCTCCATAATCGATCTTGATCCGGTTCACTCCGGTGATCCGAAATTCAGAGGAGCATGATTCCATCGGTCGGTGAGGACGCCGATAGCGCCCAGGGCGACCGCCGCGGCCGTCGAGGTCCGCAGGACGGTAGGACCCAGTAACACCGGAACGGCGCCCGCTTCGGTCAACTTCGCGATTTCCTTGTCGTCGATGCCGCCTTCGGGGCCGACCACCAGCAAAACTTCCGCGACCTCTCGGAACTTCAGCGCGGAGAACTTCTCGGCAGCCGATTCGTGCAGTACCGCGACGATTCCACCCCGATCGACCACGGCGCGAACACGTTTCAGGACATCAGCGGTGCTGTGCAGCTCGGCGACCTCGGGCACGTACGCCCGTCTGGACTGCTTGGACGCAGCGGCGACGACGCCGCGCCACCGCGTCACGCCCTTGACAGCTTTCGGACCCTCCCACCGCGCAACGCAGCGCGAAGACTGCCAGGGCACGATCGAATCGATGCCTGCTTCGGTCGCCAATTCGACTGCGAGTTCGGATCGCTCGGCCTTCGGTAGCGCTTGGACCAGACCCACCGTCGGGCTCGGACGCGCCGCCTCCATGCGCGCCTCGACCGTCATCTCCAGGCGTTCGCGTTCCACGCCGGTGACCACGGTCTCGGCTATTCCGCCCTCGCCGTCGGACAGCACAATGCGCTCGCCGACTCGAATACGGCGCACGGTCGCCGCGTGATGACCTTCCTTACCGTCGAGCACTGCGGTGCCGCCGACTGCCGGCAGCGGATTCAGGAAGAAGACGGTTGCCGCCATGGTCAGCGTCCGCTGAACGCTTCCCGCAGCCTGGAGAACAGACCTCCACTGTGCTGGGAGCCGATGGTGACGACCTCGGCGGTATCGCGATCGCGCAGTCGTTTGAGGTCTTCGAGCAGTTGGGTCTGCTTGCTGTCGAGTTTGGATGGAACCACCACTTCGAGGTGCGCGTGAAGATCTCCGCGCACCCCTGACCGCAGTTTCGGCATGCCGTGACCACGCAATACCGTCACCGCCCCTGGTTGGGTTCCCTGATCCACCGAGATCTCGGTGGGACCGTCGATGATGGCATCGACGGACACCGAGGTTCCGAGGGCAGCGTCGACCATCGGAACTCGAACGGTGCAGTGCAGATCGTCGCCGTCGCGGACGAAGACCTCGTGCTGCTGTTCGACGATCTCGACGTACAGGTCACCGGCGGGACCGCCGCCCGGTCCGACCTCCCCCTGGGACGCGAGACGGATACGCATGCCGTTGCTCACTCCGAGGGGAACCTTCACCGAGATGTCACGACGCGAGCGCACTCGGCCGTCGCCGCCACACTTTCGGCACGGGTCGGGGATGGTCTCGCCTGCACCGCGGCAGGTGGGGCACGGCCGCGATGTCATGACCTGGCCGAGGAACGAACGCTGCACCGACTGAACCTCGCCCGCACCGCCGCACGTTTCACAGCGCACCGGCTTCGAGTCGCCGTTGGTGCCGGATCCGGTGCACAGATCGCAGAGGATCGCGGTATCGACGGTGATGTGCTTGGTGACCCCGAGCGCGCATTCGTCGAGCGTCAGCTTGGTGCGCAGCAAGGAGTCGGCACCGGGCTGCATGCGACCACGAGGTCCGCGGGTTCCCCCGCCACCGCCGCCGCCGAAGAATGCCTCGAACACGTCGCCGAGTCCGCCGCCGAAACCGCCCGCACCGCCGAAGCCGCCGCCACCGCCGCCCCCCTGCTGCAAGGGGTCGCCGCCGAGGTCTACGACCCGGCGTTTCTCGGGATCGGACAGCACCTCGTATGCCGTCGAGATGTCCTTGAACCGAGCTTGAGCAGCCTCGTCGGGGTTCACGTCGGGGTGGAGCTCACGTGCCAGCTTGCGGTAGGCGCGCTTGATCTCTTGGTCGGTCGCCTTCTGACCGACCCCGAGGGTTCCGTAATAGTCCCGTGCCACGTAAGTCTCTTTCGTCCTCGTCGTTGAAAGCTTCTTCTATCGAGAGTGCTGCCGACACCTGTTCAGTGTGTCGACGAGCGTGTCCGCGAGGTTCTCAGCGCTCCGCGAGAACCTCGCCGATGTACCTCGCAACGGCTGCGACCGATGCAATTGTTCCTGGGTAGTCCATTCGAGTGGGTCCGAGCACGCCCATCCCACCCAGCACCATGCCAGCAGAACCGTATCCAGTGGAAATCACCGAGGTGCCTCGCATCTCTGCCACCTGGGTTTCTTCGCCGATTCGCACCGTGACTGTGCTCGTGTCCTGTGTCACAGCAATCAGTTTCAGGACAACGACCTGCTCTTCCAGAGCTTCGAGAACAGCACGCAGCGAACCGGGGAAGCCTGCGTCGCCTGCGAAGTCGGCAGCGTTCCTCGTCAGGTTCGCCGTGCCGCCCAGCACCAGTCGTTCCTCGGGATGTTCGACGAGCGATTCGATCAACACGGTCGCCGATCGAATCATCGCGTCGCGGAGTGCCGGAGGCGAGTTCTCGGCGAGCTCGGCCACTGCCGCCGACGCCGCAGCGAGCCGCTTGCTCTCCAACGCACCACCGAGCAGCCTGCGCAGCTGAGAGAGATCTTCGTCTTCGAGAACGTCGCCCAGTTCGACAATGCGCTGATCGACTCGTCCCGAATCGGTGATGAGCACCATCAAGAGACGGGCGGGCGTCAGTGCAACGATCTCGAGGTGCCGGACCGAGGACACCGAGAGGGTCGGGTACTGCACGACGGCAACTTGCCGGGTCAGCTGCGCCAGCAGTCGCACGCCGCGGCGAAGCACGTCGTCGAGGTCGACTCCGTTTTCGAGAAACTCGAGGATTGCTCGGCGCTCGGCCGAGGACAGCGGTTTGACGTCAGCGATGCGGTCGACGAAGCGCCGATAGCCCTTGTCTGTCGGGACTCGTCCCGAACTGGTGTGCGGCTGCGCGATGTAGCCCTCGGCCTCGAGGACTGCCATGTCGTTTCGAACGGTGGCGCTGGAAACTCCCAGGTTGTGGCGCTCGACCAGTGCACGCGAGCCGACAGGTTCCTGAGTGGAGACGTAGTCCGCGACGATGGCGCGCAAGACTTCGAAACGTCGGTCATCGGTGCTCGACATCTTGATCTCCCCTCCGATCCTGTTATCAGGTCCCGCGGCTGTGGCCACGGCAGTCCGTCTTCCGAGTCTAGTAGCCGGAGGACGGCTGCCGACGCAAGGCCTTAGTGTGGTCGGGTGGGCAACTCGACTTCGATGACGAACAACGCATGATCTTCAAAGGTGTGAGGGACGGCAAACCGTACCCGGAGCACGGCCTGTCCCTGCGTGACTGGTCCAAGATTCCACCGCGCCAGCTACGGCTCGACGAGATCGTCACCACGACGAAAGTCCTCGAATTGGATCGACTCCTGTCCGAGGACTCGACCTTCTACGGCGACCTGTTCCCCCACGCAGTCCATTACCGCGGCGTTGTCTATCTCGAAGACGGTCTGCATCGCGCCGTGCGCGCGGCGCTCCGCAATCGGACTGTTCTGCATGCGCGAGTGTTCGACTACGACGTTCTCGGGGCCTGACCTCCCCTGCCGGTGGGCCGGCTCAGGCGGCGATGGTGCGCACGACCGCATCCGCGAGAAGTCGGCCCCGGTCGGTGAGTACGTAACGCTCGTTCTCCACGACCATCAGCCCGTCCGCCACGACCTGCTGCGCTGCAGCGCGTTCGGAGACGTCGAGAGCATCGGCCGGTAGTCCGCTGCGCAATCTGATCTTCAGCATCAGTTCCTCGAGGTGCCGATCGTCGACACTGAGGAGCTCACTCCCGGCAACCGGCAGCGAGCCCGAGCTCAACTGCTCTGCATAACGCGCGGGGTGCTTGACGTTCCAGAATCGGGTGCCGCCGATGTGACTGTGCGCGCCTGGGCCTGCGCCCCACCAGTCGCCGCCGTCCCAGTAGCCGATGTTGTGTTTGCACTGGGCGTCGTCGCCGGTGGCCCAGTTGGAGACTTCGTACCAGTTCAGTCCAGCACCGGAGAGAACAGAATCGATGCGCTCGTAGCGCGAGGCCAGGACGTCGTCGTCCGGGGCAGGAAGTTCACCTCGACGAACCTTGCGAGCCATGGCAGTCCCGTCCTCGACGATGAGGGCGTACGCGGACACATGGTCGACGCCTGCGGCGAGGACGGCCTCCAGGGACAGATCGAGATCGGAGTCGCGTTCGCCGGGGGTGCCGTAAATCAGATCCAGGTTCACATGGCCGAAGCCTGCAGCACGCGCTTCCATGGCTGCGGCCACGGCCCGGCCTGGGGTATGTGTGCGATCGAGCACTGCCAACACGTGTGGTGCAGCAGACTGCATACCGAGGGAAATTCGGGTGAAACCGGCACTGCGAATTTTCTCGAAGAACTGCGGGGACGTCGATTCCGGATTGGACTCGGTGGTGACCTCGGCCCCCGCGGTCAACCCGAAGCTCGACCGCACTGCCGCCAGTACGTCGGTGAGTCCGTCGCCGCCGAGCAAGGACGGCGTTCCGCCCCCGACGAAAACGGTATCGGCCGTCGGAACCAGCCCGGCCCGCTCGCTCATCAGCGACGCAGCAACATCGAGTTCGCGACGAAGACCGTCGAGCCACGACTGCGGTGACGCGGAAGTCCCGAGTTCGCCGGCCGTGTAGGTGTTGAAGTCGCAGTATCCGCATCGCGTCGCGCAGAACGGAACGTGAACATAGATTCCGAACGGCCGCTGCCCGACACCGTCGAATGCCTCGTCGGACAATTCGAGCGAGACGGTGGGCGCGGCGAGAAGGTTCACACCAAACAGTCTCCCAGAACTCTCGGCGGCACTTCGCCGCATGATCGGTGAAACAATGTTTCGGTCGATCTGCCAGCCTATTTACCGTGAAATCGGGGTAAATAGGCTGCTGGGGTCGGACCAGGGCGAATGTCGTGGCACAATGGTCGACGTGAGTGACTCCGGGATCCGACTTGTGGCGCGTCGCCATGTCGATCTCAAGCGTGTCTGCAGTTCCTCGTGTCGATGCTGTAAAAGCCTGTAGCCGCGCTCTGCGTCGGCTCGCTCCAGCGAAGACCTTCAGCAGATCCATCCAGTCAGATCCCACGATCCGTCCGGTGTCGCGTGCAAGCGGTAAGCCTCAGCCCCTCCCCTTGGCCGCCCGGAAGTGAAAGATTCAGGAGCACATCGATGTCGTCGACCACCGACGCCGCTACAGACGCGGCCTCGTCAACGCCTCCGCGCGTAGCCCCGAGGGAGCGCACCGCCCGGCCGACGAAACGACGTGCCGAGGGCCAGTGGGCCCTCGGCTACCGTGAGCCGCTCAATGCCAACGAGCAGGCCAAGAAGGACGACAACCCACTGAACGTGCGTGCGCGCATCGAGAACATCTACTCGAAGCAGGGTTTCGACAGCATCGACAAGGGCGACCTTCGCGGTCGTATGCGTTGGTGGGGTCTCTACACCCAACGTGAGCAGGGCTACGACGGCACCTTCACCGGCGACGAGAACATCGATCTTCTCGAAGCCAAGCACTTCATGATGCGTATCCGGTGCGACGCCGGGGCGCTCAACCTGGAGCAGTTTCGCACTCTCGCGGGCATCTCGAAGGAATTCGCGCGCGACACCGCCGATCTGTCGGATCGCGAGAACGTCCAGTACCACTGGATCGAGATCGAGAACGTTCCCGAGATCTGGCGCCGAATCGAGGCCGTAGGACTGAAGACCACCGAGGCGTGCGGCGACTGCCCACGTGTCGTCCTTGGTTCACCCCTCGCCGGGGAGGCCGTCGACGAAGTTCTCGACCCGACACCTGCCATCGACGAGATCGTCGAGCGCTACATCGGCAAGCCCGAGTACTCGAACCTGCCTCGCAAGTTCAAGACTGCGATCTCCGGCCTCCAGGACGTAGTCCACGAAATCAACGATGTCGCGTTCATCGGAGTCAACCACCCCGAGCACGGTCCCGGTCTCGATCTCTGGGTCGGCGGCGGACTGTCCACCAACCCGATGCTCGCGCAGCGTGTAGGGGTGTGGGTACCGCTCGCCGACGTCCCCGACGTGTGGGAAGGCGTCGTCTCGATTTTCCGCGACTACGGCTACCGTCGTCTGCGTACCAAGGCGCGTCTGAAATTCCTCATCAAGGACTGGGGAATCGAGAAGTTCCGCCAGGTTCTGGAGGACGAATACCTGCACCGCAAGCTGGTCGACGGGCCTGCTCCCGAGAAGCCGACCCGCCCTCGCGATCACGTCGGCATCCAGAAGCTCAAGAACGGCCTCAACGCGGTCGGTGTCGCGCCGATCGCCGGCCGAATCTCCGGGACGATCATGGCGAAGGTCGCCGATGCGGCAGAAAAGGCAGGCTCCGATCGCCTCCGTTTCACGCCGTACCAAAAGCTCATCGTCCTCGACGTTCCCGACGACAAGCTCGAAGAACTGATTTCCGATCTCGATGCACTCGGCCTGCCTGCACGGCCGTCGCACTGGCGCAAGAACCTGATGGCGTGCAGCGGCATCGAATTCTGCAAGCTGTCGTTCGCCGAAACACGCAAGCGCTCACAGGTACTCGTTCCCGACCTGGAACAGCGCCTCGCCGACATCAACCAGCAGCTCGACGTGCCGGTGACCATCAACATCAACGGTTGCCCCAATTCCTGCGCGCGCTCTCAAATCGCTGACATCGGGTTCAAGGGAATGCTCGTCGACGACGGCAACGGGAATCAGGTCGAGGGTTTCCAGGTTCACCTTGGTGGCAGCCTCGGCCTGGACAGTGCGTTCGGACGAAAGCTGCGCCAGCACAAGGTGAACAGCACCGAGCTGGGCGATTACATCGAACGAGTGGTGCGGAACTTCATCAAGCACCGCGACGACAGCGAACGGTTTGCACAGTGGGCCGTGCGAGCAGACGAGGCGGATTTGCGATGAACACAAGGTTGGATCTTTCTGTTGATCAGTTGAAGGCGATCGCCGAACGCGGTGCCCGCGAACTGGATGGGGCCAACGCGACAGAACTGCTCGAGTGGACCGAACGCGAATTCGGAAACGCCTTCATCGTTGCCTCGAACATGCAAGACGGAGTACTGGTTCACCTTGCAGCGCAGATTCATCCAGGCGTGGACGTGCTGTTCCTGGACACCGGATACCACTTTGCCGAGACAATCGGCACACGTGATGCCGTCGAGGCCGTCTACGGAGTGAAGATCGTCAATGCACGCGCCGAGACGACCGTCGCACAGCAGGATTCGATCGAAGGCAAAGATCTCTTCGCACGCGAGCCCAACCGATGCTGCGCGATGCGCAAGGTTGCGCCCCTGAAGAAGGAACTGGCGAACTACAGCGCGTGGGTTACGGGCATCCGCCGCGTCGAGGCACCCACCCGCGCCAACGCCCCTCTGATCTCCTTCGACGACGCCTTCGGTCTCGTGAAGATCAACCCCATCGCCGCGTGGTCCGACGACGAGATGCAGCAGTACATCGACGAGCACTCCATCCTCGTCAACCCGCTCGTCGACGAAGGTTATCCATCGATCGGGTGCGCACCCTGCACCATCAAGCCCGCCCCCGGCGCCGATCCGCGTAGCGGTCGGTGGGCCGGTAAGGCCAAAACCGAATGTGGGTTGCACGCCTCATGACACTTGATTCGACAACACTGGATTCGACAACATTGGACACGGCCAAGGCCGAACGCAGACTGATCGACAGCGACCGCTTCGACACACTCGACGCACTCGAGTCCGAGGCGATCCACATCTTCCGCGAGGTTGCAGGCGAATTCGAGCGCCCGGTTATCTTGTTCTCCGGGGGCAAGGATTCGACAGTTCTACTGCACCTGGCGATCAAGGCATTCTGGCCCGCACCGCTGCCTTTCGCACTTCTGCACGTCGACACCGGCCACAATCTGCAGGAGGTGCTGGACTTCCGTGACTATGTGGTTGCGAAGTACAACCTGCGTCTGCATGTTGCGAAGGTGGAGGACTACCTTGCCGACGGTCGGCTCACAGAACGTCCCGACGGTATCCGCAACCCCCTGCAGACCGTGCCCCTGCTCGATGCCATTTCGGAGAATCGGTTCGACGCCGTATTCGGCGGCGCCCGTCGCGACGAAGAGCGCGCACGCGCCAAGGAGCGGATCTTTTCGCTGCGCAACGCCTTCGGCCAATGGGACCCCAAGAAGCAGCGCCCAGAACTCTGGAACCTGTACAACGGCAAGCACTCCCCCGGCGAGCAGGTTCGCGTGTTCCCGCTCAGCAATTTCACCGAACTCGACATCTGGCGCTACATCGCCAGGGAGAACGTCGAATTGGCAAACATCTACTACGCCCACCAGCGGCCGGTCTACCAACGTGACGGCATGTGGATGACACCCGGTGTATGGGGCGGACCCACCGAAGCCGAGGACCTGCAAACCCTCTCGGTGCGATACCGCACCGTCGGTGACGGATCCACCACCGGTGCGGTGCTATCGGACGCCGCCGACAACGAGGCAATCCTCGCCGAGGTTGCCGCATCCCGACTCACCGAACGTGGCGCAACCCGCGGCGACGACCGCGTCTCCGAGGCTGCCATGGAAGACCGCAAGCGCGAAGGATATTTCTGATGAGCAACCTCCTTTCCGGTCATTCCGAAGGCGCACAGCTTCTTCGTCTGGCCACCGCGGGCAGCGTCGACGACGGCAAGTCCACTCTGGTCGGTCGGTTGCTCTACGACACGAAGTCTGTTCTCGCCGACCAGATCGACGCCGTGACTCGTGCGTCGGTCGATCGCGGACTCAGCACTCCCGATCTGTCGCTTCTGGTCGACGGGCTTCGCGCCGAGCGCGAGCAGGGCATCACCATCGATGTCGCCTACCGCTACTTCGCGACACCTGCGCGCTCGTTCGTGCTCGCCGACACCCCGGGCCACGTTCAATACACCCGCAACACGGTCTCGGGCGCATCGACGGCACAGCTCGTCATTCTTCTCGTCGACGCCCGCAAAGGCGTCATCACCCAGACCCGCAGGCACGCAGCAGTTCTCGCGTTGCTCGGAGTTCCCAAGCTGGTACTGGCCGTGAACAAGATCGACCTCGTCGAGGATCCGGCGCAGGTGTTCGCCGATATCTCGGCCGAGTTCAACTCACTCACCACCTCACTGGGCTGGGCTTCCGAGGACGTCGTCGAAATCCCGGTGTCCGCGCTGCACGGAGACAACGTCGCCATTGCTTCGACCAACACTCCGTACTACACCGGACCGACGCTCATCGAGCACCTCGAGTCGGTCCCGGTCGATGCCGAGCCTCACCGTGTCGGACTTCGCTTTCCAGTCCAGTACGTGATCCGTCCGCGGACAGCAGAATTCCCGGATTACCGCGGCTATGCAGGCCAGGTAGCCGCAGGTACCGTCTCTCCGGGCGACGATGTCATGGTTCTCCCGTCCGGGACCCGCACCACCATCGAGCGCATCGACACCGCCGACGGTGAACTCGGGACCGCAAACGCCGGCCGAAGCGTCACACTCATCCTCGCCGACGACGTGGACGTCTCCCGCGGCGACACCATCGTCTCGCCGCAGGACGCACCGGAACCTCTCGGTGAGTTCGACGCCACCGTGTGCTGGCTGGCCGAGAAGCCACTGCACGCAGGTGCTCGCCTTCTCCTCAAGCACGGAACACGCACCACACAGGCAATAGTCGGTTCACTCGTCGAGAAGTTCGACGAGCAGAACCTCACCGCGCAACCATCGCCGGAATCTCTGCAGCTCAACGACATCGGACGAATTTCCATCCGGGTCGCCGAGCCCATCGTCGCCGACGACTACGCAGTCAACCGCCACACCGGCAGCTTCCTGCTGATCGATCCCTCGGGAGGAAACACGTTGGCGGCGGGACTCGTCGGCGATGCGCTCTCAGCCGTCGAACTCGGTTCACCGCAACCCGCGTGAGCACAGTCAACGCATGAGCACGGTGGACGCATGAGCACCCTGATCGCTGTCGCGCACGGCAGCCGCGACCCGCGCTCTGCGCGAACCGTCGGCGCTGTGGTCGATCGGATTCGTCTGCGTCGTCCGGATTTGGACGTACGAGTGGCGTACCTGGATCTGACCGAGCCCAATGTCGAGACAGTTCTCGACCAGGTGGCCGCAGACGGTGTGCATTCAGCGATCGTGGTTCCGTTGTTGCTGGGCTCGGCATTCCACGCCCGTGTGGATCTCCCCGGCCTGCTGGAGGCTGCCCGAATTCGCCATCCACATCTGACCCTCATGCAATCGGACGTCCTCGGAGACGATCGGCGACTGGTCGACGTCGTACGCACCAGGATCATCGAGACGGGTGTCGACATCGACGACTCGACTGTGGGCATTGCCCTTGCCGCAGTCGGGTCGTCTCATATGCCCGCCAATCAACGCACGCGAGCCCTCGCCGAGCGTGTACTTGCCGGAACACGTTGGGCGGCCGCGGTGACATGTTTTGCCACTGCCCAGAATCCCGGACCCACAGAATCCGTTGCGCGCCTGACTTCGGTGGGGGCACGCACAATCGTCGTTGCCCCGTGGTTCCTCGCGCCCGGTCTGCTCACCGATCGTGTCTTCGCGGAGGTAGCCGACCTGATGTGTTCGAACGCCGAGGCGCTCGGAGACCACCCGCTGGTGGCTGACGTCGTTTCGAGTCGCTACGACGCGGCCGCCGGACGCCTGATTTCTCGTCGATCGGCGTAAGTTTTACCCCAGGATCGTCGAGTTCTCTTCGGTACGTCGGTACGTGTAGAGCGTTGTCACAGCACACACGATCGTCGCGGCGACCAGAATCTGCGGACCGGTGATGGCCAGGCTCATCAGACCACCGATCACAGCACCGACGGTGAAACCTGCGTACAGCAAGAAGTATTCGAGCCAATCCTTGGCTGTACCGCCACTGATGTGGCGTTCGATTCCCTGACCCATCTTCACCAAGGTGCCGGTGACGTAGCTCAACGGAATCGAGACTTCGCCGTTCTTGACGAAAGATGTATTCAAAGCGCCCATCGCGAACGAGATGAACAGGATCGGCACAAATTGCACCTGAGGCGCACTCCAGCCGCTCATGACTACATCGACGACAGACGCGACGGCCAGAGCAGCCGTTGTCAAAACGGTCGCGCCGTGGGGATGGTCGTTCCACAGGTGACGCCTGCAGAGCGATGCGATGACGACTCCAGCGACGAAGGTCAGGATCAAGAGAATTGCTGCTGCAGCCATCGCATGCTCACCACGGAAGAAACCGACGGCCGCCCGCTCGGTATTTCCCGTCATGAAGGTGACGAAGTAACCAGCGGTGTTGGTGAACGCGGCAGCACCGACCAGACCAGCAAGTCCGGCGAGTATCCAAGAAAGTCGGGCATGGGAAGTGAATATTTCACGCATGTACCCCAACGGTAGGTAAAGGTAGCGCTCGCGTCCTCGTGTTGTCGGTCACGTCGAACACTCCGCAGTGGAGCGGCTCCTCCGCCGAGCACGTTGCTAGCCGGAGGTCGCCTTCTCCAGCGGATCTGCTTGTGTGGGCGTGCCCGAGGACGCGATCACGGGAATTCGAGTCGCACGGGCGTACACGGTCTCGCCAGGATTCAATCGAAGCGCTTCGCTGTCACCGCGTGTGATCTGCGCTGCGAACAACTCCCCCGTCGCGGCGTTCTTGAGCTCGACCTTGACCTCGAACCCGAGGTGCACGACGCGTTCGACGATGGCGCGAGTAACACCCGCCGACTCCGCGGTGCCGTTTTCCTGCGCAAGCGCAAGGCTTGGATCTCTGCCGACGCGGATGTCGTGCGGTCGCACGAGCAGTCCGTTGAGTTTGGCAACCTGCCCGAGAAAAGACATCACGAAGTCGTTGCCTGGACGGTCGTAGAGATCCTCCGGCGACCCGATCTGTTCGATGCGTCCCTTGTTCAACACCGCGATCCTGTCGGCGACATCGAGCGCCTCCTCCTGGTCATGGGTGACGAGAACCGTTGTGACGTGAACTTCGTCGTGCAGACGACGCAACCACGTTCGCAGATCCTCGCGAACCTTGGCGTCGAGCGCACCGAACGGCTCGTCGAGCAGCAGCACCTGCGGGTCCACGGCCAACGCCCGAGCAAGAGCCATGCGCTGGCGCTGCCCGCCCGACAACTGAGCCGGGAACCTCGACTGGAACCCCGCAAGCCCGACGATCTCGAGGAGTTCGTCGACCTTCCGCTTGATCTCGGCTTTCGGACGCTTCCTGATCTTCAACCCGAATGCCACGTTGTCGCGCACACTGAGGTGCTTGAACGCCGCGTAGTGCTGAAAAACGAAGCCGATCTCACGCTTCTGCGGGCTGATCCACGTCACATCCTGGCCGGCGAGAATCACCTGGCCGGAATCGAGTTGTTCCAGTCCAGCGATCGACCTGAGCAACGTCGACTTGCCCGAGCCACTCGGTCCGAGGAGCGCCGTCAACGATCCCTTCGGGATGTCGATGCTCACGTTGTCGAGCGCCGCGAAGTCACCGTAGTTCTTGTTGGCACCGACGACGGAGATCTCGATCTCGCCTGCCTTCTGTACGGTCATTACTTCGTCCTCTTCTTGTCGAGGGCAGTCATCAGGAGCAGCACGATGACGGCGATTGCCATGAGCAGTGTCGACGCAGCGTATGCGCCCTGCTGATTGAAGTCCTCGTATCGCGAGTTGACCAGGAGTGTCAGTGTCTGGGAGATACCCGGCAGGTTGGTGGACACCATGATGACGGCGCCGAACTCGCCGAGCGATCGCGCCACCGTAAGCACTATCCCATAGGTCAGGCCCCACCGGATCGCCGGAAGCGTGATGCGCCAGAAGGTTTGAAGCGAGGACGCACCGAGTGTCGATGCAGCTTCTTCCTGTTCCTCCCCGATCTCATAAAGGACAGGTTCGACCTCCCGCACCACGAATGGAAGGGTCACGAAGATCGTTGCGATCACCATGCCGGGGAGGGCGAAGATGACTTTGAATCCGAGGCTCTCGATACCGCCGAACCACCCGTTGGCACCCCACAGCAGGATCAGCGCGACGCCGGTGACGATGGGCGATACGGCGAACGGCAGATCGACGATGGCTTCCAGAACTCCCTTGCCTCGGAATCGTCCTCGAACCAGAGCCAGTGCGGTGACGACACCGAACACAACATTGATGGGCACGACGATCACGACGATGAGAAGGGACAACTGCAGCGCGGATTGGGCCGCGGGAGTAGTGATCAGCCCCCAGAATTCCGAGAACCCGTCCTGAAAGGTTCGGAACAGAATCGCGCCGAGCGGGAACAGTACGAGTGCCGCCAAGTAGAACAGGGCAATCGTACGCAACGAGAGCTTCACCGGTAGCCCGATCTTCATCGCATTTGCTCCTCTCGTCGTGCAAGCCGATTTCCGACGATCCGCAGAACGAACAGGACGACGAAGGCAAGAGCCAGCAGCACCACCGAGATGGCCGCAGCGTCGACCGGCTGGTCGTACTCGATGAGTTCACGGATGTATTGAGATGCGATCTGAGTATCACCGGGGATGTTGCCGCCGATGAGCACGACCGAGCCGAACTCACCGATGGCCCGAGCGAACGCAAGGCCGGTTCCGCTCAGCACCGACGGCAGCAGGACAGGAAGCACGATCGAACGGAATATCGTCAAGTTGTTCGCGCCGAGCGATGCCGCGGCGTCCTCGACCTCCTTGTCGAGTTCGATCAGCACCGGCTGCACTGCTCGGACTACGAAGGGAAGTGTCACGAACAGCAAAGCCACCACCACAGCCGGTTTGGTGGCATTGAACACGAGACCGATCGGACTCGCCGGACCGTAGAGCGACAGCAGCACGAGGCTGGCGACGATCGTGGGAAGAGCGAACGGCAAATCGATCAACGCGTTGACGAATCGCTTTCCTGGAAATTCGTCGCGCACCAGCACCCACGCGATCAGAGTTCCGAGGAACAAATTGATCACCGCAGCGGCAATGGATACCTCGAGCGTCACCTTGAATGTCGCCACCGCACGCGGCTGACTCACTGCATCCCAGAAGCCGACGATGCCGTCGTCGAACGATTTGACCGTCAGCGCCGCCAACGGAAGCAGAACGATCACACTCAGCCACAAGACTGCGATGCCGAGCCCGAAAGGCCCGACCGAGCCCGGTCCGCGGAACTTTTTCCCCGTGCGGGGAGACGGCCGCGAACCCGTCTCGCTACGGATACTCGTTGTGGACATAGTTGCTACTTGGTGTTTTCTTTGTAGATCGTGGTGATCGCGCCGTTGTCGCCGAAGAGGTCGGCGTCTACCTGAGTCCAGCCACCGAGATCGTCGATGGTGCGCAGTTCGGTCGGGGTGAAGAACTTGTCCGAGTATTCGGCTGCGATCTCCGGGTTGGTCGGCCGAAAGCCTGCCTCGGCCCACACCTTCTGGCCTTCGTCGGTGTAGATGAAGTCATTGAGAGCGTTCGCCTTGTCGAGCTGCGAGCTGGTGTTCACCACCGCCACCGGGTTGTCGATGCGGAATGTGTCCGCGACGTCGATGTGCTCGACCTTCTCGCCCTGCGACTCGATCAGCAACGCCTCGTTCTCGTAGCTGATGAGAACATCGCCCTGCCCCTGCAGGAATGCTTCGGTAGCGGCGCGACCCGATTCGGGCTGAACCGGGAAGTGACCGGACACCAGCTGCTGGACGTAGTCGAGACCCGCCTGCTTGTCCTGGCCGCCATTGCTCTTGGCCGCATACGGCGCGAGAAGGTTCCATTTGGCCGATCCCGAGCTCAGCGGGCTCGGGCTGATCACCTGGACATCGGGCGCGAGTAGGTCGTCCCAGGTCTGGATGTTCTTCGGATTGCCCTCTCGAACGACGAGCGTCACGACGGAGCCGAAGGGCACTCCCCCGTAAGCGTTCTCGTTCCAGTTCTCGTCGACCTTGCCTGCTTTGACCAGACGGGCAACATCGGGTTCGACCGAGAAGTTGACGATGTCGGCCGGTGCGCCGTCGGCGACCTTGCGCGACTGGTTACCTGATGCGCCGTAGTCGGCGTTGATCGACGTACCGTCGCCCGCCTCGGTCTCTGCGAACGCCGGAGCAATTGCATCCCAGCCGTTCTTCGGCACTGCATATCCCACGAGAGTGAGCGCGGCACCGCTCGCCGAGCCGCCTTCGGCACCGACGATATCGCTCGATCCGCCACCGCATGCAGCAAGCACCAGGGTTCCCACGGCAGCAAAGGTGGTGAGCAGATAACGAGAGCTGTGCCTCATCGAATAGTGCCTTTCATCGAGTATGTGATCTCGGAAACTGTTGACTGAAGTCGTACGAGGACATGCGGACGACAAGAATCGCTTGTCGGCAGGGCTGCACGGGACCGGGCTGAACGGAGCATGGAGCGACTGCGTGAGATCAGTAGGGTCCGCGACCCGAGACGGATCCTGCCGCACGAAGTACCGTCGGAAAAGCGCCGCAGCTAGGGCGTGGAGCGCCGACAGTCGATATCGGCGACTGCAAGCATGCCGACCGCAATCAACGCCAATTCATGGCGGACTCGGTACTCGGCAGCGACAGACACGGTCAGAAATCTAGCAGAGGATCCGATCGGACTCTAATCCTGCACGGCTGCCCTCGATCACCTGGTCAGAAACCACGCGAGTACGACGAGAACCAACAGGGCGATCAGCGCGAGCGAGACCCTCGACTTCGGCATCAGGAACCTTCCGTGATCGATGGATCCGACACGACCTCTGTCGTGTCTCGTTCGGCATGTGCATCGCGCCCGAGCAGGTGAAGCACTCCCGCCAGCACGCCGTCGAACGCCCACGCCAACAGGAACGCGGCAGGAACGGACACCAACAGCACGACGATCGACTGCGGAACGAACGGGAGACCGGTGATCCACAGTTCGATCCCGTCCCACCAGGTGGCTAGCGCGTGCACGCACTCCACCTTAAACGGGTCGGTCCCGTAGGCGTCACTCCCGGTCGTCCCGGGCGCCACGCCGATGCACGCCAGCGGTGGACGGAGTGCACCCCTGGCGTCGATGATTGACCCATGACGGCATTCGAGGAGCAGTCGACGGTTGTGCCCGTGCGAGACGACACGATCCTGAGACCAGGTGTGCCAGATGCAGACACAGACGACCCTCAGGGGGTTCTGGCCAGCACGGACGCTCCCGTGTCCACGCTGACGTCCTATCGCAGCGCCTTTCCGCCCATCGACGACTACGCCTTCCTTTCCGACTGCGAGACCACGTGCCTCATCGCGCGCAACGGCTCGGTCGAGTGGATGTGCGTTCCGCGCCCCGACTCACCGAGCGTCTTCGGTGCCGTCCTCGACCGCAGCGCCGGGCATTTCCGTGTCGGACCGTACGGACAATCCGTCCCCGCCGCGCGTCGCTATCTCCCCGGCGGCCTGATCGTCGAGACGACGTGGCAGACCGAAACTGGCTGGCTCGTCATCCGCGACGCGTTGGTGATGGGTCCTTGGCACAACACCGACCAACGCTCGCGCACACACAAGCGAGCGCCGACGGACTGGGATGCCGAGCACATCCTTCTCCGGACGGTGAAGTGTGTCAGCGGCACCGTCGAGCTGGAGATGAGCTGCGAGCCTGCTTTCGATTACCACCGTGCGCCCGCGCAGTGGGAATTCACAGGCAAGGTCTACGAGGAAGCGACGGCAACGTGCGAGGCCAGCGCGATCGGCGACCAGCCGACGCTGAAGCTGACCACCAATCTCCGTATCGGCATCGAAGGTCGTGAAGCGCGGGCCCGCACGCGAATGTCGGAGGGTGACAACATCTTCGTCGCTCTGTCCTGGTCCGACCTGCCCGCACCTCGGACCTTCGACGAGGCGGCCGAGAAAATGTGGCGCACGTCCGAGTGTTGGCGTCAGTGGATCACTATCGGCCGGTTCCCCGACCATCCGTGGCGGGGCTACCTGCAGCGCAGCGCGCTGGCGTTGAAGGGCCTCACGTACGCACCGACCGGCGCTCTGCTTGCCGCATCGACCACGTCGCTACCGGAAACGCCTGGCGGAGAGCGTAACTGGGACTATCGATACACCTGGGTACGCGACTCCACGTTCGCCCTGTGGGGCCTGTACACCCTCGGACTCGATCGTGAGGCCAACGACTTCTTTTCGTTCATGGCCGATGTATCCAAGTCCGACAACGGCAACGCCAACCCGTTACAGGTGATGTACGGCATCGGCGGCGAGAAGACTCTCGAAGAGAGTGAACTCCCACATTTGTCCGGCTACGACGGCGCACGCCCGGTGCGCATCGGAAACGGTGCGTACAACCAAGAGCAACACGACATCTGGGGCACCATGCTCGACTCGGTGTACCTGCACGTCAAATCGCGCGAGCATGTTCCCGAGTTTCTGTGGCCGTTGCTCAAGCGTCAGGTCGAAGAAGCGATCGCGAACTGGCGCAAGCCCGACCGCGGAATCTGGGAAGTGCGCGGGGAACCGCAGCACTTCACCTCATCCAAGCTGATGTGCTGGGTGGCGCTCGACCGCGGTTCGAAACTCGCCGAAATACACGGCGAGATGGGCTACGCACAACAGTGGAGCGAGATTGCCGACGAGATCAAAGCAGACATCCTCGAGCACGGCGTCGACTCTCGCGGCGTCTTCACTCAGCGATACGGTCACCCATCTCTCGACGCATCGCTGCTCCTCGCGCCGTTGCTCAGGTTCCTTCCCGCCGACGACGAACGCATCAAGGCGACAGTCCTTGCAATCGCCGACGAACTCACCGAGGACGGGTTGGTGCTGCGCTACCGCGTCGAGACCACCGACGACGGCTTGGCCGGGGAAGAAGGCACCTTCACCATCTGCTCCTTCTGGCTGGTATCGGCACTCGTGGAGATAGACGAACTTCCACGCGCCAAGCATCTGTGCCAGCGGCTGCTCGGCTACGCCAGTCCCCTCAAGTTGTACGCGGAGGAGATCGACGCCAAAACCGGTCGCCATCTCGGCAACTTCCCCCAGGCCTTCACTCACCTCGCATTGATCAACGCCGTAGTACACGTGATTCGCGCCGAGGAGACGCAGGCCGCTGGTCATTTCCAACCGGCGCACACCAACTAGTCGCGTTACGTGTCCGGCACCTAGCGTCCGAGCTGCTTCGCCCATTCGGCCATCAGCTCGGACGCTGTAGTCGCACGAGCCCGCCGGTGGCCCGTCCCTGCCCACATCGACAACCCGGACGGGTCCCCCGCTGCAGCTGACTTCGCGCGCATCGGTGCCGTCAAATAGTGAAGATCCGGATACGCCAACGGCGCGGCCTCGGAGTTCTCCAGCATGAACTCGTTGATCAGTCCGCGTGCAGGTCGGCCCGAGAACGCCCGTGTGACAGCCGTTCCCGACGCCGCCGTCAACTGTTCGCGGTGCACAGGACGCGTCCCCGCCTCGGCAGTGTTGAGGAACGCTGTGCCGAGCTGCGCTGCATGCGCAACGCCCGAAGCGAGCAACGGCGAAATGTCCGCGCCGTCCATGAGTCCGCCGGCCGCAATTCGCGGCAGACCCGACACTGCACGCACCGCGGCAAGCAGTTCGAACAACGGCAGATCGGGCGCCGAGCCGTCGAAGCTTCCGCGGTGGCCACCGGCTTCGGGGCCCTGTACCACGAGGGCGTCGACGCCGTTCGAATCAGCTTCTGCGGCCTCGGCCGCAGACGTTACGGTGCACCACACCTCGGTACCGGCCCCGTGCAGAGCCTCGACCTCGGCCGCACTGAACGTGCCGAAGGTACTCGACACCAACGGAACCGGATGCTCGACGAGCCAACGAAACTTGGCCGAATAATGGTCGTCGCGCCGCGGTAGCTTGCCCGGTTCGGCACCGAACTTGTCGAACCACGGCTGGATCCTCCTCGCGTAGGCCGCAACGTCGGCCCCAGAAGGATCATCGGGCAGGAACAGATTGACTCCGAAAGTTACCGCACGAAGCGAATCCACCTGCGATTCGAGCTTCTCGATGTCCAACAGTGCCCCGGCCAGCATGCCCAGGCCACCTGCCCGCGACACAGCCTCGGCCAACTCGGGGGTGGACGGTCCGCCCGCCATCGGGGCACTGATGATCGGAATGGTCAGTTCGCTCAGTATTCGCGTCGTCACACCATAGGAATCTACTCGTGCCGCGCCGGATTACTTCTTCGGCTTGTCCGTCGAGGATTCCGACGACAACGCAGCGACGAATGCTTCCTGCGGCACCTCGACGCGGCCGATCGTCTTCATGCGCTTCTTGCCTTCCTTCTGCTTCTCCAGCAGCTTGCGCTTACGGCTGATGTCGCCGCCGTAGCACTTGGCCAGGACGTCCTTGCGGATCGCTCTGATGTTTTCGCGCGCAATGATCCTCGATCCGATTGCAGCCTGAATAGGCACCTCGAACTGCTGCCGCGGGATCAGTTCCTTGAGCTTCGTCGTCATTTTGTTGCCGTAGGCAGCCGCGGCATCCTTGTGGACGATCGCGGAAAACGCGTCGACGGCCTCGCCTTGCAGCAGGATGTCGACCTTGACGAGTGCTGCGCTCTGCTCGCCGATCTCCTCGTAGTCGAGGCTGGCATAACCGCGGGTGCGCGACTTCAGAATGTCGAAGAAATCGAAGATGATCTCGGCCATCGGAATGGTGTAACGCAGCTCGACTCGGGTTTCGGACAGGTAGTCCATGCCGCCGAGCTCGCCGCGCCTGCCCTGACACAGTTCCATGATCGAACCGATGAACTCACTCGGAGAGATGATGGTGCACTTGACCATCGGCTCGTACACGTCACGAACCTTCCCCTCGGGCCAGTACGACGGGTTGGTCACGACGTGCTCGGCATTGTCCTCCATCTCGACGCGGTACACGACGTTCGGTGAGGTGGAGATGAGGTCGAGGTTGAACTCGCGCTCCAACCGCTCACGTGTGATCTCCATGTGCAACAGACCGAGGAAACCGCAGCGGAAGCCGAACCCGAGCGCCACCGACGTCTCCGGCTCGTAGGTCAGCGCCGCATCGTTGAGCTGCAGCTTTTCCAGCGCGTCGCGCAAATCCGGGTAGTCGGAGCCGTCGAGCGGATACAGCCCGGAGTAGACCATCGGGCGCGGTTCGCGATATCCGGTCAACGGCTCGGTCGCACCCTTGCGGAACGTGGTGACGGTGTCGCCGACCTTCGACTGGCGTACGTCCTTGACGCCGGTGATCAGGTAACCGACCTCGCCGACTCCCAGTCCCTTTGTTGCCTTCGGATCGGGTGAGACGATGCCCACTTCGAGCAGTTCGTGCGTCGAGCCGGTCGACATCATCGTGACCTTCTCGCGCGGGTTGAGCGCGCCATCGACCACCCGGACGTAGGTCACCACGCCGCGGTAGGTGTCGTAGACGGAGTCGAAAATCATTGCTCGCGCTGGACCGTCGGGATTGCCGACCGGCGCAGGCACCAGCTTCACGACCTCGTTGAGCAACTCCTCGACACCGACGCCGGTCTTGCCGGACACGCGAAGTACATCGCCGGGCTCGCAACCGATGATGTGGGCGATCTCGCCCGCATACCGATCCGGGTCGGCCGCGGGAAGGTCGATCTTGTTGAGCACCGGGATGATCGTCAGGTCTTTGTCGAGGGCGAGGTAGAGGTTCGCCAGCGTCTGCGCCTCGATTCCCTGCGCAGCGTCGACGAGCAGAACTGCACCTTCACACGCCTCGAGGGCACGCGAGACCTCGTACGTGAAGTCGACGTGGCCGGGTGTGTCGATGAGGTGCAACACGAATTCTTCGCCGTCGACAACCCACGGCAGACGGACGTTCTGCGCCTTGATGGTGATGCCGCGCTCGCGCTCGATGTCCATGCGATCCAGATACTGGGCTCGCATCGACCGCTCGTCGACGACGCCGGTGAGCTGCAGCATCCGATCTGCCAGCGTCGACTTCCCGTGGTCGATGTGGGCGATGATGCAGAAGTTCCTGATCCGAGCGGGATCGGTGAACGTCGTGTCGGCGAAGCTGGGCACTCGTATCCTTTGCTGGCGTTTTCGTAGAGAGAACACAATCATCGTCCCACGCCTGTGGGTCGGCACCGTCAGTGGCTGCTGTCTAAACTCGACTCTCATGGCTGGCAACTGGAGCAAAATCGGCAAGGAAATCGGCAAGATCGCACTGCGCGAGGGACCGAGACTGTTTCGTCAGCTGCAGAACTCGGGAGCGCTGCAGAAGGGTAGAGACGCCATCACCGGCGCTGGTTCGACCGGTCCTGTCGTCGAACAGGGACGCCCGGTGGCGTCGAAAACAGTCCCGACCGCGCATCGCGCGCGACAGGTCCAGTACTCCCCCGATCTCGACGGCAAGGCCGATCCAGGTGAGATCGTGTGGACCTGGGTCACCTACGAAGAAGATGCGTCCCAAGGCAAGGATCGCCCCGTCCTCGTTGTCGGCCGCGATGGCACCACACTGCTCGGACTGATGTTGTCGAGTCAGGACAAGCACGACGGCGACCCCGACTGGGTGTCGATCGGTACCGGATCGTGGGACGCCGAGGGTCGACCGAGTTGGATTCGTCTCGACCGAGTCCTCGATGTACCCGAAACCGGGATCCGCCGCGAGGGCGCGATCCTCGCCAAGGGCAAGTTCGAAGCCGTGGCCACGCGGCTACGTTCGAACTACAGCTGGTCCTGACTCAGGATCCCAAACGGTCGTACCGGCCGAACACCCCGCGGTAGACGAGCGCACCCAGCGCTCCGCCGACCAACGGGAACACCAGGAATACCCACAACTGAGCTAGGGCACCCGGCTGCCAGAACGCCACCGCCAGGCTGCGTGCAGGGTTGACGGAGGTGTTGTCGATCGGGATCGACACCAGGTGGATGACCACCAGCGTGAACCCGATCGATACGCCTGCCATCGGTACATCCGAGATCTGATCGGTCGAAGCGAGCACGACGAACACCAGTAGTGCCGTCAGCAGAACTTCGACGAGAACAGCTGCACCGATGCCGTATCCGTTCTCGAGGATGCCACCCAGCGGACCCTTGATCGCGGACGGACTGTGTGCGCCCCACCCGTTGGCGCCGAGCCCGTTCACCGCACGGTCGTACGACGGGAGACTGTTGGCCACAGCGAACAGCACAGCTCCCGCCACGAGCCCACCGACCACCTGCGCGGCGATGTAGAGGGCTGCTCGACCCCAGGACAGCCTGCCCAGCAACGCTTGCCCGACCGTCACAGCGGGATTGACGTGGCAGCCCGAGATCGGGCCGATCGCATAGACGAGGAACAGAAGCGTCAACCCGAATGCAAACGCCACACCGAGATTGCCGACCTTGTCGCCGGCGAACACAGCAGTTCCCACGGCAGCGAACACCAGGACGAACGTTCCGATCGCTTCTGCGACATACTTTTTCGTGTCCGAGATTACTTCCGGTTCCACGTATTCCTGTGCCGTAGACATGTGCCCCGCCTCTGCTGAGAAGGTCCTCGATCAAAGCCTGTCGAGCAGTACGTTACGCCAGTCGCGTGATCTCCACTACAACATCGAGTGCGGTGGATCCACCTCCGGAGAAAATTCCTTTGAGCGGTGGCACATCGGCGTAGTCACGACCGAGTCCGACCGACACGTGTTGCTCGTTGACTGCGATCGCATTGGTCGGGTCATAGCCCCACCAGGCACCGGTCCACGCCTCGATCCACGCATGACTCTGTCCCTCGACCGAGACACCGAGGGCAGCTTCCTTTTTCGGGTGAAGATATCCGGATACGTAGCGGCTCGGAATTCCGATGCTGCGCAGCAACAGCAGGGTCAAGTGGGCGTAGTCCTGGCAAACGCCCTTCTTCTCGGACCACGCCTCGACGGCGGACGTGTGCACACCCGTTGTGCCCGGCACGTAGGACATTTCCTGATTCACCCAGTTGGCCACCTCGACGACGGATTCCTGCGGCGGCAACCCTTTCGACAGCTTCTTGGCGATAACGGCCAACTGCCGATTCTTGGGAACGTACTCGGTGTTGTCGAGTACTTCGTTGAATCGATCGATGACGCCCTCGCTCGCCAATTCCTCCCATGTTGCGATCTCTTCGGGAGGGGAGAACGGATCCGTCTCCACCACAGACGATCCCGTGACCTCGAGTTCGGTGTGCGGTGCGTGTAGGTCGAATGCCGTGACCGCAGTTCCCCAGTAGTCGGTGTAGCGGTAGCTCCTGGTGACCGGATTGGTCTCCACTCGATTCAGAATGACATTTTGCCGGTTGTCACTTCGCGGAGTCAGTCGCGCTTCGTTGTACGACGACGTCACCGGCGCGTCGTACTGATAGCCCGTGGTGTGGACAACGCGCATACGCCAACTCACAATTCACCTTCCAATTGATCTTCGTATGTTCCCGAACCTGCGTCGGTCCACGCAACCCATGGGGCTGCATGGAAGTACTGCTTGGAGATTGCTTCGCCGAGGTCTCGGCACGTCTCCTGAAGTGCGAGCAACCTGTCCTGCAAATCGTCCAACAATGCTCCCGGCCGGAGGAATTCAAGTTCGCTTCGAGCTCGACCGAGCAGGCGCTGAGCTTCCGCACGAGCACCGACTCGACTGTTCGGTTGATGATCCAACTGATCGAGTGATCGCTCGGCTTCACTGAGCGCGTAGAACACCGACCGAGGAAAGAGCCTGTCCAACAACATGAATTCGAGTACTCGTTGCGCGTCGAGCGCGCCACGATAGGTTCGCAGATATGTGTCGTGCGCTCCTGCCGAACGCAGCACCGTGACCCAGGCGGGCGAGGACGGCCGGTCGCCCGCGCGCGAAAGCAACAGACGCACGGTCATGTCGATGCGTTCGACGGACCGTCCGAGGATGAGGAATCGGTAGCCGTCGTCGTGGCTGAGTGTGGAATCCGCGAGCCCAGCGAACATCGCCGCTCGCTCCTCGATGTAGCTGAAGAACTCGTGCGGACCGGTTCGCTTGGACGACCTGATGCGATCGTTCAATCCGTTGTAAGTGGTGTTGAGGCACTCCCACATCTCACTGGACGTGACCTCGCGCGCCCCACGAGCGTTCTCACGAGCACTGGAGAGCGAATCGACGATCGAGCCGCTTCCGTCGCGACTGAAGGCAACCAGCTCGGTCAACGACCACACGTCGAGGGACACGTCCGGCTCGTGCTTGAACCCGAGCACCCGGAGCAGGATTCGAGAAATCTGATCCGGATCGACCGTCGCGTCCTCCAGCAGTTGATGGACCGTCACATCGAGGATGCGCGCAGTGTCGTCCGCGCGCTCGACATATCTTCCGATCCAATAGAGCGACTCTGCATTCCGCGCGAGCATCTACTGTCCACCGCCATTCATGAGCTGCTGCTGTTGCTGTTGTTGTTGTTGTTGCTGGTCCATCGTCAGCTCGGGCCCCTGCTCGGTCCTCGGCGCCTCGGGTGGCTCGCTGACAATCTCCTCGCCTGCGAGTTCTTGCTCTTCCTGCGAGGTTCGGGTGGCGAGCACCCAGGTGTCCTTGCTGCCACCACCCTGGCTCGAATTCACCACCAACGAACCCTCGGGCAACGCCACTCGGGTCAAACCGCCGGGAAGCACCCAGACGTCGTCGCCGTCGTTGACTGCGAACGGCCGAAGGTCTACGTGGCGTGGGACGAGTCGGTCACCGATCTTGGTGGGCACCGTCGACAACTGCACGACGGGCTGCGCGATCCAGCCGCGCGGATCGGCTCTGATCTTCTTGCTGATCGTCGCGAGTTCCTTCGGCGACGCGTCGGGACCGAACACGATGCCGTATCCGCCAGAACCCTCGACCGGTTTGATGACCAACTCGTCGACGCGGTCGAGCACTTCCTCGCATTCCTCGTCGAGCCAGCACCGGAACGTGTCCACATTCGCGAGCAGCGGCTTCTCGCCGAGGTAATAGTCGATGATCGTCGGAACGTACGTGTAGACCAGTTTGTCGTCGCCGACGCCATTGCCCACGGCGCTGGAGATGACCACATTGCCCGCACGCGCAGCGTTCACCAGCCCCGCTACACCAAGAACGGAGTCGGGGCGGAACTGCATGGGATCGAGGTAATCGTCATCGATTCGGCGGTAGATGACGTCGACCTGACGCTCGCCCTCGGTGGTGCGCATATACACGATGTTGTCGCGGCAGAAAAGATCACGGCCCTCGACCAACTCGACACCCATCAGCCGTGCGAGGAGCGAATGCTCGAAGTAGGCCGAGTTGGCGACGCCCGGAGTGAGGACGACCACCGTGGGATCGGCTTCGTTGAGCGCCGCGGCCGCTCGCAGTGCCCGCAGCAGGTGGGATGCGTAGTCGCCCACAGCACGCACTCGGTGCGAGGCGAAGAGGTCGGGGAAGACCCGAGCCATGGTGCGACGGTTCTCCATGACGTAAGACACACCGGACGGGGATCGGAGGTTGTCCTCGAGAACGCGGAACGTTCCCTGGGCGTCGCGAACCAGGTCGATTCCCGAGACGTGGATGCGAACACCGTTGGGCGGCACGATTCCGATGGCCTCGCGGTGGAAGTGCTCGCACGAGGTGATCAGACGTTTCGGAATGACGCCGTCACGGAGGATCTCCTGATCCCCGTAGATGTCGGCCAGGAACATCTCCAATGCTTTGACTCGCTGCTTGATTCCGCGCTCGAGCCGAGACCATTCGCCGGCGGCGATGACGCGTGGAACCTGGTCGAGTGGGAAAGGACGCTCCTGACCGGACAGCGAGAACGTGATGCCCTGATCGATGAATGCGCGACCGAGTGCATCCGAGCGAGCGTCGAGGTCGCCCGCGCTGGCCGGACCCAGCGCGGTGTGGATCCCCTTGTACGGAGTTCGCGTCTTTCCGTCGCCGTCGAACATCTCGTCGAAGGCCAGGCCATACTTTCCGACATCGGAGTAGCCGCTGAAGACCCCTTCGACCTCGGGTTTCTCGCGAGCCGCCGACTTCGATTTGCTTGTGTTGGCCTTGTCTTGGGCAGTGGCTGCAGATCGCGGGCTCATCCTCGTCATGTTGCTACAGAGACAGGAGATAAGCGCGCCGGGCGCGTTAATTTCTGGAAACGGACAATTTCGATACCCTTGGATGGCGACATCTCGGGGTCGTTCACGACGGGCTCGGGGTCGTTCAGAACGGGCTCGGGGCGTTCACAACGTCGCGAGGCCGGCGTAATTTCGGTTCTGTCGCAGGTGCTGGTATTCTCGATCTTCGGCGCTGGGCTGTAGTAGCTCAGCAGCAGACTTCGGGCATTCCAGCATGGATCGCCCTGACCGGAATACCGACGAAGACAGAAGGATTTTACGCGTGGCCAACATCAAGTCCCAGAAGAAGCGGATTCTCACCAACGAGCGCAGTCGCCTGCGCAACCAGTCGGTGAAGTCCTCGCTGCGGACGATCATTCGCTCCTTCCGCACTGCCGAAGCTGCAGGCGACAAGGAAACGGCATCGGCCATCCTCGTGACCGCAGCACGCCAGCTCGACAAGGCTGCCAGCAAGGGCGTCATCCACAAGAACCAGGCTGCCAACAAGAAGTCGGCGCTGTCTTTGGCTGTCAACAAGCTCTGATCTTCAGAACTTTCCAAACAACCCGCTCGGTCGTCCGAGCGGGTTGTTTCGTGTCCGGGTGTGATCCAGTCGCGGCGAGTTGCTCGCGTGCCCGGTTGTTCAGTGCCCGGTTGTTCGGTACTCAGTTGCCCAGGCTTGCAACCACAGATACCGCCCTCTCGACCGCGTAGTCCGCGTCTGCTGCCTGGCCCTTCACGTCGGCATTGAGCTGCGAGACAATCTGCAGCGCCTCACCGATGGACTGACCGTTCCATCCGCGTGACTGCGCCTGTGCCTTCTTGATCTTCCACGGCGGCATTCCTAGCTGTCCCGCGAGGGCAAACGGGTCCCCGCGGCCTGCGGAACCGACGAGCGCGATGGTTCTGACCGCGTCCGCCAACGCATCCGCAAGAAGGACGTGCGGAACGCCGCGGTGCATCGCCCATCGCAGAGCTTCCAACGCCCCCGGCCGATCTCCGGCGACGGCCTTCTCCGCGACGTCGAACCCGGAGATCTCCGCTTTGCCCGAGTAGTAGCGATGCACAGCGGCGACATCGACCTTGCCCGCGGTGTCGGCCGCCAATTGTGAACAGGCCGCTGCCAATTCACGCAGTTCGGACCCCACCGCCTCGACGACTGCCTCGACGACGTCCGGGCTCACACGGACCTGTGCGGCGCCGAACTCGCGTTTGACGAAGTCCGCCCGCTCCGAAGCCTTGGTCAACTTGGCGCACTCGTGGGTGACCGCCCCTGATTTTTGGAGCGCGCCCACCATTGCTTTTGCGCGCCCGCCACCGGAATGCATGATGACCAACACGGCACCTTCCGGCGGATCCGCGGCAGCATCGAGGACGAGCGTCACTGCGTCCTTGCCCGCCTCGGCCGCGGCTTCCAGTACGACGACTCGGTCCTCGGCAAACAGTGATGGGCTGAGCAGTTCCGCCAATTCGGGACCGCTGGCATCACCCGCACGCAGCCGGGTCACAGGCACGTCGTCACCCTCGGGTGCGGCCTTCTTCACGGCCGCCACAATCGAGGCGACAGCTCGATCCATCAATAGCTCTTCGTCGCCGAGTACCAGGTGCAGAGCGTCCACGGGGCTGTTCGCATTCACACAGAAGATCGTGCCATGAGGGTCCGACCGAATCGAAACTCAGCTGTCGTCGAACTCACCGGTCATCGCAGGATGGCGAACCCGAACCACGCGAGAACGACGACAGCCGCGCCTGCGCCCAGCACCCGTCGAAGAGTTCGGCTGCGCAGCACCACGATGCACATCAACGTCACAACCCACACGATCAACGCGCCTGCGATCCCGCTCGGAGTTTCGATGCCCGCCCCCGGCACTGCGGCGGACCGGCGTGCAACGGCGATCAGCCACCACAACGGAGCCGACGATAATTTCAGCACGAGTGAGGCCACTCCCCCTGCCCACGGCGCGATCACGGCGGCGATTGCCCCGACGACCGTGATCGGTGCAACCACGGGCGCGACGAGAATGTTGGCCACCACCCCCACCACCGAGAACGTGCCGGCCATTGCGGCCACGATCGGAGCCGTTACCGCGTGCGCTGCAGCGGCAACGGCGACGATCTCGGCAGGCGCTCGGCCCCAGCCGTGTTTCCGTAGCCAATCGACCCACACCGGCGAGAGCACGACCAGACCTGCGGTGGCTGACACCGACAGCGCGAAACCGAAATCCACTGCCAACTCGGGCCACCAAGCCAACAACCCCAGCACTGCCGCGCAGAGCGCAGGCACAGCCTGCTTGCGTCGACCTGTCACGAGCGCGAGTAGTCCGACACCGCCCATCACCGCCGCACGCAGTACGCTCGGCGACGGCCTGGCGACGACGACGAATGCGACCAGAACCATGGCGCACACCACCAGAACCCAGTAGGGACCGACCCCGATCGCGCGAGCGACCAGCAATATCGCTCCCAAAATTATCGCGAAATTTGCGCCGGAGACTGCCGTCAGATGAGCTAGACCCGCTGCGCGGAAATCGGTTTCGACGTCCTCGGGCAAGCCCGAGACATCCCCGACCACCAAACCCGGTAGGAGCGCAGCCTGGTCTGGAGGCAACGCATCCGTTGCTGCGGCTGCGAGAGCGGAACGGACGTTCGCCGCTGCGCGCCCGATAGGCCCTGGCCGGTTCTCGAGCAAGGGAGGCCCCTCGACGCGCACGAACGCGAGCGTCAGGTCCGCGCGATCAGGCGGACTCAACCGTCCGCGCAGGACGATACGTTGTCCGGGTACCAGATGATCCCACCCGTCGGCAGGCGCAAGGATCTTCACACGACCGCCCAGAGTGTGTTGAACGCCGCCGAGGTCGATCCGGGTGAGTTCCGCGCGTAGCGACACCGTCTCGGGTCCGGTGAACCTGACTCGCCGAGGATCTTCGGACACCACCACTTCTGCACTGACCCAACCCCTGTCGACCGCCGCTGCTGTTACCGGACTGGTTTCGAACTGCCAAGTGTTCACGGCGGTCGTACCCGAGTAAGAACACCCGATCACTGCCATCGCCATCAGTCCGAGGCGCCAGCTACCGAACTTCGCACGCCGGCCGAAAAACACGATCACGCCGAGCGCCCAGGCTGCGGCGAGCAGTGCGACCGTCGACGACCCGAACGCGATTCCGATGATCGTCGCTGTCCACCCTGCGAATGCAGCGGGCACGAGTCGAACGTCGAACGGACGGATCGGGGGCTCGTTCACACCGTCACCTGATCTCTGAGCTTCTCCAATCGCACCGGCCCGATCCCATCCACCTCTGCCAGCTGACCGACATCGGTGAACGGGCCGCTGATCTCGCGCCAGGACACGATGGCGGCGGCGGTCACCGGTCCGACTCCTGAAAGCGCATCGAGTTCGGCGGACGTTGCAGTGTTCAGGTCGACTTTGGCGGACGGCGGCGATCCTGCCGCGGGCGCGGCCTCGCCGGATGCGGGCGAAGTCTCCCTACCTCCGGGTCCCGTCATCGTCCCCCCGGGTCCGGTCATCGTCCCTCCGGGTCCAGTCATCGTCCCACTCACGAGGGGTCGCCCTTCCGGAGGCATCGCCCCAACGACGATCTGGGCGCCGTCGTCGACCTTGGCAGCGAGGTTCAGAGCCACCAGATCGGCGCCATCGCGGGGACCGCCCGCCGCGGCCAACGCGTCGGCGACGCGGGAACCGGACGGTAGATGCACCAGCCCCGACGCCATGACGAGACCCACCACGCTGACTACGATCGTCGACGGCACCTCGGCTGCGGATGCCTGCGCACCGGCCGTCACAGGGTCGGGAAGTCCACTCGACTGCGCTTGACCACTCGACTGCGCTTGACCAGTGGACTGTGGTCGAACAACAGGCAGGGCAGGCACAGGGGCTGCCTCCGGCGATTCTCCGATCACGTTGTAACCACCGATGAGCAGTACGACCGCACCGACACCGCAGAGTGCACGCATCCCGGCTCGTCCGGGATTCAGTCGAGCCGCGCGCCACCGTTCGGGGAGGTACGGCGCGAGCGCCGACTCGCGATCGTCGTCCGCTCGGAGCCACTCGGGGCGGTGCGTACCGCGTCCGAGCAGTGGACCGGCGTCGACGCTAGCGGTTCGGTCATCGGGCAGGTCATCGTCGGGCAGGTCATCGTCGGGCAGGTCGTAGCGAGAACGATCCGACGTCGACGCTCGTGAGATCGACCGAGATTCCAGACTTGCCATGCCGGAAGACGCTAATACCGCAGCACCTGACGAATTCGGAGAAGCCGCCGTCGAAAACTGACCTGTGGATACCTCGGCTACCTGTGGACAACTACCTCGCCGAGCGGAAGATCAGGGTTCGACGCTCACCGCGACGCCGACAGCACCCGGGCCGACATGTGCGCCGAGAACGGCACCGAACGGAAGGATGTTCAGCTCCCTGACCAGCGAAATCCGTTCTCGAAGCAGAGAAGCTACGATGGCTGCTCGGTCCGCGCACTGCACGTGATGCACGGTGAGCGCAACCCCCTTCTCACCCGCCTCCGCTGCGATCGCATCGACCAGTTTGCCGATGGCCTTGTTCGACGTTCGGGTTTTCTCGCGCAGTACGAGTTTGCCCTCGTGCAGATGCAGGACCGGCTTCATCGCCAGAGCGGTCCCGACGAGCGCTGCGGCGGTGCCGATTCGGCCTCCCCTGCGCAGGTGATCGAGCCGGTCCACGACGATGAAGCACCTGGTCCGCGAGGAGACTGCCACGGCTTCGCGGTAGACCGCGTCGAGGTCTGCGCCGCCGGCAGCCGCGCGCGCTGCAGAAAGCGCCGCGTATCCGACGCCCATTCCTGCAACGCCGCTGTCGACAACGCGGACCCGGTCACCGACAGCGGCAGCAGCCTGGCGGGCGGCCTCCCACGTGCTGGACAATCCCCGCGATATATGGACCGCGACCACGCCTGCGCCCTCGCTGCGGTCGAGGGCCTCGCGGTACATGGTCGTCAACTCGCCCGGCGACGCACCCGACGTGGTGACGGGGCCTGCGGCCGCGAAGTTCTCCGGGATGTCGTCGATGCCTTCACGCAGGTCGTGACCGCCGACAAATACGTGCAAGGGCGCGACGGCAATTCCGGCGGCGCGGGCGGTCGAGAACTCGAGGCAGGACGCGGAATCGGTCACCACTGCCACACTCACGCTTGCCGACTTACGGTTCCTGCGATCGGTCGCAGCGCGAGAAGCATCTTCTCGGCGACGGCAACGTGCGCATCCCATCCCCAGTGAATGCCGTCGGGATTGGCGTTGTCGGAGAAGATGTTCGTGCGCACTGCATCCGCAAGATCCACCAACGGAACTCCAGTCTCCGAACTCCATTGCCGCAAAGCCTTTTCGGCGGCCGGTCGGCCGGAGTGAACGTTGCCGTACGCAGCACAGCGATGCACCGAGGGCAGAGTGCCGACCACCGGAAGCTCAGGTCTCACATATGCCAACGCTGCGCGAGCCTGCTCTAGGTACTCCACACTCAACTTGGGCGGCAATGCGACGGGCCAACCGAGATGTGACAACTTGGGTTGCACCCACTGGTATGCGGCCCTGAACATGCGGCGCGCAGCCGGTGGACGGATGTACCTGATCTGTTCCCGTAGTGCGGTCGGGAGCGGCGACGGCAGTGAATCCATGCCGCCGACGCCGAATACCACAGCACCGGCCTTCGGAATCACCGACCACACTCGCGGATCCTGTGTCAGTGCCCACCAGGCGTCGCGTGAGGTCCAGCCGATCCGTGCAACGAGCTCGACTTTCCAACCGAGTTCGGCCGCAACGATGTTGGGCCAGATCCGGGGATCGTCGACGGGTAGGCCGCCTTCGGGACCGTAATAACTGAGCGAGTCTGCGATGACCAGCAGGACCGGGGGCTCAGCGCCGTCTTCAGAGGACGTCACTGGCCACGCTCGCCGACGCATTCCACACGTCCAGGCGCCACCCGAGCGAGTCACCCTGACCATGGCTACCGAGTTGGACCCAGCTGGTGTTGGACAGCCCGCCGAGCACCGGCCACCGGTCGACCGGGAGATCGAGCAACGCCGCTGTGAGCGCGGCAATGAGTCCACCATGCGCAACGAGCACCACCGGACCCGATGCCCCGTCGGCACCCCATTCGGTCAGTTCCCGCGCGAGTTCTTCGACGACCGGCACACTACGACGCGCGACGTCGATGCGGCTTTCGCCCGACGGCGGTGCAATGGTCGCGTCGGCGCGCCAGGCAAGCCTCGCACCGGGCGAGAGGGCATCGACGTCGAGGTGTGTCAATCCCTGCCACTCCCCTAAATGAGTCTCGCGGAGACGCTCGTCGACACCGACCGAAAGATTACTTGCCTCACCGAGCGCGACGGCAGTCTCGTAAGCACGCTTGAGATCGGAGGAGACTATTCGCACAGGGGCGCGGGTGGCCAGTTCGGCAGCCGCTGCCTTCGCCTGACTGCAACCCAACTCGGTGAGATCGGTGTCGAGCTGCCCTTGCATCCGATCCGTTGCGTTGTACTCGGTCTGTCCGTGCCGCAGCAGAATCAGTTGCCGCTTGACCTCATGGCTCACTGGGTAGGTTCCGCGTCCGGACGCTCACCGAGCCCGGGAACCTCGATCGACGGGCAGTCCTTCCACAGGCGCTCGAGGGCGTAGAAGTTCCGCTCGTCGTTGTGCTGGACGTGAACGACGACATCGATGTAGTCGAGCAATGCCCACCGGCCCTCGCGGGTGCCTTCTTTGCGGACGGGCTTGTGTCCCGCTTCGCGGAGCTTGTCCTCGATGTTCTCGACGATCGCGTTGACCTGACGCTCGTTGGGCGCGGATGCGATCACGAAACAATCGGTGATATACAGCTGGTCCGAGACATCGAGCACGACCACGTCGAGCGCCAGCTTGTCGTCGGCTGCGAGTGCCGCGATGCGCGCGATCGAGGTTGCCTGGTCTGTAGCAGTCACTTAACTTCTCTTTCATTGGGTGGATCGTGTTGCTGGTGTTTCTGAGGAGCCGGTTCCGACATGGTGACGGAACCGTCGAGACGTTGTTCGCCCCTGGGTCGGTACAGATTTCTCTTCGAGATGTACTGGACCACCCCGTCGGGAACGAGATACCACACCGGGCGGTTCTCGCTGGCCCGCAGCCTGCATTCGGTAGAGGAAATCGCCAGCGCCGGAATCTCGATGAGCGTCAGTGCATCTTCCGGAAGATCCTGGAGATGGTCGGCAAGATGTTCGACCCCGAGTTCGAACCCGGGCCGAGACACTCCGACGAATTTCGCCAGCTCGAACAGCTCCTCCCAGTTCTGCCAGGTCAGGATACTCTCGAGCGCATCGGCCCCTGTGATGAAGTACAACTCGGCTGCCGGATGCTGTTCGCGCAGGTCGCGAAGCGTATCGACGGTGTAGGTCAATTTCTGGCGGTCCACGTCGACGCGGCTGACCGAAAACCTCGGATTGGACGCGGTGGCGATGACGGTCATCAGGTACCGGTCCTCGGCAGGGCTGACGACCTTGCCTTCCTTCTGCCAGGGCGTACCGGTAGGAACGAAGATGACTTCGTCCAGACCGAAGCTGTTGGCGACCTCACTAGCTGCGACAAGGTGACCGTGGTGGATGGGATCGAACGTTCCGCCCATCACTCCCAGCTTGCGGACCGCCTCGGGTTGTTGTGGCACGGTTGACGAGCTTACTTCGCTGGTGACCTTCTCCGTCCCCGCACTCGCCGTTCTCACACCGGCAGGAGTCGCGAGACTATATCGCCGAGCTGCTGGGCGGATCGGCACTCGTACATGCTGATGACGTCTTCGTAGAGCGATGCGGCCGAGTCGCCCGAACCCCATTGCCCTTTCGGTTCCGGGTTGAGCCAGTATGCGTGCTTGGCGACGGAGACCGTGTGCGCCAGCGCAGCGACCTTCGGATCTCGGTAGTTGGTGCGTCCATCGCCCAGGACGAGCACGGAGGTGCGCGACGTCACTGCCTGGGCGTACTTGTCGTCGAACGTTTCGAAGGCATTTCCGTAGTCCGAATGCCCGTCGTAGGTGATCAGGTCCGACTCACGAATGATCCGTGACATTGCTGCGCCGAGGTCCGCACCGGAGTCGAAGAACCGGGTGACTTCGTCGGTCGAATCGATGAACGCAAAGATCCGAACTCTCGAGAACTGTTCGCGAAGTGCATGGACGAGAAGCAGCGTGAAATGACTGAACCCCGCAACGGATCCCGACACGTCACACAGCACCACGAGTTCCGGCCTCGCCCGACGGGGTTTGCGCTGCACCAGATCGATCGGCACTCCGCCGGTGGACATCGACTTCCGCAGTGTTCGCCGCAGATCGATCGAGCCTGCCCTGCTGCGACTGCGCCGCACTGCCAGTCTGCTCGCGAGCAGTCGTGCCAATGGGGTCACACTGCGTCTGAGTGCGAGCATCTCGGTGTCCGAGGCGCGAAGAAAATCGACTTCCTCGGCAAGCTTGGGAACACCGTAGCTCGCCACCCGATCACGCCCGAGTTGCTCGGCGGCACGGCGCCTGGTTTCGTTCTCGACCAGCTTGCGCAAATCGGAAATTCTCTGTGCCGCAGTACGCTTGGCAACTTCGTCGACGTAGCTTCCGTTCGGTCGGTCCGATCCACCCTTGGCATTGCCGAGAAGACCTTCCAGAATCTTGCTCAGCAACGTGTCCGGGGCGACGTCGCGCAACGCCTGGTACGCCGAGAACGACGGTCCGTTCGCGGACTTGTACTGGCCCAATTCCTCCACGATCTGCGCCGCGAGCATCTGTGTCAGTTCCAGCGATTGCGCGCTGCCGTCGACGAGGAGTTCGGTGATCAGCTCGCGGAGCGCCGCGAAGTCGACCTCGCCGGCCTCGTTCCGAGGAAGCGCGGTGTCGATCTGCCCGGTATCGCGCTGACCCATCGCAGCCGGAAACCACAAGTCGAACAGCGCATCGAACGTCGCGCGGTGGGTCGGGCGACGCAACAGTGAACAGGCAAGGCCTTCCCGCAGAGCTTCCCGATCGAGCAGATCGAGTACCGATACGACGCGGCCGGCATCAACGGTCTCCGAGGGCCCGACGGCTATTCCGCGCTTGCGCAGCGCCTCGACGAAGCCGACGAGATGCCCCGGGAACCCGTGCGGAGAGTGCATGTCAGTTCAGCCGCAGCTCGGCTGCAACCTTGTCCTGATCGGACTGGTGTTTGAGCACGACGCCCATTGTGGCGCGAACAGCGTCGTCGTCGAGGGTGTCCATGCCCAGGGCCAGCAAGGTACGGCCCCAGTCGATGGTCTCGGCGACCGAGGGCAACTTCTTGAGCTGCATGGCGCGCATGACTCGCACCGTCCGAACCAACTGCTCCGCAAGTGCTTCCGGCAGCTCGGGAACCCGACTGGCAAGGATGCGTCGTTCCAGATCTTCGTCGGGAAAGTCCAGGTGCAAGAACAGGCAACGGCGCTTCAACGCCTCGGACAGCTCACGAGTCGCATTCGAGGTGAGTACCGCGAACGGCTTCCTCGTGGCGGTAATCGTGCCGAGCTCGGGAATGGTCACCGCGAAATCGCTGAGCACTTCCAGAAGAAGCCCTTCGATCTCGACGTCGGCTTTGTCGGTTTCGTCGATCAGCAATACCGTCGGGTCCTCACGGCGAATTGCGTGCAAAAGCGGACGGGCAAGAAGGAACTCCTCGGAAAACACATCGAGCTTGGTTTCGTCCCAATCCTGATGGCCTGCCGAACTCGATTGGATGCGCAGAATCTGCTTCGCGTGGTTCCACTCGTACAGTGCTCGCGCCTCGTCGACACCTTCGTAGCACTGGAGCCGCACAAGCTCGGCACCCGTCGTCTGTGCAACCGCGCGCGCCAATTCGGTCTTTCCGACACCTGCGGGTCCCTCGATGAGCAAAGGCTTGCCCAACCTGTCGGCAAGGAATACCGACGTGGCAGTCGCCTTGTTTGCCAGATACCCCGTCTCGGCGAGCCTCGATACGACGTCGTTCACGCTGCCGAACAGCGGCAGCGATGTCGGTACTGCTCGGTCCACGATTGCTCCTAGTTATTACGTCTACAACGCGTTGTGACGGCTACACCGCGCGGGTGTGGCCTTCGCCCCAGACGGTCCATTTGGTCGAGGTCAGTTCTGGCAAACCCATTGGTCCGCGAGCATGCAGCTTCTGCGTCGAGATGCCGATTTCGGCACCGAATCCGAATTGCTCACCGTCGGTGAACGAGGTGGATGCGTTCACCATGACGGCAGCCGCGTCGACTCTGGTGGTGAACTCGCGGGCTGCCCGCAGATCCGAGGTCACGATCGCTTCGGTGTGCCCGGTGCCGTAGGTGTCGATGTGAGAAATCGCGGCGTCGATTCCATCGACCACCTTCAACGCGACATCGAGCGAGAGGTACTCCTCCGCCCAATCCTTGTCGGTTGCCGGCACGAGCCCAGGCAGGTCACCGTGAACGACGACACTGTGCATCTGGAATGCCTGAAGCAGCTGCGGAACCGCGATGTCAGCGATCGCGGTATCGACGAGGACGGTCTCAGCCGCGTTGCAGACACTCACCCGGCGGGTCTTCGAGTTGAGAACGATCTTCTCCGCCATCTCGAGGTCCGCCGCGGAATGCACGTAGATGTGGCAGTTGCCCACCCCGGTCTCGATCGTCGGCACCGTCGCATCCCGAACGACGGCAGCGATCAGGCCTGCACCGCCCCGAGGAATGACCACGTCGACGAGGCCTCTGGCCTGGATCAGATGCGTCACCGACGAACGGTCTGCACTGCTGAGGAGCTGGACCGAATCGATCGGCAGCCCACTGTTCTGCAGTGACTGCCGAAGTGCCTCGACGAGAGCCTCGTTGGATAGCGCAGCCGACGAAGATCCGCGCAGCAACGCCGCGTTCCCGGACTTGAACGCAAGCCCGAACGCGTCGACGGTCACGTTCGGCCGCGCTTCGTACACCATGCCCACGACGCCGAGAGGTACTCGAAGCTGACGGATTTCCAGGCCGTTGGGGAGGGTGGACCCGCGCAAGACCTCACCGATCGGGTCGGGTAGCGCAGCTACCTGCCGAAGGCCGGCAGCGATACCTTCGATTCGTGCCTCGGTCAGACGCAGTCTGTCCAGCAGCCCCTCGTCGGTTCCAGCCGCGCGCGCGGCATCGACGTCCACGGTGTTCGCCGCGAGCACCAGTGGAGCTGCGGCCAGGACTGCGTCGGCTGCGGCATGCAGCGCTGCATCCTTCTCGGCGGTGGTCAGAAGTGCCAGTGCCCGCGATGCAACGCGCGCGCGACGAGCCGCGGCGTGGACCGCTTCCCGCTCATCGGCGTGCGCTGAACTCGATTCGGCAGACAGGGATGCTGCAGTCATGTCCTACACAGTAACCAGAAAGGCCGCCCTACCCGCACCGCGGTCCAGCGCGGGACGAGTGGACGCTTCCTGCGGTCGAGCAGGCCGAGCACATCGTGGCCTCGGGCGAGGCGACTGTCAGTTCGAGACGAATCCGAGCCTCTTGTCGACGACGTTGGCAAGGGTCTCGGCGCCGTTGTACCGGTGGAAATTGGCGACGAACAGCTCCGCGAGGCGACCACGCCAGCCGACTGCATCGCCGCTCATGTGCGGGGTGATCACCACATTCTCCGTCGTCCACAGCTCACTGTCCGGTGGCAACGGTTCCGCATCGAACACGTCCAACGCCGCTCCCACGACCCGTCCGGAGCGAAGCCCTGCGAGAAGTGCGTCGATCTCGAGAAGTTCTCCCCGGCCCACGTTGATCACTCGGATACCAGGAGTTACCGCTTCGAGCACCTGCGCGTCGACAAGCCCTCGCGTGGCTTCGGTCAGCGGCGCAAGCAGGACCAGATAATCGACGCCTTCGATCACCGATGACAGATCCGCGCTCGCATAGACCTCTCCGAAATCGACGTCGCCGGTGCGCGCCGTGCGACCGACGCCGGACACCGACATTCCTACAGCGCTCAGCAATCTCGCTGTTTCGCGTCCGATCGCGCCGGTTCCGACGATCATCGCGCGAGCGGTGTCGATGCGCTCCGATTCCCGGTGCTTCCAAATCTTCTGCCGTTGCAGCGCTTCTGAATTCGACGAACCCTTTGCGAAGGCGAGAATCTGGCCGAGAACGAATTCGGCGATCGGGCGATCGAAGACACCTCGCGAATTCGTCACTACCACATCGGATTCGACGAGATCGTCGAACATGAGAGAATCGACTCCCGCTGCGGCGATGTGAATCCATTTCAACGAATCGCAGAGATGCCACACTTTCTTCACTGCTGGCGAGAAGAAGTCCCACAGCAGCAGCACGTCGGCACCGGGAACAGCGTCGCCGAGAGTATCGGCTGTGGCATAACGGATATCGGCCACTTCCGACACCGAGTCGAGCCCCTCGGGGAGGTGGTCGGCGTGCAAGACGACGACCACCGGCCTCCCCGTCACTAGGACTTGTATCCCACGAGCTCGACACCCGAGGCAGCAACCTCGTCATCGTTGTCGCCTGGGCACTGAGTTCCGCGAAGTGAGCGACCTGCAGTTTCAGGCATCAGCAGGATCGGGACGAATGCGATCGCGGCGGCCAGCATCATGTACCAACCCGGGATCAGGTTCGACCCGGTCTTGTCGATCAGGAACGTCAGGATCAGCGGAGCGGTACCTCCGAACAGCGACGTCGACACGTTGTATCCGATTGCGAAGGCGCCGTAGCGAACCTGCGTCGGGAACAGCGCGGGAAGTGTCGATGACACACACGAGCACATGATGACGAGCAGAATTCCCAGGCCGAGCAGCCCGACCGTCTGGCCGACAAGTCCGGTGTTGATGATCAGCAGGAACAGCGGAACACTGAACACGAAGTAGCCGACGCAGGCAGCAAGCAACAACGGCTTGCGGCCGATTCGATCCGACAACGAACCGATCGGATTGATGATTGCCATCATGATCAGCATGATCACGACGAGTGTGAAGTTGGACTGGGTAGTGCTGTGGCCCAACGTGTCACTCAGGTACGACGGTAAGAACGTCAGCACGGTGTAGTAGGCGATATTGAGGAGCAGCACGAAGCCCATCAGAATGAGAATGCGCTGCCAGTACGTCATGGTGGTCTTGAGCGAGGCGATCGCGCCACCCTGCGCACCCTCGGACACGGTCTCGCCTTCGGCTTTGGCCTCGGCGAACACGGGAGAATCTTCGAGGCGCGTACGTAGCCAAAGTGCAACGAGTCCAAGTGGCAACGTCAGCAGGAACGGGATTCTCCAGCCCCATGCCTCCATGGTGTCGTCGCCCAGACCGAGGTTCAGCAGCGTGCACAATGTCGCGCCTACGACAGTGCCTGCAAGTGTGCCGAATTCGAGGAAAGAACCGAAGAAACCACGACGCCGATCCGGCGCGTACTCGGCCATGAACACTGCCGCACCGCCGTATTCACCGCCGGTGGAGAAGCCCTGCACCAAACGGCACATGAGCAAAAGAATCGGGGCCAAGATTCCGACGGTGTCGAAGGTCGGCAGAATTCCGATCGCCGCCGTCGCCAGCGTCATCATGGTCACCGTCAGGACCAGCACCTTTTGTCGACCGATGCGGTCGCCGAGTGGGCCGAGCACGATGCCGCCGATCGGACGAATGATGAACGACGCTGCGAGCACCGCGAACGTCGACAACAGACTCGCGCCGCCGTCCTCCGATGGGAAAAAGTTTGCTGCGATGTACACGGCCAGATAGCCGTACACCGCGTAATCGAACCACTCGACGGCGTTACCGAGGGCGGAACCACCGATAGCTCTGCGCAAAACCTTGTTCTCTTCGGGACTGAGCTCCCTGCGATCCGGCGGATAACCGGTCGCGGAACCATCTGCGCCGATACTTCTGGTAGACCCACTACTGGTTGACCCACTACTTGCAGACCTACTGCTTGATGACTGTGTCAAGGTCCAATACCTCTCGCTTTGTCAATAACGTCGAGCGTCGGGCTGGTACTTCGCAGCGTTCCACTTTACGCAAGCAAGTACATCGGTTTTCGACCTACCCCAGGGAGTTCGTCATAACACCTGGTCGCGCAGTGATTTTCGATGCCAACAGCGCGTACACCCTTGCGCTGTCGCACAATTGCTGGACCGAAACCGATTCGTCGGGCTGATGAGCTTGCAGTTCGATTTCTCCAGGACCCAGTACGACGGTGGGAATACCCATGTCGCGCGCAATGAAGCCACCGTCACAGGACGCGGTCCACACACCGGTGCCCCGATGGCCGACGACGTCCGCAACGGCGCGCACCGCTGACGTCGAAATTCCAGCGTCCTCGCTGGTCAGGAAGCCCGGCATCTCCATCGACACTGTCACCGACACCTCGATTCCGTCCCCCGATATTCCCGCGGATTCAATCTCTTGTCGCAGCTTGGATGCGATGTCGTGGGCGTCCTCACCGGGCAACAACCGTCGATCCACGGTCAGAACGCAGCTGTCGGCGACCATCGAGGTTCCGGTGCCTCCGACGATGGTGCCGACGTTCCAGGTCGCAGCACCGAGAATGGGATGGGGTTCCGATCGCAGCGCCTCGGCCATCGAATCGATCAACACCACGATGCGTGCTGCCGCGGATACCGCGTTTCGGCCGTTCGCCGGCTTGCCTGCATGCGCTGAGCGTCCGGTCACCGTGATGTCGAGGTTTGCTGCACCCCGGCATCCGGTGATGGTCACCAGATCGGTTGGTTCCGCGACGATGCAGTGCGAGTACTCGCGTCGATTCGTTTGTCTGACGGACGGCGATTGCCTGACGGACGGCGATTGTCCGACGAACGAGCGGATGCCCAGACCGGTGTCCTCCTCGTCGACGAGGCACGCCAGCGATACGGGCGCCGAACCGAGTGCGCCACAGCGCTTCAAAGCAGCCATCGCGATCACGACGGCGGCCAAGCCACCTTTCATGTCGCACGATCCACGCCCGAACAGACGGCCGTCTTTCACCACCGCGCCGAAGGGATCCGTCGTCCACCCGCCGCCTGCGGGAACCACATCCGAGTGGCCGATGAACAGGACACCCGGCTGATCCGAGCCACCGACCGAGACAACGATATTGGGTCTGCCAGGAACCACTTCGTCGATCTCGATAACGAAACCGAGTGCCCTGCAGTGTTCGGCGAGCACCTCCACGACACCACCCTCGGTGCTTCCTGGGTTTTCACCGCCAGCATCGATCAACGCCGATGCCAGCGCAAGAATCTCTTCGGAGTCGATGGCGCCCTGCAGCAGCAGATCCAATTCGGTCATCGAGTCGGATCGCTCGCGAGCATTGCCATCGACCTGTCGACCGCCGCCGCAAGCCTTTTCACACCCTCGTCGATCCGCTCGGGAGTCGACGACGCGAAGCATAAACGCAGCGAATCGTGGAACTTGCCGCCGACCGACAGCGCGGGCCCCGGAATATAGGCAACCCCCTCTGCGAGAGCGACTTCGAACAAATCCTGCGTCGAGACTGCCGCGGCAGCGCCGCGCAAGGTTGCCCACAGAAAGAAGCCGCCTTCGGGATCCGTGGTGGCAATACGATCACCGAAGTACCTGTCCAGGCTGCGCTGCATAGCTATCTTGCGCGGCCGATAAACCGTGCCGAGAGAGCGGAGATGCGTGTGCAGGTGACCGCGGCGGATGAACTCGGCGATCATCCGCTGAGCAGGAAGATTGGTGCATGTGTCCATCGCCTGCTTGGCGTTGATCAACAACTGCCGCGCCTCGGGCGCTGCATCGACCCAGCCCACACGAAGTCCAGGCGCGATCATCTTCGAGAACGTTCGCACCGAGAACACCAGCGGATCGCCAGGACTCAGTGCGTTGAAACTCGGAATGTGCTTGCCCTCGAAACGAAGGAGGCCGTACGGGTCGTCGTCGAGAATCACCGCACCCCACTTGTGTGCGAGTTCGAGGAGCAGGGTTCGGCGTGCCAGCGACATGGTGGTGCCGGAGGGGTTCTGGAAATTGGGAATCACGTAGATCATCTTCGGCAGACGGCCCGCCTGCTCGACCAGTTCGGGGAACGCTTCGACGATGAGTCCATCGCTGTCCATCGGCGCTTCGAGCACATCACCGCCATAGCTGAGAACGGTCGCGGTTCCGTTGGTGTACGTGGGACTTTCGACGATGACCAGGTCACCCGGATCGATGAACAGTTTGCACGCCAGATCGAGTCCCTGCATGCCGCCAGAGGTGATCACGATGCGATCTGCCGATGACGGTTCGCCGACGGAGTCCAGGTAGCCGAGGAGCGCGTCGAGCAGGCCGGGGTCACCTTCGGTGGCAGCGTAGTCCATTGCGTCGCTCGTCATGACGGCCGATGCGATGTCGGAGAATACAGCTGCTGGAACAGTCTCCGCGGCAGGCGATCCCATCGCAAAACGGACGATGTCGTGTTTCTGCGCGGCGAGAAGCGATGTCGACGAGTCGATCACCGATCCCACCAGCTTGTCGGTGCGCAAGGCCCACGGAATGGTGGTGGCGATCATCTCTCACTCCTTCGTCAGTAGTTGCCGCGGGTACGCGGTGAAAGTTTCCAGGCCGTCGGCGGTCACGCGCACGGCTTCGGAGACTTCGTATCCGTAGTCGTCCATCCACATTCCACCGATGATGTGGAATGTCATGTTCTCCGCGAGCACGGTGTCGTCGTCGGTTCTGATGCTCACGGTTCGCTCGCCCCAGTCCGGTGCATACGCGATGCCGATGGAGTATCCGATGCGCGACGGCTTGTGCAGGCCGTGTTTCGCGAGGCTGACGTTCCAGACCTGCGCGAGTTCGTTGGTCGTGACGCCGGGACGCACAGTTGCCAGCACCTCGTTCAATGCTTCGCCGGTGGATTGCGCGAGGTAATCCAGACGAGCACTCGGTCGCCCGAGGACAACAGTCCTCGCCATCGGTACGTGGTAGCGGCGAAACACTCCTGCCAACTCCACGACCGTGGTCTCCCCCGCAATGAATACCTGGTCCGACCAGGTCAGGTGCGGGGTGTCGGCGCCGGCACCGGTGGGCAGCATCGGCACGATCGCCGGGTGATCGCCACCGAAGTCCGCCGTGCCCCGCACCTGAGCATTCAGGATCGCTGCCGCGGCATCGCACTGGCGAGCGCCGACGACGATGGCCTCGTAGGCCGCCGCCATCGCCGATTCGCACACCTGCGCGGCACCGCGCATCAGATCGATCTCGGCCGGAGACTTGATCACGCGCGCCCAGTTGATCAGCTCGTAAGAATCGGTGAACCGGTACTCCGGCAACAACTTCACGAGCGCTTCGAATGCTTTCGGGCTGAAGTAGTAGGAATCCATCTCCAGACCGACCTGGCCGTGCGAGAAGTTGTTCACCAGACCCAGTTCGCGGAGCTTCTGCGCCACCCAGACGAACGGGTGGGTGTCCTTGCGCTGCACGAATGTCTCGGGATAGCCGAATGTCTGGTCCTGTGGCAGCCAGGACGTCCTGAACGCTCCGTTGGCATCCATCTCACGGGCGAAGAAGTAGAGTTCGCCTTCGAGCGGCACGTACAGCATCTGCGGGGTGTAGAACGAGAGCGCGTTGTAGCCGAGCAGGTAGTAGAGGTTCGACGGATCGGTCACGATGAGAGCGTGCAGATTCTGCGACGCCATCCGAGCCCGCACTGCCGCGAGACGGGTGGAGTACTCCTCGTCGGTGAACGTGATCGGTGTGCTGTTCGGTAGGTCGACGTATTCGGCAAGCCCTGGCGCATGATCCGCGCCGACCGCGCTGGTGAGTTCGGCGGGGTAGTACTCGTTCTCGTTCACTGGTACCCCCTTTCGAGGCATCGCGGGTGGCCTTCGACCACCCATGTGCGTTTTGCAGATTGTTGACAATCAGGCTAAGCGCAGAAGGGTCGTCGCCGCAAGGCAACTCGTGTTACTTCTTCGTTGCGGCTAACTGGGTTTGGCCAGAACGGAATCCGCATCCTCGGCCGCTTGGTCGTGCATCGCACGCGTCAGATCGTGAATGGCAGTGTCCATATGCTCGTGCACGCCCGCTTCGAGAGCCGACCAGTCCCCGCCCAGAAGCAGGTCGACCAGCAGTTGATGCTCTTCCACCAGCGCCTCTGGGCGGTAGTAGGCAGTTTCGAGGTTCGCCATGCAGATACGAGCCTCGGCAGCCAGGGTCGCGTACATCCGAGACATCCGACTGTTCGAGGTGGCCGCCACCAGAGCCGTGTGGAAGGCCAGGTCACGCTCGGCGAGACCCAGCCAATCCGCTCGGTCGATGAACGGCTGCATCTGATCGACCACCGCCGACAGCGCGGCAGCGGTTGCCGTGAGCACCGATTTCTCACCGTGCACCAGCGTCCAGGCGGCACCCACTTCGATCGCCGCGCGCGCCTCGTAGATCTCGGCCACATCGCCGCTGCAGAGCTCGACCACGAAGACACCGCGATTTCGATAACTCACCAGCAGCCCCTCTTGGTTGAGGCGCTGCAGGGCTTCTCGAACCGGTCCGCGAGAGATTTCGAGTTCGGCGGCAACGTTCGCCTCGTTGACCTGTTCCCCCGGCGCATAGGACCCGTCGATGATGCGATCGCGGATTTGATCGGCGATCACCATCGACGTGTTCCTGGCGTTGATGGGCGTCAACCTCCGCGAAGCGGCGCCTGCGTTTCTTGTCACCACTGTTGGACCTCCTGCTAGGACCTGGGGATAGCGAAATATTTGTACTCCAGGAACTCGTCGATACCGACCTTGCCGCCCTCGCGGCCGAGCCCCGACTGCTTGACGCCGCCGAACGGCGCGGCCGGATTGGAGACGAGGCCGGTGTTGAGCCCGACCATCCCCACTTCCAGACGCTCCCCCATCCGCAACGCCCGGTCGATGTCCTGGGTGTAGACGTACCCGACGAGGCCCCATTCGGTGTCGTTGGCGAGGGCGATCACCTCGTCCTCGGTGTCGTACGGAACGACAGCAGCGACCGGGCCGAAGATCTCCGTGGACATCAGCTCCGACGCCGAGTCGACCGAGTCCAGCACCGTCGGCGGGTAGAAGTATCCCGGACCCGGGTCCTCCTTTCCGCCGACGACCGCTCGTGCACCGCGACCGAGAGCATCATCGACGAGGTGCTGAACTTTGGCACGTCCATCCTGATCGATCAGTGGACCGACCTCGACGCCGTCGGCGCTACCCGAACCGACCTTCATCGCACCCATTCGGGCACCGAGCTTGTCGGCGAATTCGGCTGCGAGAGAACGCTGCACAAAGAATCTGTTGGCCGCAGTACATGCCTCGCCCATGTTCCGCATCTTCGCGACCATGGCTCCGTCGACGGCACGATCGACATCGGCGCCCTCGGCAACGATGAACGGCGCGTTCCCACCGAGCTCCATCGACGTGCGCATCACCGTCGGCGCCGCCTGCGCGAGGAGGATCTTGCCGACGGCGGTCGATCCGGTGAAGCTGATCTTGCGGGCCACCCCGCTTGCCATCCACGACCCGACGACTCCGGCAGCATCGGTGGTGGGAACTACGTTGACTACTCCGTCGGGCACGCCTGCTTCGACAAGAATGCCGGCGAGGGCGAGTGCCGTCAACGGCGTCTGCTCGGCAGGCTTGAACACCACCGTGCAGCCTGCGGCCAGAGCAGGTCCGATCTTTCGGGTACCCATCGCGAGCGGAAAGTTCCAGGGCGTCACCAGAATGCACGGCCCGACGGGTGCGCGCGTGACGATGATCCGATTCTTGCCGTCGCCTGTCAGAGTGTGATCACCCGAGATACGTACTGCTTCTTCGGAGAACCAGCGAAAGAACTCCGCGCCGTAGGCGACCTCGCCGCGTGCATCGGCCAAGGGCTTCCCCATTTCCGCGGTGATGATTGCGGCGAGCTCATCGGTGCGTTCGATGATCAACTCGAATGCGCGACGCAGGATCACACTGCGCTCACGTGGCGACGTCGCAGCCCACGACGCCTGCGCTCCGTCGGCGGCGGCCATCGCGGCCTCGGCATCGGTGACGTCGCCGTCGGAGACTTCAGCAATGACGTCACCGGTGGCGGGGTCCACGACGTCGAACTTCTTCCTACTGTTCCCTTCTCGCCAGCTTCCACCGATGAAAAGACCGGTCGGAGAGGTAATGTCGGAACGCGTCAGAGATGTGGTCACGAGTGTTCATCCTTTCTGTCGATGGGGCCATTCGGCCCAGGATCGAGAATGAGCGCCAAATGTGTCGAGGCTCCGGCGCTGTGATCTCCCGTGAGTTCTCGTACCTGCATGTGGCAACTGAAGCCATCGGTGAGAATCGGTCGGTCACCGGCTCGTCGGATCGCAGGAGCAAGCGCCTGCTCGGCCACCTTCATACTGAGCTCGTAATGGTCGGGCTCGAATCCGAAGTTGCCCGCCACCCCGCAGCAGCCCGTCGCCTCGTCGACCGAGGTGATTCCCGCCGCTGCAAGAGCTTTGCGCTGAGTAGCTTCCCCGAAGACTGCGTACTCGTGGCAGTGAGTCTGCACGGTCACCTCGTTCGGAACATGCGCCGACGGCGTCCACCCTCCCGCTGCCTGTTCGATGACTGCGCCGGCGAAACTCTGGACTCGGGCAGCCACGCGACGCGCTGCGTCGGTGTTCACCAGTTCCGGTAGATCCTTCTTCAGAGCAGCGGCACAACTCGGCTCGGTGACAACTATCGGTCGGCCGGTGCCATCGTCGAGCGCATCGGCCGTCCGCGCCAGAATCTTTCGGGCCGTTGCCAACTGGCCCGTCGAGATCCAGGTGAGTCCGCAACAGACATCGGTTCGGCATTCGGCCGTCCGTCCAGCATCGGCGAGCACACGGGTGGCCGCGCCGACGATCTCGGGCCGAAATCCCTGTGTGAACGAATCGACGAACAGAACGACATCACCGCCGACCACCGATGAGGTGATCTGAGACCGTAGTTCCTTGCGGGAGGCGAAACGCGGCAACGACCTCTTCGTCGTCAGTCCACCCAGTTTCGCAGCCAACTTCCCGGTCTTGGGTGTGAGCGCCGCGTTCAGCAGCGGCGCGATCCGCGACGTCAACTTCAGCCAGCGGGGCAACCACCCCAGCGAGTAATGAGCCATCGGCCGAAGCTTGCCCGCGTAGTGGTGATCGAGGAATTCCGCCTTGTAGGTGGCCATGTCCACACCGACCGGGCAGTCGGACGAGCAAGCTTTGCAGGACAGGCACAGATCCAGAGATTCCTTGACCGAGGTCGATGCCCAGCCGTCGGTGACAGTCTTCGAGGTGCGAACCATCTCCTGCAGCACTCGGGCACGACCACGAGTGGAATCCTTCTCGTCCCCGGTGGCGCGAAAACTGGGGCACATTACGCCGCCACTGCTCGATCGGCATCGACCGACACCGACGCAGGCTTGGGTGGCGTGGACGAACGGATCCAGGTCGGTCTTGCTTCCGATCTGATGAAGCTCGAAGGTGGTCTTCCATTCTCGGTTCGGAATCCCCTGCAATGCAAGGTCGTTCATCATCGGCACCGGATCGGTGATATTGCCGGGATTCAACAGTGACGTCGGATCCCAGATGGTCTTGAACCGCGCGAAAGCGTCGAGCATCGCCTGCGAATACATCACCGGGAGCAGCTCGGATCGTGCCCTACCGTCGCCGTGCTCACCGGACAGCGAACCTCCGTGGCGCACGACGAGTTCCGCCGCAGCACGCAAGAAGCCGGCCATGGCCGCACGCCCGCTCTCGGTGCGCTGATCGAACGTGATGCGCACGTGCATACAGCCGGCACCGAAGTGCCCGTACATCACACCGGTCAGCGAATGAGCAGCCAGAAGATCGCGGAACTCGGCAAGATATGCGGCAAGATTCTCCGGTGCGACCGCAGAATCTTCCCAACCCGGCCACGATTCGGTCACAGGGGTCATTCCGCGAGCTCCACTCCCGGCCCCGCTGGCCAACCGTGCCGAAAGCCCTGCACCGTCCTCCCGAACCCGCCACAGCGACTTGCGTTCGGCAGGATCGGCGACAATGCGTCCGTCCTTCAGCCTGCCGAGGTCGGTCAGCCGCGCCAGCAACCGTTTAGCTTTCTCCTCGACCTCGGCAGCATTCTCACCGTCGAGATCGACGTAGAGCCAAGCATTTCCCGACGGCAAACCGCGGACTGAGTCCTGTCCGCGCCTGAACTGCATGGTCTCGACAATTTTCTCGTCGATGCCTTCGACGGCTGCAGGCGCGAATTCCAGGATGGCCATGACATCCTGCGCCGCCTCCACTACGTCTTCGTAACCGAGGCTCAGAAGCAGCGCCGCGGGCGGCACCGGGACGAGTGCGACGGTCGCCGCGACGACGATGGCACATGTGCCCTCGCTGCCGACCAAAGCACGGGCAACGTCGAATCCGTTCTCGGGCAGCAACGTCGACAGATGGAAGCCTGACACCTGGCGTGCGATTCGGGCGAGCTCGAGGCGGAAGTGAGCCATGTTGTCCGACACGAGCGCCTGAAGTTCGGCGGTGATACGGGACGCTGCCTCCACTGCAGCGGCATCCTCCGGGTCGACCGCGCAGATTCCCGACCTGGTGGCCCGTAGCAGATGGCCTGCGGCCGTCACCACGTCGAGCGCAATCGTGTGATCCGCAGTGCGGCCGTATCGAACGGAGTGGTTGCCGCACGCATCGTTGCCGATCGCTCCCCCGACCGTCGCCCGTGTCCGGCTCGACGGGTCGGGGGCGTAGGTCAGAGCGCCGTTCGTCGCTGCCGACGCGGCAGCGGCAAGTTCGGAGATGACGATGCCCGGTTCGACGACGGCCGATTGTGCGCTTTCGTCGATCGATACGACGTTGTTCATGTGCCGTGAGAAGTCGAGCACGACGCCTGCGCCGATTGCATTGCCTGCCATCGACGTTCCGCCCCCGCGGCTGACTACCGGAATCTCACCCTCTGCGCAGGCCAACACGACTGCTCTCACATCCTCGGCCGAGCGCGGGAACGCCACGGCCAGGGGCGGCACGCGATAGTTCGACGCGTCGTAGGAGTATTCGGCGAGCCGCCGCGGACTGGAATCGACGTCGATTCCCGCCCTCAGCAACACGGCGAGGAGGGTATCGACATCTACGAGCTCGGTGTCAATGGCTGTCGCGGTGTCGATTGCTGTCACAGTGCTCGCTTCAGTGTCCGCGCGATCGCGTCGAGACCCTCGGTAATCTCGTCGTCGGTAACGACGAGCGCGGGGATCACTCGTACGACATTCCCGAGCGCACCGCAGGTGAGCAGCAGCAGGCCCTCCGAAATCGCAGTCTGCTGAACGCGGGCGGCTGCTGCAGCGTCGGGCTTGCCGTCGCCGTCGACGAATTCGAGTGCCTGCATCAACCCCAGGCCGCGAGCATCACCGATTGCCGAATACTGCTGCTGCAGTTCCTTCAGCCCGCCGAGCAACTTCTCGCCTTGTTCGGCTGCGTTCTCCACAAGACCTTCGTCCCGGACAACGTCGAGCGTGGCTACCGCGGCGGCGGCCGCAACGGCGTTGCCGCCGTAAGTTCCTCCCTGCGACCCTGGCCATGCCTTCGACATCAGTTCGGTCGAGGCCGCGATCGCGGAGATCGGGAACCCGGATGCGAGCCCTTTCGCCGTGATGACAATGTCGGGCTTGGCGCTCGAATGCTCGTGGCCCCAAAACTTTCCGGTGCGCCCGACGCCTGCCTGTACCTCGTCGACGATCAGTACGATGCCGTGCTCGTCGGCACGCGCGCGCACTCCTTCGAGGAATGCCGGGGGCGTCGGGAGATAGCCGCCGTCACCGAGGACCGGTTCGATGATGAACGCTGCTGTGTCGGCGGGGCTCGAGATCGTGGCCAGAAGGTAGTCGAGTTCTGTCAGCGCGAAGTCGATCGCGGTGTCCATGTCCCAGCCGTACCGAAATGCATACGGGAACGGTGCGATGTGGACACCACCCATGATCGGCGCGAAGCCGGAGCGAAACTTCGTTCCCGCTGTCGTCAACGACGCGGCCGCAACGGTGCGACCGTGGAAGCCGCCGTGGAAGGCGATGATGTTCGGGCGACCGGTCGCCATACGCGCCAGGCGAATGGAGGCTTCGACGGCCTCGGATCCGGAGTTGGCGTAGAAGACGCTGTCGAGTCCGGTGGGCAGGAAGTCTCCGAGTTTCTCCGTGAGTTCGAGAAGCGGCTTGTGCATGACAGTCGTGTACTGGGCGTGGATGATCTTGCCGACCTGCTCGCGGGCCGCTTCGACGACGCGAGGATGGCAGTGTCCGGTGCTGGTGACACCGATCCCCGTGGTGAAGTCGAGGTATCGGTTTCCGTCGGTTCCATAAATCCAGCTGCCGGCCGCATAGTCGACGACAACCGGAGTGGCTTGCTTGAGTGCGGGGCTGAGGTGGGTGCGGGTCGGCGCTGTCATGGCAGCAATCGTGGATCAGAATTTGCAGATTGTCAACAATCTGCAAGATCCGTGCGGTGCACGTTTCGTGACACCCCGACGTACCTTTGCGCGCACGGGTGGCGAAGCCGCATTCTTCAGGTATGACGACGACACGAGTGACCGTTCTGGGCAGCATCAACATGGACCTCACCACCGTGGCTGCGACACTTCCCCGCCCGGGCGAGACCGTTCTCGGCGACACGTTCTCGACCTCGCAGGGCGGCAAGGGTGCCAACCAGGCAATCGCGGCCGCGCGGTCGGGAGCGAGCACTGCATTTCACGGGGCCGTCGGCGACGACGCGTTTGCGGACGAACTGGCCGCGAGCCTGGCCGATGCAGGCGTCGACACCTTGCACCTCCGGCGAGTGGCAGGCCCGAGCGGGATCGCAGCGATCACCGTCGATCACGCCGGTCAGAACTCGATCGTCGTGGTCGCGGGAGCCAACAGCTCGGTCGACGACCTGACCGACGACGAACTGTCGACAATCGCCGATGCCGATATCCTGCTGTGCCAGTTGGAAATTCCGATGAGCACCGTCGTTGCCGGAGCTGCACACGCGCACGCTCACGGCACGCTGGTGATGCTGAACCCATCCCCTGTTCAGGTACTGCCGGACGATCTCGTCGCCACAGTGGACGTTCTCGTCGTCAACGAGGCCGAAGCAGAGGCCGTCGGCACCGACGTGCTCGACCGAATCGACCATGTCGTCACCACCCTCGGAGCTGCGGGCGCACGGTACCGAGGACCGACGTCGAGCTTCGACGTTCGCGCGCCCGAGGTCGAAGCCATCGATACGACGGGGGCAGGCGATGCGTTCACCGGCGCTTTGGCCGCCGAGTGGTTCAGCGGATCCGAGGAAGCACTCGGCTGGGCCTGTGCAGCCGGAGCATTCGCTACGACCAGGCGCGGTGCAGGGTCCTCGTCCGGCATGCGATCGGACATCGAGTCGATACTGGCCGATACGGTAAAGCCATGACTCTCTCTCCGCGCGTTCCCGATCTCGCGGCGTTGGACGTGATTGTGTCCGTTGCTCGCCTCGGCAGCATGAGTGCAGCGGGACGGGAGCACGGATTGAGCCAGCAGGCAGTCAGCGCACGCGTTCGCGCCGCCGAGCGAGATGTCGGCCTTCGCGTCTTCGACCGGTCTAGCAGCGGTGTCGGTCTGACGCCCGAAGGTGTGGCAGTACTCGAATGGGCCGAGAACGTACTGAACGCCGCAGAAAGGTTCGGCACCGGCGTGAACTCGCTGCTCCAGGAGGAAAATGCCCATCTGACGGTCGCCGCGAGCATGACGGTTGCCGAACATCTTGCGCCTGGTTGGATCGCGGCGATGGGCAGCCGTCACCCCGGCGTTCACACGCGGATGCGGCTGATGAACTCGGCCGAAGTCAGCCGGCACGTGCTCGACGGCCTTGCCGACATCGGCTTCGTCGAGGGGCCCGACATCCCGAGCGGCCTTGATACGCGAGTCGTCGCCACCGACGAACTGGTGGTGGTGACCGGCCCGAATCATCCCTGGGCAGCAACCGGTTCCGTGACGGCTGCAGAGTTGGCGTCTTCTGCGTTGGTGCAACGCGAACCGGGCTCGGGGACGCGCACGACGTTCGAAAGTACAGTCCACCCGTCGGAACCGCCTCTGCTCGAACTCAATTCGGTCACTGCGATCAAGGCTGCGGTGGTCTCGGCAAACGCGCCGAGCGTATTGTCCTCACTCGCCGTCGCCTCGGACATCAGAGACGGTCGCCTGGTCCAGATCAGCATCGACGGTGTATCGATGCCGCGGCAACTCCGGGCGATCTGGAGCAAGCAGGAGCCACTCCGTGGTCCGAGGCGTGACTTCCTCGACATCGCGACGGAACGGCGGGAACGCTGACGGAACGGCGGGGACGCCAGGGACGGAATCCTGCTGCAGTGGAGCGTCTCGGTGTCAGATCACGCCCGCGGCCGCGAAGCCCCCGGCACAGGCGCCGATCGACAGCGTCAGCGTGCCGACCGAACTGATCAGTGCCTGGAAACGTTTGCCGGACTGCACCAACCGCACCGTCTCGTAACTGGCGGTACTGAACGTGGTGTAGCCGCCGCAGAAGCCCGTTCCGATCACGGTCTGCAGATCGTTGGACCCGTTCCGGAACACCACCAGTCCCGCGAGGAACCCCAGGACAAGCGACCCGGTGATGTTGATACCTACCGTCGCCCACGGGAACGATGTTCCGCGGAGCTTTGATTTCACGAACGAATCCACCACGAAACGGGCGGTCGCGCCGAGCGCACCGGCCATGGCCAGTAGCAGGACGATCATCGGCTGGCCTTGCGGGCACCGAGCACGACTCCCAGCCATGCTGCAAGCGCACCGAGCACGACAGTAGACACCGCGTAGGCGAGCGCGGTCGGAAGGTGACCGTCTCGGGTCAGCACTACCGTTTCCAGGGCGAAGGTGCTGTACGTGGTGAACGCTCCACAGAAACCGGTCCCGACGAGGAGTCGAACTCGCTGGCGCACACCGACATCAGGGCCTCGCCGTACGAGGCGTTCCAGCACGAGCCCCAGCAGAAAAGCTCCGAGCAGGTTGATCACGAACGTCGCGACCGGCCAGTCGGGACTTCGGTGAGGTATCGCCACCTCGATGCCGTACCGCGCCATTGTCCCGGCGACACCGCCGACGAAGACGAGAACGAGCGCGACCGGACGCAGATGGAGGGGCCTCACAGGACCCGAGACTGCGGCGACATCGTCGACGTCCGAGTCCATCGGGAGTTCGGCGTGCGAATCGCCCGGGTACCGACCGTCCACCATTTCCGCCTCCATCGTCTGTTCGGTCAGGGTATCGCCCGCCGGGCACCGTTCCCGTGTCGGACGCGTGCGGCACGATGGTGCAATGACCACCGCCGCGGAAACGCCGACGACAGACCTCCGCGCCGACGCCGAACGCCTCCTTCGCGAACTCGCGGGCCCGAACGCGAACCTGAGAGAGGACCAGTGGGTTGCCATCGAGGCACTCGTGGTTCAGCGAAGGCGAGCACTCGTCGTCCAGCGCACCGGCTGGGGCAAGTCCGCCGTCTACTTCATCGCTGCCAAATTGCTTCGTGCACAGGGACTGGGCCCCACAGTCATCGTCTCTCCGCTGTTGGCGTTGATGCGCAACCAGGTCGCAGCGGCCGAACGGGCGGGAGTCAAGGCCGCCACCATAAATTCCGGGAACATGACCGAATGGGAGGACGTCCACGCCGACGTCGCCGCGGGCAGGCTCGACGTCCTGCTCGTCAGCCCCGAGCGGCTCAACAATCCCGATTTTCGAGATCAGGTGCTCCCATCTCTTGCTGGAGATGCCGGCCTCGTGGTGGTCGACGAGGCGCACTGTGTATCGGATTGGGGTCACGACTTCCGTCCGGACTACCGCCGGATTCGCACCTTGATCTCCGAACTACGCGAGGGCATACCCGTGCTGGCTACCACCGCAACCGCGAACGACCGAGTTGTCGCCGACGTTGCGGCACAACTGGGCGTCGGCGGCGGGGACACGCTGGTGCTCCGCGGCGGTCTGGAGCGCGAGTCGCTGCATCTCTCGGTGGTCCAGATCGAGAACACGACCCAGCGAGCTGCGTGGCTGGCCTCGCACCTGGCGCAACTGCCTGGATCGGGGATCATCTACACGTTGACCGTCTCCGCAGCTCGTGACCTGGCGAGCCTGCTCTCCGACCAGGGCTTGGCCGTCGCCGCGTATACCGGCCAGACCGACACCACCGAACGCGAATCCCTCGAACGGGACCTTCTCGACAACAACGTGAAGGCTCTGGTCGCCACATCGGCGCTAGGAATGGGCTTCGACAAACCCGACCTGGGTTTCGTCGTCCACATGGGTGCGCCGTCCTCCCCCATCTCGTACTACCAGCAGGTCGGGCGCGCCGGCCGCGCCACCGAACGCGCAGAAGTAATTCTGCTTCCCGGTCACGAGGACAAGCAGATCTGGAGTTATTTCGCATCCGTCGCTTTTCCTCGCGAGCACGTGGTCAGACAGGTCATCGACGCACTCGATCCAGTGAAACCGCAATCCACGCCCGCGTTGGAGCCGTTGATCGACCTGAACCGCAGCCGGCTCGAGATGGTGCTCAAGGTCCTCGACGTGGACGGAGCCGTTCAGCGCGTACGAGGCGGATGGATCTCCACCGGGCAACCCTGGACGTACGACGCGGCGCGCTACGAGCGTCTCGAGCAAGCCAGAGACTCGGAACAGCAAGCCATGATCGACTACCAACGCACCGATGGGTGCCGTATGGAATTTCTCCGTCGCCAATTGGACGATCCGGACCTGGGCGCGGCTTCCAGCCAGTGTGGTCGCTGCGACAATTGCACAGGTCAGACTTACTCATCACAGGTCGACCCCGCCGCCGTGGAGTCGGCGAAGGCCCGGCTTGATCGACCGGGCCTCGATCTCCCGCCGCGCAAGCAGTGGCCGAGCGGAATGAAGAAGCTTGGAGTCTCGCTCTCCGGAAAGATCGCCGACGGCCCGGAACCAGGTCGGATCCTGGGGAGGCTCACCGACCTGGGCTGGGGTTCTCGATTGCGCACGGTCCTTGGCGGACCCGATGGGCTTGCACCGCCGGCATTGGTCGACGGGTGCATCAAGGTCCTCGCTTCGTGGGACTGGACAACTCGCCCGACCGCGGTCATCGCGATCGATTCTGACAGCCATCCGACTCTTGTCCGATCGGTGGCCGGCGAGCTGGCACGTATCGGCAGGCTCACCGACCTGGGAGTTCTTCGGCAGCGCCCCGAACACCCACCCGTCACTGCCGCCAATTCCGCATTCCGAGTGGCCGGCCTCGTCGATTCATGGGAAGTCCCTGACCTCACCGCCACCGACGGTCCCATTCTGCTGGTCGACCTGACCACCGACACCGGATGGACGTTCACGTGCGCAGCAGTTGCACTGAAGCACGCAGGCGCAGACGCCGTCCTACCGTTCGCGCTTGCAACACCCAAATAGGACAGTAAGTTCAGCCTCACCATCGACGCCGGTAGTCACCATCGAAACAGGCCCGCGGTAGCATACATCGACACTTTGTGACCAGCGTCACAATCACCCTGTCACCTGCGCAGGAGCGGGGGTTTCGGAGACCAATGTGCGCAGGTAGATGAAAACCCAAGGGCTCCTTGTTACGTTTGTATTTCCTATGAAGCCCGCATCCCTGAGAGCAACCCCAGTCACTGCGCCGGACGCAGTGAAGTTTCGTGGTCCACGTATTTCCGACGGAGTCCGGCTCTGGGAGATCGCTCGAGATTCAAAAGTACTCGATCTCAATTCGAGTTACTCGTACATCCTATGGTGCAGAGATTTCGCCGCCACTTCAGTGGTTTCGGATGTGGACGGACGAGCAGTCGGTTTCGTGACCGGCTACATCCGACAAGATTCGCCCGCAACATTTTTTGTGTGGCAGGTCGCAGTCGACTCCGATCAGCGGGGCAAGGGCCTCGCCGGACGGATGCTCAACGAACTGCTGGACCGCCTTACCCCTCAGGGCATCACACATCTCGAAACAACGATCAGCCCCGACAACGAAGCGTCGATCGCGCTGTTCACGGCCCTCGCCCGAACACGGGGAACCGAGATCAGAAAATCGGATCTGTTCGCACCCAATGATTTCCCTGATAGCCACGAGGCAGAAGAGCTCTACACAGTAGGCGATGCCCCCGTGCGCACAAACGAAAGGAACAAGCAGAACATGACCGAAAAGACCCAGACCACAGAGAAACTCGACGTTTTCGAGACCGTCGAGTCCGCAGTCCGTAGCTACAGCCGCCAGTGGCCGGCCGTGTTCAAGACCGCAAAGAACTCGACTCTCGTCGACGAGGATGGTCTCGAGTACCTCGACTTCTTCGGTGGCGCAGGCGCACTGAACTACGGCCACAACAACCAGATCCTCAAGGACGCGCTCGTCGACTACATCCAGTCCGACGGCATCACGCACGGTCTCGACATGTCGACCGTCGCCAAGCGTGAATTCCTCGAATCGTTCAAGAAGAACATTCTCGACCCGCGCGGACTGGACTACAAGGTCCAGTTCCCCGGCCCCACAGGCGCCAACACGGTCGAGGCGGCTCTCAAGCTCGCCCGTAAGGTGACCGGCCGCGAGTCGATCATCAACTTCACCAACGCATTCCACGGTATGACACTCGGCGCGTTGTCGGTCACCGGCAATTCCATGAAGCGAGCTGGCGCCGGAATCCCGCTGGTACACACCACGCCGATGCCCTACGACAATTACTTCGGCGGCGTCACCGAAGACTTCCAGTGGTTCGAGCGAGTCCTCGACGACTCGGGCAGTGGATTCAACCGTCCGGCAGCAGTGATCGTCGAGACCATCCAGGGCGAGGGTGGCATCAACGTCGCACGCCCGGAGTGGTTGCGCGCCTTGGCCGAACTGTGCTCGCGTCGCGACATTCTGTTGATCGTCGACGACGTTCAGATGGGCTGCGGTCGGACCGGTCAGTTCTTCTCCTTCGAGGAGGCCGGCATCGTTCCTGACATCGTCACTCTGTCGAAGTCCATCGGCGGTTATGGAATGCCGATGGCGCTCACTCTCTTCAAGCCCGAGCTCGATGTCTGGGCACCGGGTGAGCACAACGGCACGTTCCGCGGTTTCAACCCGTCCTTCGTCACGTCGAAGACTGCAATCGACACGTACTGGTCGGATGACACGTTCGAAAAGGAAGTACTTGCCAAGGGCGAGCACATCCAGGATCGCTTCATCAAGTTGTGCGCCGAGTTCGACGGAATCTCCACTCGTGGTCGCGGAATGGTTCAAGCTCTGGTGTTCGACAATCCAGAACTGGCATCCAAGGTGTCCCAGCTTGCCTACGACGAGCGGTTGCTCGTCGAGACGGCCGGTCCCAAGGATGAGGTCGTCAAGCTGCTACCGCCGCTGACCACCACCATCGAGGAACTGGACCGCGGATTGGACATTCTCGAAGGCGCTGTCGCAAAAGTGCTCTCCTGAGCCATTTTTCCTTGGTCCCCTGAACCACCGTCCCCTGAACCACCGTCCCCTGAACCACTGGGCACAGCACTGGCACAGCACTGAGCTTGATCGAAGGGAGTAACACATGATCGTACGTACCACCGAAGAAATCACCGGAACCGATCGCGACATTTCGAGCGAAGACGGCAACTGGAGAAGCAAGCGAATCGTCCTCGGCGGCGACAAGGTCGGGTTCTCTTTCCACGAGACCACCATCGCGGCCGGAACGGTGAACGAATTCCATTACGCCAACCACATCGAAGCCGTCTGGCTCATCGAGGGCGAAGGCACACTGACCGATCGCGAGACCGGTGAGACCTACGAACTCGGTGCAGGCTCGATGTACCTGCTCAACGGCAACGAGCGCCACACTGTGGAACCACGCACACAGATGCGCATGCTGTGCGTCTTCAACCCTCCCGTGGTGGGGAACGAAACCCACGACGAGAACGGCGTGTACCCGCTCGTAGAGGTACCCGCGTAGGGCTCTTGGCTCACCCCGCAGGCTGCGCCCTGAACTCGCAGACGTAACTTCGCCCCGCTCGAAAACAATCGCCGCCGGACCCGAACAGGACCGAAAGATGGCGAACGCGATCGAGCGGGGCGGAGCTGTATCCGCATCCAAATCTGGTTCGATAAGCGAACGTGGCCCGGTTCGTCGCTCGCGAAGACCTCGCAGCCCGCGCGATCCCCTGGGTCAATCCCCCGTCTCGATCCCCCGCCTCGATCCCCTGGGCAGCTACTGAGCGCTAATCTGGAGTGCGTGGCTTCACCAGCTCGACTCGACTCCCCCGACCAGCAACTCGACACCATCGTCCGGCTGCTGGCGGGTAAAGCCGTCGCCGTAGTGACCGGGGCAGGGATGTCCACCGACTCCGGAATCCCCGATTACCGCGGGCCGGATTCGCCGCCTCGGAACCCGATGACATTTCAGCAATTCATCGGTGACGACGAGTTCCGCCGTCATTACTGGGCACGTAATCATGTCGGTTGGCGTCACATGGACGCAGCGAAGCCCAACAACGGGCACCGCGCCCTAGCCGAACTGGAACGCCGGGGAGTCGTCTCGGGCGTCATCACCCAGAACGTCGACATGCTGCACACCAAGGCCGGCAGCCGCCGAGTCATCGATTTACACGGTGTCTACGCCCGCGTGCGTTGTCTTGGTTGCGAGCAGCTCGTCTCGCGGTTCGAGCTCGCTCGGCGGCTCGATCACGAGAACCCCGGCTTCATCGAGAGCGTGGCAGCGGCGGACGGCGTCGAGATCGCGCCAGATGCCGATGCCGTCATCACCAGTACCGCACACTTCCGGATGGTCGACTGCGCACACTGCGGTGGCGTCCTCAAGCCGGACATCGTCTACTTCGGCGAAAGCGTGCCCAAGCCACGGGTGGCTGAAGCCTTCGACCTCGTCGACCGTAGTGACGCCTTGCTCGTCCTCGGATCCTCGCTGACCGTCATGTCCGGTCTCCGGTTCGTGCGTCGAGCAGCGAAGGCGGGAAAAACGATCGTTATCGTCAACCGCGGCACCACCCGGGGTGACGAGTTCGCAGCCGTCAGCAGTCATGCAGGCTGCTCCGAGACGCTCGCGACGCTTCTCGCCACACTTGCGCCACGTGAATAGCTTTGTCAGCCAGCTTCGTGGATCGGCCCTGAACGCCACGCTCGAGATCGTGTTGTCCAGTGGAAACTACACAGTCACCGGCACCAGATCGTCGACGTGAACAACCGGTCGCTGTAGCTCGGGCGAGAGAGTCGAGCTCGATTTGCCGACCATCCCAGCGAGCTCGGACGCGTCGTACGCGACTACGCCTCGGGCAACGACGAGACCGTCGGGATCGCTCAGCGACACAACGTCGCCGCCGTAGAAACGTCCGGTGATCCCGGTAACTCCTGCCGAGAGAAGCGATCGCCGCTTGTCGACGACGGCGCGCACAGCACCTGCGTCGAGGCGCAGATCGCCTTGCACATCCGCGGCGTGACGCACCCAGAACTTGCGGGAGGACAGTCTTACCGGCCGAGCCGCAAACGCTGTTCCGACCTCGGCTGTGGTCAAAGCAACGTGTGCATCGGCCGCCGCCGCGAGAAGCACGGGCACACCGGAGTCCGCCGCGAGCCTGGCAGCGGACAGCTTCGAGGCCATTCCGCCAGTACCGAGTGCTCCCCCGGAACCCGCGACCACCCCGTCGAGGTCCTCGGGGCTGTCCACCTCCGAAATGAGTGTCGCGTCGCCCTTGCGCGGATCTCCGTCGTAGAGGCCGTCGACATCGGACAACAACACGAGGGCATCGGCACCGACAAGATGCGCGACGAGCGCCGCCAACCGGTCATTGTCACCGAACCGGATCTCGGCCGTCGCAACGGTGTCGTTCTCGTTGACGATGGCCACTGCACCCAGCGAACGCAATCGATCGAGGGTTCGTTGAGCATTGCGGTGGTTCGTGCGCCGCGCGATGTCTTCCGCTGTCAGGAGAACCTGGCCGACAGTCCTGTCGTATCGTGCGAACGACGTACCCCATGCATGCGCGAGCGCCAGCTGTCCAACGCTGGCCGCTGCCTGCTTGGTCGCCAAATCCCTTGGCCGCTTGGACAATCCGAGCGGAGCGATGCCCGCACCGATGGCTCCCGACGACACGACGACCACGTCGGTGCCTGCGCGCATCCGTGCCTCGACGGCGTCGGCGAGAGCATCGAGCCACTCGATCTCGAGGCCACCCTCCAGAGAGGTCAGCGCAGACGAACCGATCTTGACGACTATCCGCTTTGCGCCGGCGACCGACCTTCTTGTCGCGGACAGTGCAGCCGAATTGAATTCGGCTGCAATGTCGGTCATTCCTCGGTGTCGAGTCCGCGCCGGACTCGACGAGCATGCTTGCGTTCGTCGGCGCCGATACGATCGACCTGATCGAGCCGTGCGTCCGTTCCGCGGCCCGTCCGCGTCACCTCGACACCGGACGGAGTCATCGGCTCCCAGTCGAACGACACCGTGCCGATGGTGACCGAAGCACCAGGCTCTGCGCCCAGTTTGATCAGTGCCGCTTCGACGCCCAGGCGGGCGAGCCTGTCCGCCAGATATCCGACAGCCTCGTCGTTGCTGAACTGAGTCTGTGCGACCCAGCGCTCCGGGCGAGTGCCCAGGACGATGAAACCACCGGGGACGTCCGGGTCCTTGACGACCTGGAAGCCATCCTCGTTCCGTGGGACCGGCCGCAGAACTGCACGCCTCGGTTCGGCGGGCGGATGCGCGACGCGATAGTCCTCGACCATCTTGGCCAGCGCGAAGATCAACGGCTTCAAGCCTTCTCGGCTGATGGCCGAGATCGTGAACACTTGCCACCCGCGAGCCTCGAACTCGGGCGTGACCATCTCGGCCAGTTCCGCGGCCTCGGGAATATCGGCTTTGTTGAGTACGACGATGCGCGGGCGGTCGGCGAGGTCACCGAGGCTTGCATCACCCGACAGCGCAGGCTTGTACGCTGCCAGTTCCGCTTCGAGCGCGTCGACATCGGAGACCGGATCGCGACCGGGATCGAGCGTCGCGCAATCCACGACGTGCGCCAGCACTGCGCAGCGTTCGATGTGGCGCAGAAATTCCAGTCCGAGCCCGCGGCCCTCAGAGGCACCCGGAATGAGCCCTGGCACATCCGCGACTGTGAGTGTTGTGTCACCGCTCGACACCACGCCGAGGTTCGGCACGAGCGTCGTGAACGGGTAGTCCGCGATTTTCGGCTTCGCGGCCGATAGAACCGAGACGAGAGAGGACTTGCCTGCGGAGGGGAAACCGACGAGGCCGACGTCGGCAACCGACTTCAGTTCGAGGATCAGGTCGCGCTCGATGCCGTCCTCACCCAGGAGCGCGAAGCCGGGAGCCTTGCGAGCCTTGGAGGCGAGCGCGGCATTGCCGAGTCCGCCGCGACCGCCGGGGGCTGCGTCGAATCTCGTTCCTTCGCCGGTCATGTCGGCAAGGATGCGGCCGTCCTTGTCGAGGACGACGGTGCCGTCGGGGACTTTGAGGATCAAGTCGTCGCCGTTTGCGCCCTCACGATTGCCGCCCATGCCCTGGGTTCCGTTGGTTCCCTTTGCATGAGAATTGAAGTGGAAGTCGAGGAGCGTGTGCACGCTGCGATCGACGACGAAGATCACGCCGCCGCCACGTCCACCATTGCCACCGTCGGGTCCGCCTAGCGGCTTGAACTTCTCACGGTGGACAGAGGAGCAGCCGTTGCCGCCTTTACCCGCGGTCACGTGTAGAACCACGCGGTCGATGAATCGCGACATAGCTGCCTTCGATCCTTCCTCGGCCGGATTACGACCGAAATTGTTCGATGCCCATACATACGATAAGGGCGGACCGGGGTTCTTAGACCCTGGTCCGCCCTCATCGACTAGCTTTGGGCGCGTCGTGAGCCATCCGGAGGTGTCCGAACGACTACCGACGCAGTTGATGCAGCGGAGACTAGGCCTCGACTGCGACCGGAACGATGTTCACGGTCTTGCGTCCACGCTTGGCGCCGAACTCGACTGCGCCTGCGGACAAAGCGAACAGAGTGTCGTCGCCGCCACGGCCGACATTGATGCCGGGGTGAAAGTGCGTGCCACGCTGGCGAACGATGATCTCGCCTGCGCTGACCGTCTGGCCGCCGAAACGCTTGACGCCGAGGCGCTGTGAGTTCGAATCGCGACCGTTACGGGAGCTTGATGCACCCTTCTTATGTGCCATGTGCGTACCCTCCTCGGGTAAGAAGAACGCCAGCTCTTATCAAGAAACCGGCTGTGAAAAAACTGGTTACTTGATACCGGTGACCTTGAGGATGGTCAGCTTCTGCCTGTGGCCCTGACGCTTGTGGTAACCGGTCTTGTTCTTGAACTTGTGGATGCGGATCTTCGGGCCCTTGGTGTGCTCGACGATCTCACCGGCGACGGAGATCTTCGCCAGCTTGTCTGCATCTGTGGTCAGGTCGGATCCGTCTACGACGAGGACCGGAGCAAGCGAGACAGCAGTGCCGGGCGCTCCCTCGATCTTCTCGACCTTGACGAGGTCACCAACAGCGACCTTGTACTGCTTTCCGCCGGTCTTGACGATCGCGTACGTTGCCATCGGAGGGCTACCCCTTGCTTCTTCGAACTTGCTCGCGCTGCCCATGGCAACACGACTGGTCTGATCTTGCTGGTTTTCCAACTCCCAGGTGAACGGTTCACGGCCAGAAAGTAATCAAGGCACAACAGAACGGTGTCACCGGGAGCGACTTATCAAGGTTACGGCAGACGGGCCGCCGTGGTCAAACCGCCTGTCCCCCGTGCCCTACGCGTCTACCGGCGGACCCGCCGGGCGTGCCGCCGCGCGCCGCCTCCGCGGCTTGCTCACCGGCTGCTCCACCGCCACTTCGGACGCATCGACCTGCGTAAATGCCGGCGTCGTCATCGGAGCTACCTCTGGTTCACCCTTATTGGTCACCTCGTCCGACGTAGCAGGGATCACGAAAACCGCACCGGCGTCCGGCGTCTCGGCCGTGGGAGCCGCGGCCTTCCGCGCCACCCGTCGGCCGCGCCTGGCCTTGACGACAGGCTGACCTTCCGCGGGGTCGGCAGTCGGTGAATCGACAGTCGGTGAACCGGCAGTCGACTCTTCGACTGCGTGCGCAGCGGCAGCCTCCGGCATCACTGCAGGAGCAGCACCGTTGGATGAGGCGGTGTCGTCTTCGGTGGGTGTAGACACGTCGGCACCCGGTGCGCCCGCAGCGTCAGACCCAGTCGACACCTCGTGCCGAGCGGCTGCAGTCGGCCGTGAGGCCTTTCGCCTACCACTCCTGCCGGAGCGGCGGCCGCTGGCGGTGGGCTCAGAGTTTCCTGTGTCCCCGGTGGAAACGGATTCCACGACGACGCTGTCGGCTGCGGCGTCCTGAATCGACTCACCCTGAACCGCTGCGACGTCGACTGCGTCGATGACCTGCGCATCCGGCCCCGCGGACCCGTCGGCGTTGTGATCGAACACATCTGCCGGCGTCACGTCGGCCACGACCTCGTCATGGTGTGCAGCCATGGCCAGAGCCACAGGGTGCGCACGCTTGACCGAAGGATCGACCCCATGCTCGTCGTGTTCGGGCGTAGGCGCAGGCGACCCGGAATGCGGGGTCGAGTTCGAGCCGGCGTTGTCTGCCTTGTCGCGACCGCGACGCTTGCGCTGCGATCCCGATTCGCTTCGCGCAGAACCGCCCCGCTGCCCGTCGTCGGGCTTCGCGTCGACCGGGAACGGATGCACGATGATCCCCCGACCCTGGCAATGCTCGCAGGTGGTCGAGAACGCTTCGACCAAGCCCGTACCCATCTTCTTGCGGGTCATCTGGACGAGTCCGAGCGAGGTGACCTCGGAGACCTGATGCCGCGTTCGATCGCGCCCGAGCGCCTCGGTCAATCGACGCAGGACCAGGTCACGGTTCGATTCGAGGACCATGTCGATGAAGTCGACGACGATCATCCCGCCGATGTCACGCAGCCGCATCTGACGAACGACCTCTTCGGCCGCCTCCAGGTTGTTTCGCGTGACCGTCTCTTCCAGGTTTCCACCCGACCCGGTGAACTTGCCGGTGTTGACATCGACCACGGTCATAGCTTCGGTGCGATCGATTACCAGCGTTCCGCCCGAGGGCAGCCACACTTTCCGATCCAGAGCCTTCGCCAACTGCTCATCGATGCGATGAGCCTCGAACACGTCCGGTTTCCCGGATTCGGCGACATGGCGCTCCAACTTCGGCATCATGTCCGCCGCGACTGTCTCGATGTAGTTCGAGGTGGTGGACCACGCCTTCTCGCCCTCGATGACCAGCTTGACGAAGTCCTCGTTGAACAGATCACGAATGACCTTGACCAAGAGATCGGGCTCTTCGTAGAGAGTCTGAGGTTGGCTTCCCTTGCCCGTTTCCGCATTCGCGGACGCCTCTTCGATGCTGGCCCACTGAGCCTGCAACCGCTCGACGTCGCGGGCGAGCTCGTCTTCGCTGACGCCCTCGGCCGCGGTGCGGATGATGACTCCGGCCTCCGACGGCACGATGTCGCGAAGGATTTCCTTCAGGCGCTTGCGCTCGGTATCGGGAAGTTTGCGGCTGATGCCGGTGGAACTGCCGCCGGGCACGTACACGAGGTACCGGCCGGCCAACGACAGCTGCGTCGTAAGCCGAGCACCCTTGTGCCCTACCGGATCCTTGCTGACCTGCACGAGAACCTGGTCACCCGGCTTGAGGGCCTGCTCGATCTTGCGCGAGTTTCCGCCGAGTCCTGCGGCGTCCCAGTTGACCTCACCTGCGTACAGCACGCCATTGCGTCCGCGACCGATATCGACGAACGCAGCTTCCATGCTGGGCAGCACGTTCTGCACCCGTCCGAGGTAGACATTGCCCACCATCGATGCCGAAGCACTGCTCGTCACGAAGTGCTCGACGAGAACGCCGTCTTCGAGCACGGCGACCTGGGTGGTCTCCCCCTGCTCAGGGAACGACTTCTCGCGAACCACCATGACGCGATCCACCGACTCGCGTCGTGCGAGGAATTCGGATTCGGTCAGGATCGGGGGTCGACGACGGCCGGCGTCGCGGCCGTCACGGCGTCGCTGACGCTTGGCCTCGAGGCGCGTCGATCCGGAAATGCCCTGAACTTCGTCCTTGTTGCGAGCCTTGTTCCTCGGCTCACGCTCGTGGACGACTGTGTTGAGTGGATCATCCTCGGACGACGCCGAGTCGGACGCTGCGTCGCCCGAGCTTCGGCGACGACGACGGCGACGGCGACGCCTACTCGAACCGTCCGCGCCGTCCTGATCGTCATCGTCGTCGGAATCTTCGGACGACGATTGCGCCGACGAGGATTCGGCTGCCTCGTCCTCGGCATCGTCGGAATCCGACGATGGCGTCGAATCCTCGTCGTCGGCGGCATCGCTCGATCGCGAACCCGAGCGAGACCGGCTCCGACGACGCGAGCGTCGCTCACCGGTGGGCTTGTCGCCGGAGTCACCGTCTGCAGATTCATCCGTGGAAGCGGAGTCGTCTTCTACGTCTGCACCGTCGGCGGGAGTCGTGTTCGACGAGGTGTCTTCGGATCCGGAATCGTCGGACGAGCGATTGTCCGACGAGTCGTCGGAGTCCTCGTTGTCGTCGTTGTCGTTGTCGTCGGAGTTGCCGTCACTCGCCTGGTCGCCACGACCACGGCCGCGACCACGACGTCCACGACGTCGACGACGTGGCTGTGACTGATCGTCGTCGCCATCGTCGGACGTCGACGAATCGGACTCCGAATCTCCGCTTGTATCGACCTCGTCGTCGTCGTCGTTGTTGTCAGCCCGTTCGGATTCACGGGACTTCGATTCGACGACGGTCGGGGGCGCTGCGGGACTGCCGGAATCGGCAGCCTGCTCGGTCGCGGAGACTTCCGGCCCATCGTTCGATGTGGCCTCTGCGGCGGGGCCTGCGGCTTTCCGGCTACGGCGACGCTTCGGCGCCGCCTCGACCGCGGCTTCCGGCTGAAGGAACAGCGGTGTAGCAAAAGCTGTCCGTGCCGGCGCCACAGAATCGGATGCATCGCCTGTGCGCGTTGCGGGCGCCGGCTGGGCCAAGGGCGTGGAGAACAGGCTGTTCTCGGGCTCGGCACGCGTGGACGGATCCGTTTCCGGCGCCGCGGGCTCTTCACGCACAGGAGTTCCCACATCGACGGGCGGAACGGGAACTACTGGCGCCGCATCCGTCAATGGGACGGTCGGATCGGCCGCACCCACATCGAGCGCAGCGGAGTCCGGTGCGGCAAATGCACTCTGGACCGTCTCGGCGACGTCTCGTCCAAGGCTCGACTGGGCGCTGCGCGCCTCTATACCGAGCTCACCCAGCTTGGCGAGCACCTGTTTGCTGGTGACGCCGAGGATCTTTGCGAGCGCGTGGACGCGCAGGCGGTCCGGGAACGTGGGAGTTTCCAACGCAGACGTACTGTCGTCACCTGCTGAACTTCCTGAGTTCGAATTCTGTACATCTTCGGGCGGGGCTTGATCGGCCACGTATATCTCCTCGGGCCCCCGGGCGCGTCCACCCGATGTACTGGTGTGACGCGGCCACGCGAGAGCAATCCTTGTGTTCTGACGCCGGTTCCGGCGTCAGTTGGTCTGGTTCCGCTCCGCGCCTGGTGCACTGTCCACAGCGTGTGGCCGGTACGCCGAGCGCGATGCCCTGCTGGATGGCTCTTCGTTTCCCGAGTCCGAGCGCCTGATCATCAAGCATGCCGAGCCATGTGGGGTCTTCCCACACCGCCGGCAGCGATGACGGGCATCGCACTGCGGGTGTCATCCGGTTGCCTTCACGAGAACGTCACGTGTGGTGGCGTTCGATCGTCCTGCTGAAATTTTGGTTCTGACGTACTGCAAGACTTGTTGACGTTGGAGCTGAAACTGTGAAAGCAACTTTCTCGAGTATCCCACACCGACCGAAGCCAACCCGCCACACCGCTGAAGATCGCAGTGTCTTCCGGCGTGGCGGGTTAGTGGACGAGTCAGCCGAGTGCCGGAAACCAGAGCGAGATCTCGCGTTCGGCCGACTCGACAGAGTCGGATCCGTGGACGAGGTTCTGCTGTCCGTCCAGTGCGAGGTCACCTCGAATGGTCCCGGGAACCGCTTTCTCCACCGGATCGGTTCCGCCCGCGATCTGACGGAACGCGGCGATGGCGCGCGGTCCTTCGAGCACGGCGGCAACGACAGGTCCCGAGGTGATGAAGTCGAGCAAGGCCGGGAAGAACGGCTTGCCGTCATGTTCGGCGTAGTGGGCGGTCGCCAGCTCGAGCGGAACGGACTTGAGCTCGAGTGCAGCGATGCTCAGTCCCTTCTTCTCGACGCGGCCGAGTATCTCCCCGACGTATCGGCGGGAAACTCCGTCTGGCTTGATCAATACAAGGGTGCGCTCAGTCACGACACCGAAGCGTAGTGGATGTCCCGCGGCAGCCTGCGGTCAGTCTGCCGCGTATCTCAGTCTCGCTGGCCGTAGAGCATGCCTCGCTCGATGCGACGCGCAATGTCTCTGCGCAGATAGAGCAAGTAGACCCACACTGCACCGAAGATGACTCCGACGATGCCGATGGAGAGGTGAATGAACACTCCGAGCAGTACGAGCACCTGAATGGCGATGTTGATCTGCATCGCGTAGGGCCGCTTCTGAATTCCGCATGTCAGCACCATCAGGATTGCCAACACGACGATGTAGAGGGTGGAGAACCACGTGAGTCCGCCGCCCACCGTCGACACCACCGGCAATGCCAGCAGAATGACGATCATCTCCAGAATGAGCGTGCCGGAGCACACTCCCCTGAACCCCTTCCATGGGTCGTTCGTCGGCGGCTTGAACCTTGGCGTTCGGGACTGAGCTGAATCCGGCGCTTCCTCGCTCATACCGGTTCCTTTCCGAAGAGTGTTCTCGCTGCGCCTGCCGTCACGACCGAACCGGTGACGATTACGCCGGCGCCGGACACGGTCTCGCCTGGATCGGCGACTTCTTCCGCGAGACCTATTGCAGTCTCGAGTGCGTCGGGAAGCGTCGATGCCACCACGACCCGTTCGTCGCCGAACTTGGCCACGGCCAGGTTCGCCAGTTCTTCGACGTCCATCGCCCGCGGAGAACCGTTGTGCGTGACGACTATCTCGTCGAAGACAGGCTCGAGCGCGGCGAGCATCTGCTCGACGTCCTTGTCACCCATCACGCTGACGACACCCACCAACTTACGGAAATCGAATTCCTCGGCGAGAGTGGCGGCCAGGGCACGTGCTCCGTGCGGGTTGTGTGCGGCATCGAGAAACACGGTCGGCGCATTTCTAACCCGTTCCAGGCGGCCGGGATTGACGATCGAGGAAAACGCCGCGCGGACGATATCGGCGTCGAGCTGACGATCGGGCCCTGCCCCGAAGAACGCCTCGACTGCCGCGAGGGCGAGCGAGGCGTTGTGCGCTTGATGTTCACCGTGGAGCGGCAGGAAGATGTCGGTGTAGACACCGCCGAGTCCCTGCAGTTCCAGCTGCTGACCCCCGACCGCGATTCGGCGCGCAAGGACGCGAAATTCCGAGCCCTGCCGCGCGACCGCCGCGTCCGCCTCGACGGCAGCACGCAGCAGGACCTCGGTGACCTCGGGCTTCTGTTCAGCGATGATCGCGACGGTGTCGCGGGGATCGAGTCGATCGGGCGCCTTCTTGATGATCCCGGCCTTCTCGGCGGCTATTCCTGCCAGATCGCTCCCGAGAAATTCGACGTGGTCGATGTCGATCGGGGTAATCACGGCGACCTCGCCGTCGACGACGTTGGTGGCGTCCCAGCGCCCACCGAGGCCTACCTCCACCACGGCCACCTCGACGGGCGCCTCCGCGAATGCGGCGAACGCCATTGCCGTGGTGACCTCGAATTTGCTCATTCGCGGGCCCCCAGCAGCTTCGGACTGCATGTCGACCATCTCCACGAACGGGGCGATCTCGTTGTACGTGTCCACGTAGAGACGCGGCGAGATCGGTGCGCCGTCGATACTGATCCGTTCGGTCGCCAATTGCAGATGCGGACTCGTGGTCCTACCGGTCCTGCGATGAAAGTGCGTCAGCAACGCATCGATCATGCGCGTCACCGACGTCTTCCCGTTCGTGCCGGCGACATGAATCGACGGATAGGCCTTCTGTGGCGAACCCAGCAGGTCCATCAGCGCCGCGATGCGGGCGATACTCGGCTCGATCTTGGTCTCGGGCCAGCGAGTGTCCAGGGCGGCCTCCACGAGGACGAGCTCGGCGAGGTCGACTGGGTCGGGTTGTCTTGGAGTCGAACCGAACTCGGACACTAGTTGCCCATCGATTCGAGCCGGCCCGCGTCGTCGAGACGAGCCTGTATGCGCGCAATCTCCTCGGTGGCGATCTGGCGACGTGAACGAATCTTGTCCACGACGGCATCGGGCGCTTTAGCCAGAAAAGCTTCGTTGCCGAGCTTCCCGGTTGTTTGAGCCAACTCTTTCTCCGCCGCAGCCAGATCTTTGACGAGCCTGGCGCGCTCGGCAACCAGGTCGACGGTGCCCGACGTATCGAGTTCCACCGTGACCGTTGCATTGGTCAAACGCACCTCGACGGAAGCGGTCGCGCTGAAGCCGTCTTCGGGTTCGGTGATCTTCGCGAGCGCACGTGTCGCAGGCACCTGCCCCGCCAAATCTGCATCGTCGATGCCCACGAGCTTCGCAGCGACTTTCTGGGACGGCTTGAGCCCCTGGTCGCTCCGGAAACGCCTCACTTCGGTGATCAACTTCTGCATATCGGAGACACGTCGGGCAGCGACAGGATCCGCGATCTCGTTCGACGCCTTCGGCCAGGAAGCAATCACCACGGACTCACCACCGGTCAGCACCTTCCACAGTGTCTCCGTCACGAACGGAATCACCGGGTGAAGCAGGCGCAGAAGAGCATCCAACACGTTTCCGAGGACGACGCGAGTCGACTCGGTCAGAGTCTCGTCCGAGAACTGCACCTTCGCGATTTCCAAGTACCAGTCGCAGACTTCGTCCCAGGCGAAGTGATAAAGAGCCTCGCAGGCCTTGCTGAACTCGTAGCGGTCGAATGCGCCATCGACCTCGCCGCGGACGTGATCGAGTCGGTCGAGAATCCATCGATCGGCGTCGGTCAGATCGACGCGCGGAGGCAGCGGGGCGGGAGCCGCACCGTTCATCAACGCGAATTTCGTTGCGTTGAACAGCTTGTTGGCAAAGTTGCGCGAGGACTGGGCGTGATCCTCGCCCACCGACAGATCTGCACCCGGGTTCGCTCCGCGAGCAAGCGTGAAACGCAATGCGTCCGCGCCGAATCGGTCAACCCAGTCGAGCGGATCGATGCCGTTACCGCGTGACTTCGACATCTTTTTTCCGAACTGATCGCGCACCAGACCATGCAAGAAGATGTCCTGGAACGGAACCTGTCCGCCGTTCTCCCCCGCCGTGATCGAGGGATCCGAGGAGACGTAGGTGCCGAACATCATCATCCGCGCAACCCAGAAGAACAGGATGTCGTAGCCGGTGACGAGCACACTGGTCGGGTAGAACTTCGCGAGTTCGTCCGTCGCTTCGGGCCATCCCATGGTCGAGAACGGCCACAGCCCTGACGAGAACCACGTGTCGAGCACGTCGGGATCCTGCGTCCAGCCCGCGGGGGCCATCTCGTCGGGACCGAGGCATGCGGTCTCGCCGTCCGGGCCGTACCAGATCGGGATGCGATGTCCCCACCACAACTGCCGCGAGATGCACCAGTCGTGCATGTTGTCGATCCAGGCGAACCAGCGCGGTTCCTGGCTCGGCGGATGAATGACGGTGCTGCCGTTGCGGACTGCGTCCCCGGCGGCCTTCGCGAGACCGTCGACCTTGACCCACCACTGAAGGGAAAGTCGCGGCTCGATGGACTCGCCACTGCGTTCCGAGTGCCCGACACTGTGGAGGTACGGCCGCTTCTCGGCGACGACGCGGCCCTGTGCCGCGAGTGCCTCGCGCACCTTGACTCGAGCCTCGAAGCGATCGAGACCGTCGAACTCCGTTCCGGTGTCGGCGATTCGGCCTGCTTTGTCCATGACGGTCGGCATCGGCAGGTTGTGCCGAACGCCCATCTCGAAGTCGTTCGGATCGTGTGCAGGCGTGATCTTTACTGCGCCGGTGCCGAATTCAGGGTCGACGTAGTCGTCGGCGATGATGGGAATCTGTCTGCCCGTGAACGGGTGGTCGAGGGTGGTCCCGACGAGGTGCTTGTAGCGCTCGTCTTCGGGGTGCACGGCAACGGCGGTGTCGCCCAGCATGGTCTCGACACGCGTGGTGGCGACGATGACATGCGGCTCGTCGTCGTTCAACGATCCGTAGCGCAGCGACACGAGCTCGCCCTCGACGTCCTCGAACTTGACCTCGATATCGGAGATTGCAGTCTGCAGAACCGGCGACCAGTTCACGAGGCGCTCGGCGCGGTAGATCAACCCATCTTCGTACATGCGCTTGAAGATGGTCTGTACCGCGCGAGAAAGGCCGTCGTCCATGGTGAAGCGTTCGCGACTCCAGTCGACGCCGTCACCGATGCGACGCATCTGCCCACCGATGGTGCCGCCCGATTGGCGCTTCCAGTCCCACACCTTGTCGATGAACGACTCGCGACCGAAGTCTTCCTTGGTCTTGCCCTCGACAGCTAGCTGCTTCTCCACGACCGTCTGGGTCGCGATTCCGGCGTGATCCATGCCTGGTAGCCACAGCACTTCGTAGCCGAGCATCCGTTTGCGACGACTCAATGCATCCATCAGTGTGTGGTCGAGCGCGTGACCCATGTGCAAACTGCCCGTGACATTCGGCGGCGGGAGGACAATCGAATACGGGGGCTTTCCGCTGGTCGCATCGGCCTCGAAGTAACCGGCGTCAACCCAGCCCTGATACAGCTCCGCCTCTACCGCACTGGGGTCCCAGCTCTTCGGTAGCTCACTTCGGTCACTGGGCAGGCTGCGCTCCTGCGCCTGGGCTGGGCTGTCTGGGGTCTCTGGTGCTGAACTGGTCACCGGTCGATTCTAGTGGTCAGGCTCGTGCGCTCCGACAGCCCCTTTTGCTTCGAGTTCAGCCAAGGGTCTCCGGCAACGCAACAGCCTCGCCCAGAACATGCTCAGCGAGGAATGCGAACACAACCTCGTACCAGATTCTCGCGTGCTGAGGCGTCAACACCCAGTGATTCTCGGAGGGAAAGTACAGAAGGCGGTGATCGGTCTTGCCCTCGTCGTCTGCAGGCAGTCCCGACTCGCTGAGCAGCTCGTACCAGAGCCTCAGCCCTTCCCCGATCGGAACGCGATAGTCCTTGTCACCATGTATGACGAGCATCGGTGTGACGATGTCCGCGACGTACAGGTGCGGTGAATTCTCGACGGCCATCTCCGGCGACATCTCCCGTTGCCAGTAGTAGGCGACGTCGGTGGTCGGGCCGAATTGATCGAGCGCCCACAGGCTGGCGTGGGTGACGATCGCATCGAATCTGTCGGTGTGACCGGCGATCCAGTTGGCCATGTAACCGCCGAAAGACCCGCCCATCGCCGCGGTGCGGTCCTCGTCGATATCAGTTCGCTCGGTGGCTGCGTCGGTGATCGCCATCAGATCGGTGAACGGTTTACTGCCCCAGCGCCCCCAACCTCGTTGGATGAACTCCTGGCCGTATCCAGTGGACAGCGCGGGGTCCGGCAGTAGTACCGCGTATCCCTTCGCGACGAGGAGCCAGGGATTCCAACGCCACGACCAGGTATTCCACGATCCGAGGGGTCCACCGTGTATCCACAGCAGCAACGGCGCTTTAGAGGCCTCGGCTGCACCGTCGGGTAACGCCAGCCATCCTCTGACTCGGCGTCCATCCGCTGCCGTGGTCTCGATCTCGGTGAAGGTTCCAGGGAGCTCGGGTAGCTCCTCGGCGAGGCGTAGAGCCTGGACCTCGCCCGTCGCTACATCGATGCGCACGGGGTGCGGCGGCGCGGCGTACGACGCCTCCAGCGCAAAGATCGAGCCGTCCGATGCGGCATGCACGTGACTGTAGGCACTGTCGGTGTCGGTCAGCTTGGTGGCTCGGCCGCCGCGGATCACGAAGATGGGCGCGCGGCCGTTGTCGTCGGCGACCACGAGAACGCCGCTGCCGTCGCGCAGCCAGACTGGATCCCCCGGCCATCGGTCCCACCCCGGCGCCTGGTCGGCGACGGTTCGATCGCCGAACGAGTAAAGCTGCAACGTTATTCGTGGTGCATCCTCGGGCGTCGACAGAGATTCGCGCACGAAAACAATGCTCGTCCCGTCGGGCGAGATCGCCGGCGAACCGAGGTCGGCATCGACGTCGTCGACGAGAACGGTACGTTCGCCGGACTGCACATCAATTCTGACCAGGACGGACCGTGACGTTGCCAATGCCCCCGGGACCGTCCACGTGGTCACGACGAAGGTTCCGTCCGAGCTGATGTCGTAATCCGCCTCGTGCAGTGCGGCGGCAGTGCTCGACGTGATCCGCTGAACCACGTCGCCGCTGCTACTCGCGTAAAGGTGCGGAGTCGCCGGCCCGAGGTCGTGATCCCAGTAACGCACGGGGTAACCCGCATGCAGAACGGCGTCGATCTTGCTGTCCCTGCGCAACAGCCGAATTTGCTCGTCCTTCTCGTCAGTGTCGGCAGAGGGAAATACGTCCGATACAGCCACGAACACCGGCGACTCGGCAGCGGCACGTACACCCGAGAACCCCGCGCCGCGAGCAGCCAGCACACGCGCTTCACCGACACCCGTCGGCAATGACCAGATCGCCGAGGACTCGTCGAGTTTCGATCTCTGCCGCAGAAACAGCAGCTCCCCCGAAGAGTGGAAAACCGGCCCGCTCGCCCCACCTTCGTTCCAGGTCAGCCGCCGCGCCGCTGCCGAGCCGTTCACATCGATGGACCACAGCGCGCTCTCGTACTTGGTTCCGTCTGCGGTCGGCTCCGAAATCGCCACCACCGCACGTGAGCCGTCGACGGACACCGCAAGGTCCGACACCCGCGGCGCAGCCACGTAGTCCCCTAGGTCGTCGAAGATCCTGCCTGATTCGGACACGTCGCATCGCTCCTAGAACTCGCCCACACCGACTGAGGGCCGATGCTACGACGAGCTCGCGCGCCGCCTCAGCTCGGCCCGAGATCCTCGCGCAGCTGAGTAAGCGTGCGAGACAGAATCCTCGACACGTGCATCTGCGAGATACCCATCCGCTCGGCGATCTGCGTCTGAGTCATCGAACCGAAGAACCGGAGAACCACGATCTGCCGTTCCCTCTCCGGCAGCTTCTCGAGAGCGGGCCGAACGGTGAGGTAACTCTCCATCTTCTCGAGCTCGGGATCGGCAGCGCCGAGGGTGTCCATCAGTGGCAGCCGGTCATCGCTCACCACCGAATCGACCGAGACGGTCTGGTAGGCGCTGCGTGCAAGCAGTGCCTGGGACGCCTCTTTCACGTCGATGTCCAGTTCGGCGGCGATCTCACTCGCCGTCGGTGCGCGCCCAAGTTTCTGCGACAACGTTCCGACGGCACCGGAGATCATCGAGTTGAGCTCCTTCATCCGGCGCGGCACACGCACCGACCAGCCGGCGTCGCGGAAGTAGCGGCGCGCTTCACCCATGATGGTCGGTACGGCGAAGGACACGAAGTCCGAACCCCGCTCGATATCGAATCTGTCGACGGCATTCACCAGCCCAAGGCGAGCTACCTGCAGCAAGTCCTCGTGTGCCTCGCCTCGGCCGCCGAAGCGACGAGCGATGTGCTCGGCGAGTGGCAGGCAGCGCGTGATGATTCGATCCCGCAGGACTTGCCTCTGAGCCGAGTCTTTGGGCAGGGCTTGCATCTCCTGAATGAGAGGTACTACTTCGCTGTAATCGTCCGACTGACGCCGCGCCGGTTTTTCGTACGGAGCGGGCACTAGATGTTGCTCCTCCGCTTGACTACGTCCACGACAACGACCGATCCGCCGTCGACCGACGATGCGCTCAGCGCTATCGAGTCGGTCAGCGTTTGGAGAACATGCCAGCCGAAGCTGTCGGATGTGGGAACGCGCCCCTCCTCGACCACGGACGTGGTGGTGATACGCATCGCGGCGCTGCTGACGACGAAAGAGCACGTCAGTTCGGCATCGGCGACAGCACCCGAGATCAGCTCGGAACACACCTCGTCCACGGCCAACTTGATGTCCGCAATATCGTCCAGTGTGAAATCGCCCAGGACGGCGAGAGTTTCGGCAACAGCGCGCACGACCGGCAACTGCTCGGCGTCGGCAACCACCCGCAGCTCGACCGGTGCGCCGGAATCTCGTTCCAGCTCTTCGATCTTGCCGACGCCAGTCATTCGCGCTCCCTGTCTGTGTTTCGAGATTCGTGTTTCGAGATTCGTGTTTCGAGATTCGTGTTTCGAGCAGCGTGCAATAAACAAAATTTTGGAGCCGACCGCGGTGAAATTTCGACCGCGCCCAGAGTACCCGGGTCTCCAAAGTTCAATCTCACTGTCGACACGACGCCCACAGCAGGTGACGCCGACGGCCGCGGCTGGCACGATCAGCGGTGTGAGTTACACAGAGCAGTTGCGGGTTCTCGCCCAGCGGTGCGGGGTGTCAACGTGGTATCAGGGTTGGGACAAGGTCCGTCGCGACGTGTCCGACTCGACGCTTCGTGGAATCCTGAGCGCGCGCGGCATCGAGGCGACCACCGAGTCCGACGTCGAGGTGGCGCTGGTCGACCTGGAGTTGGCGCCGTGGAGGCGCATGCTTCCACCTGTTGTCGTCGCAGTCGAAGGCGTCGCCACCGAGGTGAGTGTTCATGTACCGCACGGCGATCCGGTGGCCGTCCACCTCGTTACCGAGGCCGGTGAGCAACTTCCTGTCACCCAACTTCAACTGTGGGTCGAACCACGCCTTGTCGACGACTTCCTCGTCGGACGAGCAACGTTCGAACTACCGTCGGACATCGACACCGGTTGGCACACCCTCGTTGCGGTGAGTTCGCCCGACTCGGTGCACAGCGCGCGGGCGCAGTGCAGTGTGGTTATCACTCCTCGCCGTCTGTCGACCAACGACGCGCTCCTCGATCACCAGCGGACCGGACTGCTCACCCAGCTGTACTCGATCCGCTCGGACAGGTCGTGGGGCGTGGGCGACTACGCCGATCTGGCAGATCTGGCGTCCGTCGCGGGCAGCGTTCACGGATTCGACTACGTTCTGGTCAATCCCATGCACGCGCAGCGGCCTACCCCTCCCGTCGAAGCGTCGCCGTACCTCCCGACCACACGCAGATTTTTCGATCCGATGTACATCCGAGTCGAAGACATCGCCGAAACGGCATACTTGCCTCGCGATCAATATTCGAAGGTCAGAGAATCTGCTCGACAGTTCGCCAAGGCGAACAAGCGCACCAAACGAATCGATCGCGATCCCTCGTTTCGCGCAAAGCTGCGCGCGCTGAAGCGAATCTTCCGAGTGCCTCGGTCGGCAGCACGCGCAGCGGAGTTCGGCGCCTTCTGCGAGCGCGAAGGACGCGGTCTCGACGATTTCGCGCTGTGGTGTGCGCTCGCCGAGAAGTACGGTCCGGACGACAAGGCTTGGCGCGAGGATGCGGCACACCCGGGCACCGACTTCGCAACGGCATTCCGCGACTCGGCCGCCGACAAAATCCAGTTCCACCGGTGGCTGCAATGGATATGCGATGAGCAACTGGCACGCGCACAGTCGGCAGCGCTGCAGTCCGGAATGGACATCGGCGTGATGCACGATCTGGCCGTGGGCGTTCACCGCCGCGGTGCCGACGCGTGGACGCCGGGAGACGCGCTGACCAGCGGGGTGACTGTGGGCGCACCACCGGACAACTTCAACCAGCAGGGCCAGAACTGGAACCAGCCTCCATGGAACCCGGACAAGTTGCGGGAACTGGGGTACGCGCCGTATCGGGACATGCTACGAACGGTGCTTCGCCACGCAGGCGGCATCCGCGTCGATCACATTCTCGGATTGTTCCGTCTCTGGTGGATACCGGAGGGCGCCGCGTCACCCGGCGAGGGCTCCTACGTGCAGTACGACCACGAAGCGCTCATCGGCATTCTCGTGCTCGAAGCCGAGCGAGCAGGTGCAGTAGTCGTCGGCGAAGATCTCGGGGTGTTCGAACCTCGTGTGCAGGAGTATCTGGCGCAGCGAGGCCTGTTCGGCACGTCCATTCTGTGGTTCGAGAACGACGGCGATCGGCCCATCGCTCCAGAGAACTACCGTGAGCTGTGCCTGACGTCGGTCACCACACACGACCTCCCACCGACGGTCGGCTACCTCAGAGGTGAGCACATCGCGCTTCGCTCACGTCTCGGACTGCTCGAACGCGATCTGGACGAGGAGAAGAAGCAGGATACCGAGGGGCGGGAGGCAGTGCTCGATCTCGGGCGAGAGCGAGGGCTGCTACCCACGGACGCGTCGGAGAAGGACACGGTCGAAGCGTTGTACCGCTTGATCGCGCGAAGTCCGTCGGTGCTCATCGGGATCGCGCTCGTCGATGCGGTCGGCGAGAACCGCATTCAGAATCAACCGGGGACAGACGAGACCCAGTACGAGAACTGGCGAATTCCGTTGGCCGATGACAAGGGAGACGCGGTGTGGATCGACGACCTCGTCGATCACCCGAGAATGGTGTCGCTGGTGGCGGCATTGCGTGCCGCCAACTGATCTGCGGCCAGCGGTCTGTACTCGGGCTATCAGTCTGTACTAGTTGGGCCGGAGGTAGCTCAACCCGAATGGCGGGGCGGGCCCTCGATGGTAGTAACGACGGATATCTATCGGATCAGGCTGCGGGTGCTGGCTCTCGATTTCCCTTCCGGTCTCGACGCTTCCGGTGGCGACTTCGCGCTGCCATTGTGAAACGGCCGGAAGCCGGCCTGCGGACATGGCTGTGCGGCGCCGCAGGTCTCTCGTTCTGCGTCGCACGCTGGCCGGTGTAGTTGTGTGCCCTGTGATCTGCCGGCACGCGCCGGTTCTAGGGCCCGCCGGGCTCGGGTCCGCCGGTGTCGCCTGGCCCTGGCGATGGATCTGCAGGGCTAGGGCTAGGGCTAGGGGTGGGGGCAGGGCTGGGGGTGCCTTCGGTGCCCGGTGCGGCAGGGTAGATGTATTCGTTCGGGTGGTGGTAATGATTGACCACACCAGTTCTGGTGGGATCCAACGTCACCGGCGGATGCCACAGCGTCCGCCCCGGGTAAGCATGATCAGGTCCGGCTTTCGTCGTCGCCCAATCGGTGTCGCGCGGCCCGACGAGTCGGTGGTGCATATCGCATCCGAAGGTGAGCGAGGTGATGTCGGTGCTACCGCCCTGCCCCCATTCGTCGATGTGATGAGCCTGCGACCACGTCGCGGGACGGGTGCACCCCGGGAAAGTGCAGCCACGGTCGGAGGCGATCAGCACGATCCGCTGATCTGCGGAGGCGATGCGTTTGGTACGCCCCAGATGCAGCGGCCTACCGTCATCGCCGAAAATCGCCAGGTAATGGTGAGCATGCGACGCCATCCGAATCGCATCACGCATCCGCACCAGAGATCCGGTGGCGGTGACGGCATACCCGGTGGCGGCTTCGAGATCGGCGAGGGTCATCGTGAGCACCGCGGTGACCGGCAATCCACGATGCATCCCGAGCTGCCCGGACGCGAGCATCTGCCGGACGATGACTTTCAAAGCATCATGCTGGCGCCGGCCTTGACTGCGGTGATCACGTTCGGCGCGGCGTGCAGCATCAGCATCGGCAACCGAATCCCTGTCACTGTCGCTGTCGCTGTCGCTGTCGCTGTCGCTGTCACCGGAACCGTCGGAACCGTCGGAACCGTCCAGACCGGTGCTGTCGCTGGAGTTCTCGGTGTCGAACAACGACGGATCCGGCACGTCGACACCGCCGCTGTTCCCCGAACCCGAACCGCCAGGCGTACCCGGACCTGAACCCGACCCGCCGGCTGGGTCGTCGGCTGGGTCGTCGGCTGGGTCGTCGACGACAGGCGTGTCGTCAGCGGGATTGCACATCCCTGGTTTCGCCCACTTCGCGAACGCCGCCTCCAGATACGCCCGCGTTTCGGCGTCGACGACGAACGTGCCCTTCGACAACCCATCCTCGCCCTGATCGTTGAACTTGAAGAAGCACCGATTCGCGACCTGCTCCTCATCGACAAGCTTTCCATCAGGATCGAGAGTGTCGAAAAGCCGCTTCGCGGCCGCATCGAACTCCTCCGGACCCAACTGCCGCGCCAACTCCGCGAGCTGCCGGTCCGCGTTCTCACGGGTCTCGATGTCGATGTCTCGGCTCAGGCTGGTGAAGAACTTCTTGACGATGATCTGATGTTCCTCGTCGAGGACACCATCCGCGGCGGCAGCGGCGGTCGCCGCATGCTCCGGAACGAGTCGCTCCCCGGACATCGCCGAGCGGTGACCGAAGTGATTCGCAAGCCGGATCCGCTGCCCCGCACGTTTCGAGGAAAACCGCATCAAACTCGACAGTGCATACGGGACCGAACCGGGGATGTCGTCGAGACCGTGCTGGGCGATGACATCAGCGATCCAGGTGTGCGAAAACCCGAACAGGGCCCGCTGCACCGCCTCGGCACGTACCAGCAGAGCACGCCGATCGGAATTGCCCAGTACGACGTTGTCGATGCGGCCGAGGATCTCGACCTGCTCCTCGACGATCGCGACGACCTTCGCGAGATAGGCAGCCTCGATCACCGGCACCGACGGATCAACCGCCTCAGCCGGTTCGACACCCGAATCATGCCCGGCGGCAGTGTCGAACGGATCGACCTCCAACGGAAAACTCTCGAACCACCGCGCGAACTTCTTCACCTCGAACTCGGCATCGGTCGGCGACAGCTCGCACGGCGAATGCAGATTCTCGAACCAATCCTCGGAATCGCCCCAGGACCGTTCGGGGTCGAGGAGCGACAACACAGCATCTGCTGTGTCGGTCACCCCTGCGTGCTCGTCCCCCGAATCCATACGACAAACATAACCCAAATCCAGCCAAATGTCGAACACATGTTCGAATCTGCCTCCCTTCAGCAAGCCCGTCCGATGCCAAGCGGGACAGGCGAACCAGCGCACCGGACCGTCGTTCGGATCAGTGAGCGCATAATCGAACGATGGGACGAATCACCGCCAGACGTCCGGTTGTACGCATCCGCGGGTCGCACGAGACCAGCAGACCCGACACTCTCGTCGTCGAGGAGCCGCTGGAGATCCGGGTGAACGGCTCGGCACTCGCGGTTACGATGCGCACGCCTGGCCACGATGTCGATTTGGCCCACGGCTTTTTGCTCACCGAGGGTGTGATCGTGGGCCGCGACGACATTGCCGTCGCCAGGTACTGCGACGGGGTCGACGACCAGGGCCAGAACACCTACAACGTTCTCGACATCACGCTGGCGGCCGGTGTCCCGCCGCCGCAACCGGGTGTGGAACGCAATTTCTACACGACCTCGTCGTGCGGAGTCTGCGGCAAGGGATCTCTGGACGCGGTCCGACTGAAGACCGTCCACTCCCCCGCGGCAGACGATGTGGAGGTCAAGGCGTCGGTGCTCGCCACCATGCCCGACACGTTGAGGAAGTCCCAGAAGGTCTTCGACTCGACCGGTGGACTGCACGCTGCAGCCCTGTTCGACACCGATGGCACCATGCTGGTGCTGCGCGAGGACGTGGGACGCCACAACGCAGTAGACAAAGTCGTCGGTTGGGCAACGGGCGAGGGACGCATCCCGATGACTGGAACCACTCTGATGGTCAGCGGGCGCGCGTCGTTCGAACTAGCTCAGAAAGCTGTGATGGCAGGGGTTCCTATTCTTGCGGCGGTGTCGGCGCCGTCCTCGCTTGCGGTCGACCTGGCCGAGGAATCAGGGCTGACGGTGGTGGGGTTCCTACGAGGCGAGAACATGAACCTGTACTCGCACACGCACCGCATCACACGCTGAGTGGTGCACCCGTCGCCGCGCGTACTTGTTCCGCGGTGATTCCGGGCGCGGTTTCGACGAGAACGAGCCCGTCTGGGGTGACGTCGAGAACCGCCATATCGGTGATGATGCGCTGTACGCACCCCTTGCCTGTCAGTGGGAGCGAGCAGGATTCGAGGATCTTCGGCTCCCCCTCCTTCGAGACGTGTTCCATCATCACCAGCACGCGCCGTGCACCGTGGACGAGGTCCATCGCACCGCCCATGCCCTTGACCATATGACCGGGGATCATCCAGTTCGCGAGGTCGCCGGTCTGGCTGACCTGCATGGCACCGAGGACGGCGACGTCCACTTGGCCGCCGCGAATCATGCCGAACGACTGCGCCGAATCGAAGTAGGACGCTCCGGGTAGGACGGTGATGGTTTCCTTCCCCGCGTTGATCACCTCGGGGTCGAGTTCTTCTTCGGTCGGGTAAGGACCGACGCCGAGAACACCGTTCTCGGAGTGCAGGACGACGGTGATGTCGGTCGACAGATAGTTGGGAACCAGGGTCGGCATCCCGATTCCGAGATTCACGTATTCGCCGTCGTTCAGTTCCTGTGCGACGCGAGCGGCCATCTGTCCGCGGGTCAGCTTGGTGATCGTCTCGCTCATGCTCGTACCGTCCGCTGTTCGATTCCTACCGTTACCTTGCCAACATGCACGACGCGCTGCACATGAATGCCCGGTGTGTGAATGTCGTCCGGTCCGATCTCGCCCGGCTCGACCAGCTCTTCGACTTGAGCAATCGTGATGCGCCCCGATGTTGCGGCCGGCGGATTGAAGTTGCGGGCGCTGGCATGGAACACGAGGTTGCCGTGCCGGTCGCCTTTCCACGCGTGCACGAGGGCGTAATCGGCGACGATGCCGCGTTCCATCACGTAGGTGGTGCCATCGAAGTCTCGGGTCTCTTTCGGAGGGCTCGACACGGCAATGCCGCCAGAGCCGTCGTAGCGAAGAGGCAGTCCGCCGTCGGCGACCTGCGTTCCGACGCCTGCAGGCGTGAAGAACGCCGGAATACCGGCACCACCTGCGCGAAGACGCTCCGCGAGGGTCCCCTGCGGGGTGAGTTCGACTTCGAGTTCGCCCGAGAGGTACTGACGCGCGAATTCCTTGTTGGAGCCGACGTACGAGCTGATGGTCCGCCTGATCCGGTGCTTTTCGAGCAGCACGCCGAGGCCGAAACCGTCTGTGCCGCAGTTGTTGCTGACGATTTCCAAGTCTGTCGCACCCTGGGCGAGTACTGCGTCGATGAGGATTTCGGGAACTCCGACCAGGCCGAAGCCTCCCACGGCGACGGAGGCGCCGTTCGGCATGTCGGCTACGGCTTCGGCGGCACTCGCCACGACTTTATCCATCATGCTGCCGACCATACCCAACATTGTGCGTAATATGAACACCTCGCCGCCCTGCGAACAAATTGCCGCAAGTCATTGCCTGGATCACCCCCACCGTTCTATCATCGTTCGCATAGCGGCGATAAGTCCACATCACGAACCACCGCCCCGACTGCCTGTCATTACCCACTATCTGATTCGGAACGTGAGGAATCCCCGATGCTCCATCTACCGCCGAACCATTCGGCCGCCGGCGAGGCAGCCGCCTATCGCGATCAGGCGGGAACCAACGCGCCTCGCGATTTCGCGGACTACCGGACCACGTCGCTGCGAAGCCCGAAACAGCCACTCGTCCTCCTCCCCCAGCGTCTCACCGAGATCACCGGACCCGTTCTCGGCGAAGGCCGAGTGACCGCCTCGGACGCGGACCTGACGCTCGTCGACGGAGGCGAAGCTCAGGGGCAGCGCATCATCGTGCACGGACGCGTTCTGGACAGCGACGGTCGCTGCGTGCCCCACACCCTCGTCGAGGTCTGGCAGGCAAATGCCGGCGGACGATATCGGCACGTTGGCGACAGCTGGCCAGCTCCCCTCGATCCGCACTTCGACGGAGTCGGTCGCGTCCTTACGGACGAACACGGCAACTACCGCTTCACGACCATCCGGCCGGGCGCCTACCCGTGGGGTAATCACCACAACGCGTGGCGGCCTGCTCACATTCATTTCTCTCTGTTCGGACGAGCCTTCACCCAACGCCTCGTCACCCAGATGTACTTCCCGGACGACCCGATGTTCTTCCAGGACCCGATCTTCAACGCCGCACCTGAAGACGCACGGGCACGCATGATCAGCGTCTTCGATTATGAAGCGACACAGGATAACTGGGCTCTCGGATACCGCTTCGACATCGTGCTCCGCGGCAAAGGCGCAACACCATTCGAGGGAGACGACCACGATGACTGAACCCACCGACACACCTGTTTTCGCGCCGCGCTACCCCGTCGCTCCAGGCAGCGATTTCACCACCGTTCCATTCGGCCAGACGCCGTCGCAGACGGTGGGCCCCTATTTACACATCGGGCTCACCTGGGCCGACGGCCCCGACGTGGTGCCTGCGGGAACAGACGGCATCATCGACATCTCGGTGGGCGTCGTCGACGGCGATCGCACCCCGATGTCCGACGTGATGATCGAGACCTGGCAGGCCGATGCTGTAGGCCGCTTCGAACATCCCGACGATCCCCGCGGATCCGCGTCGTCGACCCCCACAGGATTCCGCGGATTCGGCCGCGCCGTGGCGGATTCGACCGGAACCGCAGTGGTCCATACAGTGAAGCCTGGTGCTCTACCCGCGGAGAACGGCGCCGTCGAGGCCCCGCATATCAACCTCGGGATTTTTGCCAGGGGACTCCTGGAACGACTCGTCACACGCATCTACTTTCCGGACGAGACAGTGGCCAACGCCGCCGATCCGGTGCTGGCTAGCCTGGACGAGCGCTCACGGACGAAACTGATTGCACGAGCAACGGCCACCGGCTACCACCTCGATGTGGTACTTCAGGACAGCGATCCGGACGGTGACGAAACTCCGTTCTTCGACCTGTAGATCTCACGAAGAAAGCGAGACCATGACGGCCACACGCGGTTCTCTGTTCGATTCGACATTCGGTGCCGGCGTCGTCGCGGCACACGTGTCCGACCAGGCCTGGGTCACCGCCATGCTCGACGTCGAGGCCGCGCTGACGCGGTCTGCAGCGGCACACGGTCTGGTCGACGTCGAGCACGCCGTCATAGTCACCGAGGTCGCGTCCGAACTCGCCTTGCCTGGCAGTCTGGACATCGCCGAACTCGGCGCTGCTTCGGTCGCCGGGGGCAATCCGGTCATTCCGCTCGTCGGGATCCTCCGACGAGCGGTGTCCGTGCGGGGAGTGCCGGCCGGCGCGGTGCATCCGGGCGCAACGTCGCAGGACATTTTGGACACCGCGTCCATGCTCCTGACCCGTTCGGCTCTGTCGGATCTTGTCGGTTATCTCGACGACGCGATTTCCGCCTGTACCGCCCTCGCTCGACGTCATCGCGATACACCGACCGCGGGACGCACGCTCGGTCAGCAGGCACTCCCCACCACGTTCGGCGCGGTGGCCGCAGGCTGGACCATGGGGCTCGTCCGTGCCCGCGAGTCCGTCCATCGCGTCATACCATGTCTCGCAATTCAATTGGGTGGCGCCGCAGGTACATCCGCCGCTCTACACCCACTGGGCCTTCTCGTCGCCGACTCTCTCGCCGACGAACTCGGTCTCGCTCGCCAAGACATTCCCTGGCACACCGACCGAACCCGCATCGCCGACATCGTCGGTGCACTCGGAACCGCCGCGGGGGCCGTCGCCAAGCCGGCCCTCGACATCACACTGCTGGCAGCAACCGAAGTGGGTGAGGTCGAAGAGGACGCACCTGGCGGGTCTTCGGCGATGCCGCACAAGCGAAACCCTGTCGCCGCCGTGACCGCACGTGCCGCAGTGCGCCGCGTACCCGGTCTCGTCGCTACGATGTTGTCGTCGATGGAGCACGAGCACCAACGCGCCGCAGGGAGCTGGCACGCCGAATGGGAAACATTGACCGATCTTCTTCGGTTGGTGACAGGCGGCGCACATCAACTCGCTGTCAGTCTCACCGGACTGCACGTGAACGCCGATGCGATGGCCCGCAATCTCGACATCACTCACGGACTGTTGCTGGCAGAGCGGGTCACCTCGGCACTGTCCTCGCATACCGACCGCGCCCGCGACATCGTCACGGCGGCATGCTCGTCCGGAGTAGCGCTCGACCAGGACCCTGCCATCACAGAATTCCTCGACAGTGCGGAAATTCGTGTACTGCTCGACCCGTCGCAGTACCTGGGACATTCAGGAGACATCGTCGACCGAGTCCTCGACATCGCCGCCCCTCGCACAGAAGGAAGCTCATGACCGTCGAACTGTCCTACGCCCTCACCGCCGGCTCCGGATCCCCCGAATCGGCCGTCGTGTTGATCGGCTCCCTCGGTTCCGATAGATCCATGTGGGATCCTCAGATCGCCGGCCTCGCTTCGGTCGCCGATGTTCTTGCGGTCGATCTCCGCGGACACGGCGAATCTCCCGTTCCCGCCGGACCGTATTCGATCGCCGAACTCGCCGGAGACGTTCTCGCAGTGCTCGATTCGATCGATCGTGACCGCGTTCACCTCGTCGGCCTCTCGCTGGGAGGTGCCGTCGCACAATGGATAGCCGTTCACCGGCCCACACGTGTGCAGAGCCTCACGCTGCTCTGTACGTCGGCAAAATTCGGCGAACCGCAGGCGTGGATCGAACGAGCGAAAGCTACGCGGAGCGGTGGGACGCACTCACTCGCCGACGCCGTGTCGGGTCGCTGGTTCACACCTGAGCTCACCGCACGCGACACCGAACTCGCAGCTCGACATCGGCAGATGGTCATCAACACTGCCGACGAGGGATACGCCGCCTGCTGCGAGGCCCTCGCCGAATGGGACAACCGGGCCGATCTCGGCCGCATCGCCGCCCCGACTCTCGTCATCGCGGGCGAGCAGGACCCCTCTACGCCGCCCGACGACCTGAAGTTCATCGCCGACGGCATCGCGCGTTCGAGCTTGCATGTGCTCGATCCCGCAGCGCATCTCGCGAACGTCGAGCAGGCCGGTGAGGTGACGAGGCTGATCGTCGAGCACATCTCGTCCACTGCGTACGAGGCGGGTCGTCGCGCGGCACACAACGCAGGAATGGTCGTCAGGCGCCAAGTACTCGGCGACGCGCACGTCGACCGAAGCATCCAACACATGACCGAGTTCACCGCTCCGTTCCAAGATTTCATCACCCGGACGGGGTGGGGTGACGTATGGACGCGGGAGGGACTCGACCACAGAACGCGACGTCTGCTGACCCTCGCGATACTGACGGCGGTCGGAAATCAGCACGAGTTGGACATGCACATCCGGGCGGCACTCCGCGGAGGTGTCGAACCCGACGCGCTCGCCGAAGTGTTCCTCCACACCGCTGTCTATGCCGGAGTTCCGAACAGCAACGCCGCATTTGCCATGGCGAATGCGGCGTTGGCCGAGCAGGAAGAATCGGAGAATCCATGACCGAGCCACAGGGACCGTCGCCGGACTACGTGCAGTCACTCGCGCGTGGTCTCTCCGTCATCAGAGCATTCGATGCGAGAAATCCCCGTCGAACACTGTCCGACGTCGCGAAGTCCACGGATCTGACGAGGGCCACTGCACGTCGATTCCTGCTGACACTCCTCGAACTCGGCTACGTGCGCAGTGACGGCTCTATGTTCTGGTTGACCCCGCGGGTCCTCGAACTCGGCTACAGCTACCTCTCCAGCCTGTCGCTACCCGACGTCGCGGGACCTCACCTCGAATCGCTGGCGGAACAGGTCCGCGAATCTTCGTCGGTATCCATTCTCGACGGCGACGACGTCGTTTATGTCGCCCGTGTCCCGGTCAGCCGAATCATGACCGTCGCCATCACCATCGGCACCCGCTTTCCGGCATATGCAACGTCGATGGGACGCGTTCTTCTGGCAGGACTCTCGCCCGACCACCTCGACGCCTATCTCGAACGCGTGCAATTGACAGCACTCACGGCAAAGACCCTCACCGATGCGGCGTCGTTGAGAATCGAACTCGATACCGTTCGCGCGCAGGGCTACTGCCTCGTCGACCAAGAACTCGAAGAGGGTCTGAGATCGATCGCTGCTCCTGTTCGCGACAGCGCCGGTGCCGTCATCGCGGCGGCGAACGTATCGACGCAGGCCGCCCGCCATTCCGCCGACGCGGTCCGAGAACAGTTGCTCCCAGCTCTTCTCCGAGCGACCAGCGCCATCGAAACAGACCTTCTTCGAGTGCAGTCGCAATCAACCGATCACAAAGGAAGTCTCCGTGCCTGACGCAGTCATCTGTGAACCTCTCCGCACACCCGTCGGACGATTCGGCGGAGTCTTCCGCGACATCACTCCCGAGGCGCTCGCTGCCACCGTCATCACCGAACTGATCTCGCGTACCGGCATTTCCGGATCCGACATCGACGATGTCATCCTGGGCCAAGCGTCCCCGAACGGAGACGCTCCGGCAATCGGGCGAGTGGCAGCACTCGACAGCGGCCTCGGCGTCGACGTACCCGGCCAGCAAGTGGACCGACGCTGCGGGTCGGGACTGCAGGCAGTACTGCAGGCGTGCATGCAGGTGCAGTCCGGCGGCAACGACCTCGTCCTCGCCGGCGGTGTCGAAAGCATGAGCCAAGCCGAGTTCTATGCCACCGGGATGCGCTGGGGTGTCAAAGCCGAGGCAGTAGCACTCTCCGACCGCCTCGCCCGTGCCCGCGTCACCGCAGGCGGAAAGAACTACCCCGTTCCCGGCGGAATGATCGAAACAGCGGAGAACCTACGCGCCGAGTTCTCGATCAGCCGAGCCGACCAGGACGCACTTGCCGTGCACTCCCACCAGAAGGCAGTCGCCGCTCAGAAAAACGGCGTATTCGCCGAAGAAATCGTCGGAGTGTCTGTTCCACAGCGTAGGTCGGATGCGTTGCTCGTCGACACCGACGAGCACCCGCGCGCCGATACCAGCGTCGAATCCCTCTCGACCCTGCGAGCTATCCGCGCAAAGATCGACCCCGACTCGACCGTCACGGCAGGTAACGCCAGCGGACAGAACGACGGCGCAGCACTGGCCATCGTCACGACCCCCGAGAAGGCTGCCGCTCTCGGACTGCGTCCCATTGCGCGCATGGTCAGCTGGGCCGTTGCTGGAGTTCCACCACGCACCATGGGCATCGGCCCTGTCCCGGCCAGCGAGAAAGCACTTGCTCGGATCGGCCTGAGCATGGCTGACATGGGCGTCATCGAACTCAACGAAGCGTTTGCCGCTCAGACTCTCGCTGTGCTGCGTACGTGGGGAGTCGAACCCGACGACTCACGGCTCAACCCCAATGGATCGGGAATCTCACTTGGACACCCCGTCGGAGCGACCGGCGGCCGCATCCTGGCGACGCTGCTGCGTGAGATGAATCGTCGTGAAGCACGTTACGGACTGGAAACCATGTGCATCGGCGGCGGACAAGGTCTCGCGGCAGTATTCGAGCGGCTCGCGTAGTAAGTTGCAGGTCCGGTCTCGCGAACGCACGTGCGTTCGCGAGCCGGAATGCTCAGGACTGCAACTGTGCGGCAAGCCTCACCGCTGAGTTGACCTCGCCGTAACCGGAATACCCACCTCGTCGCTCGACGACCTCGAAGAACAGGTCCTCACCGACCACGGGTGTGAAGAAGTGGAAAAACTCGCCACCCGTTCCGTCGGCGTCGTACAGGATCCCGAAACACTGCATCTCGGCGAGAAGTTCAGTGCTGAGATCGAAACGTGCGGCGAGGTCGTCGTAGTAGTTGGCCGAGATATCGAGGGGCACGAATCCCCGGTCCGTCATCTCCGAAGCTGCACCAAGGATGTCCGCGCAACCGAAGGCGATGTGACTGACACCACCCCGGCGCGCGGCCGGCAGCGGATCGGTTGTCGAAGAACGCCCTGGAACCATGTTGAGCGAGATCCGGATCGTTCCATGCCCAGTTGCGAGAGTCAGCGCCTGACTGCGCACCGAACCTACCGAGTCGACCACGTCCTGTCCCTCGTGGGGTGTCATCCCGAATACCGAGCGCAACAACAACATGATGCCGTCCCAGCTGTCGGCCGGTACGGCAAGAGCAATGTGATCGACGGCGGTCACGATCGGATCCGACGGCGGATTCGATCGTCGAGGAGCAAGATCGAATGCCGCCTGCCAAGCTCCAGTACTCGCGCGGCTGCGCAGATCGAGTGATGTCGCGTCGGTGATACTCAGGCGGACCACGCCATCCTGTGCCTCCACAGTGCCTGGCATCGTCACCGATTTCGCGGCAACGCCGAAGGCATGCGCGCGCGTCTCCCACTGCTCGGGAGCATCACTCCGCACACCGATCTGAGCAAGTGCCGGCAGGTGGGCGGGAACCCCGGGAGCTGTCCACAGGCTGTCGACGGTGGTGTCGACCACAACGGCCAATGGACCTTGCGTATGAAGCTGGAGTCCGTGCTCGCTGTGGGCTGCCGTCAGGTCGAAGCCCAGATGCCGCAACCTCCTTCCCAACTCCGCAGCCCGCACCGGGCCGGCAGCTACACGAAGGGAAACTATGTTCTCGATCGGACCAGGCGACGGCGCTTCGAACAACGGCTCGGTCACCGTGCCTCGATACGCTGCAACGTGTTCCTGCAGATACAGGAGAGACCGATGCGCATCCGCGGCAGTGCGGCCGGTCGCAGATTCGCGGAACACGTCGTTGAAGATCTCGAGTGACCACGGGCCCGCATATCCGGAATCGGCTATGTAGGAACCGAACCCGACGAGATCGAAATTCCCCTGTCCTGGAAAGCAACGATGGTGCCGCGACCACTGCAGAACGTCCATCACCAGATGCGGGGCATCGGCGAGCTGCAGGAAGAAGATCTTCTCCCCGGGGATGTCGACGATCCCCGACGGGTCGTCCCCACGAGAGAGAATGTGGAAACTGTCGAGGGAGGTGCCGAGGGATTTCGAATCCACCTGCCTGACGATGTCCCATGCATGGCGGTAGGTGTTGACGTGCGTCCCCCAGGCCAGCGCCTCGTAGGCCAGACGCATGCCACGGTTTCGCGCCCGGTCGGCGGCGCGGCCCAACTGATCGATCAACTGCCCATCGTCGGTCACCGCGGCAGATAGGGGCGACGAGCACACCAGGAGAAGGTCGCAGCCCAACTGTTCCATGAGATCGAACTTTCGCTCGAGCCGAACCAGGTTGCGCTCGAAACGAGTGTCATCGGATGAATCCAGATCACGGAACGGCTGGTAGAGGTCGACGGTGATACCGAGGTCTGCTGCTTGCTTCGCTATCTCCGCAGGAGAATACGGTGAGCTCACCAGGTCCGGCTCGAACACCTCGAAGCCGTCGAAGCCTGCGCTGGAGATCGCTTCCATTTTCTCGCGTAGCGATCCGCTCAGTGACACGGTCGCGACCGCGGTGCGAACGGCGTTCACGTCAATGCTCCGGCCGATGTCGTAGCATCTTCGAAGGCGATAAGTTCCTGCATGTGGGCGATCATTCGCTCGGTGTCGGCCTCTAACCCCGTGAAGATCTCGAATGCGTCGGCGGCCTGATGAACGGCCATCCCGGTACCGCTGAGAGTCCGGCATCCCAGTGCGGCTGCGGCGGTGAGCAACTCGGTCTCCGCCGGACGGTAAACCACTTCGGCAACCCACATCTGCGGTCTCAGTAGTCCCGGGTCGAATGCTGTACCCGGATGCGCTGCCATTCCGGTCGGTGTCGCGTGCACGACGCCATCGGCCGCAGCCAGTGATCGCTCGAGATCGGAGGGAGTGCCCGCTTCGAAGTCGACGGCCGGAAACAGCGACGCCATCGCCTTCGCCAATTCGGTAGCCCGCGCGAGGTCCGCGTCGATGACCGTCAGATGCCCGGCTCCCCTCTTCGCGACGGCATAGGCAACGGCAGCACCTGCTCCCCCCGCTCCAATCTGAACAACCGACCCGGTCGACGCTCCTGCCAGCCCGATGTCGAAGTTTCGCCCGAAGCCGGACCAGTCCGTGTTATGCCCGATCTTCTTGGCGCCGTCGAACAGCACTGTGTTGACCGCACCCAGCCGAGACGCATCCTCCGACAGTTCATCGAGCAGCGCGATAACCAACTGTTTGCATGGGTGGGTGATGTTGAGACCGCGAAAACCGAGGTCGGCGGCTGTGTTCACCAGCCGCGCCAGATCGTCGACCGTGAGTTGGCGTGCATCCAGATCGATGGTGCGGTAGAGGTAGTGCAGCCCCTGCGCGGCACCTTCTCGCTCGTGCATCGGTGGCGTCAGCGAGCGCCCGATACCGGTTCCGATCAGGCCACAGATCATAGATTCGGCCATGCCGACTCCTTGCGTTGAACGTGATTTTTAATGTACGAACTAGTGAGTTATTTCATATGGTACTACGCGCCGTGGCTTACCCCAAGCTTTCTGCGGACCCCGGCCGGATAGAGTTTCGATTCATGACGCGACCCACGACCACCGACACCGGCGGCAAGCGGCGGCGCAACAGCGAGACCACTCGCCACAACATCCTCGATGTGGCCACGAGCGAATTCGCGGACAAGGGCTACGCAGGCGCCCGTGTCGACGAGATCGCCGAGCGCACTCAGTCGACCAAGCGAATGATCTACTACTACTTCACCGACAAAGAGGGCCTCTACCAGGCAGTTCTGGAGCGCTCGTACCGCCGGATCCGCGAACGTGAACGCGAGCTCGATACCGCCGGGCTCTCGCCACCGGACGCAATTCGAGCCATCGCATCGCTGACGTTCGATCACCACGAGCACAATCCCGAATTCATTCGGCTCGTATCGACCGAGAACATCTTGCGCGGCGAGCACATCCGTAAATCCGAGGAACTGAACAATCTCGGAAATCCAGCCGCCGAGTTACTCGAACGCATTCTCACCCGTGGCCAAGCCGACGGCCTGTTCCGGACCGATGTCGATGCCCTCGACGTCCATATGGCGATCAGCAGTTTCTGCGTCTTCAGACTGTCCAATCGCTATACATTCGAGGCCCTCTTCGGCCGAGACCTCACCGCTCCGATCCACCGCGAACACCTGAGGGCGATGCTCGGCGACATGATCATTGCCTTCCTGACCACGACCACCGCCTGAGAACTCGGCGACCAAGATCGTTTCCGCTTCGCCATCACATCAGGGGTTGACACGTGGCCCGGATCACGTTCACTATCTACTGACACCCAGTTTTAACCAGTTAGTACATTAAGGTCCGATCGCGGCGTATCGGCTCGTCGACCTCGTGTACTCCCCCACATTCGACGCGAAGAGAGACGACGATGACCGACCCTGTGACATCCAACCCGGTTCCGGACCGTCCCCGAACCGTAGCCAATCCGAAGAAAGCTGCTACGGCCGCATGGATCGGAAGCGCACTCGAGTACTACGACTTCTTCATCTACGGCACTGCTGCCGCCTTGGTATTCGGTCGCGTCTTCTTCCCCGGCGCGAACGCAGCCACTGGAACACTGTTGGCGCTGGCCACCTTCGGCGTCGGTTACCTCGCCCGACCACTGGGAGCTCTCGTACTCGGTCACATAGGCGACCAGTACGGACGCAAGAAAGTCATGGTCGCGACGGTGTTGCTCATGGGCGTGGCGACGCTCGGAGTCGGCCTACTGCCCAGCTACGCGAGCATCGGAATCGCGGCCCCGATCATCTTGGTCTGTCTACGACTCGCCCAGGGATTCTCTGCAGGTGGCGAGCAGGCAGGCGCGAACTCGATGACGCTCGAACATTCACCGGACAACCGCCGAGCATTCTTCACCAGCTTCACGCTCAGCGGCACCCAGGGAGGCCAGATTCTCGCCACCGCGGTTTTCCTGCCGGTCGCCATGCTTCCCGAAGAGCAGCTCCTCTCGTGGGGATGGCGAATTCCCTTCATCCTCAGCGCATTCGTTGTACTCGCCGCATTTCTCATCCGTCGTTCCTTGGACGAGACGCCCGTGTTCGAGGAAGAGATCGCGGGCGCGGAATCACCGAAGATGCCACTTTCGGTCCTGCTCACCGATCATTGGCGCTCGGTTCTCCGGGTGGTATTCGCTGCAGTCATCGCGTCGGTCAGTACCATCTTCACCGTCTACGCACTGTCGTATGCGGTCAACACCGTCGGACTCGACCGCACCCCGATGCTCTGGGTAGGCGTCCTCGCCAATGTCGCTGCGCTCATTGCACTTCCCCTCTTCGGCAAGCTGTCCGACCGAATCGGCCGCAAGCCCGTCTTCATCTTCGGCTCCACGGGGTGCGCGATCCTCATGTTCGGGTACCTGTGGTCGATCTCCGTCGGCAACTACGCCCTCATCTTCGCCTTCGGCATCGTGATGTTCGGAATCGTCCACAGCGCGACGGGCGGAGTCTGGCCAGCGTTCTACGGCGAGATGTTCCCGGCCAAGGTTCGCCTGTCCGGTACTGCCATCGGCACTCAGATCGGTTTCGCCATAGCCGGCTTCGCACCCACGATCGCCGGCGCCATCGCAGGCGACGGAACCGGCGCCTGGCTTCCCGTCGCCATCGTGACCGCAGTGTTCTGCATCATCAACATCACGATCGTTGCAACCTCCCGCGAAACTTTCCGAGTCCCCACCGCCAAGCTCGGCATGAAGGACGTCACCGAATCCGTTGTCCCAGCATCGGTCTGACACAACAGTGGTACAGGAAGTTCCGTTTCCGACGGCGGCCGAGAGCATCCGGCCGCCGTCCGACGATGCCTGGCGTGTCTATGCGGTGCAATATGGCTTCCGAACTGGAAAGCGCGGCAGTCATTTTTACGGATACGACGACCGGGGAGAGGAGCCGCACGCCACCGCGTATTACGTCTGGTTGGCCGTGACGGAATCACGAACCGTCATGATCGATGCGGGAATCTCCCCACACACGGCGTCGGGCATCGCCGGTCTACAGTACTTCGGATCACCCGTCGATCTGATCGGTGAACTGGGCATCGCCGCTGAGAAAATCGATGCTGTTGTGCTGACCCACCTTCACTACGATCACACCGGTGCGGTAGCCGATATTCCGAACGCCGAGTACGTGGTTCAAGAGCAAGAACTTCGATACTGGACCGGTCCGTGGGCGCGCAGAATCGTGAAAGAACAATGGCTGAATTCGGAAGCCGACGTAGCCCACATCCGCTCGAGCAGCCGGCTTCGGATTCTCGACGGCGACGCTGAGCTTTTCCCCGGTCTCTCGGTCCATCTTGTCGGCGGCCACACCGCAGGTACGGCTGTGGTCAGGATCCTCACAGCGCAGGGATTCGTCGTGGTGGCCTCGGACGCAAGTCACTTCTACGAAAACATCGAAACGGATTCACCTTTCGCGATCCTTCACGATCTCCCCGGGATGTACGGCGCGTTCGATCGCATCAACGAATTGGCCGACGGACCCCACCTCGTAGTGCCAGGACACGATCCAGAGGTCGCCGTGCGTCACCGCGAGGTCACCGGACTTCCAGCTGCTCACGCATTCTTCATCGCCTGACACGAAACGACGAAAGCCCCGGGCCATCGAATCGATGGCCCGGGGCTTTCTCACGTTGGTTGCCTATGCAGACTTGTCGCGACGCTCGGGCCGCTCAGGCTTGCGCGGGACAATGGTCGGCAACACGTTGTCGTTGACGGTCTCCGAGGTCACGACGACCTTGGCGACATCATCACGGCTGGGAATGTCGAACATCACTGGGTTGAGGACCTCTTCCAGGATCGCCCGAAGACCGCGAGCACCTGTGCCGCGCAGAATCGCCTGATCGGCAATTGCCTCGAGCGCGTCCTTGGTGAATTCGAGTTCGACGTTGTCCATCTCGAAGAGCCGGCTGTACTGCTTGACCAAAGCGTTCTTCGGTTCGGACAAAATCGTCACGAGCGATTCCTTGTCCAAATTGGTCACCGAGGCGATCACCGGCAGACGACCGATGAACTCAGGGATCAAACCGAACTTGATGAGGTCTTCTGGCATCACCTCGGCGAAGTGATCCTGCGTGTCGATCTCCGCCTTGGATCGAACCTCGGCGCCGAAGCCGAGGCCACGCTTGCCGACGCGATCGGAGACAATCCGCTCGAGACCGGCAAAGGCCCCGGCGACGATGAAGAGCACGTTCGTCGTGTCGATCTGGATGAATTCCTGATGCGGGTGCTTACGACCACCCTGAGGAGGAACACTGGCCTGCGTTCCCTCGAGAATTTTCAGCAGTGCCTGCTGGACGCCTTCTCCGGACACATCGCGCGTGATCGACGGATTCTCACTCTTGCGCGCGATCTTGTCGACCTCGTCGATGTAGATGATTCCAGTCTCGGCACGCTTGACGTCATAGTCGGCAGCTTGAATCAGCTTGAGAAGGATGTTCTCGACGTCCTCACCGACGTAACCGGCTTCGGTGAGTGCAGTCGCGTCGGCGATGGCGAACGGTACGTTCAGCATCTTCGCCAGGGTCTGCGCGAGATAGGTCTTCCCACAACCTGTGGGACCAAGCATCAGAATGTTGGACTTGGCCAGCTCAACGGTCTCACCGCGAGCATCCCGCGCCTTGTCGCCCGCCTGAATGCGCTTGTAATGGTTATAGACGGCTACAGCCAGCGTCCGCTTGGCCGTGTCCTGGCCGATAACGTAATTCTCCAGGAAGTCCCGGATCTCGGAGGGCTTCGGCAGGTCGTCGAGCTTGACCTCGCTCGACTCCGCGAGCTCCTCCTCGATGATCTCGTTACACAGGTCGATGCACTCATCGCAGATGTACACCCCTGGTCCCGCAATGAGCTTCTTCACCTGCTTCTGGCTCTTACCGCAGAAAGAGCATTTCAGCAGATCGCCACCGTCACCGATGCGTGCCATTCGGAGGTTCCTACTTCCCTTGTCCGCGTTCAGCCGAAAGCACCCTGGTGGATGTCCATCGGCCTGAGCAACTTCTCGATCCACAGCATTGTCGAAACACCGACTTGTCGAAACACCGACTTGTCGAATGTCAGCCTTCGACCCCTGCATGCGACCGTACCCGTGTTCTTGGAACATAGGTGAGTTGTTTCCGGTGATTCGCCGTCCGAGTCTGCTCGTTCTCGAGAATTCCGAGGAGAGATGAAACGGTCGACGCCACAGTCGTCGTACCTTCGGAGAATCAATCGCCGAGAGACCTCCGAAGCGTTACTACATCTCGCTCGTCATACATCTCGGGTGGATGCAGTAGCTGCACCCACCCGATACGCAAGACGGTCCTGCGAAGATACCCGCTCAGGACTACTTCTGTGCCGACAACTTCCGGTATTCGAAGACCGTGTCGATGATTCCGTAGTCCTTCGCCTGTTCGGCGGTCAGAATCTTGTCCCGGTCGGTGTCCTTGCGAATGACATCGGGATCCTTGCCGGTGTGGCGACCAAGGGTGGTCTCCATGAGGCGGCGCATACGCTCGATCTCGGCGGCCTGGATCTCGAGGTCAGACACCTGACCCTGGATTCCACCGCTGGAAGGCTGGTGGATGAGCACGCGAGCGTTCGGCAGTGCCGCACGCTTACCGGGGGTTCCCGCAGCTAGAAGGACTGCGGCCGCCGACGCTGCCTGCCCGAGGCAGACGGTCGCGACATCGGCGCGCACGTACTGCATCGTGTCGTAAATGGCCATCAGCGACGTGAATGACCCGCCGGGCGAGTTGATGTACATCGTGATGTCGCGGTCGGGGTCGAGTCCTTCGAGCACGAGCAGCTGGGCCATGACGTCGTTCGCCGATGCGTCGTCGACCTGCACGCCGAGGAAGATGATTCGTTCCTCGAACAGCTTGTTGTAAGGGTTCGATTCCTTCACGCCGTAGCTGGAGTGCTCAACGAAGGACGGCAGGATGTACCGCGAGGACGGCATCTGATTGGGGTCGAACAGGTTTGTCATCGTTTCTCCAAGATGTGAGTGATCGTGGGGCGGGATGAAAGACGATTTATTCGCCGATCCCGCCGGCCTGCCGCGCGCGTGAGACGACGTGATCCACGAAGCCGTATTCCTTGGCTGCGGCCGCAGTGAACCAGCGGTCGCGGTCGGAGTCTTCGGTGATCTGCTCGACGGTCTGGCCGGTGTGCTGCGCGATCAGCTCTGCCATTTCACGCTTGGTGTGTGCGAACTGCTCCGCCATGATGGCGATGTCGCTTGCGCTACCACCGATGCCCGCGGAAGGCTGGTGCATCATGATGCGTGCGTGTGGAAGGGCGTACCGCTTGCCCTTTGCACCTGCCGAGAGCAGGAACTGACCCATCGATGCCGCAAGACCCATTCCATAGGTCGCGATGTCGCACTCGGCAAACTCCATCGTGTCGAAGATGGCCATGCCTGCAGTGACCGAGCCGCCGGGCGAGTTGATGTAGAGCGCGATGTCGCGAGTGGCGTCCTCGGCGGAGAGAAGGAGAATCTGTGCGCACAGCTTGTTGGCGATGTCATCGTCGACCTGAGAACCGAGGAAGATGATGCGCTCGCGAAGCAGACGCTCGTACACCGAGTCGCTGAGATTCAGGCCGGAAGCGGCCGAAGTCATAACGGGACTCTGCTGGTGCGAAGCCGACAAATTCTGAACAGTCACGGTACCTGCCTTTTCCATACTGATCGTTGGTTCCTGATACAGACACTAACGAAAGACGGCGGCCCCGGAGTCCCGGAACCGCCGTCGTTCGCTGTCAGCGTTACTTCTCTTGTTCACCCTCGGCAGAATCGCCTGCTGCAGGCTCTTCTGCTTCTACAGGACTACCGAAAAGCTCGGCCGTGTCGACATCGGCACCAGCCGTGTCGGTGACCTTGACGCGATCGACGACCGACGCGAGCGCCTTGCCGCGACGTACATCGGCGAACACAGCACCGAGCTGGTTGGCCTGCTGCACCTGCTGGATGAATTCTTCCGGCGAAATGCCATAACGCTGCGCCTGGAAGATGATCCGCTCGGTGAGCTCATCCTGTCCGACCTGCGTGTTCTCTGCCTCGGCGATGGCATCGAGGAGGAGCTGGGTACGCACCGACTTCTCGGCAGTCTCCTTGATGTCCTTGTCGAACTCTTCACGGCTAGAGCCCTGCGACTCGAGCAGCTCTGCCAACTTCGCCTCGTCGTGCTCGAGGCCGTGAATTGCCTCGTGCACCTGCGAGTCGACCTCGGCCTTGACGACGGCCTCGGGAGCCGGGATCTCGAGGGTCTCGAGCAGCGTCTCTAGTACCTTGTCGCGGATCTGGCCTGCCTGCTCGACCTTCTTGACCCGCTCGACGCGAGTCTTCAGATCGGCGAGCAGCTCGTCGAGAGTGTCGAACTCGCTGGCGAGCTGTGCGAACTCATCATCGGCCTCGGGGAGCTCGCGCTCCTTGACGGAGACAACCTTGACCGTGACGACGGCCTCTTTGCCTGCGTAATCGCCCGCGACGAGCGTGGAGGAGAAGTCCTTGGTCTCGTCGACGGACACACCGACGATTGCCTCGTCGAGTCCCTCGATGAGTTGGCCCGAACCAACCTCGTGCGACAGACCCTGCGCGGAAGCCTCCTCGACCGTCTCACCGTCAACGGTGGCCGACAGATCGATGGAGACGAAGTCGCCGTCCTGGACTGCGCGATCGACGCCGGTCAGTGTGCCGAAGCGCTGACGGAGCGAGAGCAGCTGCTCGTCCACGGCCTCGTCGGAGATCTCGAGCGGATCGACCGTCACGCTGATGGTCGAGTAATCGGGAAGCGCGATCTCCGGGCGGATGTCGACCTCGGCGGTGAAGGTGAGCTCTTCGCCGTCCTCGATCTTGGTGATCTCGATGTCAGGCTGGCCGATGACCTTGATGTTCTCGGCGGTCACGGCCTCGGAGTAGCGGGTCGGAAGCGCATCGTTGACGACCTGCTCGAGCACTGCGCCACGACCGACGCGTGCTTCGAGAAGCTTCGCGGGAGCCTTGCCCGGACGGAAACCAGGCAGGCGGATCTGCTGAGCGAGTGCCTTGTAGGCGCGGTCGAAATCAGGCTTGAGCTCCTCGAAGGGCACCTCAACGTTGATACGGACTCGCGTCGGGCTGAGCTGCTCGACGGTGCTCTTCACGGGACATGCTCCTTCTGCTGGTCTTGCCTTGCTGTCGGTCCGATTCACACCATCACCCGCGACAAGCCGCTCTAGTGATTCAGCGGAACCGCTGGCGCTGTGAATCCTTGCGACGAAGCCGGACCCTGATCGGATCCGGCTTCGTCCTTTGTCGGGGTGACAGGAATTGAACCTGCGACCCTCCGCTCCCAAAGCGGATGCGCTACCAAGCTGCGCCACACCCCGTCGATATTCACGATCCGTGCCGACGCCGTTCCCGAACGCCCGCCGTTAAACCTACAGGCTCCACTGAACAGCAGACACCAGCGGTACCCGCCGGGCAACCGCTTCTGCCCTGAACGACTCTACATGCAGGCAATTTGTAATCCAGAAGCGAGGTTATGTAGAGTTTTGAATCGCAAGCGGCGCAGATGGCGATCCCATCCGAGTCGCATGCATGCCGATGTAGCTCAATGGTAGAGCCCCTGTCTTCCAAACAGGCTACGCGAGTTCGATTCTCGTCATCGGCTCAGTGAATGGTCCGGCCCCCGCAGCAGTGCGGGGGCCGGGCTTTTTTGCGTTCAGGCCGCCCGCGCTCTTGGCATGAATGGCGCATTCAAGCTGTCTAGCCGTCGCCATGGTCCATTCATGCCGGAGGAAGCTGAAGTCCTGGAGCGGGCCGACTCCCGACGATCAGATCCGAACACCGTCGTACAGAGCCTGGGCGACCGATTCCTCGCCGACGACGTCCAGCACGTCGAGCGGCCTTCTGCGCCACACCGCGAGCAGCAGATCCTCGGCGGACCCGCGTATCGCGACGTCGCCTTTTCGGTGTTCCCTGCTGACGACCACCCGATCGGAGGTGAAGTCAAGGAAGAATTCGGCCTCGGTGCCGTCGTCGGTGTGCAGGTGGACCGTGCGACCGGCCAGTGCCGGGACCTGCTCGACGGAGAAACGCGTCAGGAAGTTCTCGGCCCACTCTCCCACTCCGTCAGCTGCGCCTGCTGCGTCGATCCCATCGGGTTGGGCACCTCCAGCCACGTGCACTGCATTCTGAACGTCGAACCGGTGGACGGTCACCTCGTGCAATTGCCGGCGGATCCAGTAATCCGGCTTCCCCTCGCCTTCCCAGGTGGCAACAGGTTTCGATGGGTCCACGTTCTCGTACGCAGCGAGCACCTCGGCGGCGGCTGCGCGATAGTCGTCCATGAACTGCGGACCGCGTCCCGGCTTCTCCACCACTGCAATGGCTTTCGCCATTCCTCCAGAGGAAGGAACCGAGAGCACCGCCAGTGCCATTCGATGCACGAACGTCACATGCCTGACCAGCTTCTCGACCGTCCACTCCGGCATTGTCGGCACCGGTGTTGCAGCCGCATCCGCGGACACCGATGCCATCCGATCGCATTCGACGACGAGAAGGGCATGCTGTTCATCGGGAGTCATGAATTCGATCCTGCCCCAACCAACACCGGTTCGCCCCGAGATCGACCGCGTATCGTCAAGAGTGTCCGATTTGTCGGACAGGAATCGAGCAATCGCACGATCCTGGACGCACCCCTGGAAGGGGCAATTGCAGTGGAAGCCCTATTGCTCGTTGTGATCGTCGCCGCTGCGGTCGTGTACCTCGTCGTCCGCAACCAAAAGAACTCGGCTGCAGCAAGCGCCAGCACTCTGGCGGACGCGAAGGCCGATGCACGACAGTCGATCGAACGCCTCGGCGGCCAGGTCTACAACCTCATCGGCAGCGACACGGCGTCGAAGCAGGCCCTCGCCGATGCGTCGGAACGCAACATCGCAGCCGGCTCCCAGATCGATCAGGCAACGACGGTTCAGCAAGCACGTCTCGCCAAGCAAACCGCACTGGAGGGTCTCTACTACATACGTGCGGCCCGACTTGCGATGGGAATGGACCCGGGGCCCGAAATCCAGGGCATCGACGGCCAGAAGTCGGCAGGCGAGGTTACCGAAGACCGCAAGGTCGACTTCGAAGGCCGCCATGTCGAGGCGTCACCCAACCCTTCTGACCGCACCCCGAACTACTATCCGGGCGGCAGGGTCGCCGGGCGACCGGTGCCCGCCGGTTGGTACTCCGAACCCTGGTGGCGGCCCGCGCTCGTCGCGGGCGCGTGGGGCGTCGGCTCGATGTTCCTGTTCTCGGCAATGTTCTCCGGCATGGCCGGAGTCGGCTACGGCGAGCAGGAGTTCGCCAGCGGCACCGGTGACGGCTCCGAAGGTGGCGACATGGGCGACGCCGGTGACATGGGCGACGCCGGAGGAGACATGGGCGACGCCGGCGGCGACTACGGCGCAATGGGCGACGGCAGCGGTGACGTCGGAGGCGGCGGAGATTGGGGCGGCGGCGGAGATTTCGGCGGCGGCGGCGACTTCGGGGGCTTCTAGGAGCCTGCGCAACCACCCGACCGCCCCGCTAGGTTGCCTGACAGACGGGGCACCAGAACAGGTTTCGCGCCTGCATCACCGAATGCAGTATCTCCGTTCCACAGACTCGACATGGACGCCCCGCCCTGCGGTACACGTAGGAGCGGGGCCGTGTCGTCACATAACCCCTGTCGCCATAACTCTTGTCGCCATGATCATCCTCAGGCCTGATGGTGACGATCTTTCCGCGTCGAACACCGATCTTCATCAGTTCGACGAGGTCGAGCCAGATCGCATCCCACTCCGCATGATCGAGATCTCTGCCAGGTCTCATCGGATTGATTTCGTGCCGGAAGAGGATCTCCGCCCGATAGACGTTGCCCACACCGGCCAGCACCTTCTGATCCATCAGCAATGTCCCTATAGGCGTGCGAGACTTGGTGATTCGTCTCCAGGCCAGCTCGGGATCCGCATCCTTACGGATGGGGTCCGGACCGAGCCTCGCGATCAACGCGTCGAGTTGCTGATCGGTGTAGATCTCACATGCCGTGGGCCCGCGGAGATCGGTTCCGTACTGCTCTCCTACCACGCGCAGCCGCACTGCACCGACCGGATCATCGAGCGGCACAGACTGTTCGGTGAACTTGCCGTAGAGACCGAGATGGATGTGGAGGATGAGGTCGGTTTCGTAGCGATGCACCAGATGCTTGCCCCATGCCTCGGCTTTCTCGAGGACCAGGCCGTCGATCAGCGCGGCGCCGGAAGCGAACCGTCCCTGTGGACTGCTCACCTCTACCGGCGCCCCGCCGAACCGACGTTGATGAAGCCGGGCCAGTCGGTGAAGCGTGTGGCCCTCGGGCACTTCTAGGCAGGCTTTCCGGCGCCACCGAGAGCTTCGCCCCCGGGCACGGCGGGAGCCTTACCGCTGCGCTCGTACTCTGACAGGATGTCGACGCGTCGCTGGTGCCGTTCTTCGCCCGAGAACGGGGTACCGAGGAAGGCGTCGACAATTGCGAGTGCCTCGGGGAGCGTGTGCATGCGCCCGCCGATTCCGATCAGCTGCGCGTCGTTGTGTTCACGAGCAAGCTTCGCGGTTTCGACGCTCCACGCGAGTGCACACCGAGCCCCGGGGACCTTGTTCGCGGCGATCTGCTCGCCGTTCCCCGATCCGCCCAGCACCAAGCCGCGGCTGCCTGGATCTGCCACGACACGGCGAGCGGCGTCGATGCAGAAGGCAGGGTAGTCGTCGACAGGGTCGTAATCGAAGGCACCACAGTCGACGGGCTCGTGCCCGGTCGCCGTGAGATGTTCGATGATCTGATTCTTGAACTCGAGACCGGCATGGTCTGCACCCAGGTATACGCGCATGCCTAGAGTCTGACAGGTGAGTGCGCGCACAGAAAACACGGTCGCCGGTGTCGACGGAGCGAATGGGGAATGGGTGGTTGCGCACTACGACGGGCGCCGTGTCGAATGGACCGTCGCAGCCGACGTTCGCAGCGTGTTGAGCGCCACCGAGCGATGCGTCTCGATCGGGGTCGATATGCCGTTGTCCATGCCCGCGGCCGGGTATCGAGTCAGCGAGACGGAAGCGAAGAAGTTTCTCGGATCGGCCCGCTCGTCGATCTTTTACACTCCGGTGTCGGCGGTGCTCAGCGCAGACACCTACCTTGATGCATGTGCATCGTCGCGTGCCGCAACAGGCAAGGCGATCAGCAAACAGACGTGGCATCTTCTGCCAGGGGTTCGGGCATGGCGCGCAGCCGATTTCGATGTGGATCGTGTCGTCGAAGTCCATCCCGAATGCTCGTTTCGGCTGATGGATCCAGGCGCGGCGTTCGTGTCGAAGAAGTCGGGCCGTGGAGCGGGCCAGCGTCTTCGGGCCCTGCAGCGGTGGATCGATCCGCAGAACCTGTCCGACGGCCTCGCCGAACTCCCGCCGGGTCCTCTGCTCGACGACGCCCTCGACGCAGCCGCAGCGGCCTGGTCTGCGTGGCGTTTCAGCCGGGGCGAGCACCACACATTCGGTACCGAAGATGCGACGGATCGCATCGTGACCTAGTGATATGTGAGCGGAAATACGTCCCCTAGGACGTATTTCCGCTCACATGTGCGAAGCGCCTAGTCGAACTGCGGATCCTCGCTACGGGTGCGCTTGAGTTCATAGAAGTGCGGGTACGAAGCGAAAATTACCGATGCGTCCCACAATTTTCCGGCTTCCTCACCACGAGGGATACGCGAGAGCACCGGGCCAAAAAATGCGACTCCGTTGACGTGGATAGTCGGAGTACCGACGTCGGGGCCCACCTTGTCCATCCCTGCGTGATGGCTTGTACGGAGAGTTTCGTCGTAGTCGGTGCTCTCCGCTGCCTTCGCCAGATCGGCGGACAATCCCAGTTCGGCCAACGACTGCTCGATGACCTCACCGAAATTCTGGTTGCCCTCGTTGTGGATCCGTCTGCCGAATGCGGTGTACAGGGGCTCGAGGATCTGATCGCCCTCGGACTGCGCAGCCGCGATTGCGACGCGAACAGGTCCCCAGGCCGTCTTCATCATCTCGGCATATTCCTCCGGAAGGTCTCGACCCTCGTTCAACACAGCCAGAGACATGACATGGAAATTGACGTCGATATCGCGGACCTTCTCGACCTCGAGGATCCACCGTGAGGTGATCCAGCACCAAGGGCACAGAGGATCGAACCAGAAATCTGCGGTGTCCTTCTGTCCACTGTCGGTCACGTAAAGCTCCTTCGTTCGAGTTGGAGTGCTTCTTGCAGTGGCAACCGCGAACGCTGTCACGGCATTCCACACCTGCTGGTTTCGAGGCCTCCCTCGACCAGCATGCCTGAGGTTGAACGTGATGGGATGGTGGTACCGAACGTTCCCTACCAGAGAAGGTGCCCAAACAACGTGGTTGCTCCCAACCTGACACGCGACCAGGCCGCTGCAAGATCCGCAGTGCTCGGCAAATCCTCCTATTCGATCGTGCTCGACCTGACCGACGGCTCGGGTAATCCGAGCGAGAAGACGTTCCAGTCGACAACGACCATCGAATTCTCGGCGACGCCCGGCTCCGACACTTTCGTCGACATCGTCGCCGACGCCGTCACCTCGGCGACGCTCAACGGCACCGAACTCGATGTCTCGGGCTATGACGAGGAAACGGGCATCGCGCTGAAGGGGCTCGCGGAAGACAACGAATTGGTCGTTGTCGCCCAGTGCGCCTACTCGCACACCGGAGAAGGACTGCACCGATTCGTCGATCAGTCCGACGGGTCGGTCTACCTCTATTCGCAGTTCGAGACTGCGGATGCCAAGCGCATGTTCGCATGCTTCGACCAGCCGGATCTGAAGGCAACCTTCGACCTCGAGGTCACCGCCCCCGAGCGCTGGAAGATCATTTCCAACTCCGCGCACGCAGCCGAACCGGCAGCGGGCAAGCACGTGTTCGAGACGACCCCGTTGATGAGCACCTACCTCGTCGCGCTGATCGCTGGACCGTACGCGCAGTGGACGGATTCCTACTCGGACGATCACGGCACGATCCCGCTGGGAATCTACTGCCGAGCATCGCTCGCCGAGCACATGGACTTCGAGCGACTGTTCACCGAGACCAAGCAGGGCTTCGGTTTCTACCACGAGAACTTCGGCACTCCGTACGCCTTCGGCAAGTACGACCAGCTGTTCGTGCCCGAGTTCAACGCTGGTGCCATGGAGAACGCCGGTGCGGTCACGTACCTGGAGGACTACGTCTTCCGGTCCAAGGTGACGCGCGCCTCGTACGAGCGTCGCGCCGAGACCGTACTGCACGAGATGGCGCACATGTGGTTCGGCGATCTGGTGACCATGACGTGGTGGGACGATCTATGGCTGAATGAGTCCTTCGCCACGTTCGCATCGGTCCTGTGCCAGTCCGAGGCCACCGAATACACCAATGCCTGGACGACCTTCGCCAACGTCGAGAAGGCATGGGCGTACCGCCAGGATCAGCTGCCGTCCACCCACCCGATCGCGGCGGACATTCCCGACCTCGCTGCGGTGGAGGTCAACTTCGACGGCATCACCTACGCCAAGGGCGCGAGCGTGCTGAAGCAGCTGGTCGCGTACGTCGGCAAGGACGACTTCCTCGCCGGCCTGCGTAGCTACTTCGTCGACCACGCTTTCGGAAACGCGACCTTCTCCGATCTGCTCACTGCGTTGGAGAAGTCGTCGGGACGTGACCTGTCGGACTGGGGCAACCAGTGGCTGCGCACCACGGGCCTGAACACCCTCAGCCCAGATTTCGACGTCGACGCGGACGGCAAGTTCACTCGGTTCGCAGTGAAACAGAGCGGCGCCGAGCCTGGCGCGGGCGAGCACCGTGTCCACCGCATCGCCGTCGGAATCTACGACGACGTCGACGGCCAACTGGTGCGCACCGAACGCGTCGAACTCGACCTGGAGGCGGCCCCGAGCACCGAAGTACCCGGTCTCGTCGGTGTCTCACGCGGCAAGCTGGTCCTCGTGAACGACGACGACCTGACCTACTGCTCGGTGCGCCTCGATCCTGAGTCGCTCGAGACGTTGGTTGCGCGCATCGGTGACATCGCAGAGTCGCTCCCCCGGACACTGGCCTGGTCGGCGGCCTGGGAAATGACTCGCCAAGCAGAGATGAAGGCACGCGATTTCGTCGCTCTCGTCGAGCGCGGCATCTCCGCGGAGACCGATGTCGGTGTCGTGCAGCGGCTGTTGCTCCAGGCTCACACCGCCATCAGCAGCTATGCCGACCCCGCCTGGGCCGACGAGCACGGTAAGCCCGAGTTCGCGGACGTGTTGCTCGAACAGGCCCGCGCAGCCGACGCCGGATCCGATCATCAGCTGGCATTCGTCAATTCGTTGACCGGTTCTCCTCTGTCGGATCGGCACATCGAGGTTCTGCGAGGTCTGCTCGACGGTGATGCCTCGGGTCAGCGATTGGACGGCCTCGAAATCGATACCGATCTTCGATGGCGCGTGGTTTCCGCGCTGGCAGCAGCGGGCGCGATCGACGCCGACGGGTCGGCGTCACCCACGATCGACGCGGAAGCCGAGCGAGACAACACTGCAGCGGGTATGAGGTCTGCTGCAGCGGCTCGCACGATTCGCCCCGACAGCGGCGTCAAGGAGCACGCGTGGGCCACGGTCGTCGACGATGACTCGGTTCCGAACATCACCGCCCGCGCGATCATCGGTGGCTTCGCCGGCCCAGGTCAGGGCGACCTCCTCGAGAAGTACGTCGACCGGTACTTCGGCGCAATCGAGGGCGTATGGGCGAGGAGGTCGAGCGAAGTTGCTCAGACTGTCGTGATCGGCCTGTACCCGTCGTGGTCGGTCCGAGCGGAATCCGTGACTGCTGCCGACCGATTCCTGGAGAAGGATCTGCCGCCTGCACTGCGGCGCCTCGTTATCGAGGGCCGCGCCGGGATCGTCCGGTCACTGGCTGCGCGGGAGTTCGACGCCAGCTGATTTCGACTGCACAACGAGCGAATGCGCCGTTCGATCGACTGATTCGATCGAACGGCGCATTCGATGCACCACTGGCTATGCGCGAAGTCCAGAGCGTCAGGGACTGACGATTGCTGCCGCCATGACTCGCACGGAGCTGACGAGCCCGTCGATGAGATTGCCGTCGCGGAACGGTCCGAGAGCCGCGGTGATTCCCAACTGTGCGACTCGGTCGGTTGCACGGTCGGACACACGCCGACCGGTGCGGATCTCAATAGCCTTGTTGTTCGGGTCCACCGCGATCAGGATCGATCGGATTGAGTCTGGAGTACCCGGGAACAGCGCGTCCATGCCTGCGGAGACATTCGCACCCAAGTCGCCGATGAAGACGTTGAAACGGATCTGAGTTGCCCGCGTGGCCTCGGAGAGTGCGTCGTCGAGTGCTACCAGGTCCGGGGTCGCGAACGGGAGATGCTCCGGGCTCTTCGTCCCGAACTCGTGGGCCGTGGACACACGACCGCTCGAGGTGAGTGCGGACCCGAACGGCAGATCGTCCTGATCGAGTGAGCGCTTGACCAAATCACCACTTGCCACTTGCCGACCCTCCGATCGAATCCGCGGTGGATGCATGCGAGTCGCCGTGTCCACCGTGCGGTGTCACCTCGTCGGTCGCGCTCCACAGCAATGGTTCACGTGTCCACTTGTCCGAAAGCTTGTATGGCGTCACGTTCAAGCCTGGTTGCCTATCGGAGATGAAGGACAGCGCGCCGACAATTCCGACGATCGCGATCGGAATGACGCCGAATATCAGCGAAGTCTCGAGAATGCTCACAAGGTGTGACGTTAGCCGACTTTCGACCGGAGAGCGATGCCGGGGCAGTACTCAGGCCGCGCCCTCACCCAGGTACGCCAGCCAGGCAGGATCTAGTTCCTTGTTGCTCGCCAACAGTCTCCAATGCGGACCGGTCGGAGGAACCAGTTGCGCGCGGAGCGTCCATCCGAGCTCACTGAGCATTTTGTCCGCTTTGCGATGGTTGCAGGGTGCGCAGCATGCCACGCAGTTTTCCCAGGAATGCTCGCCGCCCCTGCTCCGCGGAACGACGTGGTCGACAGTCTCCGCTTTCGAGCCGCAGTAGGCACATCGAAACCGATCACGATGCATCAACGCCGCGCGGGTCATCGGCACGCGGGCGCGATAGGGAACTCTGACGAATGTTCTCAACCTGATGACAGACGGCACCTGGACGGCGAAATCGGCAGAACGAATGAAGGGGCCCGAGGGATCGTCGTGGACGACGTCCGCCTTGCTGCAGACGAGCAGAACCACTGCACGACGCATCGGCAGCGCGGTCAAGGGCTCGAAGGTGGCATTCAGAAGCAGCACCCGGCGCTTGACCCAGGCGGGGACGCTGTCCTCACCGGGTGAAACTACATGCAGTGGAGAGGCCCCCGATATCCGTTTCCGCTGGTCTGCGGTGTCGTGGACATCAGTGGGCAGGAGTTGTCGGTGGCGGTGCTGCTTGTTCTTCATGAGGATTCTCCTGAGGAGATGTCGGCGCCCGCGCATGGCTTGCGCGGAACACGTGTGACAGTGGAACACGAATTCGTAGAGCGTGCACACCCCTTTTCGCGATAAATGCAGCGGCCGTGCAGTGAATTTCGAACGAACGGCAGATGGATCAGCGCAGGGTGGCGAGATTCTGTGTCATCCGTAGACTTTTCGAGTGTCTGTAATCGATTCGAACCCTCCGTACCTCCCCGCCGCTCTCGCGCTCGACACACGGGCCTTCGAATTGACCGAGACGAGTCGAGACTGGCTGGTGGACAGACCTTTACAAATCCTCGGTTACGTCGGAGTGGCACTGGCTCTCCGGTGGGCACTTCACAAGCTGATAAACCGGTTCACCCAGCGCAATGCCAGCAATTCCGACCGATCACCACTCCTCCTCCGCCCGTTACGTGAACGCGCACCGAGCACCCTCCAGGGGTCGATTCTTTCCGAGCGCCGCCGACAACGAGCCAAAACGATCGGTTCGGTTCTGAAGTCGGCTGTGTCGGTCGTCGTTTTGACCTGGTTCGTCTTGTCGGTGCTCGACGTCGTGGGCATCAACGTGACGCCGTTCATCGCGTCCGCGGGAATCGTCGGTGTTGCTCTCGGTTTCGGTGCCCAGAATTTGGTTCGAGACTTTCTGTCCGGAATTTTCATGCTGCTCGAGGATCAGTACGGCGTAGGCGACGTCGTGGACCTGGGAGAAGCCATCGGAACAGTCGAGAGTGTCGGACTGCGAGTCACAACCATCCGCGACGTCAACGGCACAGTCTGGTACTGCCGAAACGGTGAGGTCCTACGGGTCGGCAACATGAGCCAAGGATTCGCCGTTGCGGTGCTCGATCTGCCGGTGGCCCATACGGCCAACCTCGACGAGGCCTGCGAGGTCGCCGAGAAGGCGACCGTCGACGTTGTAACCTCCGGCGCGTTCGAGGATGAGCTGCTGGGCGATCCCGAGATGTTGGGAGTCAACGCGGTCAGCGCAGATACCGTCACGATAAGAATCACGATCAAGACGCGCCCAGGGAGACAATGGGCCGTACAACGCAGGCTTCACCGCGAAATATTGCAGGCGTTCGACGATGCAGGTGTCAAGGCCCCCTACCCGAACGGACGCCAGGGCGGCGTCGTCGAGCTGGCCAAGTAGTCGGCCGTGGCCACCCAGGCGAACCTCAGGCGATCGAGGACCCCAACAGTGGCCGATAATGGTTCGAGCCCGGACAACGCCCAACAGAGAGATTACCGATGACCGAACCGCAACAGACCTTCTATGACGCGGTCGGCGGCGCGGATACGTTCCACAAGCTCACCGCCAGGTTCTACGAAGAAGTGGCACAGGACGAGATCGTCCGGCCCATATACCCGGACGAAGATCTCGGTCCAGCCGAACGGCGCATGCGCATGTTCTTGGAGCAATACTGGGGAGGCCCGCGTACCTATTCGGACGAGCGTGGACACCCACGCCTTCGAATGCGACATTCCCCGTTCCGTATCGGCCCGCTGGAACGAGATGCGTGGTTGCGGTGCATGCACACGGCCATCGCCTCGATCGACAACTCCGTGTTGGACGCGCCCCACCGAACTCAACTGATCGATTACATGGAGATGGCCGCAGCCTCGATGGTCAATTCCGCCATCTGAGGGTTCGGAGACCTCAGAGCCGGGTCGACTCGGTCGCCATGGACTTCTTGCGGCCCAACCCTTCGACCCGCCGTAGTGCACCCCGCACGTGATCGGCGAACTCGAGCGCCAGCAGGATCGATCGCGGCATGTGCCGGCGAAGAATCGCATGTTTGCGAACGTAGGTTGGCACATGCCACTCGGACCAAGTACCTGCTCGGAACAGTGCGGCGTCTCCGACTACCAGCGTTCTGGCGGGGTGATTCTCCGAGGACACGGTGACCGAACCATCCATGATGTGCACGATTTCGTCGACGGCGAAGAACCACCGAAACCTCCCGGCCGTGCAGTCCCAGACGTTGGTAGTGGTTGTCCCGTCGGTGCTGCGAGACCATTCGGCTATCCGGGCCTCCGGTTCACCCTCGAGGATCCAGTCCGGGTTGATCGGACACGGCTGCAACAGCAGTTCGCTGAGCCGGACGGCTTCGATGGACTTCGCTGGCACTGCCAGGTCAGACTGTTCGATCATGAGTTTTTGTCCTCGTACCTCTCGGTCGGTTCGCCGAAACGGTACCTCAGTTTCCGGACAAACCGACGTTTCCGCCCATCGAATCCGGGGACAGCGCTGTGATGATCAACATCATCGGAGATCCTGAGTCGAGTCCTTCGTGTTCGGTTTGGCAGACTAGACTGCTGTGACCGATCAGTTCGCGCTCGAGCGAGACCCGTGGTGGAACGATGCAGTTTTCTACCAGATCTACCCGCGATCCTTTTCCGATTCCAACGGTGACGGATTCGGTGACCTGGGCGGCGTCCGAGACAAGCTCGGCTATCTGGAACTTCTCGGTATCGATGCACTCTGGTTGAGCCCAGTGATGCGCTCCCCCATGGCCGACCATGGATACGACGTGTCGGACCCACGTGCCATCGACCCGTTGTTCGGGGACCTCGAGATCATGGACGCCCTCATCGAAGAGGCTCATGCACGCGATATCAAGGTCACGATGGACCTGGTGCCGAATCACACCAGCGATCAACATCTGTGGTTCGCTGCAGCGCTGGCGTCGAGGCCCGGTAGCCCCGAGCGGGCCCGCTATATCTTCCGCGACGGCGAGGGCGAGAACGGATCCGAGCCACCGAACAACTGGCCCAGCATCTTCGGCGGCCCCGCCTGGACACGCATACGCGAAGCCGATGGCACTGCGGGTCAGTGGTACCTCCACATTTTCGCCCCCGAACAGCCGGACTTGAACTGGGACAACCCCGAGGTGTTCGAGGACTTGACGAAGACGCTCCGGTTCTGGCTGGACCGCGGGATCGACGGCTTCCGAATCGACGTAGCGCACGGCATGGCCAAGCCGGCCGGCCTGCCGAGCATGAGCCTCGAGTTCAATGCGCTCATGAAGAACGACGACAACGACCCTCGGTTCAACAACGAGGCAGTCCACGAGATCCACCGCGGAATTCGCAAGGTAGTGGACGAATACCCTGGTACGACGACAGTGGGTGAGATCTGGGTACAGGACAACGTTCGTTTCAGCGAATACATCCGACCCGACGAACTGCATCTCGGCTTCAACTTCCGTCTCGCCGCGGCCGAGTTCGAAGCCGGTTCCATCCGCGACGCAGTGACCAATTCGCTCGATGCGGTATCGCTCGTCGACGGAACCCCGACATGGACGTTGTCCAATCACGATGTGGTGCGCGAGGTGACGAGATACGGCGGCGGAGCGCGAGGAACAGCTCGTGCTCGGGCGATGATTCTTCTCGAACTTGCGCTTCCCGGGGCTGTCTTCGTCTACAACGGCGCCGAGCTCGGGCTGCCGAACGTCGACCTCCCCGATTCTGCGCTACAGGATCCCGTGTGGGAGCGGTCAGGGCGTACCGAGCGAGGACGCGACGGCTGCCGCGTCCCCCTGCCGTGGGAGGGCGTGGCACCTCCGTTCGGGTTCAGCACATCCGAGGACACGTGGCTTCCGATCCCCTCGGAGTGGGCGTCGTTGACCGTCGAAGAACAGCTGGAGGACATCGGTTCCATGCTGAGCCTGTACCGCACGGCGTTCGAACTGCGCGCTTTGCGGCCGGAGTTCTCAGGCACAGACATCGACTGGTACGGAAGCCCTCCCGGATGCCTGGCTTTTCGTCGACGCGGTGGCTTGATCTGCGCACTCAACGCTACCGACGTGCCTATCCTGCTACCACCGGGTGAGTTGCTCCTGTCCAGCGCACCGCTGGTCGACGGTCAGCTTCCCGCCGACGCGACCGCCTGGCTGGTGTGATCCGACCTGATTCGATTTGTACCGCGCATCAACGTTCTACGGTGATCGACAATTGATTTCCTCGCCGACTGAACACCGATCCGTAGCGGGCATCGAGCCGTAACCACACCTTCGTAGCCCGAACGCGTACCTTCTCGTCGACATCGATTCGTTCGAGATCGATGTCGGACGTCAACGGGTCGACTCCGGTGTACGGCACGAATCCCATTGCAGTGAGGGCAAATACCGTGCGCATAGTGATGGAAACATCGCCTGCCTCGCCATCGACGTGCAGCACCTCCTGATCCAACAGTGACACCGGCGGCCCGTGAGAGCTTCCGTGCTCCTTCGCCAGCGCCGCTCCTCGCTGAGCCAGATCGATCAGCACACGCGCCGGGACATCGTCGACATGTGCGAATCCCGTGTCAGGAGGTAGGGCGCCGCGCCACGCCGAGTCCATCGAGAAGCCGGGGTCGACGACACCGTCCGACTCGGAATCGAGCGCTGCGAGCAGTTGGTCCGCGGCGGCAGAGGTGTCGTCGGGAACGATCTTGCCCGAGATCACCCTCACCGCGAGCGCATCGAATCCGGTCGATGCCCACACAGCAAGCCGCCCGTCCGCCCTCATCCTGAGCCGTACCACCGCCGCCTCGTCGAGCCGCACCGACTTCGACAGGAAAGCCGTCAGATTCTCGCGCTCGACGGCGTCGGGAACAGTGAGAGTCCGTTCAAACACGCTGCCAACTTTCGAGGTACACGCGCTCCTCGGGCGTCAGCCTCCGCAGACGTTGCGTGTCCATGTCGAACACCGCTATCTGGGTGGACGCGACAATCGCGGCCGGAGTGTCCAGCGACGCGCCTTTCGCACGCACTTCGTAACCGGCAACGAAATCCACCGCTCGCACCTTGTCGATCCACATGAACACGTCGAGTGGTCCGTCCTCGTGCCGGAGCTGCCCGCGATACTTGACGTGAAGGTCGGCAATCACTGCACCGTGACGGAGGTTCGCCGTCGGTCGACCGTCGATCAGAAGCCACGGAATTCGAGCCTCCTCCAACAGTGTCACCATGCGGGCGTGATTGATGTGCTGGAAGACATCCATGTCCGACCAACGGACCTCGACACTCGTGTGAAATCCGATTCGTTCGCTCGGTTCCCGCTTTTCGGACAGGTGGGCGTCGGGCACAGTCACTGAAGATGTCCTCTTTCGTGTCGGTTGTTTCGGCGAGATGGACAGCGCGCGGTCAGGGAACCATGCTGCGAACCTGACGGGCCGCGACCGAGAGCGTAGCGAGATCGAGCGTGCCGGAATCGGCGATCTCTGCCAAAGCCGTACGAGCGCGTGCCAACCGGGAGGAGTTGGTCGCCTCCCATTCCGCGATCTTCTCCGCGGCACTCTCGTGCGGCTCACCGCCGAGAAGAACTTCCCGCGTGATGGAACGGAGCGAGGAGTACAGGTCGTCGCGGAGCGCCAAGCGTGCCAACGAATGCCACCGGTCACCCCGTGCGAGACCCGACACCGACGTCAACAACCAGTCGACACCGATGTGGGCGTCGAGCGCGAAGTACAGCTCCGCGACTTCCTCTGGGTCGTGATCAGCGATGTCGGCCACATCGATGATGTCGAGGAGACAGAAGACGTCGAGCATCCCGTACACCTTGGCCGCCAACGCTTTCGGCGCACCTCGCTCCACCGCAGCATCGACGCGAGCGTGGAGGTCGCTCGCCTGGTGGCCCTCGATCAGGCCGGCAACAAGTCCACTGAGTGCCGCGACCTTGCCTCCGTACCTGCTGATTTCTGCACCGACAGCGAGTGGCTGGGGCCTGTTGGTCAGCAACCATCGGGCAACGCGATCGAGGACGCGCCTGGACTCGAGCAGCAATTCGTCCGAGGACGCGGTCGGGATTGCTGCCGATCGAATCTCCTGCCACAGGTTTTCGAGTCCGAAGATCGTCGACGCCGCGGCGAACGCACGCACGGCATCGGTCCCGGTAGCACCTGAATCTTCGGCGAGCCGATAGACGAACGTAATTCCGCCTCGGTCGACGGTCTCGTTGGTCAGCATCGTCGCGACGAGTTGCCGGCGCAGCGGGTGCGAGGTGATCTCGACGGCGAACGGCTCACGCAACGGAGCTGGGAAATACTTGGGCAATCTGGACGCGAATACGTCGCTGTCAGGCAATTCACTCGATAGAAGCTCGTTCTCCAGCGTCAGCTTCACGTGGGCCATCAGCGTCGCCAGTTCGGGAGAGCTCAGCCCACGCCCGTCCTGCTTTCGCCTGCGAATCTCGGTCTCCGACGGCAACACTTCGAGTTCTCGGTCGAGGCCACGTCGGGCTTCCAGATCCTCGATCACCCGTCGGTGCACGGTGAGCAGGGCAGGTGCATCCGATCTCGACGTCCCCAACAGCTCGTTCTGCATGATGTTGTCCCACAGTACGAGTCGGCCGACCTCGTCGGTCATCGACGCGAGCAATTCGTCGCGGTCACTTCGCTCGAGTGATCCGCCGGTGATCGCCGATTCCAGGAGAATCTTGATGTTGACTTCGTGGTCGGAGCAGTCGACGCCTGCGGAATTGTCGATGGCATCGGTGTTGATCCGGCCGCCTTCGCGGTCGTATTCGATTCGACCGAGTGCAGTGGCACCGAGATTGCCGCCCTCGCCAACGACGGTGGCACGGATATCGCTGCCGTTCACCCGAACCGCGTCGTTCGATTTGTCGCCCACCTGCGCGTTCGTCTCGGTCGACGCCTTGATGTAGGTACCGATACCGCCGTTCCACAGTAGATCTGCTGGTGCTGTCAGGATGGCTCGTACCAATTCGGGGGGCGAGAGGGTCGTGACGTCGTCGCCCAGGCCGAGCGCCTTCCTGGCCGCCGAGCTGATCGGGATCGACTTCACGGTGCGCTCCCACACGCCACCGCCTTCCGAAATCAACGAGGTGTCGTACTCGGCCCAGGACGACCGGGACAGCGCGAACAGTCGCTCACGTTCCGCGAAGGCGGCAGCACGCTCGGGGGTGGGGTCGAGAAATATGTGCCGATGATCGAATGCGGCGAGCAGACCGATGTGCCTGCTCAGCAGCATCCCATTTCCGAAGACGTCGCCGCTCATGTCGCCGATCCCGACGGCCGTGAAATCTTCTGTCTGCGTATCGATTCCGATTTCCCGGAAGTGCCGTTTGACACTTTCCCACGCGCCTTTGGCGGTGATGCCCATCGCCTTGTGGTCGTACCCCGCCGAACCACCCGATGCAAACGCGTCACCGAGCCAGAAGCCGTACTCGCCGGCAACTGCGTTGGCGAGGTCGGAGAACGTCGCCGTTCCTTTGTCAGCGGCGACGACGAGGTAGGTGTCGTCGCCGTCACGGCGAACCACGCGCTCGGGTGGCAGCACCGATCCCGTGGTGCGGTCGAGGTTATCGGTTACGTCGAGCAAGCCCGCGATGAACAACCGGTAGCAGGCCTGGCCCTCCTGCGCAGTCGCTGTGCGATCGACGGCGGCGTCCCCGGTTACAGCAGGTGGCCGCTTCACGACGAACCCACCTTTTGCGCCCACCGGCACGATCACTGCGTTCTTCACCATCTGGGCCTTGGCGAGGCCCAGAATCTCGGTGCGGAAGTCCTCGCGGCGATCGGACCAACGCAGTCCGCCGCGCGCAACCGAACCGAACCGTAGATGCACGCCTTCGACCCGAGGCGAGTAGACGAAGATCTCGAATTTCGGTCTCGGCTTGGGCAGCTCTGCGATCGACTGGGGATCGAGCTTGAGCGACAAGAACTCCCGTGGCGACCCCGTGCCGTCCACCACGTAGAAGTTGGTGCGCAGCGTTGCCGTGATCAGCTCGAAGATCGCGCGCAAAATTCGGTCGGCGTCGAGGCTGACGACCTTGTCGATAAGCGTCCTGAGCTCGTCACCGAGTTCTTCGGATCGCGAGTCGGCGGCACCATCGGGGTCGAATTGCGACTCGAACAGCGAGATGAGAAGGCGCGCGGTACGCGGGTGGGCCAGCAACACACCCTCGATGTTGAACTGACTGTATAGAAAGTTTGCCTGGCGCAGATACTTGGCGTAGGCGCGCAGAATCTGCGCCTGCCGCCAGCCGACGCCGGCGCGCATGACAAGTTCGTTGAACCGGTCCGCTTCGGATCTGCCTTCCCATACGGCGGTGAACGCGTCGGTGAATCGCAATTGCACCCGCGACTCGCGATCTGCCGCACCTGCTCCCTGCAGTTCCGAATCCAGATCACCTTCGATCGACCCCATGAGCATTTCGCGGGAGGCGGAAACTCCGAAATCATAGATCCAGCACTGCATTCCGTCCGGCCGGACAACCTGGTACGGTCGCTCGTCGTCCACCTCGACGCCGAGGCTCTGAAGCACGGGTAGTACCTGACTGAGCGATACTCCCCGACCTCCGATGTACAGACTGAAGCGCCAACTTCCGACTTCCGAGTCTGCGTTCCGGTAGAGCTGCATATCGATCGCGCCGTCGGCCAACGCCTCGAACCGCGCGATGTCGGACACTGCACGATCCGGGCCGAAGTCCTGCTTGTAGGCCTCGGGAAGGGCTTCGGCGTAGCGGGACGCCACCACGGAGTCGACGTCGCTGCGCGAGACCGAGTCTCCGAGTGAATCTTCCCAGGTTCTGATCGTCTCGGTGAGCAGCGCTTCGATTCGTGCGATATTGCTCTGCGAGAGGTCGACCCCTCCCGTCGAGACATCTCGGTCTCTCCGGACCGTGACGTGCAGAAGCGCAAGGTCGGACTCGGTGACACGCGCGGTGTAGTCGATGCCGGAACCGCCGAGTTCACGCATCAGACAATCCTGAACTGCCAGACGAACACGCGTGGTGTATCGATCACGCGGTAGGTAGACCAACGCGGAGACGAAGGCGCTGCCCGAATCCTTGCGCAGGAACACCTTGACCTTGCGTCTGCGGCCTATGGCCAGCACGGCAGTCGCGGTGTCGAACAGGGAATCCGCACCGGTCGCGAACAGCTCCGAGCGCGGCATCGACTGTAGTACTTCAAGCATCGCCTGCCCCGAGAACGAACCGGCGTCGTATCCCGCGCGGTCGATGGCCGAACGGACACGGCCTTCGATCACCGGAATGTCCAGCACGTTCTCGTGCAGTGCAGTCACAGTGAAGACGCCGACGAAGCGGTGCTCGCCCAATTCCGGCGCCGAGGAGTCGAACAGCGTGACGAAGTACGGGTACACGGCGCGGTGCACGGTGGCAGGCGACGAACCCTGTGTGAGGTTGACCAGTTCGGTTCGGTTGTCCAGTGCCCAGGAGTCATGCCCGAGCGGAAGTTCGTGGCGCAGCACGCCGAGCCCGCTGGTGTCGTCGGACACCGCACGCATCGAACCGTCGGAATGGACCGTGACGTCATAGCGGCGATACCCGAGCAGTGTGTAGTGACCGTCGGCGAGCCAGCCGAGAAGTTTGGCCGCGTCGCGGAGCTCGGATGCAGAACCGTCCTCTCGACCATCGGCCGCAGATTCAAGTGTCCGAGCAACATCGTTTTGAACTGCGCGCATCGCAGTTGTATCCGCGACGACCTCGCGCACGTCGTTCAGCACCCCGGCTATCGCATTGCCGAGGCCGTCGAGGATGGCGGGCGCCACCGCAGGATTCAACTGCAGATGCATCCAGGACTCGCGAGTCGTCGCCTCGCCCGTTCCGACACTTGTCAAAGTTCCGTCGACATCGCGAGACACCGCCAGGATGGGATGGACGATCTCGGTGACGTCGACGCCGAGCCTCGACAGTTGCGATACAACGGACTCCACCAGCAGCGGCATGTCGTCTGTGACAATCTGCAGGGCAAGCCCGCTTCCCGACGCCTCGTCCGGCAGATGGAGCCGGACGTTGGCGTGACCCGCGGACCGCCGGGCAGCCAACTGCAAGTGCTGCCGGAACATCGAATGCTCAGGATCGGCTACGGTCGCGGCGAGGTCGTCGAGATCGACGTGCGCGAAATACGCGGCTTTGACCTCAGGGAGCCGCCTGACCAACTCCCCCGGCAGTTCGCTCGTCCACCTGTCCGGATCGTTGTGGTGAAGATCCGTCGTGCCCGCCGAGTTCGGCATGTGTTGAACCACTCCCTTGTGAGGATCGTCTTCTGCGGCCGTACAGCCGCTCTCGCCCAGACGAGCCTATCGGGGATCAGCCCGCCGGATGGGGGTGTGGGTTACTCGGTTTCCGGCCGAGTGTGAGGCGCGTCCATGTACTCGGCCAACACGGCTCTTTCACGGTCCGTCACGCGGCGAGACGATTGGGAATCCAAGTCGAACGTGACCATGACGGCTTCCGCCTCAGCGCACACCGCACCGTTTACATCTCTGACGACGTGCAGAACGCCGAACGACGTGCGACCGATCCGAGAAATCGACACCCCGATCAGAAGCGGGCCGGACTCGTCGAATATCGGACGCAGGAAGTCGACCGTCAGCTTTCGGACGACAGTCGCTCCCCGCGTTCCCTCTGCCGCCAACAGGCACTCGGTGATGAAGTGAGCGCGCGCTTCCTGCAAATATTCGACGAACCGGGTGTTGTTGACGTGCCCGAGTCGATCCGAGTCGCTCCAGCGAACCTGAAGGCTGTACTCGAACTTCCTCGTGGCCAAGAGTCAGTCCCTCGTCAGCTTGCGGTGAGTGACACGGTGCGGACGGGCAGCGTCCGGTCCGAGTCGCTCGACCTTGTTGGCCTCGTAGCCCTCGAAGTTGCCCTCGTACCAGTACCAGGCTGCTTCGTTGTCGCCGAAGCCACCTTCCCACGCCAGGATGTGGGTACACGTGCGGTCGAGGAACCACCGGTCGTGCGAAATGACCACTGCGCAACCGGGAAATTCTTCGAGTGCGTTCTCGAGCGATCCGAGAGTTTCGACGTCGAGGTCGTTGGTCGGCTCGTCGAGCAGAATCAGGTTTCCGCCCTGCTTCAGCGTCATCGCCAGGTTCAGACGGTTCCGCTCACCACCGGACAGCACGCCCGCGGGCTTCTGCTGATCGTGACCCTTGAATCCGAACGAGCTGATGTAGGCGCGCGACGGGAACTCGGAGCTACCGACCTGAATGAAGTCGAGCCCGTCGGACACCGTCTCCCAGACAGTCTTCTTCGAATCGATTCCGGAACGGTTCTGGTCGACGTAGCTCAGCTTGACCGTCTGACCGACCTTGACCTCGCCGCCGTCCGGCTCTTCGAGTCCGACGATGGTCTTGAACAGCGTCGTCTTACCGACACCGTTGGGCCCGATGACGCCGACGATGCCATTGCGCGGCAACGTGAACGACAGGTCCTTGATGAGCACCCGGCCGTCGTAACCCTTGTCCAAGCTCTTGACCTCGACCACGACATCGCCGAGACGCGGCGGGTTGGGGATCTGGATCTCGTCGAAGTCCAACTTCCTGGTCTTCTCGGACTCGGCAACCATCTCGTCGTAGCGCGCCAGACGAGACTTGCTCTTCGCCTGCCGAGCCTTCGCACCGGAACGAACCCAGGCCAGTTCGTCCTTGAGACGCTTCTGCAGCTTTTGGTCCTTCTTGCCCGAGACTTCGAGGCGTTCGGCCTTCTTCTCCAGGTAGGTCGAGTAGTTGCCCTCGTAGGGGTACAGGTGTCCACGGTCGACTTCGGCGATCCACTGCGCGACGTGATCGAGGAAGTACCGGTCGTGTGTCACGGCGAGAATCGCACCGGAATACGCGGAAAGGTGCTGCTCGAGCCACAGCACCGATTCGGCGTCGAGGTGGTTCGTGGGCTCGTCGAGGAGTAGTAGGTCGGGCTTGCTCAGCAGCAGCTTGCACAGCGCGACACGGCGTTTTTCACCACCGGAGAGGTTGGTGACGCCCGACTCGGGCGGCGGGCAACGCAGCGCGTCCATTGCCTGCTCGAGCTGGGAATCGATCTCCCAGGCGTCGGCGTGGTCGAGCTTCTCCTGAAGCTCGCCCATCTCTTCCATGAGTTCGTCCGAGTAGTCCGTTGCCATGAGCTCGGCAATCTCGTTGTAGCGCTTGAGCTGGACCATCGTCTCACCGAGGCCGTCTTCGACGTTCTCGCGGACAGTCTTCGTGTCGTCGAGAACCGGTTCCTGCATGAGGATGCCGACCGATGCCCCGGGGGCGAGAAACGCTTCACCGTTTCCTGGCTGGTCGATCCCGGCCATGATCTTCAGAATGCTGGACTTGCCGGCGCCGTTGGGGCCGACGACACCGATCTTGGCTCCTGGATAGAAGCTCATCGTGACGTCGTCGAGGATGACCTTGTCGCCGTGCGCCTTGCGCACCTTCTTCATGGTGTAAATGAATTCCGCCATGCCGGCCAGCTTATCGGTCCGAGCCTCCTCCGACACCATCGAGACAGGGTGTCGAGAACGAGGAAGGCTGGGGACTCGTGACAGCCGGACCCGAAACGGTGCTTCTCGGGTCCGGCTGTGACGAGCGATTATGAGGTCGGCAGAACTCTTGCTCTACGCGCCTGCGCCGACGACTTCCCGCTCGATCGCTGCGGTGTCCTCGCCCGAACCGACTTCGGAGTCACCCCGGATGTCGGCCTCCTCCGCGGCTTCTCCCTCGCCGAGGCCATCGGTGGGCGACAAGGACGAGATCGTCCTGGATCGTTCGACTTTGACGATGCACCGCGCCAGATCCGGACCGACTGCAGTGGCTGTCATCTCCAGGCCGGACCGTTCGACGCCTTCGCGTGTCGTGTACTCGTTCGTGCGGAGTTGCCCGTAGGCGAGAACAGCATCACCTTTCATCAGAGAGCCTCCGACTCCCTTCACCAGACGTCGCCAACAGGTGACAGTCAGGAAGAGCGTGCCACCGTCGGTCCACTCGCCGGTTGCGCGGTCCTGACGACGTGCGTTGCTCGCCATCCGGAAGCTCAACACCTCTTCCCCCGAGCTGGTCACTCGCTTCACTGGGTTGGTGATCACGGTGCCCACCACTGCACATTGTGCCTCGTACATTTTCGCTCCCCCGCCGTCGTGTCGGGTCGAGTGGTTCCCGGCCCGTTCATCCACGAGTGTTGCGCGATTACGAGGTGAAAAACGGCGTCGATCGACATCTGTGGATGAGTGCCCTACCTGTGGATCACCGGCCGGTGGCGGGCATGAACGACCGTCGTTCGGTCGGTGGTTCGTGGTAGGAGCTACCGCGGCACCTCGCGGAAAAACGTACCGATGCGTTCAGGGCGAGCGGTGCCGGAGGTCAAGCTCGCCAGCACCCCGTCCACCTCGTCGGCATTGCGGGCCGCAACGGTCAACAGGGCCAGCTCTGCATAGTCGATGGATATGACGTCGATACCTCGTCCGCGCAATTCCGATTCGATGCGACCCACCTCGGCATGGTCGAGTTCGACGCCGATCAGTTCGCGTTCTTCTCGGCGCATCAACCGTGCAGCAAGAAGGGCCTCGGACACTGCACCTGCATAGGCCCTGGCCAAACCACCGGTCCCCAGTTTCGTTCCCCCGAAATAACGCGTGACGACGGCGGCAACGTTTGTCAGATCGTGCCCTCTGAGCACCTCGAGCATCGGGGCGCCTGCGGTCCCGCTCGGTTCACCGTCGTCGCTGGATCGTTCGATACGCAGACGGTCGCCGATGACGAATGCCGAACAGTGATGTCGCGCCGCAGGATTCGCCGACCGTGCAGCAGCGACGATCGCACGGGCCTCGTCCTCGGAACTCGCCCGCGCGATCGTGGCGAGAAATTTGGATTTCTTGATCTCGATCTCGGCCTCGACCTGTGCCTCGATGGTGAGAATCTTCTGTCCCCTTCGGTTCCGGTTCGTACCGAAGGCTACGCAGCGACGCGATCGTGTGGTGCTGCGGCTTCGTCGGATGCTCGCACCAGTTCGGCGTATCGGCCGCCGGTGTCCATCAAGGCCTCGTGAGTCCCGGATTCCAGCACACGTCCATGATCGATCACGGCAATTCGATCGGCACTTCGAACAGTCGAGAGTCGGTGAGCGATGAGGATTGTCGTGCGACCCTTCATCAATTCGTCGAGTGCGGTCTGAAGTGCGCGCTCGGTGCTGTTGTCGAGTGCGCTCGTCGCCTCGTCGAGAACGAGGATCGGCGGGTTGCGCATGACTGTGCGGGCGATTGCAAGGCGTTGTTTCTCGCCGCCGGAGAATCGGTAACCGCGCTCGCCGACCACCGTGTCGTAGCCGTCGTCCAGTCCGGCGATGAAGTCGTGGATCTGCGCGATCCGTGCAGCACGCTCGATCTCCTCGTCGGTCGCGTCCGGTTTCGCGAACCGCAGGTTTTCACGAATCGTCGTGTGGAACAGGTAGGTCTCCTGCGACACCACACCGACGAGGTCGGCGACCGTGGCGGTCGAGAGATCGCGAAGATCGGTGCCGTCGATGGTGATTCGCCCACTGCTGGGGTCGTGCAACCGGGCCGCGAGATACCCGAGGGTGGTCTTGCCGGATCCCGTGGATCCGACGAGGGCGAGGGTTGTGCCTGCGGGTACATCGATATCGATGTCCGACAGCGTCGGAGTGGATGCGTCCACATAGGTGAATCCAACGTGCTCGAACACCATGTCGCCCCGAACGTCGTTGCGGTCGAGCGCTCTCGGATGGGTCGGTTCGGCGATGTCGATCGGCAAGTCGAGATATTCGAAGACGCGACCGAACAGGGCAAGAGAACTCTGCACCTCGACGCCGGTGTTGAGGAGCTGCATCGTTGGCCGGAACAGTTGAGTTTGCAGCGTTGTGAATGCCACCAACGTACCGACGGTGAGGGCACTTCCGTTACCGATCGTGATGCCGGCGAACCAGTAGACGAGCGCGGGCATGATCGCGAAGCTGATCTGCATACTCGCCATTCGCCACTTTCCTGCCATCATTGCTTTCAATTCGACGTCGGCGACCTCGTCCGACCGTCGCGAGAACTGATCGGTGAGTACCCCGGCAGATCCCGTTGTTTTGCCGAGCAGAATTCCGCTGACGGACAACGATTCCTCGATCTGAACCGAGAGTTCGCTCAGCAACTTCTGCCGTCGTGTGCTGATCTTGCGGCGCTCGTTGCCGATTCGGCGGGCGATCCGCACGAACACCGGCAGGATTATCAACGAGAACAGGGCCAGCCGCCAGTCGAGCAGGAAGAGGGCGACGACGGTGGCAACAACGGTCGTAGCGTTCTGCGCGATGGACGTTGCGGTGTTGGTGACGACGGACTGCATGCCGCCGATGTCGTTGGCGATGCGAGACTGAACTTCGCCAGTCCGTGTGCGGGCGAAGAATCCGAGCGATTGCTTCTGCAGATGGCCGTACACGGCCACGCGCAGATCGTGCATGAGCTTCTGCCCCACGCTGTTGGACATCCAGGTCTGCACGACGCCGAGGGTGTTGGTGACGACGGCGACTGCGATCATCCCCACGGCGATCAGCGAGACGAGGGTGACGTCGCGATCAGGGATGGCGTGATCGAGCAGTTCGCGAAGAAGGAGTGGCGATGCGAGCGCCACGATGGCACTGAAGACGATGATCGCGGTGACGACCGAGATGCGGGCCCGATAAGGGTGAAACAAGGAGAGAACGCGACCGACTGGAGCCGGATCAGAAACGGATATTTCCGTATGGGTTCGTTGTCGACTTTCCAAGTAGACCTGTTGACTTTCCAAGTAGACCTCCTGAATTGACGGCTGACATATTGCAGAGGTTACCTCATTAAGAGCTTGTAGACAACCCCGGTATGCTTCATCCCATGCACACGGGAGACAACCCGAATCTGGCCGATTCCTTCATGGCCGTCGCGCGGACAATTCGTCACACGCACATGAACGCACTCGAACCGTTCGGTCTCAACCCTTCGCAGAGTCGTGCACTGCACGTGCTCGCCCGCGAGGGCGAGCCGATGAGGCTGCGCGCTCTCGCCGAACGCCTCCGCATCGTCGCCCGTTCGGCAACCGACGTGGTCGACTCGCTCGAAGCGGCTGGGTTCGTCGTGCGGGCCGACGACCCAGCGGACCGTCGAGCCGTGCTGGTGTCGCTGACCGAGGCGGGCAAGACGCAACTGCACGCCATCGATGACGCGCGAAGCAGGGTGGCGGTCGAACTCTTCGACGCGCTCGACTCCGTTGAACGGGACGAGTTGCAGCGCATTCTTCAGAAGATCACCGGCACCTGGTGACAATGCGCCGGTACGCCACCTCAATGACCGCATGAGGTTCACCTCGACGGTCGAGCTCGGCGGCAAGACCGCAACGGGCATCGAGGTACCGGCTTCGGTGATAACCGAACTGGGCTCCGGTAAGCGGCCCGCGGTCACCGTCACCGTCAACGGGTACTGCTACCGAAGCACGGTGGCATCCATGGGCGGTCGATTCATGGTGCCCCTCAGCGGCGGCTGGTAATCCCCATCGAGGGCGCCAAGGCAGCCGAGACCAGGCAGCGACGCATCGCCTCCACCATCGAGAAATTGCTGGCCGGCCGAAGCTAGCTCCCGGCTTGCCTGTCGCGCCTGGACAACTCCGCGAACATCGCATTGTGCGCAGCCAGATCGGCGTCGTGATCTCGGTCGGCAGCACGATCGGAGCGCTTCGCGTTGCGATCGTCACTACGCGACCACTGAATCAACAACGAAAGCATGACGAGCACCAGTGGAATTTCCCCGGTGGCCCATGCAATACCGCCACCGAGCCTCTGGTCTCCGAGCAGGTCGGCGTTCCAATCGAGGCCGAGCGTCCGGTAATACCAGCCACCCATCACCGTGTTCATGCTCATCAGTGCAACACCGAAAAAAGCATGGAAAGGCAACGAACCGAACACCATGGCAAGTTTTGTGAGGGGCTCGATATGACGCGGCGACGGATCGACCCCGATGACCACCCAGTAGAACAGGTAGCCGCTGAGAATGAAGTGAGCGTTCATCAGCAAGTGGGCCGAGTGATTGTCCAGAACTGCGCCGAAGATGCCGCCCAGGTACAGCACGTAGAACCCACCGACGAACAGAACTGCGGCCACAACGGGTTGCGTCAAAAACTTCGACACCCGGCTGTGCAGTGCCAGAAGCAGCCATTCGCGAGGCCCTGGTACGCCGCCCTTGCCTGCTGCAGGCAATGCGCGCAGTGCAAGTGTCAGCGCACCACCGAGCGCGAGAAGTACGGGAACGAGCATGGACAGAGCCATATGGGCGCCCATGTGCACGCTGAACGTTGCGGGCGAATACTTTCCGACACCCGAGGACGTGGCGATCAGCATGGTCGCGCAACCGAGCATGAATGCGACGGTTCGCCCTATCGGCCACGCGTCGCCGCGCTTGCGCAGTCGTCGGACACCGAGCAGATACATCGCTGCGAGGACGATGGACGCCGTCCCGAAAATCAGGTCGAATCGCCAATCGAACGCAAGCCTTTCCAAGCTCGGTGGCCCATCGAGGTTGTACCCGAGTGCAGCTTCCGATAGCGAAAGGTTTGGATCGACGTCGGCAGGCGGCGGCGTCCGGCCGAGTCCGACGGCCAGGCCGATCGTCGCAGCGAGCACGAGGACTTCCCCGCCTGCGAACCGAACCAGCGCGCCACGAGAGTGCGGATCTGCCGCAAGCGCGGGCAACGACCGACGTCGCTGGATCCAGCCGAAGACACCGAGCACGACGAGGCACGCGATCTTGCCGAGTATCAGGCGGCCGTACAGCGTGCTGAACAGATCCGATACGGACACTCTCACGAGTGCATTGATCACTCCTGATGCGGCCATGACGACGAAGCACACCGACGCAATCGTCGAGAATCGGCGGGTTGCGACGTCCGTGTGATCGCCGCGGCGGCGGGCATGGGCCAGCACTGCGAACAGGCCCCCTGCCCATACCGTTGCACCGATCAGATGCAGGATCAGGCTGTTGGTCGCAACGTCATGGGCGCCGCCAGAGGACGAGTGGCCACTCAGTGCAATCGGCATCAAGGTTCCGACTGCGAAAACGAGCAGCAAAGGAGTCCACGACCACCTCAGTACAGCCCTCGATGCCACCGCCAGAACGACGGCAAGGATCGCAGTCCACCGCCACGCACTTGCGATGTCCACCTGATCGAGTGCGGTCCACAGGTTGTTCGGCTCGATAGCGACGGTGAACGGCTGACCCGAGGTGTCCGACAGCGTCAACGGAACCAGAACCAGTGCGCAGGCGGCCCAGACGATTGCAGCGGCTGATCCGGTCCGCACTGCGCGATATCCACCGACGTCGAGCACGCCGCTCTTCTGTGGCGGGACCAGAAACGCTGCGAGGAGAAACGAGCCGATTGCGATCGACGCGGCGATTTCACCGGCTCCGCGGACGGCGGGGAGTCCGTAGGTTGTCGCAAACCCGGGATCGGGAATTCCGAGAAGAACAAGGGCGTCCGAGGCCGACAAACTGATGACGAGGGCGGCCACGATCGCCGCGATGATGCCCGCAGTGACGAACACCGACGTCGTGGACGTACTCGGTGCCGGTTTACTCGGTGCCGGTTCGGTGGTATCGACTTCGGATGCTGCCATGCCATCCAGAGTAGGAGGTGCGCGTGCGGCGCCGTTACTCAGCGCCCCGATGTCCTACACATCGTCGTAGATCATCTGGTGTCTCCCACCGAGGAATCGTGATGAATCCGGCCCTGACGATCGGCCAGCGGTTCACCGGAACCACCCCAACGCCTCGCGACGATCTGGGCAGCGATGGAGACCGCGGTTTCCTGGGGCGTCCGCGCCCCGAGGTCGAGGCCGATGGGACTCGACAACCTGCCCAACTCGTCGTCCGTCAGACCAGCATCCTTCAGTCGATCGATTCGTTCTTCGTGGGTTCGCCGTGAGCCCATCGCGCCGACGAAAGCAAACTCATTGCGGCGCAACGCAACAACGAGTAGCGGTACGTCGAATTTTGGATCGTGAGTGAGTACGCACACCACGGTGCGTTCGTCGAGCGCTCCAGCATCGAGTTGCGCCGTGAGATATCGATGCGGCCAGTCGACGACGACATCTGCCGCCGAGGGAAACCGTGCAGCGGTTGCGAACACCGGCCGCGCATCGCACACAGTTACCCGGTAGCCGAGAAACACGCCCTGCTCTGCCACTGCGGATGCGAAATCGATCGCACCGAACACCAGCATTCGCGGCCTGGGCGCATGACTGGCGACGAAGACGTCCATGCCGTCGCCCAGGCGCTCTCCATCGGGACCGTAGGTGAGAACGGCAGTTCGACCTGTTGCGAGCAGACCGCGGGCATCGTCGACGACCGCAGCATCGCTTCGCGGCGATCCGAACGAACCGGCCGAGTTCGTCTCGCCGAGCACGATGTGCCTACCGATCCTGGACCGATCCGGGTGACGGACAACGGTCGCTACCGCGACGGGCACTTCCGAGTAGATCGACTCGGCCACTGCCTCCAGCTCGGGAAAGGTAGTTCGCGAGATCGGCTCGACGAACACGTCGAGCATTCCACCGCACGTCAAACCAACCTCGAAGGCTTCGCCATCGCTGACGCCGTAATGCTCGAGCACCGGCGTCCGAGTCGCGCAGGCGGTTCTCGCAGCCTCGTACACCGCGCCCTCGACACAGCCTCCCGAGACCGAACCGCTGACGGAACCGTCCGGTGCCACGACCATGGATGCCCCGGCAGGCCGAGGAGCGGAGCGAAAGGTACTGATGACGGTTCCCAGCCCGGCGGTCTCACCGCGTCGCCAGATTGTCACCAGTTGGTCGAGAACATCCCGCATCGGTGGCCTCCTCGCGAAGATGTGCCGTTGAACCTGTGACACCGCTCGTTGAGATCGAACGCCGATGCCAACCTGGTGCCCCCGGCAGGATTCGAACCTGCGACCAAGGGATTAGAAGGCCCTTGCTCTATCCCCTGAGCTACGGAGGCGTGGCTCGAACGATGCATTCCGCCGCGTCCGAGCACGGTGGACGAGTGTACCCGGTCGCTTGAAGGGACCTCGAAATGGCGTGTCAGGACGCCTCTGCGATAGCGCTCGTCCCCAACTCTGATCCATGTGCACGGGCAAGTGAATCGACCACGAGGGCTGCGTGGAGCGACATCAGCCCGGCCGAGCTCAACGGGTCGACACCGGTCAGTTGCTCGATTCGCTTGAGTCGATAGTCGACGGTGTTCGGGTGCACGTACAGGGACTTCGCACTTGCCCGACGGTTCGCTTCGCTCGCAATGAAGGTTCGCAGCGTATGCACCAACTCGGGATAACCGTCGAGGGGTGCGATGACCGATCGCAGTCGAGACTGACCAGGGCCCGGCCGAGACAATTGGTACTCCAACGCGAGATCTCCCGTGCGATACAACCGCGCCTCCATCCCGAGGCATCGCGCCAGCTCTACAAGTTCACGACAGTGCGCGAGCACACCGTCCATCTCACCCAAGTGCGCCCTTGACGTCGCTGCAAAAATATCGACGCCGAGGTTCGATCTCAGTGCGGTCAAGCAAGTTTCGACAGCATGTGCATCCGAGGACGGAACCAGAATAGTTCCTCCGTGAGCAGACAATGCCAGCAGCAGTTCACCTCCGACGTCTCTGGACGTGAGTGCACCTACCGCAGCGGAGACGATGTCGTCGTCGAACGTCCTCGAACCGATCGGGTCCGATCCCTCGGCGATACCGACGAACTGCACGACTACCACGTCGTACTCGACAGCGAGTTCGACGCCATTGCGTTCGGCCACGACCCGAGCCTTGGGGTCCCCCGAGACCACCATGTCGACAATGTGAGCGGTTCGTTCGCGCGTCCTTCCGGAATCGCGACGGCAGTAGTCGATGTATGCCGAGGAGACCACATTCCCGATCACTTCGAGAACACGCATCATGAAGACGGCGCGATCGACAACTGCAATTCCCTCACCTGCACCCTCGTCGCCCGAGCAACCGCGCTCGAGCACAGCGCCGACTGCACCGTGGACTGCACGTTGAGCGTCACGAAGAGACACCGCGGCGTGCACCAATTTCTCGGCCGCAAGGCGAGCACCGTCGAGTTCGCTTGCCAGCGGAAGCCTTCCGACAGCGAAGCTGGTCGCTGCGACTCGAACACACTGAGATTCGAGGGCGGCGGTGAGTTTGATATCGACCTCGTTGGGGGCCAGTCCAGCGGGCGCGCGGCGCTCTCCACCGAGAACTTTGCCGATGGGATTCGCGAGCGTGGTGTTCAATCGCATGTCGAGCCGCCTTCCAGCCGTCTGTGTGCTTCTTCGAGTAACGGTAACTTGAGTCACGTTCCGGCGGTACGAAAATAGCCGAGAAAACATTCTCTGAGATTGTTTGGAGTAGATCCGAACCCCTGTCGGTGCTACAAAAACCAAAGGGGTCGTACGTCTGTATAGACGTACGACCCCTTGGTCGTGAAAATATCGAGCGAGTCAGCGGTTCTCGAACTCACCATTGATTACCTGGCCGAGCGGCGCATCGTTCTGGGCCTTTTTCGCAGCCTCGCGCATCTCGATACCGTCCGAAACCCAGTCACCGATCTCGCGGGTGACATCGCGGACCGCTCCAGCAATGATGACGGCAATCTTACCGACATGATTGGCGGCCGACTCAGTGAGTTCCTGCACCGTGTCCTTGTTCCGCTCGAACTTTCCTACCACCACAGTCACCCCTGATTCGGTTTCTAGCCCCGGACGCTCCGCCGACAGCGGTGCCTACCATCTACGCAGCAACCTTCTTACGCTCGACGATAACACCGACGGTCGGCTCGGAGCCCGTCAAAGAATTCGGCAGCGCGAGCTTGAATATCTTCCCCCAGACCGAACCGATCTGTTTGAAGAATCCGCCGGAGTTGTACGGCAGTTCGTATTTGTCGCACAGAGCCTTGACCTCGGGTGCCAACTCCGGGTATCGGTGGGCAGGCAGATCGGGGAACAGGTGATGCTCGATCTGGTGCGACAGGTTTCCCGACATGATGTGGAACAGCGGCGATCCCTCGATGTTCGCCGATCCGAGCATCTGGCGGACGTACCACTCGCCCCGCGACTCGTCGGCGGTCTCGTCCTCGGTGAAGGTCTGCACCCCTGTCGGGAAGTGACCACAGAAGATGATCGAGTAGGTCCACACATTGCGGATAAGGTTCGCGCCGATGTTTCCGATCAACGTGGTGACGAAGAACGGACCGGTCAGGGCCGGGAAGACGACGTAATCCTTGAGCACCTGACGGCCCGCCTTGCGCCACATTCCCTGCAGCAGCGGCTTGACATCGTGCCATTTGCGCTTGCCCTGGACGATGTTCTCGGCTTCGAGGTCGTGCAGCATGACGCCCCACTCGAAGAACGCCATCAACAGGAAGGCGTAGACGGGGTTACCGAGGTAGTAAGGGTTCCACTTCTGACCCTCGTCCATCCGCAGGATTCCGTATCCGATGTCGCGGTCCTTGCCGACGATGTTGGTGAAGGTGTGGTGCATGTAGTTGTGCGAGTGCTTCCACTGGTCGGCGGGGCAGACCGTATCCCATTCGAACACCTGAGAATTGAAGCCAGGCTCACGCATCCAGTCGTACTGACCGTGCATGACGTTGTGCCCGATCTCCATGTTGTCGAGAATCTTGGAGATTGCGAGCGCTCCGACTCCGGCCATCCATGCAGGCGGCAGAAACGGCAGGTACATCAGGGCCCGGCCCGCAACTTCGAACGTGCGCTGAGTCTTGACGATGTTGTAGATGTACTCGCGGTCCTCGTCGCCCAGCTTCGCGACAGTTCGAGCGCGAAGCTCGTCCAGTTCGCGTCCGAGTTCCTGGACCTGCTCGTAGGACATGACGGTCGGTGTCTGCAGTTCGTCGGAGCCGTGGGTTGCGCCGATGAAGGGCAGAAAGGACAGTGACGGTAGTGGTATTCCGAACATTCGAGAGTCTCCGTTTCGGATTCTGAGGTAACAACTTTCGGCTCAGGTCGGTGAAATCTATTTCTGACGGCCAATTTTTCGACCGGCTGACTATCCAGGCTCAGATTTCGATGGCAACATCACCGACCGGAACCGAGACACAGAGTTGAATCTTCTTGTCGGGTTCACTGTCGGTCTCGCCCGTCTGGACATTCTTGGTGCACCCCGAGGTCTTCACCGACGTGCAGGTGAAACAAATGCCCATGCGGCACCCGAACGCCGGAGTCAATCCAGCATCTTCGGCCTGCTCCAGCAGTGTGCGACCGGAGTTCGTGGCAACTACATCGCTACCGGTGAACGTGACATCGCCATCGGCATCGTCGGTTACGGTCGCCGTGGGCGGTGCGAACTCCTCCAGGTGAAGGCTTTCGGTCAGCCCTAATTCGGCGTAGACGTTCTTGACGCCGCGCATCAAACCGGGCGGACCACACAGGTATGTGTGCGCATCCCGGTGCCACGGCGCGACTGCGTCGAGGTGCTCGGTTCCGAAGAATCCGTGCAGATCTCCGGTTTTCGCGTCGCCGTCTTCCTGATCGGTGTAAGCGATGACCACGCGGACGTTGTCCTTGCCTTCAGCGATCTTCTCGAGCTCGCGGCGGTAGGACACATCTTTTTCCGAGTAGGCGTAGTGCAGGAAGGTCAGGTCGCCGCTGTACCCCTCGTCCAGCAGAGACCGCAGCATCGACAGGACCGGGGTGATGCCGCTGCCGCCGCTGATCAACAGCACGCGCTCGGGCCGAGGTGTGGGCAGGTAAAACGTGCCGCTCGCCTGAGACAGGCTGACCACGAGGCCGACGCGAGCATTGCGATGCAGGTATTGGGAGACGAGGCCCTCGGGATGGGCCTTGATCGTCAGCTCGATACGGCCGTCGTCTCGGTACTGCGAGCATGCGGGCGAGTAACACCGGGTATGGCGAACGCCGTCGATCACAACGCCGACTTGAACGAACTGCCCGGCTTCGAATCCGTTCCACTGCTGAGTCGGACGAAGCGTCAACGTGACGGTGTCCGCGGTCGAGTAGTGCACGGCGGTGACCTCGCCACGCAGATCGCGCACCGTGGTCATGGGATCGACGAGTTCGAGGTAGCGGTCCAGCGCGTGCGGTGTCGCCATGGCCTCGAACAGTGACAACAGCGAGAATCGTCCGCGCTTGCTGGGCTGCCGGAGCTTCTGTTGGAGTGTCATATCGCCTCCCGATCGTGGTCGAAAAGAACGAACAATTTCAGTGTACGGCTGTGCACTAGAATCAGTGTGTCAGACCGACACCCAGGCATGTCAACGAAAATGTGACTGCTGCGACATGTTTACATCTGTAGTGATACACATCACAGTCACTCTGTGATCGAGGTCAGGCGGGAGGTGCTCGTCCGATGGACGGCCATAAACTGGTGTACGTGACGGAACCGGGGACGCGAGCGGAACGCAAGGAACGCACGCGTCAAGCACTTATGGACGGCACGTTGGACCTCCTCCGAGACCGCTCGTTCGCCAGCGTCAGCCTCCGTGAGGTCACCCGGTCCGCGGGCATCGTCCCCACGGCTTTCTACCGGCACTTCTCCTCGATGGAGGACCTGGGCGTCGCACTTGTCGAGGACTCGATGCGCATGTTGCGGCAGATGCTGCGCGACGCCAGGAAAGACCCGTCGACCAAGACCGCAACAGAATCCTTACGGATCCTCGTTCGGCAGGTTCGCTCGCACGAGGATCACTTTCGATTCCTGGCGCGTGAGCGCTACGGCGGTGTGACCGAGGTACGCAGGGCATTCGCCACGGAACTCCGCATGTTCGTCAGCGAGTTGACCATTGATCTTTCGCGCATGCCGGGCTTGGAAGCCTGGGACATCGTAGATCTCGAAATGGCCGCAGATCTCATCGTGTCCACGATGCTGACCGCCACCGTCGGACTGTTGGAGATCGACCGACCGGGCAGCGAGAACGAACGCGAGCTCCTTCGTCGAACCGAGCACCAGGTGCGATTGATCGTTCTCGGCATGGGAGCGTGGCGGCGTACCCACAACTGAATCGGCCTGCACCTGGGAGGATCAGTTCATGACACCGGTAGCGACGAAAGTGACCGTCGACGATCTCGTATTCGATGTATCGATTGCAGGCCACGAGGACGGCATTCCGGTGGTGCTTCTGCACGGCTTCCCGCAGACATCGGGATGCTGGGACGCCGTCGTTCCGCTTCTCACCCATGCAGGGCTGCGCACGATTGCGCCGGACCAACGCGGCTACTCCCCTGGCGCCCGGCCGACCGGCGTCGACGCATACGCATCGGACAAGCTGGTCGGTGACGTCGTCGGTCTCGTTGATGCATTGGACCTCGAGTCTGTTCACGTCGTCGGACACGATTGGGGCGCCGCCGTTGCGTGGCAGTTGGCCGCCGAGCACCCCGGCATCGTCCGTTCCCTCACAGCCGTGTCGGTTCCCCATACAGCGGCGTTCGGCTGGGCCATACGAGAGGATGCCGATCAGCAGGAACGCTCGACATACATGACGCTCTTGCGTCAGCAGGGCAAAGCCGAAACCGTTCTGCTGGAGAACGACGCACGCCGACTGCGCGCGATGTTCTCCGAGCGCAGTCCCGACGACCGCTATATCGAGCATATGAGCCAGCCTGGAGCGTTGACGGCAGCCCTCAACTGGTACCGAGCGATGACCAACGCGTTCGGCAGGCTGGCCGCGGTCGAGGTTCCGACCACCTACGTGTGGAGCAACGAGGACTCGGCCATCGGCCGCGCAGGCGCTCAGCGGTGCGGCGAGTTCGTCGACGCCGACTACTCGTTCGTCGAACTCGACGGTATTTCGCACTGGGTCCCCGAGGAAGCTCCTGAGAGATTGGCCGCGGAAATCCTCGCACGGGTGAACTCGCGCTAGACCTTGTCCGGCGACTTCACCGCGAGCAGCGCCCCTAGTCCGACGGCAAGTACGACGAGCAGCCCGCCGATGCCTGCACGATCGGCATCGAACAGGAACACGAACAACCCGAACAGCGTGGGCGCCAGAAACGAGACCGCGCGGCCGGTGGTCGCGTACAACCCGAAGAACTGACCCTCGCGCCCCGGTGGGGCCAACCTTGCCAGGTATGTGCGTGACGAGGACTGAGCGGGTCCGACGAACAGACACAGCACGAGACCGAACACCCAGAACAGCAGCGGCCCCGATACGAACAGCAACACGACCCCGGCCACGATCATTGCCGTCAACGAGAACACGATCACTCGCTTCGGCCCGACACGATCGTCGAACACGCCCGCGGTGATCGCTCCGAGTCCGGCACAGACGTTCGCCGCAACACCGAACAACAGTACGTCTCCGGTTCCGATGCCGTAGACGCTCACCGCCAGGACCGCGCCGAACGTGAACACTCCGGCGAGACCGTCCCGGAACAGTGCACTGGCAATCAGGAAGTAGACGCTGCGGCGATCCGCGACCCACAGTTCACGCAGATCACGAAACAGTACTTTGTACGATTCCATCATCCCGGCTTTGGCTGCGCCGGGATCGGCTGCTGTCGAGGGCAATTCGGGCACCGCGAGCAGCACTGGTATGGCCGAGACCGCGAACCAGAGGGCCGCAAGTAACGCAACGAGCCTGATATTGAGCCCACCGTCGGTGGTCAGCCCGAACAGCCCTCGCGTGTCCCCGTCACCGGAAATGAAGCCGAGATAGCAGATGAGCAACAGCACGATGCCGCCGAAATAGCCCATGGACCAACCGAATCCGGACACTTTGCCTATGTTGTCCGGCGTGGAGACCTGCCTGAGCATCGCGTTGTACGGAATGCTGGCGAGTTCGAACATGATGGACCCGGCCGCGAGCAGCACCAGACCCAACCACAGGTAGTGGTAGTCGTCTTTCACGAAGAACAGCCCGGCCATGCTGACGACGGTCAGACCGGTCAACAGCGCGAGCGACTTCTTCCTCGTGCCCCGAGCATCGAACCGTTGACCGGACACGGGGGCGAGAACAGCGATCACGACGCCCGCCAGCCCCACCGACCAACTGAACCAAGATGTCGCCGAGATCGAGCCCGGCAAGTCGTCGCCCACCCCATCGGTCAGGTACACCGAGAACACGAACGTAAGGATGACCGCATTGAAGGCAGCCGAGCCCCAATCCCATATCCCCCAGGCGAATACCTGCTTGCGCGATGTCGCGACCCCGACGACGGCGTCGTCAGCCTGTGCACTCATAGCGGAAGCCTAGGCGAGACGCTGCCGGCATGGATATTATGCACCGTGTTGCATAGTCACCTCGTTGCATAGATACTGAGCAGTGTGGCACTGGAACACGCGATACTTGTCTCCCTCACCGAACTCTCGGGGTCCGGTTACGAACTCGCGCGTCGGTTCGACAAATCCATCGGTTTCTTCTGGAGTGCCACGCACCAACAGATCTACCGAGTCTTGACCCGCATGGATGCTGCAGGCTGGATTGCCGGGACGTCGGTAGTGCAAGACGGGCGTCCCGACAAGAAGGTCTACTCGGTCAGCGATGCGGGCCGAACCGAACTGGACCGCTGGATCGCCGAACCCACCGACCCCGGCAAGCTTCGCGATGAACTGGCCGTGAAGATTCGCGGCGGCGCAGGCGGCGACATCGACGCCCTCAAAGCTGAGGTCCGACGCCACCGAGCCGTGCACACCGATCGCCTCGAACTCTATCGACTGATCGAAAAGCGTGATTTCCCCTCCCCTGCCGACCTCACCGGCTCCGCACTGCACCAGTTTCTCGTGCTGCGCGGTGGAATTCGAGTCGAGGAAGGCTTCGCCGAATGGTGCGACGAGATATTGGAGAAGCTGTGACCACTTCCGGCACTTACCCGACGCTGCTGTCGCCGCTGAACGTAGGCACGACCACGCTGAAGAATCGCGTGATCATGGGTTCGATACACACTGGGCTGGAGGATCGCGCGCGCGACACCGCCAAGCTCGCCGAGTACTTCGCCGAGCGCGCCCGCGGCGGCGTCGCGCTCATCGTCACGGGTGGCTACGCACCGAACCGGACAGGGTGGCTGCTTCCGTTCGGCGCGAAGCTGACCAATCGCATCGAAGCGAGGCGGCACCGCCGGATCACCGCCGCCGTGCACCGAGAGGGCGGCAAGATCGCGCTGCAGATCCTCCATGCGGGGCGATATTCCTATCAGCCGTTCAGTGTCTCGGCATCGTCGATCAAGGCGCCCATCAACCCGTTTCGTCCCCGTCGGTTGACCTCACGCGGAGTTCGTTGGCAGATTCGGAACTACGTACGGTGCGCGCGCCTGGCGCGATCCGCCGGCTACGACGGCGTCGAGATCATGGGCGGTGAAGGCTACTTCATCAATCAATTCCTGTGCGAGCGCACCAATCATCGCCGCGACGAGTGGGGTGGAAGTCCTGAGAACAGGCGTCGAGTAGCGGTGGACATTGCTCGCCGAATTCGCGATGCCGTGGGCAAGGACTTTCTGATCGTCTTCCGCCTGTCGATGGCCGACCTGGTCGAAGGCGGGCAAAGTTGGGACGACATCGTCGCTCTCGCGAAGGACTTGGAACGCGTCGGCGTCGACATCATCAACACCGACGTCGGCTGGCACGAGTCGCGGGTCCCAACAATCGTCACCTCGGTCCCTCGCGGTGCATTCGCGGACATCACGGGGAAACTCGACAAGCACGTCGAGATCCCGGTTGCGGCATCGAACCGAATCAACATGCCAGACCTCGCCGAGGACATTCTGGTGCGCGGTGACGCACAGCTGATTTCCATGGCACGTCCGATGCTCGCCGACCCGTTCTGGGTAAAAAAGGCCGAAGCGGACTCGGCAGACAGCATCAACACCTGTATCGCTTGCAACCAGGCATGCCTCGACCACGCGTTCGTGCACAAGACTGTCTCGTGCCTGGTCAATCCCCGTGCCGGTCGCGAGATCGAACTGCAACTTCTTCCCACTCGCAAGACCAAGAGGGTCGCCGTCGTCGGAGGCGGCCCCGCGGGTTTGTCCGCGGCCCTCGAATCTGCCCGACGCGGACACGCGGTCTCTCTGTTCGAGGCACGCCCAACACTCGGCGGCCAATTCGGCATCGCACAACGGATTCCAGGAAAAGAAGAGTTCGCCGAAACCATCCGGTATTTCACCGTCGCACTGAAGCAGGCCGACGTCGCAATCCATCTGGGACGGCGGGTCACCGCCGCCGAACTGGTGGCAGGCGACTACGACGAGGTCGTCCTCGCCACCGGCGTCGTACCTCGCATCCCGTCGATACCGGGCATCGACCACCCATCGGTGCTCTCGTACGCCGAGCTGGTCGAGGACGGCAAACCGGTTGGAGACCGAGTGGCCGTGATCGGTGCAGGCGGGATCGGTATCGACATCTCCGAGTTTCTGACCACCGCCGCGTCCCCCACACTCGATCTGAAGGAGTGGAAGCAGGAATGGGGCGTCACCGAGCCCGAGGCAGCGCCAGGCGCGCTGACCACTCCCGTACCGGCACCGTCGCCGCGTGAGGTGTACCTCTTGCAACGCAAGAAAGGCAAGATCGGCGCCGGGCTCGCCAAGACGACCGGTTGGGTCCACCGTGCGGCGTTGAAAGCCAAGGGCGTTCACGAACTGTCCGGCGTGAACTACGAACGCATCGACGACGAGGGCCTTCACATCACGTTCGGTGACAATCACGAAAGGCCGCAGACGTTGAACGTCGACACCATCGTTGTCTGTGCAGGCCAGGAATCGGTTCGAGACCTGATGGACGAATTGCAGTCGGCGGGCACCACGACGCACATCATCGGCGGCGCCGACCTCGCGGCCGAACTGGACGCAAAGCGCGCAATCGAGCAAGGCACCCGCCTGGCCGCGAGCATCTGAGCCCATCGTCTACCCTGGCTCACCGTGAGCCTGCCGAGCCCTGCACCCGAAGCCCGCGCCGTCGTCACCGGAGCCTCCTCCGGGATCGGAGAGGCGCTCGCTACCGAGCTGGCGACCCGCGGCCACTCCTTGATCGTCGTCGCACGCCGTGGCGAGTTGCTCGACGCACTCGCTGCGAAGTTGACTGCCGAACACGGCGTCACCGTCGAGGTTCGTGTTCTCGACCTGTCCGATCGCGATGCGCGAAAGCCCTTCGCCGACGAACTCGCCGAACGCGATATCAGCGTACTGTGCAACAACGCAGGCATTGCCACGTTCGGCCCGGTCTCGGAGCTGGACCCGGCCTACGAGCGCGATCAGGTAGAGCTCAATACCGTTGCCGTGCACGATCTGACCCTCGCCGTTTTGCCTGGCATGATCGCCCGGCGAAGCGGCGGCATCCTCATCACCGGGTCCGCGGCAGGCAACATGGCGATTCCCAACAACGCGACCTACGCGGCATCCAAAGCTTTCGTGAACACGTTCTCCGAGTCCTTGCGGCTCGAACTCAAGGGTAGTGGCGTCCATGTGACCCTGCTGGCGCCCGGCCCGGTGCGTACCGAGACCCCGGATCCGGCGGATGCGTCGATCGTCGACAAGCTCGTTCCGGATTTCCTGTGGATCGACAGCGCGTACACCGCGAAGCTTTCGCTCGACTCACTCGCCAAGAACAAGATGCGCGTGGTTCCCGGACTGCTCAGCAAGGGCATGTCGATTGCCGGGCAGTACAGCCCGCGTGCCATCTCGGCACCCATCGTGGGAAGTTTCTACAAGAAGCTCGGCGGCTGACGCCGCATGTGAGTGGAAATACGTTGCAGGGGACGTATTTCCACTCACATAGTCAACGCTTACGGCGACGCCCAGTCCCGAAAATACTGCGCGAAATCTCCCGTCCCGCAACGGAAGCCGCTGACCTCAGGAAGCTCTTGAAGGCGGGGTTGTCAAGGATTCGCTCCGCCGCCGACGGCCCTTCGGGAGGTAGCGGCGGAAGATCGAAAGTTTCCGCAGGCGCTGGCACGTCGACAACCCTGGCCGCCAGTTTCTCGTACGCCGACTCTCCGTCGATCGTGGTGCCGTATTTGGCGTCGAGCGGACTGGACGACGCCGCAGCGCCGATCGCTTCGTTCCCGATAGTGTCCATCAGCGAGCGCGGGGGCCGAATTTTGGTCCAAGCCACGGGCGTCGGCGCTCCCTTCTCGGAGAGCACAGTCACAATGGCCTCGCCGGTACCGAGAGAGGTGAGCGCCTTTTCCAGGTCGTACGCCTTGGTCTTCGGGTACGTGCGGACCGTCTTGTCGAGGGCCTTCTGATCGTCGGGGGTGAACGCGCGCAACGCATGTTGGATGCGTGCACCCAGCTGGGACAGAACCTCGTTGGGCACGTCGGTCGGCAGCTGCGTGCAGAAGAACACGCCGACGCCCTTCGACCGGATCAGTTTTACGGTCTGTTCCACCTGCTGCAGAAACGCCTTCGACGCATCGGCGAACAACAGGTGTGCCTCGTCGAAGATGAATACCAGTTTGGGCTTGTCGATGTCACCGACCTCGGGGAGCGTCTGGAACATGTCGGCGAGTACCCACATCAAGAACGTGGAGAACATCACCGGGCGTGATGCCTGCGAACCGAGCTCGAACAGCGTGATCACGCCTTTGCCGTCGGCACCCACCCGCAGCAGATCCTCGGTTTCGAGCTCTGGTTCTCCGAAGAAGGTGTCTCCGCCGTCGGCCTCCAGATTGACGAGAGCACGCAGGATGACTCCCGCCGTCGCAGCCGAGACGCCTCCGATCCCCTTGATATCGGATTTTCCCTCGTCGCTCGTCAAGTGAGCGATGACAGCTCTGAGGTCCTTCAGATCGAGAAGTGCAAGACCTCGGCTGTCTGCCCAGTAGAAGATCAGACCGAGGGTGGACTCCTGAGTGTTGTTCAAGCCCAATACTTTACTGAGCAGAATCGGACCGAACGCCGTGATGGTGGCGCGCACCGGAATACCGATCCCCTCGGTTCCGAGCGAGAGAAACTCGACGGGGTGGCCGGTGGGCACCCAGTCCGAATCGCCGGTTTCGGCGGCGCGCCCGCGAACCTTCTCGTTGTCCGCTCCTGGCGCCGACAACCCGGACAGGTCGCCTTTCACATCGGCCATGACGACGGGGACACCTGACGCAGAGAGCTGCTCTGCGATGCCCTGCAACGTCTTGGTTTTACCGGTGCCGGTGGCACCTGCGACGAGACCGTGCCGATTGAGAGTGGCGAGCGGGATGCGAATCCGCGCGGAAGCATCGGTGACGCCGTCGAGAACGACGGTTCCAAGTTCGAGCACCGCACCCGCAAAGTTGTAGCCGGCCGCAATCTCGCCCGAGACGGAATCAGCGGCTGCGACGGAAGTGTTGCCCCGTGCTGCCGATTCAGCGGCTGCGGCTTCCTTCTCGGCCGCATCCGCAGCGGCCAGAGCTTCTGCTGCGACGCGCGCAGCCTCGACTGCTGCGGCTTTCGCCTTGACTGCCTTCTCGGCCGGGGTCAATTGGGCGACCGGGGATGGAAGCGCTGCATCCGGGGTGGAATTCCCCGACGCCGGATCGACCGTCATTTCCATATCCTCCTGGGTCTCGGCTCGATGTGGATCGCCACCGCAAACCTTAGCGGTGAGCACGTTCGCACTAGTGTGTGTCTCGTGCAGGACAAACTTGTGTGGATAGATTGCGAAATGACCGGCTTGGATTTGTCGAAGGACAAACTCATCGAGATCGCGGCGCTCGTTACCGACAGCGAGCTCAACGTTCTCGGTGATGGCGTCGACATCGTCATTCATGCCGACGACGATGCGCTGGCAGGGATGCCAGATGTCGTGAAAAAGATGCATGCCAAATCGGGATTGACCGAGGAGGTGCGCGCGTCGACGGTGACGCTGGAGGAAGCTGAGGCACAGGTGCTTGCGTACATACGTGAGCACGTGCCGGTGGCAGGCACTGTGCCTCTGGCCGGTAACTCGATCGGTACCGACCGCGGCTTCATCACTCGCGACATGGAAGCGCTCGACACCCACCTTCACTACCGAATGATCGATGTCAGCTCCATCAAGGAACTGTCGCGTCGGTGGTACCCGCGGATCTACTTCGGTCAGCCGCAGAAGGGCCTCGCGCACCGGGCACTGGCTGACATCAAAGAGTCGATCAAGGAGCTGAAGTACTACCGCCAGACGGTGTTCGTCGCCCCTCCAGGCCCGTCTACCAGCAATATTGCCGCAGTCGTGAAAGATCTCGACACGCCAACCTGAGGGCGATTCGCACCGAGAGAATCGAACCGCTAGTATTACCTCCGCTGCTGAAACAGAGCCGAGAGTTGGCCGAGTCGACGCAGTAATGGTGGGCGTAGTTCAGCTGGTAGAGCACCAGGTTGTGATCCTGGATGTCGCGGGTTCGAGTCCCGTCGCTCACCCCATAGAAACAAGAAAGCCGGTCTCCACACGGAGGCCGGCTTTTTTGTGTTCGCAGCATGTTTCGGCACGCGAATCGCACGTGTGTGCGAAAGGTCAAGCAGCGCAACGAATTACGTTGTTGTAATTTAATTTCCGAGTTTCGCATGGGGTTCATGTGACGTACGGTTGCAAACGGCACTTTTGGGGAAGAAAAGTACCAACGTGAAACCTGTGACTTGCGAGGTGGGGAAGCCTGCGCATCGACCCGCTTGCGTTGATTCGACGCGCCCCAGAAGCGCCCCAATGGTTTAAAGCCCGCCTAGGGACATCGGTCGGGGCAGAGACAGGAGCAGTTCAAGTGGGACGAAGAGTTCACAGAGTCATAGCGGGTTCGGTGTTGTCGGCGGCGTTGTGCGCCGGTTCGGTGGGCCTGATCAGTCCCGCCGTAGCCACAGCGCAGCCGACCATCGAACTGCCCGTCATACCGATCCCCCAACCCGACGCGCAGCAGCGCGCGGCGATCCTTGCCGCCGTCCTCGATGCCACGGGCGTGCTGATCAACGAAGTCGCGGGGGCCATCCTCGATTACGACCTCGGTACGACGACTCCCGAGTCCACACCGGAGCCGGAAGAGTCGGCCCCCGAGGTCGAAGCAGCACCGCCGTCGGTAGGCCTCGGCGGCGCCGTACTACCGCTCCCCGCCGGAAGCTACGAACTGTCGTCGAACTACGGCGGGCGGAACAACCCCACCGGCAACGGTGGCCAATTCCACCAGGGCGTCGACCTTGCCGCCCCGTCGGGGACTCCGATCCACGCCGTGACCGGAGGCACCGTCGAACAGGCTGGTGACGCCGGGGACGGGTACGGCAACCTCGTGCGCATCAAGAACGGCAACACGGTCACGTACTACGGGCACCAGTCGAGCGTTGCAGTGAACGTCGGCGACACTGTCGCACCGGGCGACCAGATCGGCGAAGTGGGCAGTACCGGAAACTCGACCGGGCCCCATCTGCACTTCGAGGTCCGAAACAACGGGTCGAGCATCGAACCCGTCGCCTACCTGAAGACGCTCGGCGTCGATCCGGCGAAGTACGAGAGCCAGGACGCGAGCTGAGACCGAAAGGTCACTACACCGAGTCGGCGTTTCCGGCCTTCCATTCCTCCCAGGGAATGTTCCAGTCGCCGAGGCCGTCGGTTCCCGACAGAGTACCGCCGGCAGTGTTCTTCACGACGACGATGTCGCCGCGCTTGGTGTTGTCGTAGACCCACTTCGCATTGGAGGGGCTGAGGTTCAGGCAACCGTGGCTGGTGTTGGAGTACCCCTGCTGACCTACCGACCAGGGCGCAGAGTGGAAGAAGATTCCGCTGTAGGACATACGCGTAGCCCAATCGACGGGCGTCCGGTAGCCGGTGGAGGAGTTGACCGGTACGCCGTAGGTCGACGAATCCATGATCAGGTGGTCGAAGCGGTCACCGATGATGTAAACGCCGTTGTCGGTGGGTGTACTGTCCTTGCCCATCGAAGTGGGCATCGTCATGACGTCCTGCCCGTTGACGGCGAAGGTGACCTGTTTGGTGTTGTCGTCGGCGGTGGCTACCACGGCGTCACCGATAGTGAATGACGTCGACGAGTTCTCCTGACCGAAGATCCCGTCACCGAGGTCGCGGCCGTAAACGTTGACCGCCACATCGACCCGTGTACCCGAGGCCCAGTAGTTTTGCGGCCGCCAGCGAACCTCGCGGTCGTTCACCCAGTAGAACGCCCCCTCGACGGGAGGCGTCGCGGTTACCTGAATTGCGTTCTGCGCAGCGACCTTGTCGGTTATGGTCTCGTCGAATTGCACGGCGACCGGCTGACCGATGCCGACGGCGGCGCCGTCGCTGGGCAGAACGTACGGCTTGGTGAAGCTTCCGGGCTGACTGGTGGTGAAGCTGCTGACTGTGCTCGATGCTCCGCCGAGTCCGTAGGCGTCGGCCTGCACCCGGTACTCGCGGTCGTACCCGAGTTGTTCGGTATTGGTCCATGTCAAACCGTCGGGCGAGACGATTCCCGCAACGGGGACGCCCTCGGGGTTCAGCATCGTGACGCGGGCGAGCTTGCCGTCCGCGACGCTCACTACGACAGGATCGGCAGGCGAGAATCCGACGGCACCGTCTTCGACGCTGGACGTCAGCTTCGGCTTGAGCAGCTCGGTGATCGGATTGGAATCGATCGGGGCAGCATCGACCGTGTCGCTTGTGGGTGCTCCGCAGCCGGACAAGGCGATTGTTGCCGCCAACGTCGACACCGCTGTGAGTACCACTCCGCGCGAGATCCTCATCAATACTCCACTTCCACACCGGCCGATTCCGCGTGCGCCACCCCGCAGCTGACACTCCGCATGAATAATGCCAGGCCGCACGCTGAGCATCCAACCGAAATGGCGCCCACAAAGTAACGTTCGAATACCAATCGGCCGGTTCCGAATCCGTGTTACGTCACACGTTCGGCACCCGACGGTAGTGATCAATCATCAGCGCAAGCTCATGTTCTCGTCGACCAACTTTCCGAAGCGAAGGGCAGGCAGGTCGCGGAAGTAGTTCATGCGTAGTCGCCACGGTGCCACCGACCCCTGTTTGGGGAACGTATCGACCGACCGCAGCACATATCCGGCAGCGAAATCAAGAAACGGCTCTTCCCCCACCGACGCGTCGCGCGCCAGTCGAACCTCGGAATGACCCTTTTTGTCCATGTGTTCGATCAGCCGGACCACGTAGTCGCACACCAGATCGGCCTTCAACGTCCACGACGCGTTGGTGTACCCGACGACGAACGCGAAGTTGGGGACGTCGGTCAGCATCATGCCCTTGTAGGCCATCGTCTCGGTGAGGTCGACCACGCGCCCGTCGACCGTGATGGCCACGTTGCCGAACGCCACCAGGTTGAGCCCGGTCGCGGTGACGACGACGTCGGCGTCGAGGTGCTCGCCGGATTTCAGAGCGATTCCGCTGGCGGTGAAGCGGTCGATGTGGTCCGTCACCAGATTAACTTCACCCTTGCGGATGGACCGGAACAGATCGTTGTCGGGAACGAGGCACAATCGTTGATCCCACGGGTTGTACTTCGGGGTGAAATGCGTGTCCAGGTCGTACCCGTCGGGCAGCCAACCCTTCTGCAATGTGCGGATCTGCTTCTTCATGAACTTCGGATAGCGCTGGCACAGAACGTACATCCCGATTGCGGTCACCGCGTTCTTGATTCGGGTGACACTGTAGGCCGCACGAGCGGGGAGATATTTGCGCAGCGCAAGCGCGATCGAGTCCTTCGAGGGCAACGACATGATGTAGCTGGGCGATCGCTGAAGTAGCGTCACGTGCTCGGCCTCCCGAGCAAGGTTGGGCGCCAACGTGATCGCCGTTGCGCCACTGCCGATCACGACAACCTTCTTGCCCGCGTAGTCGAGATCTTCGGGCCACTTCTGCGGATGGACCACAGTGCCGCCGAAGTCCTCGATGCCCTCGAAGTCGGGCGTGAAGCCCTTGTCGTAGTCGTAGTACCCACTGCAGCACATCAGGAACGACGCCTCGAACACCGCACTCTCGCCGGTATCGGAACGGAGGGCAGTGACCGTCCACTTCGACGACTCCGTGGACCAAGCCGCCGAGACCACCTTGTGGTGGAACCGAATGTGTCGGTCGATTCCACCCTCACGGGCGGTGTCCTCGATGTATTCGCGGATGGACGCCCCGTCGGCGATGGACTTCTCACCGGTCCACGGTCGGAAGTTGTACCCGAGCGTGTACATATCGGAGTCCGAACGGATTCCGGGGTAGCGGAACAGGTCCCAGGTACCGCCGATCGCTCCGCGGCTCTCGAGGACTGCATAGGACTTCCCGGGGAGCTTCGTCTGCAGATGGTGGGCGGCGCCGATTCCCGAGAGCCCGGCACCGACGATGAGCACGTCGACTCTCTGGGTATCGGTTGCGCGCGGGGATTCCAAGGGGGATGTCGTTGTCATCGAGACACTTCCGTGTGAGTGTGGGCAGAACTAGAGTGCGGTGTTGCGCTTGCTCGTGGAACGGCCGAGCGCTGCGACCTCGGCGTCCATCTTCGGCAACAGGCGCGGCACGTGCTTCAGCAGCGCGCGGTCTCCGACCGTCGAGTTGAGAATGCTTCTGAATCGACCCGCGAATCCCACCCACTTCGGCACGTACACCTTGCGCTTACGGCCCTCCAACCCGTCCACGAACGCGTCGACGCATTTGTCGACGGTCATCGTCCGCCCGAATGGACCTGGCATGACGTCGAGCATCTCGCGGAAAGCGCCGAGATCGGCCTTCGCGTCCCGCACGAGTGGGGTGTCGATCCATGCCATGTGCGCGGAACCGACACCGACACCCTGATAGGTCACTTCGAGACGGAGCGCGTTCGCGAACTGCTCGACGCCTGCCTTGCTCGCGTTGTACGCGGCCAGACCGGGGCACGCCGCGAATGCCGCGAGCGATGACACGATCAGAATGTAGCCCTTCCGCTCGATCACCGAGGGCAGCGCTGCCCGCACGGTGTTGAACACTCCGAGCACGTTGATGTCGAGAACTCGCGCGAACGTCTCCGGATCGACCTGAAGAACGGATCCGTAGCTGGAGATTCCCGCGTTTGCAAGCACGAGGTCGATGCCGCCGAACTTCGCGATTCCTTGATCGACCGCCCCCTGCATGGCCGCCAGATCGCGAACGTCGGCCACAACCGTCAACGCGTCGTCGCCTAGTTCGAGACCGAGTTCTCTCAGCGGCGCCTCGTCGACGTCGGTCAGCACCAGCTTGCTGCCCTTCGCGGCCAGTGCGCGAGCGGTTTCGGCCCCGATGCCGCGCCCGGCGCCGGTGATGAGCACGACCTTGTTCGAAAGTGTGGGCATCGCCCGTGACCTCCCGTGTTCCGTTCCCCCCGTTTTGGGAACTGCTACGTGTCACTTTCCATCTGATACGGACGGGTGTCAAGAACGCCTGCGGTTTTCATCTGGGCTGTCGGTCGCTCGCGAGGTCCTTCGACAGACGCTGCGCGGCCGAGGTCAGCAGGGGAACGAACTGCTCTGCGGATTCGATGGTGACCCGAGCCGTCGGACCGGCAATGGACATGGCCGTCAGAGTGGGCGCGCCGATGACGGGGACAGCAAAGCATCTGACGCCGATTTCCTGTTCGCCGTCGTCGACGGCATAACCCCGGGTCCGCACGAGTTCGAGGTCCGCGAGAAGAGTGTCGAGCGTGGTCAGAGTGTTGACCGTCCTCGGCGCCATCCCGGTCCGGGCTACGATCGCCCGAACCGAGTTGTCGTCGAGCTGCGCCAGCAGCGCTTTCCCCACCCCCGTGGAGTGGGGAAGCACTCGCTGACCGACCTCGTTGAACATCCGCATCGCATGCTCGGACGGGACTTGAGCCACGTAGACAGCCATATCGTCTTCGAGAAAGGCCATGTTGGATGTCTCGTGAGTTTGCCGAACCAGCTCGGAAAGATACGGCGTCGCCCATCCACCGATCAATTTGGTGGCGCTGTCTCCCAGCCCGATCAGCTTGGTGCCGAGCGCATAGCGTCGAGTTGCGAGCCGTCGGACGTATCCGAGCGAGACCAGTGTTCCGATCAGCCTGTGCACCGTTGGCATCGGAAGGTCGGCTGCCTCCGCGAGTTCGCTGATTCCTATGGATCCGCCTGACGTAGCCATGATGTCGAGCAACTCGAAGGCTCGCTCGACCGATTGAACACCGCCACTGGCCGCCACAGGATTTCCTCTCACCGTCGGGTTATTCCACACTATTCCACGAAGCGGAACTTCGACGTCGCCCGGCAACGTGTCACGTCGCGTGATGCCGGGTGGCGACGGGTGGTGCCGCCGTCACCACCGAGGGTGAACTCCGCTGGCCTCGTGTGAAGACGTTGAAGAAGATATTGAGCAGCACCGCGACAATACTCGCGGCGCTGATGCCGGAGTCGAACACCACGTGGACCCAGTCAGGAAAGGCCGCGTAAAACCCGGGAACCGCAATCGGTATGACGCCGAAACCAATTGCGACGGCAACGATGATCAGATTGAGATTTCCGTCGAAATCGACCTTCGACAGTGTCCGTATCCCGCTGGCAGCGATCGAGCCGAACAACACTATTCCTGCGCCGCCGAGCACTGGCAGCGGCACTGCGGCAACGACCCGTCCCAGCACGGGGAACAGGCCGAGGAACAGCAGTACCGACCCGCCCGCGGCCACCACATAGCGACTTTTGATCCCGGTGACCGCTACCAGTCCGACGTTCTGCGCGAAAGCGCTTGCTGGGAACGTTCCGAAGATCGGAGCAACGGTGGTTGCCAGCATGTCGGCACGAAGCCCGTCACCGACACGACGTCCGTCCACCTTGGTTCCCACTATCTCACCGACTGCGAGGATGTCCGCGGTCGTCTCGGTCATTATGACGAGGATGACAACGACCATCGAGATGATGGCACTGATCTGAAACGTGGGAGTTCCGAACGCGAACGGCTCCGGAAAGCTGAAGACGCTACCGTTGCCCACATCCGAGAAGTCCGCCTTTCCGACGACGAACGCGAACACGGTTCCGCAGACGATGCCGATGAGAATCGACAACCGTGAGAGCGTCCCCTGCACCAACCGGCTGACCAGAAGCACCACCGCGAGGCTGAACCCGGCCAGGCCGATATTCGACATCGACCCCCAATCGGCAGCCTTCTGGTCTCCGCCCATCGCCCACCGAACTGTTACGGGCAGCAACGAAATGCCGACGACCGTGATGATGGTCCCGGTGACGACCGGCGGGAAGAAGCGGACGATCTTACTGAAGAACGGTGTGATCAGGATGCCGATCGCGCCGGCGACGATGATCGCGCCGAATACGGAGTTCAACCCGCCGGGGCCGCTAGCGATCGCCACCATCGTCGACACCGATGCGAATGACACACCCTGCACCAGAGGCAGTTTGGAGCCGACATACGGCAATCCGAGCGTCTGCAGCATCGTGGCCGCGCCACTGACGAACAGTGCAGCAGAGACCAGGAGGGCAACCTCGTTCCCGGTCAAACCCGCCGCACCGCCCACGATCAAGGGCGGTGCGATCACACCGCCGTACATCGTCAGAATGTGTTGCAAACCGTAGAGATACGACTTGCCGATCGACAATCGCTCGTCCTCGGGACGAGCCGTGTCGTGTGGGGTGCGTGCGGTTCGATTCGTCAGCTTCATCGCCGTCGCTCCTAGCAGAATCCGGCAACAGTGTCCCAGGCGCGGCCGGCGCCCGGGGCATCGTCGCGCTCGACGGTGGCTTCGATCAGCCCGTACGGCCGGTCGGCGACATAGAAGACTTCACCGGGGTTGTCGAGGCCGAAGGGCTCGAGATCAACCAGGAAATGGTGAATATTGGGCATGGAGAACTTGATCTCAGCGATCTCCGGATGCGCCTCCAGAACTTTGGTACCCATCTGGAACAGGCTCTGCTGCAATGCAAGTGAGTGAGTGCTGGCAAATGCGTCGAGCATGATGGAACGTACATCGTCGTAGATCTTGTCGAAGTCGAGGTCAGTCGAGAGATACCGCCACCTGGCACTCACCGAGGTGGCGAGAACCCGATCAGTGGTTTCCTTCAACGTGGTGTACCGATCCTTGGGGTAACCCCAGAATTCCGATGCGGTCGAGTTCAGCACGACGAGGTCCGTGATTCCGGAGATCACAGTGGTGGTTCCCCCGTCGACGGTGACGACCGTGTTCCGCTTCTCGTCGCTGCCTTTGACGAACGAGTGGTCACAGCCGTCGGTGCCCGAGGGAATGCGCGACCAATTGTACTGCTCGACCTCCCACCGTCCACCCTCGATCCAGTCGAAGCTACTGGTGAAGTGAGTGCCCAGACGCATCGCGAAGTCTTCGATCGCCCCGATCCCGTCTCGCGCGAAGGCATAGACGGTGTTCTTCTGGGTATCGGTTGCGACCACGTGAGCGTTGTCGCCCACGGTGTGCGCGGCTTCGAGGTCACCGCGCAGCTGAGAGGTGACGCTCACGTCGGTGATGCGGTGACGCGAGGTATCCCGGTCTATGCGGACGAGTCGGCATTCTGCCTTTCCATACTGGTTTGCTCCGAGCACGATACTCATGTCTAGCTCCCTCGATAGGTAGTGAATGCAAACGGGCTGAGAAGAAGTGGAACGTGATAGTGCGAGCAGTCCGCGAGAACCTCGAACACGATCTCGACTGCTGGATAGAAAGTTTCGACGCCGCGCTCGGCGAAGTAGCGGCCCGACTCGAACGTGAGTCGGTAGCGGCCGGCCGTCAGCGACGATGGGCCGAGGTCCGCGACGCGGCCCTGCAGATCGGTGATTCCCGACGAGACTGTGACATCGGCAGCAGCATCGGCACCCCCGTCCGCCTGTAGCGTCACCGAAACGCCCGGTGCGGGCGCACCGCTAGAGGCATCGAGCACATGGGTACTGACGAGGCTCCGCTCAGTCATTGTTCAGCACCCGCGCGATTCTGAGAACGGCGATTTCGCGGAGCTCACGTTCGACGATCCGTATCTCGGTGTCCGGGTCGTTGCCGAGACGGTCGCCGAGGGCTGCGAGAATTTCCGACGCGTCCCGCCCGGCGGCACGAATGAGGAATACATGGCCGAAGCGCTTCTCGTAGGCGACGTTGCCCTCACGTAGCTGCCGCCGGATACCCCGCCGTGCGCCGTCGACTCCGGACTGTTCTCCTCGAGCGTGCGCGGCGTGCGCATCGTCGCCGTCGGGACGTTCACCGATTCGCGGGTGGACCAGCAGCGCCCGTTCGATCTCGGCGGACGTCAGCGGCTCCGCGGCCGAGAACACCGCCGAACCGACCGCCTCGTCGTCCGCGAACGGCAGATGGCTTGCCATCGCCGAGATCCAGCGAGGGACGTCGAGACACTGACCGAAAGCATCGTGCACATCCACTGCCGTGGCCGAGTTCAATCTCTCGGCAACCGCCGAGACGGAATATTCCGTATTGCGAAACATTGATTCCATATATTGAGCGTGACAGCCGTCACAACCGCTGTCAATAGGCAAACCGGAGAAGCCCTGAATCTGAGCTCTTGCGTTGATGCACAGCATATTTCACATCGTGGAATTGATCGCGGCTCGCCAGGAAAGGTTGACAGGCGGGAGTGCATCACGTCACACTTGGTTTATTCGTGGAATTCATATTCCACAATACGGATTTTCAAGCTTCGATCGCCCCTACGAGAGGAGTCATCTTTCATGACAGAACTGTTCTGCAACGGCGGAGCAATGCGAGGCGGAAGCCTGCACCACAACGTGTCTGCGCACCCGTTCGTCGGCACCGTCAAGACCACCCCCAGCTATCGGTTCTTTTCGGTACGCGACGAGTTCCCCGCGCTCCTGCTCGATCACACCGCGGGGGCAGCGATCGAGGGCGAGCTCTACGACATCCCGCTCGACGACATCAGGACTGCTTTTCTGCCCGACGAGCCACCGGAACTCGAGCTCACCGTCGTTGCGTTGGAAGACGGACGATCGGTTCTCGGTGTCGGCCTCCGGCCAGGTGTTCTCGACACAAGACCGGACGATCTCACCGACATCACGTATACCGGCAGTTGGCGCCGATACCGCGGACTTCCAGCACCGCAGAACTGAAAGAGAGTGTCATGAAAAACTTTTCACTCGATCGATACACGGTCAACTGCTCGATCATGTTCCCCGACACCCCTCTTCTGGAGCGCCCGCGGCTCGCCAAGGACGCAGGGTTCGATGCAGTCGAGTTCTGGTGGCCCTTCGACTCGCCCGTCCCTTCGGATCCTAATGTCGACGCCTTCGTCTCCTCGATCCGCGATGCAGGTGTCCAACTGACGGGTCTGAACTTCGCCGCGGGCAACATGCCTGCAGGCGATCGCGGAATCCTGTCCGACCCAGCACAGGAACAGGCGTTTCGCGACAACATCGATGTGACGATCGGCATCGGCGAGACACTGGGAACCACTGCATTCAATGCGCTGTACGGAAACAGAATCGACGGTATCGACCCGATCGAGCAGGACCGGGTAGCGACGTCGAATCTGGCAGCGGCCGCAGTTGCCGCTGCGCGGATCGGAGCAGTCGTATTGGTGGAGCCCGTCAGCGGCGCACCGCGGTACCCGCTCACCCACGCTGCGGGCGCAGTAGCCATCATCGAGCGAGTTACGCGCGAACACGATGTTCACAGCCTGCGTCTGCTCGCCGATCTCTATCACCTCGACGTGAACGGCGACAACATCTCGGCCGCCTTGGACAACTACAAGGACTTGATCGGGCACGTGCAGATCGCCGACTCCCCCGGCCGCGGCGAGCCGGGAACCGGCGCCCTCGATCTCGACCGGTATCTCGGGCAGCTCACCGACAACGGCTACGACGGCTACATCGGCCTCGAGTACAAGCCCACCACGCCTGACCCGTTCTCCTGGCTGCTCCGCTCCGCCACCTCCACGTAAGGACCCTTCATGAGCACCATTGCATTCATCGGCCTCGGAATCATGGGTAGTCCCATGTCCGTTCACCTCGCGAAAGCGGGCCACAACGTTATCGGCTACAACCTGACGCCCGACCGCACCCGGCCCCTCGTCGAGGCAGGCGGTGTTGCCGCCGACTCGATCGCCAAGGCCGTCGCCGACGCAGACGTCGTCGCTGTGATGGTCCCGGATTCACCCGACGTGCAGGACGTGCTGGCAGGCGAGGACGGCGTGTTCGACAATGCACGGCGCGGCGCCCTGATCATCGACTTCTCCAGCATCAGACCCGACGTGACGGCAACCTTGGCGAAGGAGGCCGACACTCGCGGCTTCCGGCTGATCGACGCCCCGGTCTCCGGCGGGCAGGCCGGCGCCGAAAATGCTGCCCTGTCCATCATGGTCGGTGGTAGCACCGAGGACTTCGCCGCCGCCAAGCCGATTCTCGATGTCGTCGGCAAGACCGTCGTCCACGTCGGACCGAACGGGTCCGGCCAGACGGTCAAGGCCGCCAACCAGTTGATCGTGGCCGGCAACATCGAGGTGCTCGCCGAAGCCGTCGCGTTCCTCGAGGCGTACGGGGTCGATCTTCCCGCGGCGATCGAGGTCCTCGGTGGCGGTCTGGCAGGCTCCACCGTTCTGAACCAAAAGGCGCAGAAGATGCTCGACCGGTCGTTCGAACCCGGGTTCCGCATCGACTTGCACCACAAGGATCTCGGGATCGTCACCTCGGCGGCACGCGAGGCAGGAGTCGTGATTCCAATGGGCGGATTACTGGCACAGCTGATGGCCTCAGCACGCGCCAACGGTGATGGCGGACTCGATCACTCGGCACTGTACCGCGGCGTCGCACGACTGTCCGGCACCCTGAACACGGAGAACTGACATGGCAAAGATGCGCGCGGCAGACGCTGCCGTCAAAATCCTCGAACTCGAAGGTGCAACCACTGCATTCGGCCTGCCCGGAGCAGCGATCAACCCCTTCTACGCTGCGATGCGCGATCACGGCGGAATCCGGCACGTACTCGCCAGGCACGTCGAAGGCGCCTCGCACATGGCCGAAGGATTCACTCGCGCGGCCGCAGGCAACATCGGGATCTGTATCGGCACGTCGGGTCCCGCGGGAACCGACATGATCACCGGACTGTACTCGGCGATGGCCGACTCGATTCCAATCCTTGCGATCACCGGTCAAGCACCGGTTGCACGGCTGCACAAGGAGGATTTCCAGGCCGTTGACATCGCCTCCATCGCGGCGCCCGTCACCAAGATGGCAATGACCGTTCTCGAACCGGCTCAGGTTCCCGGGGCATTCGCGCAGGCGTTCCATCTGATGCGATCGGGTCGTCCCGGGCCCGTCCTCATCGATCTTCCGATCGATGTCCAGATGGCCGAGATCGACTTCGATCCCGATACTTACCAACCGCTTCCGGTCCACAAGCCGTTGTGTTCGCGCGCTCAGGCCGAGAAGGCCATCGACATGCTCGTCGCATCGGAGCGACCGTTGATCGTGGCAGGCGGCGGCATCATCAACGCCGACGCATCCGAGCTGCTCGTGGAACTGGCAGAACTACTCGACGTTCCGGTCATCCCGACGCTCATGGGCTGGGGAACCATCCCCGACGACCACCGTCTGGCTGCGGGCATGGTCGGACTGCAAACTGCTCATCGCTACGGCAATGCAACACTGCTCGCGTCCGACTTCGTCCTCGGCATCGGCAACCGTTGGGCCAATCGCCACACCGGCGGCCTTCAGACGTACCGCAAGGACCGGAAGTTCATCCACGTCGACATCGAGCCCACGCAGATCGGTCGTGTGTTCGCCCCCGACTACGGCATCATCTCCGACGCCAAAGCAGCTCTCGAGCAGTTCATCGACGTCGCCAAGGAGCGCAAAGCCGCCGGGACACTGCGCAACCTGTCGAGCTGGGTCGAGGACTGCGCCGCGCGCAAGCGAACTATGCACCGCCGCACTCACTTCGACAATGTGCCGATCAAGCCGCAGCGCGTCTACGAGGAGATGAACAAGGTCTTCGGCCGCGAGACCAGGTACATCAGCACCATCGGACTGTCGCAGATCGCCGGTGGACAGTTCCTGCACGTCTTCTCGCCTCGAAATTGGATCAACTGCGGGCAAGCCGGACCGCTCGGTTGGACCATTCCCGCTGCACTCGGCGCGGTTGCCGCAGATCCGTCGGCTGATGTCGTCGCACTGTCGGGTGACTACGATTTCCAGTTCATGATCGAGGAACTCGCCGTCGGCGCGCAGTTCAACCTGCCGTACGTACATGTGGTGGTGAACAATTCGTACCTCGGCCTGATCCGTCAGGCTCAGCGCGCGTTCGACATGGACTTCTGTGTGCAGCTCGGATTCGACAACATCAACCATCAGGAACCCCAGGACGATCAGCCCGGAGTCCCCAAGGGATATGGCGTCGACCACGTTCAGGTTGCAGAAGGTCTGGGCTGCAAAGCGCTTCGCGTCACCGAACCCGATTTGATCGGCGAGGCGCTCGTTCGTGCCAGGACATTGGCGTCCGAGCACAAGGTGCCCGTCGTCGTCGAGATCATTCTCGAGCGTGTCACCAACATTGCGATGGGTACCGAGATCGACAATGTCGGCGAGTTCGAAGAGTTGGCCATGACGTCGGCGGATGCCCCCACCGCTCTGCTGCTGCTGGACTAGAGATGACTCGAATCCTTCTGGCTCCGGACAAGTTCAAAGGATCACTGACGGCATCGAGGGTTGCGGACGCCCTCGCCGAAGGATTGGTCTCGGCCGATCCCGCCCTCGAGATCGTTCGTCTCCCTGTCGCCGACGGCGGTGACGGCACCGTCGCTGCTGCTGTCGCCGCCGGGTGGGAGTCGACCCGAGTGTCGTGCGAAGGACCAACAGGGCTGAACGTGGACACCTCGTACGCCACGCGCGGCGCGTCGGCCGTCGTCGAACTTGCCTCAGCGGTTGGTCTCGAACTGCTCGGCCGTCTCGAACCACTGCACGCGAGCACGTTCGGACTCGGCACCGTCATCGCCCATGCACTGGACAACGGCGCAGAACACGTCGTCGTCGGACTCGGCGGCAGCGCGTCCACCGACGGCGGCGCGGGCATGCTGGCGGCGTTGGGGGCTCGCATTCTCGATGCCGACGGCAACGATGTCGCCCGAGGTGGAGGTGCACTGCGCGGCGCTGTGCGTCTCGACACCTCGGGACTGCACCCCGGCCTGCGAGGCGCTCGAATCCAACTCGCCTGCGATGTCGACAACCCGTTGCTCGGACCGACCGGAGCTTCGGCGGTGTACGCGCCGCAGAAGGGCGCGGGCCAGCAAGAGATGCTCTACCTCGAACATGCGATGAGGCAATGGGCGCACGTCGTGAGGTCCGCTATCGGTCGCGATCTCAGCGGATACGCAGGAGCAGGCGCTGCAGGCGGCACCGGGTTCGGCGCCCTGGCAGTCCTCGGTGCCGATATCCGGCCCGGCATCGACACGGTTCTCGAACTGATCGAGTTTCAACGCCGACTGGCATGTACCGATCTCGTTGTCACGGGAGAGGGTTCGCTCGACGAACAGTCGCTGTACGGCAAAGCGCCGATCGGTGTCGCACTGGCGGCTCGTAACGCCGGAGTACCGGTGATCACGGTGTCGGGCAGGCGGACCGTCGGTGCAGACAGACTGCGCGAATACGGGATCGTCGACTCGTACGCGCTGACCGATCTCGAACCCGATACGACGGTCGCCATCGGTGATGCCGCACGCCTTCTACACCGCGTCGGCGAATTCATTGCCTTGTCGGTCATTACATCCGAAGGAGTTTCATGAGTACCCCTGATGTCACCAGCCCTGAATACACCAGCCCTGAATACACACAGCTGCCCGATCTCGCCTCCCGCGCCCTCGGCGGCAGCGTTTCGGCCGCCAACGACGAGCTCTTCGCTCAGCGTGAGAACCTGATCCGCCCCGAGGCGCCGTTCTTCGATCCCACCGATTTCGGACACAAGGGGAAGGTTTACGACGGTTGGGAAACGCGGAGACGGCGCGATCAGGGTGGAAACGATTGGGCCATCGTGCGCCTCGGAGCACCGGGCATCGTGCACGGAGTCGTCGTGGATACCGCGTACTTCACCGGCAACTACCCACCGTTCGTGTCCGTGGAGGCCGCGTTCGTCGAGGGCTACCCCTCGATAGACGAAGTGTTGAACGCTGATTGGCAGACTATCGTCGACAAGGCGCCGGCGGTCGGCGACACCCCCAACTTCTACGAGGTCGAGGACCGTCACCGTTGGACGCACGTTCGGCTGTCGATCTATCCCGACGGCGGCGTTGCCCGATTCCGTGTGCACGGCCGCGTCGTTCAAGATCCGCGGTTCCTCGGCGGCACCGTCGATCTGCTTGCCGCCGAGAACGGTGCGTGGCTCACCGAGTGCTCCGACGCCTTCTATTCCTCCCCTGCCAACATCATCCTTCCCGGACGCGCTCGCAACATGGGTGAGGGCTGGGAGAACTCCCGCCGCCGCGGTGGCGGAAACGATTTCGCAGTGTTTGAGCTGGCCGCGCCTGGCGTACCACGCCATGCCGAGATCGACACCAGCTACTACGTCGGGAATGCGCCCGGTTGGGTTCGATTGAGCGCCATCGATTCTCGTCAGCACGCCGGAGTGAATCCCACAGCGGATCCCGCGGCGTGGACCGAGGTACTTCCCCGCACTGCGGTACAACCGGATACTCGTCACCGTTTCCTCCTCGAGCAGTCGGGCGCGTACACCCACCTTCGGCTCGACGTGTATCCCGATGGAGGCCTTTCTCGCCTGCGATTGTTCGGAGAACTCGACGGCGCAGCCCTCGATGCAGTCGACCAGGCATGGCAGGCGTCGTCCCCCGCGTTGGCAGCGAGCGGTTCGTTGTGAAGTTCGACCTGCTGATCAGAGCCCCGCGGGCGATCGTCGACGGCATTGAAGTGCCGGCGGCGGTCGGCGTCCGCGACGGGAGAATTGTGTTCGTGGGTCCTCTCGACGCTGCTGCCGAAGCCGACAACGAGGTCGAACTCGGGACCGACGAAGTGCTGCTACCAGGGCTTGTCGACACCCACGTCCACGTGAACGAGCCCGGCCGCACCGAGTGGGAGGGGTTCGCCAGCGCCACACGCGCCGCCGCTGCAGGCGGCATCACCACCATCATCGACATGCCGCTCAACAGCATTCCCCCTACAGTCGACGTCTCTGCCCTCGACATCAAACGGCGGGTGGCGCAACCGCAGTCGGTCGTGAACGTCGGGTTCTGGGGCGGCGCTGTGCCCGGAAACGTAGACCAATTGCGTCCGCTTCACGACGCGGGCGTCTTCGGATTCAAATGCTTCCTGCTGCACTCCGGAGTCGACGACTTCCCTCCACTGTCGTTGCCCGAGCTCGAGAAAGCGTTGATCGAGATCGCGACGTTCGACGGGTTGATGATCGTGCATGCCGAGGACGCCGCCTCGATCGAGGACGCACCGCATCCGTCGGGTCGCGACTACGACGGTTTTCTCCACTCGAGGCCACGAGTCGCGGAAAATCTTGCGATATCGCAGGTGATCGAACTATCGCGGCGCACCGGATGCCGAGTTCATATCCTGCACCTGTCGAGCTCCGATGCGCTGCCGATGATTGCGGCCGCCAAGCGTGACGGTGTGCGGGTCACCGCGGAGACGTGCCCGCATTATCTGTGCTTCGACGCCGAAGAAATTCCCCCGGGCGCAACGCAGTTCAAGTGCTGTCCTCCAATTCGCGAAGCCGCGAACCGAGAACTGTTGTGGCAGGGTCTGACCGATGGTGTCATCGACACCATCGTCACCGACCACTCCCCCTGCACGGTCGACCTCAAGCGCTTCGATACAGGAGACTTCGGCGACGCCTGGGGCGGCATCGCGTCACTGCAGGTGTCGTTGGCTGCGGTGTGGACCGAAGCGAGCCGTCGGGGATCGACATTGGCCGACGTGGTCCGGTGGATGGGAGTCAACACTGCTGATCAGGTGGGGCTGTCGGATCGTGGGCGCATAGCGGTGGGCTCGGTTGCCGACCTCGTGGTGTTCGCTCCGGACGAGAAGTTCACGGTCGACGCTGCGTCGCTGCATCACAAAAACGCAGTCACGGCCTACGACCGACTCGGGCTCACCGGGGTGGTCAGAAAGACGTGGATGACCGAACCGGTCCAGCTTTCGAGCGTCTGGACAGCCTGAAGCTCCCCACATTGAATCACCCTAAGTTTTGTGCCGCCTCCAGTTGGGGCTGATCCTCGGCGTCGAGGTCAGAGTAGTGGAGTGTTTCGTATTCGATCGGGGGCATCTGTCCGATGCTCGAATGCAACCGCCTGTTGTT
>NZ_JASISW010000010.1 GCF_030063335.1 Rhodococcus sp. G-MC3 | reverse complement strand
AACAACCGGCACCGGCACTCATCGCTGGGCTACCTCACCCCGGCTGAGTATGCTGCCCAATGCACCCACAACCACCAACCGGTGGACGGCTGCGAGATCGACTGAAGATCAAACCGAAGCGGCTCTAGAACGCTGTGGTCCGACTATCGGGGACCTGCCATGGCCTGCGCGGCGACGTCGCTCTTCGATGGACAGCTGTGCGTTTCGGGGAGGCATGAGTGCACTCCAGGGACATGGGGATAGCTGACGCAGGCCATTGTGGCCTCAGCGACCGGCACGGTAGTCCTGGAGAGCCAGGTCCTGCGACCGCGGCGAAGGTTTCAAGGCTCCTTTCCGACTGAGGGCGTTGTCTCCTACTCATCGTCCCGCGCTCTCAGCGGCTGTAGCGGCCGGAGAAGCGGTCGATTGCCTCCGCGCTCACTGGGCTGAACACGCCAACGAGGTTCTGGTCGGGGTCACGAAGGAAGAAGACCCGGTTGCCCCATGGCATGAGTGCTGGCTCGGCGACGAACTCCGCGCCCAGTGCGGCTAGGCGGGCGTACTCGGCGTCGACGTCGTTGACGAGGAACTCGAAGATCGCCGACCGGTTGGCGGCTGCCTCGGCAGAGCCGAGTGCGAACAGCGGCACCGTGGCGGTGCTGCCGATCGCGAGGGTCGCGGTCGGGGTGAGGATCTCGGCGAAGACCGGCGCGGGGCGTACGGCGGTGGTGCCGGTGAGCTGCTCGTAGAACTCGACCATCGCATCGAGGTTGTCGGTGATGATGCGGGTCGAGACGAAGGCGGTGGCATGGGAGTTGGTCATGGCTGTGATGCTAAAGCCGATACAGGGCTGAATCCGCCCGGTATTCGTGGGAATCTGTTCACATGGCCCGCTCGACTGCTCGTGTGTTGACCCTCCTGGAGTTCCTCCAGGCCGGAGGGATCCAGTCGGTCGCGACTCTCGCCACCCGGCTGGGCGTCGACGAGCGGACCGTGCGCCGCTATGTCGCGCAGCTGGTCGAGATGGAGGTGCCGGTCGAGTCGATCCGCGGGCGGCACGGTGGTTACCGGGTGGCGCCCGGCTACCGGATGCCGCCGCTGATGTTGACCGACGAGGAGGCGCTCACGCTGCTCCTAGGGCTGGTCGTGGGCCGTCGTAGCGGCGGGTTGCCGATCGATAGCGAGACCGTGGAGAGCGCTGTCGGCAAGTTGCGTCGCGTGTTGCCGCGAGGAACGGCGGCACGGCTAGACGCGCTGCTGTCCTCCGCGGACCTGGCGCTCCTCGGCCCGTCTGGACGCTCGAGCACAGAAGCCATCGGTGACACCGATCCGAAGGTGTTGATGGTCATCGCCGAGGCCGCCCGCGATCGCCACCCCGTCGAGATCGGCTACACCCGCAAGGACGGGCAGGCCAGCCAGCGCTCGATCCTCCCCTACGGCATCGTCGCCCGCTCCGGACGCTGGTACGTCACAGGCCACGAGTCGGGTACCGGTGAGGTCCGGACCTTCCGTGTCGATCGGATCAGCAACCCCGTGGCGTTGCCCGGATCGTTCAACGTCCCCGACGACTTCGACGCGAGCGCGATCGTTCTGGCGAGCCTGGCGGCCACCCCGTGGCGCTATCAGGTCTCGGTCCGCGTCGCCGGCACCATCGACGACCTACGCTCGCAGTTCCCCGCCGGCCTGGCGACGCTGGAGCCGGCCGCGTCCGACAACACGGAGCCATGGACCCGCGTCCGCCTGGGCGCTGAGCGCCTCGACTGGGTAGTCCCGTATTTCGCCGGACTCGGCCGCGACCTGTTCATCGAAGAACCAGGCGAGCTTCGAGAGCACGTCCGGGTTCTGGCCGGGCGTTTGCTTGCTGCGTGCGGTGACGACGCAAGCAAGCCGGTCGAGTCGTCCGGTCTGGGATCGACACCCGCCTGAACCTCCGGTCTGAGCTCAGCCCCACTGCAGACATCGACTCCACCTGTCTGATCCAACTTGGCCTGTCAGCCTGAAAGCCCCCGGCTGCCTTAGTGACCGAATGACGCATTCGGTCACCCAGATGACCTAGGGAGGCATTCGGTCCGGAAGGGGCGGAGGGCGGGACAAATGGAACGCGAAGCGAACCTACGACGCCTTCCAGGACCGCCAGGTCAGCTTGCCGACGACGATGGCGGGACCTTCCGGTCTAGCGGAGGCGTATTGCTTGTACTTCTCGACGAGTGCGTCGATGGCCGCGGTGCATTCGTCGGTATCGGGTTCGGCGACACGTGCGGACCCGCTGGCCCGTACCCACCAGAGGCTTGTCCAGTCGTCGTCGTAGTTGTCGACGATGAGGCTGACGGCCGGGTCGGCGCGAATGTTCTCTAGTCGCTGGAGCTTGCGCGTGGTTTTCGGTTTCCAGTCGATTGCGCTGACCAGGGTTTCGCCGACCTGGGCGAAGACCACGGGTACCAAGTGGGGTGTGCCGTCGGGGTTGACGGTGGACAGTATTGCGCGTTGGGCGCCTGCGAAGCGTCCGACCTCGTCATCGATCTTCACGGCTGAGTTTTCCTCACGTCATGCCGACGCGCTGTGGGCGCCGTTCTGGATAAGGATGGTTTCGAGCTGAGCAGCAGTCATGGGCCTACCCAATAGGTGACCTTGCCCGAATGTGACTCCCATGTCGACGCAGGACTCGAGCTGCTCTTTGGTTTCGATTCCTTCGACAACGGTGTTCTTGCCGAGGTCGTGGGTAACTTCGACGACTGCTCGGCACAGCGCGGTCATGGCGCGGCGCCGCTGTAGGTCTTTGCTGTCGAGGTGTTGGGTGAGCGATTTGTCGATCTTGAGGATGTCGACGGGCAGCGTTGCGAGTCGTTCGAGCGAGGAGAAGCCGGAGCCGAAGTCGTCGATAGCGACGACCGAACCGTGGCGTCGTACGTCCATCAATTGGTAGTAGACGGCGTCGATGTCGTGCAGTGATTTTGATTCTGCAAGTTCGAGGCAGAGCCTGCCTGGTTCGATCCCTAGTGAGTCGATGACGGCGTTGACGTCGGTTGCGAGTGTGCCCGCCGCGAAGTGTAAAGGGCTGACGTTGACGCCGACCTGCACGTTGAGGTCCTGGTACTGCCAAGCGGCGACCGTTTTTCCGACCTGGGCGAGTATCCAATTGCTCAGCGGAATGATGAGATCGGCATCTTCGGCGAGGCCGATGAAGCTGTCGGGCATGAGGAGACCGAGCTCGGGGTGGTTCCACCGGATGAGTGCTTCGGCGCCGACGACAATGCCGGTAGCCAGTTCGACGATGGGTTGGTACACCATTTCGAGTTCGTGTTCGGCCATGGCGACACCGCGTAGCCGTTCGACGATCTCGAGGCGTGTGCGGTTGCTGTCCCGAAGGCCGGTGGAGAAGACCTGATGGCTGCTGCGTCCGAGGGACTTGGCTGCGTGCATCGCCGTCGTCGCATCGTGAACGAGCTGTGCCGGGTCGCGAGCGTCGGTGTCGGACGTGGTGACACCGACGCTCGCGGTGACGGTGAGTTGGCGGTCGGCGAGTTCGAACGACGGCTCGAGCACGCTGGCGAACCCTGCTGCCAACGCACGCGCAGCGATGGACTGGCAACCACGGGCGATGACGACGAATTCGTCGCCGGTAAGTCGGCCGAGAGTGTCTGTAGGCCTGGTGGACGCTGCGAGTCGTTCCGCGACCAGTTGGAGTAACTCGTCGCCCTGCGTCGGACCGAGTGCGTCGTTGAATTCCTTGAAGCCGTCGATGTCGACGAGCAGCACGCTCACCTCGTTGTCGGGTGCTCGGTTCGCCAGTTCCACCGCGAGGAGGGCTTCGATTTCTTCGCGGTTCGGTAGCCCGGTCAGCGGGTCGGAGCGCGAACCGTCCTCGGTCGCGGTGTCGCCGATGTCGGTGTGGGTGATGTAAATTCCACCACCGTCCGCGAGGCACGCGGCGCGCAGCCGGTACCGGTGTGAGGCCAGCTCGCAATCGACAGCGAATACCTGACCTTCGCCTCTCGTGAGGGCCTGGAGACCTGCCAGTATTGCAGCAGATTGTGCGTTTCCGTCCGCAGCCGATGCGGCGCACCGCTCGAAGTAGTTGTCGCCGGGGCCGTTGGAATCGCTGTTCGTTTTATCGGACCAGTAATCGGACCACATGCGGTTGACCAGCACGATCGTGCCCGTGAGATCGATGACGACAGTACCGGCGGGGACGGCGTCGAGCATGGCCTGGGCGAGCTCGTCGGTCCACTCGTTGCGACTTGTGCCGAGTCGCTCGTCGGTAATTGCTGATGGCCAGAGGGCATAGCCTTCGGCACCGCGCTCACTGCGGTAGGACAACCATCTCTGCAGGGTGTAGGAGAAGTCTTCGAAATCGGACTCGTCGGACGCGCTGCACGCGGTCACGAACTCGGCCCAGCGAGGTTCGGTGAACCACGCATCGATGCATCGTCCGATGAGCCGTTCGGTCGAGGTGCTCAGGAGTGTTGCTGCAGCTGGATTGGCATAGGTGACCACGAAGGAGGTATCGACCAGTATGAGGGCCTCTGCGAGAGCTTCCAGCGCAGCTCGCGGCATGGTGAAGACATCTGCGATGGTAGATCGGGGCATAGTCGGCTCTCGGCTCATACTCCCCCCCCTGTGGCCGGTCGGCCCGCCCCACAGTAACCCGAAGGTATGGTTTGGTGCCAGAAAGAGGGCGACGGCCTTGTTTCTGGCCTCACGAGCACGGTCAGCCAGCGGCAAAACAGGCCAACTGCCACACTGCTCCTTGGCCTTGGATGGGTTCGTGTTGTCAGCTGCTGCGCTGCGTCGAACTGCGGATTTTCAACGTCCACGTTGCGTCCGGGATGGTGTCGACGGTGCCGAGCGCCCAGCGTGCGGCGTCGCGTCCCTGCTCGTACAGCGACTGAGAGACAGTGGTCAGACCTGCCGATTCTGCGGCCTCGGAGTCGTCCCAACCGGTGACCGAGATGTCGCGGCGCACATCGAGTACTCCGAATGCGAGTTCGTCGCTGCTGCAGAGGATGGCATCTCGATCCACCAGCGTGTGTGCACCACATCTGTTCGGAGACAGCATTTTCATGGCGGCTGCCCCGTGGGCGCGCGCGTTGGTCTCGACGAAAGCGACCGGTACCTGCGCCCAGTCCACGCCTGCGTCGACTACGGCCTGGCGGTATCCGGCAAGGCGGGCCGCGGTCACTGGGAACGTCGCGTCCTCGGGTTCCGGTCCGAGAACGATCTCGCCGATGCGCTCTCGGTTACGCGGAAAGCTGATCACCGCAGGGTGTTTCGCGTTGTGAAGGCCGATATTGCCGATTGCGTGGGCGGCCTTCTGATCGTCGATGCCGACGAGCTGCGTGCCGGGGTATTTCGGCCCGCCCTGAATGCACACGGGCTTGCCGGTCGAGGCCACGACCTCGAGCATCGGGTCGTCGACGACGGTCGTCCACACCACGAAACCGTCCACATGAGCATCTCGTACCCGGTCGAGATCGACGCCCACGCGAGAATTGGGGAGCAGCACCAGGCCGGTGTCGGTATCCAGGCACGCGTCGGCGATACCCGAAAGAAAGGCGCGCGCCTGCGCATTGTCGAACGAATACGTCAGCTTCTCGGTGAGGATGACGCCCAGATTGTTGCTCTTTCCGCTGCGTAGCGACCGAGCTGCCCGATTCGGTCCGGTGTAACCGAGAGCGGTCGCGGCCGCGTGGACCTTCTCGCGGGTGCTCGTTGATACCCGGGTCGGTTGGTTGTAGGTGTACGACACGCTCATGGTGGACACACCCGCCGCTGCAGCGACATCGGCCATAGTAGGGCGGGTGCTCATGGGCATAACCCTAACGTCTCGGACCAGGTTGTGTAACGATACACAATGTGTTTGGATCAAGCATGCTCCGACTCATCGTGCTCGCTGCGGCCGCCTTCGCGTACGTCACTGCTGAAACGCTGCCCGTTGGGCTGCTACCGGAGATTTCATCGGATATGAGCGTCAGCGAATCCAGCGTCGGATTGCTGCTGACCTTCTACGCCTACGGTGTTGCACTGATGACGATGCCACTCATCACGTTCGTGCGCCGGTGGCCCCGGCGGACTGTCGTAGTGGTGACCGTTGCAGCGCTTGCTGTGTCGCAACTCGTTTCTGCGATCGCCGTCGGATATCCGATGCTCGTGGCAGCGCGGATGATCTGCGCGGCGACGCACGGAGTGTTCTGGGCGGTAGTCGCGCCCGTGGCGGCGTCGCTTGCAGCGCCCGGTCAACGAGGAAAAGCGATCGCGACGGTCTACGCCGGGACCTCGCTGGCGCTCGTTGCAGGCAATCCGCTCTCAGCCGCAGTGGGGCAGTGGCTGGGGTGGCGCATGGCGGCCACGTCGATCGGTGTGATCTCGGCGTTGATTGCGCTGACGCTTTTCCTTGTATTGCCCGTCATGAACGTTGCCGAACCAGCCAAGCGTGAGAAGGTCCGCACTCTGGATCGCTCCCTCGTGATGATATGCGCAGCAACGTTTCTCGCGGTGCTCGGGCACTTCATCGCATACACGTACTTCTCGTTGCTCGTCGATCGCGGTCTGGGTTCCATGGGGGCGACCCTGACATTGATGCTCCTTGTGTACGGACTGTGCGGCGTCGCCGGCATCTGGATCGTCGGAAAGACGTTCGACAGGTGGCCGAGACGGTCCACGATCGGCGCACTGTCCGTGGTCACCGCGTCCTTGCTTGCTTTGTGGGTCGCTGTGCATTCGGCGCCGGGATCGCTTGCAGTGCTTGCAGTTCTGGCGATCGGACTGTGGGGTTTGGCGTTCACGACTGTGCCTGTGTGCTTGCAGTCGTCAGTGCTGGAGACGCCGCGCGCTGATCCGGACAAGGCTTCTGCTGTTTATGTCGTCGCATTTCAGGTTGCGATTGCTTCTGGTGCCCTGGTCGGCGGGGTGATCATCGATCTGAGCAGCATCGCTGTGGTCGCGCTGACGGCTGCTCTGCTCGTGGCTGCAGCATTGGTGACGGTGGTGAGCTCGCACAGCGCCTTTCCGTCGCATCGTCGCCGGGAGAGAGTGAACGCCTCGTGAGGGGGACCGCAACATCGGCGCTCACGCGGAGCAACCTGTGCACCACACCGGAAAGTATTTCCAGGCCATCCGTGGACAAGACCGACTCCGGGTGGAACTGAACGGATTCGAATCCACTTCCCCGCAATGCATTCACATGACCACCGTCCACAGACACCACGACCCCATCGATCGGGCCGTCCAGTGCGGTGAAAGTGTTGTAGAACCCCACGGTCCGTTCCTCCCCGAATACCCGGACGGTCCGCTGGACCCCTTGCGTAGGGCTTTCCAAGGCAACGACATCCAAGCCGAGCCTCCGCGCGAGCACCTGATGGCTCAGGCAGATGGCAAGAAGAGCCGAACCACTCGCAAGTCTCCCATCGACCGCGTTTTCCACCGCGAGAATACGAGCATCCCGCACGGACGGGTCGCCAGGGCCTGGCCCGCACACCAGCAGCTCCGCATCACTTCCCGCAAAGTTCTCCCAGCGCACAACCGATACATCCATCCCCAGATGCCGCAGCTGGTGTGCGATCATCGCCGTCCACTGGTCCTCGAAGTCGACGACCACCGCAGTTCTACCCAGCAGCGAAGTGGAGGGTAGCGGCTGCTGGTCCAGCCAGAACTCCGCCAACTTCTCGTTGCGACGGGCAAGTGCTTCGGCGACACCGGGGAATTCGTCGAGACGCACTGCATCGGCTGCCCGCGGCCGCGGCGCTTCGACGCCGACTGCCGCGAGGACGCCGCCAAGCTTCGAACGAGTCTCGGCCACTTCGTGTTCGGGCACGGAATTGCGAACCAACGTCGCTCCGGCCGAGATCTTCAGCTCGCCAGACGGCGCGATCTCACACGTCCTGATCAGGATCGGGGCATCGACCGTCGACACGCCGTCGGAATGCTCGAAGAGTGCGAGAACACCGGAGTAGTAGCCACGCCCCGACGTCTCGTACCGCTCGATCACCCTGGCTGCGTTCTCGATAGGGGAGCCGGTGACGGTGGGTGCGAACATCGTTTCCCTCAGAATGTCGCGCGGATCCATGTCGGTTTCGCCTACGAGAATGTACTCGGTGTGGGTCAGATGCCCCATCTGCTTCAGCTTCGGGCCGATGACACGCCCACCGTGGGCGCAGATACGGCTCATCATTTTAAGTTCCTCGTCGACCACCATGAACAGCTCGGCGTTCTCTTTCGCATCACCGAGGAAGTCGAGAACCCCTACACCGGAGGGTCCTTCGACGGGGTGGCGATAGGTGCCACTGATGGGGTTCATGATCGCCGACGTGCCATCGAATCCGACGTGGCGCTCCGGCGTCGCACCTACCAGGGTGACGGTCGGTGTGGACACGAAAAACGTCCAGTACGAGCCCGATTCACCCAGCAGGAGCCGTCGGAAGATCTCGAGACCGCTGGTGAGGGAGTCATCGAGCGAAGCACGGAAATCCCGTCGAATAACGAAGTTCGCACCTGCACCGGTACCGATCTCTTCGGTCAGGACACGCGAAACGATCGATGCGTAGGCGTCGTCCTCGGGTTCGAATCGCCCGTCGGTAACGTTCAGTGCGCCTACCGGTAGAGCCGCCAGCACCTCGTCGATCGACAGCCGCACATGCTCACGGACCCGCAAGCATTGAAGTGGTGATTCGTCGTCGTGGCAGACGAATCCTCGTTCGGTAACTTGCCGGAACGGCACCAACGCCAACACGTCGGGACCGGATGCCGCCGCATCGAGCGGAATGTCCGCCAGCGAATCAACGGTGATGACTTCTCCGAGCAACACATCGACACCGCCCTCGCGGCTCAGCACAGCGAACGGTTCGGAGCCGGTCAGCGCTCTGGTCAGCAACTCGTTCATCGAAAACCCTCTCGGATCAGAGCCGACCTCCGAGCGACCAGGGCACAAAAATGGCCGCCTCGAAGGGCGGCCACGGATACAGCTACGCGAAATGTGGGCGCCTAGGAGCGCCACCACCATGATCCTGCTGGGGACTGATTCGCGTACATGCCACGTGACTGTACACACACACCTCGCACGATCAAACCTGCCCGGCCGAGGTTGTCACTGCACTTGCCGACGCTTGACCGAGCCGGCGAGTCAGTTGCCCTTTGCCCGCTTGCGCTGCTGCTCGGCGCGGGCTCGGCACTGACGAAGGAACTCCTCGTCGGCCTCTGGGCTCGTACCGAGTGCTCGTCCTGGCCGCGTTTCGTACTCGGGGTAGGCCGAGTTGATTCCCTGCCCGTCTCGACCACCCTGCCCGTTCCAACCACCCTGCTGCGTTCCGTTTCCGCCCCAGACTCCGCCGCCGATGGGACGCCCGACGAGGAGCCAGACCACCGAACCGGCCAGAGGAATGAGAATCACGAACAGTAGCCACAACATCTTCGGTAGGTGGCGAACACCAGTGTCCTCGGCCGTGATGACGTCGATCAGGCAGAACACCCACAGGATCATGATGATCAAACCGAGATAAGGCACAGCGATGTCCTCCGTGATCCTGCTTGCGACAGGCCTGACCGAAAAGACCGGTCGGTCCTTTCGCTAGGAGAACTTAACAGCTAACTCAGGGATTCGCAGGAATCGAACGGATAACAGAACCGCGATCAGGTCACCCCGTCGGCTCGAATCAGTATTTCGTCGACTGCGGCACATCGCTGAGCCCTACAGCCTCCCGAGCGAGCGTTCGATGGCGTCGACGCCTCGGTCGAGGTCGGCTTCATTGATGGTCAGCGCTGGGCGGAAACGGACGGCGCTCCCGCCGCATCCGAGGACGAGCACTTGCTCCTGAACTCGCAGATCCTCGACGAGGCGGTCGCGGAGGTCGGCGTCGGGCATCGTGAAGGCGCACATCAAGCCGCGTCCGCGTACCTCGGTGACCATGGTGTGGCGAGATGCCATGTCCTGCAGGCGCTGCAGTAGATGCTCACCGAGGACTCCTGCCCTCTCGATGAGACTGTCTGCTTCCACCACTTCCAGTATCCGGCGCGAGCGGACCATGTCGGTGAGGTTGCCGCCCCACGTCGAGTTTATGCGCGAGGACACGCGGAAGGCGTTGTCCTCGATATCGTCGACGCGTCCCCCTGCCATGACGCCACAGACCTGGACCTTTTTCCCGAAGGCCAGAACGTCCGGTACGACGCCGAGTTGTTGGAAAGCCCATGCGGTGCCGGTCATTCCGGCACCCGTCTGCACCTCGTCGACGACGAACAGAGTGTCGAATTCGTGGCACAGGTCCCGCAGCTTCTGGAGGAACTGCGGGCGGAAGTGGTTGTCACCACCTTCGCCCTGGATCGGTTCGATGATGGCGCAGGCGATGTCATGCGGGTTTGCTTCGAATGCCAACCGCGCCGCCTCCAACGCGTCGGACTCGAGGGCGTCCATGTCGACGCCGCCGCGTATGTACGGCGACGGGATGCGGGGCCAGTCGAACTTGGGGAACCGTGCGACTTTGTTCGGGTCGGTGTTCGTCAAGGACATCGTGTAGCCGGAGCGGCCATGAAAGGCGTGCTCGAAGTGCATGACCTGCGTGCCGAGACTGGGGTCGATGCCGTGGGCTTGGTTCCAGCGGCTCTTCCAGTCGAAGGCGACCTTGAGCGCGTTCTCGACGGCGAGCGCACCGCCTTCGACGAAGAACAAGTGCGGAAGCCTGGCGTCGCCCAGGACACGCGCGAACGTTTCCACGAACTGCGCCATCGGAGCGGTGTAGATGTCGGAATTGCTGGGCTTGTTCATGGCGGCCTGCAACAGATCTGCCTTGAATTCGTCGTCCTGAGCCAGCGATGGATGGTTCATGCCGAGCGCATTGGAGGCGAAGAAAGTGAACAGATCGAGGTATTCGGTGCCATTACGGGCGTCGACGAGTTTCGACCCGTGCGAAGCATCCAGATCGAGCACCATCTCGAACCCGTCGACGAGCATGTGCTTGCCGATCGTTTCGTGCACTCGCGCGGGGGCCACGGCTTCCTGAGAGGCGTCGGGATGGTCGTGGACGGACTGTAATACCTGCGTCATGTGTGCCAACATACGCGATAATATTCCGTAAGCAAGCGCATAAAACAGGAATATTTACGGTCTGAAGTGTTGTCGACTAGATTGATACCACCGCTCGCCTCCATGAAAGGTGCTGTACATGTCTTCACCCGTCACCCACGGCGATCTCAGTGTCCGGACTCGCGCGATTCTGGACCGTCTCGGTGTGCGCGTCGATCTGGACGTGCCGCAGTCCAAGCTGCCGATCGTGGCGCGCTCGCCCATCACCGGTGGCAATCTTGCATCGCTCGCCGCTGCTGGACCGGCCGATGTCGAGGCCGCGATCAGCGTGGCGTCAGCGGCGTTCGGCGAGTGGTCGGCTGTACCGGCACCGGTGCGCGGAGGTCTGATTCGCGAACTCGGGGAACTGCTGCGCGAACACAAGGAAGATCTTGGCGCGCTCGTGTCGATCGAGGCAGGCAAGATCGTCTCCGAGGGCCTCGGTGAAGTGCAGGAAATGATCGACATCTGCGACTTCGGTGTCGGATTGTCCCGCCAGCTGTACGGCAACACCATCGCCACCGAGCGCCCAGGGCACCGCATGATGGAACAGTGGCACCCGCTCGGTGTCGTCGGAGTCATCACGGCCTTCAACTTCCCGGTCGCGGTGTGGTCGTGGAACACGGTGTTGGCCTTGGTCGCCGGAGACACCGTCATCTGGAAACCGTCGGAGAAGACTCCGTTGACCGCGCTCGGAGTACAAGCGCTGTTCGAGCGTGCAGCCCAGAAAGCAGGCATCGACCCGGCGGTTGCGCAGCTCGTCATCGGCGACCGTGTTGCAGGAGAGGCCCTCGTCGACGACTCGCGAGTAGCGCTGCTCTCGGCAACCGGTTCGACTCGGATGGGCCGTACGGTCGCACCTCGTGTGGCCGAGCGGTTCGGCCGGGTGCTGCTCGAACTCGGCGGCAACAACGCTGCGATCGTGACGCCGTCCGCCGACCTGGATCTGACCACCCGCGGAATCGTGTTCTCCGCGGCTGGCACTGCGGGGCAGCGCTGTACGTCGTTGCGCCGGGTGATCGTGCATTCCTCGATCGCCGAGGAGCTGGTGGATCGCATTTCACGTGCCTATCAATCGCTCTCCATCGGTTCACCGATGGAGCCGGACACCCTCGTCGGCCCATTGATCGACGCCCCGGCCTTCGCGGGATTCCAGAAGGCGCTCGACGCCGCGGTGGGTGGCGGCGGCTCGATCAAGGTCGGCGGTGAGCGCGTCGATATTTTCGGTGAGTATGCCTACTACGTACAGCCGACGATCGTCACCATGCCCGCACAGACCGATATCGTGCGTCACGAGACATTCGCCCCCATTTTGTACGTGCTCACCTACGACACGCTCGACGAGGCCATTGCACTCCATAATGATGTGCCGCAGGGGCTTTCGTCGTCGATCTTCACGACGGACCTTCGCGAGGCCGAGAAGTTCCTGTCCGCGGCGGGGTCCGACTGTGGCATCGCGAACGTCAACATCGGACCGTCGGGTGCTGAGATCGGTGGGGCCTTCGGCGGCGAGAAGGAAACCGGTGGCGGACGCGAGTCCGGTTCGGACGCATGGAAGTCCTACATGCGTCGGTCGACCAACACGGTCAACTACTCCAACGAATTGCCGCTGGCCCAGGGTGTGAAATTCACCTGAGTGCGGCTACGCCGCCCGTGAGTGCTTTATGACAGCCGGACGTACACATTCACTCACGGGCGCGTCAGCGCAATCAGGGCGTCAATTATCTCGTCGGTCGACGTCTCGGGATCGATCGGGTACGTGAGGCGGTCGAGTAGGAGACCGTCGATCGCGTAGTGGAAAAGTGCGACCTCCTTGGCGCCTCCGGGGAGCCCGGCGGCGAGATTGAATTCGACGTCGGCGGCGAAGTTCGAGCGCTGCCAGCGCCCGAGCACTTCCCTGATCTCTTGGCGTCTCGAGGCCTCCAGTCTCAGCTCGAACAACGCGAGCGTCACGTCGCGATTCCCGAGGAGCCGCGCGACGATGTCGCGAATGTACGCACCGAACAGCTCGGGGCTGGGAGGCTGCGAAGCGAGAGGTTCGTGGACTTCGGGGTTGGGTGCCAGCCTTTCTCCGATCCGCTCGATCAGCCCGGCGATGACGTCGTCGCGTGACTTGAAGTAATTGGACGTGGTCCCCTTGGGGACGTTCGCCTCGTCGTCGATCGCGCGGTGCGTGAGTCCACGGGCACCGTCCCTGGCCAGGATGGCGAGTCCGGCGTCGGCGAGGTCGGAGCGTCTCTGTGGATTGCGGGCCATGAAAAAAGACTAGCGGAACCACGACGGGTGTCGTAGTCTTCAAGCTGAACCACTACAACCGTCGTGATTGGAGCTCTTGTGCGTGAATTGGTTTACTACGTCGCTGTCAGCCTCGACGGCTACATCGCAGCCCCCGACGACACGTTCGCAGACTTCCCGATGCAGGGCGATCACATCGACATGATCCTGCGCGAGTACACCGACACCATTCCGACGCTCGGGTTGGATGCGTTGGGGCTGACTCCCGATCTGACCCGCTTCGACACCGTGCTCATGGGCTGGAATACCTATACGGCAGGTGGAGTCCATCCGCACGGCGGACCGTATGGACACCTGAAACAGCACGTGTTCTCGCGCAACCACTCGGTTGTCGAACCCGCTGTGATTCTCTCCGACGAGGATCCTGTCGCTCTCGTTCGTACATTGAAGCAGGAGAGCGGCAGTGGGATCTGGTTGGCGGGAGGCGGAATTCTGGCATCGGCGCTGGTGGACGAAATCGACAGGCTGATTCTCAAGGTCAACCCGGTTCTGCTCGGCTCGGGTAAGAGGCTCTTCGCCGAGCGTGAATACTCGCCTGTCCGAATGGATCTCGTGGCCAGCACGCCCTACGAATCGGGGGTGGTGATCAACGAGTACACAGTGGTTCGATAATTGTCAGCCCACCGGAATGCTGTATGCGCGAAGCTGTTCGACGGTCTCCCAGTCCGGCCAGGAAGACACTCGATACCTTCTCGGATCGAAGCCGGCGACGGGTGCGATACCGGTGATCGCTGCGACGTCGCCGAACTGGACATAGAACGGCGGAGCATCCTGTTGGCAGAACGCCACGAGATCGGTGTGCGGCATCGTGTAATCGATCCCGTCGCCCCAGATGGTCACCGTCCGGGGACCGAATGGCGTCGTCTTGACTGTGACGGTGCCAACGAACGAATGGACGTGCTCGAGTTCGTACTGCCGAGTCAACCAACTCGACTGGGCCGCATACTCGTGCGCGATATGGACGCATCGCGCACGGGCAGTACCCGGGTCTTCGGGGTTGACAGTGTCCAACGTGACGACCGACCCGGCGTCGTCGACCGTGTAGGCCTGAGGTGACAACGCACGCGAGGTGTGGATGTACTGCTGCTCGACCATGGCGAAGTGCTTGGCAAGCAATTCGGGGTCGTCACTGGGAAGTACGAAGATGGTGTTGACGTCGGGGACGAACGCGACAGGCGGGCAGCCGAGTCGCCCCCGGTGGGATTCGAGCCAGCCCGGATCGAGCAGCCAGGACGTGTAATAGCGGCCACCGTCGTCGATCAATCTCTGAATGGCCCTGCCCTTGGTGGGGTCGGCGTGCTGGGTGATGGTTGCCAGGTTGGATCGTGCTGCAGCGAACACGGTGGAGGGGTCGACGCCCCACTTGTCGATGGTCGACCACGATACTGTAGCTCGGTGGCCCGGCATGTCGACCGCAACGAGCTCGTCGACCAGCGGAAACACCCTGCGGGACAGCAGTAGGCCCGAGGGCGGCCCCAGCGTGTACGTGGATGGTTTCAGGACCGGACGCAGCCGCGGCAACGCGTCGTTCCAGTTCCCGGGCCAGTCTTTCGAGGACATCTCGGTCGAGACGAAATGCGCCACGTGCGACTCGCGAGCCAGCGCAGACACAGTGGCCGTATCGCGCAGCAGATTGTCGAGGTAGAGGACGGAATCGTCGCCGTACCGCACCGCGAACACGTCGTGGTCGACACGGGGCTCGGCGCCCCCTTCGAAACGAATCCGCTCGACTACAAGACGCGCTAGCTGCTCCTTCGGCCCTTCGATTCCCCCCACCCCGGTGATGCTAGGGGACTCAGCCCGCCACGTCGTGCGGACGAGGAGAACAAGCCAGAACTTTGTTCTGCTGGACCATCCTGCGAGGTCGGTCATGTATGTCGCTTGTGAGGCGTAGTCCCATCAGCGGAGCCAGCAGATCGTTGTGGCCTGCACAGTGTTCGAGCGGTATGACTGTAAGCGGCGCAGGTAACGCTGTGCCGCTTGCGGTTTGGGGTTCCCGGATTACGGCTCGGGGTCCTCGGGGTCGTGGTATAGGTATTCCTGTGGATGATGAAAATGATTCACTACCCCGCGGCGATCGGGATCGACACTCCCGGGGGGATGCCACTGAGTACGCCCAGGGGTGGGGTGCCCTGGGCCGGTGGTGGTGGTCGCCCAATCATGGGGGCCATCCCCGACGAGGGCGTGGTGGATATCGCAACCGAAGGTCATCGCATCGACGTCGGTGTTGCCCCCGGATCTCCATTCGTCGATGTGGTGCACCTGCGACCAGGTGGCGGGGCGGGTGCAGCCGGGGAAGCTGCACCCGCGGTCGCGGGCGATCAGCACGATCCGTTGATCGGCGGTAGCGATGCGTTTGGTGCGTCCGAGGTAGAGAGCGCGGCCGTCGGCGTCGTCGAAGACCGCGAGGTACTGATGGGCATGGGAGGCCATGCGGATCGCGTCGCGCATCGGGATCAGTGATCCGGTACCGGTGACAGCGTGCCCGCAGGCAGTTTCCAGGTCCTGGGCGGTCATGGAGATGATCGCGGTGACGGGCAGGCCGCGGTGTTCACCGAGGGTGCCGGAGGCGAGCATCTGGCGTAGGACAGCTTTGACGGCGTCGTGGTTGCGTCGCCCCGGGGTGCGGGTGTCGCGTCCGGCGCGGCGTTGCATGTCGGGATCGGTGACGGTATCGCGCGGAGTGGTTCCCGGCTCACCGCCGCCGGGTCCGCCCGAGCCGCTGCCGTCGGAATCGCCTGTGCCGCCGGAATCGCCGCCGCCAGGACTGGGACCGGGACCGTCGAACAGTGTCGGATCCCCCGGCTTCGCGTCCGGGCGATCACCTGACCCACCGTCCGGCTCATCCTCGTCCGGCTCATCCTCGCCCGGCTCGTCCTCGACCACAGGCTTCGGCTCGTCGGGGTTGCAATTGCCCGGCTTGGCGAGTTTGGCGAGCAACGCTTCGAGATACGCCCGGAACTCGGCGTCGATGAGGAAACTGCCCTTGCTCAACCCCTCGGCATCCTGCTTCCCCAACCGGAAGAAACATTTCGCGATCGGATCGGGCTCATCCCTGAGCGACCCATCCGGATCCAAGAGAGTCTGTAGCCGGTCCGCAGCAACCTGCAACTGCTCCGGCGACACCTGCTTCGCCAACTCCGAGAGCAGAAACTCCGACTGCACCCGCGACTCGTGATCGACGCCTTCGGGAAGATCGCCGAAGAACGTGTCGATGATCGTGACATGCGCGGCATCGATCTCCCCGCTGGTATGCGCAACTGCCGTCGTCGGCAACACCGGATCCAACTTTTCACCCGTCATCGCCCGCCGCACCGCGATCTTCGCCGCGATCCTGATGCGTTTACCGGCGACCCCGGCATTGATCCGCAACAGAGACGCCAGACGAGACGGATTCTTCTTCTCCGGCATCACCGCCAACCCATCGGAATCGATCAGTTCGGTCAACCAGGTATGCGAGGTGCCGTATATCGCCCGCGACAACGTTTCCATCCGCACCATCAAGGCCCGCTTGTCGGCGTCGAGCAACCCGATCGACGCCACCGCAGCGACGCAGACCCACGCCGACTCCATCGACACCACCGCATCGAGCAGACACGGGTCGGCGATCGGCAGCACACCACGCGGTGTGGCGACCCCTAGGTCGTCGGCGAGGCCGGCGACGTTCTCCCCCGAAAGCATGATGCAAACCTAGCCCGACCCACCGACAGAAACTCGAACACCAGTTCGAATAAAGTAGCAGCCGACCAACGCAACTCACGGCCTTCGATGCACCTGCGCGGCAATGTCCTGCACGACCCCCTCGAACTGATGACCCCCAGACGGATAGGCCTGAACCGAAGCCGACGGGAGCCGCGCCGCATGCAGAGCCAGATGAGTGAACGGCACAACCTCGTCGTCGCGGCAGTGGTGCAGTGAAAGTGCAACATCCGGCTCGGAACCCTCGAACGCGTAGTCCGAGACGTCCCAGCCTCCGGCGGTCCAGTCCGGCATGGCGAGTAAAACTGCCCGAGACATCGCGTGTCGACGCTCGGCCAGTACCCGCAACACGATCGACGCCCCGAACGAATGCGCGACGACTATATCGTCGGCGCCCAGCGCAGCCAGCAGACTACGAACCGGCTCAGCCCACCCCTCGTACGACATATCGCCGTCGGAGAACTCGGGCATCTCGACATCTATGCCGAGTGCGGCACCGAAACCATCGGCCATCGAACGATCCTCGACGAATCCGCCTGCACCGTGGATGAACAGAAGCCTCATTTACATCAGCTCCCCACGTACGCCGCCAGGTGCTCGCCCGTCAGTGTCGTCCGGTCGGCGACGAGGGCTGTTGGCGTGCCCTCGAACACGATGAGCCCGCCGTCGTGACCGGCGCCGGGGCCGATGTCGATTATCCAGTCGGCATGTGCCATGACGGCCTGGTGGTGCTCGATGACGATGACGGACTTGCCCGAATCGACGAGCCTGTCCAGCAAGCCAAGGAGCTGTTCGACATCGGCGAGGTGCAGACCTGTCGTCGGCTCGTCGAGCACGTAGATGCCGACCTTGTCGGCTATGTTCACCGCGAGCTTCAGACGTTGCCGTTCGCCGCCGGACAGGGTTGTCAAAGGCTGCCCGAGCTTGATGTATCCGAGCCCGACATCGACCAGCCGGACCAGAATCTTGTGGGCTGCGAGGATCTTGGCGTCACCATCGCCGAAGAACTGCTCGGCCTCGGCCGCCGACATCGCGAGTACCTCGCTGATGTCCTTGCCGCCGAGCTTGTATTCGAGCACCGATGCTTGGAACCGTTTGCCCTCGCACAACTCGCATGGGGTCGCGACGCCTGCCATGATTGCCAGGTCGCTGTAGATGACGCCGTTGCCATTGCAGGAAGGGCACGCGCCTTCCGAATTGGCGCTGAAGAGAGCCGGTTTGACGCCGTTCTCTTTCGCGAAGGCCTTGCGTATCGGTTCCAGTAGCCCGGTGTAGGTCGCAGGGTTGCTGCGACGAGATCCGCGGATAGCTCCCTGATCGACCGTCACCACATCCTCGAGTCCGGACAGTGAACCGTTAATCAGAGAGCTCTTGCCCGAACCCGCCACACCGGTGATGACCGTCAAAACGCCCAGCGGCACATCGACATCGACGTTCTGCAGATTGTTCGTGTCGGCACCACGAACCTCGATCACCTCGGAGAATTCACGCACCGAATCTTTGAGCCGAGCACGATCGTCGAAGTGATGGCCGGTGATGGTGTCGCTAGTGCGCAGTCCCTCGACCGTTCCTTCGAAACAGATGTTGCCGCCGTCCGAACCTGCGCCGGGCCCGAGGTCGACGACATGATCTGCGATCACGATGGTCTCCGGTTTGTGCTCGACGACCAGAACGGTATTACCCTTGTCGCGCAGGCGAAGCAGGAGATCGTTCATGTTCTCGATGTCGTGCGGATGCAGGCCGATGGTGGGCTCGTCGAACACGTAGGTGACGTCCGTCAACGACGATCCGAGTTGGCGAATCATCTTGGTACGCTGCGCTTCACCACCCGACAGTGTTCCCGCGGGCCGTTCCAACGAGAGATACCCGAGCCCGATTTCGACGAACGAATCCAGCGTCTCGACGAGCGAGTCGAGCAACGGCGCAACGGATGGTTCTTTCACGCCGCGTACCCATACCGCAAGATCGCTGATCTGCATGGCGCAGGCGTCGGCGATGTTGATGCCCTTGATCTTCGACGATCTGGCGCCCTCGCTGAGTCGGGTGCCGCCGCAGTCGGGGCAGGTGGCGAAGGTAACCGCGCGATCGACGAATGCCCTGACATGTGGCTGCATCGCGTCGACGTCCTTGGAAAGGAACGACTTCTGGATCTGCGGGATCAGACCGAGGTACGTCAGGTTGATGCCCTCGACTTTGATCTTCGTCGCCTCGCGGTAGAGCAGGTCGTCGAGTTGCTTCTTGGTGAACTTCGAGATCGGCTTGTCCGGGTCGAAATAACCGCAGCCACGGAAGATTCGACCGTACCAGCCTTCCATGCTGTAGCCAGGGATGGTGATGGCGCCCTCGTTGAGGGATTTGCTGTCGTCGTACAGCGCGGCCAGGTCGATGTCGCTGACCGAACCCCTGCCCTCGCACCGTGGGCACATGCCACCGGTAATGGAGAACGTCCGCTTCTCGCGAGTCGCACGTCCTCCCTTCTCGACCGTCACCGCGCCTGCACCCGATATGGACGCGACGTTGAACGAGAATGCTTGCGGCGAGCCGATATACGGCTTACCGAGTCGGCTGAACAGGATCCGGAGCATCGCATTCGCGTCGGTTACTGTGCCGACGGTCGAGTGTGGGTTGGCGCCCATCCGCTGCTGGTCGACGATGATCGCCGTGGTCAGGCCGTCGAGAACGTCGACATCAGGGCGCCCGAGTGTCGGCATGAAACCCTGCACGAACGCGCTGTACGTCTCATTGATCATGCGCTGCGATTCGGCGGCGATGGTGCTGAACACCAACGAACTCTTGCCCGATCCGGAGACTCCGGTGAACACTGTCAGCCTGCGCTTGGGGATCTCGACACTGATGTCCTTGAGGTTGTTCACCCGGGCGCCCTGTACGCGAATAAGATCGTGTGTGTCTGCCGCGTGGAGCTCGCGCGCAGGCGTCGTCCTTCTGGCCATGTTGTGCAGTGTCGCTTTCTCTAGCGGAACTTGACGAGGATCTAACCAGGCTCAGCCCAATTCTTGAATGCGAAGCAAGTTGCCCGCGGGATCGCGGACGGCGCAGTCGCGCACCCCGTACGGCTGCTGTGTCGGTTCCTGAACGACGTCGGCGTCGGCGGCCTGCAGTTTCTCGAACGTGGTGTCCAAGTCTGCTGTGGCGAGAAGGAGTCCGGCGTAGGTGCCCTTCGCCATCATCTCGACGATGGTCTTGCGCTCGCCGTCGGTGATGCCGGGGTCGACGGCAGGGGGCGTCAATACGATGGAGGTGTCCGGCTGGCCCTCGGGACCGACGGTGATCCAGCGGAGTCCGTCGTACCCGACGTCGAGGCGCACCTCGAAGCCGAGGAGGTCGCGATAGAACGCGAGCGCGGCGTCCGGGTCGTCTTGGGGGAGGAATGAGGAGTGAATTTTGATGTCCATGGGAGAAGACGTTAGTTGCGCCGCGAGCGGTGTGCTTCTCGATTCCTGATCGGTTCGACGGGCATGATCGGCGAATGTCTTTCGTGAACCGAACAATGACGGTGCTCACCGCTGGGCTCGGGGGCGTCACGGCCGGGCTGGTTCTCAGCTCGCGCGAGATCACCGATTCGCTGATCGATCCGGCGGCGTCGCTCTCGTCCGTGGCCGGTATCGACTCCGGGGTGGTGGCGATGGCCGTCGTCGCCGTGGTCGCGGTGTCGATTCTCGGACGCGTGTCCTCGGCTCGTATTCCAGTTGCGATGGCGGCGTTGATTGTTCTGGCGGTCGATGTCCCGCTCGACGGGCTTCCTGGATGGATTTCGCCCGTTGCTGCAGGAGCGCTCGTAGGCGCGCTGGCCGCCGAGAGGACGGACGCCGTGTCTCTTCAGGGCGCGCTGGTATTGGGGCTCCTCGGGGGCGGTCTGTTCGGCAGCAGGCTCTACGACGTACTGGTGATGGGCGCGATCAACGGATCCGACTCGGTGATCATCGGCTACGACCCTTTCGGTGAGGCCGAGTCGACTCGCGACGTTATCTTCCTGGTGCTCGTCTGTCTGGCCGCAGCGGCTCTGATCGCATCACGAATCGTCAACGGGCCCGACGCCATCGACACGCCCGGGTCAGCCGTCGCAGTTGCTGTCGGTATCGGACTACCCATTGTCGGATCTACCGTCGGATGGGCGTCGACGGCATATCGCAGCGAGGACGTCGTCTGGTACCTCTGTCTCGTCGGGCTTGCCGTCGCAGCACTCGTCGCCGCGCTGATACTGCCGGGCCGAAACGGGTCGGTTGTCCTCGCCCTGTTCGCGACGACGGGTGCCGCGCTCGGCTCGGGTCGCTGGGTCGGCGTGAGTGCGATCCAGCTGGGCCTGGTCATCGCCTTGTTCGTCGCCGGTGGTGTCCTGGGAGCGCGAATCCCCCAGGTCTACGTGGGCCTTGCTCTGCTCCTCGCTACTGCCCTTTCGGCGTTGCTCATCGGGCCGTCGACGGGAACAGCGTCAGGCGTGGCCGGTATGTACCTCTTGCCGTTCGCCGCCGCCTACACCGTCGTGGCGGTGCTTCCGGTCGGCCGAGAACCGCTGGTGGTGGCGATGTTTGTTCCGTTCACCCTCACCGTGTCGGTGACCATGTCGTTCGGCTACACCGGAGGCGCCGGGTACGTCTTCACCGAGTCTTTCGTCGGCTCGTCCAACCCTTCTCGCACGGTGTTGTCGTTGTGCGGCGTCCTCGTGGTGCTGTTCTGTGCGGGAGGAATCGCGTTGCTCCGTCGTCGAGAACCCGCGTAAACGCATTCGGCGCCCGCCCTCGAAATATCGAGGACGGGCGCCGAAACGGCGAGCAACGTACCTACGAAGCAGGCACCACGGCGGTGGTGGTCGGGGCTACCGAAGTTGTCGGTGCAAGCTCGGCGGTGGGGGTTGCCGCGACGGTTACCTCGGGTGCCACCGTTAGAGCGGGATCGAGCGGCAGAGCCGGATCGAGCGGCGGGACCGGAGCGACGGGCAGGGCCGGATCGACCGGGACGACAGGAACAACCGGTGCGAGCCCGGGAGTCGGGTCGACGGCTACGTACGGCACCACGGCGGGAGCGGTCGTGGTGGTCGGTGCTGCCGACGACGTGGTCGGCATTGCCGTCGCGGTCTGAGCAACGAGTCGAGCCTGCTGCTGAACCTCGGCGGACTTGATCGGCTTGCCTGCCTCGGCGTCCTTGGCGAGCTGGGTCAACCATGCCGCTGCGTACTGCGCCGACGTCAGTGGCCTGCCATTGGCTGCGTCCGCGTCGCGCCAGTAGTCGAAGTGGTGGCCGGTGCCCGGTCCGAGTGTCAGACCGTACGGATCGTTCATCAGGACAGGCACGGTGTCGGAGTTGGATCCGATGAAGCCGATGATTTCCTTGGCGATCTTCGACGGGAGGTAGGCCAGGTTCACAGCACTCTCCGCGGGGAGCGGCTCACCGTTCTCGTCGGTTGTGGCTTCGGTGTCCGTCTTCGCGGCCGAGGCCTTGGTGGTGGGATCGGCAGGTGTGTAGCCGGGCTCGGATACTTTGATGAGCACATCGAGGAACGTCTCGTCACCGGCGAGCCAGTTGTCCTGGCTCGTGATGTCGGCGAACGCGGCGACGGCAATCCGTCCGATGACCATGGCCATGTCGGCGCCGGTTGCGGGGGTGAGAGCCTTGTCGCGCTCGAGCGCATCGAAGTCGAGCTGGCGGCCGACGTTGGCCGCGAGGTGCAGCATCGAGGTGTTCTTGGGCATCGAGCAGGTCAGATCGCCCTGCGAGCAGAATGAAGCGACCTTGCCGTCGAGAGCGCCGAAACTCCCGGACGTGCCGGGCAGAGCGCCTGCTCCCGACGTGCCGTCGGGGCTGTTCTGGTACTTCGTGTCGAAGTTGTCGGGATTGGTTCCGGCCTCGGATCCCGGGAACGGGCTTTCACCTTCGGTGCGGCCTGCGTCCGCGAGAATCACGACACCGACGACCTTGGACGGGTCGACGATTCCGTACGTACCGTCGGCGCCGACGGTCTGGTTGCCGATCTCCATCGCGGCGCGGCGGGTGACGTCGGCGCCTTCGCTGTAACCGACGATCGCGAAGCGTGTGTCAGGGCACGACTTCGAGATGGCGTTGATGACCGTCTGGGTGTTGGCGACGCCCGTGGTGACGGCGTTGTCGTACGAGGCCATGTTGGCCGGATAATCGACGTAGACGGCCGCGTAAGAACCGGCGGCAACCTGGTCGTTCGGCACGTCGACGACCTGATCTACCCAGGGACTGTTGAAGTCGTCCGCGAGCGCAGCGGGAAGCCGCGTGCCGTCGGGCAGCGTGAGCAGCTTGACTCCGCTGTTGCTGGGAGTGTCGTTACGTCCGCCGACCGCGACAGTGACCATGTCGTAGCAGGTGGCCGTGGATGCGAGTTCGACCTTGGCATCGGACTTCGTCAACGTCGACGTCGTCAGCACCGCGGCTCCGACGGCAAGTGCTCCGAGGGAAACGAACGCGACAGCGCTCGTGACGAGTCGTCGTCGGTCCGCGGGTCCGCGAGGTTTGACGCGTAAAGGCATGTTCATCCCAATCAGTCTGTCCCCGAACCGATCAATTCCCGCGGATGGTGTCGCGGGCTCACTCTTCGCCGCGCCGACACTGCGCGGCGGGTTACCTCGATTTCGCCGTGGGAACCCTCCGCGTTACACCGTGACCGGATCGAGACTTTTAAATACCCTAGGGGGGTATGGTAGACAGGAGTCGACGAAAGAGGTGTACGAGGTGAACACGACGATCAAACTTGTCGGTTTCGTAGTCGGAATTACAGTGATGTTCTTCGCTACCTACCTGATCGGGACTGCAGTCGGGCCTATCGGTGATCAGGCGCCGGTCTCGCACGAGCATGCCCAGATGCAGGTGAGTCACCCATGAATGACACCGAACTGATTCTCGGCGGCATGACGTGCGCGTCGTGCGCCAACCGGATCGAACGAAAGCTCAACAAACTCGACGGCGTCACCGCCACGGTCAACTACGCCACCGAGAAGGCGCGAGTGAAGTCCGACGGCGTGCCGACCGAGGACTTGATCAAGGCTGTCGAAGCCGCGGGGTACACGGCCTCGCTACCCACCGAGGAGCCGGAGACCGAAGAAGAAGCAGACCCGCTGAAGCAACGGCTGCTTGTCTCGGCGGTGCTGTCCGTTCCGGTGATCGCGATGGCGATGATTCCGGCGCTGCAGTTCACCAACTGGCAGTGGCTGTCACTGACACTCGCGGCACCCGTCGTCGTGTGGGGCGCATGGCCCTTCCACAAGGCTGCCTGGACCAACCTGCGGCACGGAACGTCGACGATGGACACGCTGGTGTCGATGGGTACCCTCGCGGCGCTCGGTTGGTCGCTGTACGCCCTGTTCTTCGGGACCGCCGGAGCACCGGGGATGAAGCACCCGTTCGAGTTGACCATCGCGCGGATGGACGGCTCGTCGAACATCTATTTCGAAGCCGCGGCAGGCGTCACGACGTTCATCCTGGCCGGACGCTATTTCGAGTCGCGCTCCAAGCGTCGTGCGGGAGCTGCGTTGCGCGCCCTGCTCGATCTCGGTGCCAAGGACGTAACGCTGCTCAGGGGCGGCGTCGAACATCAGATTCCCACCGCTGATCTTGTCGTGGGCGACACCTTCCTGGTGCGGCCCGGTGAGAAGATCGCGACGGACGGCATCGTCGAATCGGGTGCGTCCGCGGTCGATGCATCGATGCTCACGGGTGAATCGGTACCGGTCGAGGTTGCCGCGGGAGACGCCGTGGTCGGAGCGACGGTCAATGTCGGCGGACGGCTCGTCGTGAAGGCCACACGCATCGGCGCCGACACCCAGCTCGCGCAGATGGCCACGCTCGTCGAAGACGCCCAGACAGGGAAGGCCCAGGCGCAGAAACTCGCTGACAGGATTTCCGGAATCTTCGTTCCGATCGTCATCGCGATTGCTGTCGGGACGCTCGGATTCTGGCTCGGGACAGGCGCCGCCGTTGCCGGCGCATTCACCGCTGCCGTTGCCGTCCTCATCATCGCGTGCCCGTGCGCCCTCGGGTTGGCGACGCCCACTGCCCTCATGGTCGGCACGGGCCGCGCCGCGCAGCTCGGCATTCTGATCAAGGGACCGGAGATTCTCGAGTCGACGAGGCAGATCGACACCGTCGTCCTCGACAAGACCGGCACCGTCACCACCGGCGAGATGACGCTGCTCGCGGTTCATCCGGCTGATGGAGAGAGCGAAGACGAGGTTGTGGCGATTGCGGGAGCCATCGAGGCGAGCTCCGAACATCCCATCGCTCAGGCGATTGCCAAGGCAGCGCGCTCGCGCGGAAATGTGGGAGAGGTAGAAGAATTCTCCAACTCGGCCGGCCTCGGAGTCACTGGCATCGTCGACGGCCGGGCCGTGGTCCTGGGCCGCGCGTCGCTGCTCGCCGACTGGTCACAGCCGCTTCCCGACGAGCTGACACGCGCGATGGCCGACGCCGAAGCCGACGGACGTACTGCAGTTGCCGTCGGCTGGGACGGTAAGGCACGGGGGGTGCTCGTGGTCGCCGACGCGATCAAGCCGACGTCGAAGCAGGCGGTCGCCGAACTGCGCGCACTCGGTCTGACGCCGGTCATGCTGACGGGAGACAACGAGGCCGCGGCCAGGAAGATCGCTGCCGACGTCGGGATCGACGAGGTCATCGCCGGTGTGCTTCCACAGGGCAAGGTCGACGCGATCGAGCGGCTGCAGGCGCAGGGCCGGGTCGTGGCGATGGTCGGCGACGGTGTCAACGACGCCGCCGCGCTGGCGACTGCCGACCTCGGTCTTGCGATGGGAACGGGCACCGACGTGGCCATCGAAGCCAGCGACTTGACGCTCGTGCGCGGGGATCTGCGGGCCGTCGGCGACGCCATCAGGTTGTCGCGGAAGACGCTCGCGACGATCAAGGGCAACCTGTTCTGGGCGTTCGCGTACAACGTCGCGGCTATCCCGCTCGCTGCAGCGGGACTGCTCAATCCCATGCTCGCCGGTGCTGCGATGGCGTTCTCTTCGGTGTTCGTGGTGACCAACAGCCTGCGGTTACGGCGATTTTCCCCTTCTTGATACAAGATAGGGGCATGGCTGATGCTCAAGACGTCCCGATCCGTGACGAGTCGATCCGGCTCGGACAATTTCTGAAGCTTGCGAGTCTCATCGAGTCCGGCGCGGAGGCGAAGAGCTTCATCGCCGACGGGCACGTCAGCGTCAACGGCGAGGTCGACCTGCGCCGCGGCAGGCAGTTGCACCAAGGGGATGTCGTGTCCATCGAAGGCGGTCCTTCTGCCCGCGTCGCCAAGGAAGAGGTCCTGTGACCGGAATCGTGGGCAAAAGTGGCCTGCCCAGGCTGCAGGTGCCCCGCGCGTTCGACCAGGACGCCGGTTCCTACGACCGCCTTGTCGGGGCCAACCCTGGTTATCACGATCACCTCGCGAAATCGGCCGAGCGCCTACGGCTCCCGGGCCTGGGTGCCGGACTGCGGCTGCTCGACATCGGCTGCGGCACCGGTGCTTCGACGGCTGCCCTGTTGAAAGCGGCACCGCATGCCACGATCATCGCGGCGGACGCGTCGTCGGAAATGCTCGAGGTGGCGCGCAGCAAGAAGTGGCCGTCGACCGTCACGTTCGTGCACAGCCGCGTCGAGGACCTGCAGGAGAACGGCATCGACGGCCCGTTCGACGGAATACTCGCGGCGTATTTGATTCGCAACGTCGACGATCCGGACACCGAGTTGAAGTCGTTGTTGTCGTTGCTCGCGCCCGGTTCGTCCATCGCATTTCACGAGTACTCGGTCAAGGAGTCGCTGCGCGCCAGGATCGTCTGGACGCTGGTGTGTTGGGCCATCATCATCCCGCTCGGATACGCCGCTACCCGTGACCTCACGCTCTACAAGCACCTGTGGCGCAGCGTCGCCAGCTTCGACGGTGTGCGCGAGTATTCGCGGCGCATGCAGCGTGCCGGATTCACGAGCCTCACCAACGAGACGATGACGGGGTGGCAGAACGGCGTCGTGCATACCTTCCTCGGGGCACGCCCGGTGGAGAGCTTGTGACCGATCGCCATCGGGTAGTGCATCCGGGTCCCTCGGGTTATCCCTCGGCGGAGTCGCTGGCGAAGGTCCCGAGGGTTGCGGTTGTCGGCGGCGGCATCGCAGGCCTGAGTGCCGCAACGGCTTTGGCTGAGCGCGGTGCCCGGGTGGTAGTCCTCGAGCGCGAGGAGTACCTCGGTGGCCGGGTCGGTGGATGGTCGACGGTGTTGCAGGATGGATCTCCGGCAACGATGAGCCGCGGATTTCACGCGTTCTTCCGCCAATACTACAATCTGCGAAACTTGTTGGAGCGCAGTGACCCTGGTCTGCGACGGCTGCACGCGGTCGAAGACTATCCCCTGATCGACGATTCGGGCAGGATCGACGGCTTCAAGGGGCTCCCGCAGACGCCGGGGCTCAACGCATTGGCCTTTGCGCTGCGCAGTCCCACTTTTCGTCCGCGAGAGCTACTGTCCCTCAACGCTATTGCCGCGCTGCCGTTGATGACGGTCAGTGTGCCGGGAACGTACGAGCAACTGGACAACATCCCGGCAGCGCAGTTCCTGCGAGACATCAACTTCCCGGAGGCAGCCCGCCACCTGGCCTTCGGTGTGTTCTCGCGAAGCTTCTTCGCCGACCCCGAGGAGATGTCCGCGGCTGAGCTCGCGATGATGTTCCATCTCTATTTTCTGGGTTCGTCCGAGGGACTAGTTTTCGACGTGCCCACCAGCCCGTATCCGCAGGCTCTGTGGGATCCGCTGGGGAAGTATCTAGAGGGTCTCGGTGTGGAGATTCGAACTGGGGTCTCGGTTTCCTCTGTCGAACGAGGATTCTCGGTGGATGGGGAGAAGTTCGACGCAGTAGTGCTCGCCGCCGATGTCGGTGGTCTCAAGAAACTGACCGGTGATCTCGGAACTACTGCTTGGCGCGAAGATGTTGCAGCGCTGCAGAACACGCCGCCGTTCCTGGTGCATCGCGTCTGGTTGGACAAGCCCGTGAACGCCGACCGACCCGCGTTCATCGGCACCGGCAAAATGCCGCCGATCGACAACATCAGCATTCTCGAGAGGTTCGAGGACGAGGCTGCGGAATGGGCCTCGCGCACGGGAGGATCCGTCGTCGAGCTGCATGCTTATGCCGCAACGGATTCCGAGGACGACACCCGCGAGCAATTGATGTCGCGAATGCACGAGATCTATCCGGAAACTGCATCGGCGACCGTTGTTGCCGAGCGGTCCGAGTGGCGCGACGATTGCCCGATGTTCGGCCTCGGGCACTTCGCTCGGCGGCCCACGGTTCGTACCCCCGAGCCTGGCTTGGTTCTCGCCGGAGATGGTATCCGAATCGATCTACCGGTAGCGCTGATGGAACGGGCGGCGACCACCGGGTTGCACGCCGCCAACACTCTGCTCGCCGGCTGGGGTGTGCAGGGCCATGACATCGAGACCGTGCCGGTCAAGGGAAGGTTCCGGGTGTTCGAGGCGCTCGGGAGGTTGATGCCGCGCCCCTGATGCCGAGTTCGCACTTATGCAGGTTATTCGAGGCTTTTTCCTGCATAACTGCGAATTCGGCGGGGACGGCTAGCGGCCCTTGGACCGAAGCTCGTACCGACGCTCGGCGTAGTCGAGGTCGTCCTTCCATAACCGCGCGGCCGTGTAGTTCATGGCGGGTCGCAGCAGCGGCGCGACCTTGCGCGCCATCCGGAAGCCCGGCCGATCCGAGCTCGCGATGGTGGCCTCGATGACTGCAGTGCGAGGCTTTCCGTCGGGACCGGGTCCGAGGGGCGTTGCATGAGTCTCGACGACGCTCCCCACACCCTCGCCTTCGAGAATCCGCATGATAATCGTCCGCGGACCGGGGCAGACGAACTCCGCGCGCACCGGAACTCCGATTCCGCGACTGACGCGGAAGGTGACGTCGACCAGGAAGCGATCGTCCTCGTCCGGCACATCGATGTCGGTGGGAGCCTCGACCACCTTCAAACGCGCGAAGGAGTACGGGTGGAACCACGCGCCGTGCCAAGGATCGAGACGGTTGGCGACGATGTCGTCGGGCTCGCAGATGCCCGTCAGCGTCACCACGCCCTCGACACTCGTCGACGCGGGCGGCCGGATCGGGACGATGGGAACAGGCGTCGGCTCCTCGCCGCCAAGCTCGTCCATGCGAACCCAGACGAGAACGCCGTCGTCGAACGCGGGAAGCGGACGCCAACCCGGGCGACCGTTGGGCCCGAGGGGCATGCCGTGCCATAGGCAGATGAGGGTGTCGCACTCGATCTTCGCCTTGTCGAGGGGCGCGCCCAGGTGTGGGCAGGCGCCGGGCGCGATGTGGATCCCTGACTTCTCGTCGCGCCAGGCCACCAGTTCGGTGCCACCGATGGTGCGTCCGAAGGGTTTGTCGGCACCGATGTCGCGGCTCGCGGCGAACACGAACCAGTTACCCGACGGTCTGGTTTTGGCGCGTTTGAGAGCCGACTCGATGACCTGGGGGTTCGCGCCCTTCCAGGTCGGTTCCTGTTTCACCCAGGATTCGGACGGCAGCGGTTGCAGCGGCAGGCTCTTCGGCCAGCGGGAGCGGAGGGCATCGAAGGTGGCCACGATTGCCACACTAGCGGCGCTTCGCCGCCCGTGCGCGTTTCGGTACAGCAGGCGGTTCCAAAACGCTCACGGGGTGTTGACAGTGTGCTGTCAACTTTCTAAGCTGACAGCACACTGTCAATTTGGAGGTACGCATGAAAACCATCGCTCTCTACGCAACCGACACCATGGCCGACTGGGAATACGGCTACCTCGTTGCGGGCATAGCCATGGCGCGCGAGCAGGGCGATGAGCGGTACCAGCTGAAAGTCGTCTCGGACGGCGGGTTCGAGGTCACCTCGCTTGGTGGGATGCATATCCGGCCCGACGGGGATCTGGCTGACCTGGACGCTTCGAACCTGGCGGCTCTCGTTCTTCCCGGCGGTGGTGGTTGGGCACACGCGCATTCGGCAGTCCTCGGGCTGGCCGGCCGTCTGCTGGACCAGGGAGTTCCCGTCGGTGGCATCTGCGGCGCGACGCTCGGCCTCGGGCGTATGGGTCTGCTGAACAACCGACCCCACACCAGTAATGCCCCCGAATTCCTCACGATGGCAACCGAATACACCGGTGCCGAGCATTACCGGGAGGAAAGAACGGTGGTGGGCGGGACCCTCGTCACGGCTCCCGGAACTGCGCCGCTGGAGTTCGCCAAGGCGTTGTTCGAGATTCTCGAACTGTTCCCGCAGTCGATCATCGACGCCTGGTACGGGCTGTACACCACGGGGGAGAAGAAGTACTTCGACCAGCTGCGGGGAGCGAAGTGAGATCGCCTGCCGGTGACGCACTGACGTCGATCGTTCTGCCCGCGTTCGAACTGAATGGCGAATTCCTCGCCGCAGCAAAGGGTATCGCCGAACCAGCCGGGCTGAGCCCGGCTTGGTGGCAGGTGCTCGGCGCGACGTTGGAGGAGCCGCTGGCGGTCGCCGAGATCGCCAGGCGGGTCGGGCTAGGTCTCGCGCGTCAAAGCGTCCAGCGGACCGCGGATATTCTGGTCGACAAGGGATGGGCCGAGTACCTGGACAATCCGAAACATCGCCGTGCCAAGCTCCTCGGACCGACTCCCGACGGCAGGGCGACGCTCACGAAACTCCGCGCCCAACAGCATGCGTGGGCCGATGCCGTAGGTAACGAAGTCGGCGCGGACGAGATCCGTCGCATTCAGGAAGGGATGATGAAAATCATTGCGGCGTCGAGACGTTACCGCGGGGACAAGGATTCGTAGTATTCCTGCTGGGACGGGTAGTAGTCGTCGAAACTCGGAAGCGCTGCGCCCTCGCGTGAGGCGATGAGCATGTCCAGGTAGTACTCCCAGCCCGGCCCGATCTCGCCGATCCCCTCGGTCTTCGTCAGGTGATGGATGAAGAGAAGCGTTGTGACGCTGTCATTCTCGGTGAGTGACACGTCCAGGTGCCACTCGTCACCCATCGATACGGCGAGCAACGATGGCGCCTCGCAGGTCCGGAGCGTCATGTCGAACCACGGCGCGCCCTCCTCGAAGGCCATCTGAACCCGTACCTCACCGTCCGACACGCGCTCCCATGGTCCATACCAACGTTCGGTGCGATCGGAGTCGGTGAGGCTCGCCCACACGTCCTCGCGGCTCGCCGAGATGGATCGCGTCAATTCAAGGTCGACGCCGGTAGCGGTCGCACGCAATGTTCCGGTGGGAGTCATGGGGTCAGTATGCCGCGCAGTATCAGGAAATCCCGACGAACCTCAGTGCAGCGGTGGTGACCGCCGCGGCAACGACGATCGCAACGAACGGCGCTTTGCGCCAGGCCAGAACTGCTGCGACGAGTACTCCCACCGGGGCAGCGATGCCGGCGAATCGGTTGTCCACGATGAGGGCAGATGTTGCGATCAACGCGACGAAGATGACGGCGACACCGATGGAGCTCAACGTCTCCACGCGAGGAGAAAGGGTGACTCGCGCGCGGAGCATCGGACCGATCAACCGAAAAGCCAGTGTGCCGACTGCGAGCGCAACCATCGGGAGAACGTAGTTCATGCGCGCACGTTTGTGGCAAAGAAAGCGGGAAACACACCGAGCAGCGACAGCAGTACGGGCAATCCTGGCGGAAGTACGAGAGCGGCGGCGACCGCGATCACCGCACCGATGAGTGCCGCATTCCTGGTGGCGGCCTCGCGCAATGCGGGCATCACGAGTGCGATCAGTACGGCGGGGAATGCTGCGTCCAGGCCCAATGCCGCGGTATCGGTGATCTGCCCACCGACCGCGACGCCGCCGACGACGCCGATGTTCCACGCGACGAACAGTCCGAGTCCGCACATCCAGAACGCTGAGCGACGGCGATGCGGCTCGTCCTCGAGGACGGTGAATGCCACGGCCTCGTCGGTGATGAGGTGGGTGCCGAGCAGTTTCTTCAGCGGAGACGTTCCGGTGAGGGTGTCACTGACGGAGAAGCCGAGCGGGATCAACCGAGTGTTGACGAGCAGTGCGCTGGCAACGGCCGCGAGCGGATTACCGCCCGCTGCTAGCACTCCGACGAGGATGAACTGTGCTGCGCCGGCGAACACGAACAGGGACATGGCGATCGGAACCCAGATCGGGAGACCGGCGGCCACCGAGATTGCTCCGAACGATGCGCCGACAAGGCCGTCGGCGAGGCAGACGAGGGCGATGTCGCGGGTGGCTGCAGCGGGACCCAACACCGGTGTTCGCCATATCGAACGCATGGCCATAATAATGGACTCTTGAAGATCGTTCGTCAAGATGGACAGATCGACCGATAGAGTGAACCCCGTGACACCACCCAGTGCTCCCATCGCCGCGATAGCCGCATCCCTGCAGCGGGAGCGCAAACGCATCGGGCTCTCGCTCGCCGAGGTTGCCCGTCGGGCCGGTATCGCGAAGTCCACCCTGTCTCAGCTCGAATCCGGAACGGGAAACCCCAGCGTGGAGACGCTCTGGGCGCTCAGCGTGACGCTCGATGTTCCGTTCGCTCAGCTCGTCGAACCGGTCCGGCCGCGCGTTCAGTTGATCCGCGCAGGCGAGGGGCCGGGCATTTCTTCCGACACTGCGGACTACGTCGCGACCCTGTTGGCGTCGTGCCCGCCGAACGTGCGTCGGGACATTTACCTCATCAACGCGCAGGTCGGAGTGCCGCGCCGCTCAGATCCGCACTCACCGGGGGTGATCGAGCACCTCGTGATGTCCGCTGGACGAGCGATGGTCGGGCCCATCGAGGAGCCCATCGAACTGCATCCGGGCGACTACATCTCCTACCCCGCCGACATCGCGCACACCTTCGAGGCGTTGGACCCGAACACCTCGGCGGTGCTGATTTCCGAACATAGTTAGATTCAGGTAACCAGCTGCCGACGCCACTTCCCGAACGCCCGTGGCGACGATACGGCCAAGACCGCGACGGGTTGGCCCGCTCGGCGGTAGACCGCGACGAACGGACCGACGGTCGGATCGCCCTCGACGATATCGGACAGGCATTCCGGACCCTGATGCCCGGCGAATTGGATGCGCGACTGGTACTGATCGGACCAGACGTACGGCACGCCCGTGAACACCTCGACGCTTTCACCGCCGCTGAGCAGCGACTTCATCGCGACGGTGGGTCGTGTCGCTGCTGCCGTCCAGTGTTCGTCTCGAACGGTGATCCCGGTCGACGGATCCCGAACTGCCGCGCAATCACCGACCGCGACGACGCCGGGAATCGAGCTCAATCCCCGACGGTCGGTGACGACGCCGCCTGCCAGCGCGATACCGCTGCCTGCCAGCCATTCGATGTTGGGGCGTGAACCGATGCCGACGACCACGACGTCCGCGGGCACGGTTGTTCCGTCGGCAAATTCGACGGCCGTGACCCTGCTGCCCAGCGACGTCAACCCCGATACCGGAGCGCCCGTCATCAAAGTGGCACCGCCACGACCGTGCCACGCCGCGACGAGGCTGCCGATGTGAGCGCCGAAAACACGTTCGAGCGGCGCCGGGGATGCTTCCAGGACCGTGACCGAGCACCCCAATTCGACTGCAGTGGAGGCTACTTCGCTGCCGATGAAGCCAGCGCCGATGACTGCCACTCGGGCGCCAGGGACCAACTCCTGACGCAGCGCCAGGGCGTCGTCGAGTGATCGGAGAACGTGCACGCCTGCGGTGTCGTCGAACAAGCGGATCGCCGACGCCCCGGTGGCAATCACCACCGCATCGGATCTCACGCAGGAGCCGTCGGCGAGAAGAACTTCCCCAGCGCTGAGTCCGGTAGCGCGAACGCCCAGTCGCCACTGCAGATCCAAAGCCTCGTCGTCGGAGGTTTCCAAAGACAGTCCGTCGTCGATGCCTTTCAGGAAGCTCTTGGAGAGGGGAGGCCTGTCGTACGGCCGGTGAATCTCGTCGCCGACAAGGGTGATCGTGCCGTCGAAACCCTGCTCACGCAGTGCGCGGGCCGAGGACAATCCGGCGAGTGACGCACCGACGACAGTCACGGATTTCATGGCGATACCGCGACGCGGATGACACCGTCCTCGACGAGGACTGCGTGGGTGCGTACCGGGATCTTGGCAGGCGCGCCGAGTGCGGCACCGGTCCGCAGGTCGAAGCATGCGGTGTGGAGCGGGCACTCGACGGCGCAGTCTTCCACCCAGCCCTCGGACAGGGATGCGTCCTGGTGGGTGCACGTGTCGTCGATCGCGAAATACTCGCCGCCGACGTTGAAGATCGCGATGGGAGCGGCCCCGGGCGGTGTGATGCGCAGTGATTCACCCTCGGGGAGTTCGTCGATTAGGGCGGCGTCGAGCAGGGTGCGGGTGGGGAACGTCGCGGTCATGGTGGCCTCGCAGTCGAATGCGGCGTCGGTGGTGGAGATTCTCTTGTCACAGCATGGAGTTATTCCATTGCAGTGATGGGAACTCTCCGTTTCAATCGTGTGAATCTGTTGCGCTATACGAAGCGCAGTTCGTATTGTGCAACTAAATCCTTCACACGTACAGCCCCCAGGAGCATGTCATGGCATCGAATTCACCCAGGGTGGTGATCGTCGGCGCCGGTATCGTCGGCTGCAGCCTCGCGGAGGAGCTGACGTCCCGCGGTTGGACGGACGTCACCGTTCTCGACAAGGGCCCGATCGACCTACCTGGTGGGTCCACCTCCCACGCTCCGGGTCTGGTGTTCGCGACGAACAGCTCGCGGTCGATGTCTCGGTTCGCCGCCTATACCGCGCAGAAGTTCAAAGACATGGACTGCTTCGTGAGTGTCGGCGGGCTCGAAGTGGCAACGACGCCCGAGCGGGTCGACGAGCTGTACCGACGTCACGGATTCGCGACATCCTGGGGATTGCCGTCCGAGGTGGTCGATGTCGAACGATGCCTCGAGCTCTACCCGCTACTGAACCGCGACCTCGTTCTGGCGGGTCTCTACACACCGGACGACGGCCTTGCCAAGGCTGTGAACGCCTCGCGCAAGCAGGCTGAGATTGCGACCGCCCGAGGAGCCCGGTTCATCGGCGGGATGCAGGTCACGGGTATCGAACACAGCGCAGGCAAGGTCACCGCAGTCAATGCCGGGGACGAGACCTTCCTCGCGGACATCGTGATCTGTTGCGCCGGATTTTGGGGACCGGAGCTGGGCGAGATGCTCGGCGTCACCGTCCCGCTGCTCCCGCTGGCGCATCAATACGCCCATACGACGGCGTTGGACTTACCCTCTTCGCGCGTGAACAAGGAAGCTGTTCTGCCGATCCTCCGCCACCAAGATCAGAGCCTGTACTTCCGTGAGCACGGCGACCATCTCGGAATCGGTTCGTACCATCACCGTCCGATTCCGGTGGATTCGCGAACACTGCCTGGCAGTGAAAACGTCACCGAGGAATCGATGCCGTCGTCGATGGTGTTCACCGGTGACGACTTCACCGACGCGTGGCGCTACAGCGCCGAGCTTCTCCCCGTTCTCGGCGGCGCTGCGCTCGATCATGCGTTCAACGGCATCTTCTCGTTCACCCCGGACGGGGCTCCGCTCGTCGGCCAGTCCCGTGACGTCGCCGGACTGTGGACCTGCGAGGCGATCTGGGTGACCCACAGCGCAGGCGTCGCGAAGGCGCTCGCGGAGATTCTGGTCCACGGCACCAGTGAGATCGACATGCACGAGTGCGATCTGTACCGCTTCGAGAAGACCGACCTCGTCCCGTCGAACGTCGCCCGAACATCCGCGCAGAACTTCGCCGAGGTCTACGACATCATCCACCCCCTCCAGCCCAAGGACGAGCCGAGGCCGCTGCGCGTGACCCCGTTCTACGGGCGGCAGCAGGAGCTGGGCGCGGTGTTCCTCGAAGGGGGAGGCTGGGAACGTCCGCACTGGTACGAGGCCAATGCGTCTCTGCTGGAACAACTCCCCGAGCAGTGGCAGGCCCCTAAACGTGAGCCGTGGTCGGCCAAGTTCTGGTCACCCATCTCCGCGGTCGAAGCGTGGAAGACGCGTGAGGCCGTCGCGATGTACGACATGACCCCGCTACGACGCCTCGAAGTCGGCGGACCGGGAGCACTGGAACTACTTCAATATCTGACGACGAATCAGCTGGACAAGAAGGTCGGCAGTGTCACCTATGCACTGATGCTCGACGAGAGCGGCGGTGTGCGCAGCGATATCACCGTCGCCCGCGTCGCGGATGATCGATTCCAGGTCGGCGTCAACGGCCCGCTCGACGAGGACTGGCTGCTCCGGCATGCCGGACCGGATACCTATGTCCGCGACATCACCGGTGCTACAGCCTGTATCGGTTTGTGGGGTCCGTATGCACGGGATGTACTCGGTTCGCTGACGAAGGCCGACATCTCGCATACCGGGCTGAAGTATTTCAACGGCAGGAACATCCACGTGGCCGGGATCGACGTGCTTGCCCTACGGCTGTCCTACGTCGGTGAGCTCGGATGGGAGCTCTACACCGGTGCCGATACCGCTCTGCGGCTGTGGGATTCGCTCTGGGAGGCCGGCCAGGATTATGGAGTGGTGGCGGCGGGGCGGAGTGCGTTCAACAGTCTGCGGCTGGAGAAAGGCTACCGGTCGTGGGGCACCGATATGACGGCCGAACACGATCCCTACGCTGCCGGGTTGGGTTTTGCGGTTCGTCCCGGCAATGGGGGGTTCATCGGTGCTGACACACTCGATGAGTCCAGGAGCGCCATCAAGCTCGTCTGCCTCACCCTCGACGACCCGTCGCACGTGGTGATGGGCAAGGAGCCCGTTCTGATCGACGGCGTCGTTTCCGGCTACGTCACCAGCGCGGCGTTCGGATACACCATCGGTAAGGCCGTGGCTTATGCCTGGCTGCCGGTGTCCATTGTTCCGGGTGATCATGTTGCAGTGCAGTACTTCCGAGACCTGTTGCCTGCTACCGTCATGGCCGAGCCGCTCGTCGACCCGGAGATGGCGAGGATCAGACGATGACTGCTCTGGAACCCGAACCCACTCTGCTGAAGACTCTTGGCGGGCACACCTACGTCGACCCGGCGTACTTCGCCGTCGAACAGGAAAAGATATTCGAGGAGATGTGGTTCTGCGCCATTCGCTCCGACGACATCCCCGAGATGGGAAACTTTCGCACCGTGCAGATCGGGCGTGAGTCGGTGCTGATCAGCCGAAACCGCAAAGGCGGCATCAGAGCATTCTTCAACGTCTGCCGTCACCGCGGGGCGCTCGTGTGCACCGAAGCCTCCGGCACCGTCAAGCGAAACTTCCAATGTCCTTATCATGCATGGACGTACGACCTCGACGGTAAGTTGATCGCGGCTCCGAACCTCATCAATATGCCCGACGTCGATCGAACCGAGTTCGGTCTTCGCGCAGTGCACGTGCGCGAGTGGCTCGGCTACGTGTGGGTGTGTATTGCGGACGATCCGCCGTCGTTCGAGGATTCCGTGCAGGGCGACGTGCGGGAAAGATTGGGCACCATAGGGAAAATCGACTCGTATGACACCGGGAAGCTGGCACTCGGCCGCCGAATCACCTACGACGTCAAGGCGAACTGGAAGCTCATCGTCGAAAACTTCATGGAGTGCTACCACTGTGCCACAATCCATCCCGAGCTCACCGAAGTGTTGCCGGAGTTCGCCGACGGACTGGCAGCGCAGACGTACGTTGGCCACGGTGCAGAATTCGGCGAGGAGATCCTGGGGTTCACAGTAGACGGCTCGGCGGGGTTCGAGGCGCTCGGCGGCGTCGAAGAAGACCAGGACCGCCGATACTACGCCATCACTATCCGCCCGACGGTGTTTGTCAACCTCGTTCCCGATCACGTGATCATTCACCGCATGTTCCCGATGGCCGTGGACCGGACGGTAGTCGAATGCGATTGGCTGTACGCCCCGGGCGTCGTCGCAGATCCGGCGAACGCCGAGACGATGAATCGGTCGGTCGAGCTGTTCCACCGCGTCAACCAGCAGGATTTCGACGCCTGCGAGCGGTGCCAGCCTGCAATGTCGTCACGGATGTACTCGGACGGGGGAGTGCTGGTGCCGTCCGAGCATCACATCAGGGAGTTTCACGAGTGGGCGGCAAGCCGCATGTGAACGGAAATACGTCCCCTGTGACGTATTTCCACTCACATGCGCGAAGCGCCCATCATCTCCGAAACCTTCTGCGCCGCTGCGAGAACTGCATTCCCAGCCGCCGTGAGGCGTTCCTCGTCGAGACGGTAGGCGGGCCCCGAGACCGTGATGGCCCCGAGGGCTCTACCGTCGTATCCGAAGATCGCGGCGGCGGTCGCCGCAAGACCTATTTCCAGCTCTTCACGGGCGTAAGCGATTCCGCTGACGCGCACGGTCTCGATCTCGTCCAGTAGGGCTTCGCGGGTGGTGATCGTGTTCTCGGTGAACAGTTCCAGCGTCCTGTCCGTGCCCGCTTTCAGCAGCGCATCGTCGTAGGCCATCAGAACCTTGCCGCTCGACGTGGCATGGAGCGCTGATCGCTCGCCCATCCAGTTGTGGCTGATGATCGACGAGCCGCCGCGAACCTGGTCGATGTTGACCGTGACGGTGCCGTCGGGAACCGCGATGTTGACCGTCTCGCCGATAGAATCGGCCAACTCCTCCAGGACGGGGCGCGCGACCCTGGTGATGTCCATCTGAGACGAGACCGACGTCGCGAGCCGGATCAGTCCGATGCCGAGCCGGTACTTGCCGCGCTCGCCGGGCTGCTCGACGAGTCGTCGTGCTTCCAGGGCTCCGAGCAGGCGAAACGCCGTGGATTTGTGGACGTCGAGGTGTGTTGCGACGTCCTGGACCCCGGATTCGCCGTGGTCAGCCAGGTACTCGAGCACCTCGATAGCGCGATCGACGGACTGGATCGGGGACACGGGCACACCACCAGTCTGGCAAACGAAATGCGGAAGCAGAGACGGCGGGCTGACAAACCGGACAGTCTTTTGGCATTGTGGGTCTCATGCAGCGGCGCGTGGACGAGAGTTGGTCCGCTGGGCCAGGCTCAGGGGTAACCCCTGGGTGGGATAGAAGAACCGGTCACTGCGTCCGACGCCGCTCCGCACGCTCCGCGTGCCCGACGGCGCCGAGTACGAAAGAAACAGGTCGTCCCGCGTCGCTGCATCTCGGGGTTTTTCCATGACGGAACGGCAGTACAAGCCTGCTATGGCCGCATTTCTGGCGCAGCTCGCTGCCGAGGTTCCGTGGACCCGCGATCGTCTGGAAGAGGCGTTCACGCCCATCCTGCGGATCAAAGCGGCGAGGCTGGCGGACCGGCTGATCGATATGTATCCGGCGCCTCCGTTCGACGAAGCATCGCTGTACCGGTTGATCGCGGATTTGCCCACGCTCCCTGAGATCACGGAGACCATCGCACGCCGTATCCAAGGCCCGAAGCCATGGCGTTTCGACGTACCCCGCTATGTGACGACGAGTGACCTCGCAGAGTCACTGAACCTGACGATCCCTGAGATCGAATGGTTCGCCGATGCACAGTCACGGCTGATCGTCGCGCCGCAGCCACTGCGTCACTACCGGACCGCCGCGATTCCCAAGCGCAGCGGTGCGCGGTTGCTGGAAGTGCCCAAGCCTCGGTTGCGTGAGATCCAGCGAAAGATACTGCGCCGCATTCTAGATCAGGTACCTGCGCACCGCGCCGCGCACGGATTCGTCAAAGGGCGGAGCCCACGTACTTTCGGCATCCCTCATGCCGGACGCGACGTGGTGATCACCGTCGACCTGAAAGACTTCTTTCCGTCCATCGGGATCAGCCGCGTGGTGGCGATCTTCGACGCACTCGGGTATCCGCGGACGGTCGCGTGGAATCTTGCGTATCTGTGCACAACGACGACGCCTGCCGCCGGACTGAGCGGATTGCCGTACCCGCACACGTCGTTGCTCCGCACCCGGCACCTTCCCCAAGGCGCTCCGACATCACCCGCTCTGGCGAATCTGGTTGCGCTGCATCTCGACATCAGGCTCAGTGGCCTGGCGGTATCGATGGGGATGCGGTACTCACGCTATGCCGACGACCTGGCGTTCTCCGGCAGTGGCGATGCCGACCGGCTGCTGTGGGCGGTCGGGCAGATCGTCCGCGACGAAGGGTTTTCGCTCAATCGCCGCAAGACCCGGGTTCGCCGGGCACACACTCGTCAGGAGATGGCCGGACTGGTCGTCAACGACTGGCCTTCTGTCCCGCGGCACGAGTACGACGAGGTCAGGGCAATTCTGCACAACTGCATTTCGACCGGTCCGCAGCAGCAGAACCGCCGCGATGTCCCCGACTTTCGTGCCCACCTCTACGGGCGGATCGCACGGATCGGCGAGACCAGTGCGAGGAGGCGCCGAAAGCTGTTGGACATAGCGGAACAGGTGGACTGGTCTCGTTAGACCGGGTTACGGTCTCCCGATGAATCTGAGCCGGAGCGAGCGCTGGAAACTGATAGCCCTCGGCGCGGCCATTGTTGTCGGTGCAGCCGTGATCATCGTGAACGTCGTCTCCACCGACCACGAGGAGCAGCAACCGGCGACAGCGTTGGTGGAGTCTTCGCTGAGCACCGCGCCGACACGGTCGTGGACACTCGACGTACACACGCTCTCGGATAACGGTGGCGATGTTTTGCTTGGCATGCCCGCGCCGCTCGAGACCTATTACGGATATCCCGGCCTGCTCGACGCCGGCAATCGCATCATCGTTGCCACCGGGTACCCGCTCCCGAAAGCGGATCCTTCCTCGCCCAGTGCCGAGACCAGTGCAGTGACGTTGGTCGGCGTCGATCCGAACGACGGGGCGTCGCAGTGGCGCACGCCCATCGGCCGCGTGAGCAGTTGCGATCAGCAGCTCGACGGCGACATCCTGGCATGCTGGGACGATCGACGTATCGTCTTCGTCGACGTCACCGACGGAACCTTGTTGTCCGATATCGGAACGGACTTCGACCTTTCGGGTGCAACTCTCGACGGCGACGTTGTCTACGCATCGGGAAACTCCGACGGTGCTCCGGTTCTCACTCGCGGAACGACCACGGACCTCACCAGCGATTTCCGGCGGGACTTCGAAAAAGCCCCGGACTCGTGGATCTACTCCGTTCCCGAGCACGGAGTCGCGATCGAATCGGTTCGTGGTGACGGCACTCCGCAGTACAGCTATACGGTCTACGACCTCGAGACCGGAGCAAAGAAATTCACGTTCGAGGGAGATTCGCTCGTCCCGGTCGGTGAAGGGTTGTACCTCAGCAGTATCGGCAGTGAGTCGGGAACTGTTGGAACGCAAAATCTTCTGGGATCCGACGGCGCCGTTGTGAGGGCCGTCCCGATCCCCGCGTACAACGCGGCCGGATACCCCAGCAGTCCTTCGGTTCCTTCTCCGTTGTTCCTGGGTGACGGAGCCTATGACCCCAAGACCGGAGACGAGCTGTGGCGCAACCCGGCCCTCGTTGTCGGGCAATTCAACGGAAAGGACTCAGCCGTTGCCGCTGTCATCGGTAGGACTGTGATCACCACCGATCCTGATGCACGCACTATCACCGGGCTCGACATCGAGTCGGGCCGTCAGCTGTGGCAGACACCGTGGGAGGACGCGTACTGGGTGCGCGACGGACTCACGGACGGTGAGTATTTCGTATTCGGCGACTACCAGGGAACCCATGCGATCAGCGCCCGCGATGGGAGGATCGCGTGGTCGATGCCGCAGCTCGACGGCGTGGATCCGCGCATGGTGAGGGTCTCCTCGGCGGGCGGCAGGATGCTCGTGTCCTCGGGTGCGGCATTCACACTGTGGTCCTCTTGACCCTCACACTGTGTGAGACGGAAACCTCGGAGGGGTCATGTTCACCATTGGAGAGTTCGCATCGATAGGCCGGGTGTCCGTACGGATGCTCCGGCACTACGACGAGATCGGGTTGTTGACGCCGGCGAAGGTCGATCCCTTCACCGGCTACCGCTTCTACGAAGGCCGTCAGTTCGAGACTCTGGGCCGGATCCTGGAGTTCAAGGATCTCGGGTTCAAGCTCGTCGACGTCGTACGCATCGTCGACGGAAAGCTCGGCAACGACGACCTTCGAAGCATGCTGGCCGACAAACGCGCCGAGGTTGCGTCACGGCTGGACCTCGACGCCGCCCGCCTGCGCCGACTCGATGCGCGCCTCCATCAAAGAGAGGGAGTACACACCATGATCACCGTCGAAACGAAGTCCCTGCCCACCACGCGGATCGCGCAGATCAGCGCGACCGCGGCTGGATTCGGAAACGAGAACATCGGGCCCGTCATCGGGCCCATGTACGCCTCGCTCGCCCAGGATCTGGCAGTGGCGGGAATTGGATTCGGTCCGTCGTCGCTAGCGACCTACGAGGCGCTCGACGATGCCGAGGGGGCAGGTATACGCGTCAACGCGGCCTTCGAAGTCCCGCCCGCTACATCTTCGGGGACGGGCTTCCAGGTGGTCGATCTGCCCGCGGTCGAGTTGGCGGCGACGACGGTTCATCACGGGTCGATGGCAACCATCGGTGAGACCTGGGAGCTGTTGATCGCCTGGATCACCGAAAACGGATACGAACTCGCCGGGATCTGCCGAGAAACCTATCTCGTGTCCATGCCGCGGCCGCAGGAAGAATGGGTCACCGAATTGCAGCAGCCGATCGTGCGGCGCTGAATCAGGAGGCTCGAACCAGTTCGATCTCGCCGACACATTGGCATCCGCCGCTGATCTCGGCGCAGTCCAGTACGAGCGAGTGAAGAACGTAGTCGTGGTCCACGCAGTCCGGCTCGGTGCATTCCGCGTCGCCGACTGCGTGGATCACGAGCGTCCCGTGACATTGACCCGTTGTGTCCAGGTGAATCATGAGAACTCCTTTCGTGTCTTCTTCCTTTCTAACACCGGGCTCCGACAAGTTCGGGAGAAGTCTCGCGTGTACGTGTATCACTACCTGCTGCCCGCAGGCGGTGGTAGCGCGTCGAGCGTCGCGAGCTGGCCGGCCGACAGTGACACCGAAGCGGCTCCGGCGTTCTCGTCGAGGCGAGATGTGCGACGAGTCCCCGGAATGGGCACGACGTTCTCGCCCTGCGCCAACACCCAGGCGAGAGCTACCTGAGCGGGGGTCGCATCGAGTTCCGCTGCGACCGCAGCAATAGCGTCGACAATCACCAGGTTCGCGTCGCGGTTCTCCTGGTTGAACCGGGGAAGCTGTGACCGGAAATCGTCTGCGGCGGGGGCAGTTCCGCGGAAGGTGCCCGTCAGGAAGCCGCGGCCGAGGGGCGAGAACGGTACGAACGCAGCGTCGTTGGCAACAGTCCAGGCCAGCGATGTTGCGAGATGTTCGCGGGTCCACAGCGACAGCTCGGATTGGACGGCCGAGATGGGGTGTATGGCCTGCGCGCGATCGAGTTGCTCGACGGTGAACTCCGAAACACCAAGCGCACCAACTTTACCGGCCTCGACCATCTCCGACATCGCGCCGATGCTGTCCTCGACCGGCACCTTCGGGTCCGGACGGTGCAGGTAGTACAGGTCGACGTGGTCGACGCCCAGCCTGCGTAAGGAATCGTCGATGGCAGTCCGCAGATGCTCAGGATGACCGTTGGGGCCCGAAATGATGGGCTCACCCGCGTCGCCGACGTGGGAAACCAAGCCGCCCTTGGTTGCGAGTGTGACTTCGCTACGCCGACTGCCGAGGGCTTTGCCGACCACTTCCTCATTGGTGAACGGGCCGTAGACGTCCGCAGTGTCGATGAAGTTCACGCCGATGTCGAGGGCGTGGCCGATGACATGATCGGGGGTCTCAGACTGCTCGTCAGCCTTGTAGGCCCAGGTCATGCCCATGCAGCCGAGCCCGACGGAGCCGACTTCGGGGCCGTTCTTCCACAGTGTCCGAGTTGGGATCATGATTTCGACCCTACTGCGAAAAACCGGTGTTGCCCGGATGCGGGCTGCAGCTAGCATCACCGGCATGGCTACTCCACACGGCAAAGTGTTCTTCGGGAAAAGCATCGTCGATGTACAGGAGGCAACGCTCGGGGTGGCCACATCGGCAGTGCTCTACGGGTTGAGCGTGTACACCGTGTTCCCGGTCCAGGTGGGAGGCGAGGCCAAAACCGCTTTCCGGCTGCGGGACCACTACCAGCGGCTCGTCGAATCCTGCAAGATCATCGGGATCGACAGTTTCGCGCCGGAGTGGACGTTCGAGCGCTTCGTGGCCGTCGTTCGCGAGGTCGTCGAAGCCAACGATCCGCAGCACGAGGTGTACGTACGCGCGACGGTGCACGTCGACGAATCGATTCCGGGCACCCGTGTTCGCGGGCTACACACGACGGTGTCCATTTTTCTGTACGACGCAGTCCCGATCGTTCCGCAGGATGGCATGCGTCTGAAGACTTCTGTATGGCGACGCATTCCAGACAATGCCATCCCATCGCGGGCAAAAGTGAACGGTGCCTACGTCAATTCGGTTCTGGCCAAACAGGATGCAATCGACAGTGGGTTCGACGACTGCATTTTTCTCGACATCAACGGCCATGTCTGCGAACTGAGTGCGGCCAACATCTTCCTGGTCAGAAACGGCGTGTTGATCACCCCGGACGTCACCAGCGACATCCTTGACGGAATCAACCGTCGCACCATTCTGACGCTTGCGCACGAGGAAGGATTTACGGTGCAGGAGAGGACAGTCGACCTCACCGAGCTTTACATCGCCGACGAGGTCTTCGTGTGTGGAACCTCGGCAGGCGTCGCCCCGGTATTCGAGATCGACGGCCGAACGATCGGCAGTTCACTGGAGCCGGTGTCGTCGACGCTACGCAAGCGTCACCAGGCCGCGCTCACCGGCGACGAGGTGCACGGCTGGGTTACCGTTCTCTGACTCCAGCACTCCGCCGAAATCGAGGTTGTGTCGTGTTTTCGGCGGAAATTGGGGCACAACTTCGATCTCGGCGAGGCCGAGACCCGTTGATGCAGGCTTTCAGTTTCGTACGTGCATGTCCAGCAGGACTGCGGCTGCTTCCTGTGCGGCACTCGCCGATTCGGGAGACTCGGAGATCGCAGCCGTCGTCTGTGCACCCTCGGCGAGCAGTGCAATTTGAAGTCCGACGCGCGGCGGGCAACCAGCTTCGACGGCTAATTCAGTGACATATTCGACGAATTCGCGCTTGTGGCGGTGTGCGGCGTCGGCGACTGCGGGCATCGTCGCACCGAGCTCGCCGAACGAGTTGATGAACGCGCAGCCGCGGAAATTGTCCTCACGAAACCAGGCGTCGAGGAAATCGAAGATCGACAGAACCTTCTCGCGAGGGGAGTGGTGCTTGGCTGCTTCGGCTGCGATCCGCTCGTTCCAGACCGCGGTGCGCCCTTCCAGTACTCGCGCGACGATGTCGGCCTTCGAAGGAAACAGTGCGTACATCCGCTTGAGCGAGATGCCGGCGGCAGCGCGCAGCTCGTCCATGCCGACGGCTTGGACACCGCGTGAATAGAAGAGCTCGTCGGCCGCGTCCAGTACGGCCTTGCGTGCGCTATCCGTCTCCATCGTCACCAACTCCTTGCGCAGAGAACCAACGTTCTCTACGATAGTCCATAGCGGGAGAACGTACGTTCTCCCGCGCAAGTTTCCTCGAGGAAAGGCAACAACCATGGCTTTCATCAATGTCGGAACCGAGAACACCGCACCGGTCGACGTCTACTACGAAGATCACGGCACCGGTCAGGCTGTCGTGCTCATCCACGGCTATCCGCTCGACGGCAACTCCTGGGAACGTCAGTCCGCCGCGCTGCTGAAGGCCGGCTACCGCGTCATCACGTACGACCGCCGCGGGTTCGGTCAGTCGAGCAAGCCCACCGTCGGGTACGACTACGACACGTTCGCCTCGGACCTGAACGCCGTGCTCACCGAACTCGATCTCAGCGACGTCATTCTCGTCGGATTCTCGATGGGTACCGGCGAGCTCGCCCGCTACGCCGCGAAGTACGGCACGGACCGCGTCGCCAAGTTCGCATTCCTGGCATCGCTCGAGCCGTTCCTGCTGCAGACCGACGACAATCCGACTGGCGTTCCGCAGTCGGTGTTCGACGGCATCGACGCCGCCGCCCGCGAGGACCGCTTCACCTGGTTCGACAACTTCTACAAGGACTTCTACAACCTCGACGAGAACCTCGGCACCCGCATCAGCGAGGCTGCAGTACGTAACAGTTGGAACGTCGCAGCCGGAAGTGCCCCTGTCGCAGCATATGCCGTCGTCCCGACGTGGCTCGAGGACTTCCGTTCCGACGTGCAGAAGGTCCGCGAATCAGGCAAGCCGACCCTGATCCTGCATGGCACCAAAGACAACATCCTGCCGATCGACGCCACCGGTCGCGAGTTCACCAAGGCATTCCCCGAGGCCAAGTACGTCGAGGTCGAGGGTGCTCCGCACGGACTGCTGTGGACGCACTTCCAGGAAGTCAACGATGCACTTCTGGACTTTGTGAAGTAATCAAGGAATTATGTTGCGACGCCTGAGATCCGAGAAGATATCCATGAACATCTTCTCGGTCTCGACGTGGCGATGGAATCCGAAGCGGCGAGCTTTCGAGCCGTCGGCGATGAAGTCGTAATCCCAGCCGAACACGAAGTCGCCGAACGGCCATGTCGCGATCTCGGTGTAGGCGGTCGGTTCCAGTCTGTGGCGCTGCGCCATCGAGTTCCACACGGACTCCATGTCGGGCATCGTCTCCGTCAGCGATATCTGCAGGGGCGCCGCAGTGTCCAATTCGAAGAACTCGGCGATTTTCGGCCACATGCTCTCCCATCGGAACAGGTCGCCGTTGGTGATGTTGAACGCTTGGTTCGCGCATTGTTCGGCCGTCGCTGCCCAGACGGTTGCTTCCGCCAGCAGTCCAGCGTCTGTCATCTCGAGCAGGGCGGAGTAGGCCCCGGATTTTCCGGGGAACCGTAGTGGCACACCAAGTTCCTTGGATATCGAAGCGTAGACGGCGATGACCGTCGCCAGATTCATCGGGTTGCCCAACCCGAACCCACATACCACCGAGGGTCGCATCGCAGTCCATGTCCACCGGGCATCGGCGCTGCGTGCTTCCAGAAATCGTTGCTGCTCGGTATTGAACTCCGGTGACAGATGCCCCGGATCGCTCTCTCGCGCGGGTGTTGTGAACGTGCCGAGGTGCGCGCCGTACACCTTGTAGCCCTGCATGAGGCTGACGTGCCTCAGATCAGGGGACACCGATTCCGCCGCGTCGACCACGTTTCGAAGCATCTCCATGTTGGGGGCCACGAGCTCGGCCCACGTCGAGCGATCCTGGTATGCCGCGTAGAAGATGTGCGTGACGCCGGTGAGCCCGGCGAGTTTGTGGTCGGTGTCGGTTCGATCGAGCAGGTCCACGGCGATATGTTGCACGTTCGGCTCGTCGGTTCCACCCCGTCTCGATAGGCCGATGATGTCCCACTCCTCGGTGTTCTTCAGGTGCTCGACGAGGTTCCCGCCGATCACGCCCCGCGCTCCGACGACCAATGCAACGTTCCTCATGTAAGCGTCTCCCAATTCGGTATATCGCGATTGTGCGATTAATGAGAGTGAACCATACGTATCGGGAAAGTGCGATATGAAGCTAGGATGATCGGGTGCCCCCGACCTCCACCGAAGACGACCTGGCGCTTGTATTCAAAGCTCTGGCAAACCCGATGCGGGTGGCGATTCTTCGATGGCTGAAGGACCCTTCGGACTTCCCGCCGCAGCTCGAACCCGCCGAGGAAGTGGGAGTGTGCCTCAAGCACATTCAGGCCCGCGCAGGCGTCTCGCAATCGACTGCCTCGCAGTACATGGCCACTCTGCAGAACGCTGGGCTGGTCTCGAGTACCCGCGTCGGGCAGTGGACGCACTACAAGCGGGTCGAAAAACGGATAGCGGGCTTGGCCGCCGATGTGCTGAGGGAACTGTGACGACCGGTGGTGTGCGCCCGCCGGTTATAACAGCCGAATCGGTTCGCCTCGGTGTACTCCTGGCCTCAGTCGGTGGATTTCTCGATGTGTACACCTACATGACGCGCGACGGTGTGTTCGCGAACGCGCAGACCGCCAACGTCATCTTGGCCGGAATCGACGTGGCCAACGGTCATTGGCGGGCAGCGCTCGGATACCTTCCGCCGCTTGTTGCGTTCGTGTGTGGCGTGTTCGTGGCCGAGCTGATTGCACGGCCGGCGATCGAACGGATCGTACGACGGCCCGTGCGCGCCGTACTAGTAATCGAGATCCTCGTGGTCGGCGCGGTGGGATTTGTTCCGCTGGCCGTACCGAACGCCTTCGTGACGATACCGATTTCGTTCGTCGCAGCTCTGCAGGTGACCACGTTTCGGGTGCTCGTCGACCAAGCCTTCAGTACGACGATGACGACCGGGAACCTGCGGAGTCTTTCGCAGGCCGTATTTCAGCGAGTGACCAATGGCGACAAGGAAGCCGGGCGACGGGCGGTCAACTTCGGCTCCGTCATCGCCGGGTTCCTGGGCGGCGCGATTCTGGGCGCAGTGATGGTCGACTTGTTCGATATCCGCGCAGCCTGGATTGCAGTGGTTCTGTTGGTGATTGCGTTGACGCTGTTCGTGATCGACGAGTGGCGCGGAGTTCCGCGAGTGAGGCACCCTCAGGGTTGAGGGTGCCTCACCCCAAGCCCTCGAGGATCAGACGACCACTACGCCGTCGGAATCGCTGTAGACAATCTCACCCGGGTTGAAGGTGATGCCGCCGATCTCGACCGGGACGTTCTTTTCACCAGAGCCGGTCTGGGTGCTCTTGCGCGGGTTCGTACCGAGTGCTTTGACGCCGATGTCGAGGGTGCGCAGGATTGCCGAGTCGCGGATGGCACCATTGACGATCACCCCAGCCCACCCGTTGGTGACGCCCCTGCCGGCGATGATGTCGCCGACGAGGGCAGTGTGGATACTGGCATCACCATCGACCACGAGGACGCCGCCGTTGCCGGGCTCGCCCAGGGTCGCCTTGACGAGCAGATTGTCCTGGAAGCACTTGATGGTGGTGATGGGTCCGGCGAACTCCACGTTCTTACCGAACTGAATGAATTGTGTGTCGCAGCTACGGATTTCGGGCCCGATTTCGTCAGCCAGGTCAGCAGTTGCTTTGAATTCGACGGAAGTCATGGGGACCAGCCTAAATGTGTCATTTCGCAGGCTCCACGCCCGGCCTCAGTCGAGGCGGCCGTGACGCCTCTCGTAGTCGTCGCGGGTGCGGTCGATCTTGGCCTGGGTGTTGGCGTTGAGAAGCTGCGGATCGAGATCGTGGACCAGAAGACGGTGACGTCGATACACGTTCATCAATGCGATCGCAAAATAGACGAGCGGGATGAACAACAACGCCATCATCGCAAGACCGATCCACAACGGCCCCGGAATCAGAAGAAACAGACACAGCAACGGAATGACCGGCAGTGTGAAACGAAAGAGATAGCGAGCCTGGGCCCCGTTCCCGACGAGGTCCTCGCGCACCCAATCCTGCATCGATGCAGGCAGCACCCCTCCGAACTGATAGCTCAGGTACTGCCAGAAGTTCGGTTTCACCCTGCGGACCTTACGCCCGCACCTCGCGGAGAACTGCGGCGCCGATCGAGAGTGCAAGTACGTCCTCGACAACGGCCGCTGCCAGTGGCGGCACTCGCTTGGGCGCCCATCCTCGGTACGCGTGCCCCGTGAACGAACCCGCCACAGCCGACAAGCCCCCGATCACAACGGCCGCGACCGGGTCCTCGCCGCGGCGTCGGGCAATCGCGAAGGCCGCACCGCTACCGGCCAGAATCCGGCCGATCAGCGCAGGCGGGCTCAGCCGTGACGGCGTTGTCGGGAGCTTGTCCATGACGATTTCCCCGACGGTGGCGACGGCCGAGCCACCCATGGCCAGGCGCTCGCGCTCGGATCCGTGAAACCACGTCAGCAAGGCCACGCTGATTCCGACCGAGCTACGGAAGCCACTGGCCTTCCCGCTCGCAACGGACAGAACAGCAGTACGACGAGTGAGTGCCATAGAGCGAAGTATTCACCCGGCGAGCGAGGTTGACCAGCGGTCGCGCCTGTACCTACCCGTGACGAGCCGCATTGGCGACGATCGCATCACGCAGATACTGCGCGAGACCCGGTGCGACATCGTCGTAATGCTTCGTGAACCGCTCATCTGCGATGTACATCTCGCCAAGGCAGGCGTGCATTTCGTAGCCGCAGTCGTAGTACCGCTCGATGCTCTCCCGGTGGCGCTCCGCCAGTACTGATCCTTCGTCCGAGTCAGCCGCGACTCCTAAGGCCATTGCCGCCGCGAAATCTGCTTCCAAAGCATCGGTTTCGGCCTTGACTCGAACCCAGTCCTCCTTGGAGAAGGATGCTGTCCGAGACTGCGACTGCTTCCACTCCTCGCTGTTGCTCCAGCGCTCCTCGGCCTCGACGGCGTACTCGTCGCCGAGCCAGTTGTCGCCGAACACCTCTCGCTGCTCTTCCGGACTCAACTGAATTCCCATTTTCTTCGCCTCCATCATCTTGTCCACGGCCGCAGCCATCTGATGCAAGCGATCGATCCGAACGTCGAGAAGTGCGCGTTGACGCTGCAAATGCACCATCGCATCGACGGACGGATCATCGAGGAGGTCGGCAATGTTGTCCAGCGCGAACCCGAGTTCGCGGTAGGTCAACACCTGGTGCAGCCGCTCGACGTCCTGCGCCGAGTAACTGCGATAGCCCTTGGGAGTGCGGCCGGACGGCACCACCAACGAAATCTCGTCGTAGTGATGCAGTGCCCGGACGCTGATGCCCACGAGGCGGGCAACCTCGCCTACCTTCATTCCTTCTGAATCGCTCACAGAAGACAAGGGTGGTACCTCCCGCCGCGTGAGGGTCAAGTACGGATCAACGGACCATTCGCTCGCAGCCGCCGGTGGACGCTCCTGCAAATCGCTGCGAGATCCAGTCGAAGGCGCCGGGGCGGCCGCCACCCTCGGCGGCGGTGTGATCTCCCGGGATTTCTTCGAGGTGCACGGACGCTCCCATTGCGCACCACTGATCCTGGACTGCTTCGGCGCCTTCCTTCGGAATGAGGAAGTCCTGCAGTCCCTGGTAGATGTAGATCGGCGCTTCGGGCTTGACCTGGCCCATGCGGTTTTCCTCGATCACCGATCGCGTGATGGGGTGATTGAAGACGTCGGGAACGTTGGACAGGTTCTGCTGGTCGAACAACAGCAGGCCGCTGTAGGACAGTACGTCGACGCATTGGTCCTTCTGGACCAGGGCGAGTCTCTTGCCGTTGTCGTTGGCGAGCGAGCGCATCTCCGGGTATTCCCGGGAGAGTCCGATGGTGGCCGCGGTGAACAAGCCCGAACCGATGCCGCCGTTCAAGGAGCGCTGCAGAATCTTGTAATCGGTGGGAGGGCCGCCGAAGGCGACGCCGACGATATTGAGCTCGGGTGCATAGGAGGGGGCCAACTGCGCTGCCCAGCCCGACGCGATCGCGCCGCCCGAGTACCCAGTGATCGCGATGGGAGCGCCCGCTGCAACTCCTACGCTCTGCGACGCGCGCAAGCCGTCGAGCACGGTATGCGCTGCGACTCTGCCTGCGGAGTAGGCCTGCCGCGGACCCTGATAGTCGGTCGCGACTACGGCATAGCCCCGGCCGAGCACTCCTGCATGCGGTCGATTTCCTTGTTGGTGCCACGGGGAAGTGTCGACGAGGGTGCGCACGCATTGCCCAGCGAATCGGTCGCCTCGTTGTAAGCGACAACCGGCCGCGGTCCGCCGCCGGTCCACGGAGCGTCGGGGACGATGACCGTCGTCGCCGCGGCGATGGGGTTGTTCTTGGAGTCGGTGGAACGGAACAGCAACTGCGTCGACGTCGTACCCGGTTGCACGGCAACACCTCTGGTGCCGAGGACCGTGCCAGGCTGTTGGGCTTCGAAGCCTGCCGGCGGGGTGAACCAGGGGTCGCCCGAAGGCGTGGGCAGGTAAGCATCGGGATTGCTCGGCGGAGTAATGAGATCTCCGAGCGGATCGGCCTGTGCCGACGGTGCCAAAGCCATCAGCATCGCCGCCGCGCCCGCAAGTACAACGGCCATGCGCCCTGTTGTTTTCACGCTGTTGTCCCCACCCCTGCTCGTTTTTCTAGAGCGCCCCAACGCCTAGGAAAGACCGAAGCCCATGGTGCCACAGAACCTCGGGGGTGGGCTTGTTGTTCCGGTTGTGACTTTCACAGACGGGATCCCGTATGAATCGGGCGCAACTGGTACACCACACCCATGCAGCGCACTGTGATGCGAGCCACCGAGAGGGTAAGTTGTCCTCTGACTCCAAGAACTACTCACCAGTAGGGATACTAAATGCCAGCTCCGAGCGCTGCGACCTTCTCGCGGCTCGCCGACTTGATCGCCATTCCGGACTTCGACGCCCGGCCGACGAAATCCATCACGGAGGTGTTCACCGGGAAGGAGCTGGCCACCATCCCCGTCGGCACCGCCGAGGACGTCAACGGTGCCATCGCGCGTGCCCGCGTCGCGCAGAAAGCATGGGCCAAGAGGCCTGTCTCCGAGCGCGCCGAAATCTTTCATCGCTACCGTGACCTGGTGCTCGCCCATCGCGAAGAACTGATGGACATGGCTCAGGCCGAGACCGGTAAGTCCCGCGCCGCAGCCCAGGAAGAAGTGCTCGATATCGCGATGACGTCGCGGCACTACGCGCGTACCGCGGCCAAGCTGCTCTCCCCGAAGCGCGTCACCGGCATGCTGCCCGTGCTGACGAAGACCACCGTGCGTTACCAGCCGAAGGGCATCGTCGGGATCATCTCGCCGTGGAACTACCCGATGACGCTGGCAGTGTCCGATGCCATCGCTGCCCTCCTTGCCGGCAACGGCGTCGTCCTGAAGCCGGATTCGCAGACGCCCTACTGCGCCCTCGCCTGCGTTGAACTTCTGTACAAGGCGGGTCTTCCGCGCGACCTCTTCGCCGTCGTGCCCGGCCCCGGCTCGGTCGTGGGTACTGCCATCGTCGAGAACACCGAATACGTCATGTTCACCGGTTCCACCGCGACCGGCCAGCTCCTCGCCGAGCAGGCCGGTCGTCGACTCATCGGATTCTCCGCCGAGCTCGGTGGCAAGAACGCGATGATCGTCGCCGACGGTGCGAACCTACGGGAAGTGTCCGACGCCGCCGTGCGTGCGTGTTTCTCCAATTCCGGACAGCTGTGTATCTCGATCGAGCGCATCTACGTGGAGCAGTCCATCGCCGAGGAGTTCACGGCGAAGTTCGGTCAGCGTGTCCGAGAAATGACGCTCGGACCCGACTACGAATTCGGCATCGAGATGGGCAGCCTCATCTCCGAGGACCAGATCAAAACTGTCTCGGCGCACGTCGACGATGCCAAAGTCAAGGGCGCCAAGGTGATTGCCGGAGGCAACGCACGTCCGGACATCGGGCCGCTGTTCTATGAGCCGACCGTGCTGACCAACGTGTCCGAGGACATGGAGTGCGCCGCACACGAGACGTTCGGCCCACTCGTCTCCATCTACCCGGTAGCGGACGTCGAGGAAGCGATCGCCAAGGCCAATGACACCGAATACGGACTGAACGCAAGCGTGTGGGCCAAGACGAAGGCGCAGGGCGAGGCTATCGCGGCTCGTTTGCACTCGGGAACCGTCAACGTCGATGAAGGCTACGCGCCTGCGTGGGGAACCACTGCTGCGCCGATGGGCGGCATGGGAGTCTCCGGCATGGGCCGTCGCCACGGACCCGACGGATTGCTCAAGTACACCGAGTCGCAGACCATCGCGACCACACGTCTACTCAACCTCGGTGGCCCGCGGGGACTTCCGCCGAAGTTGTGGGCGAAGATCATGCCTCCGTTCGTGAAGGCACTGAAGTACATTCCGGGGCGGTAGTCGATGGAGACCGAATGGAGGCATTCGGTCTCGCCCGGGTAAGCGTTCCAGCACACGGAAAAGGCCCGCACACATGGTGTGCGGGCCTTCTTCGTTGTGAACCTAGTTGACGCTGTGGCCGTTCATACCCGAGTTCACGTACTGGTTGGGAGAAGTGCGGTTCTCAGGGCTGTTGTTCTCAGGGCTCGTGTTGTTCTCAGGGACGTGACTGTCTCCGAGTACCCGTGCGATCTGCTCCTCACTGAGCCCCAGACGACGGAGACGCTCGCACACCGCGTCGAAGTCGAGCATCTTCGTGTCGAGTTCTTGCTGCAATGCGATGACCTCGACGCGGATCGCCTCGGCTTCGTCCAGCGCCGCGAGGGTGTCCTCGGGCTCCGGGAGAAGCAGGTTCAGCAGTCGATCACGTGCATCGGTGCTGAGCCCCGCGAACGGTGCAGACCCTGCGGGTGCCTCGTGGCGTCCGAGAGCATGGTCGCTGTCGACGTTGTGGTTGTCGACCTTGTCGTGGTTGTCGAGTACGGGAGCAAGGTACTCCTGAGTGTGGCCGAACGATGGAATCTCGGCGAGCTCTTCACCCTCGACCGGTGCCTGTGCAACGTCGATCGTCCTGCGCAGCGGGCGGTTCGGGATGAAGACGACTGCGATGAGCGTGACGATGGCGACGAAGCCGGCGATCATGAAGATGCGTCCCGTTGCGTCACCGTAGGCGGTGCGGATGACAGCGGCAATCGGTGCAGGCAACGAAGCGAGGTCGAGTGACCCGCCTCCGCTGGAAGAACTGTCGACACCGAGCTGGGCGAGACCCGAAGCCGACTTCTCGGCGACCCGAGTTGCGAGCAGCGAACCGAGAACCGAAACGCCGATTGCTCCACCGAAGGTACGGAAGAAGGCGACGGTCGACGATGCGGCACCGATGTTGTGCACGCTCACCGTGTTCTGCACTGCGAGAACGAGGTTCTGCATCAGCATGCCGGTTCCGAGACCGACGATGGTGATGAAGATGCCGACGGTCCAGAGGCTGGTGGCGTGGTCGATGGTTCCGAGGAGAAGGAATCCGACGACGAGCAGAACCGCTCCGCTGACGATGAAGGGCTTCCACTGTCCGAACTTGGTGATCAGCTGTCCGGATCCGACGGAGGCGACGAGCATTCCGAACACCAGTGGGATAGAAAGCAACCCGGCCTCGGTAGGCGAGAAGCCGCGGGCGGTCTGGAAGTACTGGCCGAGGAACGTGGTGGCTCCGAAGAGGCCGACGCCGACTGCGATGGAGGCGATGATGGCCAGGCCGGTAGTGCGCTCGGTGACGATCTTCAGTGGGATGATCGGCGACTTGTGCTTCGCCTCGACGATGACCGTCAGGATGAGGAGCAGAACGCCTCCGCCGACGAGCATTGCCGTCTCACGTGAGAGCCAGGCGTAGTAGTCGGCCTTGCCTGCGAAGGAAACCCAGACCAGCAGAACGGATACGCCTGCGGTGAGGAGAAGCGCGCCGAGCCAGTCGATGGAGACGTTGTCTTTCCGGACGGTCTGGATGTGGAGCGTCTTCTGCAGCAGTCCGAGTGCGACGACGGCCAGCGGAACGCAGACGAAGAAGCACCAGCGCCAGCCGAGGGGGCTGTCGACGATGACGCCGCCGAGGATAGGTCCACCGGACATCGACACGGCCATGACAGCGCCGGTGTAGCCGGAGTAGCGACCGCGATCACGCGGGGAGACGATGGTGCCGATGATGGCGATGACGAGTGCCGTCAGGCCACCCATGCCGATACCTTGAACGACGCGCGCTGCCAGCAGTACCGGAACGTTGTGTGCGAAGCCTGCGAGGAACGAGCCCGCGACGAAGATGACGATCGCGCTCTGGACCAGCACCTTCTTGTTGAACAGGTCGGCGAGCTTGCCCCAGATGGGGGTCGATGCAGCGTTCGCGAGGAGCGCGGTGGTGATGACCCAGGCGTACGCGGTCTGCGAACCCTTTAGGTCACCGATGATCGTCGGCAGCGCCGTGGAGACGATCGTGGTGCTCAGCAGAGCGGTGAAGAGGGCAGCGAGGAGGCCGGTGAGGGCTTCGAGAATCTGCCGGTGTGACATTGCGTCCGGATCCGCCTGTGACAGATTGGGCGGTGTTTCTGTGGTTGTCATTGTCTTATCTCGCAATCAGTTTCAAGTGCGCCAGGTCTTGCGCGTCTTCATTGAAGGTGTTGTTGAGTTTTCGAATGGAGTCGAGAGCGGTGCGGGCTTCCGTTTCGCTCCAGTCGCTCAACATTTCGCGCAATCGTTGTGCGCGGTAGTCCCAGATGATGGCCAACTTGTGTTGGCCTGTGGCTGAGACGCAGACGCGCGAGGCGCGTTTGTCGTCTGGATCCGGGGTTCGATCGATGTATCCGAGGTCGACGAGGTCTGCGATCTGCCGACTGAGGGCGGACTGGCTGACGCAGAGCCTATTGGCGAGGTCGGTCTGTCTGCATTCACCTTCGGTCGCGAGGATGGCCAGAACTCCGGTCAGTGCCTGCGGCAAAGGTGAATCCTCATCGTCGGTGGTGATCACGGCCCGCCGCAGCGCACGACCGAAGAGAAAGACCTCTTCGACCAGCGATTCTGCTGTGGTGGTGTGTACTGCCATGGGTGCTCCAACGGGTGAGATATTTACTTGCTGTCTGCAACGATATAGATACATAGCTGAGGTAAACAACTATTTTACCTATCTCGTGCGTCACACCGTTCGATGTCGTCGGGGAAGTAGGCACGGTGGCGCGACGAACGCCCACGCAGGTTTACCGAGCGACTGGGTCGAAGATGCCGCGGGCGATCGTCATCGTGACCCTCTCGCCGACGGTGGGCCTCGGCCCACGCACCGAGCAGCGGAACGACACTCCGTGAGATTCGACCACCACATCGCTCGCGTCACGCCCGAAGAGCGAGGACGTCACAAGACCTGCCGCGCAGTCGTGCGGAGAACCGGCCCCGAGTGAGATGTCGCCAGGCAGTATCGACAAAGACCCCATGCCGTCCACGGCTGCATCGATCACGTCCGCGTCCAACTCCAGCGGATGGTTCGAAGCATGGAAACGCCCGTCGTCGATGACGCCGCCGATCACGTTGGCGTCGGACAGGAACTGTGCGACGAACGAAGACACCGGCCGATGTACGACATCCTCCGGCGTCCCGATCTGCACGATACGACCGCCGTCGAGTATCGCCACCCGATCGGCGAGCGCAAGTGCCTCCGACCGATCGTGGGTGACATGCACAACGGTGAGTCCCGCTGCCCGCGTCAGCGATCGGAGCTCGAGGCGCAACCGGTCGCGAAGCGGTTCGTCCAGCGACGAGAGCGCTTCGTCGAGCAGCAGGGCGCGCGGTGATCGGACGAGTGCCCGTGCCAGAGCGACTCGTTGGCGTTGGCCGCCCGACAGAGTTGCCGGGTCACGCTTCTCCAGCCCGGGAAGTCCGACCAGGTCGAGCACCTCGGCAACGCGCTGTGCGCGTTTCGTGCGCGGCATCCTGGCAAGCTCGAGCGGGTAGGAGATGTTGCGTCCGACGGTGCGATGCGGCCACAACGCGTGCTGCTGGAACACCATGCCAAGGCCTCGATGCTCGGGTGGAACCGTACGCCTTTCTCCCGCGACGGTATCGCCGCCGATGGTGACCGTGCCCGACGAAGGCCCCAAAAATCCGGCAACAGTACGAAGCAACGTGGTCTTGCCCGATCCGGACGGACCCACGAGAGCGAGGAATTCGCCGTCGGCGACCGACAGGTCGATGCCACTGAGGCCGACCGTCCCATCGGGGTATACGAGGTCTACGGCATCGAGGCCGATAGCGGACATCAGGCACGCTTCTTTCGATCGGTGGCGCCCGCAACCAGGCCGAGGCCGGCCAGCCCGACGAGTGCGACGAGCAGTGACAGCGCGGCGGCGGCGTTGTAGTCACCGGCCTGCTGGAGATTGAAGATCGAGACACCCAGGGTTTGGGTCCCCGGTGCCACGAGCAGAACCGACATCGTGAGTTCCCGGACGGCGGTCAACGCAACGAGAACTGCGCCGGTCACGGCGGCGGGAATCGCCAACTTCCACGACACGTCGTAGAGGGCACGCATCGGTGATGCTCCGGATGACCTCGCGACCTCTTCCAGGGCCGTCGGCGTTGCCCGCAGTGGTGCTCGCACGGCCTGGACGACGATCGCTAGAAACGCCATTACGTACGCGCACAGGATGACCCAGCGAGTGTCGAACAGGCCCGTGTAACGGCCGATGATCAGCCAGCCCACCGCAATGACCAGGCCCGGAATGGCCTGCGGCAACATGGCCGTGACGTCGAGGCCGATGTTGTCGCGTGAACGCGTGCGGGTGGTGAGGACTCCGAGTGCCAGTCCGAGCACCCCGCAGATGACGGCGGCCCCCACTGCAAGGAAGACCGAATTTTGAATCCCCACCAGCGTTCCCGGTGCAGTGACCGCAGCGCGGATGCTGTCCAGGGTGAGGTTGGCCCAGGTCAACGGCACTCCGGGCGCGGGAAGCAAAGCTTGTGATGCAAGCGCGAGGATGGGGAGCAAGGTAGCCGACAGTGCCGCGATCCAGATGACCACAGCCACCACGGTGCGGCTGCGTCCCAACGGAAGAAGTTGCGGGGCCGTCGTCGGGCCGTCGATGTGGGTGGTCCTTCGGCCGAGAATGCGGTCGACGGCGACGGCGGCGATCGCAAGAAACAACAGCAGGATGCCGATGCTGGAGACCACTTCGAGAGGCTGTGCCACCGTGCCGGATTGAATGAATCGGTACACCATCGTCGAGAGAGTGATGTACCGATCCGGCAAGCCCACGAGCGCGGGAATTCCGAAATCGGCCAGATTGGACACGGCAACGAGCGTGAACGACGCCACCGCCGCGGTCCGCAGCAGCGGAAGCGTCACATCCTTGGCGGCGCGCCACGGCGGCGCGCCACGGCGACGCGCCCGACATCCTTGCGGCCTGCTCCAGATCGCCGGGGATGCGACGTAGCGCCGCGGCAACAATCAGGTAGGCCAATGGATACGAGTGAATCGTCAACAGGAAGACGACCCCATCGCCGCCGTAGATGTTCCACAGCGGTCCACCGAAGTGGGATGACCAGTACGTGTTGATCATGCCGCTTGGCCCGAGCAGTCCTGTCCATGCAATTGCACCGACGAACGGTGGAATCAACAACGGACTCAACAGAATCAATCGAAGGATGCTGCGTCCGGGCAAATCGGTGCGATCGAGCAGCAGTGCCATTGCCACTGCGATGGTGACCGCCAAAAAAGCGGATACTCCGGCCGATACGAGACTGTTGGCGGCGGCGTCGAGGATTCCGGAGTCCAGCAGTTCGCGAATGTGGTTGCCGCCCAGCCCTATCGAAACAACGGCTCCGATCGGCACCAGAATCACTGCGGTGACGGCGAGCCACAGGGCGACCCGCACCAGAGACAGGCCGCCCAGGCGAGTACTAACCGACAAGCTCGTTGAACCTCTTGACGGCGTCGGGCTGAGAGGCGGTGATCTTGGCGAGATCCGGATTCAGCAGTGTCAGATCCCCGAGGGACGGTGCGCCGTCGGGAGTTCCGACGTCGTCACGGACCGGAAGGTACTGCTGGTCGACGGCAATTTCCTGGCCGCGCTTGCTGACGAGGAAGTCGACGTACTTCTTCGCGGCCTCCTGGTTGGCGGAGTCCTGGAAGATACCTGCGGGCTGCGAGATGTACGGGACGCCGTCGGTCGGGTATTCCAAGGCGATCGGTGAACCCTTGGCTGCCAGTTCGCGGACCAGGTAGTCGACGACGATTCCGATCGGCGCGGTGCCTGCCGCGACGGCCTGCCCTACGGGGCCGTTGCTCTCGGCGACGATCGGATCGTTGGCGGCGAGGCCTTCCAGCCAGGGCTCCCCGAGCGATTCCTCGCCCAGCCACACCGCAGTGTTGTACGCGGCAGCGCCGGAGACGTCGGGATTGGGAAGTGTGATCTGCCCCTTGTACTTCGGATTAGCCAAGTCCTTCCACGACGTCGGCGGACCCGTCACCGTGTTGGTGTTGTACGCGATGACCGTTGGGATGATCCTGGTGCCAACGTAGTAACCGTCCGGATCGACGATGTCCTGATTCAGCGCGGCGACGTCGGCAGGGGTGTATTGCAGCAGCAGATTGTCGTCCTTGTATCCCTCGAACGTCGGTGCATCGGCAGCGAGAAGGATATCGGCGCCGATCTTGCCGGTCTCACGCTCGGCTGCAATCCTGGCATTGAGGTCTCCGGTGCCCGCGCGATAGACCTGCACGTCGATATCGGGATTGGCGGCGGTGAACTCGGCGTTGAGTGCATCGATCTTCGCCTGCGGTTCGGAGGTGTAGACAGTCAGGGTTCCGCTACCGGAAGCGGCCGAGGCTCCGGCCGGATCGGCAGGCTCGGAACAGGCTGCGAGGGCGGCGATCAAAGTGAGGGATGCAACCGCGCCCAGGACAGGGCGGTAGAACGTTTTCAATGCTTCTCCTGACAGGGACGAACGAAGCGCTGATTGTCACGTCCGGAAGCAACACTTTCCGGATCTTTCGGACAACGCCGAGTGGCGAGTGAACGAACTCCGCTGTCAGGCGGTCGTGGCCAGGGCCGCAGCGAGTCCGAATGCCCCCGTGAGGATGCACACGTGCATCGCGGCACGGACGGTGGACTCGTCGGCTTTCGTGCGGTGTGCGGCCACCGACACGAGCCAGGTGGCGCGGAGGCGTCGGGCAAGTAGGACGAGCACGACGAGGAGAAGTGTTTTGGCGAGCACGATGCGTCCGTATCCGGTATCGACGAGCCCTCCGACGCTACCGATCTTCACTGCGGCGTTGACGGTCCCACTGACCGCGAGGATCCATACCGACCACCACGCGCACCGCGAGAAGATCGGCAGGTGTGCAGTCCAGGCTCCCCTCGAACGCAGGGTGACGGCCATGGCGGTGAGGACGCCGAGCCACACCGATGCCGCGACGATGTGGACGGCGACAAATATTGCGCCGAACGGCTGCTGCGACATGTGACCGGTGATCGGCCGCGCCACGAGCGCAATCACGGCGAGGACGACCACCGGTACCGTGGAGGAGTCGCGGCCCTGTCGATAGGCGGCGGTGGCATAGACGCATGCTGCTGCCGTACAGGCCACCGTCACGAGACCGAGTTGCCCGACGTTGATGCCGGTGAGGAATGTGCCGAACGACGATATCGACAGGCTGCCGATGCCACCGCCGAACGATTCCGCCGCTGCGGTGGCCAGTAGCGCACCCTCGACCAACGTCCATGCGGCTGCAGTGATTGCGATCTCGCGCCACACCGGCGGCCTGCTCCGCACCGGAAAGAGATCTGTGCGAAGCAGGCCGAGACCCAGCGTGGTCGCGCCGAGCCAATCGGCCAGAACACGAAGCGCCGACGACGGATCGGGCCCGCCGGGGCGGGCGAGCAACCACGCCACACCGACCCCGACGACTCCCATCGCTGCCGCCGCTAGAGGCCACCACCGGCGAAACACGGTTCGCTACGCGCCCTTCGGTTTACGTAACGCGAAGGCGAGTGCGCCGCCGAACACGAGCACTCCGCCCACGAGGAAGGGCCACAGTGGGATACCGCCCCCACCATCGGGATCGGAGTCGGTTGCAGCATTGACATCTGCCGGAGCGCCGGCAGTGCCGGAGCCTTCCTGAATCAGTTCGAACTTCAGCGTTCCACTGATGGGATGTCCATCGGCGGACGTCACCCGATATGCAACGGTGTACTCGCCGATCGGCCCGAGTTCTCCGACGTCGACGACAACGCTCTGTCCCTCGATCCGTGGATCGCCTTTCGACCACAGGTTGCCGTCGGGGCCGACGACGTTCAGGGTGGCGAACTTGGACTGCGGCACCTCGTTGAACGAAATCGACGCCTGCGCAGGACCGGTGGCGAGTTCGGCGCCGTTCGCCGGGGTGGATCCGGTGACGATCGAGTGAGCCGACGCCGTCGGAGCTCCGATGAGCAGTGCCGAAAGCGTCAGGACGACCAGAACAAGTTTCTTCATGACCGGCGACCCCGAACAACAGCTCCGATGCCGAGAGCAGCGCCGAGTGCTCCCAGAACCAGAGCGACGCCTGCAAGCCAGCGGGCCGTGTTGTCCGACTCCTTCGTGGTGCTCTCCTCGGCTGTCGCGGTCGCTGCGCCGTGGTCGTCGGACTCGGCACTGGCTGCGGTGAGGCTCAGCGACGGTGCGGGATGCTCGGGCTCACTGCCGTCGGCTGCGGCTTCCTGGTTCCATTGCACGACGTCACCGTCGTTGTAGGTCTGGACGGCGGGGAAGCTGACGGACTCTTCCTCGGGAAGAGGTCCCGCAGAGAGCAGGAACTGCTGGAACTGGCCGGGCAGAACCTCGGCTCCCGGCCCTGCAGTCCAGGTCACCGCTGTGGCGAGGCCGTCGGCGTTCTTGTCGACCGTCGATGTCCACCCCGGAATCGGCTGTGTGCGTGCCGAGTTGAGGCCGGGAAGCTCGACCTTCACGGACGAGGTTGCGGCGGTGTCGGATTCCGTGGGAACACGGAAGGTGAGCACCGTGTAGCCGCCCTGCTCCGCCCCGGGAGCGGACACCGACACGTGTGCCGACGCGGCACCTGCGCCGACGACGAGCGCCAGGGAAGTAGTGCCTGCGATGACGGAGGCACGACGAATAAAGCTGTTCATGTTCGGTTCTTTCTCGAAAAGTGATGTGGCATCAGTGCTGTTGGGTGTTCACACCGATACAGGCGGGCCACGTCTCGAGATCGACGGAGTGCTGAACTGAATCGAAACGACGCGGATCTCGTTGAATGCGAGCAGGCGAGGGGGCGCGTCGGGTAGGGGGAGTGGGGGATCGAGCACAGCACGAAGGACCGAGGTGATCGGCCCGTAGAGCCGCTCGGCCACGCAGATCAGAACAGCGGCGACCGCAGAGGCGGCCGCGTGGAATCCCAGCATCGTGGGGCTCGGCAGCATCGAGTGGCCGTGCATCATCTGATGGCTGTCGCCCACCGCGAGCGCAACATGCGCCGCGGACTGACCGAGAACCAGGGCGACCGCCACCGCGCAGAACTGGGTCCAACCCGATCGTGGGTTGGGCAGCGTCGTCATGACGCCGACCCCGATCCCCACGATCAGCAGAAAAACGAAAGCCGACCCCGGCGGATGGCCGCCGCCTGCCGCCCCGTGGGCAGCGACAGCAAGAGCGACGGTCATCGCGCCGACAGCTCCGCCGCGGAGTGAGGCGGCGGGCGAGGTCACAAGCTGTGTTGAACGGTGCTAGCGAACGCCGAGACGCGCGAGCAAGTCGGCCTCGATGCCGTCGAGCTCGGCGGAGATCGCCTGATGAGCTGCCTTGCGCCTGGCCGGAGGCATCTGCTCGGACGTCGACACCGCAGTACCGAGATCTCTCAGTCGCTGCGAGATCGCGTCGGCGAATTTGCCGGTCTCGGCGTCGGAGCTTGCTGCGGTCACGCGTGCCAGCGACTTCTCGGAACCGGCGATGCGCGCATTGAGCTTGGCGCCGTGGCCGGTGAACTCGCCGAGTTCGGCAGGCTTCACACCGAGCCTCGATGCCTTGCGCTCGTCGAGTTTGCCGCGCAGAACGGTTGTGCCGCGGTAGACGATGGGCGTCAGGACGGGGATCAAGACGCGCGCGATCGAGATGTACTTGCGCACCTGCGCTGCATTGAACGAACCTTGCAGGGCCGCTTTCTGCTGCGCCTTCAGGGTGGCGACCTGCGCCTTTTCGACGTTTTGGTACGACTTCGCTTCGATTGAACTCAGCTTGTTCTGGGCCTTTGCAATCGACTTCAGCTGCTTGCGTTCGTTCTTCGCACCGAGCTTGGCCTCCAGCGTGGCCTTGTGCTTGAGGGCTTTCGCCTCGGCCTTACGCGTGGCGCGTCCTTTGCGCTTGCGGAACAACCCCATCGACAAGGCCCCTAACGTCAGCTTCTTGCGGTTTGGCGCGTCCCTCGCGCCCAGCTCGCTCTCAGCCTATCCGTTCGCCCCGGTGGGTCGCATCGGGTGTGTCGGTAGCGGGACATAGGCTCGGTGCTGTGAAAAGTCAGTCCGCCGCGGGACGAGAGCCGTCGGTGCTCATCGACGCCGGTTCTCTGACGCGGTGCAGGCATCGGCTCTACCTCGACACTGCATATTCCTCTCTGCTGCGCCGAGAGCCGGAGAACCCAGGTGTCCGGCAGCGCAGGGAAGCCGCGCAGACCCATCGTGAGGCTGTCCGTGCGATGTTCGCTTCCGACGTCGACGGGTGGGTGGAGATCGACGCCCCCGACGCGCGCACGGCCGCCGAGCGGACGTTGGCCGCTTGCAAGCGCGGTGACCGCTGGATCTGGAACGCGGTTCTTCCGGCCGAACGTGAGACAGGGCGTCGCGGGCGCAGTGAAATGCTGATGCTCGATCCCGAGGGCGGCGGCTACATTCCGATCATCGTGGTCAATCACAAGGTCACCGACCCTGGCCGCGGAGCATTGACGACTTCGTTCACCGAATGGGCGCCTACCGTCGACGCCTCGCGGAAGGTGCGTAGTCAGCTTCGGGACGCGCTGCGGCTCGCACACCTGTACCGCATGCTCGACTTCGAAGGGCTCGCCTCGCCCAACGCGGTCGGCGGAGCCATCGGTTATCGCGCCGAATGCATCCTCGTCCATGATCTGACATCCGTCTTTGCCGAGTACGACGCGCGCTTCGCGGACCGCCTGTCCGTCGCTCGGGGCGAGAGCTTCACAGTGCCGTCGCAGGTCAGCGAATGCAGGTCCTGTTCATGGTGGTCGGATTGCGAGCCGCAGCTGGAAGCGAATCGGGACGTGTCACTCGTCGCGTCCGGATCGCGGGCGGATGCGCTGCGCGCGCAGGGGGTATCGACCATCGACGAGTTGGCTGACTGGACCGGCGCCGAGCCCGAGAACTGGCCTTTCGGAAGTTTCGACGATTCGGTTGCCGCGGCGACGGCGTGGCGCGCCGGTGTTCCTCTGCTGCGCCGCACCGACGTGGTCACCGTGCGACGCGCCGACGTCGAGGTCGACGTCGACATGGAGAGTTACCAGGAGCATGGCGCATATCTGTGGGGCACCTTGCTGACGGAGAAGGGCGGACCGAAACCGGTGTACCGCGGATTCGTCACCTGGGATCCGTTACCGACGGTCGATGAGGGCCGATCGTTCGCCGAGTTCTGGGGTTGGCTGATGAGCAAGCGCGCCGACGCCGCCGCGCAAGGAAAAACCTTTGCGGCATATTGCTATTCGCGTCAGGCCGAGGACAAGTGGTTGCTCGATTCAGCTCGCCGCTTCGGCGACGTCCCCGGTGTGCCGACGGAAGCGGAGATTCGCGAATTCATCGACAGCGATCAGTGGGTGGACATCTACCAGGCTGTCAGTGATCAATTCATCTGTCCGAACGGCAAGGGCCTGAAGAAGATTGCGCCGGTCGCGGGCTTTCACTGGCGCGACGACGAGGCGGGCGGTGAAGCGTCGATGGGCTGGTACCGCGACGCCGTGGGCTACGACGCCGAGCCTGATCCGACTCAGCGCGAACGTCTTCTGGTCTACAACGAGGATGACGTCCAGGCGACGAAAGTGTTGCGCGAGTGGATGAGCGATCGCGCCGAGATCGAGATCCCGACCATGGAATCGCTGCGGGCTGGCGCGTCGCGGGCGTGAGTTGGCCGACCTCCTTTGGCATGAATGGACCCTTGTAGCCGTCTAGCCGTTGCGATGGTCCATTCATGCGGGCCGGGAATAGTTTGCGCGCAACATGAATGGACCACCGCAACCGTCTAAGCGTTGCGATGGTCCATTCATGCCGACGGAGCGGAGTCTGCGGAATAACCCAGAATTCAGGCCAAAGCCACAATCAGCGCGGAGCCATGCGGATAGCGCCGTCCATGCGGATGGTCTCGCCGTTGAGGTAGTCGTGCTCGGCGATCATCTGGACCAGCTGTGCGTACTCCGTCGGCTGCGCGAGCCGTGACGGGAACGGCACACTGGCCTCGAGGCCCTTGCGGTACTCCTCGGTGACGCCGGCGAGCATCGGGGTGTCGACGATTCCCGGTGCGATCGTGTTGACGCGAATGCCGAACTGAGCAAGATCGCGGGCGGCGGTGATGGTCATCGCGTGGACGCCACCCTTGGACGCCGTGTAGGCGATCTGACCGATCTGACCTTCGAATGCCGCCACCGATGCGGTGTTGATGATGACGCCGCGCTGACCGGCGTCGTCGACCGTCGACAGGTTTTGGATCCGGTTCGCGGCCAACCGCATGACGTTGAACGTGCCCAAAAGGTTGATGGTGATGACCGTGCGGAAAAGTTCGAGGTCGTGCGGACCCTTCTTCGACAGAATTCGGCCGGCCCAGCCGACACCCGCACAGTTCACGACGAGCCGCAGCGGAACGCCCGCCTCGGTGATCTTGTCGAGAGCGGCCTCGACATCTTCTTCGCTGGTTACGTCGGCTGCGATCAGCGTGACGCCTGCAGGAACGCTGTCACCTGCGCGTTCGATGGATTGAGCTAAGTCGAGACCGAATACTGTGACTCCTGCGTCGGCGAGGCGCTTGGCCGTTGCTGCTCCGAGGCCCGACGCCCCTCCTGTGACCAAAGCTGCTGTTCCCGAAATCTCCACTGACGCATCCCTTCGCTGTTGGCGGCATGTGATTCGAGTTGCACCATAACCGGAGGGGTGAGCTCGCCGGACCGGTAGGTGTCGGAGCGGACACATTACGGTCCGCTGGTGTGAGCGTTCACAAGCGATCAGGGTGTGGCCGCGTCGACCAACCGCCCGATTGGCTCCGTACTCGATGAGGTCGAGCTCGGCCGCAGCCGACGAGGTGACAGCGGCATGTACGTTCTCGCGTGGGCGAGACGAGGATCCATCAGCCGGGCGTGCAGCGGTTTCGACCTACATGGTGAAACTCTGAGGCGTTCAGCCCTCCATGACGTTCGTCTGTTCGAGTGATGCTGGCTTGCGACGGCGTCGGACGACGACGACGGTTGCCCACGCGGCTGCGGATATCGCGGCCACAGCGGCCCCGCTGATCAGCGCAGCTGCAGTTCCCGGCATGACGCCCTCGAAGAACAGCGATACACCGAAAACGAAGAACAGCACGGCCGCACCGTATTGGATGACGCGCTCGGGTAGATGCTTGCCGAGGACGGCGCCGATGACGATGGCGAGCGCGTCGGCAGCAACCATGCCGACCGTAGATCCGATCCAGACACCGACCCAGTTGTGGTCGGCAGCGAGAGTGACAGTGGCGAGCATCGTCTTGTCGCCCAGTTCGGCGAGGAGAAACGCGGAGGCGATCGCGATGAACGCCGAACGCGTAACTTTCGACGCCTTGGCTCCCTCGTCGTCCGAGAGGGAGTCGCCTCGCAGTGTCCACAGTCCGAAGACGACGAACGCTATACCGGCGACCGCGGAGATGAACTCCGTCGGGATGGACAGTCCGAGAAAGTGGCCGACGGCAACGGACACGAGATGCACGATCGTGGTTGCGACAGTGATGCCGCCGATGACGATGTACCACCGGTAGCGCAGTGCGAACGTCATCGCCATCAGCTGGGATTTGTCGCCGAGTTCGGCCACGAAAATGACCACGAAACTGAGTAGCAGGGCAGAGAACATCGGTACGCAGACTCCTCGGTCGATTATGTGACCGAAGGTCTCGCCCACCGACTCCTTGGCGGATCCGGTTCGCTGTGCCGGGCCGTGCCGGTGAGGGCACATCGCCAGTATGTCGACACAGCGATTGGGGGCTACTCCCCTTCGCTGGCGTCAACATTAAGTACTCGAACGTGAAATGTCCAACGCCACACCAAGTTTGGGCCCCCGAATTTTCTTGTGTGGGATACGGCTACGAAGCCAGGAGCATGGCCAAAACTGCGGTGTCGGGATCGCTGATCGGATCCAGGCCTATCCTGCTCACCATGGACGTGACGGTGCCGTCGGATTCGGCTTCGACCCAGGCCGCGCGGTGTTCCAGTCCAAGATGCGGCAACCCGGGAAGCAGGACGCAGCCCGACGCCGCACCGAGGCATTCGGGGAGTGTCGGTGTGGTCTCCGAGGGGGGATGGAGCATCAACAGCGCCGGAGGTTGGTGGCCGGCGAAACGTCCGGGTGTGACGGCTGCGTCACCGAGGACGGTGCCTTCGGCAAGGACCAGGCCGACGGTTCCCGGTTCCGGGTCGTCGGGAAGCTCTTCGCGTGCCCCGAACACCGTCGAGGTGGCGAGCAAGCCCGGCATGGACGCGACCTGCACGGCCAGCGCGAGAAATTGAGCCCATTCCTTGGTCGTGTCCGGCCAGCGTCCGGAAATGACGAAACCGCGAAGAAGTCCGGCGGCATGGAAAGGGGAAACACCGATGAGATTTCGATCGTTCATCTCGCAGCTCCCTTGGGTCGATCCAGGATAAAGCCCGGGTACACCACGTTGGGTACGAGAAGCATGGAACACAACGGTGCTGGCACACAAGATGGTGTGAGTGCCAGCTATTGGCCGTATCCCACAAACATGAATGGACCACCGCAAAGCATCACGCTTTGCGCTGGTCCATTCATGCCGGAAAAAGAAAGACTTACGGGAAAATCAGACCCAGAGTCTTCGATGTTGCAGCCTCGAAGCGAGCCTGGACGTCTGCCCAGTTCACGACGTTCCAGAACGCCTTGACGTAATCGGCCTTGACGTTCTTGTACTGCAGGTAGAAGGCGTGCTCCCACATGTCGACCTGGAGCAGCGGAATGATGCCGAGGGGCACGTTCGCCTGCTGATCGTAGAGCTGGAAGGTGAGGAGCTTCTTGCCGAGCGAGTCGTAGCCCAGGACGGCCCAGCCGGATCCCTGGAGGCCGTTGGCCGCTGCGGTGAACTGTGCGCGGAACTTGTCGAACGAACCGAACTGGTCGTCGATCGCTGCGCTCAGTTCGCCTTCAGGCTTGTCGCCACCGTTGGGGGAAAGGTTCTTCCACCAGATGGAGTGGTTGACGTGACCGCCGAGGTGGAAAGCGAGGTTCTTCTCGTGCAGGAAGATGGCAGCGTGGTCGTCATTGTCGCGAGCTGCGGCAAGTTTCTCGACGGCGGTGTTCGCGCCGGCAACGTAGGTTGCGTGGTGCTTCGAGTGGTGCAGTTCGTTGATCTCACCCGAGATGTGGGGCTCGAGGGCGGAGTAATCGAAATCTAGGTCGGGCAGTGTGTACTCGGACACGTGTTTCCCTTCTCTATCGACGTCGCGCCCGGCAATTCAAGGGCGCGCTCGTCCTACAGCGGATCATTCGTCGGGTTCAACCCTATTCATTCCTACCCCTAGTGCAACTGTTGTAACCGAGATGCATTTCTCGGAATAAAAACACGCTGCCGCGACGCATGGAATCAGGACCTAGAACACGCTGCCGCGACGCATGAAATCAAGGGCGTGGAACACGCTGCGCGACGCAGGAACAAAGTCACAGGGAGATCACGGGTAGGTCTCTCGATTCGTCCAGGAGATGAACAGGAAACTACAATTTCGGCGTGGCACCTCTGCGCAAGTCGAGCGAGAGCGTCGACGCATCGTTGGCACTGGCCGTCGTTCACGCACCTCGTGTGGAACTGGCCGGCGCCAATCTACTGCGTTTCATCGCCGTACTGGCTGTGCTGTACTCCCACATTTCGTTCTACTTGATCGACGATCGAAGTGAGGGCTGGTGGGTGATCGACTTGGTCTATCGCGTCCTTGTTCAGGAAGCGGGCCTCAACAACCACCTCTCGTTCGTCGGCGTTGCTATCTTCATGCTGCTCACCGGCCTCTTGGTGACCAGATCGGCGATGCGGCAATCGCGACGTGACTTCGCTGTCAGTCGCCTGTCCAGGCTGATTCCAGCGCTGTGGGTAGCCGTCGCGCTGGCGATTCTGTTCGTGAGACTCGGCATCAACGGCATGTTCAGCGGCCAGAACGGCATCAGTAACTCCGAGGCCGCGTTCAGCTTCGTACTCGGCGGATTTTTCCTCGAACCCGAGGTCGCGGTCCTCGGCGTCACGTGGACACTGACCGTTCAGCTGATGTTCTACCTGTACTGCGTGGTGGCGCGCGACATCCTGCGGAAACGACCCATCCTCGTTCCGCTGCTCGGTGCCGCTGGGTGTGCGGTGGTGATCGTCAACAACCTCTACGTTCCGCAGCCGTGGTCGGTACCGATGCTGTCGAAGATCGCCGCGACACTCCCGACCCTGTTCCTCGGTCAGATCATCTACTTGGGCTGGGCGCGCATCGTCGCGTGGAGGTGGGTGGTGGTTGCCGTCATCGCCCAGGCCGAGGTCGTTCGTCTGGCGACGGATGCGCACGCCTACTGGGCAGGTGACAAGTACCTGTGGACGATCATCGTCGTTACTGGACTGGTGCTGCTCCTCGGGCGCTACGACGGACGAGTTGCTCACTGGGCTTTCATCCGGTGGACCGGTACCCGCAGCTACGCGATCTATCTGGTGCACACTCTGATTCTTTACCGGGTCTACGAGAATGTCGTCCCGTACACCGGTCCAACCGGAGCCGTCGTAGCCTTCGTTGTCGTCACTGCGGTGGTCTCGGAAATTATCTACCGGTGGGTCGAGACCCCCGCGGCGACCTGGCTGAACAGCCGGTTTCGTAGCAGGGAGGCCGTGCGTGTTTGAGGCCCGCCTGCCGTAACTTTTCACTCACGGGCGGCGTTGCCGCATTACAGCTGGGGAATCACCTCGGACGCCACCAGTTCCAAATGGTCGAGATCGGACAGGTCGAGCGTCTGCAGATAGACACGCGAAGCCCCGAGCTCGCCGAAGCGGCCGATCTTGTCCACCAACTCCGCCGGACTTCCCGCGGCACCGTTCTCGCGGAGTTCGGACACCTCACGGCCGATCACCCCGGCTCGACGCGCAATATCGTCTTCGGTCTTCCCGCAGCACAGAACCAGAGCGTTCGAGTAGACGAGAGACTCCGGATCCCGGCCCGCCGCGGTAGCCGCTGCGCGCACGCGATCGAACTGGATCCCTGTGTCTTCCAGCGACGCGAAAGGAATGTTGAACTCGTCGGCGTACTTCGCAGCGAGCGCCGGGGTGCGCTTCTTTCCGCCGCCCCCGATCAGGATCGGCGGGCGCGGGGATTGCGCAGGCTTCGGCAGCGCGGGGGAATCGACGATCGTGTAGTGCTTACCGACGTAAGAGAACGTTTCGCCGATCGGTGTTTCCCACAGACCGGTGATGACGGCCAAGGATTCCTCCAACTTGTCGAAACGCTCACCGAGCGACGGGAACGGAATGCCATACGAGGTGTGTTCCTCCTCGAACCATCCCGCGCCGAGCCCGAAGTCGACGCGCCCTCCGCTCATGGCGTCGACCTGCGCGACGCTGATCGCGAGCGGACCCGGGTACCTGAATGTCGCCGACGTGACAAGCGTTCCGAGCCTGATCGTCGACGTCTCCCGTGCGAGTCCCGCAAGCGTGATCCAGGCGTCGGTCGGTCCGGGGAGACCAGCGGAGTTCATCGCCTGGTAGTGGTCGGAGCGGAAGAAAGCGCCGTACCCGAGAGTCTCGGCTGCCTGCGCGACGCGCAGAAGTTCGTCGTACGTAGCGCCTTGCTGAGGTTCGGTGAATACGCGCAGTTCGATGTTGGAGGAAACCATGTCGACAAGTCTAGGAGCGCGCCGAGCCTGTGGATAAAACCGGCGGATGCCCTGTTTCTGTGGATGATTCTGTGGATAATGTGGATAACCTTCGCCATCGGACCAGAATCGACACCATCCGCGAGTGGCAGTCCCGGCGTACCCCGTGACAAGATCGCGTATGTGTCTGCTTCGGATCTGCCTTCCGTGCCCGCCGCCGAACTCCCCGCCGAACTGAGCGGGTCGACGATTCTTCTCGACGTTCGTGAGAACGACGAGTGGCAGCAGGGCCACGCGCCCGGTGCGCTTCACATCCCCATGGCCGAGGTCCCGTCCCGGCTGGAAGAAATCGACGCGAACGCCGAGCTGTACGTGGTGTGCAAGGCGGGCGGCCGATCTCTTCGAGTCGTTGAGTACCTCGCTCAGATCGGGTACGAAGCGACCAACGTCGACGGCGGAATGTCCGCATGGCACAGCGCGGGTCGACCGATCGTGCGTGACGACGGCGCCGAGGCGAGAATCCTCTAGTGTCCGCTTTCCAAGTCTGCGCGCGCTGCGCGACGAGATGGCCCGTCGGCGCTCGTCCTGCGGTCTGGTGCCCCAGGTGCCACGGAGTTCTGCTCTCACCTGTGTCCGCGCATGCTCCCGCGCGTGGGCAACGCAACTTCAAGTGGGTTGCGCGACGCCCGAAGAGCCGGACGGCGCGTCAGTCAGGACAACACGCTTCACAGCGCGTAGCTACGCCGAGATACGACGAGATGCCCCGCTGGGGGCTGATCGACCGACCGGTGTTGCGACTCCCCGAGACCGAGTCTCGCCTGCAGCGATGGGCAGCCGCCGCGCCTGGGCTGCTGTTTCTCGTGGGGGGTCTGCTGGGGCTCGCTGCCGCCGCTGAACTCTTTCGCTATGGAATTCTTCTCTACAACCGCACTCGGCTGGTGAGTCCAACGACTCTCGTCGTGTCGGATGCGCTGGTCATGTTCGCGGAGGTTGCATCCATCGTCATCGGGATCGCAGCGGCCATCGCATCGGCCTGCTGGCTGATCTCCCGTCGGCAAGTCATATTCGAACGTGCTGGAACCCAAGATCCTCGGAGTGCTCGAGGAATCCTCGTCGGGTCCCTCATCCCAATCCTGTCCCTCGCGATGCCAGGGGTATTTCTTACCGAACTGGTCGACGCCAAAGGTGGCAGTGACCGCCCGCGAGCACTGGTTCTGGTACGTATCTGGTGGGCTGCGTGGGTGATCAACTGGGGATTCGTGCTGGCAGCAATCTTGTGGCGCTTCCGCGATTCTCTCCAGTCTCGAGCCGACGGCGTGCTGTTTTCCGCGCTGGTCGCGCTCGTCGGACTCGCCGTCGTACTCCTGACCATCCGACTCATTCGCACCATCGACGACCAGCGGTGGCGTGGCAACGATCGCAAGGCCCCGACCCGGTGGACCGTGTCCGTTCAGTGCGAAACCGAGCCTGCCGCCGCCAAGGTGCCGGTCTCGTGACCTCCGGACGCCGCGGACCCTTCGTCGTCGCGCATCGAGGAGCGTCGGCGGAGAAGAAGGAACACACCCTCGCCGCCTACGATCTCGCGCTACGTGAGGGCGCAGACGGAGTGGAGTGCGACGTCCGGCTGACCCGCGACGGTCACATCGTGTGTGTCCACGATCGGCGGGTCGATCGCACGTCCACCGGCACCGGAATCGTCAGCGAACTCGATTACGACACCCTCAAGACGTTCGACTACGGTGACGGCGCCGAACCTGCGGACCTGTTGACGCTCAGCGATCTGATTCAGCTGGTGCTCGACTGGACCAGCAAGCCGACCAAACTTTTCATCGAAACCAAGCACCCGGTGCGCTACGGCTCGCTGATCGAGAGCAAAGTGCTGGCCGAACTCCACCGCTTCGGTATCGCGCAGCCGGCGTCCGCCGATCATGCGCGTGCGGTCATCATGTCTTTCGCCCCCACCGCGGTATGGCGGGTTCGACGGTCTGCACCTCTGCTCCCGACGGTCCTTCTCGGCGACACATCGCACTACCTCGGTGGCGGTGCCGCCACAACCGTCGGTGCCACCGCTGTCGGGCCGTCGATCAAGACTTTGCGTGAGCATCCATCGATAGTGGATCGGGCTGCGGCGTCGGGACGCGCGACGTATTGCTGGACGGTCGACGAGAAAGAAGACGTCGATCTGTGCCGCGAGCTCGGTGTCGGTTGGATCGCCACGAACAATCCTGGTCGGACGCGGGCGTGGCTCGAGGGAGTGACCTAGAGGAATGACGAACGTGTAGGTTTCGACGCGTGGGTAAGAGCAAAAGAAACAGTGGTCCGAAGCAGGACAGCAACCGAGCCGCGAAGCTCGCACAGCGCGAAGCCGAGCGTGAAAACCTTTCGGCCGCGCCGGTACGTCCGTTCCAGGGTGTGCAAGCCGAATGCGATCTCGTCGCGCTCCGTGAGTTCGTTCCGTCCGCGACAGCGCCTGTCGTTGTCGACGGTCGCACGCTGACGATCGCCACGGTCCTCCCGGGTGCAGTGGCAGCGTTGGTGCGCGAAGAGAAGGACGTCGTCACCGGTTTCGCGGGTCTGCAGGTGCAGGTGCACTCGCCGAACGTGGCAGCTGATCTCTCGAGCGCCCTTCGGTGGGCGTCGACGGCTCAGCCCGGAGAATCGCTCGAGTCGGCAAATCCCGACGGCAATACAGCGGCATTGTCGGAGGTGCTGGACCCGACCCTCGATCTCGAGATCACGGTGCATCAGGACTTCAACTGGTGGCTGCCCGAGAATGTCGATCCCGCACCGGATGTCGCGGCGACGGTCGAGCGCGCGAATCAGGCGATCATGCCGTCGGCCAGGCTCGAAGGCGAAGGCCTCGTTGCTGCCTGGTGGGTCGATGCGGGTGCCAAGGCGCATCTGCGCTGGGTGCGACCCGAGAGCGAAGACGATCTCATGCTCGCGTTGGCTCGTCTGCACGCTGCGGGAGATCTGACGCTGGGAGAGGGCTCGCGGTACGCGGGGTCCTTCCGCACACATGGCCTGCTGGTCCCGGTCTTCGATCTCGATCCGGAGATGCATCCGACTGAATGGGCGACGCCCGCAGTGACATTCGGGGAAAAGCTAACCGAGGCTTTGGCTGTCGACGCACCGCTGACCTCGGAGCAGTTGCGTTCACGCGATGGTCTGCGTGGCCGCCAGGTAACTCTGCGATAGGCGCTGTGCGCATGTGAACGGAAATACGTCCCCTGCGACGTATTTCCGCTCACGTGCGCGAAGCGCTTAGATCGAGCCGCCTGCAGCCTTGGGCGCACCGGAGTCCGCCGGTACGGAGTTGCTGTATTCGCGAGCGACGAACTCTTCTAGATCGAACAGGTTGTGGCCTGCGCGGTCCGCAATGTTGAGCAGCGTCTTCATGCTGGCAACCTCTTCTACCTGCTCCTTGAGGAACCACTGCATGAACTGCTCGCCCACGTAGTCACCCTCTTCGCGTGCGGTGCTCGCGAGGGCGATGATCTGCTCGGTGACGGTCTCCTCCTGCGCGAGAGCCAATGCGATCGGCTCGCGAGCGTCGGTGAAGACAGACTTCGCCCCGTCGACTCCGGTGAGCTCGACGGTGATGTCGCGGTCGAGGAAGTACTGGACGATCATCATCGCGTGATTGCGCTCTTCGACGGCCTGCGCATAGAAGTGCTGTGCCAGCTGCGGGAGATCGACGTTGGCGAAATACACGGCCGTCGCAATGTACTGGTGCGAGGCATTGAATTCGTTGCGGATCTGGTCACGCAGCAATGCGTGGAATTTCGAGTGTGTTGTTTCGTTGACGTCTGCGCTCATGAAAAAAGACAATATGCTGGTCAGAGGGCATTGTCATCCAAGCTGAACCTTATTGAGGTCAAGGTTGCCTAAATAAGATTTGCCTAATTCTTGACTCTCACCTGGCGAATCGTCAGAAGGCGCCCGCTATTTTCGGCGCATCGGTGGTGCGGTTCACCCGAGCGTTCGTTTCGCGAGCAACGTATTCCTCGATATCGAAGAGCTGACCACCTGCCCGGCGAACGATGTTCAACAGGCTCCTGATGCTCGCCACCTCCTCGACCTGTTCCTGGAGGAACCACTGGACGAAACGTTCGCCGATGTAGTCGCCCTCGGCGCGAGCGGTACGTGCGAGCGCAGTGATCTGATCGGTGACCGTGCTCTCCTGTGCCAGGGCCAATTCGACGGGCTCCGCGATCTTCGCGAATTGGGTGACGGTATCGCCGAGGCCGGGGATGGCAATTTTCACTCCTCTGTCGACGAGGTATCGAATCATCATCAGCGCGTGACCGCGCTCCTCGGCCGCCTGCGCGTAGAAGCGGCGAGCGAGCTGCGGAAGATCGTTGGTGTCGAACCACACCGCGATCGAGATGTATTGCTGCGATGCGGTGAACTCGTGACCGACCTGAGCGAGGAGAAGTTGGTCGAAAGCCATGCTGCCCAGCGGAGTCGGAGTCATGAGGGGGAGGCTACTCCCAGCGCAGACCCGTCAGGGGCCCGCTGTGCGAAGCTCCTCCGGTATCTGACGGTCCTCCGCGAGAGCGCCGAAGAATTGCGAGGCTCGGTCCGAATCCCACAGCAACACATTCCCGACCTCGGTGTCCTCGAATCCAGCTACCGGAACGGTCGTCGTGACAAGATCGCCCCGCATCGCCCATGCCAGCGACGCCAGATTCCAGATGTGGTCACCCTCGTCGACGCTGAGCGAGGACGCCGTGTCCTTCACCAACGGCCAGAGACGGAACGGATTGAGGAAGGTCGACGGACTGGTCGCCTTGGACAGCAACGCTGACATGAACTGACGCTGATTGTTCATGCGATCGAGGTCGGCGAGTGCGGTTGCGCGCGAACGAACGAATCCGAGTGCTTGCGAGCCCTCGAGTTCCTGGCATCCCGCAGGAAGATCGATCCCGGCGAGTGGATCCGAGATCGCGTTCTGCACACAGACATCGACACCGCCGAGCGCGTCGACGATGCCTGCGAAACCTCCGAACCCGATTTCGGCATAGTGGTCCATCTTCAATCCCGTTGCGCCCTCCACGGTTTGGACGAGCAGTGGCGGCCCGCCGATCGCGAACGACGCATTGAGCTTGTCTTGGCCGTTACCGGGAACCGACACGTAGGAGTCACGCGGCAGGCTCACCATCGTGGTGGCTCCGCCTCCGGACGGGATGTGGATCACGATGATCGTGTCGGTTCGACTGGGCCCGGTTTCGCCGCCCGTTGCCAACGCCGCTTCCTGGTCGGGCGTCAGGCCGGCGCGTGAATCGGAACCGACGAGCAACCAATTGGTACCGGGGGTGTCGGCGATGCGCCCGTCGTAACTGCTCAGCGCATCGACGCGTGTCAACGAACTGTCCACGTAGAAGACCAATCCGCCGACTACCAGAAGCAGCGCGAGGAACGTCAGGCCGAACCGTCGACCCCAGTGCCGCTTCTTGCGTGTACGCGGCGGCTTGGTTGGTTCGGGGCGGCGGAGCGCGCGCTCGGGCGGGGGAGCGGGCTGACGACGTAGTGGTTCGTCACGCCGCGGTTCGTTGCGACGAGGTTGCTCGGTGTAAGGCTGTGGGGCCTGGGTTGGTGCGTACCTGCTGTCCTCGTGGCGTGAATACTGCTGCGTCGGATTCGGTCCACGGGAGACGGCACCGGGCTCGGGTGCCTGAGACCACGCTTGCCGGCCTGGGTTCGGGTCCGCCGGTCGGCCGTCACGCCGGATGATTTGGGTGCCCTCGCGCGGCGGCGGCTGTCCCCGCCCGCCAGGAGGTCGCTGTTCGGGGGGAGGTCGGTAACCGGGGGGTGGGCGTTGTCCGGGAGGGGGGCGGTAGCCGGGAGGCGGCTGCGAACCGGGCGGGCGATTGCCAGGCGGAGGGGGCCTGTAGCCGGGAGGGGGTCCGCCGCCGGCAGGTGGGGGTACGCGGCGGCCAGGAGGTGTGCCCTGCCGGGGGGTTCCACGATCCCGCTCGTCGTCGTTCACGAATCGACTGTACCTATCGGCGAGCTCAGGGCAGCCAGGACAGATGGGTGCGCAGCGCGGTGTATCCGACGAACGCGACGATGTCGATCAGCGCGTGCGCGATCAGCAGTGGCCAGAGGCGGTTCGTTTTCTGCCAGAACCGGCCGAACACCAGACCCATCAGCAGGTTCCCGATCCCCGCGCCGAGGCCCTGGTAGAGGTGATATGAACCCCTCAAAACGGCGGAGGCGAACAGTGAGCTGTTCTCGCCGAGGCCCAGCCGTCGCAATCTGGAGATCAGGTAGGCGACGACGATGATTTCCTCGGCCCCCGAGTTGGCGAACGCGTAGGCAACGAGTGCAGGGAGACGCCACCAGTGATCGTTGATCGTGCTGGGCAGCACTGTGAGATTGAGACCAATGGCGTTACCGATGAGGTAGAACACGAGACCGGGGAGACCGATGAGGGCTGCCAGTCCGAGGCCCTGCAACAGATCAGTCTTCGCGCGGGGTCTCGCGAGGCCGATGCGTCTGGGGCCGAGGCCGGCGCGCCACAGCAAATACAGCCCGAGGCCACCCCACGCGCAGAGTCGCAGGATGCGAAGGAGCTGGTAGAGCAGGTCGATGATGCCGAGGCTGGAACTCGAAGTGTTGAGGGCAACGGTCTGGTCGGAGAGACTGCCCGCAAGGAGCGCGTCCTCGATGAGGGACAGGATGCTGCTGAGGCCGCTGAGCCCGAATGTGACGAGTAGAACGAGTGCGATCTCGATCTTGATTGCGCGGCGTTCACTCGGTTCGAGTGGTGGGCCTGCCTCGGGTGGAGGCGGATTCAGCCAGCTTTTGACATCGATCACGTACGCAAGTCTGCCCGAGCGTCAGCCTCGTGTGCGTAGGCCGTTCAGAAAGGGGCAGCCGGCGAGAACTCGCAGTGCGCGGCTCAGCGCCATCGTGTCGTCCACCGGTTCGGCGAATCCGAGCCGGACGTCGTTGTCGCCGTAGTCGCTCTCGATGCGCAGGCGGATCCCATAGCGATCGATTCCGAGGGGGCGGATTCGTCCTTGGCGCAGCGACGGCGGCAGCCGCCGTGCGAGCTGGTTGACGAGGACGGTGTGGTCCTCGTCGAGGTGTTGAAGCCAGCTGGTTTCCAGCTCCCAAAACGGGTCGGGCTCGGCGGCCAGGAGGTCGTCGACGGCGACGGGCTCTGCGCCGGTGCTGTCCGCGACGACTGCCGAGGAGAGGATCAGGCGCAACAGCACCGTGGTGTGCCCGACGTCCAGCAGTGCGGGATGCGGATGCTCGGCAGCCACTGCCCCCGCCATCGGCCGCATGAGCGACTCCGGCACGGGGCGTAGCTCGCCGCGCAGCCACACCAGCGAACGGACCGGCTCGCGCAACGCCAGTGGTGCATGGTCGGTCATCTCGAGGACGGCCGGAACCCCTGCACGGGTCGAGCGCCACGCTAGGGCGCCCATAGCTGGATTCGATGAGCCGAAATGCCGGGGGACTGCCACGATGACTTCACCGTTGGAGCGCAGATGGTGGAGAGAGGTGACGACGGGTTCGCTGCCCTCGATCGCCAACGCCGCACCTTCCGCACGCGCACAGGCGCTGCGAACTCTTTCAGCGGTGGACGGTCCGGCTGTCGCGGTACCGATCATGGGCTCCTCCGATACGTGAGCAAGTAGGTGAGGCAAGCCTAAGTTAGTTCATCCTTGCCTGCATCGCAAGTGTTCGGCCCGAACAATCGCGGTCTAGCGTGATGGGAATGTCCGTTCCGTTGACGCTGGGAGTGCCCCACCGACCCGACCCGCAGGCGCTCATCGCAGGTCTTCTCCAGCAGCGATACAGAAGGCAAGAGACGCTATCGACGACCGTCTCAGCGGGGCCGAGGGTGATCGCGGCATCCGATCTTCTGCTGGTTCCAGCAGGCGCCGATCTCGGTCGCATCGTCGTCGACCTCGACATCGATCCTGATGAGCTGAAGCGAGACGCCGTCGCCACCTATGAAGTGGTTCGCTTCCACATCGATGTCGACGAGAGCACCATGCCCGACGCCCTCGCGCTGCGACTGCCGTCTCCGCTCGTGGTCTTTCCCGAACTTCTCGACGCATCGGCGCTGGACGTCGTCACCGCGATCGCCGACGCGCACCGCACCCCAGGATTCGCGGCATCGGCGTCGCCGCGCCACATCGCCGCCGTGCTGGCAGTCGTCGCGCATGCCGAGGTCGGCTTCGTTGCCCGGGCATCGTCCGGGGTGGAGGTGCTCGCGATCCTCGGGGCCACCGTCGCTGCTCTGCGCGGGGACAACATCCCCGCTGCGCTCGCCGGGCCCGATCTCGCGGCGCTCGCCGCATTGAGACCGGAGGCCGCCGAAGCGGTGCGCACCGTCTTGCTCGGGATCGAGATCGACGACGCTGCGGCCGCGCACCGCGATCTTGTGACGGCCGGGCTGGCTACGTAGATTCTGCCGGTTTCGACATTGTTCCGGCGCAGCAGCTCGGCGGCAACAGAGTTCGAACTGGTACCTCGAACGGGCGCCTACTGCGGTGCCAGCGGCGTGCTGGCAGTATCGACAACCATCCGCCTGACGGTGCTCAATACCTGTTCACGTGTCCGGCCGGGATGGTCCGCGTGAAGTAATCGACTGCCGATGGCTACGCAGAATGCGATCAGGCACCGTGCCTCCAGCTCGTCGGCATCGGCGCACTGATCAGCGAAGGCATTGCGCAGCAGGCTCATTCGTTGGTTGTCCACGTCTCGAAGGCGGTCCGCAACGGTCGGGTCCTTTCGAGCCCACTCCCGTACGGCCATATCCACCGGCAGGCGTTTCTCGTCGAAGGTCAGTTGCCCCGCCAAGACCGCCTGCGACTTCCGGTCTCCTCCGGCGTGTTCGATAATGGCGAGCACCTCGTCGACGCTCTCCGTCCGCCAACGGTCGAGCATCGCGTCAAGGACGGCCTGTCGGTCTGGAAACGAGCCGTAGAACCCGCCCTTGGTGACGCCGATCCGTTTGGCGAGAACTTCCACACGCACCGCGTCGGAGCCGCCTTCGACCAACACGGCCAAACCCTCATCGATCCATCTCGCTCGGGTGGTTCTCGCTGTTCCCATTGGATATCTCCCACCGCTATACGGCACCGTATATTCTCGGTATTCTCACCGTTGTACGGAACCGTACAACGGTGGGGAGTCGATCGTGTCGAAGTCGAGAGTTCGCGCGGGATCAGTCACAGCCCTATCGGTGAGAGGCCTCGTCGGGTCGGATTCGATGCCCGAATCCGTGCTCGCGAGGTCGCCGATGACGGCGGACTACGTCGACCACTTCGCAGTCTCAGCCGACATTCGAGGGACTGCGGAACAGTACGCACGGGCCATGTTCGGAGACGTACCGTCGGCTGCCGAAAGATTCATTTGGCGCGGGTTGCTACAGCTGCGGTTGAGTAGCGGGGCGTCTTCGCAGGCTGTCGCCGGCTGGCGCATTGCAGAGAATTCGACGTCATCGATTCGACTCGAATCCAGATCGCACTCTCTCACGGTTCATCTGGTGGTCTTCGCCGCCGCCGGTGAATTCGAACTGACCACATTCGTCCGGTACGACCGACGGTTCGGGAAGTGGGCATGGGAACCCCTCTCGGCTATCCACCGCAGGCTTGCGCCTTCGCTGCTGATGGGTGCGATATCGGGCACGACCGCAGAATCCTGAGGCATTCAGCGCTGAGAGGATGCCCACACCAGCTCATGCCGATCTGCAGACGCGTGCCTCGAGGTCGGTCACCGGTGTTGTGGAGCCGATTTACGAGGGCAACGTCACGCCGAACACGTAACCTCGTGATCGTGCCAAGAATCGCGTACTTCGGTCCATCGGGAACGTTCACCGAGATGGCATTGAGCCAGTTCGAGTCCGATGGCGTGTTCGCCGAACTCGGGTACACCGGCAATGCGGAGCGGATTCCGCTCAGCAGTCCGCCGCTCACGCTGCAGGCGGTGCGCGATGGCTCAGTCGATGCCGCCGTGGTGCCGATCGAGAGTTCGGTGGAGGGTTCGGTGTCCCCGACGCTCGATGCCCTCGGCGCCGGCAGCAGGTTGCAGATCCTGGCCGAGACCGAGATCGATGTCGCCTTCGCTATTCTCGGCGCACCTGGAATTGCCCTCGCTGACGTCCGATCGATCCGGGCGTATCCCATTGCGGCAGCTCAGGTTCGGCTGTGGATCGAGGAGAACCTTCCTGGCGTCGACGTGCAGTTCGCATCGTCCAATGCCGCTGCGGCAGAGGATGTTGCTGCGGGTCTCGCCGACGCCGCGGTGTCGACCCCACTTGCAGGTGCGCAACTCGGTCTGCCGACGCTCGCAGCAGGCGTCGCGGACATCGAGAACGCACGCACGCGGTTCGTGTTGGTCTCGTTGCCGCGACCTGCGCCGACGCCTACCGGTGCGGATCGAACGGCTCTCGTGCTGATGCCGGATAACGTTCCCGGGGTGCTTCTCAGTGCGCTGGCCGAGTTGGGGATTCGCGATATCGACCTCACGCGCATCGAATCACGTCCCACCAGAACAGAATTCGGGACGTATTGGTTCTACGTCGATTGTGCCGGGCATATCGACGACCCCGCCGTCGGCGAGGCTCTGCGCGCATTGCACAGCAAGATGAAACTTCGGTTCCTCGGGTCGTGGCCCGTCGCCGCGGGAACAGGACGTCGCCCCCCGTCGTTGGAGAAAGAGATCGATTGGCTCGCGCAGTTGCGTGAAGGAAAGGGAGACCTGTGACCGGAAAGCTCGTACTCGTACGCCACGGGCAGACATTTGCAAACGTGGACAAGATTCTCGACACGAAGCTACCCGGCGCAGCGTTGACCGATCAGGGACATGACCAGGCCCGGCGGTACGGCGAATCGATCTCGGCCACTCCGCCGAGCATCCTGATCTCGTCCCTCGCGCTGCGAGCTGTGCAAACAGCAGAGCATATCGGCGCCGCGACGTCGGTCGCACCCGAGACGCGAGATGGTATTCACGAGGCGCAGGCCGGTGATTGGGAAGGTCGAGGCGACGACGACGCGCACAAGGAATTTACCGAGATCTACGGACGCTGGCATGCCGGTGACCTCGATGCACGGGTTCCCGGCGGCGACAGCGGTCGCTCGATCCTGGATCGCTATGTGCCCGTACTCGATTCGCTTCGCGACCAGTATCTGACATCGCCCGACGCTGCCGACGTGATCGTCGTCAGTCACGGTGCGGCAATTCGGCTTGTAGCCGCGGTTCTCGCCGGAGTGAACGGCGAATTCGCCGCCGACAATCATCTCGACAACACCGAGACGGTCGAACTGGTGCCCACCACCGGCGGTGGCTGGTCGTGCGTCCGCTGGGGCACATTCGAGCCTCCGTTCGAGGGCAAGGGAAGCCAAACTGCAGACAACCCGATCAGTTAGCGTCCCGACCATTCCACGAGTTCTGCCAAAGCGGACTTCACTCGCCCGTCGGTGCCTGACGACAGTGTCGACCACCGTCGACCGTCGGAGGCGGTACTCGACGTCGCGAGTATCCGGCCGCGGTGCGTGTCGAAGAACGCGACGAGATGGTGACTTGCTCTCCGAGTGCCTGTTCCGTTCTTCACCGAGGTTATCTCGGCGTGCGAGGAGCACGTGCTCATCGCCGCGGCCAGATTCCGCGCCGCGTCCTGTTCGATGCCGGTGTGCGCCAACCTGGCCGCGGTGGCATTCACGTCGAACGGGGAGGCGTCGAGGGCTTCGGACAAAAGATCGGTCGGCGCCGAGATTTCCGTTCGCGACAGCACGCCCTGGAAGTCCAGTCCTTGCCCGCAGCCCAGCGCGTCGAGTAGATGTGCCGGTTGATCGGCGGCCGCGGAACGGACGACGAGTGGCGAGCCACCCGACCGCCGGGCCACCACCGAGCCGATTGTGCTGGTTGCAAGACACACTCTGGTGATCGATGTGTTCTCGTCCACCGGGCGAACGATCCCTCGTCCCGAGACATACCAGTCGGGTTGCTCGAGGATGCGCAACCAGGCTTCCAGGTCGGGGTGCACACGTCCCCCCGGCAGCAGGCCGTCGGCGTCGAGCCCGTCGCGCCCTCGCTGAAGGGCAGCAGACCGCTCCGCCGCATTGTCGTATCGAGGAAACACGTCGAGAACCACCGGTAGCTCGACGACGTCGAGCACGTCGACCAGGTAGTCGAGCCGATCGGCATCCAGATCGGCGGAAGAGATGGTGTGACCGAGCGGCTGAGTTCCCAAGTCGATCAACTATTTGTTCCAGTTCGGGTCTGCGCCGATGACCGATGGTGCAACCGTGCGGCCGTCGGCGAAGTGCTCGAACTGCCTCAGGTAGCCGGGGGTCTCGTGTTCTACCTCGTCGTTCCCGCTGTGGTTGGCACCGCCGTGGTTGGCCCCGCCGTGAGTGCCCCCGCCAGGTGATCCGGGCTGCGCACCGCGGGAGGCGGTTGCTCCGTCGGTCTGGGCGCCGAGCATCGGCGACGGGTTGGTGGCTGTGCCCGCCCGTTCCGCGCCCGACAGGCCCTGTGCGCCCGGTGATCCCGACATCGGGCTTCCCAGCTTCCCCGAGCCCGAAGCGGGCGAACCGAACCCGCCACCACCGACCCCACCGCCTCCCGAAAGCACGCCGGCAGACACCGCCCGTGTCGAGGCTGGTGCGGCGGCCCCGCCCGACATGGGTGAACCGAGGTGCGGTGATACCGACCCTTGGGATTGGGGGTTGCCGGAATTCATCAGATTCGACGCTGCCGCGCTGCCGATATTGGTAGCCGCCGAGGCGACGGTGGTGACCGAGGAGCCGGCGACCGACCCCGCGGTGCTTGCCACCTGGCCCGCCGCGGATGCCAGAGCTGGATTCTGCAAGGCGGAACCCACCGCGGCGAGCGCGGCCTGAGCCGGCGTCGTACGGGCGCCGAAGCCGAAGATGCTTGTCTCCTCGGTGGATTCGGCATCGGCGATATCGCTGCCTGCGCCGGAGCTGTCGCCGTTGACGATGGTAGGCGGCCGATCGAACGAGACGTTCCAGGCGAGCGGCGTGGTCGCAGCCTCGTACGCCTCCATGACAAGGCCGGCGCGGACATCCATGGCGCGATCGGCGACCTCCATCGCTTCGGCGCTCCCATTGAGCGCTCCGCCCGAGGTGTACGCGGCGGTTTTCGCGGCCTTGACGGCGATGATCTCCGGCAGGCTCGGCATCACCACCGCAGCTGTTGTGTAGGCGGCCGCCTCGCCGCCTGCGAGTGCGGCGACCTGAGCCGCCCTGGCGGACGTTCCCTGCGTCCACGCGAGGAATCCGCCGAGCCTGGCCTGCGCAGCATTTGCTGCCTCGCCTTCCCACCCTGCAGCGAGCAGTGCCATCACGCGTCCGACGGTGATCGATGCGTCCGCGTACGACGCGGCTACCGACTGCCACGCAGCGGACGCAGCGGCCAGAGGTGCAGCCCCTCCTCCGGCCATCAGCGTCGTGGAGTTGACGGTGGCGGTGCGCGGCAACCAGACCACGCCGGTGACTCCGAGTGTCATTTCGCTACTCCCGTGTAGATCGAAGGTGGTGGGTCAGTTGCCCAGTGAGCGGCCGTGTTCGAAATCCACGTCGCGGTACGCCGAAGCCTGCGCACGGAGTGCTGAAGCAGTTTCGATCAGTTCGTTGATGGCATCGGCTGCCGCGGGCGAGAACGATCCTGCCGAATGACGGAAGAAGCGGTTCGCGAGCAGCGACACTTCCTCGCTTCCCGACGGAATTGCCTGGATCGGTAGCGACACCGCCGCCAGGCTGGCTTGGAGCCGCGCGGCGGCTGCATCCAGGTCGGCGGCGGCTGCCTCCAGGGCAACTGGGTCCACTCGCACCGTTCCCGGCATGCGCATCTCCTCGAAAGTCCTTGTTCCCAGAGAAGTGATCTTCTCCAGCCGCGGTCGCGAGCGCAGCAGGAATGAAAATGCGCTCTCGTAGGGATTGGACGCGGGCTGCATCCAATCGGTTCCATCGGAGAGAAAAAACTTCAGCGAAGAGTTCGGGCGACCGAGCGAAGGGTCCATCGACCGCCGCGAAAGTTCACGCTCGTCGACGTCAACGGTGGGATATCGACACGCCAGAACGACGACGGCGGCGCATCGAGGGTGTGGATGACCACTGCCCTGACGACTGCAGGGTGGGTGACGGCGACGATCCTGCACTGCTGCGAACTCACCCGGTCCATCCAGCGTGCAACCCGTGCCAACACTCCGTCGATCGATTCACCGTCCGGCGGGAGAGTGGCAGTGTCGGTGAGCCAGGCGAGAATGTCGGGCTCGGCCACATCGTCCATCGTCGACCCCGCCCAATGGCCGTAGTCGACATCGGTGAGATCGGCGACGACCGCACCTCTGAGTCCGAGGCCTTCTGCCGTCTGTTGTGTTCGCCGCTCGGGCGCGACAAGAACGGTGTCGACACGATCGGTGTAGGTGGCACGACCGAGTTCTCGCATCCCCCCTTCGTCGACGGATTCGTCGGCGTTGAATCGTCCGTGACGCATCGCGGCGGTCACGGCATGTGTGACCAGGGAAAGTCTGGTCGCCGACGACGTCACGAGATGCTCCGCATCCCGGTGACTCTAGTTGCGGGTCACTCTGCTTGCGATTGACAGCACCACGAGGCGGGTGCCACAGTTCGCTGGTAAGTGCGACATGTGCAGGTAATCCGGTGCAAATCCGGAGCGGTTGCGCCACTGTGATCGGAATACATCCCGAGAGCCAGAAAACTCATGTGCCGCTGACGTTTCTAAGGGACGCACAATCCCAGGAGGCAACACCGAAATGGCAACAATCTCTCAGCCCAGCAACGTCACCGAGTCGGCGGCCCTCGCCCTCGCTGTGGCCGCGGTCGTTCTGCTCGCATTCCTCGTGCTGTACCTGGTCGGCTTCGATCAGGGTGCCATCTCGCGCAGCGGGATGTACATGCACGAATTGATGCACGACGGACGCCATCTGCTGGGTCTCCCATGCCACTGACCAACGCAATGCCGGGCAAAACGGTCGCGGGGCTCCAGGGCACGTTCGTTCAGCTACTTCTTCGCGGGCTGCTCGCCGGTTTGATCGCGGGCCTGCTCGCAGGTGCTGTCGCGTTCACCATCGGGGAGCCGCACATCGACTCCGCCATTGCGATCGAAGAGGCCGCAGGCGCCGCCGAACACTCGGCGGAAGCGGCCGGTACGCACTCGCACGGCGATGAAGCGTCACTCGTCAGCCGAGACGGCCAGCGCGGCGGACTGTTCCTCGCCACCGCTTTGGCCGGGCTCGCACTCGGTGCCATCTTCGCGACAGTTCTGCACTATTCCCGACGGTTCACTGCGTTGTCCGGATCGGCGCTTGCACTGACTGCCGGCGTCCTCGGTTGGGTCGCGATCGAAGCTGTCCCGTTCTTCAAATACCCGGCCAACCCGCCTGCCGTCGGCGATCCGGACACGATCAACCAGCGAACCTGGCTATGGCTGGCAACCGTCGTTCTCGGGCTCGTCGCCGTCGCGGTGGGGATCTACGTGAGCAAGCTCGTCGCCAGACAACACTCGCTCGCGCTCAGCGTGGCAGCACCCGTTGTCTCATTCCTGGTGATCGCCGGGCTCGGTTACGTCCTGCTCCCCAGCATCAACGAGGTGGGAGAGGACTTCCCGGCGACCCTGCTGTGGGAGTTCCGGCTGTCCTCCCTCGCCACCCAGGCAACGCTGTGGCTAGCACTCGGGCTGGTGTTCGCCTACCTCACCGATCGGGTGGCCGTGAAAGCTCAGGCGTCGCGGCAGTCGGTTTCGGTCGCTGCGTAAGTTCTGGCAGCGCTCTTTGGGCATGAATGGACCATCACAACGGCTAGACGGTTGTGATGGTCCATTCATGCGTTCGGGGGCGGGCCCGCGTCCGGCATCAATGGGCCATCGCAACGGTCAGACGGCTTGAATGCGCCATTCATGCCGAAAACCTGGGCGGCCAAAAATTCTGAGCTGCCGAAAACCTGAGCAGCCGAAGCCCTAGCCGAACCCGAGTTCGTGTAACCGCTCGTCGTCGATGCCGAAATGATGACCCACCTCGTGCGCGACGGTGATGGCAATTTCCCGCTTGGCGGTGGACTCGTCGTCGACCATCTCGAGGATCGGTTTGCGGTAGATGGTGATGACGTCGGGTAGGTGACCGCTGTACTCGTAACGATCGGTCAGCGCGACCCCTTCGTACAGGCCGAGGATGTCCTCGGTCGGGTGCTCTTCTTCGACGAGGACCACAACATTGTCCATGTGGTCGGTGATGTCGGTGGGAAGGGTGTCGAGTGCGTCGCCGACGGCGTTTTCGAACTCGGCGCGGCTCATGTCGGTGGGGATGTCACCCTCCCGTGGTGATCGGGGCTGCTCCCGGCAGCGGGGTGGGTAGTGCTCTGCCGTCCGGCGCCGCGGGCGGAGGCGCCGGCGGCTGACCGTTGATGAGGATGTCGCCCTTCGCGCTGCCGGTGATGGTGGCGAAACCACCCTCGTCGAGTTCCTTGCCGATCGAGCAGCTCACCTGGCGGCTACCGGCGAGCCAGCTGGTGACGTCGATGGTGTTCCAGAACATCGTCAGTGTCTTGTCGCGGAGTGCGGTGTCGGAGCCGAGGTACGCGGTGACCGCGTCGGTGCAGACCTGTTCCAGGTAGCTGTCCTGATCGGCTTCACTGGGGATGCCGGTGGGAAACCGCTGCTGGAGATCGATGATCGACGCAACTTCGAATGCGTGCGCCTGGCTGCACTCGACAGGGTCAGCAGGCACGTTCTGGTTGATGCCGACGCATGTTCCTACATCCCAGACATTCGATTGATCCTGGTCGAGGACGGACCCGGTCATTTCCTGGGGTATTCCGGTGTTGGCCGACTCCTGAATGCCGCAGCGCAGCGTCCGCTCTCCCGACGCCCAACCGGACTGGCTGGGGAACATCAGGCCAACGCTGAATTTGCCGTTCGGATCGAACTTCGTTCCCAGGTAGTCGTCGACGGCCTCGGTGCAATGCTCGTCGCGCAACTCGCTGAATCGCAGTGCTCCCGGGTATGCGGATCCTTTGGCGAACTCGATGCCAGGGTAGGTGCTCATGTCGACGTCGAGTGCGACTTCGAAGCGATGGGGATTGGCGCAGGACACCTCGGCGAGATCCTGCCGGTCGGTCTCGGGGTCGTCTGTCGGCGTCCAGTTCAGGCAGGTGCCGGGATCTGCCGACCCGAACGTCTTCGCTGTCACCGGTCCGTCCGTCGCCGGACCGGCCACCGAATGGGTCGCGATCTTCTCCGGCTGGGAGAAGCCGCCCGATACGAAGGCAGTGACGGCCGCGGCAGCTACCGCGCCGACAGCGACCAGCGCGAGTCCTCGACGCGCGACGTGCGCGGAGACCGTGCGTTGGTTCTTCTTCTCGGGCTTGCTTGCAGACATCGCCTTCCATTGTGCCCGAGTATGTTCTTTACTTATGACGGCCCCACAAGATGACCAGTCTCTTGCAGAGCTTGCTGGACGGTTGTTCACGATGGCTCGCACCGGCGACACCGAGCCGCTGCGCGCGTATCTGGAGGCGGGCGTTCCAGTGGATCTGAACAACGAATCGGGTGACACCCTCGTGATGCTCGCTGCCTATCACGGGCATGCGGAGACGGTTCGTGCGCTGGTCGAGGCTGGTGCGGATGTCAATCGAGCGAACGACAAGGGTCAGACGCCGCTCGCCGGAGCCGTGTTCAAAGGCGAGGACGATGTGGTGAAGGCACTCGTCGACGGCGGCGCCGACCCGAGCGGCGGGCACCCGTCGGCGATCGATGCAGCTCGCATGTTCGGACGCGAGGACTACCTGGGGTTGCTCGACAAGTAAGGTTTCGTCCCGTGATCGACCTCAAGTTCCTCCGCGAAAACCCTGACGTTGTCCGTGCTTCGCAACGCACCCGCGGCGAAGACCCCGGTCTTGTCGACGTGCTGCTCGAGGCCGATTCCTCTCGTCGCGCCGCGGTGTTGGCCGGGGATCAGCTTCGCGCCGAGCAGAAGGCACTTGGCAAGAAGGTCGGCAAAGCGTCTCCCGAGGACCGTCCGGCGCTGCTTGCCGGTGCGTCCGAACTGGCCGCGCAGGTCAAGGCGGCCGAGGTGACCCAGAACGCGGCCGACGCTGCGCTCGACGTCGCTCAGCGTGCCCTGTCGAACATCGTGCAAGAAGGCGCTCCCGCAGGCGGCGAACAAGATTTCGTGCTGCTCGAGACCGTCGGCGAGATCCCGACGTTCGACTTCGAGCCGAAAGATCACCTCGAGCTCGGTGAATCGCTGAACCTGATCGACATGGAACGCGGCGCCAAGGTATCGGGTTCGCGGTTCTACTTCATGACCGGTTACGGCGCTCTCCTGCAGCAGGGGATGCTCCAGCTCGCCGCGCAGAAGGCCGTCAAGAACGGTTTCACGATGATGATCCCGCCGGTCCTGGTTCGTCCCGAGATCATGGCGGGAACCGGCTTCCTCGGCGCCCACGCCGACGAGATCTACCGACTCGAAGCGGACGATCTCTACCTCGTCGGAACTTCTGAGGTCGCGCTGGCCGGGTATCACTCGGGCGAGATCATCGACCTGTCCGACGGCCCGAAGCGCTACGCGGGATGGTCGTCGTGCTTCCGGCGCGAGGCCGGCAGCTACGGCAAGGACACCCGCGGCATCATTCGCGTCCATCAGTTCGACAAGATCGAGATGTTCTCCTACATCAAGCCCGAGGACGCAGCGGCCGAGCACAAGAAGTTGCTCGAATTCGAACGGGAAATGCTTGCTGCGGTAGAGCTTCCGTATCGAATCATCGACGTCGCCGGCGGCGATCTCGGATCCTCGGCAGCACGTAAGTTCGACTGCGAAGCGTGGGTTCCGACGCAGAATGCGTACCGCGAGTTGACGTCCACGTCGAACTGCACCACGTTCCAAGCGCGCCGCCTGGGTGTTCGGTACCGCGACGAGAACAACAAGCCGCAGATCGCCGCAACCCTCAACGGCACTCTCGCCACAACGCGGTGGATCGTTGCGATCCTCGAGAATCACCAGCAGGCCGACGGCACCGTGCGGGTCCCCGAGGCCCTCGTTCCGTTCGTCGGGACGGACGTTTTGCGCTGACGCACGTGAGCGGAAATACGTCTCCTGCGACGTATTTTCGCGCACATACGAAGTCGCCTACAGCGTGGGTTTGACGTCGTCGGACCACGCGATCCGCTTGGGATCCCCGTAGCACTCGACGATGGCCGAGTGGTCGCTGTCGAAGTAATCCCACGCCCAGGACAGGAACGCGTCGACCTTGCTGTGCGCGCCGCTGAGCAGGGCCGCGTGGACGCCGAGCCAGGCCGCGAACGCAAGTGGGCCTTCGACTTGATGGTGGTGCGGACCCACCTCGGCGACGGCGGCACCGCGTCCGATCATCGCCATGATGCCCTTGTCCTTGTAGGCGAAGGGTTTCTTCGGTTTGCCCGCTTCGGTCAGCAGAATGTTGTGCGCCGTCCACAACCCGGCCTGCTGCGCGACGGACCCCAACTGCGGCAGGGTTTTACCGTCGGCCCCCGGAATATTGGCGACGTCGCCGACGGCGTACACCTCGTCGAACGTGGAGACCGTCAGATCCGCGAGCACGTCGATGCGTCCGCCGTGCCCCGGCTTTGCCTGCCCGCTCGAGGCGATCGGTGACGCCGACTCGCCGCCCGCCCAGATGACGGTGTGCGAGGCGATGCGCGATCCATCGCTCAGCGCCACTCCGTCGGCATCGACGGACGTCACGCCGACACCGAGCCGTACCTTCGCTCCGTGCTGGACAAGTTTGTTGTGCGCGTACTCGTGCGACTTGTCGCTGAACGGCGCGAGCAGTGCCGGACCGTGATTGACGAGCCACGCCTCACCCCGACCGCCCGGGTGATTCATCTTGCGGAGGGCAGTGAACAACTCCGCGAAAGCGCCTGCGGTCTCGACGCCGGTCGGTCCGCCGCCGACGATGACGACGTCCAGTGGGTCGTGCTCACCGCGAAGCACCTCGCTGACGTGGTGGCGGAGAGTCTCGGCGTCGGCGACGGAGTACAGCGGGAACGAGAACTCTTCGGCGCCCGGAGTGCCGAAGAAGTTGGCGGTTGCGCCTGCCGAGAGAACGAAGTGATCGCCTGAGATCTTCTCGCCGCCTGCAGTCAAGCACCGTTCGGTGAAATCGAGGTCGGTGATCTCGGCCTGTACGACGCGCACCGAGTCCATGCGCTCGAAGATCGAGGCCAGTGGCCTGGCCACATCTTCGGCGGGGAGCTGAGAGGTAGCGACCTGATAGAGCAGAGGCTGGAACTGGTGGTAGTCGTTGCGATCGACGATCGTGACGTCAACGCCTTTGCGTCCCAGTTCGTTCGCACATGCAATTCCGGCAAGTCCGGCACCTGCTATCACCACGTGAGTCATGGGTCCAACAGTAGTTGCGCTGCGAAGTCGCGTAGGGGTTTACGCTCTGCTGATGGTGCGTCTGCGGTCGTGGCTCCTGAGTGACATCACCGAGCAGCCGTCAGGCCATCTCGGCCCATATCGAAAGCCCACAAAGGTCGAGCACACTCATCCGTGGTGGAAGGTGATGTGCCTGACGGGTGTCGACTACTTCTCGACGCTCGGCTATCAACCAGGGATCGCGGCGTTGGCTGCGGGTACGTTGGCGCCGCTGGCGACCGTCGTGTTGATTCTGTTGACGCTGTTCGGTGCGCTCCCGGTGTACCGGCGCGTGGCTCGGGAGAGTCCAAACGGCGAGGGATCGATCGCGATGCTCGAGAAGCTGATGCCCAAGTGGGGCGGAAAGCTGTTCGTGCTCGTTCTGCTCGGGTTCGCCGCCACCGATTTTCTCATCACGATGACGCTCTCGGCGGCTGACGCATCGGCGCATGTTATCGAGAATCCTTTTGCTCCAGCCAGTTTGGGTAGCGCTCAGGTGATCATCACGCTGGTGCTTCTCGCTCTGTTGACTGCTGTGTTTCTCAAAGGGTTCACCGAAGCGATCAGTATCGCCGTCACCCTCGTCGGGTCGTTCCTGGCGCTCAATCTCGTTGTCGTGGTTGTGGGTTTCTGGGAGATCGCGCAGGCGCCGTCGCTCGTGACCGACTGGCGAAACGCTCTCACGGCCGAACACAGCAACCCGTTGATGATGATTGCCGTCGCCCTGATCGTGTTCCCGAAGTTGGCGCTCGGGCTGTCCGGATTCGAAACCGGCGTCGCAGTGATGCCGCAGATCGACGGCGGTTCGAAAGACCAACTTGCCGGACGCATCCGCGGCGCGAAACGACTGCTCACCACTGCAGCGTTGATCATGAGTGGATTTCTGCTCACCTCGAGCATCATTACCACCGTGCTGATCCCGGAGAAGGAATTCGAGGGCGGTGGGCAGGCGAACGGGAGAGCGCTGTCGTATCTGGCGCACGAATATCTGGGCGAGGTGTTCGGCACTGTCTACGACGTCAGCACGATCGCGATTCTGTGGTTCGCCGGGGCGTCGGCGATGGCGGGTCTGCTGAATCTGGTCCCTCGTTATCTGCCCAAGTATGGAATGGCACCGGAGTGGGCGCGGGCGGTGCGGCCCCTGGTGCTGGTGTTCGCGGTGATCGCGTTCGTCGTGACGATTTACTTCAAGGCCAACGTCGACGCCCAAAGCGCCGCGTATGCGACGGGCGTTCTGGTCCTCATCACGTCGGCGTCGGTGGCCGTCACGCTCTCGGCCGCTCGCCGCGGTCAACGGGGGAGGGTCTGGCTGTTCGCTGTTGTGGCAGTGATTTTCTTGTACACCACCGTGGCCAACATCTTCGAGCGGCCCGACGGCGTGAAAGTCGCATCGTTCTTCATCCTGGCGATTTTGGTGGTCTCGTTCTGGTCGAGAGTGACCCGATCGTTCGAATTACGTTCCACTTCAGTCGAATTCGACGAGAAGGCCCTTGAATTCATCGAGGAAGCTGCGAAGCAGGGCAGAATACAGATCGTCTGTCACGATTCGCGACACCTCGACATCGAAACCTACGCGGCGAAGGAAGCCCAGCAACGCGCCGACAGTCATATCCCGGAGGAGGATCCAATCCTGTTCCTGGAAGCCAACATCAAGGACGCGTCCGAGTTTTCGACGGATCTGCTCGTGCACGGGCGTCAACGTGGTGATTACAAGGTCCTGTGGGTCGACGCCGCAGCCGTGCCGAACTCCATCGCCGCTGTACTTCTCATGATCCGCGATGCCACCGGTGTGAAGCCCGATGCCTACTTCGAATGGTCCGAAGGCAATCCGGTGGTGAACCTGCTGAGGTTCCTGATCATCGGCGTCGGCGAGGTCGCACCGGTGACTCGGGAGGTGTTGCGGCGGGCGGAGCCGGACATCGACCGTCGGCCGAATGTGCACGTGGGGTGATGTCGGCCCGGGCCGGTGGCATGAATGGCGCATTCAAGCCGTCTAGCCGTTGCCATGGTCCATTCATGCGGGAGGGGGAGGAGGTCAGAAGAACTGGCCGACGACGAATCCCGCGACCAATACCGAAGTCCCACCGATCTCGGCGACCACCAACGCCCACATGAACGCATGGGTCCCGTGCACCGGGTTCTCGAATTGATTGTCGGTGTCCTTGAGGATCCCGTGAACCATATAGCTGCCGATTGCCGCGACGAAAAAGACCACGACCACCACTCCGGCGATCAGGTTCACCGCCGTCGGCAACCCCGAGAACTCTGCCAGCGCAGCCAGAATGAGCGTCGCGAACGAGTACATCAATGCAGCACGGTGCGCGATGTCGACGTATGGATGTGCGAGTGCAGTCGGCGACGTCGCCATCTGCCGAAACTTCCAGACTCCGAGCGCGAGCGCCCACAGCAGCATCAGCCCGGCGAGCAGCAGTAAAACCTTGGTGTCCAACCCCAGCGTCATTCGGTCCACCTCCCCAGGTTGTCACCGTACGCGGAGCTGGTACCCCCGTCCCCCCCGGATCCCGACGAGTCCCCCCGTATCCCGACGCGTTCCCCGGAGCTGCGGAAAACACCCGAGCGTCGATCGGACAATCGTGCCAGGCTTGCACGCATGGTGGATCTGCCGTCAGAGCGACTCGACACTGCCCGCGGCGTGCTGCACACGGCACCCGACGGAGACTTCGATTTCCGACGTTGGGCTCCGCCGGAGGACTTGGCTCCGTACGTGTCATGGATCTGGATGGTTCGGTGGGACAGGGGTGATCGGCCGCCCTACCTACAATCGGTGCTCCCGCACCCCGCCGCGAATTTTGTCGTCGAAGATCGGACCAGTGGACTGTGGGGTCCGCAGAAGACCCGCTTCGACCGCAGCCTCGCCGGCACCGGTCGGGCAATCGGAATTCGCTTCAAGCCGGGCGGGATCGCCCCGTTCACGGACGGTCCCGTCAGTTCCATCGTCGACGTGATGGCCCCGGCACCGCAGGCATGGACGCTCGCGGGCGAGCGCGTCGCCGCAACGGAGGATTCGGCGCAAGCCGTCGGGTTGCTTCTCGATGCCATCGAACTACCTGCCGAGCTCGATCCGAACATCGCCGTCGTGGCCGACGCGGTGGCGCTGCTGGAGAGAGACCGATCCTTCACTCGGGCATCACATCTGGCGGAGCATCTGAACGTGAGTGTGCGCACGCTGCACAGGCTGTTCGCGGACTACGTCGGTCTGGGGCCCGCCTGGGTGATCCGTCGCTACCGTCTGCATGAAGCGACGTCACGGGCGTCGGGAACCGTCGACTGGGCGGCACTCGCCGCTGAGCTCGACTACGCGGATCAGGCACACCTCGTGCGGGATTTCACGGCGATGGTCGGGATGTCGCCCGCGAAATACGCGCTTCGCGCCCCCGAGCGTTGAAATGCGCCCGGTGTTACCGAGGGCGCAGGTCATGACGTGCGCACGGGACGTCAGGCCACATCCCCGATGCAGTAGCCGTTCGCCGCGATGGTGAGGGTGAACACCTGGTTCTGCTCGAACCCGGACACGTTGGTGACGTCGGCGTACACGGTCTTGTAGACGCCGTCGGTGGAGGCGACATACACGCTTTCCGGGTTGTACGACGCCGACCCGGTCAGCCGGCCGGGATTGTTGGCCAGCGGCGGTGCTGTCGGTGCTCCGGTGCCCTGGGGGTCCCAGATAGCGCGGTTCTCGCATACGAGCGGGTAGTCGCCCTCCAGATCGTCAGGGTTGACCGGGGCGCCCGTAAAGCGCCCGAGGTATCGCTCGACGGTGTATTCGGCGTCGACGTCGGAGTACGCGGGCGCGGTGCCCGTTGGGTAGATGCGGGGGCAGGCGTAGCCGGATGTGATGTCGCTGCGCTTGATCGAGACCGTCGACACCGGTCCGGTCCAGGTCACGGCGTACTGCCCGTCGACGCCTGGCGCCGCGGCGGCGTCGAGAATCGATGGGACGTCGGCGTACTGCAGCGCAATCTCGCTCGGCGGAACCGTCCAGCACGGAGGCGTCACCGCGGGGACGCCTCCGGCCTGCAGATCGGTCACGAACGCGCGGAGGGCCGACGTTGCTTGCGGATTTCCCGGGACATCGCCGACGGCAGGTCCGGGGGGAGGCGTGAGGGTTGTGGTCGGTGACTGCGCTGCCGTGGTGGAGCTCTGAGTGCTTGTGCTTTGAGTGCTTGTGTTCTGAGTGGTCGGAGCCGGTGTCGTCTCGGTCGGAATCCCCTGCTGGCCGTCACCGCCGCAGGCGGAGAGTGAGAGAACTACCCCCGTCAGCACTGCGGCGGACAAAGCGATACTGCGAAGCGAACTCATGTTCAGCTGACCTTCCCCACTACGTCTTCTCCCGAGCGTCCTTTTCGCTACAGCCCGATGCGACTACGCTAGCCGACTGTGGAACCCGTCTATCGATCCGTCATCGGCATTGCCCGCGTGGTCTTCGCTTTCGAAGGCTTGAAGTTCAACGTCAAGGGAGAGGAGAACATCCCTCCGACCGGGGGTGCGGTCGTCGCAGTGAACCACACCGGCTACATGGACTTCACGTATGCGGGCCTGCCGCCTCGCAAGGCGAAGCGGTACATCCGCTTCATGGCGAAGAAAGAGGTTTTCGACAACAAGATCTCCGGCCCCATCATGCGGTCGTTGAAGCACATTCCTGTCGATCGCGGTGCGGGTGCCGAGTCGTACAAGGCGGCAGTGTCGGATCTGCGCAAGGGTGAGCTCGTCGGTGTGTACCCCGAGGCCACCATCAGCCGAAGCTTCGAGATCAAGGAATTCAAGTCCGGCGCGGCGCGCATGGCCATCGAGGCTGGTGTCCCGATCATCCCGACGGTCATCTGGGGCGCCCAGCGGGTGTGGACCAAGGGATTCCCGAAGCGATTGGGACGCACCAGCACTCCCATCGCGATCGCCGTCGGCGAGCCGATCGACCCGGTGGGCCCGCCGAGCGAGCTCACCGAGAAACTGCACTCCACGATGCAGGAGATGCTGCTAGACCTGCAGCAGGGGTACGAGCACACCCCGGGCGCCTACTGGGTTCCCGCGCGCCTCGGCGGAAGTGCGCCGACACTGGAAGAAGCAGACAAGCTCGACGCAGACGATGCTGCTGCCAAAGCGGCTGCGCGAGAGGCAAAGCAGGCCTGATCATCTCGCGCGAATCGGCCTACGCTACTGCGACGGGGCTGGGCCGGGTTGGGCTAGATCGAGCATGCTGTGACGGAAAAACGATCAGCTCACCGACGCGTGCCACACCAGGGCGGCAGCGAGCGCGCCGATGCCGTTGAGCGACCAGTGCAGTGCGATGGGGGCGATCAGACTGCCGCTTCGACGCCGTAGCCAGGTGAAGACGACGCCTGCCCCCGCGGTTGCGATGACGGCAAGACCGATCCCGACGATCTGACCGAACACTCCGCCGCCGAGGAAGCCGGAGAGGCCGACATTGCCCGCGGTGAGACCGAGTGACGACGCGATGTGCCACAGACCGAACAGCAGCGATCCTGCGGCGAAGACGCCGCGAGCACCGTAGATCCGCCCCAGAGTGCCGTGCAGCACGCCGCGAAACGCGAGTTCTTCGGGAATGACAGTCTGCAGTGGGATGACGATCATCGAGGCGACGAGCGCCGCGGAAATCGTCGCATAACGGTCAGCCATGAAGAACGGACGAGTGATCGGCAACAGGGCGCCGATGGCGACAACGGTCACGACCAGTCCGACGGCGCCGAGCGCATACAGCGACCCGGTCTTCCACTGCTTTGGTGACAATCCCAGTTCGGACCAGCCCAGGCCCCGGCGACGCGTCAGCGCTACCAGCAGAACGGCGGCAATCGGCACTGTTGCGATGCTGGCCCACGCCGTCGTGAAATGCGCGATCAGGTTGGTGCCGACCAGGACGAGGACGACGATCGCGACGTCGAGATACGCGTGGAAAGTACGTCGCCGATCAGCGGTGGCGGCGTCCTTCGTCATGAGCATCCAATCGAGTGTACGGACGGATCCTGAGTGCGTCCTCGGATGCTTGCGCCGGAACATCAGCTTTTCTAGGCAGGCGGCGCCGGCGTGACTGTGGTTGGTGTCGTGTGGACCGGTGGCGTCGTGGCGGTGGTGGGGGGTGCGGGTTGATCAGAGGTGACGACCGGATCCCCGGTGGCGGGCGGGGGGTTTTCGGGTGCTTCCGACGTGCTTGGCGGGGCATCGACAGGGGGAGCCCCGACCGGAGGCACCGGCAGCATGTCCACTGAATTGGGCAGCCCGGGAATCGGCGCTGCAGTGACGTCGGGGACCGCGGCGACTTTGGGGATCTTGAAATACCGAGTGGCTTCGACCTGAGCGGTATCGACGGGGACCAGCGCGGGTGGAACCACCGCTGCGGGCGTCGTCGTCGCGGGTGCATCGACCAACTGGCAGGTGCGGGTGACTGGCTGGCCGCGGGACCGACCATCAGCAATCCGACTCCGGTGCCGACCACGATGGCAGCACCGGCAGCGCCGACCCAGACGCCCTGCGGTGCGTGCCGGTGCCCTTGCTTGCGTGGCTGCGGAAATCCCGAACGGTCGAGTGGATCGATGCGATGTGAGAGCGCGACGAGGTCGAAGTTCACCTGGGCATCGGCGACGACGAGATCCCGCAACCAGAAAGGGACTGCGGCCAACGGGAGGATCCCGAGCAGCGTGGCCGCCCGGAACTTATGGTCCCTGATTGCGCTGCACTTGGCGCACTTGTTCATGTGCTTGCCGATTCTCTTGCGCCACAGCGAAGAGAATTCGCCGTCCCACTGGGCAAGGATTTCGTCGAGACTTACGCACTCGTTGCCTCGTTCCTGCGCGACGAGAATGACCGACAGTGATCGTTCGAGTTGTGTGCGTGCCCGTGAGGTGAGCGTGCTCGCCTGATTCATTCGAACGCCGAGGATCGCGGCTACCTGGGCATTGTCGAGGTCGTGTCGGATCGCGAGTTCGAGGACTTCGCGGTCCTTGGGGCTCAAACCTGCCGCGGCCGCAACCAGGGCATGAAGGTTCCGTTCCTCGAAGGTCTCGGAGGTCGCGGTCTCGGTGGTCGCGGTCTCGGAGGTGACGGCCGAATCCGCGAAATCGAAGCTGTTGTCCAACGGAACGTTCTTCTTCGCATGACGCAACTGGCAGAGACATTCCGAGCGAACGATGGCGTACAGCCAGGGGCGGAATCGGGCTGGATTGCGTAATTGCCCGATGCGTTGCGACGCGATGAGCATGGCGTCGTGGACGACATCGGCGGCGAGGTCTGCGTCTCTCACCATGGCGTTCGCATAGGTGAAGAGGTGTCGGGCGTAGAGGTCGTAAGCATCTCCGAGCGCCGAGAGGTCGCCGCCGATCAGCGCCGTAACTATTCGTGCGTCGTCCGTTAATGCGTCGTTCATGGCGATCCTCCCTCCCCGAAGTACCGCTGCACAGTCTAGGAGACTGCTGAACAATCCGATACCCGACAGTGGCCGTATCGACCGCCGATCGGTGGTCTGACCTGGAATAATGGTTGCCATGCAGGCGAATTCGAATTCGCGAGAACCCAGGCCGCATTGCCACAGCTTCCACACAGCGCTATTTCTTGGGTACTGGACACAGCTCAGGGCTCTGCCGGTTGAGGTCGTGGTTGGGAATTGCAGTTCCGGGGCAAGGCTGAGCTCTGCCTGCCAGGATTAGGTGCGGCACAGTCTCTGTTGTTTCATCGCTCACCAGCGAAAGGGTCTCAATGAGAAGCACAATCAGCGCGGCTGCACGAGTTGCCACCGTCGTCGTGTCGGGTCTGGCCTTCGCGACGATCATCGGCTCCGGCACTGCCCAGGCGACCCCTCAGGACTGCGGCATCCAGCGGGATGCCTTCGGCGCGACGGCAACCTGCCATGACTCCGATGCTCCGCCGGGTAGAGAGTACTTCCTCAGCATCGACTGTTGGGGTCTTCACGGCATCCCCGATGCCTTCCCGTTCTATGCGGTCGGGCCTTACACCGCGTCGACTCGCTCATTCGTACCAACGGGTCAGGCATCGGCCAACTGCAGCACTAGTTGGGGTTCGCCCGCGTTGAATGTCGGCGTGGTCACCAACGCCCACGTGGAGATCTATCGCCAGTGAGGCTCAGGCAGCACAAGCGGTGAGCGACGTTGGCGCACATAGCTTAGAAGCCAAACCCAGCCGCTAAACGGGCACAGTCTCGGCTGGGTTTCCGGTATGAGCGAACGACTGTCCGGCGACGACGTTGCCCAGATCAAGAATTCGATAGTGACGGTGCAGCAACAGGATTCGATCGAGGCGCAGGCCGAGGTGGAATTTCGAGCGAGCAACGCCGCTGCGAATCATGAGCGGGGCAAGTTCGACAAACGTTGCTATAGAGCGAATTTGGGGACTTCGAGGCCAACGATGAATCAAGTCGATCAATAAGATTGAGCAATCAATTACGATCAATCCGGGCACGGGTTGTCAGCCGCACCATTGGTACCGAATAGTTTCTTGGTAAGCGTGAGTTTGTCAGGCATTGCCTGCTCGACTTCCCAGCGCGTTGAGGGCGAACATATCGCTTCATAATGCCACGACTACCGGAGGGAGTGACAGCATGATATTAGCCGCAATCATATCGTTCGTCGTCGTTGTGGGTGTCGGTTTGATGGGAAATAAGCAGCGCCTGGCCGATAAAGTGCATTTCCGAGGCTTCGAGGGTTGACGATCATGGTCGAGACGCTCCCAGTCGAGAGAAAACTGCGACCAACCGCGACAGCGAGCGCGGCGACGGTGACGGAGTTCGAGATACTGCACTTGTCCGCGGACGGTATTGGTGGCGATTGCGGTTAGTCGCAGGGAGACTGCCGGTTCGGTGATGATCTGGTCGGGGTCGAACTACGCCAACGGATTCCGCCACGGCTGCACGTTGTCCGAGAGTGCCGTTGTCAGCCCGGTTACTTTCGCGGTAGGACGACGTGAGACTTGCTCACCAGAGTGATGCGCCGCGGGTAGTGAAAAAGTAGACGTTCTAAAGCTGAATTATCCCAGCTCAAAGCATCATTCTTTTACTTTGATACGCCGAGCTCACTTACCGGCATGAAAGCCCAATGCTAGAGAGGGTTGTCTTTGGCGACGAGAGTCGGCATTCCGGTTTCCATCGGATCCAGAATTGCAGTCACACGCGCACCCCATCGTTCATGGGCAGACTGCCGGGATATGCCCGTCGCTCGCCCGATGATGGCCCATGTCGCACCTTGCGTGCGTAACACAATGACGGTCTCGATCCCGTCGAGCCCGGCCGCAAGTTGGATGCGCAGACTCAGCAGGTGCCATGCGAGGGCACGTTCAGCTGGCACTGTGGTGGATTGCTCGGCCTCCCACTCCGGCGTGCCAGGGAGCGGCCCAAAACCGATGATCTCGTCGGAGAATCGGCCAGCTTCTGTTGCCCCCGCGTTGACCACAGCGCGAACAGCAGCTGCGATGTCAGTTTCGATGGCTGTGTCTTCGAACGTCATTTCAAACCTCCGTGTCAGGTAAATCCTGACACGGATTTTAGGTGCATGTCAAGGAGTGCCTGACAAATACTGCGAGAGGGCTCGATGCACAAAGCCGAAACCACGGACCACCTCAACAGCGTCGGGGTGGACCGTCGCGCATCGTGGCCCCAACTGCACCATTCCGGTGCACTCAGGCCGTGCGTCGCCGTGGCCTCACCGTCGAGTGCCGGATGAGTATGGACTTGGACCGGTGAGCGGGTGGTCATTCTGCTGTCAAGAAGTCGACTATCGCGGCGGCGACAGCGGACGGGTTTTCCTCAGCCATGTGGTGCCCGGATTCGATGACCACCGTCTGGGGCGGGTGAGTGCACCAAGATTGCCAGATGCGCGCAGGATCACCGTAGAGGCTTGCCATGTCGTCCCGCGAGGACCATCCCACCAGTGCTTGGCATTCGATGAGTGTGCCTGTGCTGCGGTCGTGCTCGTCTGCACGTCGATCGACGTGCAGGCCTGCCGCGTAATCCTCGAGCATGCTTCGGACGGTGCCCGGATTGTTTAAAGCGTCGACGAGGCAAGGCGTACACGCGAAGAACACTCCGAAGGATTAGACCTGCACGCTGGTTAGCCAGATGACTGCGTCATTGGTCCTGTTCGGGTCAGGCGAATTCGGCAGAACGACTGGGCGGCTCACTGCGGAGCGCCTCGCTCATGGTCGAGTACTGGTATGTCACGTAACCTCCCGTTGCATTTATGCGCTCGCCGACGAACACAACGCCCCAACGCTTCCTGATCGCTCGTTGTCACCGGGGTACATATTCTTCACAGCGCATGGCGTGCGCCAGCCTGAATTGGTGAACTACAACCACGCCGATGATTGTCCAAAAGGCTACCGACCAACGGCTGAGGACGGGCGGCTTGATTTGACGGTCGACGGTGAGGTTTTCGTGAGATCCTCGGATGGAGGTGCAGTCAGATGGAGGAACGACTTACCACTGGGAATCGGGGCCGAACAATGGCTACGGAATGAGTAGCAGTCGTCCGACGATCGCGGATAATTTCGACATAGTGGTCGAGCCTTTGACATTGGAGCGGCACATCAACTCGATCCGCAGGTTCCTCGACGCCGTAAACCCCGAAACCGGCTACCTCGGAGACTGAGGAGTCGACCGGGCAGCATTCCCGGCTGGCCGTCGCGCTGACGACTGAAACCCACTACGTCGGCCGATGTGAGCCGAGCAAGGCTTTGTACAGCCGCGCGATCGCTTTGCGTACTTCCGCTGGATCGACGTAGCAGTTCTTCTCTCACAACGCGTATTCGAGCGCCCTTCCATCGGAGATGTTGCCGGGCACCAACACGTGCCAGTTGTATCCCCGTGGGCGCGGCCGGACGCCGGCGTCCGCGAGATACGAGTTGATGTCGTCGTTTTCTTGTTGTAGATCGGCTTCAGTGAAGGGTTCGAACCAGACTTCCTCGGGCTCATTACTCGGGTCACCGCGTGTCACTTTCACTGGCTTGTGCGCGGATGCTGGATACGGTGTTCGGTAACATCTTCCTGGTCCTGCGATCCATGCCGTGAGTGCGCCGTGCCCGTTGGGTATGACGCTGACGTAACGCCCCGCTGGCAGGACGTCAGGGATCTCGTCGTCAGCGGCGGATGACGGAAAGTCGCCCCAGTACTTAGCCATGTAGCCCCCTCACCGGGTCGGTCGATTTTTACAACTACCTATTGACTCGTTCGTTATGGGTTCGGTGGTTCGGTTGTGTCGTCCACGAGATCCGCGGCGTCGCGGAGGCCGAGACCGGGGTAGCTTTCGCGCAGCTTCTTGATCGCGGATATTCGTGATGACGATGAGGACCTCGCACTCCAGACTTCGCGCGTCGGAACACTGTTGGGGTCGACGCGTGCCACCTTGGGCGGGGACGCGCGATTGCGGTTTCGCCAATGCCGCACGAACGACGTGGCAATGACGACAAACGCCAGGAGACACAGGGCAGCGAAGGTGATGTTCCACGGCGAAGGGTCGTCCATTACGTTGCCGACGACCCGCGGTCCGACCAGCACAGTCGAAACCACCAAGAGATACAAAGTTCCCCATCGGTCGACGGTGGGGTTGTCGTACCACTTCCGCTTCGTCACGAAGCCAGCCTGTCATATACATCGGTTCCCGCTGCGTAAACCGAGGCAGCGCACCGTGCCAGGAAGAACCGAGCGATCGACGCACTCGCCCTGCATCAATTGTCGCCACCCTCCCTGCCACCGGTCAGGTAAGCGTCTTGGACTACTCGATCGACGCGCTCGATTTCTCCAGCATCAGTCGGGACATGGATGACCTCGAAATCTACTTCGTCGATGAGGGCACTGTGTTTTTCCGGTACATTGCCGGGTGGATTTACTCCCTGACCATCCCGCTCTGCAACGTCCTGGTGACGACCTCGAGTACACCAGCGTCGGTGAGATAAGCGTTGAACTCGAAAGTGGTGCGATAGAACATGTTCGAAGGTGCGGTTCTCGGGGCCTGGACATCGACGCATCCTGACGGTCCATTTCGATTCAGGCGTAGGGGCCTGCCGGAGGTAATGGGTTGTGGGTGTCACTGTCCCAGGTGAGCTTCTGGGCGGAGTCCACGGGCAGCGCTTCCAATGCGGAGTTGGCGAGGACGGCGTCGATGCACTCGGTGGATGCGCCGACGTACGTTGTCATCAGATCGATATCGGTCGCCGCACACCAGGTTTGATCGTCCGGCCACCACAGGTGGGCGCTCATACCGAACGGGAATTGCTCGCTGGCGCCGAACTGAATGTCCGCGTGATCAATGGTGCCCGAGAACAAGATCATGTCGCGCCCCGGCATCGGTAGCCGTGGGTAGTTCGACGGTGCCTCGATGTGGCCGGAGCCTTCCCAGTGCGCGAACCAGCATTTCGAGGGTGTTTGTGTGTAGGCGCGGAGTGTGTCTGCCAGGGCGCGTGCCGTGTCCGCTGGTAGTGATCCTTCGCTGGGGGGATCGTGCCACAAGCCCTCTTGTTCGGGCGTTTGCCAGCTACCCACGATGGACCCCCATTCCATCACCGGGTGCTGGATGCGCCCGTTGGCTTCGGCCACGGTGTCCCAGCGGACAGGCTCGTCATCGATGGTGCTGGCGGGGTGGAAGACACGAGCGTATGCAGGGAAGACCGGCGGAACCAGGCCAGCGACGCCGTGGCCGAAGCCGCGGATACTGTCGGTGATCCAGGTGCCCGCGCTGACGACGGGGGCACGTCGAAGCCCTCGTTCGTCCCAGTCTTGACTGTCGGTTGTTGCCGGATCCCACGTCATAGCTCTACTAGACCATCTCTACCCCGTCGGTACTCCACTCCGCGTCGAGACAACCGGGCCCGATCGCGCCGAAAAGCATTGGCCCAATGTTTATGATGCCGGAATGTACGTATCTGGCGAGGCCCGGTTGGCGCGGACATCGTGCGGTAACGGCTCATGAGCTTTTGGAAACGGTCTTCGGTGTGGCTGCCAATCGCCTTGGCCTTCGCGATTGCAGCTACCGTGACGGGGTTCGGGTTCGGGGCAATACTGTCCAGCCCTGGTGCAGTGGTCTTCGCGGTGTTCGTTTTCGCCCTGCTGATGCTCCCCGGAGCGGTGCTCGGCGGCCTTGCAATTGCGGCTACTCGTGTAGCTGATCGTGTCGTACAAGGCATGGCGCCAAGGAGGGATCGGATGTCGACTGCGGTAGTGCATGCAGCCGTCGCAGGAGTTGTCGTCGGTTTGACAACCTGGTGGTACTTGGCGCTTACCCAGCGGGCCGACAATCCGCTACTGATTGCTCCGGTTGCATTCGTAGCCGTGGTCGCTGCGATTTTTGCGAGTCGCGCAGCGTGGATGAAGGAATCCGTTCGCTGACGGCGCGCCTGGACTGGCGGATGGGTAGTAACCGGAATATGCGCTATCTGTCGACATCGGTTGAACACCTTTCGTGACGGGCTGGACCTCGAGCGCGTACTCTCGATCTCTTCGTCTTTGGACGGAGTAAGCGGGAGCGTGAACTATGTTCGGACGCGAACAAATAACGCAACGAAGGCTGGAACGTCGCATCGGATCGAACTGTGCATCCGCCGAGCGCCCCGGCTGATGAGCGACAGCCACGCGGGGAATGCCGCCGAATGATGCCGAGGGAACGAAAAAGTATCGATTATTTCCTGCTCGCAGGTTTTGTCACGGTGGCTGAGGCCCGGCGCTTGCAGGTCACGCCTGCTCACAGGTCGGTGGCGCGAGATTTGTGGGACAATCTTCTAGTTCACCTGTGCGCGTATTCGCTCGGTGAAGCGGGCCCTCGCTCAGGACTTGTTGAACTCGAGATGTTCGGTCGAGCGATCGAACGTGAGCGCGCGGTGCGGGTGCAGGAGCTCAACGACAAGGTCGGCCGGCACGTGATCGCTGTCGCAGAGAACGTCACGCGGGAGTCTCGCGAGCAAGCCCGCTCGGACATGTTGCTGCCGCTGGGAGCACCGTCGTCGGGCAGTTGGCAGGCAGCGATCAATGTATTCTCCCGGGTGATCATCTCGCGGGCCGTAGATGGCCTGATTCATCCGGTCTTTGCCTCTCAAACGTTGTGTCGCTGGCCTATTCCTGAGCCGTCGAACCAACCGGATGTGCCCGGGATCCACATGATCGTTTCCGCCAAGCAGCTTTTGGATTCGTGGAAGGACGAGCGTGGCCGCCGTGACGTCATCGAGCAGCAGATGATGGACACATTCCGCGCGGGTACTTGGCCGTGACCCATATGCCGCTTAACTATTGCCGCGCTGCGGAACTGGGTTGCATTCCAGTCTGAAAATTATCGCCCTTGACTGGTGAAAGCGATTCGATCTTTCCGGTGAGGTGTAAAATCCATCTCTTCGTCTCCCCACGCGCCCTCTCCGAGCCCGCTGACCATCGAGTTCTTGCGGGAGCAGGTCAGTCGTTTGGTCAACGTCGACGTGCGAAAGGCGTTGGGACAACGAGGATTGTGCCGCTCTCAGAGTCGAGTGTGCGATTGGTCCAGAAAGCGCGTCAATAGAATCGGACTGCCATCGGGTCGACGAACGCGAGATCTACAGGTATTGATCAGAACTCGGCGTACAGCACCGGTCGTCCGACTATCAGGTACCTGTCGATTCGGTGGCGGGGGTGTTGACGTCTCGAGCTTCGAATCGTGGCCCGGCAGATTTGGGCCTATGTCGATCGCACGCGGGTCGCAAACGTCAAAGCGTTTTCCCATACCCTGTCCGCGTCGTTGTCTGGTGATTCCTGCAGTGCCGCAAGGACCCGACGCGCCACGTCGTCGGCAGGGCGGTAGGTGAAGCCCATCGCATTTCCAAGATCCCAGGTACGGATTACCGTGTCGGCGATCTGTTGTTCGTAGGCCGCACCGAGCGCCATGTCGGATCCGTCGACGCGGCAGACGGTTTCAGAATTTGCAGATTCGAATGCGTTCTCCAGCTGCCTTGCTGTCTTTCGATACAGCGACTCGAATCCGCCACCGTACAGATTTGGCGAGACATCGAGGTCCGATCTACTCATTGCGTTGACTGGTGGGCGGTCGTTGACAGTTTCATGGGCGATGGTCGTGGCGAGGTTTGTGTCTCGCTCGATTATCCGAAGGTAGAAGTCGCCGATGTCCTGGTCCGGCAGTGCGGTTTCCTGTTTGAGATCTCCTGGAGTCAGCTCGGAGAGCCATTCCGCGAGCTCTTCATTGGCAGCGTGCAAGGTCGATACGTCCATATTGATCCCTTTTCGTCGGAAGTCGAGGCTCAGATGTATGGGCTTGGTGCATGGTCAGGCGTGTCTTGATCGGCTTGGTGTGCCTTAACGTGGACCCCATAAAGATTGGCGGGCGACGCTCTACTGCGGTAGACGATTAACCGTATACCGAGGTAGATGATTTTGGAAGGCTGTCCATGACAGATAGCGACACGCAGGAAGGCATCGAGCCCGATTTGGCAGCTCTGTTGTTCGGGGTGCTGCCGCACTTGGGTGCGCTGGAGGAGCCGCTCCTGCGGGAGGCGGGCCTTTCGATGTGGGAATATGCGATCTTGACGGAAATAGCTGCGGGAGCCGCGGTATCGCAGGCCGAGCTTTCGCGTCGAACTCGACGCGACCCGACGCGTTTGGGCAAGCATCTGAATGAGCTTGTCTCGCGTGAACTCGTATCCCGCGAGCGATCGGATGACCAACGTCAACGCACAGTCGCCATCACGCCCGGCGGACAAGATCTTCTCGATGCCGTGCGCGCTCGTATCAGAGCAGTCGAAGACGATCTGCTCGAATCGGCGCTGACAGGCGCTGAAGCTTCGACCCTGCGCCGGTTACTTGCTCAGCTTGCGGCCGCCTGCGAGAGCCAGGGCGGACTCTGACCTCGGCCGCCAACTGGTCTCGGGCGCCGATTCAGGGTCGGCCGTCCAACTCCAAGCTCGTGGCCGGGTCCACTCTCTTCCCCTGCACGAAGACAAACCGGCTCATCGCCCACCACCGAAAAGCTGTTGCGAGCAAAGTGCCCAACAGTGTCCCGCTGACAAGGTCGGCGACATTCTCAGCGAGAAATGACACGTGGGGCATGCGCAAGTCCAAGACGTAACGCGAGATCCACAGCGGAACCTGGTTGATAATCAGCCCACCCCCGGCAACACTGAAAAACAAGGCAGCTTCGTGATGATGGGGGCGGCCATCACGGTTGGAGAACGACCACTCGCGATTGAGTACGTACGACAGAATGGTCGACACGAGCACGGCGATGATATTTGCGGTGACGGGGTTGGCCGAAAGAACAGTCCACTTCAAGCCGAAAAATATGCCGACGGTCGTGACAAAGGTCACTGCTCCCACACTGAGGAATTTCAGCAGTTCGGCGTGCCTCAACACGCGACCCAACCAACGGTCCGGTAGTCGCGCTACTACATACTCACCAAAGCTCACGCCTGCTGTACCCCTTCTTGACTTTGAAGACTTCCGTACTCAACGGCGAAAACTGCCATGTTAGGTAGGCTAACGGTCGCTCTGACGAGTCGGAGCTTCGGAAAGACCCTTACAACTACGCTGCTGCAGTGCAACGAACTCGATACGAGTTTGTACCGAACCTGAGACTTTGTTTTATCACTCGGGGTGTGTCGACGCACCATGATCTGAGTCCCAGCCTTGCCGTCAAGGAACGGACCACACGCTGGAACCAGGGAAAGAGTGACCGGCACGCCCGAACCGCTGTTGGTGGCGACAGCTACCAAGATCCCGCTTCCGATGTCGGCTGTGTCCCCATGCGGGCCGGGCCCGAACCACAGATTCGTGGTCCGGGAGGCGCCATTGGTGAGGCCGCGCCAGTGAATCATGCACGCGCAGCTTTGTTCCGTGCCACCGAGCCGAGTGAGCCCCGGGGTGTCGGTGTTGGTGGTGACCCCTGTGGCGAAGGGGTGCAGGTCTTCTCATAAACGCAGTGTTCGACGAGCGCCTGCGTCAGGCAGTCCCATTCTTGTTGCGAGCGCCCGCTGGCCTCGAGCGATCCCGTGGTTGACGGCTGAGTGCTCCCGCAGCTTGGTGACGTTGCTCGGTCCAATTCACACACACTCGGATGACAGCCCTGTGACACCGGTTCTTGTGCACCAGTGCGACATTGACTCCGATGTCGGCAAACACGTCCTGTGCAGAAAGTACAGCAGGTAAAGGGCGCCGACTACTTGAACGGCGATGAGAACCTGGGGAGCGGCGGCAAGGATGGCCGAGATGCCGACAGTGGCGAGAAGGCCGTGGGCGAGCAGGCCCGCCTGTGTGCCGAGGCCAGTGATGGCGCCGTGGCGTCGACCCTCGGTTGCGCCGCGGATGACCATCAGCCAGTCAGGTCCCGGCACAAGATACGCAACATTGCGACGCCGACAAACCCGGCCAATAGCAACAACTGCACCAACCAGGGCCCCTTCTCATCGATTCGTCCGGTAAAGCCCGCGGTTCGTCGAAGCATCCGGTGTATCGCCACTCTCGCCGAGTGCAAACATGTATGGGTCCACGGGGACGTTCGACGGCCGCGCCGGAGGTAGATTGAGCGACATGGACAGTCGGAGGCGAGGAGCGGGTACGAGCTGGGGCGTTCTTGCTATCGGCTGGCCGACACTGTGCGGAGTTGCATATGCACTCTGGTCACTGACCCGACAACACGTTGTCGGCGTCAGTCCTTGGCTAGCTGTTTACACATTGTCCGTCGGCGCGATTCTCGGCGGTGTCATCGGATGCGCAGCATTTGTTGGCGGCACATGGGCTTTGAAATTGCTGGACGACAGACATTCACCAACAGCACGTGTGGTGGTTGACGCCGCAGAATTCTCGATCATCTCCGCATTGACCGCAGGAATGGCGGTTGGTGGTCTCTTCTTGTTGTCCAGGCACGTGTCCAATTCATTCATCCCTACCTCCGTGGTCACCGGGGCAGTCTTATCGATTTCGCTGACATATGGACGACGGGCGCTTCGCCAAGCGACCATGACCCGATCAGACGCGGCATGATGGGTCACGGCTGATGGACTGGGTTGAGAAAGAACTATCTCTGGCAGCGGTCATCGGTACGTGCACCGGTGTTGTGGTTGCGATCCCGCTGATGGACGGTGGATCGTGGGTCGGATTGTGGGTCCCGGCCTTGATCGGCGGATTGGTGGGATTGCTGGTGGGCTCGGCGCCCGTTGCGGGCGGACACTACGCGCTGCACACTGGTCGCCTGTGGCCCGCGTATTCACCGCGGCGGTGGAAGCACCGCTTCGCGGCATGTTCGGCAGCTGCGGTGACGCTCCTGGTCGGGGGTGTTCTCGCTTTTACTGTTGCAGCAGTCGGCAATCCGGCAGTCAGCGGCCCGGCGGGCGAATCGACGGGGTTTCCGCCGACTCTGATAGTTGTTGCCGTGATAGCCGCCGCGACCTACGCGTTCACGTACGCGCTTGCTCCCGCGGATGTCTCTGAACCGATTTCCGCGGGCTCGACAGGGGATGGAACTCGGGGGAACTGATCCGCCGCGATCGTCGTTGGGGTCCACGCTCCGTCACCTGAGCGAAATTCACCGATCGCGGCAGTTCGAGGCAATGCACCAGGCTTCTCCGGCGGACTCTCCCCACCGACTCCTGTTCTGCCGTTTCCATGTGCTGGTCAGCTCACCTGCACCGAGAGTTCTGGTGCGATGGCCCGCTGAGGCACAATAGCGTCGATGCCTGTTACCTCTGGACCCCAATCCCGCCCTGCCGGCAAGCCCCGCCTCGTCGCCAGTGATGTCGACGGCACGTTGCTCGACCACACCGACAGGGTCAGTGAGCGGACGCGGCGTGCCGTGCTCACGCTGGTCGGTGAGGGCACGCCCTTCGTCCTGTCGACGGGCAGGCCACCGCGATGGATCGCGCCGGTCGTCGACGATCTGGGATTCGCGCCGATGTGTGTGTGCGCCAACGGTGCGGTGATCTACGACGCGGCAACCGATCGCATCCTCGACGCTGAGGTCCTGGCCAGCGATACGTTGCACTGGCTCGCCGACATCGCTTACCGGGCGATGCCCGGGTGCGGTCTCGCTGCCGAGCGTGTCGGTGCCACCGCGCACGATGCCGCGACACCGCAGTTCGTCAGCTCACCCGGATACGAGCATGCCTGGCTGAATCCCGACAACACCGAGGTCTCGCAGTACGAGGTCCTCGACGTCCCCGCTGTGAAACTGCTGATCAGGATGTCGAGCATGTCCAGCGGAGACATGGTCGCGGCGCTCGCACCACTGATCGGCGACCGAGCCGACCTGACGTACTCCACCGACAACGGGTTGATCGAACTGTCCGCGCCCGGAGTCACCAAGGCGTCGGGACTCGAGATCGTCGCCGATCGTCTCGGCGTGGCCGCTGCCGATATTGCCGCATTCGGAGACATGCCGAACGACGTTCCGATGTTGAAGATGGTCGGCCTCGGCGTTGCGATGGGCAACGCACATCACGCTGCGATCGCCGCCGCGGACGAGGTGACGTCGAGCAACGCCGACGACGGTGTGGCCAGGGTCCTCGAACGCTGGTGGTGACCGAGCTCTTCCAGACGCCGATGCCCCGCAAACGCACGTGCGTTTGCGGGGCATCGGATTGCCGGGCTGTGTCGGAACTATCCGACCGGTGCCGGTATTGCGTCGGGTGCCGGTACCGCTTCCGGTAGGGGAGCGGGCTCGACTGGTGCTGGTGCTAAGTCCGGTGCCGGGGCGCCGTTCTGTATTTCTTTCTCGTAGGTGTCGTTGTACGTCTTGATGACCGTCGTGACGATCCCCGTGAGTTCGTTGAAGATCAACGAACCGTTCTCGAAGTCGGTACGCAGACCCTCGGGTACGCGGTACTCGTCGGTGCTCGGCAAGCCGAGCTCACCGTTCTCGCCGCCGAGCGCCGTGAACTGCTGGAAGATCCTGCCGATCACCGCAACTGCCTGTCCGGCAATCGAAGTGAAGATCGAGCCATTTGCGAACTGTGCCGCTTCGCCGCCGCCCTTGACCTGAACGAGGCCGCTGACGGGAGTGCCGAGGGTACCGGCTTCGCCGCCCGATGCCATCCACTTCTGAGCGATCGGGTTGGAGCTGGCGAGGCGGACGAGTTCGTCGACCAGTGCCGGAACATTCTGTGCCAGAGCGCTGCTCGCGTCGGTACCGGGCGACGACGGAGTTGCGGTGTCGGTCGAATCCCCTGTAGTGCCGGAATCCGCTGTGGTGCTCGGATCCTCGGAAGGTGCCGTCGGAGTGACTGCGCCGCCAACGACGTTCGCCGCGGCGATATCGCGGATCTCGTCCATTTTCGCGTAGGCGCCGTCGCCCGGGCATGCCGTGTTGCCGACGTCGCGGTGCGCGAAGATGACCGGAAGGTCGACGCTCTGGCCCTTGCCGACGAACGTGAATTCGGTGCCTTCGCTGGTCATCGTCGTCTTGGCCTTCGGGTCCAGACCTGCTGCGCCCAAACGCCATCCGAGGAATTTACCGACGGAATCGAGGGTCTCCGGCGATGGCGCTTCGGTGGAGTAATCGCCCATCATCGCGACGCCGACGGTGTTCTCGTTGAAGCCACCTGCGTGTGCGCCCTGAACCGGTCGGTCCAATCCGCCTGCGCGGCCCTCGAAGATCTGACCGTACTTGTCGACGAGTGCGTTGTAGCCGACGTCGCACCAGCCGAGGGTCTGGGCGTGGTACGCGTAGATCGCGCGGACAATCTCGGCTGACTCGCTCTTGGAGTAGTCGTTGCTACCGGCAGTGTGGTGCACTGTCGCGCCACCGAGGAAATCGTCGTATGTCGGTGTGGCGCAGCGGATGGACTCGTCGGCGCCCCACTGTGCTCGCGAGATCACCTTCGGTCCCGCATTGCCTGCGACCGGAGTCGCCAGGTCGGAGAGAGCGGAGTCCGCGGGGGAGCTGCCGGGTTGAATCAGCACCGCGCTGATGTCGGACAGTGCATCTGCCAAGGGCGCGTCCTGCTGGCGCAGCGGCTTCGACACCGAAGCCGGGGTGTAGCCGAGTTCCTGCTCGGGGGCGGGTGCAGCTTCCGGCACCGGTGCGGGAGCGGGCTCAGGAGCGGGAGCTGCACTCGGACGAGGCGTCAACAGCATCTGCACGGCCTTGGTCGCTCCGACGAAGACGGGCTCGGTGCCCTTCTTGTCCGGCGCGGGAGCGGCATCGCTCGACGCGGTATCGATCGGCTCGGTGGCGATCCACGGGCCCCACGAGCCGTCGTCGAGCTGGCGACGAAGCTGCGCGACTGCATTGCCCGGAGCGGTCGACGTCAGTGCAACCATGCTGAAGGGGTCGTCCTGACGCAGTTCCTTGACGACGGCGCCGAGCGGTGCGCCCGGATCGTCGCCTGCCGGTAGCTGCGAGGGTTCGACGGGCGCTGCGGCGTCATGCCGGTCGAGAGAGGGCACTGGCGCCTGCGCGGACGGGCCCGTCGGGGACGGCACGGTCAGGCCCGGGATTTCGGGGATCTGGAACGGCGGGATCGTGATGTTGTCCGGGAGCGGCAGGTACTTCAGATCGGACAGGCGAAGGTCGGGCAACGGTAGACCTGTCAATTCCTGGAGGGGAATGACGATGTCCGGTGCCGCGTTCAGCGCTGTTTCGACGATCTTGGTCGGCACGGTGACAGGGGTGGTCTCGTTGGCCGATCGAACATCGGTGGACGCAGTGTCGCCGGAAATGCTGTAGACCGCCACGGGACTCGCGACGGCAAGCAAGGCGACTGCGCCGAGAACGATCGACGGCTTCGTTCGACGGTGCAAGGCGGTACTCCCTGGTTGTAGGTGCGGGCCGCTCCCGGTCCTGCGTGGAAGCATTCCGCGAAGCATTCAGCGACTGTTCGACGCGAATTGCTTCCGTTCAGATGCGTGTTTCAGATGAGTTGTGATGCTGATGTTGCAGGTGTGACTATTGAGACTTGAATCGAGTCACATGAGTAACAACAACCCCATCCGACACAAGGGTAAACCTTAGCTTGAGAGTTAGCCAGGTCGAGGATTGGCAGCTGGTTCGGCGCGTCGTGACCTCGCGCCTACGCTTTCCAGCTGTGACTGTTCACTTCATCGGAGCCGGCCCCGGCGCGGCAGACCTACTCACGCTGCGTGCCGTCGAGCATCTTCGCGCCAGCCCGGTGTGCGTCTACGCGGGCACCTACATCGACGAAGCGATCCTGGCGCACTGCCCGCCCGATGCTCGAAAGATCGATACCGCGAACCTCGATCTCGACCAGATCACCGCTGAACTCGTCGCGGCCGATTCTCGCGGAGAAGACGTAGCGCGCCTCTGCTCGGGCGATCCGTCCCTGTACTCCGCGCTCGCCGAACAGTCTGCGCGACTCGATGCACGAGGCGTCCAATGGGACGTCACACCCGGAGTGCCCGCGTACGCCGCCGCCGCCGCAACCCTGGGCGTCGAACTGACCGTGCCCGAGGTGACGCAGTCGGTCGTCCTGACGCGTGCTCAGGCGCGCTCGACAGCAATGCCCGACGGTGAGGCGCTGGCCAACTTTGCCGCAACCGGGTCGACGCTGGTGTTGCACCTCGCAATCACGAGAACCCGAGTGCTGGCCGAGGAACTGACGGTCCACTACGGCGCCGAGTGCCCGGCCGCGGTGGTGTTCCACGCCAGCAAGCCCGACCAGCTCGTGCTCACCGGCACCCTGGCCGACATCGCGGACAAGGTCGAGGCCGCTGCGCTGAAGCAGGCAGCGGTCATCCTCGTCGGGCCTGCGGTGGGCCGGACGCCAGGCGCGGAATCGCACCTCTACGACGCCTGCCGGGAACGCGCGTGAAGATTTTTCTGATCGGTATCGGCGGCGGACATCCCGACCAGATCACCGCCCAGGCCGTCGACAAGCTCCGGGCCGTCGATGTGTTCCTCGTCGCCGACAAAGGCGCGGCCGTCGGCGACCTCGCGCAGGCGCGCACCGAGATTCTCAACAGGCATGTGCCGGGGGACTACCGGGTGATCGAAGTTCCCGACCCGCAGCGAGACCGGAAGCCCGCCGATTACGGGACCGCCGTTCTCGACTGGCACGACGCCCGTGCCCGCGCGTACGAGAAGGTGCTGCTGGAGCTGGATCCGACGGTCACCGTCGGGTTCCTCGTCTGGGGTGACCCTGCTCTCTACGACAGCACGATCCGAGTCGTCGAACGCATCGTTGACTTCGGGACAGTGGACATCGATTACGACGTCATACCCGGCATCAGCAGTGTGTCGATGCTCGCTGCCGCGCACCGGCTGGTGCTCAACCGCATCGGCGGGCCGATCGTGATCACCACGGGCCGCGCACTGCTCGGCGATGTCGAATCTGGAGCCGACAACATCGTCGTCATGCTCGACGGTCACCTGACCTGCCGTGAGCTGGCCGGTACCGATACCTGGGGCATCCACTGGGGAGCCAACCTGGGAACAGACGATGAAAAGTTGGTGTCGGGACCGCTCGACGAAGTAATCGGCGAGATCGAGCAACTGCGCGGCGAGCTCAAATCCCAGCACGGTTGGGTGATGGATACGTATCTTTTGCGGCTCCGCCGGCTGTGAGTGGTTGATGCCCCTCTGCTGTCACAAACCACGCACGGGAGGCGAAGCCGCAAACGTCGGATACCCTGGTTGCCCGTGACTGCTGTAAGCCCTGACCCCGCCTCTTCCGACGCTTCCGTAACCGGCCGATACGACCTCATCGTCGTCGGCTCCGGGTTCTTCGGCCTGACCGTGGCGGAGCGCTCAGCGGCTCAGCTCGGTAAACGCGTCCTTGTTCTGGATCGTCGCCATCACCTCGGCGGTAACGCTTACTCCGAGGCGGAACCGGAGACCGGCATCGAGATCCACAAGTACGGCGCTCACCTGTTCCACACGTCGAACAAGCGGGTCTGGGATTACGTGAACCAGTTCACCGAGTTCACGGGTTACCAGCACCGCGTGTACGCGCTGCACAACGGCCAGTCGTACCAGTTCCCGATGGGCCTTGGCTTGATCTCGCAGTTCTTCGGCAAGTACTACTCGCCTGCCGAGGCGCGCGCACTCATCGAGGACCAGTCCAGTGAGTTCGATGCGAAGGACGCGCAAAACTTCGAAGAGAAGGCGATCTCGCTGATCGGACGCCCCCTGTACGAGGCGTTCATCCGGGACTACACCGCCAAGCAGTGGCAGACTGATCCGAAGGAACTTCCCGCGGGCAACATCACGCGCTTGCCGGTGCGCTATACCTTCGACAACCGCTACTTCAACGACACGTACGAAGGTCTGCCGGTCGACGGGTATACCGCGTGGCTCGAGAACATGACGCGCAACGAGAACATCGAGGTACGCCTGAATACGGACTGGTTCGACGTCAAGGACGAGATCACGGCCGAGAGCCCGAACGCCCCGATCGTCTATACCGGCCCACTCGACCGCTACTTCGATTACTCGGAGGGTGAATTGGGATGGCGCACAATCGATTTCGAGACCGAAGTGCTGCCGATCGGCGACTTCCAGGGCACGCCCGTGATGAACTACAACGACAGCGACGTTCCGTTCATTCGCATCCACGAGTTCCGGCACTTCCATCCCGAGCGTGAGTACCCGGCCGACAAGACGGTCATCATGCGCGAGTTCTCGCGCTTCGCGGAGAGCGGCGACGAGCCCTACTACCCGATCAATACCCCTGACGACCGCCAGAAGCTCGAGGCGTACCGAGATCGTGCAAAGAAAGAGACCGTCGACAAGGGCGTGCTCTTCGGTGGCCGCCTCGGCACTTACCAGTACCTGGACATGCACATGGCCATCGCCAGCGCGCTGAACCTCTACGACAACACGCTCGCTCCACACTTCGAGTCGGGCACAGCCCTGGCGGGGGACAAATGACAGCGAAACATCTGCTCGAAGACGGAGTGGCCGACGTCGCTCCTTACCTGGGCAAGTCACTTCTCCAGCGAGTGCTGCTGCCGCGTTCGGGTGAACCGCTCGACGTGCGCACGCTGTACCTCGAAGAAGCAAAAACCAATGCCCGACGGGCGCATTCGGTCTCTCGTACGTCGGTGACCGTCGGCGCTGAGTCCGAGGTGTCGTTCTGCACCTACTTCAACGCGTTCCCGGCGAGCTACTGGCGCCGCTACAGCGTCCTGAAGTCCGTGGTGCTGCGCGTGGAGGTCTCCGGTCACTGCCGGATCGACGTCTACCGCTCCAAGGCCGACGCATCGCGCATCCACGTCGAGGGACGCGAAGCCGTCGACGGCGATGCTGCGCAGGAGTTCGAGATCGATCTCGGCCCGTTCGAGGACGGCGGCTGGATCTGGTTCGACATCACCTCCGACACCGAGGTCGTGCTCGAGAGCGCAGGCTGGTTCGCGCCGATCGAGGCACCGGGCGAGGCAACGGTTGCCGTCGGTATCCCGACGTTCAATCGTCCTACCGATGCCGTGAAAGCCCTTGTGGCATTAGGCTCCGACCCGCTCGTGCTCGACGTGATCAAGGCCGTCATCATGCCCGATCAGGGCACGAGGAAAGCCAAGGACGAGCCAGGATTCGACGAGGCCGCAGCCGGACTCGGCGGGCGCCTTGCCATTCACGATCAGGCCAATCTCGGTGGCTCCGGCGGTTACAGCCGCATCATGTACGAAGCCCTCAGCAACACCGACTGCCAGCACATCCTCTTCATGGACGACGATATCGAGATCGAGCCCGACTCGATTCTCCGTGCGCTCGCCATGTCGCGCTTCGCGAAGGTCCCTACCCTCGTCGGCGGCCAGATGCTCAACCTCCAGGCGCGCAGTCACCTGCACGTCATGGGCGAAGTGATCAACCGCAGCAACTTCATGTGGACCGGCGCACAGAACGTCGAATACGACCACGACTTCTCCGAGGAGCCGCTGCGCTCGTCCAAGCTGCTGCACCGGCGCATCGACGTCGACTACAACGGCTGGTGGATGTGCATGATTCCGCGCGTCGTCGCGGAAGAACTCGGCCAGCCCCTGCCGTTGTTCATCAAGTGGGACGACACTGAATACGGCTTGCGCGCAAGAGAAGCCGGCTACCCGACGGTCACTCTTCCCGGCGCGGCCATCTGGCATATGGCGTGGAGTGACAAGGACGACGCCATCGACTGGCAGGCGTACTTCCACCTGCGCAACCGCCTCGTCGTCGCTGCGCTTCACATGCCGGGCAACGGCCGCGGCCTCGTGCTCGACACGATCAAAGCAACCGTCAAGCACCTGCTGTGCCTCGAGTACTCCACGGTTGCCATCCAGAACATGGCAATTCGCGATTTCCTCGAAGGACCGGAGCACATCCTCGAGATCCTCCCGACCTCTCTCGGTGCGGTGCACGCACTGCGCAAGACGTTCCCCGACGCCGTCGTCGTCGGATCCGCGACGGAACTTCCCCTCGCCACCGGCGAAGAGGTCGGAACCGTCGGGATGCCGACGAACCCGCTGTCCAAGATCGGTCGACTCGCCAAAGGCTTGATCCACAACATCAAGCCCGCGCACACGCAGCATCACCAGCGGCCTCAGCTCAACGTGCCGACGCTCGATGCACGCTGGTTCCTGCTCTCGCAGGTGGACGGCGTCACTGTCACGACGGCCGACGGCCGGGGCGTCGTGTACCGCCAGCGCGACCGGGAGAAGGCCGCCGCACTGTTCAAAGAAGCGATGGCATTGCGCACCGAGCTCTCGCGCCGCTTCCCGGATCTCAAGGGTCGCTACCGCGACGCCGTCCCTCACCTCACCAGTAAGGAAACCTGGGAACGTGTCTTTCGTTACGAGGCGTAACAACCAGAGCGACGCTCCCACCGAGGTTCGCATCCTGGAGACGGTGCAGAAGACCGTCGGCTCCCAGCCGGGCGCAATCGCCGTCGCGCGGGGAATGTCGCACTTCGGTGAGCACGCCGCCGGTTGGGTTGCCATCGCAGGAATCGGGGCAGCTCTCGACAAGCCGCGCAGACGTCAGTGGGCAGGCGTGGCCGTCGGCGCAGTCGGTTCGCACGCAGCATCGATCGTCATCAAGAGGATCGTGCGAAGGCCACGGCCGAACGATCCATCGGTAAGGATCAACGTCTCGACGCCGAGCAAGTTGAGCTTCCCGTCCTCCCATGCCACGTCGACTACGGCAGCCGCAGTGTTGCTCGGTCGACTGGCCGGGCTACCGTTGCCTGCGGTCCTGGTGCCCGCTGTTCTAGTGCCCCCGATGCTGCTGTCGCGGCTCGTTCTCGGCGTGCACTACCCCACAGATGTACTTGCAGGAGCGGCGCTCGGCGCTATTTCCGCAGCCGCCGTGTGCAAGTTCGAAGGAGACAAATGAGCGAGGAAGCTTCCGTCGTCGGAGCCCCACCGAAGAATCTTGCCGATGGCGTGATCAAGGCACTTCGCCCGCGTCAGTGGGTGAAGAACGTCCTGGTTCTTGCTGCTCCGCTTGCGGCAGGTTCGGTAACGCAGGGCACCGTACTACTACACGTCGCACTTGCCTTCGTCGTCTTCTGCCTCGCAGCGTCGGGCGTTTATCTCGTTAACGACGCGCTGGACGTCGAAGCCGACCGGGCACACCCCACCAAGCGGTTCCGTCCGATCGCCGCTGGCGTGCTGCCGGTGAACCTGGCGTACGCAATGTCCGTCGTCTGTCTCGCTCTGGCAATCGGCCTGTCGTTCTTCGCGAACTGGCAGCTGGCGCTGGTCATCGGCGTCTACATCGCGATCCAGCTGGCGTATTGCTTCGGTCTCAAGCATCAGGCCGTTCTCGATATCTGCATCGTGTCCTCCGGCTTCCTTCTCCGGGCCATTGCCGGCGGCGTCGCAGCGTCGATCCCGCTGTCGCAGTGGTTCCTGTTGATCATGGCGTTCGGATCGCTGTTCATGGCCGCTGGCAAGCGCTACGCCGAGCTCCAGCTGGCCGAAGCCACCGGCGCGAAGATTCGCAAATCGCTCGAGAACTACACCACGACATACCTTCGATTCGTCTGGACGCTCTCGGCGACCGCAGTCGTGATTTGCTATGGCTTGTGGGCTTTCGAGCAAGACGCCGAGACGAACACCAACTGGTTCGCCATCTCGATGATCCCGTTCACAATCGCGATTCTGCGCTACGCGGTGGACGTCGACGGCGGCGAAGCAGGTGAGCCCGAAGAGATCGCATTCGGCGACAGGGTGCTGCAGGTCCTCGCCCTGGTCTGGATCGGAGCAGTCGGTGTCGCTGTCTACGTGGCCGGCTGACAAAGATGGGTGGCCGGCTGACGAAGATCGGTCGCCGGCTGACGATGATCGGTCGCAGGCCGAAGCCACGAATCGGTCGTCCAACCGGCTGACGAACGGTCTCTTCGTTCTCGGAGCCACAGTCACCGGGCTACTGTTCCTCGCCGGTGCGTGGGAACGTCGTTGGATCGCCGACGACGGCCTGATCGTGCTCCGAACCGTCAGGAATCTCCTCGCGGGTAACGGCCCGGTCTTCAACGCCGGTGAGCGCGTCGAGACCAACACCAGCACCATCTGGACATACCTCGTCTACGCGGGCAGTTGGATCAGCGACGCACGTCTCGAGTATGTCGTTCTGACGATCGCTCTCGTTCTGTCGACGTCGGCGGTGGTCGTTGCCATGTGGGGCACCTATGCGCTTCGCGCCCGTGAGCGTTTAGGTACACCAGAGGGGCATCTTTCGCGCACGGGCGGCGTAGCGGCATACCTGCCTGCCGGCGTGCTGGTCTACATCGCCGTCCCGCCTGCCCGCGACTTCGCGACGTCCGGGCTCGAGACGTGCCTTGTCATTTTCTGGATCGCGGTGCTGTGGCTCCTGATGGTCCGGTGGGCCACCCGCGAAGTCAGTGTGCCAGCGGTACTGTTCCTGGCCTTCTGGGCGGGCCTCGGACCCCTGGTACGGCCGGAGCTTGTGATCATGTCCGGCCTCGCGCTGGTCATGATCTTCCTCGCTCGCCAGAGCTGGCCCAGCCGCTTGCTTGTCTTCGTGTTCGCGGGTGCCGTTCCGGTCCTCTACCAAATTTGGCGGATGGGCTACTACGGCCTGCCGTATCCGAACACTGCAGTGTCCAAGGATGCGGGCGGAGCGAAGTGGTCACAGGGGTTCGACTACCTCTGGAACCTGCTCGGCCCCTACCTGCTGCTGCTCCCCCTGGTGGTGCTGCTGATCGCGGGCGTCGTCTCGATCGGTCGCCGCGGCAGGCCGACCGTCCCGAGATCCATCGGCGATGCTCAGCGGGTGCTGAGGACGCCGACGGCTGTCGTCGTGTTCGTCCTTCTCGGCGGCGCACTTTCGCTGGTGTATGCCGTGCGCGTCGGCGGCGATTTCATGCACGGTAGAACGCTTCTACCTGCACTGTTCACGATTCTTCTTCCTGTTTCGGTGCTGCCCTTGAGAATTCCCAACCGAAATTCAGGCGTCAGGGGAATCCTGATTTTCGCGATCGGCGCAGTGGCCTGGATCACCACGGTGGTGTGGGCGTTCTTCGCGGCCAACACCACCGGAATGCCGCAGGGGTCGATCGTGGGACGGTCGGGAATCGTCGACGAGCGAGCCTTCTACGCGTTGAACACAGGCCACGCGCACCCGATCCTCGCGGACGACTACCTCGACTATCCGCGCATGCGTCCGATGGTCGAAGCCATCGAGAACACGCCCGACGGCGGCCTGCTGCTGCCGAGTGCGCAGTTCACCTATTGGGATGTCGTGCCGCCGCCGCTGCCGATTCCGCCCGGTGGCGCCGGCCACACCGTATTCTTCCTGAACCTCGGTATGTCCAGCATGAATGTAGGACTCGACGTTCGTGTCATCGACCAGATGGGACTGGCGTACCCGCTGGCCTCGCATACCGAGCGATTGGAGAACGGCCGGATCGGACACGACAAGAATCTGTATCCGGACTGGGTGGTCGCGGATCTTGGTTTGGTCGGTGAGCATCCCTTCCTGCCCTGGTACATGGACGAAGATTGGGTGATCGAGGCCGACGTCGCGTTGTCATGCCCCGACACCCAGGAACTCATCTCGTCCTACCGCGCGCCGCTGACGAAAGATCTGTTCGTCAGAAATATCAAGAGGTCCCTGTTCTACGCCGGGTATCGAATCGATCGCGTTCCTGAATACGAAATACAGAGATGTGGTTTGGAACCGCCGATTCCAAAGGCGGATAGTTAGCTCGTACATCGAGCGGGCAAAGTTGCGTCGATATCATTCCGTCGCCAAGATGGGATATCTCGTTTTAGTAACGGAGGTCGTCTTCTCGCCGATGTATGCGAAAGATGTGTGTGACTGCTCGGACCTACCCTGGCTCCGTTCACGCCGCTGATAAGGGCGGACCGTAAGTACTTACGGTCCGTCGACACTGCTGAGAGGTCGAATTGCATGCTGTTTAGAACGAACAAAGGTGCCGGGGGGCGCCTCCGCCGGGTAGTGACGTCCCTGGTGATGGCCGTGGCACTACCTGTCGGTCTGGCGGTAGTGGGAACGGCGGCAACCGCAAATGCCGCATTCGATCCGGGCGCACGCGACGTCTGGACCGATTCGAGCATGGGTCCGATCAAGAGCCGAGTGTGGACCGCAGCCGATGGCAACACCGACCGCGTGGTGTACCTGCTCGACGGTCTCCGTGCCACCGACGACATCTCGGGCTGGGAGCACGAGACCGACGTTGGGGCCTACCTCGCATCGTGGAATATCAACGTCGTCCAGCCTGTTGGTGGTCAGTCGAGCTTCTACACCGACTGGTATGCGCCGTCGAACTTGAACGGACAGCGGACCACCTACAAGTGGGAAACGTTCCTCACCCAGAATCTGCGTGACAACCTGGCGAATCAGCTCGGGTTCAACCGCAACCGCAATGGTGTAGTCGGAATCTCCATGGGCGGCAGCGCGGCGCTGACGTTGGCGGCATATCACCCGGAGCAGTTCAGCTACGCGGGCTCGCTCTCCGGATACCTCAACATCTCGGCGCCCGGCATGAAGGAAGCTATCCGTCTGGCCATGCTGGACTCGGGCAGGTACAACGTCGACTCGATGTGGGGACCACCGTGGGATCCGGCGTGGCTGCGCAACGATCCGTTCGTGTTCGCTCCGAGACTCCGCGACAACGGCACGCGTGTGTGGGTGTTCGCCGGTAGCGGTCTGCCCGGTGGTCTCGACAAGCCGCGCAGCTTCATCGACTACTACAACACCGCGAACGGCATGGGCCTCGAAGCCATCGCGCTTGCCAACAGTCGCGCCTTCCAGATCCGTATGGCGAGCATCGGTGCGAACAACGTCACATATGCTTTCCCGTCGGTCGGCACCCACCAGTGGGGCTACTGGCAGGAGCAGGCGCACATCATGGCGCCTGACCTGAGCGCAAATATCGGCTGAGTTTTTACGCTGAACCCCCGTTACCACCCAGTTTTGTGAGAATTCACGAGTTCGACTGGATGGTCAGCGGGGGTTTTGCGCGTTAGTGTCACAGTCTGATCTCGGCCAGGAAAAAGACCTGCGATGTAGATCACAGTTTTGCATCCTGGTTCTCGAGTGGAATAACCTCCATTCGGCGCGCCCGCACAAGAGTCCTGCCCTTCGGTTGTGGACTCGAGTGCGGGCGCTACAACTTGATAAACCCGAACAAAGGCCGGACAGGGCCGACTACAGCCCTGTTGGATTGCCGGGGGCCGCAACATCGCGGAGACCGCAGAAGACGAGAGAGAGCACGATTCATGCGATTTGCTGGCCTCAGTAAGCCGAGGTTGTCTCCTCGATGGCGACAGCGCCTCCTTGGAGTGGGAGCCGCTGCTCTCGTCGTTCCGATCGCAGCAGGCGTCGTGGGCGGTGCAACTGCTTTGGCTGCCCCCGCAGCCATCGTGCACAAGACCCCGGCCGGTGGACGCGAGGACATCTGGGTTCCGTCCGAGATGGGTCCGATCAAGGTCCAGGTTCAATGGGCAGCACGCGGCGGCAACGCAGGCCTCTACCTGCTCGACGGACTCCGCGCACGCGACGACCGCAACGCCTGGACGTTCGAGACCAACGCCCAGGACCAGTTCGCCGGTGACGACGTCACACTCGTGATGCCGGTCGGTGGGCAGGCCAGCTTCTACAGCGACTGGTACGCGGCATCGAACCTGAACGGCCAGGAAGTCACCTACAAGTGGGAGACGTTCCTGACGCAGGATCTGCCCGCCTACCTAGAGGGCTACGGCGTCTCGCGTTCCAACAACGCGGTTACCGGTATCTCCATGGGTGGTTCGGCTGCGCTGACGCTGGCTGCATACCACCGCGACCAGTTCAAGTTCGCCGGGTCGTTCTCGGGTTACCTGAACATCTCCGCGCCCGGCATGCGTGAAGCCATCCGCGTTGCGATGCTCTCGCAGTCGTGGTTCAACGTCGATTCCATGTGGGGACCCCCGTGGAGCCCGGCGTGGCTGCGAAACGATCCCTTCGTCTTCGCTCCGCAGCTGAAGGGCCTGTCGCTGTACGTGTCCGCCGCGAGCGGTCTGCCCGGCCAGCTCGACCATCCGCGAGCGCCCATCGACTTCTACAACACCGCGAACGGCATGGCCCTCGAAGCTCTCGCTCTCGCCAACAGCCGCGCATTCCAGGTTCGCCTGGCCACGCTCGGCATTCCGGCAACGTTCGACTTCCCGGCCAACGGCATCCACGCATGGCCCTACTGGTCGGCGGAGCTGTTCAAGGCTCGCGGCCAGATCCTAGAGGCTCTGAACGCCTGAGCACGGTAATCACCTGCTCGATCCACGTATGCCGTCCTGCCGCATCTGCAGGGCGGCACTCGTGCGTTCGGGAATCTCGTCGAGTAGTCGAATTAACAATTGCACCATCAGTCACAGCGAGTCTCGGCCGTGAGGGCGTCGTTCGCGTGTAAAAAGATCTGTACGTAGTCTGTGTTCGCGTGCTTGCAGGCGAGTCACGGACGGCAGCAAACGAAAGAGAGTCACCATCATGCGCACTGGGCTTGCTCGATTCGGCCGGCGTTCCACGGCGAGAATTCAGGCTCGGCGGACGGCAACCGCAGTGGTACTCGCTGCCGCTCTGATGTCGCCGTTCGGCGCGGTAGGACTCGCGCAGGCAGCACCGCTGCCCGCGTCGCAGCCTGCGCCGACTCAAGCACCGTCTGCAGCGAAGGTCACCTCGGTGGACTGGCTGTCGGATCGCCGGGTCGCCCTGTGGATCGAATCGCCGTCGATGGGTACTCCGATCCAGGTGCAGCTGCTGCTGGCTCGGGACTGGAACATCAACCCGCAGGCAACCTTCCCCTCGGTGTGGATGCTCGACGGACTTCGTGCGACGGACACGGAGAACGGCTGGACGTCCGAAACGGACGCCGAGTCCTACTTCGCGGACAAGAACGTCAACGTCGTGCTGCCGATCGGTGGCCAGTCCAGTTTCTACTCCGACTGGGTCGACCAGGACAACGGCAAGAACTATCAGTGGGAAACGTTCCTGACCAAGGAGCTTCCGTCGATCCTCGAGAACGACTGGCGTACCAACCAGACCCGCGGTGTCGTCGGTCTGTCGATGGGCGGCACGTCGGCGATGATGCTGGCCGCGCGCAACCAGGGTTTCTTCGCGTTCGCAGGGTCGCTGTCCGGCATCCTGACCACAACTTCCCTCGGTATGCCGCAGGCGATTCAGTACGCGATGCAGGACGCAGGCGGATTCGACTCGAAGGCAATGTGGGGCGCACCCACCAACGACCTGTGGGCTGAGCACGACCCGTATCTGCTGGCGGAAAAGCTGAAGGGCGTCAGCCTCTACGTCTCCAGTGGCAACGGCGTAGCGGGTCCGTACGATCCGCCCTCGGGCATCCCCGGTGTCAGTTCCAATTACGCAGGCATGGGCCTCGAGATTTTGGCGCGCCTCACATCGCAGACCTTCGCCACCAAGCTCAACAAGCTCGGCATCCCAGCGAAGGTCGTGTACCGCCCGTCGGGACTGCACACGTGGGAGTACTGGCAGTTCGAGCTCAAGCAGCTGTGGCCGCAACTCGCAGGCGCACTCGACGTCGAGGCCGACAAGCCGTCGTGCAGCGTGTCCGGTGCCATCGGTAACACTGCAGGCGCGAATTCCTGGCTCGGCGACTGCCTGACCGCGGAGTACAACGTCGCCGGTGGCCGGGCGCAGGACTTCCGCTTCGGACGAGTCTTCTTCTCCCCTGACGCAGGCGCTCAGGCCGTGGCAGGAGCGATCGGCGGCAACTACCAGGCCTCCGGCGGACCGAGCGGACCACTCGGCTTCCCGAAGACCGGTGAGTTCGGCACCCCCGACGGCCGGGGACGCGCGAATGCCTTCCAGAACGGCATGGTCTACTTCACCCCGCAGACCGGAGCGCACGCTGTTCGCGGTGCGATTCTCGATGAGTGGGCACGTCAGGGTTACGAAGGCGGTCCACTCGGCTACCCGACACTCGACGAGGTCGCCACGCCGTCGAAGCCGGGAGCCGTACAGGGCTTCGAGATCGGCGCGATGTACTTCAGCCCGGATCTGGGGACACACTCGGTACAGGGAATGATCCTCGGCAAGTACGGCCAACTCGGCTGGGAGAACGGCCAACTCGGCTTCCCTAAGACCAGTGAGCTCGGACCCATCAAAGACGGCGGCCGCTTCAACGAGTTCGAAGGCGGCAACATCTACTGGAGTCCGGTGACCGGTGCATGGGCTATCCGCAACGGCGAGATCTTCGATGCATGGAAGAGCGTCGGCTACGAGGCTGGACGGCTCGGCTACATGACGAGCGATCAGTTCGACATGGACGGCGGCGGAGTACAGCAGAACTTCCAGTTCGGCATCATCACGTTCAAGGACGGCAAAGTCACCATCGCGCCTTGATTCGTGACCCAGATGTGTGACCCAGGTGTACTCAGAGTCCTCTCAGAGGACATCTGTACCGTCACCGGTTGACCTTCGACGTATAGGACTGGATTCAATGCGGACAGCTCTAGCCCGAACTTTGACAATGGGAATGCTCGCTGTTGCGGCCGGTGGCCTACTTGTCGCCTGCGGTAGCGACGATTCCACAGCCACCGGATCGCCGTCGACCACAGTTGCCACCACGACGGCTGGGTCGACCTCGGCCGAGGCATCGGCAACGTCGTCGTCGACCACCGCTGCGCCGGCGACGAGTCCCGGCGAGGCTGCGACGGCTCCCCCCGAGCAGCCGCAGCCCGTACCCGCGGACTACCCGGGCCCCACCGAGGCGCCGATCGATGCCACCGGCCAGGCGTTCCTGGCCGAGCTGAAGGCGAAGGGTGTCACCGTCGCCGGAAACGGCGAGATCGCGACGTCGACGGCAACCTACATTTGCTCGGCGCAGTCTCAGGGTGTTCAACCGGACGAAATCTCGACGTTCGTGACCGCCAACGTCGGTGTCGAGGCCAGCGCATCGGGAGCGCAGATCACCGCTGAACAAGCAGGCGAGACTGCTCAGATATATATCGCCGCCGCTAAGAACACCTACTGCAAGGGCTGACGCCGAACCGCCATGGCCAATCGAACCAAGCGCAGAAGGTTACTGCCGAAACTGCTCGCCGTTGTAGTCGTCCTCGGACTGATCATCGTGGCGCTGTGGTATCTCCTTGCCGGGCGTCTGGAGAACCCGGTGCCGACTCCGCTGCCGGGGCCGGGCCCCGACCAGCCTCAGTCGCAGCCCGCGGATTGTGCGGACGTGTTCGTCATGACGATCCCCGGGACGTGGGAGTCGACAGCCAACGACGATCCGTACAACCCGATGGCCAACCCGATATCTCTGATGCTCAATGTCTCGCGGCCTCTGCAAGCGCAGTTCGATGCGGGCCGCGCTGTGGTGTATACGGTGCCGTACGTGGCGCAGTTCTCCAATCCGATCGCGTTCCCGCCAGACGGGCAGCAGTCGTACAACAACAGCCGCACCGAGGGTGCCGCTGCCGCACGAACCCAGCTCTCCAGCGTCAGCGAGCACTGCCCCCTCACCAACTACATCATCGCGGGCTTCTCTCAGGGAGCCGTCATTGCAGGCGACCTCGCAGCCGACATCGGCGGCGGCAACGGTCCCGTCGCCGCGGACAAGGTTCTCGGGGTCACGTTGATTGCCGATGGTCGCCGCGACGGCACGTCGGGCAACGACATCGGACCGCCCGTCGACGGTGTCGGCGCGGAGGTCGCGCTCGGTGGCCTCGACTTCCCTGGCATCACCATGACGGGACCGCGACAGGGTGGCTTCGGTTCGATCGACGCCAAGGTCAATCAGATCTGCGCGGCGGGCGATCTCATCTGTACTTCACCTTCGGAAGGGTTGTCGCTCCGCAATATTCCGCAGAGTATCGGCATCCTCGTCGGCGCTGCCGGGAACCCCGTCCACGCGTCGTACAACAGCTTCGTCGTCGACGATGCAGGCACGACGGCGACACAGTGGACGGCTGGATGGGCGGCCGGTCTGATCGAGTCGGCGCCGGTGATTCCACACTCCTGATCCGTCGCGAGTAATTCTCACAAGCTCGGTGTTGGCCTCTGAGGAATCGGCACAAAGGTCGTATTGGTACCCCCCGCCAGGTGTATTCCCACGTGGCGAGCAGATAGAGTGACGCCTTGGACCAGCCCCGACCGTACCGAGAACCTGCACCGAGGAGATCTATACATGTGTTCTGCCCAGGCCCCAGATCTGCCCGTTGATGGGCACGTCACGGCGCTGCGCAAGTTCCGCTTCGCCGCAGGTGGAGAAGGGAACGCGGAGGAGGGCGGGGCTCGCAAATTCATCAAGCTCGCGCAGCTGGCCGAGGAGCTCGGCTACGACAGCTTCATGATCCCCGATCACCTGGGCAACCAGGTCGGGCCGATTGCAGCCCTCGGCGCGCTCGCGGTTGCCACGGACAAGATTCGGCTCGGCACCGCAGTTCTCGCCAACGGGTTCCGCCATCCGGCGATCCTGGCGAAGGATGCGGCGACCATCGACGTGCTGTCCGGGGGACGGCTCGAGCTCGGCCTCGGAGCCGGCTGGATGCGCGACGAGTACGACAAGGCAGGGATCACGTACGACCGTCCCGGTGTTCGTATCGAGAAGCTGGCCGAAAGCCTCGAGATTCTCGATACCTTGCTTCGCGGTAAAGAATGCAATTTCGAGGGCAAGCACTTCACGATCACCGGTCTCAAGGGCAGCCCACGTCCCAGGCAGGGACCGCGGCCTCCTATCTGTGTCGGCGGCGGTGGGCCGCGGATGCTGGCTCTCGCGGCAAAGTGGGCGGACATCATCTCCGTCGTTCCGAGCACCACCAAGGACGGCAAGCTCCAGCTGTCGGGAATGACGCTGGACAAGACCGTCGAGCGGGTCGAGCTGATCCGCAAGGCGGCTGGCGACCGGTTCGACGAGATCGAGCTGAACTGGGCCATCACCACCATCGTTGTCACCGACGATCGTGAGCAGATGGCCGAGATGGCTTTGGCGGCGCTGGACAACGGCTACCCCCCGAATGTCGACGTGGACGTCAAGCTCAGCGTCGAGGACATCTTGGCGTCGCCGTACCTCGCATTCGGAACCTACGAGGAGATCGCAGATCAGATCCGTAACGTTCGTGAAAAGACGACGATGTCCTATGTCGGGGTTTTCCCCACACAGATGGAAGCGTTCGCACCGGTCATCGAGCTACTGAAAGGCGAGTGACCGCACGACATGAAGTGGTCGTCGAGATAGCTACCAGCTAGTAATATTCACGCTGTTTGGCCAACGTGAGCCGAAGAAAACATCGGGGCGCGGGCCGCTCGCCTTGAAGAGTGCAGCAGCCGCGGATTCCGGTCGGAGGAGATTGAACACAATGAGCCACACATTCGATGACTACATCGATGAAAACGGCCACATCGTCATCGCGGAGGGCAAGACGCTCGTTCGCCACGTCGAGGTCAACGTCGCCGAGAACGCCGACACCCTCGCTTACCGTTTCATGGATTACTCGCGTGAGCGGGACGGCGAAGCGCACGAGCTGACCTGGTCCGAGTTCGGAACCCGACTCCGCGCAGTTGCTGCCCGTTTGCAGCAGGTGACCAAGCCCGGCGACCGCGTCGCGATTCTCGCTCCCCAGGGCCTGGACTATGTCATCGCATTCTTCGGTGCCGTGTACGCAGGCACCATTGCCGTTCCGCTGTTCGACCCGGACGAGCCCGGCCACAGCGATCGCCTGCATGCCGTGCTCGGCGACTGCTCGCCGACGGCAATCCTCACCGCCAGCAACTCCGCTGCAGGCGTCCGAAGCTTCTTCCGCGTCCTCCCCGCGGCGGAGCGTCCCCGAATCATTGCCGTCGACGCGATCCCCGACAGCGTCGGGGAGACCTGGGTGGAAACCGACGCGAAGCTCGACGACGTCGCATACCTGCAGTACACGTCGGGCTCGACGCGTACGCCCGCCGGTGTCGAGATCACTCACCGTGCCGTCGGCGTCAATGCGCTACAGATGGTCGACAGCATGGAGCTCACCGAGGACTCGCGCGGCGTCACGTGGCTGCCGATGTTCCACGACATGGGACTGCTGACGGTCATCCTGCCCGCACTGGGCGGTAAGTACATCACCATCATGAGCCCGCGTGCATTCGTGCAGCGGCCGTGGCGCTGGATCAAGGAACTTGCCGCTGTCTCCGACGGTGCAGGTACGTTCGCCGCAGCCCCGAACTTCGCCTTCGAGCATGCCGCCCAACGCGGTCTGCCGAAGAACGGGGAGAAGCTCGACCTCTCCAACGTCATCGGACTGATCAACGGCAGCGAGCCTGTCACGACGACGTCGATGAAGAAGTTCAACGACGCATTCGGCCCGTACGGACTCCCCACGTCGGCAATCAAGCCGTCATACGGCATGGCCGAGGCCACCCTCTTCGTCTCCACCAGCAAGCACGCCGACGAAGCCAAGGTCGTCTACGTCGACCGCACCGAACTCAACGCGGGCAAGTTCGTCGTCGTCGACAAGGACGCTGTGGGAGCAATCCCTCAGGTGTCGACCGGAACCGTCGCCCGAAGCCAGTGGGCCGCGATCGTCGATTCCGATACAGCCACCGAGGCAGCCGACGAGCACGTCGGTGAGATCTGGCTGCACGGAGAGAACATCGGACGGGGCTACTGGGGCCGTGAGCTCGAAACCACCGAAACGTTCCACAACAAGCTCGTCAGCCGTATCCCGTCGGGCTCACACGCCGAAGGCGCCCCCGAGGGCGGCAACTGGATGCGTACCGGCGACTACGGCGTCTACCACGACGGCGAGCTCTACATCACGGGCCGAGTGAAGGATCTCGTCATCGTCGACGGTCGCAATCACTACCCGCAGGACCTCGAGTTCTCGGCGCAGGAATCGAGCAAGGCATTGCGTCCCGGCTTCGTCGCCGCGTTCGCGGTCCCGCTCAACCAGCTTCCCGACGTCGTCTTCGAGTTTGCAGGCGCGGCACTGACCAAGGATTCGGACGACAGCTCCGAGCAGCTGGTTGTGGTCGCCGAACGTGCACCCGGGGCAGGCAAGGCAGATCCCGAGCCCATCGCGGAGGTAGTCCGGACCGCGATCTCGGCACGCCATGGCGTCACCGTCCGCGACGTACTCCTTGTTCCCGCTGGCTCCATTCCTCGCACATCGAGCGGCAAGATCGCCCGTCGCGCATGCAAGGCTGCCTACATCGAGGGCACGCTCCGCGGCGGCTATCAACAGCAGGCCTTTCCCGACGCGGAACTGCCGGACTGACGTACAGCCCGACTGATGTACAGCCCGACTGATGTGCAGGGCGTTCGATGTTCCTTCGACACGTAACTTGGTGAGTGATGTCCGAACAAGAAACTGACAAGATCCAACGTGCCGACGGCGGGGACCTGACGGTCGCTCAGCTTCGCGAGTGGCTGCGAAACTGGGTGGCCGACGCCACCGGGCAGTCGGTCGACCTGATCTCCGACGATCGTCCGATGGAAGAGTTCGGGCTGTCCTCGCGAGACGCGGTCGCACTGTCGGGCGAGATCGAAGAGCTGGTCGGCGTCACGCTGACAGCGACGGTCGTCTATCAGCATCCGACGATCGCGTCGCTGGCAAAGATCATCATCGAGGGTGAGCCCGAGGAGCCCGAAGGCACCGTCGACGACTCGTTCTACACGCGTGGTTTTCAGTCCGGCGAGTCCCACGACATCGCCATCGTCGGCGTCTCCACGCGTTTCCCCGGCGCCGGCACGACGCCGGAAGAAATGTGGGCACTGCTCAGCGAGGGGCGCGATGGCATCCGCGACCTCCCCGAGGGCCGCTGGGAAGAATTCACCTCCGACCCGGCCATCAAGGCCGCTGTCGACGCCACTGTCACCAAGGGTGGGTACCTCGACGACGTCAAGACATTCGACGCCGAGTTCTTCGCAATGTCGCCCAATGAGGTCGTCAACGTCGATCCGCAGCAACGGTTGGCACTCGAGCTCACCTGGGAAGCACTCGAGCACGCACGCATCCCGGCGAGCTCGATCAAAGGTTCGCAGGTCGGTGTGTTCATCGGTAGCTCGTCCAACGACTATCAACTCCTCGCGGTCAGCGACATCAACGCGCATCCGTACGCACTCACCGGAACGTCGACGGCAATCGTGGCGAACCGTGTGTCGTACTTCTACGACTTCCGCGGCCCGTCGATCGCTGTGGACACCGCATGCTCGAGTTCGCTCGTCGCGGTGCACCAGGCAGTACGAAGTCTCCGCACCGGCGAGTCCGACCTCGCCGTGGCAGGCGGCGTCAACATGCTGCTCGCGCCGCCCATCACCGTCGGCTTCGGTCAGACCGGTGTGCTCGCCCCCGACGGCAAGATCAAGGCGTTCTCGTCCGACGCCAACGGCATGATCCGCGCCGAAGGCGGCGGCCTCGTGGTGCTCAAGCGGCTCGAAGACGCCGAGCGCGACGGTGACAACATCCTTGCCGTGGTCGCCGGATCGGCCGTCAACCAGGACGGGCGTTCCAACGGACTGCTCGCTCCAAGCCCCGACGCCCAGGCGGAGGCCCTGCGCTTCGCGTACCGCGACGCCGGCATCGCACCCTCGGGCGTCGACTACATCGAGGCACACGGGACCGGAACCATTCTCGGTGACCCGATCGAGGCGGATGCTCTCGGTCGCGTCGTCGGACGTGGCCGCGACGCCGACAAGCCTGCGCTGCTCGGCTCGGCGAAGACAAACTTCGGTCACCTCGAATCTGCCGCTGGCGCAGCAGGTTTGATCAAGGTCGTGCTCGCTATGCAGCAGAACCGTCTGCCTGCGTCGCTGAACTACGTCGGCCCCAACCCATACATCGATTTCGAGAAGGCTCACCTCCAGGTCATCCCCGACGGCGCCGAGTGGCCTCGCTACACCGGCAAGGCCGTCGCGGGTATTTCGGGCTTCGGCTTCGGCGGTACCAATGCGCACGTGGTTGTGCGTGAGTACGTAGCCGATGAGCCGGTTGAATCGGAACTCGTTCTGGAAGAGCGTGTTTCGGAGCCGGTCGTGTCGGAGATCGAGACCACCGACCCGGTTGCCGAGGCCGAAAAAATTCTGGCAGGAGCTGAGTCCGAAACGGTTGTGCTTGCTGTCTCTGCTGCCCTGCCCTCGCGTCGCAAGCGGGCTGCGTCGGATCTGGCCGACTGGCTGGAAAGCGAAGCAGGCAGCACGACGCCGCTCGCCGACGTGGGCCGCGCGCTCGCCAAGCGAAACCACGGTCGTTCGCGTGCGGTGGTTCTCGCGTCCACGCGCGCCGAGGCGATCACCGGTCTGCGCGCAATCGCTGCCGGTAAGCCCGGCCAGGGCGTGTTCTCGGCCGATTCGCCTGCATCCAACGGTGCAGTCTGGGTGTTCTCCGGGTTCGGATCGCAGCATCGCAAGATGGCGTCGACGCTCTACCGCAACAACAAGAACTTCGCCGCTGCGCTCGACGAGGTCGACGAACTGCTGATCGACGAGGCCGGCTACTCGATCAAGGAGATCATCCTCGACGACTCACAGACCTACGAGTTCGAAAACTCCCAGGTCGGCATCTTCGTCATCCAGATTGCTTTGGCGGCAACGCTTCGCGCGCACGGCGCCGACACTTCGGCGGTGATCGGTCACTCGATGGGTGAAGTTGCTGCGGCGTATGTCGCCGGTGGGCTCAACCTCGAAGATGCAGTACGGATCATCTATGCCCGCTCTCGGCTGCTCGCCGAGGGCCAGGACGGCCTCGGCGCAGCCTCGCAGGGCGCCATGGCGCTCGTCGAATACACCGCCGACGAGGTCATTGCCCTCACCGATCAGTTCCCGGACGTCGAGCCGTGCGTATATGCAGCACCGACGCACACCACTGTCGGCGGTCCACGTGCTCAGGTCGAAGAACTCATCGCGGTTGCCGAGGCGGCAGGAAAGATGGCTCGCCTCCTCGACGTCAAGGGTGCCGGGCATACGGCCGCGGTCGATCCGCTGCTCGGTGAGCTCGCAGCCGAACTCGCGGGGATCGAGCCGGGCAAGCTCACCGCCGATGTCTACTCTTCGGTCGATCTGGAAGCGCACTACCGCACCGGACACGACCCGATCCATGGTGTCGAATACTGGACCAAGGGCATGCGCCGCCCGGTCAACTTCACCCAGGCCGTCAATGTTGCTGTGGGCGACGGTCATACGACCTTCATCGAGCTTGCGCCGAACCCGGTTGCTCTCATGTCCATTGCGTCGACCGCCTGGGCCGCCGGCGTTGCCAATTCCACTCTGATTCCGACGCTCACGCGCAAGGAAGACGAGACCGAGACGCTCCTGGCTGCTCTCGCGCAGCTGTACGTGCACGGTCACGCCCTGGATCTGAGCACACTGTTCGACGATGGTGATTACGCTCCGATACCGCGTACCGCTTACTTGCGCAAGAAGTTCTGGCTCGAATCTCGCGTCAGCTCCTCCGGAAACACCCGCGTTCCCGGCGCCAGGGTGGCGTTGCCGGACGGGCGTCACGTGTGGGAGGTTCAGGCATCCGCAGTCGACACTCTCGATGCACTGGTCGCCGCAGCTGCACAGCAGGTGTTCTCGGGAGTCGGACTCGGGGTCTCTCGCACGCATGCCGCTGTCCCCGCCACGGGAACGGTGGTCACCACGCTTTCCTCGCATCTCGGTGGAGCTTCGGTTCAGGTTCACTCGCGCCAGGGCTCGTCTTTCGCGCTGCTGCACGAAGCTGTCGTGACCTCCGGGGAGGCTGTGCCGGAAGCTGTTGTGGCAGTTGTGGAGCCGTCGAGCTCTCCGATGGAAGAGCTGCCCGAGGTCGTCGAGACCTTCGGCGATCGCTGGGATCCCAACGGTAACCAGAAGCTCGAAGATCGCCTCGCAATCATCGTCGCCGAGTCGATGGGTTACGCACCCGAGGATCTGCCGCCCGAGGTTCCGTTGATCGAACTGGGACTCGACTCGTTGAGCGCTGTGCGCATCAAGAACCGCGTCGAGTACGAGTTCGACATCCCCACCGTGCAGCTGCAGGCCGTGCGCGATGCCAACCTCCTCGAAGTCGAGAAGTACCTGCGCTATGCCCTCGAGAACCGCGAAGAGGTTCAGGCGATGGCAGACCAGCAGGCGGTGGAGAAGGCAGCGGAGCAGGCCGAGGTCGCTACATCGGAGGTTGCTCCGGTCGAAGTTGCTCCCACCGAAGTTGCTCCCACCGAAGTTGCTCCCACCGAAGTTGCTCCCACTGAAGCGGCACCTGCCGTTGCACTGTCGGATTCGATGTCGGATCTGGGTGGCAAGGAAGGGTTCGCCGAGGCCGCAGGCTCGGACGTTCCTCCTCGTGACAACGCCGAGCGGATGACGTTCGCGACGTGGGCTGTCGTGACCAGGGAGTCCGCGAAGGGCATCTTCAACACGCTCCCGATTCTCGACGACGAGACCGCCGAGAAGCTTGCTGCCCGTTTGACCGAGCGCGCCGGCGGGGAAGTGTCGTTCGACGACGTCCTCGACTCGGAGACCATCGAACAGCTGGCCGAGAAGGTGCGCCCGCACCTCGAAGGCGGTGAAATCGACGGACTGGTCCGCAATCTTCGCGCGCGTCCCGCCGGATCGACAGCGACGCCGGTCTTCGCATTTCACTCGGCGGGTAGCTCGACTGTTGCCTACGAGCCGTTGCTGAGGAAGTTGCCTGCGGGCACGCCGATGTACGGGCTCGAACGAGTCGAGGGTCCCATCTCTGTCCGTGCGGCCGAATACGTTCCGCTGATCCGGGGGATCCAGCCGGAAGGACCGTACGTGTTCGTCGGTTGGTCGCTTGGGGGGATCCTCGCCTACGAGGTTGCGCGCCAGATGGAAGAAATGGGCATCGAGGTCGCGTACGTCGGCCTGTTGGACACCGTGATGCCCGGCCGCGAGATTCCGGACACCAAGGAAGAGGTGCGCAAGCGCTGGGAGCGGTATGCGGCGTTCGCGAAAAAGACATACGACGTCGATTACCCGATTCCGTACGACAAGCTCGTGGATGCAGACGACGAAGGACAGATTCGCATCATCACCGAACTGGTCAAGCTCAGTGGCGCGAAGATTCCTGGCGGGATCATCGAGCATCAGCGGACGTCATGGCTCGACAACAGGGCCATCCAGACCGCGGAGCTGAAGCCGTACGGCGGAGCGGTCACGTTGTATCTCGCCGACAAGTATCACGACGACGCTATTGCGCTCGAGCCTGCGTATTCCACTCGCACAGAGCATGGCGGCTGGGCGCCCGTTGTAAAAAATCTCGAGATTGTCAAAATTGGAGGCGACCACCTCGCCGTCGTGGACGAGCCCTATATTGGACGGATCGCGGCACACATGACGAAGAAGCTCGACGAGATCGAGTCTGCTAGAACCGGAGCCTGAATTTTGACTGGTACCACCGCCGAAAAGTTGGCCGAACTTCGGGCCAATCTCGAACTCGCCAAGGAACCGGCAGGTGAGGTCGGCGTCGCCAAGCGCGCCAAGAAGGGCATTGCCAGTGCGCGGCAACGCATCGACATGCTGCTCGACCCGGGTAGCTTCGTCGAGATCGGTGCCTTGGTGAAGGCTCCGAACGATCCGACTGCGCTCTACAGTGACGGCGTCGTCACTGGACACGGAACCGTCGACGGTCGCCCCGTTGCCGTCTTCTCGCACGACCAAACCGTCTTCGGCGGAACTGTCGGCGAGATGTTCGGCCGCAAGGTCGCCGGCATCATGGACTTCGCCATCAAGGTCGGCTGCCCGGTGATCGGCATCAACGATTCCGGTGGTGCGCGCGTGCAGGATGCTGTGACCTCGCTCGCCTGGTACGCCGAGCTCGGGCGTCGGCACGAGCCGCTGTCGGGTATGTGTCCTCAGATCTCGGTGATCCTGGGTAAGTGCGCGGGCGGTGCTGTCTACGCCCCGATCAACACCGACGTCGTGGTCGCTACCGAAGAGGCGTACATGTTCGTCACCGGTCCGGACATCATCAAGTCCGTCACCGGTGAAGAGGTCAGCCTCGACGACCTCGGTAGCGCACGCAAGCAGGCCGAGTACGGCAACGTGCACCACGTCGCTGCCGACGATAAGGCCGCTTTCGATTGGGTGCGCAACTACCTCAGCTACATGCCGTCGAGTTGCCAGGAAAATCCGCCCGTCGTGAATCCAGGTCTCGAGCCCGAGGTGACCGAGTCCGATCTTCTGCTGGACAAGATCATGCCCGACGCCGACAACGCCGGTTACGACATGCACGACATCATCCTCAGGTTGTTCGACGACGGTGAGTTCCACGAGATGTCGTCGGGAATCGCGCACAACGTCATCACCGGACTGAGCCGGGTCGACGGCAAGTCGGTCGGAATTGTCGCCAATCAGCCGATGTACCTCTCGGGCGCGCTCGACGCCGACGGCTCGGACAAGGCCGCCCGCTTCATCCGGATCTGCGACGCCTACAACATCCCGCTGATCTTCCTCGTCGACACACCCGGATTCCTACCCGGTGTCGATCAGGAGAAGGTCGGAGTCATCAAGCGCGGCGGGCGATTCTTGTTCTCGTACATCGAGGCTTCGGTCCCCAAGATCACCGTCGTCGTCCGCAAGGCTTACGGCGGTGGCTACGCGGTGATGGGCTGCAAGCAACTCGGCGCCGACATCAACTTCGCCTGGCCGACCGCTCGAATCGCCGTCATGGGTGCGGAGGGTGCCGTCAACATCATCGGGCGGAAGCAGATGGCTGCCGCCGGTGACAATGCGCCTGCAGTGCGCCAGCAGCTGATCAACTTCTACAACGAACACGTGGCGACTCCGTGGGTAGCTGCCGAGCGTGGTTACATCGACGCCGTCATCGAGCCGTCGAGCACCCGACTCGAGCTCCGCAAGGCGCTGAAGTTGCTCGAGGACAAAGAGGTTTTCAAGAATCCGCGGAAGCATCACCTTCTTCCGATTTAGACGGTTGCTTTGTCCCCTCCTTTCCGCATGAATGGACCACCGCAACGGTTAGCCGGTTGTAATGGTCCATTCATGTTGGCGGCCTTCGGTACTCGGCCGGCATGAATGGACCATTGCAAAGGTTAGACGGTTGCCATGGTCCATTCATGCGAGGGCGGCCGGTCACGAAAATCGCTCAGAGATCTTTCCACGGGCGAACGGTGAGAGATGGCCGCGGCCGGTTCAGTGCAAGTTGGTAGTGAGACCTCAGATCTGCCAACACCTTGGCGGGATTGTCCCGGATGTCCCGGGGTAGGTGAGACAGGACGATCAGGCCGTTTCCCTGCATTTCAGTCCGTCGCGCGATGGTTTTGGCGTGATCGGCAGGCGTCAAGTGATACGCCAATGAGTCGATCTCCCAGCAGAATCCGACTTCGTCGAGCAGATTGTCGGTGATGCACAGCAGCTTGCCCGACGCTGTATAGATCGCACAATTGTGCATCATCGGCGGAAGACCGCTGTCGGCGTACAGTTTCTGTGCTTGCAGCTCGGCCACCGAATGGGCATCGTCGCGGAGTTCTCCGACAACCCTTTTGCTGATTGCGCCGTGTCTGCGCGGACCCTCGGCGAGTTCGAGCGCAATGTCATCGAGCGTTGCGCCACCTCGCTGGACCACTTCAGCGATCAGCCGTACGCAATGCTCGTCGGTTTTGACCGCTCGTGTGGTGTCCGCAAGGCTCCGGACGAGCGGCGCGACGCGGAGGCTGCCCTTCTCGATAGCGTCGGGCATACGCCATGTCCGTTCGACTCGAACGAACGACTTCGATGCCCGACGAATACCTGCCGGGATCAGGACATGCACCTCGTTGGAAGTCCCGTCGGTGCCGTATCCGTGCGCTCCCAGTCCTACCTGTCCGGTGATGCTGGACTTGGGGCCGCCGTAGGCGAGCGCAGCAATCGATCGTTGCAGGGGCGACGGATATCCATTGTGCAACAGGTACACACCGGGAAGCAGTCGTTGCCACGGTCCGCCCGGCGCAGTGCGTGCGGTGAGCGAACTATCGGAGACCTTTGCTTCGCGAAGCTGGGCGCGAGTGGCCACGCCGTGCGTGCTGAGATCCTGTAGCTGTTGGGGCGAGCGAGCCCATGTCGGTTTCTTCATGAGCGCACTGTCCGAACTTGTACCGACACGAAAGTCTCGTTTTCGGGGATCGCAAGCTCACCTGTTGATAGGTGTTCCGGCTGTGTACAACTCGTTCGGATGGGCGATCGATCCGCCGAATGTGTCGGATTCGGATGCTAGAGGCTGGTCCGGTCCCTACTGCTTTGGCATCAATGGGCCATCGCAACGGCTAGACGGCTACAAGGGCCCATTCATGCCGACCGAATACGCAAGTCCACCAACATGAATGGACCACCACAACCGTCTAACCGTTGCGATGGTCCATTCATGCCGAAAAGGGCCCGGGAGCAAAAACCTACTTGTCGAACACCCTCAAGTTTCCGGGCGTCCAGAAGCCCGACCTGGTGGCTTCGCCGGTCTCGATGGTGGCAGGCACAGCGTCGGGGTAGTACTGCTCGTACCGTTCGAGGGAGCCCCAGTCTCGCGCCCAGTCGCGGTTCAGGTACGTCGGAACCGTCATGGGTTTGGCGAGGAGTTCGGCCCATCCGAGCGGGCCGCCGTTGTCACCGGACTGCCAGGTGTCGGTGGAGCTGACGGCCAACGGACGGTCGGGAAGGATGCGGTATCCCGGTACCTCGGCGACGCCGTACTGGTGGTCGAACGGCCTTTGGCACGGGAACTGAAGTCCGACAGCCCAGTCCAGCAGAACAGGCTGCTCGCTGCCGATGAGAGAGTTCAAATTCTCGAGCTGCGGAACGCGCGGCGGTGTGAACGCGAACCACTGGTCGCCGGTGAGGTTCGGATCGTTTGCGACGAGACGGACCGCGTCTGCGTCCTCGGGTAGATCCGCGATCGGAATGCGGAGGTTGCGCCACGACGGTGCGGGGCCGATATCTCGGGGGAGGTAGGTCCCCTTGACGTCGACGGCTCCGTTGGGCTGCCGGGTGCCGTACTCGACGAGCAGCGACTGACCGTACGTCGTGGCTCCGGTGTCGTCGATCGACAGAATGCGTCCTGCCGCGGAGACGACTATGAGCGGCGTGTTGTCCGAGCGTTCCGGAAGGGAGTACCAACTCGATGTCGCTTGTGCAGGTTCCTGGATGCCCGGCTGGTAGGAGCCCAGCACCGGCGTGGTGGCCGGGTCGAGTCCGAAGGGAAGTGCCGCGGTGGAGCCGTTGACTCCGCGATCGCCGATGCCGCCTCCCGTACCCGAACTCTGTCCTTCCTCGAATGCGGGCCCGACGCTCTGCTGATCGGTATTGCCTTGTCCTGGTTTGACTTCCACGGCGTCGGCGCTGAGGTCTGTGGAAATGCCGTTGGGGGTGAAGTTGGACGGGCTCTCGCCGCCAAGTGGTCCGGTCTCGGGGTCGAACGTCGCGGGTATCGGGTTCAGGACACCGGAGTTGGGATTCGATTCCACCAGAACGTCGTTGGCGAGTCCGCAGGTGTTGCCGACCAGTGATTCTATGTTCGAGCGAGCCAGGGAGTACGCCGGATACTGAGTCACCGCGCCCTTGACCAACGAGAGGACCTCGAACAACACCATCAAGCCTGCGATGACGGTCAGCGGCGCGGCGGCGAATTTCTTTATGCGCCTGCCGCGTTCGGTACCGGCACGTGGTTGGGGTGGTGCGTATCCCTCTCGAAGGTACTGCCAGGCGGCGAGCGCGAGTGCGGCGGCGAACAGAATGAGGAACACCGTGTTGGACTGGTGGCCGCTCAGCGACACCGTCTTGTCGAACCACGGAACTCCGTAGCTCGAGACGTACCAGTAGCCGTTGATCCCCGAGAACGACAGTGCCAGAACGAACGCCAGTCCCGCTAGGAATATTGTTCGGTTCCGGCGCGAGCGAAGGGCACTCGCCGAGATCGCGACGGCCGTCAACGCCGCGAGGCTGCCCGCGATACCCGCATACGACCCGAAGTGGTGAGTCCACTTGGTCGGATTGAACATCATGAAGAAAACGGTGCCGAATACGACGCCGATGAGGCGCCAGGCCGGACCGTTCGCGATGCCGGGGACTCGCCGGCGTCGCAGGAGAATGAAGAGCGTCGAGAACAGGCACAGCAGCATCACCAAGAATGCAAAGCGGCGCGCGACGGAGCCGTCGACAGTCTGGACGAACAGGTAGTAGTAGCGCAGGAAGTCTTGGTACCAGGCCTCGCTGGGGCCGATGGCCGTACGCACGCGAGTGGATTCGATGACCGTCGCAAACGTCTGGTCTGCGAAGACCACCACGAGAACGAGGAAGCCTGCCGCTGCCAGTGGCGCCAGCAGTGGCAGCGTCCCGACGAGCCGGTGACGGCGAACGACGATGCGGGCCATCGGCCGGGCACCTGCGAGGAGAGCAGCCACACACATCAGTCCGGTCGGTGCGGCGGCGAGGGTGAATGCTCCGATCAAGAACGCGGAGGCGGCAGGGAGTAGTCGTCCGGTCGCGATGGCGCGCTCGATCGAGCACCACGTCAGCAGCGCGCCGACGGCGACGATGGGCTCCGGGCGAAGACCGTTGTTGTACGGGAGCCAGAAGGCGAGGAACACCAGTCCGCCGGTCCAGAGGGCGACGTTCGACTTTCGGACAGCGCGCCCGAGGCGGGGGACGACCTCGCGGCTGATGACCATCCAGCACAGGACCGCCGCTATCAGTGCGGGGAGCCGCATCCACGGGCTCGCGGTCGAGACCTTGGCAAACAGTGCAAGCACGTCGTAGTACCAGCCGAACGGTGCCTCGGGTACCCCGAACCAGCGGAAGTAGTTCGCCATGTAGCCGGACTTCTCGGCGGCACGGGCCATCGTCAACAGATAGCCGTCGTCGGAGGTGTTCGCTCCGACGAAGTGCCAGCCGACGAGGACGCCGATGACGGTGACGTCGACGCCGGTGAACTTCCACCAGTGCGAAGGGAAGAAACGGCGATGGCGGCGGCCATCGATACCGTCGAGCCGCCCGAGCGCGCCCATCGCGATGATGGTGCAGACGGCCGCGAGGATCATCGCGAGCAGCTTGAGGATCGTGGGGCTGGACGAGAAGCGGGAATCGACGTCGATGGTGACGGACATCCCAGCGGGCGCGGCACCGTCGATGTCGGTGAAGAGTCCGACGACCTGGGGACGTAGATCGCCGTCGAGTCTGCCGCTGCGCGGGTTGCCCTCGTCGTCGAACAGCCCGGTGAATTCGGCGGTGGTTGCGTCGATGTTCGAGGTGATCTCGATGGAGCCGCACGGGGCGCTCTGGACGTCCGCACGCGGTGCCGTCGCGACGACGACGTTGCGGTCGAGGACATCGACCGATCCTGCGCTCACCCGCACGAACAGGCTGTTGAGCGCTGCTCCTTCACCCTGGGCAGGTGCTGTCGCTAGTAGCAGGCCTCCAGACGCCGGCAGACGATCGACGGCAGAGCAAGGAACCGTTGCGCTGAAGTCCAGAGGTGCCTGCGAGACAAGCGGCGCGTCTATATCGGCAATGGACCCCGCGTCAGGCCACTGGATGGTCGAGGTGGTCTGCACCACCGGCAGGAACGGCGTCAGGATCGCGAGGATGGCACCGAGCAGGCCGGTGACGATGGCAACCAGCCGCGTCGTACGCACCTGGGAGCGCAGATCGACCGCTGAACCCTTCGGCAACGGAGCGGAGGGCACGGCGGAGGTATCTGTCACGGCGTCGGGCACGATTCACGATGTTATGCGAGCGTGACCGAATCTCTGCATTCGCATCGTGATAGAACCGGGTAAATGCCGGTTTTATCCGGCCTGCCGTCAACCAACCCGGATCGGACCCTCCGTCTTCCATCCGCTGCGAGTGACGGTGTCGACCGTCAGATCGGCCGGGGTCGCGGATGGGTCGAGCGGGCTGAAACGCTCGAGGGAGCCCCAGTCGCGGTCGAGGTCGTCGCGAAGGTAGGTCGGGATGACCGCTGCCGACAGGATGAGCTGCTGCCAGCCGAGGGGACCGCCGCCGAACGCATCCATCACCGGACTGTGAGCTGTAGCACCGCTTCGATCCGGAAGAATCCGGTACTCGGGTACTTCAGCAACGCCGTCCTTGTGGTTGAACGGACGCTGGCAGGGGAAGCCGAGCGCGACGGTCCAGTCGAGCATCACCGGAACGTCGGGACCGATGACGTCGACGAGTGGAACAGTGCGCGGTATGCGGGGCGGTGTCACCGCGAGCCACTGGTCGGGCGAGATATCGGAATCCGTTGCGACCAGTCGAATGCGGTCGACGCCAGTAGGAATGTCCGACAGCGGCACGCGGAGATTGCGCCACGACGGTTGCGGACCGATATCGATCGGTGTGACCCGGCCGAGAACCTGGTCCCCCGCGGCATATTCGACTTCGAGCGGCTGCCCCGACGCGACGATGCCGTCGGAGTCGACCGACCGGATGCGCCCGGCCGCGCTGATCGCGAGGAAGTCGCCATCAGGAGTGGCGGGCAGCGAGAACCACTGTGTGGTGAGTGTCGCGGGCTCCGACGTGTCGGCGCCGTAGCTGCCGAGGACGGGGGTGCGCGATGGGTCGAGGCCGAATGGCAATGCGACCGAGCTTGCGTTGATGCCGGCGCCGGCGGTCGTGCCGCCTTCGGTTCCGGACGATCCGGCCGATTTCGGCGTCTGCTGATCGGTGTCGGAGTCGTCGCTGAATCCGCGTGTGCTCTCCTGCGACACGTCTTCGGCGTCGGCGGTCAGATCGTCCGGGATGCCGTCGGGGGTGAAGCCGGTGGTGCCTGGTCCTTCGAGCGAGTCCGCGACCGACGAGTCGATCGGGGTCAACATGGCGTCGTTGGGATCCTGTTCCACCAGAACATCATTGGCTAGCGAGCAGGAATTCCCGGCCAAGGCGTTGAGATTCGAGCGCGCCACCGAGTATGCGGGGTACTGGGCGAGGGCACCCTTGGCGAACGAGAGAACCTCGAACAGCACCACGAACGCGGCGACCACTGTCAGCGCCGATACGCCGAAGCGCGCCGATCGATTCGATGCCCGGTAGGGGGCGCGCAGGTGCTGCCAGCCGGCGAAGAGAAGGGTGAGCACGGTGAGTCCGAGGAAGGCCGTCGAGATGCCCTTGCCGAGAATCATCGGCGGCTTGTCGAACCACGGGATGCCGTAGCTGGAGACGTACCACCAGCCGTTGGATCCAGTGAAGGCGAGCGCGGTGAGAAACAACACCGCCGCCGTGAACAGGGTGCGGTTGCGCGGATTGTCGCGAGTGGCCGACGCGACGGCAATTGCGGCGACGGCGGCAAGTGACGCGGCCAGGCCTGCGTAGACGCCGAAGTGGTGGGTCCATTTGGTCGGGGTGAACATCATCAGCGCAAGCGCGCCGACGACGATGCCGACGATGCGTCGCGACGGACCGAGCGCGACCCCCGGAATGCGGCCATTACGACGCAGCATCACCACGACCGTGGTGATGACGCACAGCAGCATCACGAACACCGCGAAGCGGCGAGCAAGCGACCCGTCGGGAGTGATCTCCATGAGCGAGTCCCAGCGCGTGCGTTCTTCGAACCATGGGACGTTCGGCCCGACGGCGGCGCGCGCACGGGTTGCCTCGAGGACCGTCGAGAGGGTTTGGTCGGCGAACACAGCGGCGAGAATCACGACGCCCGAGGCGAAGATCGGCGCGAGAACGGCCATGAAACCCACGGCGCGCGCCCGCGCGAGGACGACGCGAACGAGTGGCCGTCCGCCGGCGAGGAGGGCAGCGACGCAGATCAGTCCGGTGGGTCCGGCGGCGAGCGAGAACGCAGCGATCAGCACGGCTATGGCAGCGGGGAGCAATCGTCCTGTCGCTATTGCGCGCTCGATGGAGCACCATGTCAGCAGCGCGCCGAGCGCGATGATGGGTTCGGGTCGAAGTCCGTTGTCGTACGGGAGCCAGAATGCAAGGAACATGAGCCCCGCAGTCCAGATCGCGACTTTGTCCGAGCGCACGGCGCGGCCGAGACGCGGAATCACCTCACGGCTGATCACGGCCCAACACAGCAGCGCCGCGATCAGGGCAGGGAGCCTCATCCACGGGCTGGCCGTTGACACCTTCGCGAAGGCCGCGAGCATGTCGTAATACGGCATACCGAACGGCGCTTCGGGCACACCGAACCAGCGGTAGTAGTTCGCCATGTAACCGGCGTGCTCGGATACCCGAGCCATGGTCAGCAGATAACCGTCGTCGGACGTGTTCGCACCGATGAAGTGCCACACCAGCAGAACTCCGGCAACCACCCCGTCGACGACGGTGACCCGTAGCCAGTGCGTTGGGAAGAAGCGGCGTCCGCGCCTGCCGTCGCGCAGATCGAGACGGTGCAGGGCGATCAGCGAGATGATCGTGAAGATGACCGCGGCGATCATCGCGAGCTTTTTGAGTACGGTCGGGGTCGACGAGAATCGCGAGTCGATCTGGACGTCGACACTCAGGCCTGCTGGAACGGCGCCCTGAAGTTCGGTGAAGACGCCGACGGTCTGTGGGCGCGAGTCGCCGCCGATTTCGCCGGTCGCCTCGGTACCAACGGCCGACGCCGTCGATCCGGTGGCGGTCGAGCTGATGTCCACCGATGAGCAGTCTGCAAGCTGGGCGTCGGTCAGCGTCAGAAGCACACGCTCGCGCAGAACCGCTTGCAGGCCACTATCGGTACGGGTGACGACGAGTCCGACGCCCTGCGCGTCGGGCGCGCCGGGTGCGGTGGTGGAGAGCAGGAGTGTCTCTGGCGCCGCAGTTTCGATCACCGGGCACGCTATCGACGCGTCGAAGGACAGCGGCGCGTACGACACCAGCGGCGCTTCCACCGAATTCAGCGTCCCGTTCTGCGGCCAATTGATCGACGTCGAATCCTGCGTGACCGGCAACAGCGGGGTCAGTATCGCGGCGAGAACGGCGATTACACCGGAAACGATGGCGACGATTCCCGCGGAGATGCGTGATGACGAGTTGCGGGACGTCGGGCGTGGTTCGGTGGTTACGACAGTGGACACGGTTCTCGATGCTAGGGCACGGCAATGTCGGTAGCGCTCAGCGCACGAGTGCGCGCACGTCCCAGATCCAGACGCCGTCGTGATATTCGGCGTCGATGTCCAGCAGATTTTCGACTGTGTCCCGTAGGGCAACGCTGTTGCGACCGGGTTGGAGGACGACCACGTCGGCGCCCCAGAACTGCAGGTCCTCGCGTGCGTTGGTCCTCTGATCCGCGGTGATTTCCGGGACTGTTCCCGAGTTCAGTACCGACCCGAGTAGCAGGGCCGTCGGGCGGTCGACCGCGCCGTACTTGGCTTTCTTGTCCTCGGAATCGCTCGGCCCGACGAAGTAGCCGCCTGCAAGGGGAAAGCTCATGCCCGCATCGATCTGCCATTTGAGAGGCCGTGCATCTTCGGGGCGGGGCAGGGGAACGGTGACGACCGATCCGTCGTCGACATAGTTCTTCCACTCGCCACTCGCGAAGAACGACGGCGTGGGTGTTCTCGAGACGGCGGTGAGTGGCGTCGGAATCAACGGTACGAGCGCCAGTGCCAACGCGGCGCACCAGAGTGCCGGTACCGGCCGCACGCCGCGCCTGAACGCCTTGTCCGTGGCAAGTACCAGCAGCAGTGCAATGAGTGGAATTGCCGCGAGCGCGAAGCGAGTTTCAAGAACGGATTCGACGAGAGGCTTGTCGGCGAGCCACTGCCATGGCAGTTCGACTTCGGCATCGTTCTTGCCGAGGAACAGTTCGGAACCAAGAGAGAGAACACTCATCACGACGACGGTTACCGCCGCTGCGCGGGCCCGGGACTCGCGCCACAGCCACAGTGCGGCCACACCGCTCAGTACGAGGACGGGCCACCCAAAGTAGGCGTTCTCTTCTGTTGCGTTGATACGAACGTTCTGGCCGGGCGTCGCGACCCCGCCGATGGACTGCGATGGGAACTGGAACAGCGCTTTGGCGTCGTTGCCCATGTTGCCGTGTTCGAGGAACGAGTAGCTCTGAGGCCCGAAGAACTGCCAGTACAGGGGATATGCGACGAGTGCGAGCGCGATGACGGCTGCGAGCGGGATCGGCGCTGCGACGCGGGTGATCACCGGCCAGATCTCGCGGGGCTTACCGGCGTAGTAGACGAGGGCGAACAGTGCGAAAGCGATCGCGAAGATCAGCAACGGTTCCTCACCGAGCATGATCTGCAGTGCGACGACCAGACCGAGCGCGACGGTCGTCTTTTTCGTGCCGTCACCCTTCGCGATGCGGACGACCAGGGCTGCGATGACGGGGAGCATGAACAGGACGACGAAGTTGGGGTGCCCGTTCGCGTGACTGATCATGCCGGGGGCGAAGCCGCACAGTGCGCCGCCGATCGCAGATGCTGCCCGTGAGCCGCCGACTGTCCGCGAGAACAGCCAGTACCAGGCATAGGCGGTGCCGGCGAGGCCTGCGGTGAGCGTGATCGCCCAGGTTACTGTCGGGCCGAAGAGCAACGTGACGGGTGCAAGAGGAATCGACAGCCCGAACATCGCAGTGTTGGCCATCAGGTTTACACCGAGCGGGTAATTCTGCAGATCGCTCGACATCGGGTTCTCGAGATGTGCCACCGAATGAGCGGCAACGGAGAAGAACCATTCCCACATGGCCTGGTCTTGGCCGCTGTTGTACAGGTAGCCGCTGCCGAGGTTGCGCCACTGTCGGTGCATCACGAAGAACGCGACGAGGGTGAACGCCCCGGCGGCCGCGACATCGCCGCGGTGAAGACGCGCCGAAGCGGCCTCGATTTTCGACGACAGAGCCGTCCGTGGCTGCTCCAGCACAGTCTGGTCGGTGTTTGTCATCGCGGTGAACGTTACGTGAACGTTATCGAGTTTACCTAAGAGATGCGGGTGACCAGCGCAAACGGTCCGATATCGGTGACCTGGAATCGCGGATCCTCGAAAAGCGTCTCGTCGAATTCCACGCTGTAGCGGCGCACGTTCGGATCGTTCGGATACACGTCCTCGGCAAGGCGCAGCGTGTAACCGTCGGCGCTCCGGCGAAACAGGAAGGCGTCGGGTGCTCGCCATTCGCTGCTGTCGAGTGCGGCGACGAGTTCGTCGGGCGTCTCCAATGTGGACCAGTCCTCGATGGCGGCTGCTCGACGGTCGAACTGTGCGAGCGGGTTCGCGTAGTGCGACGTCAGTGCCTGGAAACCGAAGTACGGGTAGTAACTGAGGAACGATGTGTCGGCAGTGAGCACCACGGTCTCGTCCCTGGGCTTGCCCAGCTGGTCGGTGAGTGCTCGGTCAATGTCGCCGTAGTACGACACCGCGCTCGGTGGTCGCTTGTCGGCGCGGATGCCGTCACCGTCCGTGTCGGAGTAGGCGACGGTGATCTCGGACTGCAGTACCTGCGGAATGTTCTGTGCGAACGACAGGGCGCCGACTGCCGCCACGACAACCGCCGCAATCTTGAACTTCGGTGGCTCGTTCACGGCCTGATAGATCGCTTTGGATCCTTCGAGAAAACCGAAAACGCCTGCTGCCCCGAGCAATACGATCAGCACAGATTCGAGCCGGAAGGACAGCAGAGTGGTGCCGGCGACGGTGGCTGCCATCGACAGCAGCGTCCACAGGTAGATGGCGAGAACGCCGACACCGAGGGCCTGTGCCCGCCGCGACGTTGCTGCGCGCACCGCGATCCACAGTGTCCCGGCCATACACAGCGCGCCGAGCAGAGAGAATTCGAACATCGGGAACGGCAGTGTCGCGCCCGATTCGGGCAGATAATGCAGCGCGGTGCCGGACGTAGACGGAGTGCCGGTGAGCGCGTCGATCAGATACGGCAACCACACGGTCAGAGCGACGAGTCCGGAGATGACCGCAATTCCTGCGAGCCGAATCACGACTGGAACGGCTGCTCGCCAGGTCTTGTCGGCTCTGATGCCGAGGAACGCCGATACGACGGCCATCAGCGTGATCGCGAACGCAGCCAGGCCGAGGTAGAGGGTGTAGAACGTCGCAGCGAGTCCGAGGAACAGGCCGGTGCCGATGACCGCGCCCCAGCCCCAGTTTTGCTTGCCCGGCTCTGGCGTCACCCCGGTTGGCATCACCCCGGTTGGCATCAATGGACCATTGGAGCCGTCTAGCCGTTGCGATGGTCCATTCATGCCGGCGCGGGCGGCCGAAAACGCCGATACCGGCCGGTTCAGCGCACCCCAAGCCAGCACAAAGGCCGGAGCGATGAGCAGGGCGATGACGGCGCTGTAGGCCTCCGGGGAAGCGTAGGCGAGAACTATTGCCGTGGTGACCGCGCTGACGGCCACGGCCAAGTCGGTTCGGATCAGTTGCTTCCACAGTGTGAAGGCCAGGACGGCGGTGACGGCGAGGAATCCGATTGCGAAGGGCTTGAACACTTCCCAGCCGTCCATGCCGACCAGGTTCGCGACGCGACCGCCGATCCAGAACCATCCGGCGGGGTAGAACGGCGGAATGTCCTGGTAGGTCATGTCTCGCAGCGCAGCAGAGTCGGTGAGCCGCGTGAGGTATTCGGTGCGAAATTCCTGGTCGACAGAGATGCCGAACAGGTAGAGCTTCGTTGCGGCCAACGGCATTCCGAGAGTGACTGTGACGAAGCCCGACAGGCCGGCCCACGTGAGGACTTTGGCCAACCACTCGCGGGTGCCGCGGCGGTACAGCACGATCGCCGCAGCGAACGCGACAGCGCAGACGACCTGGCCGAGCGTCGTCAATGCACGAGTGACGTTGGACGAGTTGAACGCAGGCCATTCGACCAACGAAAATGTGTACAACCCGACCGTCGCAACTACTACGGCGACGAGAGCGGCCAGTAGGCCGTCGACAGCCGTCCCGAGCGCTCGTTTCATCTAGATGGGGAGCTTGCGGAAGATCGGACGCGGTACGTGCCGCAGCGCGATCATGACGAAGCGGAAGGGACCCGGTGCCCAGACCAGGTCCTTGCCCTTCTGCGACGCGGAGACAGCCAGCTTGGCGATGTCTTCCTTGTCGACCGTCAGCGGCGCTTCCTTGACGTGAGCGCTGAACTTGGTGCGCACCATTCCGGGACGGATGACGGTGACGCGTGGACCGAATTCGCGCAGTGCTTCGCCGAGGCCGAGGTAGAAGCCGTCGAGACCGGCTTTGGTGGATCCGTAGACGAAGTTCGATCGACGCACACGCTCGCCGGCGACCGAGGACATGACGATGATGCGGCCATAGGCCTGCGCCTTCATCTTCTGGCCGAGAAGTACGCCGACCGACACCGATGCCGTGTAGTTGATGTTGGCGGTCAGCACTGCTTTGCGCTGGTCCTGCCACAGCTGCTCGGCATCGAAGTCCACCGCGAACGCGACGATTGCGACGTCGACGTCACCCTTCGACCAGGCCTCGTCGATGACCTTCGTATGTGCCTCGGTGTCGAGTGCATCGAAATCGATGACGTCGACGGACTTGGCGCCCTTGGTTTTCAGCTGTGCAACGGAAGCGTCACGGAGAGGGTCGTTCGGCAGAGCCGCGAGGATCACGCGGGCAGGCGACTTCGACAGGTACTCCTCGGTGATGGCGAGACCGATCTCGCTGGTGCCTCCCAACACGAGAATCGTCTGGGGGTTACCGACGGCATCTATCGTCACAGCAGTTCCAACCTTCTGGCCATATCGGAGGCGAAAACGCCTGTGGGGTCGACGGATCGGCGAGTCTTGATCCAGTCGTCGATCTTCGGGTACATCGCGTGGAAGGTCTCGGCGTCGGTGCGTGAGTCCTTGGCGGTGTAGAGGCGTCCGCCGAATTCGAGGACACGCTTGTCGAGCTCGCGAACGAACTCGTTGAGCCCCGCCTTGATGGGGAAGTCGACGCAAATGTTCCAGCCGGGGATCGGAAAGCTCAGTGGCGCTTTGTTTCCGGGGCCGAACAGCTTGAACACGTTGAGGAACGAGTAGTGGCCCGATCGCTGGATGTCGACGATGATCTTCTTGAACTCGTCGACGGCTTCCGGTGGGACCACGAACTGGTACTGCAGAAATCCATTGGACCCGTACGCCCGATTCCACTCACCGAACATGTCGAGCGGGTGGTAGAAAGCAGTCAGGCTCTGGACCTTGTTCCGGTAGTTGCCTGCCTTGCGATACCAGACCTCGCCGACGGCAGAGAACGTGTACTTGTTCGCCAATCCGTTCGGAAATACATCGGGGAACGTCACCAAAGGCTTCGCGTTGAAGCGAAGCGGATCCTTCTGCAGCTTCGACGGTAGCTGATCGAGCTTCGCCAATGATCCACGTGAAACAGCGGCACGACCGAGCTTCGGCGGCGCTGCAACAGCGTCGAACCACGCACTCGAGTAGTCGTAGTTGTTCTCGCTGCCGTCGCTGTGGAGGGCGATGGTCTCGTCGAGATTCTGGGTGACGTCGCCGTCGGCGATGAAGTACGCCGTCTCGGTCGGTGTCATCTCGATGGTCGCACGCAGAATGATGCCGGTCAGACCGTTGCCGCCGACCGTCGCCCAGAAGAGCTTCGCAGTCTTGCCCGTCGGAGTCAGATGCCTGATCTGGCCGTCAGCGGTGAGCAACTCCATCGAGCGCACGTGGTTGCCGAAGCTGCCGGCGCTGTGATGGTTCTTGCCGTGGATGTCTGTACCGATCGCGCCACCGATGGTGACCTGGCGGGTTCCCGGGAGCACCGGAACCCAGAGGCCGAACGGCAGAGCCGCCCGCATCAGCTGGTCGAGGTTGACGCCACCGTCTACATCGACGATGCGTGTCGATGCATCGATGCTGTGGATGCCGCTCAGTGCCGTCATGTCGATGACGAGGCCGCCGGAGTTCTGGGCATTGTCGCCGTACGACCGACCTAGGCCGCGAGCGATGACGCCGCGCCTGAGGTGAGAAGGCTTGGAGTCGTTCTGCTCGGCGACCTGCTTGACCGCGTTCGCGATCAGCTCGGGGTCGGAGGTGGCGAGCACCTCACCGGTCGAAGGCACGGTACGTCCCCATCCGGTGAGCGTGCGGGTCTGCGTGGGTAGCGGCGCAGTGTTCCCGGCCTGTGGTTCCAGGGGGAAGAGTGCGTCGTCGGCTGTCGTGGACATCGGTCTAGAGGGTACCCGGTCATCTGGGTCGCTCCGCAGGCTGCGCTCCCGGTTCCTCAGACGGCTACTCTCAGTGATCGTGTCCACCCCCGATGGTTCCACCGCCGACGACTGGTCAGCCGAGAACGACGAGTTGCATCATCACATCCCGCTTCCCGTCGAACTGCCGCTGACCGAAAATATCGCCGACGAGGCCCTCGACCTCAAGACGCAGGTCATCCGTTTCTTGGCGACGGGTGTGCTGTCGGCCATCGTCGATCAGGGCCTCAACCTGCTGCTTCATTTCGTTTTCGGTGTCGGCGTGACGCTGGCCAAGGCGATCGGCTTCGTGTTCGGCACCACAACGGCCTACTTGATCAATCGGCGATGGACGTTCAACGCGGCGCCATCGCGCGCACGATTCATTGCCGTCGTCGCGTTGTATGCCGCGACCTTCGGCGTTCAGGTCGGCATCTACACGTGGCTCTACCAGGCATTTCCCGACGGCTTCTGGTACTCGAACCTTGCGTTCGTGGTGGCTCAGGGGACCGCGACGGTGATCAACTTCATCGTCCAGCGCGTGGTGATCTTCAAGATTCGGTAATCCCGGCGGCGTCGCGCACGGGAGCACTCGACCCCGGATCAGCCGTCGAATGTAGGGAGGTAGCCGGCCTCGATGGCCTGCGCCAGTGACGGCGCAGCGCGGTCTTTGTCGGAGAGTTGGTACTCGAGGGGGCTGCCGTCGCGGGCGAGGGTGGGCCAGTCGATCCCGAGGCCGGTATCGAGGGGATTCACATCCCGATCCAAGGTCGGGGTGTACTCGATCGAGCACAGATACATCACCGTCGAACCGTCCTCGAGCGACAAGATCGCGTGCCCCAAGCCTTCGGAGAGGTAGACCGCGCGGCGGTCCACATCGTCGATGAGCACACTGTCCCACTGCCCGAACGTCGGAGACCCGACGCGTAGATCGACGATCACATCCAGAAACGCGCCCTTGACGCAGGTGACGTACTTCGCCTGCCCGGGCGGGGTATCGGTGAAGTGGATGCCGCGCAGCACTCCGGCTGCGGAGACCGAGCAGTTCGCCTGCTGCAGTTCAAGCTCATGTCCCACGGCTTCGGTGAAGGCGGAGGATTTGAACCATTCGAAGAACACACCTCGATCGTCCCCGAACTGGCGGGGCGTGAACTCGTAGGCATCTTTGATGTTCAATTCACGAAAAGTCATCGAAACAGATCTCTCATTTACCGTGGTCGAGGAGTTCGAGCAGGTACTGCCCGTATCCGGATTTGACCAGCTTCTCCGCGCGTTCGCGCAGTTCGTCGTCGGTGATGAACCCGCGGCGCCACGACACCTCTTCCGGGGCGCCGATCTTCATGCCTTGGCGCTGCTCGATGGTGCGTACATAGTTCGAGGCGTCGAGCAGGGAATCGAAAGTGCCGGTATCGAGCCAGGCAGTGCCGCGGGGGAGGACTTCGACGGTGAGCTTGCCTGCGTCGAGGTAGTGACGGTTGACGTCGGTGATCTCGTATTCACCACGAGCCGACGGCTGCAGGTCGCGGGCGATGGCGAGGACGTCGTTGTCGTAGAAGTACAGGCCGGGGACGGAGAAGTTGGACTTGGGGACCTTGGGTTTCTCCTCCAGCGAGATCGCTGTACCGTCGGCGTCGAATTCGATGACGCCGTACGCGGAGGGGTCCTTGACCTGGTACGCGAATACGGCGCCGCCGTCGATGTCGCTGAACCGGCTGAGCTGTGAGCCGAGGCCGGGGCCGTAGAAGATGTTGTCGCCGAGCACCAACGCGGCACCCTCGGTGCCGATGTGGTCGGCGCCGAGGACGAAGGCCTGGGCGAGACCGTTCGGCTCGTGTTGGACCTTGTAGGTGAGGTTGATGCCGAATTGGGAGCCGTCGCCGAGGAGGCGCTGGAACTGGTCGCGGTCCTGGGGTGTGGTGATGATCAGGATGTCGCGGATGCCTGCCAGGATCAGCGTCGAGAGTGGGTAGTAAATCATCGGTTTGTCGTAGACCGGGACGAGCTGCTTGCTGATGCCCATCGTGATCGGATGAAGACGCGAACCTGTGCCGCCCGCCAAAATGATTCCCCGCATGAATCAGCAGTCTCCCAGATCAGCAGGGTGTTCGCGCACTCACACTCATTGCCAGGGAATGCGGTACGGCGCATCGTCGGGCTCTAGCGGCCACGCCCGAACGGCGTCTCGCACCTTTTCGGCGATGGCCTGGGACAGGGCGTGAACAGTGCGGCCGCACGGACCCTCCCAGTACATCGCAGCCGTTTGACGTCCCGCATAGTCCGCGAACGATTGTGCTGCCAATCCATTCCAGTACTCGTCGACCCGCCGTACCCCGCCCTCGAACGACGATCCCGCGGCTTCCATCGCGTTTCCGGCAATTTCGAATGCTTGTCCTAGACGACGAATTTCATTCCAGTTTCCTGTGACCGGAATGGTCGCGTCGTTCAGCGGACTCCAACCCGATAGTTCGAAGATGGTGCGGTCGATTTCGCCGAGCCAACCGGCGGCCTCGTCGATCGTTTCGCGGGTGTCGTCGACGGCCGGGGCCGGAGGCGGGTAGTCGATGCCTTCTGGAGATCCGTAATCAGCTGCGGCTTGATACTCCTCGACATTTCCGACGGCTGGTGTTTCGGACGTGCCCGGTTGGGTGAGCGGTAGCGGGAGGAGATCGACGTGAGCGTTGAACGCGTCGTAGTTCTTCTTCTCCTGATCGTCGTACAGCCAGGCCGCTTTTCGCAGTTCGTCACCGATATAGCTGCAGTTGGCCGCGAGGTGGACGTGACGGGTGCGGGTGTACTCCTGATAGTCGGTGATGAACGGCGCCAAGCGCTGCAGTATTTGTCCGGGAACGGTGTCGCTGAGGCCTGCGTGTTGGCCGACATAGCGATGGCTCGCCAAGGTGTCCTGGCCAATACGGTCGGCCAGCTTTCCGAGACCGGCGATCTCATTACTGTCGGTGTACAGATCCTCCGACATTCAGCTCCTCCTTATTGTGGAGAATATTCGGTCGGCCACGGCCCGATCGGCGGCGCCGTCGACACCCTGATCGAGTTGGACCATGAATACAGCTGTCACAGCGGTTGCATACGACACGGTTGTCACGATGTCGAAGATCGCGGCAGGAGGATCGCATGGCGAGTCCTGAACGACGTCGGCGACAGTCGTCGTAATCCGGATCCCGCGACTTCCGGCAATGGTGATTTCTCGGGGTTCCGAGAAGCTGACCGTTGGTTCCGTACCAGGTGCTGCAGCACTGAATATTTTCGACGAGTTCCGTGAATGCTCGGTCGCAACGCGGATGAGATCGCCATCGGCAGACCCGGTCGCGCCGCTCAGTCCAAGCGTCGAACCATTCTGCGCACTGCACGATTCGTAGCCGTACCTTCCGATTGCTCCGTAAACAATGGACCAACCGGTGGCATCCTCCCAGCCTCCAAAGCCAGTGGATGCATTTTGCCAGTCGGCAGGCACGTCGTACGTCAGCCCGAACTTTGTTGCAATTGGCTGAGCCTGTCCGTCCGGCACAACAATCTTGGGCGGCGGCCGGTCCATCGATGGGAACCCCGACGGCAAGGGAGAGGGAGCGGTGGTCTTGGGCGCTGCCGCCGGTGGACGCGCTGCGACCGAAACCCCCTCGTACCGGTCCGGCACTTGCGGCGCGATCTTGGGCAGCCCCCACAGCACCACGTTGAACACGACGAGGCTCGCCGCCAACGTCAACAGCTTCTTACCCAGCCCCATGACACTCCCCCCGAAGTCGACGGAACGTTAACACGATCCGCAGACAAGAACGGCTCGAAACCGGGCAGGCCGGTAGGGTCATCCCCATGAAATTGCTCGTGACCGGGGGTGCCGGTTTCATCGGCGCGAACTTCGTCCATCTGACCGCAGCCCAGCGCCTCGACGTCGAGATCACTGTCCTCGACAAGCTCACCTACGCCGGCAACCGCGCTTCGCTCGATCCGGTCGCGGACAAGATCGAGTTCGTCGAAGGGGATGTCGCCGACCAGGCCCTGGTCGACCGCCTCGTGAAAGGCACCGACCTCGTCGTCCATTTCGCCGCCGAGTCCCACAACGACAACAGCCTCGCCAACCCGTGGCCTTTCGTTCACACCAATGTCATCGGCACGACGACGCTGCTCCAGGCCGTCCGCGAGCACGCTGTGCGCTATCACCACATCTCTACCGACGAGGTCTACGGCGACCTCGAGCTCGACGACCCGGCGCGGTTCACCGAGAACACTCCGTACAACCCGTCGAGCCCGTATTCCTCCACCAAAGCCTCGAGCGATTTGCTCGTACGTGCGTGGGCCAGAAGCTTCGGCGTCAGAGCCACCATCTCGAACTGCTCTAACAACTACGGGCCCTACCAGCACGTCGAGAAGTTCATCCCGCGTCAAATCACCAACGTGCTGAGCGGGCTGCGCCCCAAGCTCTACGGAGCAGGACAGAACGTGCGGGACTGGATCCACGTCGACGATCACAACAGTGCCGTCTGGACCATCATCGACAAGGGCACATTGGGGGAGACCTACCTGATCGGCGCCGACGGCGAGAAGAACAACCGCGCGGTCCTCGAGACCATCCTCGAAGAAACCGGCCAAGCAGCGGATGCGTTCGACTTCGTCACCGACCGCCCCGGCCACGATCTGCGTTATGCCATCGACAGCACGAAGCTTCGCACCGAACTGGGCTGGACACCGACCTACGTCGACTTCCGCAGCGGACTCAAAGCAACCGTCGATTGGTACCGCGACAACGAAAATTGGTGGCGACCGCAGAAGGATGCCACCGAGACGATCTACGCGGCAACGGAGTCGGTGCTGCCCTAACTCTTGGACATGCGGTGGCGTAGCAAGATATAGACTGCGCGACGCATGAAGGAAGTTGCCAGCGCTTTTACGTTACCCAGTCGAATATCGTTGCGAGAGAGCAAGCCCGGGGCCGCCGCGCCCAACGTTCGGTGAAAATCAGCGGCTTGACGGGCTTGCTGCGTCGCCAGTTCCACGCTCCACTGACCGGCGCTGATTCGGAATGACGCCAGCGGTTCCGGGATGGCGACGACATCGCCGTGCAAAGCGACGCCGATGAAGGTGGCTTGGTCGATCAGATACGGGTGGGAGTTGTCCCACAGGCCGATCTTTTCCAGCACGGCGCGCTTCATCAACACGCATCCTGGCTCACCGAAGATGTTGGCACCGGCCCGAACCGCGGTTCGGGCCGCCACTGTGCCCGCGACGAGACCGGAAAGCCCCCCAAGGCCACGGGCCGCGATTACGGTCTTACCGTTTGCGTCGATGAGTGTGCGTTGTGAGGCGACCAACACCGCCGACGGATGGTCGTCGAATGCCGCGACCTGGGTTGCCAGGGACGAGGGGAAGATCGTGTCGTCACCGCAGACCAATTTGACGAGGTCTCCGGTTGCTTCGGCGGTGACGCGATCCCAGTTCCTCTTTGCGCCGCCGCCGGATTCGGTCGTCAGGACTCGGATGCGTGGGTCGTCGTACTTCTCGATTACGGCCATCGTTCCGTCCTTGGACGAATGGTCCGCGATGATCAGTTCGAAATCGGTGAACGACTGCCCCAGAATCGATTCGATCGTCTCGCCGATGTATTCGGCGTTGTTGTACGCCGGTACGACGATGGACACGCGCGGAGTCATTCACTTGCCTTTCATGGGTGTCGACGGATCCGTGGATGCGGACCGACGAAACGAGAAGTCGCGATAACCGAAGAAGCTGACGCCCGCGGTGAACAGGGTGATCACCAATTGGGACGGGATTGGAGTGAATCCCAGAATCGAGACTGCCACGGTCATCAGCGCGAGATTGATTACGAAAGCCCCGGAATTGACGACAACGAATCGCCAAAAGTCTCGGAAGATGCGCCCACGGACCCGGAACACAAGGTAGCGGTTGGTACAGAAGGCGGTGACAACGTTGCACAAATATCCGAAGACGATCGCGGCGTGGTAGCCGAGCTGCTCCCCGACGGTGAGCTGCCAGGCGACAAACCATGCGGTGCCCAGCACAGTGTTGAAGCCGCCGACCAGGATGAACGCGACTCCTTGGTTGCCGATCAGTCTCATCAACGGGCCAGTGGGCTGTGCGTCGACGATGGCCTGATTCCCTGGCGCTGGGTCTGGTGTCTCGTCGTCCTGCATGACCATAGTGTTTCAGCCGAACGCAACCTTTCAAAACCGCGGTCAGGCGTGGCCCGCCAGCAGTGCTCGTCTCGTCGATTCGAGCGTCGACGAGATGCCCGCCGGAAGCGTCCGGTGAGATCTTCGATCGATTTCCGGCCACACGACGGACCGGAGCCGCAGATCCCGACCTTGCATGGCCGATAGCGGCGATGCAGCCTGCACGACGAGAGGTCGACGACGAAACACCGACCGGCAGGCACCGAGGATCGCTCCGATGGTGACTGCATTTCCGGAGGCGTAGATCTTCGTGATCGGTCCAGCTCGTTTTTCGGCGGCAACGTCCAAGGTATCCGCCACCATTTCGGCCGCGTCGCTCACGTAGAGGTAGTCCCTCAACGTGTCGACCGGAACATAAATCGACACTGGTGAAGCGAGAAGATATCCGCGGCACAGATGCGAGATCAGTCCTTGCGGCTTGGACAGGTTCTGGCCTGGCCCGTATAGATTGGCGAACCGTCCGACGATTACCGAGGATCCGGTGCGTTCTCCGAATTCGGTCACCAGGTCCTCAGCCCGTAGCTTGGCAGCGCCGTAATCACCCAACGGGGAGGTCTCGCTCGTTTCGTCGTGCGGCGCATTCGGTGTGCCGGCGTACACTCCACCGGCCGAGGACGCGTGAAATACGGTCAAGGACAGCGCATGACGTTCGAGTTCGGCGAGCGCGTGAGCAAACAGTGCGTTCTCACGGTCGAACGATGCACGAGGGGTTCCGTTGACACCAGCACCTGCGCACCACACCACATTCACTGGCGTCGACGACATGGTCGCCAGTGCGGCTATATGGTCGGTGATTACTATTCGAGCGGCGGACTCGTCGAGCCAGGGGACGTTGACCGAAACGAGGTCGTGGCCGCGGCGCAGTAGTTCCGTGGTGACAGCCCGGCCCAGTAGGCCCCCACCGCCTACGACCCACGAAATAGTCATTCGTCTGGTTCGTCCGGCAAGCGTCGAGCGCGCCCCAAGGGACCAGCGGCCGGGTCTCCGACTATCAGGTATGGAGGTTTGCCCATGGCGGTCTTGACGTTGACTCCGACATATTCGGCGACGACGCCGAGCGAGAACAGAGATGCGCCGAAGCCGAACAGGAGCACCACCATGGTCGACGCCCACCCGCGGACTTCCGTGTCCGGGTCGAAAAATGCGTATGTGACCAACAGATAGGCCACGAGTACAAGCCCGAGTAGCGCGAAGACCATTCCCAGCACGCTGACCAGACGAAGTCCCTTGGTTCCGCTGGAGAGCACCATGCGCCAGAAATGCGACAGCAGGGTGCGCAGGTTGTATCCGGATCGTCGACCCTGCTCTTCGCGCAGTGTGACCGGACTGGTGGTCACCGAGCCCGCGATCCAACCGAGCGCGACGTCGAGGTATGCCTCGGATCCGGCATACGCCGCAACTGATCGGCCCACCTCGCCGACGACCATACGGAAACTGCTGTACTGGACGGTGTTCTCGCCGGACAAGGCCTTCGCGATCAACCACTTCGAGCTCTTGCTGGTCGCATTGCGCCACAACCCGTGCGGCGCGGCATTGACGCCACGGCCGTAAACGACGGTTGCCTGGTCGTCGAGCGCTGTGTCGAGCAATCCGCCGATGGCGGCCGGGTCGTGCTGACCGTCCTCGTCCATCGTGACGATCCACTCGCCGCCGCTCGATGCCATCCCGGCCAGAGTGGCCGGGTGCTGTCCGAAGTTGCGGCTGAGCCAAATACCTCGAACGAACGAGTGTTTCTCCACCAGCTCGCGGATGACGGCAGCCGACCCGTCGGGTCCGTGATCGAAGACCAACAGCACTTCCTCGACCACTGCTGGTCGGCGGCCAGGCGTGACGAAGGGCAGCGTAAGCGCCTCGAGTTCCTCCATCAACGGTCCCAGAGTTCTTTCCCCCTGGTAGACCGGGACGATTACCGAGATCCGGTGAGGTGTCTTCACGTCTGTCACGATTTACGACCTTATATGTCGCCGGACTTTCCGCGTTCCGACGCGGCGGCGTCCGCCTCGGCAGCCGGTGCAGCGGCTGGGTCGGCGGAAACAATTTCGACGCGTCGACGCCGACGGATGTCGAGACCGATCAGAACCACCAGGATCACCAATCCGCCGCCCATCGCGGCGAGCCCGATACGGAAGCCAGGCGGGCGGAACTGTATTTCAAGGTCGGCATCGGTGGTGCCGGCGGGCACGTCGACGTACAGGAACGTGTCACCCAGGCCCTTGGTCTGCAGCGGCTCACCGTTCAGCATCGCGGTGTATCCGGGCCACGCCAGCCGGGCGAAGACCACGCTGCCACCGGTCGGCGACGACACGCGCATCGACTCGTTCACCGCTGACGATGCCACGGGCTCGACGGTCGCATCGACGGTCGCCGATACAGTGCCGTTCTGGAGCGAGACGTACCCGTTGTCGCGTTCGAGAACGGCGACCTGGTCGGACTGCGGCTCGTCGACGTCGACCCAGCGCCACCCGGGGGACACGGGGAGCTGACGCCACTCGGGGTACTGAGCCTTCTGGACCACCACACGGTCCAGCAGCATCAGGTCGGCGGAGGTGCGACCTGTGTAGACGTCGGGACGGAACAGGTTGCTGTACGCGTCCGAGCAGGTGCTTCCTTCGTATGCGACGCACAGAAGCGAACTGAAGGCTTGATGGCCGACTGGTGTGTAGGCACTTACGTAGTTCAGGTCCAGCACTTTCGCGTAGTTGCCGTATGCCTGAGCACGCCACCGATCGACGAGATCGTTCTCGGTGCGCTCGGTCAGGACTCGGCTACCCAGCTGCAGGGTCGTGCCAGTCCAATCCGGGAAACCGGCTTTCGCCTCGCTCTGGCTAGTCGGAAAATGCCACTGGGTGAGAACCTTCGGATAGCTGTGTATCTGGTACAGCGCTACTGGAATGACGCTGATCATCAGCAGAGCTGCAGTGGCCTGGACGCCCCACCTACGGACGACCAGGATGAGCAGTCCTCCCGCCGTCAGGACGAGTACGGCGGCCAGGACGTGTCGTCCGGCGAGCTGTGGTCCGGACGACAGGGCACGAACGAACAGAACGCCGACGAGGATGGCGGCGGCCGTCAGGCGTCCTCGAAGCGACCGCAGAGTTCCGTAGCGGCTCATCAAAACCGCGAGGCCGACCAGCAGGACGCATGCGACGAACGGCAGAAGGCGCGCCGGCCAGCGAATCGGGCCGATGTCGCTAGGGCCCGCCGTGTACAGCAGTAGCGCGCCTAGCAGAATCGCCGGTCCGCTCAGCTCGCGCATTCCCGAGGAGACCCTTCGCCAGTCCACGAAGGCAAGCATCGGAACGCAGAACCATGCGATGTAGGTGACAGGTGCCATCGTGGTTTCGCCGCCCCACGACTCCATGCTGCTCACGGCAGTGGGAAGGCTGGCACTGAACGTCTCCGACCACGGCACCACGAGAAAGTTGTCGTTGAGTGTGCCCTCGGCACCTGATCGCCAGGTGACGCCGGACGTCAATACACCGGGAAGAAAGGTGATCGCACCGCACATCGCCGCCGCTACCGACACCGCGGCGAGCTTCGCGACCGGAAGCAGCTGCCGCGAGTAGATGTACTCGCCGATCATCACTGCACCGGCGGCGACACCTGCCATCAAGGCTGCGTGGACGTACCCGACGCTGATAGCGAGATAGAGGAAGACGAACACCGGCACCGGTCCGGATTTTCCGCGGACGTACCGGACTGCGCTCGCCCACGCCTGAATGACCCACGCCATCCCGATCAGGGAGGTGACCCAGGAGGGCTGTTCGAAGAATAGGGTGAATCCACTGAAGGGCACTGCCGCGGCGGCCACCGCAGCCCAGACCGGGCGCGCGCCGTATTCCAAAGCGACACGGTAAACACCGAGCGCCAGCACGACAGCGAACCCGATTTTGACGATTGCGGCGTACAACGCCATGTTGTCGACGGAGGGGGCCAGAAAATTTATCCCCATCTGAACGGGATTCCAGAGCCCACCCTGGCCCTCGACTGGATAGTTTCCGGCCATCCACTGCGTGGTGACGAGAGGTAGGAACTGGCCTTCGCGCATCAACCGGCCGAGGGCCAGCCAGTTTCCGACCGCGCCGGATTCGGTGTCGTCGAGATAGAAATACCTGTGGTCGCTGAGGAAGATGAGGGCCATTCCCAGCAGCACCACCGCGGAGGAAGCGAGCCCCCACGTCCACCGATCGAATCGGGTGGGTGTTGTGGCGGCGATCATCGAACTCCATCGTTGAGTGGCTGCGAATCGTTGCGCCCTCGCGCGTCGGCGCGTCCCCGCGCTCCAGGTTGTTATCGTAGGTCACAGCCTATGAGGTGCGAGACGCACGCCCTTTCGATCAGCCAGGAGTTGTTACCTCGATGCATTCGATCGCGCCCGCACATTCGCTCACGACCGGTACCGAGTCGTTGGTACTTCAGCGCGGCGTGTTCGTCAGCACGTCACCCCGCGTCAATCCGGACCTATACCTGCAGGTCGAGAGGGGTATCGCGGAGCGGGACCGCCACACGGTGTCCCTGTCGAAGAATGCCTTCGCGCACACCAATACATACTTCGGGCGATTCGCGGCGTCGTACTGGCAGCGCTGGACCACCGTCGACGCTGTAACGGTCTCGGCTCACGTTGCGACTACCGGGCGCGTCCGAGTCCGGGTTCTGGCATCGGACATCGCCGGACATCGTCGCATCGTCGCCGTCGAAGAAACGCGATCCGACGCGCGCATCGTCTTCCAGGTGCCACTCGACAAGTTTGTCGACGGCGGAGCGTTGTGGCTCGAATTCGAGACTTTCGGAAGCTCGGCCGTCGTCGGCGAGATGGAGTGGACCGTCCCGAACTCGGCGCCCCGCCGCCCCGCCGCCATCGCCATCTGCACTTTCAATAGAGCTCAGGATTGTGCCCACACCGTGGCAGCGCTGGCATCGGACCCGGTGGTACTGGACTTGATCGAATCCGTCCACGTCGTCGATCAGGGTACCGATCTCGTCTGCGATCAACCGGAATTCACCGCGACCTCGGACATCATGGGAGACAAGCTCGTCTACATCCGTCAGCCGAATCTCGGTGGGGCCGGTGGGTTTACACGCGGTCTGTACGAGGTCACCGCATCCAGGTCCGGGGTCGACGTCATTTTGATGGACGACGATATTCTCTGTGAGCCGGAATCAGTTCTGCGACTGAGCGCATTCGCCAATGTCACCGTCGAACCGACGCTCGTCGGCGCTCAGATGCTGTTCCTTCTCAATCCTGATTACCTCAACGTCGGCGCCGAAGAGGTCGATCTGAGTCGCCTGCAGCACGGACGGGCGGTCCAAAAAGCGTTGTCCAACAAGAGCATGTTGAAGAAGAATCAGGAGCGACGTGTCGACGCCGGCTACAACGCCTGGTGGACCTGTCTCATTCCGTCGGAGGTGGTGGACCAGATCGGGCTTCCGCTCCCGATGTTCTTCCAGTGGGACGACGTCGAGTACGGAGTTCGCGCGAAGCGCAGCGGCTTCCCGACGGTCACGCTGCCCAACGCCGCGGTTTGGCATGCCGACTTCTACTGGAAGGATTTCGACGATTGGGCTCGGTACTTCAGTACCCGAAACTCGCTGGTGGTCGGCTCCCTCCACAGCGATCTTGACACCTCCGTGTTGTCGCGGCAGTTCCTGCGCCAGATCGCCGAATACGTGGTCGGAATGCAGTACGGGTTGGCTCACACCACGTTGAATGGAATCGAGGACTGGCTGTCCGGGCCTGCGCACCTTTCCGACGGAGGCGTAAAAGCATTGGCCACTATTCGCGCGGAGCGCAAGGACTATCCGGAAACAATCATGCATCCGGCATCGACGGCACCGGTGGACTCGGCGAATATCCGTGTCGAGCGCGCGGGCGGCGAACCGAGCGCAATGCGCCTTGTTCTCGTCAAGCGTGTGGTGGATCAGTGGCGCGGGCGAACGATCGGCGGCCTGGTCGGTGTGACCAGGGAAGACGCTCACTGGTGGCACATCGCCAGATTCGATCACGTCGTTGTCACCGACGCTTCTCAGGGCGGAGTCCGAATTCGGACGCGCGACAAAGCCCGTGGAATTGCACTGATGATCCGCACGATTAAGGTTGTGCGACGACTTCGCCGCGAGGCGCCGGATCTGCAGCAGCAGTACCGGCGCGCCGCGGGAGATCTGATCACGCGCGAAAACTGGGCGAGGCTCTACGGAATTTAGGGCGACTTCGTCGCACGTGAGTGGAAATACGTTCCAGAGGACGTACTTTCACTCACATGCGCGAAGCGCTCACAGCGACGGCGCCTTCCGGATCCGCACGACGACCTGCTCGTTGTCGGCGGTGTACCCGAGATAATCGAACTCGGTACCCGTGCGCCCGACGAACTCGGTCCATGCGCGGTACTCGTGATTGCGCCAACCGGGGAAGTTGAAGTACTCGTCGAACACGATCACTGTTCCCACCGCGAGGCGATCCGCGACCAGGTCCAACACCGTGACGGTCGACGAGTACAGATCGGCGTCGAGGTGCAGGAACGCCAGCTTGTCCGTCCGGCTCTTCAGGAACTCCGGGAGTGACTCCTCGAACAGACCAGGCACAATTTCGGCACCGGGGATCTCCGGGACGCTCTCCTGCTCGAAGACACCCCTCGGGAACCCGGTCCGCCACGTCTCGGGAAGCCCGGAGAAGACGTCGAACCCGGCGACTGTGGAGATGTCCTTCTTCGACGCCATTTCCTCGGCGATGATCTCGAGCGTCGTCCCACTGGCGACGCCGAACTCGAGTGCCATTCCCGGCACGGACACCTCACCGAGAGCGAATCTCAGCGTGGCATGCGGACGAAGGAAGGTCGGCGCCTTCGGCATGACCTCTTCGGCGAACTCGGCGCTCTGCGCGGCAGCTTCGACATCGGACGCGTACGGAATATCGCGTCGCATACGCATTTCCAGGCCGCGGATGAACGCGTGCAGGTCGTCGATCTCGCGACGTTGACGGTCGAGGATCTCCAGCAGCTTGGCTTGCTGGTCGCCGGTTTGTTCCGCGAGTTGCGCGGTCTGCTTGTCCAGAACCTCACCGATTGCGCGTTGCAACTTCTCTCGCGCCGAATGCCGAATTCGATCCGTCAGCTTCCGAGGTTCCGTCATGGGCACACGGTAGCGGAGGTCGATGTCGGGCGTATCGACAGGCAGCGTTAGTGCCGACGAAAGTGCTCTCGGCGGCCCAGTCGGCGGAGACGGAACCACTCGGCCAAACCCTTGGGGTTGTGAGTGGTCACCAGGAAGAACCAGCTGAACCGAATCCATTCCTGCGGCAACAGCTTCCGCATGCCTGGCTGGGACATCAGGTAGCCGCGGTTGCGGTAGGTGAAGTAGCGCTTGGTCGCGTCCTCCGGGTACTGCGTGTGCATGCGTCCACCGAGAATCGGCTTGAACTCCTCGGCGCCGTTCGGATGCACGTACGCGGTGGTGAGGCAGGTGCCGAACTTCAGACCGGAGCGCTGCAACCGTCGGTGCACCTCGACCTCGTCGCCGCGCACGAACAGGCGAAGGTCCGGAACGCCCACGGCGTCGATGGTCGATGCCTTGAACAGCGCACCGTTGAACAGAGACGCGATTCCTTCGAGCAGATCGTCGTCGGGATTGCGCGGATCGATCAGCTCGGAGCGCAGCCGGCGCCACTCGACACCTCGTCGCAGCGGGAAGGCCAATCGGTCGGGGTCGTCGATGTCGCACACCACGGGGGAGACCTCGTCGAGTCCGTGTTTCAGCGCGCAGTCGTACAGAGTTTTCAGGACGTCCGGACCCTCGGGCCTACCGTCGTCGTCGGCGAGAAAGACCCAGTCGGCGCCGAGTGAGAGCGCGTACAGAATTCCGAGTGCAAAACCGCCTGCGCCGCCCAGGTTGTGATGTGACCCAAGATAGGTCGTCGGAATGTCCGCGGACTCGACCAGTTCGCGGACCGCGTCCTCGTGGGCGTTGTCGACGACGACGAGGTGGTCTAGCGGGCGGCTCTGATGGGTGATGACGTCGAGCGACTGCGCGAGGAGTTCACGACGCTTGTGCGTCACGATCACTCCGATGATCACCTCAGGCACTGTCGCGCTCGAGTTCCTTCAGGATTGTCGCCACGTGATCGCCCGCGTCGTTGCCCTCGTAAGCACGGACGACATCCTCGATGCCGCCTTCCTGACGGATCTGGCCGTGGTCGATCCACATCGCTCGGTCACACAGTTGCGCGAGAAACTCGTTCGAGTGGCTGGCGAACACGAGGATGCCGGAGCGCTTCACCAGCTCCTGCAGGCGAATGCGTGCTTTCTTCATGAACTCGGCATCGACGGCGCCGATGCCCTCGTCGAGCAGCAGGATCTCAGGATCGATGCTGGTGACGACGCCCATGGCGACGCGTACGCGCATGCCCGTCGAGTAGGTCCGAAGCGGCATGTCGAGGTAGTCGCCGAGTTCGGTGAAGTCGGCGATCTCGTCCATCTTCGCCATCATCTGCTTGCGGGTCTGACCGAGGAACAGTCCGCGGATGATGATGTTCTCGTAGCCGGAGATCTCTGGGTCCATACCGACGCCCAGATCGAACACCGGCGCGACGCGGCCGCGGACCGAGGCACTGCCGCGGGTGGGCTCGTAGATGCCGGACAGCAGCCGCAGCAGTGTCGACTTGCCCGCACCGTTGTGGCCGACGAGGCCGACGCGGTCCCCGTCCTTCAAGTTCATCGTGATGTCGCGGAGGGCTTCGACGACGACGACGTCGGAGGTGTTTCGGTCGATCGCTCCGCCTGCCTTGCCGAGGAAAGCCTTCTTCAGAGAGCGCGTTTTGGCGTCGAAGACTGGGAAGTCGACGCACGCGTTGTGAGTGCTGATGCTGATTGACATGTAGTTGAGCCCCTAAACCCAGTAGGGCACGCGTGCCCGGTACTTCTTGAGAGCGAGGATCGTCAGTAGCCAGCCGACGACCGTGCAGCCGATCACGATGTACCAGTGGTACAGCTCCTGCGGCTCACCGATCATCGGGGCGCGCACGATGTCGAGGTAGTGGAACAGCGGGTTGATCTCCACGAGACGAGCACGCTCGGCTGCTTGTCCGCCTTGGTTCAGCAGACCCTGGGTTGTCCAGACGATCGGAGTCATGAAGAACAGCAGCGTCACCATCGAGCCCAGGATCGGTGCGATGTCCCGGTAACGCGTGGCGATGATGCCGAACAGCAGCGCGACCCACACCGCGTTGACGATGAGGAGCGCGAAGGCAGGCACCGCGGCCAGATCGGACCACGAGAACGACGGCCGGAAAATTGCAATGATGATGAAGTAGACGATCAGGTTGTGCCCGAACAGCAGCACCTGGCGCCACACCAACCGATACACGTGCACCGACAACGCCGACGGCAACTGTTTGATCAGTCCCTCGTTCGCGACGAAGACGTCCCCGCCTTCGAGTATCGCGGCACTGATGAAGTTCCAGATGATGAGGCCGACCGCGACGTGGGGCAGGAACGACTGGAGATCTACATCCAGCAGCACTGAGTACAGCAAGCCCATGGCGGTGGCTTGCACTGCAGTGGCGATGGTGATCCAGAACGGACCGATGACCGACCGGCGGTAGCGCTGCTTGATGTCCTGCCAACCGAGGTGGAGCCACAGTTCCCGCTGGCTGAACCCGGTCCCGAGATCCCCGAAGGCGCGCTTGTAGGTCTGCGAGTCCGAAACGGGAACGGTCACGCGCTCTCCTGCTTCGCTCTCGGGGTTCTTCGCTGGGGCTGACACGTCGGTCGACCTTACCCGGTCCCATTGGGTCATTCCGCAGGCTCCACTCCTGGCCTACAGGTATTGGCCGGTACCGCTGCCGCCTGTGGGGCCTGCGCCGTGTGTATCGAGACTCACTCCAGGAGGTAACGCGCCTTGCCGCATTTGTTCGAGCTGAGCCCGCGCAGCCATTTGCTGGGCGAACATGGCCGTCTGGATGCCGTGGAACAATCCTTCGAGCCACCCGACGAGCTGAGCCTGTGCGATTCGCAACTCGGCGTCCGACGGAACGGAGTCGTCACCGAACGGGAGCACGAGCCGTTCGAGTTCTTCGACCAGCTCGGGTGCCAGTCCCTGCTCGAGCTCACGAATCGACGACTGATGGATTTCTCTCAATCGTGTCCGGCTTGCATCGTCGAGCGGTGCTGCGCGTACTTCTTCGAGAAGCTGCTTGATCATCGTGCCGATACGCATCACCTTTGCGGGCTGCTCGACCATCTCCGACAGCGGAGGCTCGGAATTTTCCGGCGCCGCGGTCTCGGCTGCGCGGGCCGCCGCGGCGGTTGCTTCCTCGCGGCTCAATGCGAGAGGCTGTCCGTTGGGGCCGATCACAACGACGTGGTCGCCGGCTTCGGGGTTCGAGTTCGAGTCCGAATGCGTCATACCGCCATCCTTGCGCGTCCAGTGACATTGCGCGACGAGCGGGGCGGATTATCCTGTTCATGGGTCGGTGCGAGCGGCGAATCGTGCGACGAGCTGGCCCGATCATCATCGTTCGCGGGACCGTAGGAGGACTGGACATAGTGCCCCAGAGCAGTGACATCGACATGAATAAGGGATGTGGAACACACGCTCACGAAATCGACGCTTAGAGTGTCCGGCATGGGGTACGACGTCGCACGGGTAAGAGGGTCCATTCCCTCATTGGGCGACGGCTGGATTCATCTCGATCCGCAGAACGGTATGCAGATCCCCGACCGTGTGTCGACCGCCGTGTCGACAGCGTTTCGCGGAAGTGCTTCAACTCACACTTCAGGGCACATGTCGTCGAGGCGAAGTGCTGGGCTTCTCGAAGCCGCACGGCAAGCCATCGCCGATCTCGTCGGCGGTGATCCGGCAGGAGTGGTGCTCGGACCGGACCGCGCGACGATGTTGGCGTGGCTCGCGGAGTCGATGTCCTCGCGCTTGGGCCTGGGGACCGGTCTTGTGCTCTCGCGGCTCGACGAGGAAGCCAACGTTGCCCCCTGGTTGCGGATCGCCAACCGTTACGGCGCTCAGGTCCGCTGGGCCGAGGTCGAAATCGACACCTGCGAACTTCCGAGTTGGCAGTTCGAAGAACTCATCACGACGACGACGCGCTTGGTCGCAATGACGGCCGCGTCGCCCATCGTCGGATCTGCCCCCGATGTGCGGGTTGCTGCGGACCGTGTCCACGCTGTCGGCGGACTCATCGTCGTGGACGCCGCAGGAGCCGCTCCCTACGCGCATGTCGACATCGAGGAACTCGGCGCCGACGTCGTGGCGGTCAATGCATCGGCATGGGGTGGCCCGCAGGTGGGCGCTCTGGTGTTCCGCGATCCTGAGCTGCTCGACAAAATCCCGTCGATGTCGCTCAATCCGTTTGCGAAGGGTGCCGAGCGTCTCGAGGTTGCTGGCCATCAGTACGCGCTTCTGGCGGGCGTGGTGTCCTCGATCGACTACCTGTCCAACCTCGACGAGTCGGCGACGGGTACGCGGCGCGAGCGTCTGCAGCTGTCCATCGGATCGCTGCAGGACTACCACGACAGACTGTTCGACTACCTGATGCGTTCGTTGGAGAAACTCGACCACGTGATGGTGCTCGGCGCAGCACCGAGCCGTATCCCGACGCTGAGCTTCACCGTCGAGAACACCGCGGCCGAGAAGGTCTCCGAGCATCTTGCGCAGAACCGGATCGGTACCGTCGCTGGAATCCACAGTGGAAGCAGGCTGCTCGACGCCCTCGGCGTCAACGACGAGGGTGGTGCCGTGACCATCGGTCTTGCGCCTTACACGACGCGTTATGAGATCGATCAGCTCGTGAAGGCGCTCGCTTCGCTCGCCATGTGAGCGGAAATACGTCCCAGGCGACGTATTTCCACTCACATAGGTACTACTGAACGCGGAGAATTACCTTCCCGATCGCATCGGCGTCGAGCAGTCGATGTGCTTCTGCCGCTTCGGTTATCGGTAGTTCGGCGTGAATGATGGGGGTGACGACGCCTTCTTCGATCATCGGCCACAGACGGCGAGTCATGTCTGCGACGATGTCCGCTTTGCTCGACCGCCCTGTCTCCGGCCGGCCTCGGAGCCCTGCGGCGTGGAGGGTGCCGCGCTTGGCGAGCAGTGCGCTGAAGTTCAGCTCACCCTTGACTCCGCCCTGCATTCCGATGGTGATGAGTGTGCCGTCCATCGCCAGCGCATTCACATTGCGCTCCAGGTACTTTGCGCCCATGTTGTCGAGGATCAGATCCGCACCGTGGCCGTCTGTCTCCCCGCGGAGGGCCTCGACGAAGTCCTGCTCCTTGTAGTCGATGAGGATGTCCGCGCCCAGCGAGGCGCAGAAATCGAGCTTCGCCTTGGAACCGGCCGTTACGGCGACCGTTGCGCCGAATGCTTTACCGACCTGTATCGCGTGGGTGCCGATGCCACTTCCGCCGCCGTGAATCAGGACCACGTGGCCCGACCGCATCCCGCCGTACATCACGAGGTTCGACCAGACCGTCGACGCCACCTCCGGGAGTGCCGCTGCAGCATGGAGATCCAGCACGCCGGGGACAGGGAACAGTTGAGCGGACGGCACCGCGACCTGCTCTGCGTAGCCGCCGCCTGCGAGTAGTGCGCACACTCGGTCGCCGACGTTCCAGCCGTGTACGCCCTCGCCGAGTTCGGAGATGATGCCCGAACATTCCAGGCCAAGCGTCTCGCTGGCGCCAGGAGGTGGGGGATAGAAGCCTTGACGCTGCATCAGATCAGCGCGGTTGACGGCCGTCGCGGCGACGTCGACGATGACCTGTCCTCGCGCCGGGCGAGGATCTGGCACCTCGGTCCACTGCATGACGTCGGGGGTTCCGAACTCTGTCAGAGTGATTGCGTGCATTTTTCCACCTTAGGTGCCTCAGGCACCCGTGCGTGATGAGGTACGTTCCTGCGTCACCGAACACGCACGGGCGCGAAGCACCTTAGGTGCCTCAGGCACCCGTGCGTGATGAGGTACGTTCCTGCGTCACCGAACACGCACGGGCGCGAAGCGCACTAGATATCCCAAAGATTGATCCCGAAATCTTTCGCGTGCTCGTCGATTCGGTTCAACTCGTCTTCGCTGAACTCCAGGTTCTCCAGTGCTCCGACGTTGTTCTCCAACTGCCGGACACTCGAGGCGCCGATGAGTACGGACGTCACCCGCGGATCACGCAATGCCCAAGCCAGTGCCAGCTGCGCCAGCGATTGGCCGCGAGAGGACGCAATGTCGTTCAGGGCCCGAAGATGGGACACATGCTCGTCCGTGAACCAGTCGGGATTCAGGGACTTCCCCTGTGTCGCGCGGGAGCCGTCGGGAATGCCGTTCAGGTATTTGTCGGTGAGCATGCCCTGCGCGAGCGGTGAGAACGCGATGACGCCCGCACCAACTTTCTCCACAGTGTCCAGCAAGCCTTCTTCGATCCAGCGGTTCACCATCGAGTAGCTCGGCTGGTGAATCAGCAGAGGCACACCGGCGGCCGTCAACAGGTCCGCCATCTTGGCGGTGTTACCCGGTGTGTACGAGCTGATGCCCACGTACATCGCCTTGCCCTGCTGCACTGCGCTGATGAGAGCGCCCGCGGTTTCTTCGAGCGGGGTGTCGTTGTCGGGACGGTGACTGTAGAAGATGTCGACGTAGTCGAGGCCCATCCGCTGGAGCGACTGATCCAGCGACGACAGCAGGTACTTCCGTGATCCGCCGAAGCCGTAGGGCCCAGGCCACATGTCCCATCCGGCCTTGCTGGAGATGACCAGTTCGTCGCGGTACCCGGCAAAGTCCTCGCGCAGGATCCGTCCGAAGTTCTTCTCGGCACTTCCATACGGAGGGCCGTAGTTGTTGGCCAGGTCGAAGTGTGTAATTCCCAGGTCGAACGCACGACGCAGCACCGCCCGCTGGGTGTCGAGGGGCGCATCGTCGCCGAAGTTGTGCCACAGACCGAGCGAGATCGCAGGCAGCTTCAGCCCGCTGTTTCCAGTGCGGCGGTACTGCATCGAATCGTAGCGATCCGGGGATGCGAGGTACGGGGGATCGATATGGGGTTCGGACATGCGTTCAGCGTATTCTTCGCGGCCGAACCGGACATAGAGGGCCGCGAGATACTCATCGGTACGATAATTGCCTAATATGGTCGGGTGACAGCGGAACGAGACTTTGGTCCAGGGGGGGACCCGCAGTGGCTCGATGCTGCGGAAATGAGAGCGTGGCGCTCCTATGTCGATGGCGCCCAACGACTGATGGGGGTACTAAACAAGGATCTACAGGATGCGCACGATTTGACGATGGCTGAATACCGCATCCTGGTGATGCTGTCGGAAGCTCCGGACGGATCACGGCGCATGAGTGAACTCGCCGATGGTGTCCTGTCTTCGCGTAGTCGTCTCACCCATCAGATCCGCAGGATGGAAGCCGACGGCATGGTCGAACGAAACAACTGCGTCGACGACGGAAGAGGCGTTCTCGCCGTCATCACCGACGAGGGCACGCGTCGTTTGGAGGACGCCGCGCCGACGCATGTCAACAGCGTCCGCGCGCATTTGGTCGACCTACTGACGGCCAAGGAGCTGTCGGTGCTGGGAGATATCTTCGAGAAGGTCGATGCAGCCATGGGGAGCTCGTCCGACAAGGGGTGATTCGACCCCAGGTGCAGCGACCGTTTACTATTTCTGACGGAAGCGTGGCAGAGCGGCCCAATGCACTCGCCTTGAAAGCGAGAGACGTGTAAAAGCGTCCGGGGGTTCAAATCCCTCCGCTTCCGCGTGTAGACAAGGCCCTGATCTCACCGAGAGGTGCAGGTCAGGGCCTTTTCTCTGCCGTGACGACGACGGCGGGTGTGCCGTCTGGCCACGTTTTGGCCACAGATCGAGCCGATACAGCCCGATCGAGGGCGGCCGCAACAGCGTCGAGATCGTCGTCGAACAGGTCCGCGTAGACGTCGAGCGTCATCGCAGCGGAGGCATGACCGAGCATCCGCTGTAGCGCCTTCACGTTGACGCCCGCACTGATCGCCAGGCTCGCCGCGGTGTGCCGCAGATCGTGCGGAGTGAGCCGAGGTACCCCAGACTTCGCGACGGCACGTGTGAACCATCCTGTCGACGACACCGAGCGCCGGAGGTACTCACCACCACGGCCAGCGAACACCAGATCGTCGCGGCCCTTGCCCTCACACTCCCGCGCCAGCTCCTCCACCAGAAAGGCAGGCACCGGGACCGCACGTGACTTGTGCGACTTCGGAGTGCCGACGTGGATCTGTTGCTCGACCTGAACCGCGTTGTCGACGACGTTCAACCGCCGGCGGAGCAGATCAAGGTGACGGACTCGCAGTCCGATCGCCTCACCCCACCGAACGCCGCAGTACGACAGGACGAGGACCAACACCCGGTGCTGACCGGCTGCAGCAGCGAGCAGCTCGACGTCGTCGTGCGATAAGTAGACATGGGTCTTGCGCTGCTTCCGCGGGAGGTTCTCGACGCCGCGGGCGGGATTCTTCGCGAGCCGCTTAGCTTTCACTGCCGAGTCGAGCACGCCGGCGAGTACTCCGTACGCGCGAATCACGACAGTCGCGCCCTTGCCGGCGCGGCCCAGATCGGCGATCCACCGCTCGACCGAATCGAGGGTGATGTCGGCGAGCTGCACTGAGCCCCACCTCGGTTGGACGTGGACACGCCAGGCCGTTTCGATCGACTTGAATGCCGATGGTTTGAGGTCAGTTTCTTTGCGCTGCAACCAATTCGGGCCGAACTCGGAGACAGTGATTCGGCCGAGTTTTGGGGGCACGTACTCGCCGCGCATCATCTCGACCTCGACGGTGACGGCGAAGTCCTGAGCCTGCCGCTTCGTCGCGAATCCACGCTTCTGCGTCGACCGCCGCTCGGGTGTGCGATACCGGACGCGCCACCGCTTGCCGGCCGCCGTGTCGTAGCTCTCGACGGTGGCCATCAGTCGTCCGCGGGTTCGACAGCCCGACCCACGGCATCGTTTCGACGCTCACGGACACGCTTGCTTGCGACCCGCGGAACCGCTACCGGGTTCTCGTTCACCTCGCCGGCTTGCTGGCGCTCTTCGGCGATCCGGAAGTCAATCGGGTTGGAGTCCCGCGCGTACATCGCGTGCTCGACGACCCCTCCGCCGTCGAGAAGTTGGCTGCCCTGTGCCCAGTGCCAAATGCGCTGCGCCTTGTACTCGGTGCCCTTCGGGGTGAGCGCACTGTCGTCGGTGGGGAGGAGTATGGCCAACGGGGACACGTCCAGTGAAATAGCCAGTGCCACAAGGTCATCAGTGTCAATTCGCCTCGATCTGCTCTCGATTCTGGACAGTCCGAGAGTGGCAATCGGCCGGCCCAGCTCGTCGAGTCGCCGGCTGAGTTCGGCGAACGACAAACCGCGTGCTTCGCGCAACCGCTTGAGGTTGCTCGCCGCCGTACTACCAATCGGACCGAGGGGGTTCTTTTGTTCCGCCATGACACCCAGCATGGCACATCAAAGTGATGCTGCGTCCAGTCGTCTTGACTGGATCTCATTCTACTGTGATAGTGATGCGACACGGCATCGAAGTGATGCGAGGACCGATCGAAACCGAAAGGTAGACGAATGAAGGAAGCACGCACCACGGAGGTTCGGTCACCCTTGGCCACGCCCGAGGAAGCAGCGGAGTTCCTGCGAACAACCAAACAGAAGTTGGCTGAGGACCGATACCGAGGCGTCGGCCCGCGATTCGTCCGGCACGGCTCTCGCCGGATCCTCTACTCCTGGGATGAGCTGCACCGATACGTCGAAGCCAACACGTTCCAGCGCACCGATGATCGACCGGTCGCTATCTGATGCCGCTCACACCTGACCCCTATGAAAATGCCCCCGATGCCGGCAAGGGCATCGAGGGCAACGAGACCTGCACCAACACTCACGAAGGAACCGAACTCATGACGAATGATATCGCTACCGCGCTCGCCGCACTGCTGACAATGCTCACGGCTTACAACCGCGAGAAGTTCGAACAGGTCACAGGCGGATGGAAGCTGGCTCGCCAGTACGAATACGCCACGCTGATGCTCGAAGGCCAGAAAGTCGTCGACCATGCAGCCAAGGCCGAGGCGGCCTGTCCTGTCAGGGGCGACGACCAGCCAGCTTGGCACAACGGCGAGCTCGAGCAGTTCACGACGATCCTGTGCGAGAGCGGCCGACCCTTGCGCGAATGGGTCCAAGCAGTCGAATCGCCCGAGGGAACAGCGGTCTGGATCCGTCAGGACGACACGTTCGACGGGTCTACCGTGTGCGCCGGCAAGCCGTTCGTCGTGGTCGAAACCGACGGCGACCAGGCATACGACGCAGACCAGGCCGTCGAGCTCGCCGCAACGCTCACCCGCGCCGCCCAGCTCATCAACGGCGGCCAACTGTGAACACGGCAACCGCCCTGACACTCGTCGCACCGTACGAGGACGACGGACTCGCGACCCTCGAAAAGTACGAGATCTACATGCGCGGTGCAGGACTCGCCGAACGCTCCATCAACGAATCCCTCGCCACTCTCAAGCGCCTCGAAGTGTTCGCCGGCAGACCGGTAGACGAAATCACCACAATCGACGTCTCCCGCTACCTCGGCAGAACCTCGATCGGCGCCAACACCCGCAACACCTACTTCGGACTGCTCCGGCCGTTCTTTCGGTGGCTCGGCAACAACGGAGGACGCGACCTGATGAACGGACTACCGAGACCACGGAAACCCCGCGGCGTCCCGCACCCCGTCTCGAACGACGGACTCATCCGACTCCTCGCCCAACGGATGCACAAACGCACCCACGCCATGATCCTGCTCATGGCACTCGCTGGCCTCCGGGTCCACGAGGTCGCCAAGGTCGCCGGCGAGGACTTCAACCCGATCGCCCGCACCGTCCGCGTCGTCGGCAAAGGTGGCGTCGACGCGACCCTGCCGCTGCACCCACTCCTCGTCGAGCTCTGCTACTCGATGCCCCGCAAGGGCTGGTGGTTCCCCACCAACTCGACGCGCACCGGCCACGTCCTGCCGCGATCGGTAGGAAGCATCGTGAAAATGGTGATGGTCCGAGCTGATATCCCCGGATCCGCACACTCGTTAAGGCATTGGTACGGAACAGCTTTGGTTCAGTCGGGCGTCGACCTGCGCACCACCCAAACTCTGCTGCGGCACGCATCGTTGGCGACGACGCAGATATACACCGAGGTGACCGACGCGAACCGCGAGGCCGCGATCGACCGCCTCGACCCGTTCGGGGGTGTCCGCTGATGTTCGCGACCATCGACGAAATGTCGGACGACCCCGTCACTGTCACCACCGACGGCAACCGCATCCGAGTCCGCTACGGCCGAGGCGTCGCGCTCTCGCTCGATCACGGCGAAGCAGTCGCATTGAGCCTGCAACTCGTCTCCCTGCTCGGTGGCATGGGCGCACACATCACGTTCGCCGACCAGTCGCGCAATGGGCAAGGGAACGGTGGTGATCGGCAAGCATGACCGACTCGACCCGTTTCGCGTGGCGCCGGATGGTGGTGCGCGACCCGCACCTCACCGACGCCACGCGACGTGTCCTGCTCGAACTCGAATCGTATGCAAACCCCGACGGATCAAACGCTCGACCCGGTGTCCAACGCATCGCCGAACAGCTTGGCAGCGGTGACCGACACGTCTCGGAAAAGACTGTTAGACGGGCGCTCGCGAACGGCGTCGAACGCGGGTTCATCCAGTGCGTCTCGAAGGGGCACGGCGGTCGGGGACACAGCGCCGCCGATGTCTACCGGCTCGTTCTGGCTCCGGTTTCGGTGGACACCCAGATGTCCGGTGAAACACCGGCGATCAGTGGACACCCAGATGTCCACCGAAACGAGAATCTCAGTGGACATTCTGAGGACTTCAGTGGACATTTGGCGCCGATCAGTGGACACCCAGATGTCCACCTACCAGTTCATTACACCAGTTCACTTACACCAGATCATTCTCCTCACCTAAGTAACGCGCACCCGCGAGACCAAAGCAGGAATTCTCCGAGGGAAGGAACGGAGATCTCCGAACCCACGCCCTCCGGGCGGTTCCTCGCGGGCCCGCAATCACCAATCGAATGGATCGAAGAAGCAGTCCACGGACTCTCTGCAGAGGAGCTCGAGCTCGCCTGTCAACTTATCGACGAGCACGGCACGAACAAGTACGCGACCGCTCAACGGATCCGCGACGACCGAGAACAAAAACGCGCCCGACGACTCGTCGGCACGCAGAAAGGCACCCAATGAAAGACCGCTACAGCGAGGTAGTTCGATCTCGACACCGACGCACACAAGGGTCGGACTCAGACTCCTACCCTTCACGACCCGGACTGCCGTCGCGGCTGGCTCGGTGTCGACGACGACGGCCGGCCAGTCCCATGCCTCACCTGCCGGCCACACCTCGCCAAAACAGCCAACGTCAACGACTGCGCACCAGACAGGACCGCATGAAGATCAGCGCAATCCCCAAAGCCAAAGTCAGCTACCGCCGCTCAGGAACCCACCGCATCGCCCTGCGCGTCGCAGGGTTCACCCTCGCGCTCAGCATCCCCGAAGCAACAACCCTCGCCGATCAACTCGTCGACGCCGCCGAGCAAGCCGACAACCATGGTTGAGCGAGGCAAGGCACGCGCCTGCATCACCGCGCACTGCACCAACGGCACCCACCACGAGACACGCCGCTGCACCCAATGCCGACGCATCCAGCGAGAGATCAACGAGCACATCGCAGCACAGGACGAACGACGGGACCGCCATGCCTAGCGCACCACCCCGCATCTGCCCACGCTGCCGAGGAAAGATCACCGGCCCACGCTGCACCACCTGCCACCAACCCTGGCAAGGCTCAGCCTGGACCGGGGGCAGCACCCGACGCTGGCGCAAGGTCCGCGCCGAGCAGCTCGCCCGCCACCCCATCTGCCAAGCACCCAACTGCACACACCTCGCACGCGAAGTCGACCACATCAAGAACCGAACGGCCGGCGGCTACCTCTACGACCCGGCCAACCTGCAATCCCTCTGCACGCCACACCACGACGAGAAAACCAAAGCGGAAGCACAGGCCGCCCGATGACGCGACTAGAGACCGATGGTGTTCAGCGGCCGATCACCGTCGAGACCTGTCAGGCGTGCCTCCAAGTCCCCGACAACCTCGATCAACCGCGGCAACGTGAACAGCACAACGTCCGTGGTATTCACCTGCTCCGCCTTGATCGCGTTCACGAGCTCGCGACGCACCCTTTCAGTCTTCTGCGCACGCCCGTCAATAGGCCACTCCTCGACAAGCTCTACAAGCTTCTCCCGCACATCGGGCGCGTCCGTCGTCGCGGCCTTGTAAGCAGCGAGCTTGTCGTCGATCGAATCCGTCATCGAAACCTCCTCGTTTGGTTCGGCACTTTGCCAAGTCAGAGGGTAAGCCCCCAACCAGCGACAGGGAGGGGGCGTCGCCATCGCCAGCCGACCAGCCAGCGGACACCGACTCGGTGGCTCTCCGCGTGCGCGCTCAGGTTGGGGTGCATGGGGGCTATCTCGCCCGCCGGGGTGCCTGACCTACTCAAAATTCTGCTCGGACACGAGTCCGAGCAGCACGAAATTCACGCGGAACGAGAGGAAATCACGACCATGACCGATCGACACGACACCGAGGGCGCGGACTTCGAGCAGATCCGCAACGTCGACATTGGCCGCGCGGCCCGGATGGCGCTGGCGTCTCAGAATCATGACGGCCCCGGTATGGAGCTCGTGCTCCGCGAGGCGTCCACTGAAGACGAGGGGCTTGCTCGACTGATCTCGGCGCTCGCGGCGCAGGGCGGGTCACTGGCGGCGCGTCTATCGCCGAATGACGTTGCCGCGCCACTGCTACGGCTCGTCGACACATCCATGCGCTACTCTGAAAGCTGAGTGAGGGCGAGTAGGTGCATCGTCCGCGAAGCCGCTGGAAGTCGAAGCGCCGCCAGCGATGCGCCTGCCGCGTTCTCAGTCACCGTGTTCCGAATGATGGTCCGCGAGTTGTGGTCCGCGAAGTCGCCGGTAGTCGAGGCGGCCGCCGGCCGTAGTCAACCGCCAGCCTGCCGTCGAGCCGGTTGACCCCCCACAGTTCCTGCGTGCAATCCTGTTGCAGCGCAACATCATCGAGGACCCACAAATGACTCTGAAAGAACGCCTGGAAAAGGCTCTCTCGCGCAAGGCCGAGCTGCAGAAGATCGGCGGCGAGCGGGATTTCACTGAATCCGAGCTCAAGGAAGCCAACGATCTCGTAGACGAGCTCCGAGCGGCTCGAACTGCGGCCGAGAAGAACCGAGAGATCGCCGACAAGCTCAAGAGCATCAACGCGGACAACGACGACGACCCGGACGACGACGACCCGGACGACGACGACCCGGACGACGACGACGGGCACCGGATCCCGCTCGGCGGGAAGAACCTCAAAAAGGGTTACCTGCCGGTACGCGGTAAGAGCGTCGAGCGACTCGCCAACCGCATTGCCAAGCAGGTCCAGGCAAACGGACGCAAGGCGTTGGACAGCAACACGATCACGCCGATCACGCTCGACACGAACCCAATTCCGCTCGACAGGCCTGCCGGTCGGTTGCTGAATCTGATGCCCGTTGTCCAGCGTGGCGTACCGCGGTTCGAGTGGCTACAGCAGACTGTCCGGGAGAACAACGCGAAGATCGTCGCACCGGGCGCAGTCAAGCCGACATCGAACTACGACGTCGAGGCCCGCGGCGGCAAGCTCCGCGTTCTCGCGCACACGTCGTCGCCGTTCGACAAGTATCTGCTGGCTGACTCGCCGTGGCTCGGCCAATTTATCGGCGACGAGCTCCTCTACGGCCTGTACGCCGAGCTCGAACGCCAGATCATCGCTGGCACCGGTGACGGCTCCGACGACGCCCTCGAGCTGAAGGGACTTCTCGCGACCACGGGTGTTCGGCAACAGGCGCACGTGATCGACCGACTGACGACGACCCGAAAGGCGGTGACACAGCTCGAGAAGATTGGTGTTACCACCGGCGGCTACTGGGTAATGAGCCCCGACGACTGGGAAGCGCTCGAGCTGGCGCGCACCGCAGACGGGCACCTCGAGCTCGGCAGCCCCGTCAACGTCGCTGCTAAGCAACTGTGGAGCAAGCCCGTCGTGACCGTGCCGGAGCTCGACCTGGGTACAGGATTCCTCGTCGGCACAGACGGTGCGATGAACCTCAGTACCGACTTGCAGGGCGTCGAGACGCTGTGGTTCGCCCAGCACAACGACGACGCGTTCCGTAACCAGCTCCGCGCGCGCTGCGAGGGCCGGTTCGAGCTTGAGGTCACGCTGCCCGGGCACATCGTCAACGTCGACCTGACGGCGGCTTAGGAACTTCGGCGTCAAGCTCGCCCCGGCCGGATCTTGTGTGATCCTTTCTGCCGGCTCGGGGAGGTATGGCCGGCGAGGTGCCCAATTGTCAGACCTCCGGGCACCCAGGACTCGACCAGCGCTGAAATATGAACGCCCCTCGGAAGTCGATCACCCGAGGGGCGTTCTACTGTCATCGGCGGCTACCCGAAGGGTTCGACGTGGCTGACACTCGGCGGGCTGCTGGTCTACTGAGTCAGCGAACCCCCTCGTACGCAGGGCTTTGCAAGCGAAGCCGCGTGTCGCTTGGCCTTTCACGGCCAATAACAACCTAAGTTGTCTTACATAGGTGCAATTACAAGTGAAGTGGCCTTACACTTGGTTTGTGCAGATAGAACTCTTTCGTGACAGCGCCATAGGAAATTTGCGGCAGATCACCGGAACTGACGGACGCAATGGTCGTGAGTACTCACATTGGGCTTTCATAGCGCACCCGCTTGCAGCGGAGCCTGTGCTGTCCGGGGAGACCTGGCGAGTAGTCACGCGTGCGAGTCGGGCGTTGGCGAACCTCGACCAGGCTTCGCGGCAAGTACCAAACCCTCGCCTGCTCCGGCGCCCGACTCTCAGTAGGGAGGCTCAAAGCACCTCCGCCCTCGAAGGCACCTTCGCGCCACTGGACGACGTGCTGGCAGCCGATTCGACGGGAGGCGAGGGTCACGACGCGGCGCTCGAAGAGGTGCTGAACTATTTCATAGCAGCCGACACTGCTTTCGACTATGTCTCGGAGCGCGGAACAATTTCGACGATGCTCATCGAAAACGCGCATCAGCAGTTGGTCGACGGAACAGACTCGGAGACTCGCGACGCCGGTCGTATTCGGCGATGCCAGGTGGCAATCGGGAGTGGCGACGGGTCGGTCGAACGATCGCGTTTTGTTCCAATGCCACCCGGGCCAGAATTGGAAGCTTCGGTGCGGGACTTGTTCACGTGGGTGAACGAGGGCAAGGAGCGCGACCCACTGGTTGCTGCGGCAATGACGCACTATCAGTTCGAAACTCTCCACCCGTTCAACGACGGCAACGGTCGCCTCGGACGTTTGCTGATCGTGTTGCAACTGATGGTTGACGGCTTGCTCAAGGAGCCGTTGCTAAGTGTGTCGCCTTGGTTCGAAGCACGTCGAGCTCAGTATCAAGACGAGTTGGCTCGCGTATCCCAAACCGGCGAATGGGATTCGTGGATCCAATTTTTCAGCTCAGGTGTTGAAGCTTCCGCGATCGACACCGCCAGTCGAGTGAACCTCATGCTCGATGCTCAGCAGGAGTACATCCGACGACTGTCTGACAGCGGCTACCGGGGGGGTGTTGCGCGCGACATCGTAGAGTCTCTGATCGAGTCGCCTATCGTGCGTGTACCCCATTTGGCTAAGCGGTTTGGCAAATCGGCACAGGGGATTGAGACGGCTGTTCAGAAGTTGAAGGCTCTAGACATACTTCGGGGGCCCTACGGTGGAAGCTACCGACGTTTCTATATGGCGTTCGAGATTCACCAGGCGATTTCTTCGACAACGTCCTAAGTGCAGTGGCCACACTTTGGCCACACTTGGCCACGAAACAGCCCGATGCTGGACGAGTCGACAAGAGGTGAAACCGCTGGTTAGGGGCAATAAGCGCACTCAGCCAGCGAGGCGCGAAAGGGTTCAAATCCCTCCGCTTCCGCCATTTGTTCGTTGTTCAAACTCGGCCCACCCCCAGGGGTGGGCCGAGTTTGTTTGTGCCGGTCGAAGCTGAGCAGCGTCGCCATCTACCGACCGGTGCATCCTCGACGAGTGCGACAATTGCCCGCTCGACGTGGTGTCAGTGCTGGTTCGCTGTAGTTCGACTGTGCGTTCGCCGAGGATGTGTCTCACGCGGCGCTTGTGCTTCTCAAGGAACACGGTCGACAGTCGGGCCAATATCAGCGCGAATGGCTCCTGGATCTCTCCACCGCTGACGCCTCCATCGTTTGCGAGGTTGAGCTTCTTGAAGAATCCCTGGCTGAGCATCGGGCGTGTCGCGGGTCCTGACTGTCGCCAATGCTGTCTCGATTAGTGCGACGATCGCCGTGCGTGGCCGCCTGTCCTCTGCGAGTTCCTTCTCTGCCGCGTTCAGGCCTCTCGGTTACTCTCATTTCTATTGGCGAACCTCGTTCGTGCCAATAGTTTTGGCAACTGCGACCCCGCCAGCGGCAGCCGCGGCGAACAGGATGACGCTGAAGATTGTGACTGCAGTCGGAATGGAAGTCGCATCGATCAAGTATCCAGCAACTAGCGGTAGCAATCCTGCGGGAACATAACCGCCGATGTTCATCAGCGCGTTTCCCTGAGCGCGCGATGTAGAGGGGACATGTATGCCGATCAACGTAAGCCCACCGAGTTGACCGAGGCCTTGCCCTGCACCGGCGAGCAACGCGGACACAATGAGTAGCGCTGCTGTGTCGAGCTGTACGGCTCCGAACAGGGCGACCATGGATAACGCAGTGGACGCTGCACCACCGATAAATATGGTCCGAACTGCTACCCGGGCAACTGCAAACTGAACGCCGGTAGCAACGAGGAACATCGCGCAGGCCGTCCCACCCGCAACTAGCGGGCTTGTCACTCCGAGCTGGCGGGCCAGCAAGGAAGGGCCCAAGGACAGCACGAACGATGTTGCCGTAATGCCTGGTCCGAACACTGCAATCCCGAAGAGTACGTAGCGGCGTAACTCATGCGGAACATTGGGCAGCCGCAGCTGAAATGGGCTGCGTTCTACGCCCTCGTGTACGTGGGACTGAGTCCGGAAGTAGACGACGGCTGCTGCGAGCACGATCAAGGCCGACTCGATACCGAACACCCAGCTGACAGGATCATCAAGGTACTGGGCCAAGAATCCGGCAAACAAGGGTCCAAGCCCAGCGCCGAGGACCATCGCGACGGAGGCCAGACGTGCGGCAATCGCGCGATGGGTGTCGCCTCCGGCATCGACGACGGACGCCATTCCTGCTGAGACGATAACGCCCACCGAGATGCCGGTGAGGAGTCGCGCGACGATCAACACTGCAACGTCATCGGCCATCAAGAAAAGTGCGCTTGCAGCGAGCGCAGAAACGAGTCCGGGCAGGAGAACATGCCGCCGGCCGAAGTGATCAGACAGTTGGCCGGCGATAAGTAGTGTGAGCAGTAATCCCAGGATGTATGCCGCGAAGATGATCGTGAGCGTTCCCGAGCCGAACCCGATCCTCTGCTGCCAGTAGACGTATAGCGGGGTTGGGGAGTTGGAGATTACGAACACGGCAGTGACGACGAAGGCTGCGAGTGTCACTGCGGTCATATTTCCAGGCATGGGTGGGGGCGGATCGGCAGCTGGCTGCTCTGGTGAGGGTCGGACATCGGAGTCGGTCATGGTGCCTCTCTCGTGTTCGGTTCGCGGTACGAGTATTTTCGAACTGGTACGACTGTAGACGCTCGGCCCTGGTCTCTCTACTGAAGTGATAGGCATAGTCGTAGCGGTTCGATAAAAGTGGTATTGCATGTATCCTGCAGGTATGGTCGCAATCTCAGTTCCAGAGGCCGCGGAGACGTATCTTCCACCGCCACTTGACGAGCCGTCCGTTGACGAACTTGCCCTGCCTGCGGTCTTCGCCGCACTTTCAACCCCGATTCGATTCGAGGTTGTCAAGCGCTTGCTGAATAGCTCGACCGACTACGACCACCCGTGTAGTTGGTTCGGCTTTGATCGACCGAAGTCATCGTTGACGCATCACTTCAAGGCACTGCGAGAAGCCGGGGTAATCAGGCAGCGGCAGTATGGAATGGAGCGACGTAGCAGGGTGCGGTACGAGGATCTCGAACACCGATTTCCGGGTTTACTCGACCTTATTTCCCGAAGCAATTTCAGCTTCACTGAGTTCGAAACTTCTTTACAACAATCGATTTAAGGTAGGCCGCAAAGACGAGACCTTCGCACATCTCGACAGGGTGGCCTCAGCAACATTTCGCATATGTTGCCGATGCTTATCACGACGCTGGATCCTTGTCTGGGAGAACTAACTCTGTTCGCAACGACACCCGCCGCAACGACAACTGAGGCACTGGTTTACGAAGTCGAGGTTGTCCACCCCCACGACAACGACTACGGCAGCCGAAACCAAGATTGTTGCGGCCAGGACTGCGGGCACCGACGACTTTCAACAAGGGGTTGCTACCTCCGTGCAGGACCGACTAACGGCGATTAGGTCACAGAGCACAGGATGTATGTAGTCGCTCGAACGTATAAACCTTGCCGTCTACGTCCATCCCTGATGGGTCGTACTGTTTGGTTCTGGGATCGATCTGACAATGCAAGCCCAGGTTTTAACATTCTTTTCATCGATTCTGACGACTGGATTGCAGCTGCCGAAAGCGCTCGCGATGTCGTCAAGGTCGAACTTGTGCAAAAAAGCAGATCGACCGGCAGGTTGCTGCAGCTGAGATTACTTATCCAACATCCGTCGTGTGTCAGTCGAGAGGTTTGAACGCCTTGCACTTACCTCCGCAGAGAGACAAGGCTCTGGCTTGTGACTTACGTCCAGGTCAGGGCCTTTCTTCTGTTCTTTTTCACAGTCGTTGGTAACGATTCCTATACCAGTAACCGAAGTTGCCCATGGTGCATCTAGTTCATGGATACTGCACCGGTGATGCCGAGGAAACGCAACTGCTTCTCCGCTCTGTCGACAGTGATCTTGGTTCTCGGGGGCTTGCTGATATCGGCCCCGAGTAGCGGGGCCGAACCGGCCTGGCGGTACACCATGGTGGCTTTCAGCAATGTCAGCGACCGCGCCATGGACGTCTACGAGTCCAGCGATGCCGTTCAATTCGAACCCGTCCAACGACCTGCCTACCGGCCGCCGTCGGGGCTCGTGCGTGACCCGAGCATCTTCCGGAACGCCGACGGGTTGTACTACGTCACCTACACCACGGGCGGCGGCGCGAACATCGGATTCGCGAGCAGCCCCGACCGCGTCAACTGGACGTCGCTTGGCACCTACCCCGTGCCGTTCTGCTGCGCCTTCATGCCAGGTACGGGCGACGGAAAAGGTTTTGTGAATCTGCCGGGCACCGGGTCGGCTGGGTCGTCGGACGGACCGTCGCTGTCGCCGTTCGTCACCAAAGCGTGGGCACCCGAGTGGTTCGTGGACGGCGGCCGCGTCAACGTGATCCTGTCGCTGTCGACCGGTGGAGGGTTCGTGCCGTACATGATGACGGCGCTCGATCCTTCGCTCCGGATGTGGAGCTTGCCTGTTCCTCTTGCTGGGATCGGCGCTGACCATATCGATACCACCGTGGTCAAGGTGGGATCGACCTATCACGCGTTCACCAAGAACGAGACGAAGAAGGTCGTCGAGCATGCGGTTGCGTCATCGGCTGCGGGACCCTATTCGTTTGTCGCGCCTGGACCGTGGGGCGAGCTGGTGGAGGGCCCGGCCGTGACTCAGTTGCCCAACGGACATTGGCGGCTGTATCTCGACGCCTACACCGAAGGGAAATACCTCTACTCCGACAGTGTGGATGACGAACTGAACACCTGGTCGGACGTGAAAGAACTTCCAGGCCTTTCGGGTTCGGTTCGGCATGTGGGCGTGATGAGAGAGCCTGCGTAACTGCCCGTCACGCTCTCAGATTCGAGCCCACGATTCCAGCGTGCGTCGCGATTCGAACCGTCTCGGAGAGCCACTCAACGGGTCGTCGAATTCAAGGGTCGAGGCCAGCAACTGCAGCGGTGCCGTGAAGTCGTCGACGGATCGTCCGGTCTCGACGGGGTAGAGATCGTCGCCGAGGATCGCGATGCCCAGCGAGTTCATATGCACCCGGAGTTGGTGCGTGCGACCTGTGAGGGGGTGGAGGCGGTAGCGGCCCAGGCCGTTCCGGTGATCGATCAGCTCGATCCGTGTGTGCGCGTTTGGTTCTCCGGCAACTTCCCGAGCGCCGAAGTCGTACTTCTCCTTGACGATTCGACTCTCGACAATGCGAGGAAATTCCAAAGCCGAATCATAGGAGGCGACAGCCTCGTACTCCTTGCGCACCATGCGATCCTGAAACAGTGTCTGATAGGCACCGCGATGGACTGGGTCGACCACGAAGAGCACCACACCCGCTGTGACACGGTCGAGTCGGTGCGCTGGAACCAGGTCGGGTAGATCCAATTCCAGCCGTAATCGGACGAGCGCAGTCTGCAGAATGTGGCCACCCCGCGGAATAGTGGGCAGGAAATGCGGCTTGTCGATCACCAACAGAGTGTCGTCGCGGTAGAGGATCGGGATGTCGAACGGCACGACGGTCTCGGCCGGTAGATCGCGATGAAACCAGACGGCCTCGCCCGGCTTGTAGGGCGCACTGTCGGTGAGAGGCCCGTGCATGTCGACGATTGCACCGTCGTCGAACAGTTCGTCGATACGAGTAGCCGTCATCCGGCGCTGGTTGTCCACCAGAAACTCGCGGATGGTGGACCACTGCCCGTCTTCCGGCATCCGGATGCGTGCCGGATCCAATCCATGACGCTTCGGCAACGGAGGTTGCTGCCGTCGTCTCACTGGGTGAGTCTAAGGGCGCCCGTGTTTGAGAACCCCGACTCGGGCGTATACCGAACATATGAGCGAACAAGAGAATGTCAGTCAGAACCCCGAGAAGGATCCAGAGGATTGGGTCACCGGAGACGAGCCGATCACGGGCCCGCAGGCGAGCTACCTGGGCACTCTCGCGCAGGAAGCCGGGGAGAAGGTTCCCGACAACCTCACCAAGGCGCAGGCGTCGGAGATGATCGACAAGCTCCAGGGAGAAACGGGACGCGGAGAATAATCCCCAACGGATGACGACGTCATCGGCCGGCGGCACAAGAATCGGCTGATGACGCCAATCGAGGGCCGCGACGCCCGTCGCGCACGGGGCAAAGCTGCGAGGCGGGCGACACCACGCAACGCACTCGCCGAGCACCCGGTCGCCGTACGAGACCCGATTGCACTTCTCGAATCGCAGGCCACCACGCGGGTGCCGGAGTTGGTACCCATTCGCTACGGGCGGATGGCGGCGTCGGAGTTCCCGTTCTACCGCGGTGCCGCGTTGCTGATGGCCGACGATCTCTCCCGTGCCCCGAACTCGGGCATCATCACGCAGCTGTGTGGAGATGCGCACCTGAGCAATTTTGGGGTCTATGCCACGCCCGAGCGCCGAATGGCATTCGATATAAACGACTTCGACGAGACCTATCGCGGCCCGTTCGAGTGGGACGTCAAACGTCTTGCTGCGAGTTTGACGGTGGCGGCGCATTCGCGAGAGTTCACGACGACGCAGGCGCGCAAGATCACCATCGCATGCGCGCAACAGTACCGCGAAACCATCAGGCGGCAAGCCGAACTGGGCACCCTTGCGGTCTGGTATTCCAACGTCGAAGTCACCGATGAGCTCGATGCAGTTCATCAGCAGCTGGATTCGACAATGCTCAAGCGCACCCAATCCCTCGTGCGAAAAGCGCGCACCAAGGACAGTATTCAAGCCCTTGGCAAGCTGACCGAGATCAAGGACGGCAGAAGGCAGTTCGTTGCGAATCCGCCGTTGATCGTCCCGGTGGAAGAACTCGTCGATGATGTCGAATGGACATACCGCGAACTCGACCGTCGCCTGCATGCCTACCGGGAGACGTTTGCGCACGACAAGCAAGTCCTGTTCGACAACTACCGACCGATCCAGGTCGCCCGCAAAGTCGTCGGCGTCGGAAGCGTCGGAACTCGCGCGTGGGTGATTCTGATGCAGGGCGCGGACGAGAACGACCCACTGTTTCTACAGGCCAAAGAAGCTCAGAAGTCGGTTATCGCGGGATACGTCGACGGTCCGAAGTTCGACAACGAGGGGCGACGCGTCGTCGAGGGTCAGCGATTGATGCAGGCATCGAGCGACATCTTTCTCGGTTGGCAGCACGGGCTCGATCCAGGCGGTGAGACGCGCGACTTCTACCTCCGGCAACTGCGCGACGGCAAAGGGTCGGCCGTCATCGAGGTCATGTCTCCCGCGGGGATGGAACTGTACGGACGCCTCTGCGGCAAGGTTCTCGCGCAGGCGCACGCCCGGGCCGGGGACCGCGTCGAAATTGCGGCATACCTGGGTTCGAGTTCCGCTTCCGAAAATGCGATCAGCGACTTCGCCGAGGCGTATGCCATCCAAAATGCTGCAGATCACCGTGCACTGGTCGAGGCGGTGGACAGCGGTCGAGTGCTCGCCCACCCCGGGATCTGACGCGCCGCGAAGAGTGTTAGCACTTCCTCGCTGCGTCCCTGCTCATGCGGCGTTTGGGACGTGTCATAAACAAACGGTGGAACTTTTGTACGACCTTCCGGCGAGCTATTGTGAGCGATGCCACAGCCTGCAGCACGCCTACCTACCGGTGGGTTACGTTGGGCGACGGATGTTGTTCGTGTTGCGCCAACACAGGCGCAGCGGGGGAGGATGGATTAGCAGATGCACCGTCGTGTTCTGGCAGCGCTGGGTACCAGCATTGCGTTGTCGATAATGGGAACCGGTGTGGTGTCGGCTCAGCCACTTCCCGGCACTGGAAGCTCCGATGGCGGCGCTGCGCCCTTGGAGCAGTCTGCGCCGTCGCCTGCTGCGCGTATCGATCACGTCGACATGATCACCGACCGTCGGGCCGCCGTATTCATCGATTCGCCCGCGATGAGCAAGATCATTCAGGTTCAGGTTCTGCTCCCGGCGGCGCAGGCAGTCTCGCGCCCAACGCTGTACATGCTCGACGGTGTCAGCGCGGGCAAGGAATCGAACTACGCCGAAAGCACCTGGACGCAAAAGACGGACATCGTCGGCTTTTTCGCCGACAAGAATGTCAACGTCGTTCTTCCGGTTGGAGGCTCCAGCAGCTACTACACGGACTGGAATGTCCCCGATCCGGTTCTCGGTGTGAACAAGTGGGAGACATTCCTGACGTCCGAGCTGCCACCCTTGATCGATGCCAGGTTCTCCGGCAATGGCACCAACGCCATTGCAGGTGTCTCGATGGGCGCCCAGGCAGCCATGGATCTCACCACCCGTCACCGTGATCTCTACACCGGCGTCGTGGGACTGAGCGGGTGCTACGACAACTCGCAGAACAACCTCAAGGACGCAGTGCGTGCCACGGTTGCCACCAATGGCGGCAACGCCAGCAACATGTGGGGCGAGAACTCGGACCCGAGCTGGATCGCGCACGACCCGTCACGCAACGCAGAAGCTTTGCGCGGCAAAGACGTCTACATTTCGGTAGGTACCGGACTACCCGGTCCGTACGAGATCGGACCGGGCGGTACCGGCATAGAGTCGGCCGCCATGGGCGGTCCCCTCGAGGCAGCTGCGCTCTACTGCACCACGCTGTTCGATACCAAGCTTCGCTCGCTGGACATCCCGGCCACGTTCGTCTACCGGCCGTATGGCATCCATCAGTGGGCGTACTGGCAGGACGATCTGCGTGAGGCATGGCCGACGCTCCGCAAGGCCCTCGACCTCTAGTCGAGGTTTCTCCTCAGGAAACGGCAGCAGCGGCGTATTTCAAGAACGCGTCGTTCTCGTGCGGGTCGCCAATGGTGACCCGCACGCCGTCGTTTCCGTAGGCGCGCAGCAGAATTCCAGCCTCGGCGGCACCCTCGGTGTAAGGGCCGGAGCGGTCGCCCAACGGTAGGAACACGAAGTTCGAGTCCGAATGTGCGACGTCGTATCCCAGTGCGATCAGTTCGTCACGCACGCGCTCACGCTCGGCGACGAGAGCGTCGGTGCGGGCCAGTAACTCGTCCTTCGCGGCGAGCGATGCCCGAGCCGCTTGCTGCGCAACAGTGCTGACTGCGAACGCGATGCGAACCTTGCCGAGCGCAGTGATAATCGACGGATCGCCGACGGCATAGCCCACTCGCAGCCCGGCAAGTCCGTAGGCCTTGGAGAAGGTCCGGAGGACGAGAACGTTTCGACGCCCACGTGCCAGCTCGACGCCGTCGGTGTACTCGCCTTCGGGATTTTCGCGGGCGTATTCGAAGTAGGCCTCGTCGAGTACGACGAGGATATGCGCAGGTACCGCGTCGAGGAACTTCTCCAGCGCGGATCGAGTGACGACGGTGCCGCTCGGGTTGTTCGGGTTACAGATGAACATGACGCGGGTGCGGTCGGTGACGGCCGCCAGCATCGCGTCGAGATCATGGACGTGGTTCTCGTCGAGAGGAACCTGCACGGGCGTTGCACCGGCTACGCGAGCGATGATCGGGTAGGCCTCGAACGAGCGCCAGGCGAACACCACCTCGTCACCCGGACTGCAGGTGATCTGGACGACTTCCTGGCAGAGCGCGACGGATCCACTGCCTGCTGCAACGTTTTCGGGTTCCACCTTCAACATCGCGGAAATCTCGGCGACGAGCGCCGTCGCGCGAATGTCCGGGTACCGGTTCACGCCGGTGACGGCCTCGGCGATGGCGTCGCGCACGCTCGGTAGCGGTCCCTGAGTGGTCTCGTTGCTTGCTAATTTGATGGCGCCGGGAAAGCTGCGGCCCGGAACGTAAACGGGGATGGCGTCGAGGTCGGTGCGTATGCGAGCGGTCACAGCTCATATTATGCGCCTGTGCTTCATGTGGGATTTCTGTGCGTCCAGCGGTATTGATGCGAGGGCCGTTTGCAGGCACTATTTTAATACCATGTCGACAATCTTCACGGATGTGGCAGTGCTCCGAATCGATGTGGATCCAGGTGTCGTCGAGGGTGACACCGAGCAGCCCCCTGCGGTGCAGCAGAAGGTGCCGTTGACCGCTATCGAGCCCGAGGGCAACGTGCGAGGCGGGATCGTGGTGCTTCACGAGTCGCGCGACATCCCGGAATCGCTACTCGATCTCTTGCGTGCGCTCGCGATGGAGGGGTGGATCGCGGTCGCCCCCGATCTGTTCCACCGCGATGCGGACACCGACGGCGACGAGGTCTTCGGTGACAATCTCTTCGCCGATTTCGACGCGACGTTCGACTGGCTCACATCGCGAGGCGTCTATCCGGACTGTGTTGGGGTCATCGGGTTCGACGACGCCGGGACCGCCGCCCTCATCGTCGCGACCAACCGTCCCATCGGTGCCGCCGTCAGCGTCGCCGCTGCTGGGATCTACGAGCCACTCAATGCCGACGCTGTGGCTCTCATCGAGGCAGCGCCGTCGCTGCAAGCTCCGTGGCTGGGTCTGTACGGCGAGAACGATCCCAAGACGCCACCGGAACACATAGAGGGCCTCCGTGAGGCAGCCATGCGGAGCTCCGTCGCGACCAACGTCGTCAGCTACAGCGGACTGCAGCATCGCGCCGACAATCCGCCGCTGCCTGGCAGCGCCGAAGACGGTGATCCGGCAGAAGCTGCGCTCGTCGAAGCGCAGACGAGGATCTTCGACTGGTTCGATTCGTTCCTCAGGTGAACGGGAGGTTGACCAGGCGTTTTGCGTTCACTACTTCCCCGTGTGTAATCTCTTCTCTCGGCGGTCCGAGAGGGCCGGCAGCCTAGGAGGCGTGCCAGAGCGGCCGAATGGGAGTCACTGCTAATGACTTGTCCCTTCACCGGGACCGGAGGTTCAAATCCTCTCGCCTCCGCCAAGCTGATCCGCAAGGATCAGCCTGTAGTACCGTTTGTTCGCAAGGACAAGCACAACTGAACATGCGCCCGTAGCTCAACGGATAGAGCACCTGACTACGGATCAGGAGGTTAGGGGTTCGAATCCCTTCGGGCGCACAGATACAGCCCCTGAACTGCAGTTATATGCGTTCAGGGGCTGTTTGCTTTGCTATCGACCCAACACTTTCCCAACAAAATCGATCCTGCGGGGACGGAAAGTGTTGAGTGATTCGGACGGCTGTGGTCGGTGGTGGACCATCAGAGGTTGCGTCCCGCGGAGATACATTCGGCTCTCGTCGCTGGACTCAAGTGTGCGGTCGCGGTCGTCTGGTGTCATCCAGTGCTAAGTGAATAATCGACACTGGAACGTAAGTGTTGACTACCGAATTTTGGCTCGCCTGTGCAACCTAATCCGACCGAGAATTCTGTTCGGAGGTTGCCGCTGTTAATCGCATTTTCAGCACCGTCCGGCTCAAATCACCAGTTCAGCGCAGTTCCGCGTTGCAGAACTGTGGGTGACCTGCGCAAAACTGTCCAATGGACTGCCGGCCAAGCCGAACACCTGCCGCAAGCATTCCGGGAGGTGATGGAGGACTCGCGTCCGCAGCCGTGGAGCCGAGATTTCTCCTGCCGTGCCCAAGCGGATCTCGAAGGCGGTGGACTTATGGCGGTCGGACGGGACTCGCCGCACCTACGCTGTTGGGTGGCGACGCTACGCCGGCCGGTGTGAGCGGGAGGGGCATCTCGCGTTGCCGTCGCACCCGGTCACCGTCGCAAGGCTCTTGTCTCGGTAGCGCGGGAACGTTGCCGTGGGTGGGCCGACGGGGTACTCAAGTGCCGTGATTCGGCGATCCTGCTCGGGTTTGCCGACCCTTCAGCCGCAGCGAGCTCTCAGACCTACTGTGCGGCGACGTCACCGTGCACCGGCACGGCGGGCTCCACATGCGGCTGCGTAAGTCGAAGACAGACCAAGAGGGCAGGAGCGGATCACCGCGGGCCGGCCGCCGACATCGAAGGCCGCTACGACCGTCGGCTTCTGGCTAGGCCGCGGCCAACCCGGCCCGTCTGATGTCACACGCGCTCCTCCAAGTATCACGTCTAAGACTGCAATAGTGTCACTCATCGCGACTTTCGCAGCTACTCAGATGAAGTATGTCACCGCAAATTTTATCCGAGCTTGGTGTACTGCAATAGTGACCCAAGATGGTACTATTGCAGCATGCGAAGGGAACATCCGATCATCGGCCTGGTGGACGTCGCGACAGTCCAATGGGGTCTGTTCACTACCGCACAAGCACGGGCCGTAGGATTTTCCGCCCAGCGAGTCTCACGTCTAGCCGGAACCGGCGCGATCGACCGGGTGCGCCACGGTGTGTATCGGGTCGGTGGCGCGCCCAGTGTGCAGGATGAGCAGCTCAGGGCTGCGTGGCTCGCAATAGAACCAAGCGCTACCGCCGGCGAAAGGCTCAACCAGGAACATCCGGGCGTTGTTTCCCACCGATCGGCGGCGCGCGCGCATGGGCTCGGCGACTTGGACGCGGACATCATGGAATTCATGGTTGCGAGCCGAAAGCAATCTCGCCTAAATGACGTTAGGTACCGCGTTGCATCGCTCGACAGGGACCGTTGGACTCTCGTCGACGGACTTCCTGTTACGACAATCCTCGCAACCATCGACGATCTTGCCTCCGACCATCTCGACGGTGGTCATCTCGCCAGCATCGTCCGCGACGCACTCACGTCCGGTCGTGCCGATGCCGATGCTATTGCTGACGTTCTGCGCGCACATGCCCACAGGTACGGGGCACCGCTGGGAGATGGGTCCGGTTTAGTAAATCGATTCCTCGTCGAGGCAGGTATTCCGAGTTCAATGCATTCTCTCAACAGGCATCTGACGGCCGACGAATCGTCCGCTACCGCCACTTCAGTTACGGAGATCCGGGAAGCAATCGCCCGCCAAACCGCACCCCTGCAAGAAGCCATCGACAGACTCACGACCAGTCCCACATTCCAAGAAGCACTCGCCCGCCAAACCGCACCCCTGCAAGAAGCCATCGACAGACTCACGACCAGTCCCACATTCCAAGAAGCACTCGCCCGCCAAACCGCACCCCTGCAAGAAGCCATCGACAGACTCACGACCAGTCCCACATTCCAAGAAGCACTCGCCCGCCAAACCGCACCCCGGCAAGAAGCACTCGCCCGCCAACCGATGCTGCAACAGAAAGAAACCACCGCCTTGGCGGCACAGGCAGCGCACGTTGCCGCCGCCTTCAATTCCCAGTTGTCGCGGGCTGCAGAAGGTGACGAATCGGCCAACAGCAGCAGCAACAGCGACAATGACAACGACTGAGCCGAGGAGAGGGAAGAGAGCGATGCAGACAAAGCGCGAACATACCTGGCGCCGATCCGCTAGCGGCATATCGTGAACGCTGCTGGGAAGACGCCGACGAATCCCGCCGCCTTTAGCCGTTCTCTCAAGGACCGGCTGAAGAACCAAACTGGCGTGCGAAATCGCACCATTGAACAGCTACGCCGCGAGTTCTTCTTGCAGAGATTCCTTGCGCGTGTTTTCTCTAGCTCTGAAGGTCGTTGGATGCTCAAAGGAGGGGCGTCGTTGTTAGTCCGCCGCCCCGACGCCCGGTACAGCCAGGACATTGATCTGCTTCACACTTCAGCAGCGGTCGAAGAGGCTATGGCAGAGCTCATCGCTATTGCGGATACACCCACTGAGCTCGACTTCTTTCGATTTGTGTTCGACACACCCCGACTGATGACAGGTGGGGTCGCGGGGGCCAGCGTCAAGGTTCGGGTGTACGTCGGCGCCCAACAGCTCGCCGACTTCCCGATAGACCTGTCCACAGAGCTGAGCCCGGTTGGCACTGTCGAATTCCATTCTCCGATACCGGTTATTGAGCTTGACGGCTTGGCGCCTATGCCAAAGTTTGCGTTATACCCTCTTCCGCAACAAATTTCGGACAAGGTGTGCGCGATGTATGAGAGATATGGACAGCTAAACCTGAATACACCGATGAAGTGACAACTGAGCGCGAGTTGTGAATACGAAATGCCCTGTCGTGGTGAAAGAATCAATCTTGTCTAGGGAAAGATTCGGCCACTACGAAGGGCATCTCGCAGATGCA
>NZ_JASISW010000102.1 GCF_030063335.1 Rhodococcus sp. G-MC3 | reverse complement strand
ACTCCAAGAAATCTGGGGCCACCTGTGCTGCCACTACGCCATTCGAACATTGATGGTCGACGCCGCGCGAGCAGGCGGACAGGACCCCGACCGCGCCTCATTCGTCGCGGCACTGCGGATAGCGCGACGATCGCTCTCGCACAGCTCTTTTTCCCCCTCACAACCATAGAGCGCTCACCCGATTGTGGGACCACGCCATCGAGAAACTGCAACGCCGATTCAATCCCGCACGTCGCCTACGACCGAACCCTCGCGTTGTCAAACGCAAAATCTTCAAGTGGGCAGCCAAACGCTCCCACCACCAATACCATCCGCAACCCACCACATCACCCGAATGCACAATCATTCAGCACTAACTGAACGGTATTGGGTTTAACCTGAATGCACCGATGAGGTAGCCGCTCAACATGCGCGTTAGACGCGAAATGCCCTGCTGTGGTGGACGAATGGGACTTTCTACAGAACCGATTCTGACCACAAGAAGGGCATCTCGCAGATGCAAC
>NZ_JASISW010000101.1 GCF_030063335.1 Rhodococcus sp. G-MC3 | reverse complement strand
ACCCTCGACGCAGGCATTCAGCTCTCGACTACCAAGCCCCGAACGATGTCCACTACAGTTACCGGCAGCACGACAACGCGGCCTGAATTTAACCATCTCCAGTGTCCGAAATCCCCGCGGCAGATCATCTCGGAAAAACTACGGCTGTAGGGTGGGCATCGGGCCACCGCGATACCAGAGCTTCTTCACTAGTTCCCGCGCTGTTGGTCACGTAATTACGCTCTGCCAGGTAACTGTTCGTGGATCGAGGACGAGCCGAGTGTTTGCCGTTTGCGCACCGTCATTGGCGCATTCCTCGTTGTTCACGAACAGCACGCAACAGTCGACGTCGTCGACCACCGTTGAACGCCAGATGACGCCGTCGACCGGGCCGCCGGGCAACGTGTACCTCAAAAACTCCGCGATGATCTTGGCAGGTCCCCGATAGTCGGACCACAGCGTTCTAGAGCCGCTTCGGTTTGATCTTCAGTCGATCTCGCAGCCGTCCACCGGTTGGTGGTTGTGGGTGCATTGGGCAGCATACTCAGCCGGGGTGA
>NZ_JASISW010000100.1 GCF_030063335.1 Rhodococcus sp. G-MC3 | reverse complement strand
ATTCTAGCGGGCTATCCACAAGTAACCATTGTTCACGGCAAAGGAACAGGTGCATTAAGAACCGGAATAACGGAATTTTTAAAAAATCACCGCAGTGTGAAAAGCTATGAATTTGCGCCACAAAACCAAGGTGGTAATGGTGCGACTGTCGTAAAATTCCAATAAACAAGGACTTACAATAAGTAAGCAGAACACTCGCTATCTTAGAGATGACGTGTTATACTAAGCATGTAATAAGAGTAAAGAGTAGGAGGTTTGTGAAATGACACAAGCAATTACCGATAAAGATTTTGCAACAGAAACAGATGAAGGATTAGTCTTAATCGACTTTTGGGCAACTTGGTGTGGCCCTTGTCGTATGCAAGCACCCATCTTAGAACAATTATCTGAAGAATATGATGAAGACGAAGTGAAAATCGTCAAAATGGATGTGGATGAAAATCCTGCAACACCAGCAAGTTTTGGAATCATGAGCATCCCAACATTGCTATTGAAAAAAGATGGCGAAGTTGTTGAAAAAGCAGTCGGTGTTCATACAAAAGACCAATTGCAAGCAATGATTGCCAAACACTTATAAAC